>NZ_JAUFPS010000097.1 GCF_030409315.1 Mucilaginibacter flavus | reverse complement strand
TGATTAGGTTGATTAGGTTGATTAGGTTGATTAGGTTGATTAGGTTGATTAGGTTGATTAGGTTGATTAGGTTGATTAGGTTGGAAGGCAATTGACAGATACTTTGTTTTATTAATTAAAAAAAAAATAAGAAAAGGATATCTAATCAACTCAATCAACTAAATCCAATTCCCCCAACTCAATCAACCAATTAATTACTCCAAGCGGCATTTATTTATTAAATTGCCATCTAATTAATTGACTGATTTACTTATGAAACAAATGCTACTCTTTTTAGGGCTTGCTATGTGGTGTTCACTCGCAAGCGCCCAAACGTCTGAAGACTCCACCTATATCAGGCAAAACTACACCAAAATGGAAAAGTACATTACCATGCGCGATGGTAAAAAGTTGTTCACTTCCATTTACCTGCCCAAAGATCAATCCAAAAAGTATCCTATTATGATGACCCGTACGCCTTACACGGTATCTCCTTATGGCGAAAACGAGTATAGGCGCACACTTGGCCAAAACATGTTGTTTGCGCGGGCGGGTTTCATATTTGTTTACCAGGATGTACGCGGAAAATGGATGAGCGAAGGCGATTATGTTGACGTTCGCCCTATCATAGACAAGAAAAAAAGTAAAACCGATATTGATGAAAGCACTGATACCTATGATACCATTGATTGGCTGGTAAAAAACCTGCCTAATAATAATGGTCGCGTGGGTATTGAGGGTATCTCCTATCCTGGCTTTTATTCATCAGCATCGTTACCTAACGCGCATCCGGCTTTAAAAGCGGTTTCGCCACAGGCCCCGGTTACCGATTGGTTTTTAGGCGACGACTTTCACCACAACGGCGCTTTTATGATGATGGATGCTTTTAATTTTTATACCAGCTTTGGCGTGCCACGCCCTAAACCCCTAATGCCAAAGGACTTCAAAACCGGCATTAAGGTATCATTTAAAGATAATTACAAATTTTACCTGGAGATGGGTGCCTTGCCCAACTTCAAAAAGAAGTACATGGGCGACTCTGTCAAATTCTGGAACGATTTAATGTCGCACCCCAATTATGACGAATTTTGGAAGGCGATGAACATTCGCCCGCATTTGGTTAACATCAAACCGGCTACCATGACAGTTGGTGGTTTTTTTGACGCCGAGGATTGCTTTGGTGCATTGCATGTTTACGACGCTTTAGAAAAACAGAACCCACAAACTCATAAAAACATGTTGGTAATGGGGCCATGGTTTCACGGTGGCTGGGAAAGCAAGGATGCTACCCTATTTGCCGATCAAAACTTTGGCTCGAACACCAGCGCGTGGTTCCGTGAAAACATTGAGTTACCCTTCTTTAACTACTATCTGAAAGATGAAGGTGCAATGGATTTGCCCGAAGCATCTATATTTATAACCGGTAGCAACCAATGGCATAAATTTGAAACCTGGCCTCCAAAAAACACTACCGAAAAAACGCTTTACTTTCAGCCGGATGGTAAACTTTCTTTCACCCCGGCCACAGTTACCAATAGCTTTGATGAGTATGTAAGCGATCCTAACACGCCGGTGCCTTACCAGGACGGTATCCAAAAAGGCCGTACAAGAGAGTACATGTTAGATGATCAGCGTTTTGCCGCCCGTAGGCCCGATGTAAAGGTTTATCAAACTGATACTTTAACTGAAGACATGACTCTTACCGGCCCGCTAATGGCCGATTTATTTGCATCAACCACAGGTACGGATGCAGATTACGTGGTAAAATTGATTGATGTTTTCCCGGATAATTACCCCAACCCTATTCCCAATCCTAAAAACGTTACACTTAGCGGCTACCAGATGCTAATTCGTGGAGAAGTTTTCAGGGGACGCTTCCGTAATTCATTTGAGAAACCAGAAGCATTTGAGCCAGGCAAGGTTACCGAAATTAAATACGCCCTGCCCGACGTTGGCCATACTTTTAGAAAAGGACACCGTATTATGATTCAGGTACAAAACTCATGGTTCCCGCTGGTTGACCGTAACCCGCAAAAATTTGTAGATATATACCAGGCAACCGATGCCGATTTCCAAAAAGCTACCCATCGCATTTATCATGACGGACAAAATAAATCGTCACTAAAAATCACAGTTCTGGAACAATAGAAAACGATTGTTCCTATAGTAGGAAAAGGGTTACCAGCATAGTCTGGTAACCTTTTTTTATGGATAAAAATCAATAATGGTCGTCAGCCCCACTTCTTTCTAAAATAATTTATCTCAACTATTTGGATTTGCAAAATAAACTACCTACTATTGTAGTGTACTATTTTAGTAGTACACTAAAACACAAACCCAACATGATTAATATTGAAAACCTTACCTTTGGATACCACAAAAAGCAGATGGTACTTGAAAACCTTAATCTGCACATTAAGCCTGGGCACATTTATGGTTTACTTGGCCGTAATGGTGCTGGCAAATCAAGCCTGCTACATAACATATGCGGCCTATTATTTCCTAACACAGGTACTTGCCAGGTAGCAGGTAAAATTCCCGCGCGCCGTTCGCCAGAGTTTTTACAAAACGTTTTCTTATTACCCGAAGAAATTTACCTGCCCAATGTATCAATAAAAAGCTACCTCGATATCTACGCCCCTTTCTACCCCGAATTTAGCCGCGACATGTTTTTTAAATTTTTAAAAGAATTTGAAGTCCCCAAAGAAAACAAACTACAAAACATGAGCTACGGTCAAAAAAAGAAAGTGATGATCAGCTTTGCTTTGGCTACCCAGGCAAAGGTGCTCTTAATGGATGAGCCAACAAACGGCCTGGATATTCCGTCGAAAAAACAATTCCGAAAAATAATAGCAGGTGTAATTAAAGAAGATCAACTGATCATTATCAGCACACACCAGGTAAAAGATTTAGATAGCTTGATTGATTTTGTATTAATACTGGAAGATAACAAAATCATTCTGCATGAACCTGTAGACCGCATAACAGATAAACTGGCCTTTAAACAGGTTATGAGTCTTGATGAAATAGCAGCTGTTATTTATAGCGAAGGGGCATTAAAAGGCTATGCAGTAGTAGCCATAAATCATAAACAGGAACCTTCACGCATGGATATGGAAATATTTTTTAATGCAGTACTCACAGAGAAGCAACAAATCCTTTCACAATTTAATTAATAACAATATGCAATTTTCAATACACAGAATATGGCTGCTTACCCGTAAACAATGGGTCGAAAATCAGCAATTGTACATTTTGGGGTTATTGGCCACAGCCGGCATTATGGCCGCGATAATTTTATTTAATATACTTTCATTAAGAGGCTTAGATACATCAACACAACAACTTATTTTATATGTAGGATCAACAGCATCTGGTGCAGTTTTCGCCTCAACTATATTAAGTCAATTTAATGAAAAGATAAAAGGCATACAGGCTCTCACATTACCGGCCTCGGCATTGGAAAAATTCGTTATGGCTTTTATATATAGTTTGTTAATTTTTCCAATAACTTACTTCCTGATTGTTTACCCGCTGATTGTATTTGGGCATTACTTAGATATCCACGTAAAACATAACGAATTATATTATCGCCCCAACCGGTTATATAATTTAAGCGACGATAGCAATACCGGTGAGCTTATTGTCACCTATTTTGTGATGCAAACGATGGCGCTTTTAGGATCAGTGTTGTTTAAGCGCTACGCATTTATTAAATCATTGGTATTAGTAATATCTATATTTTTTGGCGCGCGCGTAATTAATTCAATTTTGATAAAGTCGATGATTGATACCGAAGTTAAATCGGGTTTCGACGCTAATGTGCAAGAAATTTATTTTAATAATGCCGGCGCCGTTATCCACAAGGATATTGTAAAGGGGCATTTTGTTAAGCCGAATGTTGACGCGGCACCTTATGACGACATTGCCTTTGGCTACTGGAATGACAAAAAAAACCTTGACGGCATTGGTTACTCAGCGTCTCAAACCAAAATACATCACCCATATAATATGCCGTTTTTAATGTTGCTTTATCTTGGAATACCATTTTTGTGGCTAATTACCTGGCTTAAGCTTAGAGAAAAACAATTGTAAATCAATAACTATGGATTTCAACAACACACAAGCCATATACCTGCAAATAGCAGATTATGTGTGCGATAAAATACAACTTGAGCAATGGAGGGAAGATGAAAAGATCCCCTCTGTACGTGAACTCGCCGTTATACTTGAGGTAAACCCCAACACCATAATGCGATCATACGAATATCTGCAACAAAATGAAATTATTTATACCAAACGTGGCATGGGCTATTTTACCCAACCCAACGCTGCGAAAAAGATTCTAAAAACACGGCAGGAGCAATTTATGGCCGAAGAGCTGCCACAGTTATTCAAAAAAATGCAGTTGCTTAACATTCCTGTTAGCCAACTGCAAGCCAGTTACGAACAGTTTATAAATACAAAAAACTAAACCACTCCACAAATGAAAACAAGTACCAAATTATTAATCATATTTTTTTCTTGTATTCCGTTATCGCTATTAGCTTATAACCTGCTGCTAAAAAACGAGTTTGATAAAAAAACTTTTATACGAGAATACCGGCAGGATGCTTTAAACACTTTTGTAAAACAAAATTTACCCGCTTTTAAACATGTAGTAGTCGCGGGTATTGATGGTACAGTAGATCGTGGGTTTAAAACTTATTGGTGCCCCAGGGTATCGGTAGGAAATATCGGAAACTTGCCGGTTGCAATTCAACACACCGGCAACTATATTAACATTATTGAACAATACCGGCACAACGTTAATTTTAAGGTAAAAAATGATACCCTTTTTATGTCTTTTGTCGCAATAGTGAACGATGTCGACATCACTAATACAAGCGGCTTACAGGATGAACTGGTACAAATTAACGCTGGTAACATAGAAAGTATTAACGCCGTATCAACTTATATGACTATTAGTAACAATGTATCGCCAAGTGGTAGTTTAGCGCTTTCCATTGCCGGTCATGGGCACTACGATATCAATAATCTAAGTATTGATAAATTAAATATTACCGCTAATGACAGTTCATCGGTTAATATCTGGAAAAACAACCGTATTAAAAATCTTAACTACTCGCTTTTGGGAAGCGGCATGCTTAACTTATTCGAACACCCTGTACAAAAATTCAACGCGATAAAGGTAGATAGCCTGGCCGTCATTCAATCAAACGACAAAGCAAATAACTTCAATAAATAGCAAAATAAAAGTTGATTGGTTTAGTACCGTTATGTATGGTAAAATCGCTGAACCACCCTCCTCTCCCCGGCAAGCCGCAAAGAGTATTTAAAAGTTTTTTAGCCCTCTTTGCAACGAAGTTGGAGAGAGGGCTAAAGGGTGTAGCCTCGTCGGGCTGAGTCGTCTGCGCCTTGTTCAGGCCATGTTGCACTTCAGATGCCGGGAATCTCAAAGGCAATAGCAATCTATTTTTTCTTATTTTTAAACAGGCTCTTAACAGAGCGGGCGCTACTTAAAATACGTTATTTACTATCACATTGATATTTAATTATATTAGTTCAACGCTTTTGTCAATCCCTATCTCTTGCAAAAAGTATTGATCGTGCGAAATAACAATCAGCGTTCCATGATAATCATTGATGGCATTGGTTAGTACCTCGATGTTTTGTAAATCGAGGTTATTGGTGGGTTCATCAAGAATAATCATGTCCGGAGCCTGGTTGCTGATGGTAAGCAAACACAATACTAATCTCATTTTTTCGCCGCCGCTAAGGGCTATGCACGGTTTATCCCAGTCATCAGGCGTAAAAAGAAAACGATTGAGACGGATTTTTACATCATGCTCCTGCAACATGCCGGAGTTATAAGCCTGCGCTTGTTGGTAAATATTTAGCTTGCCATTTATCAACGAATAATCCTGATCGATGTAAATAGCGCTAAATTCGGCTTTTTTGATTAAACCATCATTGGCTTGCAGTTTACCAAGAATCAAATTAATGAGCGTAGTTTTCCCGGAGCCATTGCCGCCTTGTATTGCAAGGCGTTCGCCACTAAAAATCTGAAAATTGAGGGGTTGTTTCCATAAAGTTTGATTCCCATAACCAAACTGAACATTTTGCACTGTAATCAAAACCTTTCCTTTATGCAGCGAAGTTTGATCTATATTGATCTTCATCTTATCCGCTGCAGGCAAATTTGCCCTCAAAGCCCCTACCTGCTGTGCCAAGGCACCAATCTTTTCGGCATGCACGCTTTTTAACCTGGCGTTGGTTTGTTCGGCGTTGTTCCTCAAGGTATTCATCATAATCCTGGCCACGCCGGCATTTTCCTGCTTCTTTTTCCCACGCGAATCCAATTTTTGCTGGCGTTCTATCGCCTGTCGTTCGGTCTCTTTGGCTTTTCGCAGCGCTTTTTCCTGGCTTTGAATATCCTGTTGCAAGGCCGCATTTTCCAATTGCTTTTGCCCGGCGTAAAAATCATAATTGCCGCCATAAAGCGTTACTCCTTTTTCGCTGAGTTCAAAAACCGAGGGTAACAGGTTTAACAAAACCCGATCATGACTAACCACAACCAGCGTATGGTTGGTATTTTGAATATAATTGTAAAGAATTGCACGACTCTCGGCATCCAGGTGATTGCTGGGTTCGTCGAGTAATACAATATCAGGTTGGTGAATGCGAATGCCGGCCAGCAGTACCTTCATTTTTTGCCCGCCACTTAAAGTGTTTATTTCCTGGGTAAGGCTTAGCCCTTCCAGGTTCCAGTAAGCGAAGGCTTCTGTGCATCGCTCTTCTATCGTCCAATCATCATTGAGTATCTCAAAGTTATCTTCAGTAGCCTGGCCTTTGAGTATATCGTTTAAGGCTTTTACCTTATCGCCAACAAGCAATGCATCAGCCACGGTACAGTCATTAAACTGCCCGGCAACCTGCGGAACATAGTATGGCCTGGATGATTGCTTAACATTCCCGGCAGCCGGTTTAAGATTACCGGCCATGAGTTGTAACAGTGTGGATTTACCAACGCCGTTATTGCCCACCAGGGCTAATTTTTGTTGTTGATTAACAATAAAGTTGATACCGGAAAACAACAGCTCCCGGTTGGGGTGTATATAGGTAATATCCTGAAGAATCAGCATAGTTCATTCCTTTTAGTGTGAATAAATGGCAGGGATCAAAAAGATAAACCTGCTTTATTTTTCCTGAAAGAAATTGCTGATCACATATAGCTGCTTATTGGGTTTGCTGGGGCAAAAATAATAAAAATAAGTTTGGGGGCAAGATATTACCGGGTTACATAAAATTTAACCTTATTGGAAGCGGCATCCCCGTAAAAAAGCTGTAGTAAATACCAGCCTTTAGGTAAAGGATGATCTTCATCAGCATTAAAAAAGGCCACTATATCTTTCAGTTTATATGTAGTAGCCAAAGAACCACCCACAAATAAATTACGGAATTTGCCCTGTAATTCATCTTCGTACGACAAATGAGAGTTCATGGAAGATCTGCTCGAATATTGCAGTGATTTACCATTTTTCAATCCAATTAATTGAGCAGAGGTAGTCCAGGGTCCAAAGGTCAACAACCCAGGGTTATCAAGCAATACTTTTTGAATTACATTACTTTTATTAATTATCTCAAAATGGATTAAAACCTCTTTGGGAGATAAAACGGAATCCTTTTTTAAGGAAATAAAAATGGACATTTTAGAAACAAGATATTGTTTAGATTGCGCCAAACCAGTAAAAGATGCAATTGAAAAAACCATCGCAACTAAGTATTTAAAACTATAGATGAGATCTTTATACATGCCCAGAAACTATTTAAAAACCAATGGACTTATCATTTCAATCTCAGAGAACACAGCAATTATCGAGCCTGTAAAGTCCCTCATTTCCCTGCAAACTCCTCTGCCATCTTATTAAGCGCAGCTACATCGGTTGTTTTCTCCCCATTATCAATCACAATCCTATATCTAAACGTTACCGATTCCCCTTTATTTAAACGCAGGTTTTTAGCCGATTTACCATTGGTAAAAATCTTTTCGCCCAATGGGTTGGCGGCAAATAAGCCATACCCGCGCGCATGCCAAAACGTTGGATAATTGGGGTTTTGTGGATGATCAATAATGGCGATGCTTACAGAGTCGGCTCCCATTTTGCCGTACACTTTGCACCATACGCCGCGTGTGCTCCAGGCATCATTGCCGGTTTTGCCGGCACTGGTGAGGTAGTTACCATTGGCTACCTTATCTGTACCGGCTTTTACCATGGTTACGTTTCCTTTATCGTCTGTAAATTTCTGATCTTCTGTAGCGGGCATTTGTAATTCATGCGCTAAGCGCAGGCCAAGCATACCATCTTTGGCATCGTTAAATACTGCTCTTATATTAGCTGTTAAAGTGGTTACACGGTCTATAACCCGTTGGTTGGCTGTACCGCTAAATTCAAAGCGGGTGGTTTCTTCTAAAATAACTTCTTTTTGCTGATTTACCCAGTTGGCATGGTAGCGTAACACGCCAACCTGGCCGCTTTTAGTTTCCAGAATACGATCTGTGCGAATCCAGCCGTAAGCACTCTTTTTTTCTTTGGGAATGGCATAGGAGTTGTTCCAAAAGTCGAGCCCGTTAAGGTTTTCAAAATTAAACCACAGCCCTATATGATGCGGGTGATCTGTGGGGTCACCGGGTTTAGGATCAAGCGGAAAACCACGCGTAACTACTATCCCATCAGCGGTACGGATGGGGTATAACACTGGCTTCTCCAAACTATCCGGATACAGAAACGTAGTAAAAGGCTTGCCCCCTATAGTTATCTCTATTTTATTATCCGTTTTCGACTTATCTATTTTTACCGGTTCGCTTTTTTGGGCGTAAACGTTCATAACGCAGGTGGCAAATATTAAAGCAAGTCCAATATTTTTAAGCATGTTTATCCGCATTAATATTTAAACACCTTACCATTAGCCATTACCTCTTGCGTGCTTTCATCAAACGTAGCCTTGTAGCCGGTGTGTACTGCCGCGTTTGTCATGATGTTAGCTATAGAATGGCTGTAGCCCGCTTCAACAGGCGCATTAGGCTGTTTACGGCTGCGCACACATTCCATCCAGTTACGCACGTGATTTGAGGTTAGGATATCGCCCCCGGTATTGGCCGATGCTACTACCTGCTGCGTATTGGCCAGGCTAAGCTCGGGTAATAAGTTGGGTTTCATATCCATGGCGGCGGCCATCTTTTCGGTAAGGCCACCTTCGGGTGATACTTTATTGGTAATCAGGTTTAACTCGCCGCCGTTTGAGTAATAAATTTCGGCAGGATGTTCGTCACCATTGTGCATCCTTGAACCAAAAGTAACCTGAAACCCGGTAGACGGATCATCCAGCGGACCGTAATCAAAGGCCGCCAAAATGGTATCCCAGTTTTTACGTCCATCTTTCCACATGTAAATACCACCATTAGCTACCACGCTCCGCGGATGTTTAAGCCCAGTAAACCAATGCACGGTATCAATCTGGTGGCTCATCCATTGGCCCGCCAGTCCCGACGAATATGGCCAAAACAAACGGTATTCCAGGTATTTACGCGGATCAAAAGCCTCGTACGGCCGATTCATGATAAAGCGCTTCCAATCAGTATCTTCTTCTTTTAACGTAGCCAATAGTTCGGGCCTACGCCATCTGCCAGGCTGGTTTACATTCCAGGTAAGCTCAACCATGGTTATCGGTCCAAATTTGCCCGAACGGATAAAATCGTTTGCAGCGTGGTAATTATCACCACTACGGCGTTGCGAACCTATCTGTACTATTTTGCCCGACTCCTTGATAGCTTTAAGCGCAGCCCGGTTATCCTCCATGGTTTCGGCAAAAGGTTTTTCTACATAGGCATCACAGCCAGCCTTTACAGCTTCAATAGCATGGCGCGCGTGTTGAAAATCGGCGGTACTGATAAATACGGCATCAACCGTTTTACTGTCATATAATTCCTCATTGTTGCGATAGGCCTTTACATCGTGCTGCATTTTCTGTTTCCAGGTAGCAGCGCCCTCTTCACGACGGTTTTTCCAGATATCAGAAACCCCAACCACTTCAAAATTTAGTTCCTTGTAGTGATTCATAAAACTTGGGATATGTGAGCCTTTGTGCCGGTCAGAAAAGCCGACTACACCCACCCTAACCCTGTCGTTAGCGCCAATAATACGTTTATAGCTGCGGGCGCTCCAGGCGTTTTTGGTAATAATAGCCCCTGCACCAGCCAAAGCAGCCTGCCTGATAAAGGTACGACGCGAGTTTTCGATCATAATAGGTTTATTTAAAATATAGGTAAATTGGTTTAGCAATAGTTTTTGTAACGTGCTAAATCAAATATCGAAGAAAATATGATAAAAACAGAGATGGCTTTTGTAAGAAGCTTATTACAGTTTACACCCTTATAGCCAAAAGCAATGTAAAATAATGGTGAAATGTTATTTGTGATGTTTTTGTTCTGATATGTTATAAAGAGGTTTTAGCCGTCTTTGAAGAATATTATTAAACAGTTTTGTTTTGTCAGATAACTCACTCCAATTGCATACTGACGAGTAATGACAACTTAGGTTAAATTGCTCACCGTAGTATAGCGACAATTGCAAATCGCCAACAAACTCGGTACAAAAACCTTTAATTTTTGCTGGGTTTACAATCAGGTCTCTGGCCAGGGAAGCGAGAGAATCTTTTTCGCTGCTGGTAAAAAAAGTTGATAAGGTGTCAATGTAAGCATCTTTGGAATGCGGATTGAAGAATGATCCTGTATTATAAAGAATCACCACAGCTGAGTCTCGGTCATTAGTGATGTTAACTTTAGTAGAACGTTCGGTTAAAATTGTCAATTTTGACCATATAAGTCCCGCTGTTGAGCTTGTCGATTGTTTGTTACCAATACATGATGAAAGCAATGTAGCACATACCAAAAGCAGTAGGGATAATTTTTTCTTCATGAGGTTAAGTGGGGGTAGCGACGTGTAAATTATCTATTTCTTTTTATAATATTATAAGCTACGTTAAAAACAAAAAACACCTGCGCTACACAGAATAAAAGGGACATGATTGTAAATGGCAACAAGCCTGCGTTAATGGTTGAGTTTTGAAACCCGCCAAATGCATAGTAACGTTTTGGAATACCATAAAGACCTATCTCAGAAACGATTGCCTTGAAAAATACGATTATAAACACAAGGGTAATAATGTGCATCCAGCTAAGCAGGCTTATCAACCTATATTTTCTGATAATAAAATATGCTAACCAGCAGCTTAAACAAAAAAACACAAATATTCCGGTAGCTGCTTTTGTAGACATCACAAAATAGGTATCCTTGAAATTGAGATCCAAATCCCTTGGCAAATCTACAAAAGAGAAGGCAATGAGTAAAACAGCCGCGACCAGTAACAAATTATAAGGTTTGCTTAGGAATAGGTTTTTCAATGCCGAGCAGACGTTTGGACTGTAAAAATAGTATTATCATGACTTAAATTATAACAATTGCAATCTTAAAACAATATTTTTACCGTATAACGTATACTTTACCATGAAGAAATTTCTACTTCTTTTTATACTCATAAGTCCTTTTGGTGCATTGGCCCAAAATGCCGACTCAACCTGGTTTGTAAACAATTATATCAAAAAAGAAGTGAGCATTCCTATGCGCGATGGCGCCAAGCTGTTTACTTCGGTTTATATGCCTAAAGACCAATCAGAAAAGCATCCTATTTTGATGACCCGCACACCTTACTCCTGCGCCCCTTATGGCACAGGCTACCGGGCGTACTGGCGCAACTTTATGATCAAATATTGTAAAGAGGGATATATTATGGTGATCCAGGATATCCGTGGCCGCTGGATGAGCGAAGGTGAGTTTGTGGTGGTTCATCCGTTTAACCCCGATAAAAAAACTAACAAAGATATTGACGAAGCAAGCGACACCTACGATACAATTGATTGGCTGGTTAAAAACATCGATAATAACAATGGTAAGGTGGGCGTAAGTGGTATCTCGTTCCCCGGTTTTTATGCTACCATGGCGGCTTTAAGCGGTCACCCAGCATTAAAAGCGGTTAGTCCGCAGGCACCGGTTACTGATCGTTTTTTTGGCGACGACGATCATCACAACGGTGTGTTGTTTTTGTTAGATGCCTTTGATTTTCATGTGGGATATGGCTTTAGTCAACCCCGGCCCCATCCTACCACTTTGCCAGCCAAAACATTTGAGTTCACAAACAAAGATAATTACTCGGCCTATTTAAACATGGGTGCATTGCCCAACTTCACCAAAATAAGCGGCGACAGCCTTAAGTTTTGGAGCGATATGATGAACCACCCCAACCTTGATGCCTGGTGGAAAGCGCGTGACGCCCGCACCGGTATTAAAAACGTTAAGCCAGCCATGCTGGTAGTTGGTGGTTTGTTTGATGCCGAAGATGGTTACGGTACCTGGAATACTTACCAGGCTTTGGTAAAACAAAGCCCTGCCACCAACAGCAAACTGGTTATTGGCCCCTGGTATCATGGGCAATGGGCCAGCCGCGATGGCAGTCATTTAGGTAATATCCAATTTGGCAGTAAAACCAACGAGTGGTACCAGGAAAATATCGAGATCCCGTTTTTTAACTACTATCTTAAAGGCAAAGGATCGGTTGATACCATTAGCAAAGCCACCATATTTTTTACCGGCGAAAACAAATGGCGTAAATTTGCCGAGTGGCCTGTAACCGATACCAGGCCAACGCCAGTTTACCTTGAAAAGGATGGTAAGCTTGCTTTCGGTCCGTCAACAAGTAAAGTTGAAAGCTTTGATTCTTACATCAGCGACCCAGCCAAACCGGTTCCGTATAACGATGGTGTATATACCTACCGCACCCGCGAATATATGACCGACGATCAGCGTTTTGCAAGCCAGCGTACCGACGTACTTGTTTTTAACACCGATACATTGGCCAATGATGTTACGCTTGCAGGCCCTGTTGTTGCCGATTTGATGGTAAGCTTATCAAACACCGATGCTGATTTTGTTGTGAAGCTTATTGATGTATTACCGGACAATACCGCCGATAACCCTGCAACTAAATATCATATGGGTGGATACCAGATGTTGGTACGTGCCGAAATTATGCGTGGCCGATTCCGTAACAGTTTTTCAAAACCCGAGGCTTTTGTACCGGGCAAACCAACACAGGTTAAATTTACCATGCCTGATGTAGCCCACACCTTCAAAAAAGGTCATAAGATAATGATCCAGGTACAAAGCAGCTGGTTTCCGCTGGCCGACAGAAACCCACAACAATTTATCGACATCTACCATGCAAAAGATTCGGATTTTGTAAAGGAAACTATCAAGGTTTATCATAATAACTCAAAGATTATTTTACCTGTGTTGAATTAAAGGGTAGCCGACAAAAGACTTCCGGAGTTTCAAAAACTTCGGAAGTTTGAGATTTGCCACTTTATCGATAAGGAAAATTATGGAGCTAAACCATAGTTTAATATACTAACTAAATCAGATAAGTATTCGGGCACGTACAATAACCTGCTGCCATACCAGGAAAACATCTCACCATCTACCCAAATTACCTTTGAGTTGGGTAGCAGCTTTTGAAATTCATCAATATGCTTTTGTTTAAATGGATAGGGTTCTGAGGATAGTAAAACCACGTCGGGATTTATGTTGATCAAATCATCAGGCGTTACTTCGGGATACCTATCTATATTGAAAACGTTATTCAATCCGCATAATTTTAACAGGCTATTAATGTACGTACCTGTGCCTGCAACCATATACGGTTTTCGCCATATAAAATATGCCACAGTTAGTTTTAAATTTGGCAGGGGAAACTTTTCAAACAGATGACTAATTTGGGTACATAAACTGCCTGCTTCTTTTTTCTTCCCTGTAATATCCCCTATCTCGTGGATCGCCTCCAAAGCTGATTGAATATTGTTAACATCACTAATCCAAACCGGGCAGATATCCACCAATGCTTCCACCTGCAAGCGGTCGTTTTCCTCTTTATTAGCGATGACAAGATCTGGCTTTAGGGATTTAATCAGCTCCAGGTTCAGCTGCTTGGTACCGCCTATTTTAGCTACTGATTTAATCTTTTCATGAGGATGGATGCAAAACTTAGTAATACCAACCACTTGCCCGCCCAAACCCATATAAAACAAAAGTTCCGTTTGCGACGGAACTATGGAGACAATTTTTTCAAGAATTTCGGGGATATTTACGTCACGATTTAGTTGATCGCGGAATATTGGCATATTAGAAAGCGTTTTTCTCGCCTCTTAAAGCATTCCAGAAGGTAAGGAACACTATCTTAAGATCGAGCAGGAACGACCAGTTTTCCAGGTACCAAACATCGGCCTCAACACGCTCAAGCATAGCCTGGGTAGTTTGAGTTTCACCACGAAAGCCTTTGATTTGCGCCCAACCGGTGATGCCTGGTTTAAGGAAATGCCTAACCATAAAGGTGTCTATCAATTGCGAGTATTGCTGCGTGTGGCTAAGCATGTGTGGACGTGGACCAACTACAGACATGTTGCCCAAAATCACATTGAAAAACTGCGGCAGTTCATCCAAACTGGTTTTGCGAATAAATGCCCCTGATTTGGTAATACGGGCATCGCCACGGGTAGCCTGCTTTTTATCAGAATCTTTATTTACCCGCATGCTGCGGAATTTGTAGCACTTAAATGGTTTATTATCCCTACCTGACCGTTCCTGTACAAAAAAGATAGGTCCGCGCGATTCCAGCTTTATAATGATTGCCAGTATAGGAAACAGCCAGCTAAAAACGAACAAAATAATAAAAAGCGAAAAGGTAACATCGAAAAACCGTTTTACTGAACGGTTAAGCATGTTTTCCAGAGGCTCCGGGCGTACAGATATCACCGGGATATGGCCAAAGCTTTGTATAAATGTAGGCTTCTTTGCGTAATCGTAATATTCGGGGATAAATTTAAACCTGATAAGATTTTTATCGGCATCCAACATCAGCTTTTCAATCGTGAGCGCCTCGGAGTTTGGCAGGGTGCAAAAAATTTCATCAACTTTATTGTTCAACACGTAATTGATACAATCGTTGGTATCTCCCAAATAAAGATGCTTATCAGAAACTGTTGCCGGGTCGTCATCAAAAAAACCTACAAGGCTATAACCACGTTCGGGGTTTTGTTTGAAAAAGCTATACAAATCATAGCCAATACGGCCGCCACCTATAATGATAACCGCCCTTGTATCAATTAAAGAGGCCCTGTCGCTTTTACGAATGGTTAGGAATATTAACTTCCACAAGCCCAACAAAAAGCCAAATAACGCCAACGAGTAAAACAAATATTCGCGGGTAATGAAATAAGCTTTAGTGCCGATTAAAATAATGATGGTGAAACAAATAAAGCTTACAAATAACAGATAGGTTTTTATGACGCCACGATAGGTTTTTATGGAGTCTTTATTCAAAACATGTTCGTAAAGCCCGGTGATATTAGCCGATAGCAACCAGATAAGATTAAAAACTAAAACGACCGGTAAATATTTCCTGTTATTGATCCAAAAAATGTATGACCTGTCTTCAATAAAGTAAGAAATTACCATGCTCATATTAAGTATAATATAATCTATGGTAAGGTTCACTGCTTTAATAAAAGTAGCGTATCTGTGAATCATGTATTAGAGCTTATTGAAGTAAACAACACCTGCTAAAATTAGCATATTTATTTATAATTAACAATGTGATAATCGATTGTACAATCCGTTACAAAATGGTTCGGGTTTGGTTTGCAAAATTAGAAAATAAGAAATTTCAACCAAGCCAAATTTGAAATTTATGACTTATTTTCTTTTAAATAGAGTATGTAATTTGATGTACCTACAACCTACCATCTACCATTGTTTTATCAAGTACCCCTTTTATATCGTATATAACGGAAGATATACTCTTTTTCAATTGATTATAATCAAGGTTTAAAAACTCACGATGAGATACCGCGACTATAATAGCGTCATAACTGCCAGATAATTGATTAAAATCTTTAAAGGTTTTAATCCCATATTCTTGTTCCACTTCTACCGGATCGGCCCATGGGTCATAAATTTCATAGCAGGTTTCAAACTCGCCTAAAACTTTCACAATATCAATTACCCGGGTATTACGCACATCGGGGCAATTTTCTTTAAAAGTAAAACCAAGCACCAAAATCTTTGAGTTTTTGACGGCGATGTCTTTTTTGATCATCAACTTAATAACTTCAAGTGCTACATAAGTACCCATCCCATCATTAAGCCTTCGGCCCGCTAAAATAATTTCGGGGTGGTATCCTACTTCCTGAGCCTTTTGTGCCAGATAGTAAGGATCTACCCCGGTACAATGGCCCCCAACAAGCCCCGGCTTAAAGTTTAAAAAATTCCATTTGGTACCGGCAGCTTCCAAAACAGCATGGGTATCAATCCCCATGATCTGGAATATTTTAGCTAATTCGTTTACAAATGCGATATTAATGTCGCGCTGAGAGTTTTCGATCACCTTACAAGCCTCGGCAACTTTTATACTTGGTGCTTTATGGGTACCCGCAGTTACAATACTTTGATAAAGTTTGTCAATAAAGTCTGCCGTTTCTGGCGTTGAACCTGAAGTAACTTTTAAAATGTTAGTAAGCGTATGTACTTTATCCCCTGGATTAATCCGTTCCGGCGAGTATCCTGCAAAGAACTCACCATTGAATTTTAACTTTGATACCCGTTCAAGTACCGGCACACAAACCTCTTCGGTAACGCCAGGATAAACCGTTGATTCATAAATAACTACATCGCCAACCTTAAGTACACCTGCTACAGATTCACTTGCCTTTTTAATAAGACTAAGATCGGGCCGGTTATTGATATCTGTTGGTGTAGGTACAGAAATAATGTATACATTACAATCGGCAATGGCTTCTGCTTGCGATGTAAATACCAGGCCATTTCCCACTTCATCACTGCCTAAAACCGACTTTAAAACCTCAGTATCTGTTTCAAGCGTGCGGTCAAAGGCATTGTTCAATTCATCAACACGACTTTGTTTGATATCAAACCCTTTAACAGGATACTTTTTTGCAAACTCCACGGCTAATGGCAGGCCAACGTAGCCCAAGCCTATTATTGCTATCCGGGTAGCATCGGGAATTTCAAACTTTGATGGAGATTGATTTGGTAAATGATCAAGCATGTTTGGCAGAAGTAGATATTTTAAATAGATGCTTATTTAATAGTCGATAAATTCAATTTGGTTAATTGTATATCTGGTACACACCAACAACCGATTTGTTTTGAGCCGAACCAACTAACAATGTGGTTATTTTTTTTTCGATCATCAGTTGCTCGGCCTTGCCTGCAAACTCTTCACCATCAATAATAATGGGATCGGCGGTCATAATATCCGCTATAGTTAACGTAGATGTATCCGGATGCTTTAAAAGCGCACGCCTTAAATCACCATCAGTAACAACCCCTTTTATACCGCTAATATCCCCTACCATGACCATTCCTAACCTGCCTGCCGACATGCTTAGTAATAGTTCCGTAAAAGACGCGTCCTCGTTTATAAATGGCAGCTTATCGGTACGCATCAACTCCTTTACCTTTACCAATAACTTACGCCCCAGGCTGCCTCCAGGATGAAAGCGGGCAAAATCGTGTTGCTTAAAATCACGACACTCCATTAAGGCAATTGCCAATGCATCCCCCATTACCAACGCTGCAGTGGTTGATGACGTAGGCGCTAATTCAAGCGGACAAGCTTCACGCGCTATTTTAATGTTTAAATGATGTCCGCTATTTTTTGCTACTGTAGAACCAGGGTTCCCGGTAACGCCGATGATCAGGTTTTTGTTCCACTTCAAAAATGGGATGATCCTGAGCACTTCGTCTGTTTCGCCCGAATAAGAAATCAGCATCACTACATCATTGCTGCTAACCATACCTAAATCACCATGAAAGGCTTCGCCCGGATGCAGAAAGAAGCTTGGAGTACCAGTACTTGCTAATGTAGCCGCTATTTTTTTCCCGATAAGTCCGGATTTGCCAATACCGATAACAACTAATTTACCTGTAGCATTCAATATCGCATTAACCGCATTAGTAAATTCGTCGTCAATTAAAGCTGCCACATGTTGCAACGATTCAATTTCAATATCAAAAACTCTTTTGGCAATATCCTTCATAGATCAGAATTGCAGGATTTTAGAATTTACAGAATTATAGTTCAATTATATTCTAATCAAAATTCTGAGAATTTAATAATTCTGTAAATTCTGATTCAGACATTGTTAGGCTACCAGCGAAGCTACTAAAGCATCCAGGTCATGCAATTTAAGCATGTTCGGTCCGTCGCTAAGGGCGTTATCGGGGTCTGGGTGGGTTTCAATGAAATAGCCGTCGGCACCAAAGGCTTTCGCCGCAAGGGCCATCATAGGCACAAAAGTACGGTCGCCACCAGTTTTACCTCCAGCACCGCCAGGGCGCTGTACAGAGTGAGTACAATCCATACAAACCGGGTGCCCAAAAGCCTTCATATCATAAATGTTCCTGAAATCAACAGCAAGGTTATTATAACCATACATATTGCCACGTTCGGTAAGGATAACCTGTGTATTACCAGCCTCCAAAACTTTTTGAGCAGGGTAAAACATATCGGCACCTGATAGGAACTGCGCTTTTTTAACATTTACAATTTTGCCGGTTTCCGCGGCAGCAACCAACAGATCTGTTTGACGGCATAAAAAAGCCGGGATTTGCAACACATCAACTACCTCGGCAGCTATAGCAGCCTGGAATGGCCCGTGGATATCCGTAATAACCGGCAAGCCGAATTTCTCTTTTACATTTTGAAGCATTTCCATGCCTTTACCAATTCCAGGACCACGGTACGAGTGAATTGAAGTACGGTTGGCTTTATCAAAAGATGATTTAAACACAACTGGTACGTTGTATTTTTGGCCAACTTCTGCAACTTTTTCGGCCACGGTATACAACAAATCCTGGTTTTCCATTACACATGGACCCAATATAAAGAACGGCTTTTGCCGCATTTGCTCAAATAACATAGTATGTAGGTTATTGGGCAAAGATAAGGAAGCTGACACGAATTTCACGAATTGGATAAAATTGGTGATAATTGTATCAATTATGAATTATTTTGAATTTTACGGCATCACCGAGTCTTTTGATGTAGAAGCAGCTACCCTCAAAAAGAAATTCTACGAGTTAAGTAAACTCTACCATCCCGATTTTTACGCCGGTGAAGACGAGGCTAAACAACAAGAAATTTTAGAATTATCTACCCTTAATAACAAAGCTTACCAGGTTTTAACCGACCCCGCGCGCAGAATGGAGTACATCTTAAAGCTCCATGACCTGGTATCTGAGGGTGCAAAACCACAATTACCATCAGATTTTTTAATGGAAATGATGGATATTAACGAACGCCTGATGGAAGCCGAGGATGCCGGAGAACTTGGAAAAATATCGACAGAAGTACTTGCTTTTGAGAGCGATATAAACGACCAGCTACTAAAACTCACCCACGATTACACCCAACTTGATCATATCGCGCAGCAGCAGCGAAGGATAAAAATTGCAGATATTTACTATAAACAAAAATATCTGTTGCGAATTAAGGAGAGTTTAGATACATTTGCAGCCCGCCTGTAAGAGATCATTGATCAAAACAGCAGAGCATGCCCAGCTGGCGGAATTGGTAGACGCGCTGGTCTCAAACACCTGTGGGAAACCGTGCCGGTTCGACTCCGGCGCTGGGTACAAAGCCTTAGAGAAATCTAAGGCTTTGTTGTTTTATATTCAATTTGAATTTCTGCTCGCATCCGTTTCTTACACCTTATCAGCGCGATATTTATAGCGAATCAATCAGAATATTTGTGAGGAAATAAAAAAACGGACGGCCAGTTTTGTAGATTGCATTTAGGGGCATATAAACAAAAAAAGCGAACAACTTTCGTTATTCGCTTTTGTGCACCCAACTGTGCAGTTTTCGAACCATTTCATAGATGATTTAAAAAGGCTGGCTGCTTTGTCGTTTTAAGGTTGCCTTGAATCGAGCTCAGTCTCTGACCCCAAATTAACCAATTACATTTTATTTATTTTCTAATTATTTAGCCATAAACTACGTCCCATTACTTTAACCGAGTGGGATAACGAAGTCAAGAACAGGCGATCAATAACCAAACGAAACAGAACTGTTTTTTTATCTAAGTCGGAGATATTTTAACAGGGAAGGCTAATATGAAATTCACACATTTCAACACGATGAACAAGCAACAACTCTTTTAGTGTTTTCTTAAAAAAGATAACCTTTGTAGTTTATTCCAAGATTATCAAAATCCAATATAGCCACTTCCGGGCGGGTCATTTTTCTTAAAAACGGACGTTCCCCCGTTCGCTTTTGGTACGCCATCTATTTCGATTAGTTATTAATGCACTATTTGTCAGTATTTTATAAATTTGGAACGATGATTGACAATATTGCGTTGCTTGAGACTCTTTCCACTCCATATCAGCCCGTATGACATAACCTCTCTGGGAACCCTGTTCACTGGGCTGACACTTGCGTTGCTTTTAGGAATCTCTAAGAGGACCAGCCAAAAGGGTAACCTGTTTTTAAGTTTTGCCTTAGCAGTGGTCGTACTTAAGACTGGTGGGCTTACATACCTTTTTTTACCGGCCCTGGGTCCGCTGTTCTATATTTATACGAGGCAACTAACATTCCCTTACCTGCGGTTCAACCGGAAAGATATTCTACATTTTTGCCCCTTACTTGTCGGATTTTGGATGCCAACCTGGGTCATTTCAATTTCGGTCATCATCTATTTGTACCTGTCCCACCTGATGATACAGGATTTCTACAGCCGGTTACGCCCGGTGTTGATGGATAGACCGCGTTTAGCTTTTCGGGGGCTTGAGCACGCATTTGTACTGCTTGGCTTATGCTGCGTTTTTGCGCTGGTTAATGATATTTTTTGGTTTGCAGTTGCCTTCATTCTGATCGGGATTACCGTAGAAGCAATTATTAAACCGGATATTGGCAATCAGCTGACAATGCCAATAACTGACCGGTCGGATGCAAGGGAGAAAGGCCGGAGGCTAAAAGAAGCAGTAGCTGTAAACCGTCTTTACGGGGATGCTGAATTGACATTGGCCACATTGGCGGTGAAACTGATGATTCATCCGCATGATTTGTCCCGTATCATGAACATTGGACTGGAAAAAAACTTCAGCGATTTTATAAATGAATTCCGGGTTCGTGAAATTGCCCAAAAAATGCGGGACCCATCTTATGACAGGCTGACACTGCTGGGGATTGCCTACGAGTCGGGGTTTAATTCTCAAAGGACTTTCCATCGCGTTTTCAAAGAGATGACGGGTAAAACCCCTCTAGAATACAAAAATAGCCTGAGGAAAGAACTGCCAATTGATAAGTTGGCAGTTCTGCCGCGAATACAGCCAGTAATATTGCGTTCAGAAAGCCCATCACATTGGGCAACTGAAACATTAAAACGTAATATGATGATACGGAATTATTTTAAAACAGCCTGGCGCATCCTTTGGCGCAATAAGATGTACACTTCAATTAATATCCTCGGACTTTCATTGGGGATATGCGCCTGCATAGCCATTTACCTGATATCCAGTTACGAACTCAGTTTTGACACCTTCCATCCAGACAAGGATCGTATCTTCCGTGTAATGACCACCTCCCATTTTGCTGCGGGCGATCAGGATATAATGAGTAAAGTACCCTATTCCTCAGTCGCCGCCGCCCGCCGCGAACTTCCCGGCGTTGAAGCGATTTCCGCAGTGAGTATGTACTACGCCAAAATAGGGGTGCCTGATGGCAATAAGCCGGTCAAAAAGTTTGACAGTTCCATTGATGGAGCGTACTATCCGGGCACGATAGTGGCAGAGCCGCAATATTTCAAAATATTCAGTTACCGCTGGCTTGCCGGAAATGAGCATAACGCATTGAATCAGCCCTATAAAGTCGTGCTTGCCCTGAGCCGTGCGCAAAAATATTTCGGTAATGTTGATCCGGCAACCCTTCTTGGCCGGGAAATCATCTATGACGATTCGCTTCGTGTACAGATCTCGGGAATTGTTGAAGACTGGAAGAAAAACACAGATTTTGCCTTTACTGATTTTATTTCTTACAGCACTGTTCAAAATAGCTTCCTGAAAAAGGTTTTTGCAGATGATTGGAACCACATGTCTACACAGGCCTTTGTTAAATTGGCCCCGGGTACAAGCCAGGACAAGGTCAATGCCGGTTTTGCAGCTATCGTTAAAGCCTATGCCCCGAAAAATCCGGATGTCAAACTAAACCTGTGGCTGGAAGCCATTAACAAAGTGCACTTTGATGCAAATGTTGTCGAAAACCCGATCCGTACCGCTGACCTCCCTATTGTTTATGGAATGATTGGTGCCGCCGTATTCATCCTACTGCTGGCCCTGATCAATTTCGTCAACCTGGCTACCGCCCAATCCATCCAGCGCACCCGGGAAATGGGGGTTAGGAAAATCATGGGCAGCAGCAAGACAGGTATCATGCTGCAATTCCTGATAGAAACATTCCTGGTCACTTTCTTCGCCCTGATCATTGCCCTGCTATCGGTCAACCCGGTACTTTCCGCATTTAAAGCGTTTATTCCCCAGGGGGTCGCCTTCAAGTTGCTGGAATCCAATACCCTGCTTTTCATATTGTCAATAACGCTGGTCACTTGCTTGTTTGCGGGGCTATACCCGGCAAGAACCTTGTCAGCGAACGCCCCGGCTTTGAGCCTGAGAGGTACCGCAACACCCGGTAGCGGACACTCGTGGCTGAGAGAGGGACTAATTGTTTTCCAGTTCACACTGTCACTGGTTTTTATCATTGGCAGCTTGGTCGTCCATCAGCAGTTAAGTTATACCCAAGGTAAGGCCATGGGCTTCAATACCGATGCCATCGTCATCCTGCCAACCAGCCGTAAGGCTCCGGCAAAACAATTGAATATACTGGCCCAGCAGTTGAGACAAATCCCGGGCGTCAGCATGGTAGCCAGTGAGCAGTATACGCCTATGGACGGCAGAGATGGTAACATTGCACTTAAATTGGATGGGATAAACGGAATTGAAACCCGGATACCTGAATTATCAAGTGACCCGCATTATTTGTCGCTGTACGGCATGAAGCTGCTTGCCGGACGAAACCTTTTACCCGCGGACAGTCTAAAGGAGTATGTCATTAATGAAACTTTTTTGCACCTGCTAGGGCTCCATGAACCACGGGAAGCTATCGGAAAAATGCTGCTTTATCAAAACAAACCTTATCCTATTGTGGGCGTAGTTGCTGATTTTCATGAAAAGTCCTTTCACGAAACCATCAAACCTGTCTGTATTGTGAATATTCCAAGTATGCAGCAGGATATTGCCATTAAGCTGGCGGTCAGTGGAAAACATTCTGCTGCGCTGAAGGTAATCCTGGCACAGGTCGAAAAATCATGGAAAGCTATGTATCCGGGAGAAGTATTTGACCTTCGGTTTTTTGATGAATCGATAGAACTTTTGTATGAAAAGGATTACCGGACGGCAAAACTGATTAATGCAGCGACATTGATGGTTATCTTTATTTCCTGTATTGGCTTATTTGGACTGACCATATTCACCACCAAAAGAAGAACGGCAGAGATAGGCATAAGAAAAGTGCTTGGGGCAAGCGTAACCAATATTACCATGATGCTCTCCAAAGATTTCGTTGTGCTGGTGCTGATTGCATTGGTATTAGCATCTCCTTTCGCCTGGTATTTGCTGGACCGTTGGCTGCAAAATTTTGTTTACCGCATTACGATAAGCTGGTGGATGTTTGCCTTATCAGGCATGGTGGCAATTGCTATTGCCCTAATGACCATTAGCTTTCAGTCGATTAAGGCCGCAATGATGAACCCGGTTAAGAGTTTGAGGAATGAATGAACTGTTGTAAATAAATAGAGATAGAACTTTAAGATTTCAGCCGCTGGGAATGTAACACCAATGGTCAAAAAGTGATATTTATCTTGGTTCGAATTTTTACCATAAATTTCTCAAATTCGAGTTATTTACAGTTTTACCCATTAAAAGAATTATTAATGGTTTTAAAAAATTTAATTGAACACGGCCTGATAAAATTCGTAATCTTTGTTAATATAGTTCATGGTTAATTTATGATTAATAGTAAGTATAATATTTGCCATAAAGAGCTGTAAAGAAATATTTAGGCGATTTGTAAATTGCTTAAAAGGTCTAATTGCTCCGTTAAATGGTTCGAATTATACCCAATCGGGGGAGAAATATGTCACATTGAGATGATTACTCCTGGCTGTCCCCAGACTTCACGTAATTTGAACCATTTAATAGTGCAATTGAATGTTTTAAAGGTTGCTTAAATGGGATTCGATTCCTCTACCGGCTAAATGGCACGATATCTAAATCTATAAATAAGTCTCATTGGGAATCAAAAATTGTCCATAACTCGTTGGCATAATATGCCTTCTTTGAGCAGTGTTTACTACTATGCTACTTCACATTTTTTTAGCCGTAAAACATACTCTAAGACATTAAAAATAATGATACTTGCTTTTTAATTATCATGGAGGCCAATATTTTATTAACGAGGTTAATTTCAATATTTAAAGTATTTTTAATTTTAATTACTATTATAAATAATGAGGAAATTTGTATTACTCCTTTTAGGGCTAACACCTTTTTTGGCGTTTAGTCAATTGCAACCGCATGACATAGTGAAAAAATTACAATTTAAGGTAAAAACAAGTAATGATATCCTTTCAGGAACTTCTAATGACGTTTGGTTTGACATTGGGCCTAAAGCATGGAAATACACTAAAGGATTTAGTAAAGGAGAGACGGTTACAATTGCTTTCGATCCTAATAATATAGATGAAAATGTTTCGCTTGTTAAAGAAAACATTCCTTTATATGTAGAAGACATAACACAATTAAGGATAGAAAAAAAGGGAATTTCGGCACCTTTTAAAAAAGAAATTGGAGGAATTACAAATGCACCAGATGACGTTTCTGGAATGATTATAAATCAACTTTTAGGCCCAATTGATTTGGTGTCAGATTATCAAAAAAAAGTAGAAACTGCTAAAAATCTGTTGAATCAAAAACAAGATTTAATACAAGTTCAGCAAGAATTAATAGATAAACAAACCAAAAAAATTATTGACGAAGACAAAATAATTTTAAACTCGACATCACAGATCACCAAAATTTCTACAGATATAAAGTTTTTAAAAAATCGAATCATCGATTTAAACAATGATCTAATTGCAAATCCTGAAAAATATAAACCACAATTAATTCGTCGAGTGGAAAACATCATGGGTGTAAGTTTTAAATGGGGAGTTCCTCACCCCGCGATTATTGACCGAATAGTTCACATAGACTCTAAGCCTAGTGCGGCTTTAACCTACTTGACTAATTTGACCAAGCAAGAAAATAATCTACAAGCTGATTTGCAGGCGGCTGGGATTCAAAGGTCGGCTGCATTGCAAGCAAAAACATTGGCAGAATCCCTTCGATTTGCCACTTTAATTCAAAAAAAGCAATCAGATTTAGAATATGTAAGTTCACGAATTGCCTTAGAAAACGCGTCTAACAATCTTACGCAATTAAACGATTTTATAAAAAATAATTTACCACACCTTCCATTTGATGAAATTCCAAGAATTAACCAATGGAAGCCAGAAGAGATAACAATAATTGTCAATGGCATTGAACTTAAGAGTTTTCATATAGATAAGAGGTTAAAACAGGGCCACCCTTCATGGATATGTTATGTGCATAATATCAGCAATGAAGATAAATTCGTTAATGGTTTAAGGGTAAACAAGCCAGATTCAAGTACTTCTGATGATGAAGAAATTTCGAGAGTTACCACTCCATTATTCAAAGACCAAAATGTTTCGGGTTGGGAACCAGGGCCTGTTAACAATGCTGAAGTTGTTGGAGTTTTAGTGAACAAACCAAGTCATGGAGGCGATGGGTATGTAAGCTTCGATCTAAAATTAGAAAAAGTTACAGTGAACGGTTTGGTGTATAATTTAGATGGTAAACATAACATAAATCATTTGCGATACATTCGTATTGAGCATATAGTACGTCAATCCAACAATAAAAATGACGATAGATTCGAACATTGGAAAATTGGCAAAAAGTTAAAAGTGAAAGGCCATGTAAAACGAGACACTGACCGAATTACTTTTTTTGAAATCCACACAGAGTCCAAACATGATATACAAGCTTTTAATGGAGTTTGGTATAATTAAAGCATTCTCATATTTTTATAATGAATAGTTAATAAAAAAAAAATCGGAATTGAATTATTCCCAATAGTTCGAGGTTTTCAATTTCGAACTACCTATACTGTATATCGCATCTGCTGCAAAACAAAAAGCACCCTACTTTTGAAATGCAGCTTGGCAGCCCGTAGGGGAACGTTTTCGAGCCCCTTTTTAGAGGACTTGCGGCTACTTGCTGCGTCTTAATTTGAGGTAAGTTTCTCTTTTTCAACAATATGATTTGGTTGGAGTGACATAATAAGGTTTGTCTCTACTTAACATAATATTAAAAAATCAGGGTGCCAACGTTTTGGAAAACTGCAGTATAGAAACTTCTTTTCTTTTAAAAGAAAAGAAGCAAAAGGAAGTTTGATTTTCCGGAGGAAACCTTTAATAACCTGGAGCTTGGCCTGCTGGGTTCGGGGGAGGACCGGGAATTGTAGGGAATAATGAACGGGAAGATCACCTGTTTTTTGAGTTGAACGGTAAATATTACCTACTGGACTGGAAGTCGAACTTTTTAGGTTAAGATGTAGCGGCTTATATGCCTGAACGCTTAATGAGGGCCATGGATCATCAACATTATTATTTACAGTATTTGCTGTACGCGGTGGCGTTAAAAAAATACCTGGCTTTGCGTTTGACTGGGTTTGATTATGACCGGCATTGTGGTGGTGTAATTTATCTATTTTTGAGAGGTGTGCGGAGTGGCGAAACCACCGGGGTCTTTACGCACCGCCCTTCAATTACCGAAATAGATGAGGTGGAAAATATTTTCAGGCAAAATCATACGGCGATAGGTTAATGAGCAGTTCAGTTTGTATTTTGTTGATCTCCTCGTCATTAAATTCATTTAGCAAAAATTCAATCAGCTCTTCCTGTCTAGGCTGCCCAAGCGATAGGCGGTAGAGGGAGATCGTTTTAAGCAGGTTACGTAGCTTGGCGACCTCCTTGCTGTAAGGTATCACGGGCGCATGGCGCTCAATATAAATACCCTCGGGTTCCACATGCCAGAAGGGCACGAGATCTGATTTTTTACCTTTCTCACAGGCAGCGGCTAATTCGAATAACTGCGGCCAGAAATCGGCAATGGAGGTTGTATTGAGCGCATTCCGGTACTTGACAGCGATATTTTGGCGGATCGCCAGGTTTTTGAACCGGTTGATGCGCCCTTCCCGCTGTTCAAAATCCACGGGATTTGCGGGCAGATTCCAATGCATGATCTTCCGGCAATACAGGTGAAAGTCCAAACCTTCCTGCCCTACGGATGTAGTGGCCAATACAAAGGGCCGGAAAGGTGAATTAAAGGCGTTTCTCACCGCATCAGCACGCATAACTTCCTGCTCACGGTCGAAGGACTGGTTGAGGGCGACAGCAAAATGACAGCGGAAATGCTTTGGGCTTTCGTTAGTCATAAAACTTTCATAGGTATGTCCCGTAACGTTTACGGTTCGTAATCCCAGGTTCTCACTGATCAGCGTGATGAGCTTGCCTACTTTTTCTGCCATCGAATAATCCCATAAACCAAAGTGGTCTTTAAGCGCGTCGGTATATTCATCCAGCATGGCCTGGAAATTACCAGCGATGTTGTATTGTACCAAGTTTTGCCAATAGGCGCCATCAAAACCTTGCTGGTCTACCACAGCGGTGTGCTCGGGCGAGTTATAAAATTTCCGAAAAGCGTCAGCGATTTGATAACCGCCGTAAAACGGCAGATAAGAGAGTGACTCGTCCGGGCCGCAATAGGCATTTATTAGCCGGAAGCTGCAAATGGCGGGGGATCCCAGGGCCAGCTTTGCCAGCTGAATATGCACGTCAAACGACGGTGCACCCAGCTTAAGTTCTACCAGTACTTCCGCAGGATTGTCGCTGAATAAAATGTCTTCAAAAACCTTTTTATAATATTCTGTCGCTGCGCTACTATCATCCTTGTCGTGGCGAAAACTAGCCCACTCATAGTGGGAATGTTGGGATTCGATCCGTTTCAGCTGGCGCTTATGGTCTTTTCTGTCCAATAATAGCATGTAGATCAAGGGCCAGCGTTCATCATTTTTCCTGCCTTCCCCCGAAATATAGGGTGCAATGTCGACGGCTGAAATTTGTTCAGCGATCTCAGCGGCTATTTCCTGCAGAAGCTGCTGCTGGTCTCTTAGATCGGCACTGGGTTGCCAGCAATGGCTCAAGGTCATGCACGGATACATGATCGCGTAAGCCGGCAGCGTTCGAAACCCTTTATTATCATTGACAACCCGCAGTCGGGACCTGGCCCTTTCCGCTTGCCCGAAATAGCTTCTTTTTTCTTTGCTTTCGTTTTCCTCGTTCAATCTTTCACATTCATAAGAGGTGAGGGCGGCGATCATTTTAGGCACCATAAGCCAGGAGGAGAAAACCAGTAATTTTGAATAGGTGCTTTGCCGCGCGAAAGGCGCTCCAAAACTGTAATAAGGCAGGGAAGGTGGTATCCATAACAAATCAGCACCGCCGTTGTAAAGGGTTTCCCGGCATAAATAGGCCAGCTTCGCGTTAGGCGATCCGATGGGCTCGAACTGGTCGAGGCGTTCGGCGGGAAGAAAACAGGTTTCATGATGTGCCAGTACCTGGCTGATGCCGATATTACCGTTATCAATTTCGCGCCGCGTTAATTTTTGAAGTTGATAGCCTTCCATAAATGAAAGAGGAAAGGGGCAGGACTTACAATATTCGACCGGGCTGTTTACATTTTTAAGCGTTTTCGCGAGGCTGTCCAGCGCGATGAAATTGGTTATATCTGCCGTTGACACAGCCAGTGTGTTGGGTACTATCGCTTTCAACAACGTATTATGATCGTCTGAGACCGTTACGCGTTCGGTCCTGGCGATAACTTTTCGCAATAGGGCTTCGACAGCTGACTTTTCTTGTCGCAATAATTTCCAGTCCCGGTCCCCGATTTTCAGCAGGGCTTTGGAATAACGAGTCCAGGCGCTGTCAAAAGCCTGGGCTTTTTCCGTGTCGTTCAACAGAAAATTCACGACGAATTTAAACTCTTCGAAATGATCCTCATTGTTTTCTTCTTCGCTTTGCAGCGTGTACATTTTATATGGGGTCGCAGAAAGCAGCAGGATGTTTATTCGGGGATCGTTAAAAAGCGGGTCGGTAATGATGCGGACTTCGCTGTTCTCGTCAAGGCTGATCAACGTTTTGAAGCGCTGAAACTCATCCATAATGATCAAATCAGGCCTTAAATAACCAACGCAGATCGCCGCTAAATGCCGTCTTAAACGCCCGATCAGGCTTCGCAATTGCTTGGTGTCCGCTTTTTTTGCCGGTAAGGATAAGATACGTTCCAGATCACCATAAAGGCTGTTTTCATCGGTCAGGGCCGCATTGAAATGCTCGAGGATCTCTTTACGGACCTGGTTGCCGAGGTAGTTTGCCCCACTGACCCAGCTAGCCCAGGTATCATCGTTGACATCCAGCTGTAAAATCGCCGAAAGTTTTTGATACCGGCGTTTAAAGACCGGGTGCTTTCTAAGTATTTCGTACAGGATTGCCCTTTCTTTGACAATTCCACCGCCTGTGGATACTTTAAACGAAGTATTGGGGGAAAGTGCCGTGAGCTGCAGGAAAGTGTTCCGGTGCTTTCCGGGGTCGAAAACGGCAAGGTCGTTAATTCGGTTGAAGCGGCCATAATCTTCCTGGTTGCTTTTTTCGATATTCAAACGGTCCAGGTTTTGGCTGGCGATGCTTTGGTTGGAACAAATGTAGATCACATTCAGGTGTTGTTTGCCTCGCGCTTTCCAGTGGTCATAAAACCGCTGAATAATGCCTCTTGCCACTAAAGTTTTTCCCAAGCCAACTTCATCGGCGACCAAAAAACGGTTACAGGGCGAAAATTCATCTATAAAACGTTCAAACACATAATCAACGGTGGCCCGCTGAAAGTCTTTTAGCTGATCGGTGTAGTGATGGCTTTTCATTTGACTGTTGACAGGGTGTTTTCAAAAATATCCCAAAGAACTTTAAAGTTGGCTGGTATGATCGATACGGCATCGGTGTCCTCGGAAGCGATTTTCTCCATGACCTGCCGGATCTCCAATAACTTTTGAGGTTCCCTCGAAATGGCTTTGAGCATATTTTCATAAATAGGCTCTTCCTGAAGATTAAATTGTCCTGATCCAAAGCCAAACTGGGTTGCCGTATTAGTTGAGCCCGAATCCTGTTCCTCCCATAAGTTTTCAGCTAACAGGAAGCGGAGATATTTAAAAAACAGGTGTGAGTTTGATATAATGTCACTGAATATCCGGTTTCCCCGGCTTTCCGGCAAACCTGAAATAATAATCTTTATGGCAAATTCACTTTCCGCATGAGATTTGTTGTCCTGGAGCCTGATGATCAGGAAACTGCTGAGGTCTAGCTCGGCGAGATGTCTTACTTCCCATTCATTGATTTCGCCAAAAAGTAAGGAGCGCTCATGGTTTTCTGCATTGAGCAGGTAACAGCTTGCTTTGATCTGTTGGTCGCAGGTGATCTGTGAGAGGTCCATTCTCAGGTTGATGCAGTAAGTCCCTTCTTCATGCCGGGCAGCGTTTGCTTCGATAAGAATATTGGCAAATTCCACCCGAAGGTCCTGAAGCAATTGCTGCCGGTTACATAATTCTTCTTCTTCTATGGTAATTTCATCGTTTGGTGCGTACTTAAAAAACCAGCCGGTATTGAGCAGTTCGTCGCAAAAGACTTTCGGCCCGATCCTTGAATCCCTGCCCTTGAGACGCACCATGAATTCCACATTCCTGGTGAGCGCTCTGTGGCTGCAGTTGGCCGAACCCAGGTAAAGTGTCGCGTTCCAGCCGGACTTTCCGCAATAGATTTTTGCATGAAGGTCTTGGTGTTGCTGATCCTCGTTTTCATTGGTATCTGACTCCATGTTTTCTTCCGCTTCAACGAAGGCGTGGTCAAGGTGGTAAATATCCAATCGCTCTTTAATATGGTCTTTTAATTTCCTGATCTCAAACAAGCGGGTGAACAGGGTGGGTTTGCCCTTGCAATGACCGAGCAGATAGGTAAGCCCTGTTTTGCTGACGAATGGACTGACAACTGCAAGCTGGTCATAGCGTTCCGACAAAAAGCCCTCCCCGCTGTATTTAGGTATGCCCATCGGTAGAAAATCAAATTCATCGATGCCTTGCCCGTCAAGCGTAAACTGTACTTTTCCGAGATCTGCTAAAAACTGGGCGGACCAGTCCTCTGGCGACATGTTAACCAGGTATTTCGCAAAATCGACCAGTGGGCGATTACGGCCATAACTATTTTTCCTCTCCGGCTGAACCTCGCCTTCCACTTGAAATACAACATCCCAACTACGGTCAAAGGTCAGGTTCCGGCTCATGACAATGATCCTGTAACGGATGGCGTTCTCGCCTTTAAACCGTATTATCCATACTTTTGGATGAAAAGACCGTTCCGGCTTCGGCGGAACCTGCACGAGGCATTTCTCAATAAAATGATAAAGCCGGTGTTGGTTTTGCGGCACTTTAATCTGCCCTTTTTGGCAATATATTTTGATCGACTCGCTGGTTCGCCGGATGGCTTCCAGGATCTCTACGATATGTTCCGTTACGTTGAATTCCAGGGTGGTGGAGAAGCAAAGCGCTATCGGTATGGAGATCAGCGCGTCAAGATCGAGCGAATAGCAGGTGGCTATCGCTTTATCCACCTGAAACCCGATGGGTGGCGACAATAAAAGGCCAAGATCTAACCTGTCTTTATCCGGCTGCAGCATATTTCTTCATTCCCGTGTTGATGTCTGTTAAAAATGTCCTGGCTATTGGCCAGCGATAGTTGAGGTATTGAACTTGCCCATCGCTGAGACGCATACCGGTAAGTGTATCTTGTTTTTGCGCAACGGCCAGGTTGCTAAGTCGCGCCCTGTTCGGGCCTTTAAGTTTATTTTCGCGTTTTTTTATCAGGTCATCGGCTAACCCTTCAGAAAATGCTGCCGCACTGGCAAGTGCAATCCAATCTTCGACAAATTTCCGGGTCGACTGGCGGATGCCCGGACAGCGCAGCCATAGGTGCTTGGTATTCCAGGTATGCCATGGGAAGTCCGTCATTTGTTGTAGGTAAACCTGCCACTGGGTTTCGAGTTGATCCGCTTTCTCGCTTTCCCTTTTTAGTTGTATCAGGTAATTGTACCTGAGCACTGCTCCTTGCATGATGCTGTTAAAATCTGAAGCCAGTTTTATCAAAGTTTTTAATTGGTCAGGTAAACCTTCAATAACTAAGAAATCATCGATCGCTGAAAAGCTTGCTGCTTCCAAGGGGCAATGTTTTAGCGCAAAGGCCCATAAAGTTTTGTCATTGCTGCTGATTATTTTTTCATTCAGGTATTTTGCCTCCTCGTATTCGAGTTCAATCTTTAGGTTGGTTCGCCAATCCAGCGGAGGGGCTGGCAGCTGGCTCCATAAATTGTCGTGCTCGATATAGATCGCGTCCCGGTCGTCCAACGGTTTCTTGTTTTCATCAAGGATCAGCTCCTTTTTTAATCGCTTTCTTTTAGCTGCCAGATAAAGCGAATAGTTTTTATACTCCCTGATGGAGCCGCTGAACCTGAGTATATTGTAGCGTTTCAAACCGGTCCAGTAGATGGAGGAAGGTTTTCTTTTGGGGTTTGCGTTCACTAATGTAGCGCCAATTACACCGGAATTGCCGGAGTTGTTGCGCAGTATTTTTGTGAAATGAATTTCTTCGCGTTGTAAGTCCTCGAAGAATCGGGCAGCCGTGCCACTTTTTTCGATGTCACGGATAATCCAGGGAATGAGCAGGAAGTACTTCGCTTTGGTCTGGATAGTTGATGTCCCTGGAAAAAACAGGTCGCTTAGGGTATCCCTTATCGTGCCCAAACCCAGCTCATCGATCACTCCCGTTTCTTTGAACATATCCATTACTTGCATCACTTTGTCGTGGTGCAACGGGGAATAATCAAGCCAGCCGATATGGTTCATGCGGTTAAATTTAGAAAAGTTTCGAGCTGACTACTGGTATTGGCAGATGTTTTTTGGGTGAAATGTTTGATTGTGCCAATCAGCGTGGTAGTTTGATTATTCTCAGAAAAATATAAAGAGTTTTGGCGGTATCTGGCCAAGTCGTTAACCTGAAAGTCACGGGTATTATTAGAAACCGTTGATAGTGAAGTAATAATAGATTGCCCATGTTTGTGCTTAAGCACATGAAAGCCCAAGGTGTGACGTGAACCCTTGGGCATATAAATGGGTTCTCTCAGCTTAAAGAAATACATGCCAAAGTTTTGACCAATTAATACATAATTTACACTGTCTTACTATCTAAGTTCGATAACAATGACCAGCTTATCCTTTTAAATCTTTGTTCTAATGCGCCCAAAATAGACTTTCCAAATTATCCTAAACACCACGTATAAAATTGAACAATTATTTTTTTATAATGTTACCAATTTTTGGCGTGATCTGAATTGTGAACTTTCTGTTTTCAGCTTCATTCAACTCTCTAGATTTTCCAAAGTATCCACTTCCAGTGATTAGAATCTCACAGTTTTTAAATGATTTAAAGTTCAATCCGTTTTGTTGCCAAAGGTTCACTAAGGATAGAGATCTATTATAACTCAATACGTACCCAACGTCAGGCATTGTTATGAAATTCCCTTGGGTACGCTGCGTATTGCCTTCTACAATGACAAGATAATTAACGTTTGGGTTTTCTTTAGTAAGTTTTGTCATCAAATCAAAGATATTCTTCCCCGCTAAAAGAAGATCATTCTGGAGTGCTGTAGGAATATCATGTATATTTGAACTATTGCCTTTGAAATTTACGTCAACCTTTAATTTGTATCTTTTATTTCTTGTATCGAAGACAAAATATCTTTTGTCTAAATTTTTTAAAGCTTCCTGAATTTTATGAATTTCATCTAGCTCAATCTTGGCAGCTGTAAGTTCTCCAATCATTTTTGCTTGCATTGTATACACAAGTACAAAAAGTACAAGCATGACGAAAAACAAGCTAGTCATCAGGTCTGAATAGCTTAGCCAAAAAAAGTCCCTTTTCTTTTCGTTAGATTTGCTCATTCAGATTCTCCAGTCTATTATTTGACTTATTCATATTGATCTTTAGATCTTTTATTGCGTCTATTAGAGCAACGTTGGTCTCTATAGACTGTTTCTGTGCGTTACGGAAATCGTTACTCATGTCTGCGATATGGTTTACTAGAAGACTAAATTCTTCTTTTTGAATTTTAGAGTTTTCGACAAAAACCTGGACGGCGTTTTGAATTTCGTCAAGTCCGGAAAAGAAATTATTGTTGCTGCCAACAAATGCTTGTATTTGTTCTGTTGAAATCTTGAAATAACTATTGAGCTCCCTATAGATCACACTTATATCTTCGTTAAGCTCATCAACTTGCGATCTCCATATTTCACGATGATCATTTATTGTGGGAAAATGTTTTTCAAGCGAATCCTTAAATTGCTTTTGTAGCTCGACATTTGCCACGGATTGTCCGGAAAGAATTTTTAGATTGCTGTTAAAATCTTTAAATTGTCCTATTATTTCATTCATTTCGCCAGCAACTGTTTCGGTCTTATCAATGTAACCGTTTAATCCTTTCTGATATTCTTGAAATCTATCTAGATGCTCTGCTGAGTCTTTAAGGTCCACAAATACTTCGGCTATTTTGGTTGCTGTTTTGGTCAGACTTAGTTTATTTATTTCTTCAAGTACTGTCTGTTGCTTCTTTAAGTTCTCATTAAGTAGTTGCCCGGAATCTTTATAGTCACCCATGTTTTCACCAAATTTTTTGATGAAATGATTTAGAACATCTTTAAAGCTTCCTAGCGACTTGGATACTCCAATATTTAGAAATGGTAATAGTTCTCGTTGAAGGAAGTCGTAATAATGGTTTCTGTCCGTATCGTTGCGGTAAGCGGCTGGTTTGTAAATCAATGCTGAATTAACTACTGTAAACGCAAGCCCCACTAAGCTGGCAACCATTGCTGCAATAACACCGTTAAGCAGGTGACTTATGCTATCTGAGGAGATTGTCGTAGTCGTCCCTGCTGTAGTAGCAGTAAAATCAATTCCAGAGAGGCCAATTATAATCCCAATAAACGTTCCGGCTAATCCGATATACAATGGCACATTTATTAGGTTTCCTATTTCGTTATCAACTTTTTCCACATGTCTTTCACAAGTATCTTTCAGGATTCCAAAGTCGGCTGAAGCACCTTTGTTTTTGCATAAATAAGCATTGGTAGATTTTATAACCTCAGAAAAGTCGATGTGCGTTTTATGTGTGTCTACTGGAATGACCAAAAGTTCTACAGGTTCAGCATCGGGTTCGTTTCCTACTAATAAATGAGTGTCAGATAATGAGTCAAGGTATAATTCAAATTGCTCTGGATCAGCCATCACATCTTTCGTTATAAAAAATGATTTAATTTCTATGTCTTTAAACGAGCTTGGAAAAAACGTCTTATACGCACGAATCTTTTTCATGACGTGCGCAAAAACAAAAATTTGCAAGGCAATCAGGGCGATAATAAATATAATTTCGAATGTCATTTGTTTAATTTAAAATAATGTATTTTGATTTGGATCTATCTTTTTTCTGATAGTCCTATTATCATTTTTTAGTTCTACTTGCGTATTTTCCTTTTTCTCACCATTTTGGTTATTGAACTGTTTGTAAAGCTCACTTGCCTTTGGATAATTACCATCAACAAAAGACTTAACCAAAAATGCATGGGATAACGGTTTTTTGTAATTCAGGACATCACAATTTGTTTCATAGTCCAAAAGGACAATATCTTGATGTATTGCAGCATCTTTTAACTTTTCCAATATAGATCCAACTTTATTTTCAAGTACCCATAAATAGGTTGGAAGATATATCTCAATCCGGGCGTCAATATAACTCAACAACTCCTTTCCTAAAAATCCTTTTCTATGCCCTAACGGTTTTCCAAACTTCCTTACTGTTCTTTTGAGATTTTTCATTGTCTTATTCTCGAATACTGACTTATCCACGTCTGCACCCTCAAAAACTTTTAGTCCCTGCCATATACCTTCAACAGATTCTGCCATCATTCCATCTGAAAACGGAACTGGAATCTTACTGTGCGGATAAAATGGACTTAGTTTCACCAATGATGTGGTTGCCTTTGAAGTGACATCCAATATCTTGGCATTTGGATATCGGGCTGCAAGTGTTTTCTCACTTTTCTTTCTACTATCTACATAAATCATACTAAAACTCGTTAATATTTAAAATGGACTCAGCAGGTATCCAAGTTTTTACCATTACTTCGGCCTGATAATATTTTACTTCTTCATCGCTTAAATTAAAATGATTCACATGTCTAACTAATGAAAATCGTATTCTTTTGAAATCTTCGATTTTTGATCCAGATTTATGACCTGTTTTAGTTGCATTCATGTCTGAGAACCTTGTTTCTTGAAAGAAGCACACCTCACGGTCTATTTTTAAAATCACTGGATCTTTTATCCTGTCTTGCTTTTTTGCAACAAACATCATCGGATGATTGATCGTAAAAGACACTCTAACAAAATCCTCTGAATTATATCTTCTATCTAGCTCTCTGGATTGTATATCGCCTCCTGGAAAAGGAATGTCAATATTATTTCTTTGTAAATAATGCCAAGAATATAGTCCTCCACATTCTTTAATTGATTTTAAATTAGCCCTATCTGTAAAATGGTAAAGTTGAGTAATACTATTTTCATTACAAACATTTTCAAAGTCCATCCAATCAATCTTCTTAGTTAGTAAATTCTTCAGCTTTTCTTTCTCTGAATCCTTCTCTGCAGCTAGAAGTTTTTTAATAGCATCCTCATTATCCTTCTCAACTTTAATCGTTTTTAATCGTTGGTTTTCAATTTCTTGATGACGCTTAACTTCCTCTAGGTGTTTTCTTAAAACCTCATTCTGAGCTTTTTCAATTAACACAAGCTCTTTATCCCTAATCTTTTGTTTAGATTGGTTTAGTCTTAGAATTTCTTTGTAGAATGTTGAATTTATTTCTAAAGCAAGTTCAGAAATCAACGCTTTTGCTTCCGTTAATCTATTCTGAGCAATTGCTCCTTCAAGGCGATTTAATTTTTGTTTTATTTTGCCTTTTTCAACTTCAATCTGTTGTTGCTTTTTATCAAGTCTTGCCTTATGAAGGTTCAGTGTACCATGAGCCTTTAACAAATTCTCTAATTTTTCAGCAGATTGAGGATTTTCGAAAATCCGAATCTTATTTTGGTCTCTTAATCCTACACCATTTCTTGTCCCAAGGCTTATCATTGTTCCAATCTTATCGTCTATAAATGATAGATCAGCGTATTGTAGTTCGGAAATTTCATTCATTGCGAAATTCAGAAGTAGTCGTCTTTTTTCCAATTCTAATAATTCCGCCCTGAAATTGGCAAGGTCATTATGACTACTTCTGCTGAATAAAAAAATATTGTTTTCGTTGTAAAATGATAAAATTGCTTTTGATGTGGCATTTTCAGCTAGTTGATCAATAATTAATAACTTGCTAGCATCATCTTTAACTTCACTATAATTTTGCAAAAGTTCAAACTCATTGAATGAAGTTTCAAGAATCGCTTTTTGCTCTCTAAAAAAATCTTTTTGCTGTGGGGTTTTCTTCGAAAAGAGCAACTTTAACCTAAGCCATAATTTCCTAATAAAGTTCATTTGCTTGAATGCTAAGTTAAAATTGATGCTTCTTCAACAGATTACCATTTATGTTTTCTCCCAGTTTCGTCAGAGGTGGAATCAAATATGTATCAATCTTTGTATTTGCTTCAATGAAGCTTACTAGTCTTTCGATTTCGTAACTAGGGTTTCTTCTAAACGCAGAATAAAGAATTCGATAGACACGCCATCCAATTCTTTCAAGAAATTCCTGTCGTTCAATATCGTACGCGACGTCTTCTGGGAGTGAATGGAAAGGGTCTCCATCGCATTCTATAGCTATTGTTTTGCCGTTGTTAAAAACTACTAAGTCGATTTTGAAATTAACGTAGACATTTTTATTAAGTTTCTGATTGAAATATTGTTCGTCTTCTTTGACCTTATATTGAGGCTGAATGTAGTTGTAACCATGTTCTATAAGACTTTTTGCTATATCAGCTTCAAACCAACTGTCGAATGGCGTCGGAACGTTGAGGCGGTCTCTTTGAATATTAAAGTTATCAAGAATAAGAGGCTGTAATGATTTGACCTCTGAGTAAAAGAAATTTATTATTTCCCTTCTAAAGTCTTGTGGAGCTAAATTGTCATTTTTAACCGAATGAAAAAGTATCATTTGCTCCTTAGCTCTACTTAAAGCCACATTTATTTTTCTCTTTTTGTCATCATCATTTATAATTGCTGTTGGTTTTGCGTTTTTATTATTTATGCTAGCTTCATAATCTAATGCTACCCCAAGTGAAACTAACATCACATCCCGCTCGTCGCCTTGGAATTTTGGGGAATCTTCAATGATTATCTTAAAAGAATCAATAAGTTCGCTTCCAAATTCAGCAACAAGATCTTCTTTTACATCTTTTAATTTTTCAGTATGTTTTGTATAGCCAAGACTTACAACACCTATTGATTTTGTTTTGTAACTGGGATCAGTTAGCATTAATTTCAAACATTCCTTTATTTGTAGAATTTCCTGATGTACGATATTATCCTCTGAAATTGCATTATCTACAAATACTGTTTTTTTGGGAGGCAACCTATTCGAATTTAGTTGCTTTAAGGGTCTAAGTGAATTATTATAAAAATAGTTTTTAGAAAATTCGATCAGTTCTGGCACACATCTGAAATGTTCCTTTAGGGTGAGATTGGAAGTTCCTGCAATCATCTCCGAAAGGTTAAATAGACTGTTATCGCTTTTAATGTGAATGACATTCGGCCCCAGAAATTCTAAATATTTATTTTTTATGGTGTCGAAATCATTGCCATCTGCAGCAGTTAGACTAGATGGAGAAGTTTGCTTGTCATCTCCAACGATTATAATGGTTTTTCCGTAATAACCGAGAATAAGACTATTGAAATCTAGCTGACTTGCTTCATCGACAATAATGCAATCAAATATCTCGGGCTCATGACCTACACTGTTTAGCACATCGTTAAACTTCATTACCCAACAGGAGAGTTTCTTCGATATGGCTATGCTATTCTTTCTACAAAGAATTTGATATCTGACCTGATCACGTATCTTTCTATTACTTTGGCTTAAGTTATACTTATATTCTTTTAGAACATTGATAAACGCGTCAATCTCATCATCATTAAATTTTTTCTTGAAGTTGCTTTTTCCAAGATCGAATAAAATTTCACATTTCTTTTTTGATATTTCATTATTTAATCTTGAAATTTTTTCTGTACTGGCCTGTAAATTTATAGATAACTTATATTCTAGATATTGATTTGTCACGGCATAATCAATATTCTCAATTGTAAAGTATTCGGGGTTAATGTTTTTAAGGTCTGGAAATGTATTTGGCAAATATTCAGTCAAATAAGAAACAATTCTGCGGAATTCATTTTCCTTTAGCAAGCGTTCATTGAAACTTCGTATTTTATCTAGTAAACCTTGATATTTATCCTCATCTTCAATGTCATATATAGGGAGAAATTCCATAAACAGGTGTTTTAGCTTAGATCTTTCTATAACTATATTGACTCCTTTTAGGATTTCAATAAGACCTTGAATTTTGGAGTCCAGTTGCACTAAGTCTTTAAGATCTTCCCTATACATAATCGCCTTCTCTCTAATACCGTCAATATCTTCTATTGGAAGATCAATGAATCGAGAAAAGTTAACTAGCCCAGGGTCTAATCTCGTTTTGTTCAACAACTGTTTATTTCTTTCGATCTGAGCCAGGATGTCCTCAAATTGACTAAACTTTTCGTTAACGTTTGCCCGCTCATCTAGCACAAAAATAAATCCTGTATCTTTTAGAAGTTTGAATTTCCTACCAAGAACGGAGATTTTTTCTATTAGCGATTTAAGCTTAACTATTTCATCCCGTGTGTTACACTTTTTCCCATCAATGGTAAAGTCTTCTAAATACGCCACTTTCTTAAATGACGCAGTATATCTTTTAAAAAAACTTACAGTTTGATCAGTTAAGTGAGACTGATAGGTTTCAATGTCTAAAAGATATCTGGTTTGATTTTCGATGATTTCAGAATATGCCTTATTGGTGGTAAGATCACAACTTTCAAAATTTGAATGTAGTGAAGCAGACAAACGATCAATTTCCTGAGCTGACTTCATAACTAAGTCAGAATTTGTAAAATCTTTTATTTGCTCAATGATACGGTCTAAATCTATGCTAAGCAGCTTATCCCGATTTTGTATATTTAACCCTAACGTTATACTTTTCGTTTGATTCTTTTCCTTTAACTGAAAGAGCTGCCTAAAATCAAAATCCTTTAATTTATTGTAAATGCTTTCCAGGTCAATATCCAGCGAATCGGAAGTTGAAATTTCATAATCACCTAACTTTTGATATTTTATTAAACTGATTTTTAATTTTTGAAAGTCGACAACATTAAATTCAACTAAGTTATCCTTGATCCAATTGAACTCTTTAGGATCTTTCTTAAGGAATTTTTCGACTATCTGATATGGTCTTAGATTAGAAAAACTTTCGTTTAAGCTGACTGTCGAATATTCAGATTCTAATGAGTTGATGATCTCGCCTTTCGATTTTACGTACGCCGCTTTGAGCTTATCCAAATCCAACAATTTGTTATCAATATTTACAATGTAACTTTTGGTCAACAAATCTGAGATTCGTTCAATGCTATTTGAAAGTGAAAATCTGTCTTTTTTGTTTTCAAGTTCTATTTTTGTAAAAATGAGATCGTCAAAGCTTTCAGGAATTTTCCCAAGAAGGGATTCCAATGCCTTGTCAGTTTGAGCGGTAACCAGCACCCGTTTTCCTTGTGCCAATAAAGTACATAAAATATTAACAATTGTGTGCGATTTTCCTGTCCCCGGTGGACCGGTAACAACTGTTAATCTATTCTTAAGATAATTTTTATAGATACTTTTCTGTTCCGTATTGTATGGAAGCGGAAAAAAGACCGAAAAATCTTCTTCGGCATTTAAAGAAGAGAAGCTCTCTTTATTTTCTTCATAAAGCTCATCAATAAAGTAATTTTGTTTCGGATGACTGTTCTTATACAAAGTAGATGGATCTCGTACTAAAAAATTGAACAATGTGCCAGTTTCTGGGTTTAAATCGTTATGCGCAATAATAGAGTCTGTCAATCTTTCAAAAAAACGAGGTTTCTGATATTTAATATTAATTGCTGGCGAAAAACTGATTCTAAAAAAATCTTCCCTGTATATGTCACTTTCGGGTTTATTAAGAGAAGTTTCGAAAGCGGAACTATCTGACATCTTTTGGAGACTATTCGAAATTAATTTTCTAAAATCTTGCTGGTATATGTATTCAAACCCGAGTTCCTCAATTTTCGCGTCAAATATTTCTATGATATTTAATAGTACTTCTTTCTCAATTGGCGCGCTATTCAAAAAGAAAAAATCAGCGTATGGCGTCCCGGATTCAGAAAAGCTTAGGCTGATTGAATTTTTGGAACTAATTTCTAATGTTAAAGGAAAATGAAAAAGATGTTGATTGGTTTTCGAAAAATTATTTGAGCTGTTTTTTTTTGCGTACTGTATTAAACCGATACTAAGGACTATTTCAAGATTGGAATCATTTTTTATATCATTATAAGCTCGAAAAAGCTTTGAATAAATTTCTTTACCCCTTTTATAAGTTTTTATCTTTTCAGCGCTAATTTCACCTTCCTCGGAGCTTAAATAAAGGCGTAATGATTCATTATCATTGTTTTTACTAGAGAAAACGTTTTTGGCGAAATCAAAAAAAACATCTTCGGAAAATATATCCGAAATAGTAATCTCTGGCAGTAAAGGTTTATCCAGAGTAAATATTTTTTCAACTTTAATAAATTCCGGAGTAAAAAGTTTAGGTAAAACTGAATTGCACATCCCTGCATCTAAAAGTTTTTCGATGTCATTTAACCAAATGAAGTTTGATGCATTGCTACTAGCAAGAATATCTTTGATACCTCGCTCGAGAAGTTTTTTGTATTCTTTAAGAAAAGTTATATAACTTTTTACGGCGTTCATAAATCAGATAAGATTAAGCTATTCTAAATTTAGAAGAAGCTAATCCTAAGTTCTTATAAATCTACCGCACTAATATAATCAACTTTATGTTTTGCAACGAGACATTATACAAATCTCCTAAATGATACCTTTTAGCTTGTCATCTAAAAGTATTTGCGATATCAATTTTGTTTAATCTCTAACGAGATTTATTTTGGATACTTAAAGCAAGCCATGTTTTGGTCGGACCAAAACGCTTGCCGGGACACCCGGACCCTTTATGCTTTCACTTTGTTCTGCATAAAAACTTTGAAGATAATAGGGAAATAAATATCTTTGGATATGGCATAATAGCCAAGCCGTTTCCTGGCCGATAAACGCAGGTTGACCCTGCGGCCCTCACGGGTTTCTAAATTGCTCAAGGCCTTGAGCAATTCCTACAAAAATATTTTTTGAGTTTTATGGCAAGGCCAAAAGTTCAACCATCGGAAAAGCGATCTTTAAAGATCACTTTCAGGGTAACCGAAAAACAACGGCAGCGGTTGCTGACGCTGGCAGACGCATGCGGCACCAAGCCGGGCGATCTGGTCAGGACGAAGGTGTTTAAGGGGCATTTCCCGGCTACCCGGATGCCCAGGATAGATGAGGAAACCTACGTCGAATTAAAGAAGATCGGTGTCAACTTAAATCAACTCGCAAGACAGGCCAATTCTGGCAAATTTCCTTTTGGGATTGATAAAACGCTTACCGCTTTGTTGCGGCAGGAAGAAAAGATCATACGGCTTTTACTAAAAGATGATAGCGGATCAGAAGATAGGTAAAAGTTTTATGGGAGCATTAGCCTATAATCTTAAAAAGCTAAACCACAAAGACAGCAGCAAAAGAGCCGAATTATTGGAAACGAATTTTGCTTCGCTGGATTTTGAACTTATCAAAAAGGAAATTGAAGTTATAAGGCGCAAGCGGCCTTCGCTCGGTAACTACGTTTACCACACCAGCCTTAATTTCTTACATGAGGAAACCGACAAGCTGGACAATACTAAACTACTCTCTATCGCGGGTGACTATTTACAGCGTATGGGGTTTACCGATAACCAATATATGATCTTCCGGCACTATGATGCGGAACACCCGCATATTCATCTTTTAGTTAACCGTATCACCTTTGACGGCAAGGTCGTTTCAGACAGCAATAATTATAAGCGCAGTGAGGCACTATTGCGCAAATTGGAAAAGGTACACGAACTAAAGACCGTACAGCAAAGCAAGTTTGTAGCAGTGCAGGCATCCACGCAAAACGTAAAGGTCTTTCCGACCGGAAGTAAATTCAGACGCTCGCCAAAAAAAGATGAAATAGAAATGGTGGTGCGTACCGGGCAGGCCTCCAACAAAATGTTGGTTCAGGAAAAGCTATCGCTTATCCTGAACCAACCAAAGCGGAGCATGCAGGATTTCATCCAGCATTGCGAAGCTGAAGGGATTGATTTACTCTTTAACCAGGCGACGACCGGATATGTCAGCGGCATCACCTTTTTTTACAAGGACTTTAAAGCAAAGGGCCAGGCATTAGGCGGACGCTTTAAATGGATGGAAATCGAAAAAAAATTAGACTATGAACAAAACAGAGATCGCAAGATCGTTAGCGAAGCTAACGGCAGAACAAAGGCAAGATACGGTGACCATACCCCAGCCGGAAACGGAAACCCCGGAAACGGAAGAAGAAACGATATTACAACTCCTGTTCCTGATGCAGAAAAACTCATCGAACTCAGCCAGTCAGATTCAGCAAATAACGAAAAAGCAGGATACGATAATGCAAAGGATGGAGAAACTGGAATCAATGGCAACAAAACAAGCGGATTACCTGAAACAGCTTCGGCTAATACTGTTAGCGATTATAGCATTGGTGCTGATTGGCATGATACTGGTAATGGCATTCAAATTTCAGATGACGAAGACGATGCCTTGAAACGAAGAAAGAAACGGAGTAATGGCAGGTAATTTGATTTGTACATTAGAACTTACTTGAATTTATGACAACCGATAATTATAAAATAAGAATATTCGACCTTGCGCAGCGATGGCGCATGGGGTTATTGGATATTGATGAAAAATTAGTGTTGGAGACATGGTACAGGTCATTGGAGGATAGTGATCTTGGTGACCCTGTAGAAATGTCGGTTGAAAAATTGGAAATGCGCTTGCACCAGCTTTTTGATAATAAATCGGAAAACCCTCGACAGGATGATGCACCACCCCATCCTTTTAAATAAGATTATTTATTTTTGAGCAGTTCGTTTTTTTCTTTTTCGCTGGCTAACAGCCGTTCAAGTAACGCAACTTTTTCATCATATAATTCAACAATTTTTTCAATTGGATTAAAATTGTAATTAATGTTATTTGCTGCGTTATCGTAATTATTCTGAATATTGTAAATAGCCTTTTCCTCGTCGAAGTTTTTAATAGCTTCCTCCGGCACTTTCAATGCTTTTGCCACTTGTGCCAAAACATCAGGTTCTATATTTTCCTTTGCTTCTAATAAAGAAATTCGTTTCTGATTCCATTCTTCACCTAACTCAATAGCAAGCGCATCTTGTTTTAAGCCGAGCATTTCCCTAAAACGTTTGACATTGCGGCCATGGTGAATTCTATTTGGTTTTTCAGTTGTGGCTTCCATTGTAAATACTGTTTTAACAAAGATAATAAAAAGGATTCAATGATAATTAAACGCCCTTAAAACATTAAAAAGGGATAAAATATCCTTTTTAATGCCTTAAATAGAATTGGAGGGAATAGGTTAGAAATTTTCTTTTAACCTATTTTGTTTGCCAGTTAATAAGGGCTGGCTTAATAACCGGTATATGTTGAAGCAGCAGTATTTACCCTGGGAGAATTACCCGAAAAAGCTTAACCATCAGCAGATCGTTAAGCCGCTTACCGTGCTTGCGGATTTCTTTTCTGTGGATTGGCCAGATGGGCACGAAGAAAAGCTGGAAGCATGGCGGTATTTCGTCAAGCACGACAAATCATACGAAGATAGCGATAACGGGCCTGGAAGCATACTATTCATTTATGACCTAAACATCAAATTATTGGAAGCGGCCTATTTGCTTTGTTACGGTGTCGGGGATAAGGATAGTAATCGTAAGTCAAATCCTTATGCCCCGATTGAGGTCGAAAAAATAGTTTTGGCAAATCTCTCTCATAAAGAAATTGTCGATCCTTATCTTGCGTTACAAGCTATCTTCAAAAAGACAGGGTTGTACCAATACCGGGAATATTTGCATGAATGGCTCTATGCCGCGTTGTATATCAAAGGGGGTGCAGATGAATTGACCCGGAAAGAGATCAAAACGGTTTTTAGGCGCTTATTAAAATTATATGCTGCAGCATGGCTGATCTATCAGCGGGAGGTAGAGAACAAAAGCATTTAGGTTGACACGCCCCGGCAGCTACGGCAGGCGGCTTCATTGCATCACGCGTTATCACGCTATATTCATTGCGCCGCCAGCCTGCCTGCCCCCTTAGCAGGAGTGTATTCGTTCCTTTTACACACCTGCTTTCCCCAAAGCTCAAATATATTCGGTACGGTTCGCCTTTGATCAATCGCAGTGTACCGCCATCACAAAATTAGCACCGCAGGAAAATCCTCAAGGGTATATGAATGGTGCATTTTTGTTTTGTTTTTTAGCGGTTGCACCACCCTTGACCGTTTTCCTGCTTACTGCTGCCAGTTGTTTAAGCAGTGCAATGCCAGCCTGTGTACTCATTTATTTTATCGTTTATGTAATAAAAAGGGAAATCAAACGTCAAAAGAATAATTAGGCAACGACCAAAGTTGTTCGTTATTGACCTGTCTTTTTGAAGGTCGTATCTGGTGTATACAAATTAGATTAGCTGGTCGCTGATCTTTCTTCCCTGTTCACACCGCAATAACTACTCATTCTGGATGCCATCTTATTCGTCGGGACACCGCCTGGTATTGTTACAGGCGATCCGTGATTACCGATCAGACGCACCTTCTTATTATTCAGACATGAAGGCCGGATCTTCCGAAAAAAGGAATGTTACTACCGCGCAAGCCATTGCCATACTTAAAAAAAATGGACGCGAAGTAAGTGAAAAAGAAGCTGAAAAAATCTTGGAAATGATGTATTTTTTAGCTAAATTAGTTGTAAATCAGAATGTTAAGATATGAAAATAGCAGATCTATATATCAGGGTTAGCACTGATGAACAGGCAGATAAGGGATACTCTCAACGTAGCCAGGAAGAGGTATTGCGCAAGTACTGCGAGATTAATAAAATAAGTATCCGCAAAACCATCTTTGAAGACCACTCGGCAAAGACCTTTATACGTCCGCAGTGGCAAACGATGTTAGCGGAACTTAAAAAAACTAAGGGTCGCCATGTAGATTTGATTTTATTTACCAAATGGGACAGATTCAGCAGAAATGCCGGGGATGCTTATCAGATGATGAACATCCTTCACAACTTAGGTATTGAACCGCAGGCTATAGAACAACCCCTTGATTTAAGCATACCAGAAAACAAGATGATGCTTGCTATTTATTTAGCCGCACCGGAAGTTGAAAATGATCGAAGGGCATTAAATGTATTTCATGGCATGCGACGAGCAAGAAAGGAAGGTCGCTGGATGGCATCCGCTCCTATAGGCTACATTAACAAAACGGCTGAAAATGGGCGGAAATATATTTGCCCGAAGGAACCTGAAAGTGCAATTCTTAAATGGTGCTTTCAACAATTAGCCACATCCGAATTTTCATCAGAGCAAATCTGGAAAGTAGCCCGTGAGAGGGGTTTGAAGTGCGGAAAAAATAATTTCTTGATAGCAATACGAAATCCCGTTTACTATGGAAAAATAACGATGCCTAAATACAAAAACGAGGAAACATATTTAGTTCACGGGCAACATGAGCCATTGATATCCGAACGTCTTTATAATGACGTACAGGATGCGTTGAATGGTCGTAAAAGGAAGGCCGGTATAAAGATTACGTCCATGGATGAACTCCCGTTACGCGGGTTCTTATTATGTTCCCGGTGTTCAAGGATACTCACTGGGAGTGCATCAAAAGGACGAAAACAATATTACTATTACTACCATTGCTCATCGCAATGCGGATGCCGTTACAAAGCTGAAGATGTCAATGATGCATTTGTAGATGAACTCAAAAAATATACGCTTGACTTGTCAATGAAGGAGTTGTGCGAGGCTGTGTTGCTTGACGTTTACAATAATGAAAACAACGAAAGCAAAAATGACAGGAAAACCTTGCTTAAGCAAATTGACGAACAGAATGAGCGATTGAAAAAAGCCCGGGAGTTTATGTTGACCTCAAAGATTGAACCTGAAGATTACGCCTTGATCAAAAGAGAAACGGAAGTTGCTTTAAACAAACTTGAAGCAAGACTATCGGATTTTGCTGCGAACCCTGTCCAGGTTGATATGTTCCTTAGCAAGGCAATCAAGGTTATTGCCAATATCTCTAGTATGTATCAAAATGCTGATAATGAAGGTAGAAGGGCGATTATTGGTTCGATGTACCCCGAAAAACTGCATTTTGACGGACACCAACATCGAACCACAAGAATCAATGAAGTTATCGAACTTACTTACTTGATTTCCAATAGCTTAAGTGGTAAAAAAATAAGGGCAAGAGCTGAAAATTCAGTCTTGCCCACTTGGGTGCGCCCACCTGGGCTCGAACCTATTTCCTTAAATCATTGAATTTCAATGATTTGCTTTAGTTGTCGTTGTTTAAGGTAGTTACATAGGTAACACGCCCTATTGACTATACAAATATACTAATTTGCTCGTCACCAATAGAATTATTGATGAGAAAAGCCTCTATAAATATATTCCTATAGTCCAAACTTGATTGGGGTCGAAGTAACCTTTTTATAACTTTTAAACATCCTATCCCAAAACGGAAAGACCGATCCATAATTGGAGTTAGTTTCAACTACGACATTTGAGTGATGTATCCGGTGCATTAGTGGACTAATGATCATTTTCCTTAATAAAAAGTCAGCTTTTTGACTGATCCTGATATTGGAGTGGACCAGCAATACTACAGGAAAGAACAAAATCCCGTAAGCGACCAGTCCCGTAACGGTTATGCCCATTAATATAAGAAATACCGCTTTGGCAATTACTGAAAAAAACAATTCAACCGTATGAAACCGGACAGCCGTAGTGCTATTCATCCGTTCATCCTCGTGATGGAATTTATGGAATTTCCAAAATAATGGGATTTTGTGATTGATACGGTGCCACCAGTAAACAAAAAGATCGATACAAAGTATTTGGAGCACTATGGATAATAATGTAGGGATTTTGGCAAAAGGGATCAGGCCAATGCCCCTTATTGAAGTATAACCCATCAGCTTTTGCAGGTAATAACCACTTACAAATGAAAATACCAGATTGACCAGGCCCACCTTGATATTTTTTAAATCGTGATCATCTTTCAGCAACTCCTGCCTTTGCGGGAATAAATGTTCCGCAATGTAGGCCAGTATAAAAACAAAGCCAACCGCCAGGGACTGTATAATAGTATTCATAGCCTCAATTTACGAGATAGCTAAAGTTAAGCGTAAAAGACGCTTGTTTATAATTCATAAATCCAACTTTATCCTATATCTTCAATTTTGAATTACGATGAAACCACCATCAAAGGTTTTATTTGTTTCTATGATGCTGGGAATTTCGTCTTTTTAAAAAGCCGTCAGCCGATGAACAGCGTATATCTTTTAGAATTACAGGAACTATGGACAATTACCTTGATGAAACGATAAATGTATACCGCGATGCCGCATTAAAGCCTGATGTTGGCCTTTGCTGTACCACGACTCCCATGAATGCCTTTCCGGGGCTGGAAATACCGAAGATCATGCAGGAAATGAATTATGGCTGTGGTTCCATAGTAAGCGCCAATGACCTGGCTAATGATCCAACCATACTTTACGTCGGTGTTGGCGGTGGTATGGAGCTATTGCAGTTTTCCTATTTCAACCGAAACAAGCAAGGAGTTATAGGGGTTGACATTGTGGATGAGATGCTGCAAAGCTGTGCCGACAATTTACTGGAAGCGGAAAAATTAAATTCCTGGTTCAAAAAAGAATTTATTGATCTGCGCAAGGGATCTGCTTTAGCGCTTCCTGTAGCGGATAATTCCATAGACGTTGCCGGTCAAAACTGTCTATTCAATATTTTCAAGGAGAACGATTTGAAACAGGCATTAAATGAAATATACCGGGTGTTAAAGCCTGGCGGGCGTTTGGTCATGTCTGATCCGGTTTGCGACCAACCCATGAGCGAAGCCTTACGGAATGATGATCGGTTAAGGGCCTTATGCCTTACCGGTTCATTAACTTTAAATGATTACATCAAAAGTATAACCGATATCGGTTTCGGCACCATAGAGATCAGGGCTAAAAGGCCATACCGGATTTTGGCTCCGGGCCAGTATCCTACCGAGGAATTGTTGTATATCGAAAGCGTGGAAGTCTGCGCCATCAAAGACCCCATGCCCGCTGACGGCCCCTGTATATTTACCGGAAAGGCGGCTATCTATTATGGTGAAAAGGAGTATTTCGATGATGAAAAAGGCCATGTTTTGATGCCTAACCAGCCCTTAGCTGTTTGCGACAAGACTGCCGGGAATTTGGCAGCACTGAAGCGGGATGATATTTTTATCTCCAACTCTACCTGGTTTTATGACGGCGGAGGCTGTTGCTAATCGATACAGCCGATGAAAATATTTATTACAGGCGTTACCGGCTATATCGGCCAAAAGCTGGCTATACAGTTAGCCGATGATGGGCATACAATCCACGCGCTGGTGCGAGATGCGCAGAAAGGAAAATCTTTACTGGATCATTCCAATATCCTGTTATTTACCGGGGATATTTTAGATCCGGTTTCCCTGTTAACTGCCATGACTGGCTGCGGGCAGGTCTACCACCTGGCGGCATTAGCTTCGGTATGGCATAAAAATCCCCGAAGCTTTCATCAGATCAATGTGAACGGGCTGAAAAATGTTTTAGATGCCTGTTTGACAGCAGGTATAACCGACGTGCTGTTCACCTCAACGGCTGGGGTTGTCGGGGATTCTAAGGACGGTGAACCTGTGTGCGAATTGACCAACACTGATCCTAAATTGGAAACGCTTTATGAACAAAGTAAAGTAGCTGCGGAGCAACTGATCAAAACTTATATTCCGAGGGGTATCCGTGGCATCATTGTGAATCCCAGCCGGGTGTATGGTCCCGGATTATTAACCGAAAGCAATGGATTCACGAGGTTAATGAAAATGTATGTGAGCGGCCATTGGAAAATTAAACCTTGCAATGGAAATAGCATCGGCAACTATGTATATATTGATGATACGATAAACGGACTGATAGCCGCAATGGAAAAAGCCAAACCCGGCGAACGTTATTTGTTGGGTGGGGTGAATGCCACATACAATGAGTTTTTTAGCCTGGTGGATGAACTTACAGGAGTAAAAAGAAAAATGTACAATGTTCCTTTACCGGTTATGCTGTTTCTTTCCAGGATACAATTAATGATGGCTCGTCTGTTTGGGAAACAACCCATGATCACCCCGCCGTTTGTGAGGAAATACACCAAGCAGTGGATTGTAACTTCCAAAAAGGCCGAACAGGAAATAGGTTACACGATAACCCCGTTAAAAGAAGGGGTAAGTAAAACGCTGGACTGGCTCAATCAACCTGCCTGACAGCCGCGACCAGCTCATCATAAGAATAAGCGGCTTCGTGAAACTTCCTTTTGCCATTTTTCACGATCAACGTTCCGGGTAGCGCACCAGACCAATCAGCACTGATCTTTTCGTTGTATGAATTTGGGTCTTCGTTGAGTAAGTAAACCTCGCCGGTTAATTGGTGCGCCTTTACAAAAGGCTGCACCCCGCTTTCCAGTTTGGATCTAAGATCGGCACTGATCAGGATAACTTTAATAGGTTTACCCTTGACCGACGTTTTGAATTTTTCAAATTCAGGCAGTTCTTTAACACAGGGTTTGCACCAGGTGGCCCAAAAGTTGATCACATACGTTGTATCTTTCCCTTGTCTGATACGGCTTTCCAGTTGCGAAACGGTAATTAGTTTAACTTGCTGAGCTTTTAAATGGAAAGATAAAAGCAAGCAAAAAGCTAAAGTATATAAGATCTTATTTTTCATGACTTTCAAATTAATTCATCCGGTATGGAATGATATACGTAAATTTCAATTGAGAGATGAAAGTTAGCGTAATTATTCCTGTATATAACGAAGCCGGAAACATCGGCCAATTACTTAGTTATTTAACCCGCTTTGGTTATGATAGTTTGCAGGAGATCATTGTATGTGATGGCGGCAGCACCGATCAAACCCTCAACATTGCGAAAGCCTCCGGAGCGATGGCTGTTTTATCGCCTCAAAAAGGGAGGGCGGCACAAATGAATTTTGGCGCATCGCTGGCTAAAGGCGACCTGCTTTATTTCGTTCATGCCGATACGCTGCCGCCTGAAACCTATATGACAGATATTGCCAATGCCGTTAAAAACGGTTATGATATGGGCCGGTATCTTTCTACCTATGACAGCACAAGTTGGCTGCTTAAATTAAATGCCCTATTGAGCCGCCTGGACACGTTCGGCGGGATGGGCGGGGATCAAACCCTGTTCATCAAAAAAGACCTGTTTGAGCAAGCCGGCGGATTTGACGGCACGATGAAGATCATGGAAGAGTTTGAATTTTGCGCGAGGGCAAGAAAAAGGGGGAAATATAAGATCATTACAAAACCGGTACTGATCTCTGCCAGGAAATATGATACCAATGGCTGGTTTACAGTCCAAAAGGCTAACTACACCATTGTCAGGATGTATCAAAAAGGGGCAAGCCAGGAAAGTATGGTTTTGAAGTATAAGGAGCTGCTGAACTACCGCTAAACTGAAATTCCGTTTAGTTCCAAATCCGCCGCTTCATCCACGTCATGCAGCTTTTCCAGCAAACTGTAGCTTAATTGCAATTGGTTGACAGTAGCTATGGTCTGATCGATTACCTGGTCAGTACTCCAGGCTTTACCGATAAATAATTCAGGGATGTACCGGTTTGAACCTATGAGGTAATAACCGCCGTCGAACGTAGGACCTATCACGACTTCGCTACCGGCCAAAGTGGATATAGCCTGTTCAAGTACTGCCGTTTGTAATTGATAACAATCACTACCAATGATCATCACCCTTTTAAAACCCTGTTCAAAAAGTTCTTTGAAAGCGTTGGACATCCTTGCGCCCAGATCCTCCCCGAATTGCTGCCTTTTAGTAAAGCCAGGGAATGTCCAAATATCGTGTTCGACTACCTGATTAGTGTAATAGACGAATTTGCGGCAGTTTAAGGGTATCGTGACCTGGCGGGTATGGCCAAGTAATAAATTGTAAACAGACAATGCTTTTTCATCACCGATCACCCTCGCCAGCCGGGTTTTAACTTTACCCAGTTCCGGGTGGCGTACAAATAGGATCAGCGCGGTGTTTAAGGGAGTAATATCGGTCATACTTATTCGGCGACTGCGCCGCCGCAACTTGATCCCGCACCCGCGGTACAGCCGTAGCAGTGCTGTTTCAAAATGATCTCCCTGTTTTGCAATAAACTCAAATCAAAAACGGATAAGTGCTGCGAGGTTATTGGCGTAACTTTCAGGTCGAGCATTTGGTTAAAATCACAATCGTATAAATAGCCGTCCCATCCAACAGAGATGGTATTGCGACACATCACATTGTTGACAGCGGCAGGATTGAACGCGCTGATCAGTTTTTCCATATACTTATCGTAGTTGTTGGTTGTCAAAAGATAATCCAGATAGCGGCTGATGGGCATATTGGTAATGGCAAAAAGGTTATTGAAACTGATGTTGTATTTTTTCATCAGCTCAAATTTATATTCTTTTTCCAGCGCATCCTGCGATGGCGGTAAGAATGCACCAGCCGGGTTATAAACAAGGTTAAGAGTTAGGCCGGTATCAGCAAGGCCGTAGCCCACGGCATTTAACATTTGTAAGGCTTTAATGGAGTCTTCAAATACGCCGTCACCACGCTGTTTATCCGTTCTATCCTGTGTAAAGCTGGGTAAGGAGGAAACTACTTCGATCCGGTGCAGTTTAAAAAATTCAGGGAGATCGTGGAAACGTTTATTAGCTAAGATAATCGTGAGATTACAGCGCACAATAATATGCTTTCCTAATGCTTTGATCTGCTCCACAAACCATCTAAAATCAGGGTTGAGTTCAGGGGCACCACCCGTTAGGTCAACAATTTTGATGGGGGAACCTGCTAACACATTCAGGCACAACTGCATGGTTTCCCTGGTCATGATCTCTTTGCGGTCAGGCCCGGCATCTACGTGGCAATGTTTACAAACCTGGTTACACATTTTACCCATGTTCACCTGGAAGATCTCCACACCACCAGCCAACAATGGAAACAGCCCGATAGCAGCGACTTTATCTTTGAAGGAAGCGTGCTGGTGCTTCGGATCATGTTCTAAAATGTCCAGTTGATAAGCACTGTTGGCTAAAGGGTTTTGCAGGACTTTAAGTGATTTAATCATTACATGCTGATTGCTTTCACTTTGTTCATCATCTGTACACCATGTACCAATACCGCACCGCCTTTGATGGCCGAAGCCACGTGTACCGCTTCCATCATTTGCGCTTCACTATAACCTTTCTCATAAGCATCGCTGCTGTACGCATCGATACAATAAGGGCATTGGACGGCATGGGCCACCGCCAAAGCCACCAAGGATTTTTCTTTCGCGGTTAACGCACCATCTTTGAACACTTCACCGTAATAGGCGAAGAACTTATCTGCCATTTCCTTTTGGTATTCCCCGATATTCCCAAACTTGCCGAGGTCTTCGGCATTATAATAATGATCAGCCATTGTTTTCCGATTTATAATTATTCAAATATAAACTCCAGTCGTACTTTTTAAAGTGGATTATTGGCTTTGTTCCTTCCGGGATGATCTTATTTTTGATCAAGATGTCCAGCATTCCCTTTTTACCCCCAAAATCATGGCGGAACCAACCCATGAGCGCCGGAACATCCACTGTATTTTGCTCTTTATTGTAAGTTACCTCTCCCTTTAAATAAGTTTTGACGGCCACATTTAACTGCTTGTCTAATTGCTCCGGTTCATAGAAAGCGATAGGCGGACAGCTTTTAGCTCCGCAGTTCAACGCGAAATGGATACGGTAATCCAGGTTTTCCACCCGGAACTTTTTTTCAAATCCGGAAGGGAAAAGCTTACTCAAATAACCTTCGCTCCATTTAACCTTGCTATGCCGCAATATCCCATGCTCGATCAGGTCCAAGCTTAATTCCTGTCCGGCAACGTGTATCTGCTTACTGGAAAAGAAAGAACCGCGCGTTTTATATTGATCAGGGTCTTTTTTTAAGATAACCTGGGTAAAACCGTTATACAGGTTTAGCCAGAAGGCCAGTTTTTTAGGGTCATTATTCAACTGCCCGGCTAAAACATTTTGATCCGCATTTTTCAAGGTATCGATAAATGCAGTTGTGCTATCGCCTGTTTTAGCTGCGTAGAGAAAGTTTTCTGATAATTTGATGTAGTTTGGGGCTTTGATGGTTTTCGGTTGCGCGTTGGCTGATACCGTGATCAACAGGAAGAATACCATTAAAGTTGATTTAAAAGAAAGTTTCAAACGCATATATAAATTACGTAATAAAATTTCTTATGGCTTTATGAAACTGAAATAAGAATTTATTTGGAATTATAAATCATTCATCGTAATATTGCAATATAAAGTATGGGCTTAACTAAAACAGAAATATTCACCGAAGAACAGAACAGGTTAGCTGTGATGCTCAAAGCCATCGCGCACCCTGCCCGGATCGCCATCTTGCAGGAGATCATTAAATCGAATACCTGTATCTGCGGCGATCTGGTAGAGGAATTGGGTTTAGCGCAGCCGACCATTTCACAGCATTTGAAAGAACTGAAAAATGCCGGACTGATACAAGGCACCATTGAGGGCGTAAGCGTTTGTTATTGCATCAATCCACCGGTATGGAATGAACTGAAAGAACAAATGAACGGGTTCTTCGCGGCTTATGATCTGAAAGCGACCTGCTGTTAAAAAAATTTGAATAAATCAATCGCAATATTGCAATAATATAATAAACACAAAGCCATGAATAAAGTAGAAGCGATCAACTGGAAAACCTTTAAAGATACCTTATTACAGCATCCCGACCTTGACCTGCAATTCCAATATGCCGAAGGCAAACTGGTAGATGCGGCTTACCATATTACCGAGATTAAACAAGCTCCTATTACCTCGGTAGATTGCGGCGGTGTGATGAACGCCTGGACAGAGATCATTGTGCAGTTATGGGTACCTGAAGGCGAACAACAGGAACGTTCTATGAAAGTAGGTAAAGCATTATCTATTGTTAACATCGTTGAAAAAATGCTGCCGCTTAACCCTAATGGTACGGTAAAGATCGAGTTCGGTAATTCTGAGTTTGATACCCGCCAGATGTTCCCCAATGAAATGATCGTGGACGGCAGCGCCTTAACCGTTGACTTACGCCCGGATGCCGTACAATGCAAAGCTCAAACCCGTGGCGGCAGTTGCGGCACCAATGATAAAGGCGAAGAGTGCTGCGCACCGGTTGCCGAAAAACCGAAAGTACAATTAGTGAACCTGGCTGCTGCACCTGCTGAAGCTTGTTGCACACCGGGTGGCGGCTGCTGCTAAATATTAAGGAAATGATCATCGACCAAGCCAAAACCTACCGGGACAAAATTATCGAGCTTCTGGCGGCTGAAAAGCTGCCGGTGGACGATTTGCCGGAAACGCTGGATAACTTTATTGTTGCTATCCAAGATGGCGAGGTGATTGGCATAGGCGGTGTTGAAGTTTACGCGAAGTATGGCTTACTTCGCTCACTGGCTGTCCACCCTGAACATAGAAAAGCAGGCATAGCTACTAAACTGCTGGCACGTTTGGATCATATCAGCAAACAAAAGGGCCTGTCAGAATTATACCTGTTAACTGAAACAGCGGCAGCATACTTTGAACAGAAAAATTACAGCAAGATTATCAGGGACGAAGTACCAGCCGAGGTGCAGTGCTCATCAGAGTTCAGCCATGTTTGCCCGGTATCAGCCATCGTAATGAAAAAGATAATATCATGAATAAGAAAAATATATTAGTGCTCTGCACCGGCAATAGTTGCCGCAGCCAACTGGCTGAAGGTTACCTGCGTTACTTTGCGGGTGACAAGGCCAATGTTTACAGCGCAGGTATCGAAACCCATGGCGTAAATCCAAAAGCGATACAGGTGATGGCTGAAGATCATATCGATATCTCCAGGCATACTTCTAACCATGTAGATGAATATATAGCCATACCCTTTGACCAGGTGATCACCGTTTGTGATAATGCAAACGAAGCCTGCCCATTTTTTCCGGGCAAAGTGGAGCGCTTCCATGAGAACTTTCCAGACCCTGCCAAAGCAACTGGTACGTCTGAAGAGGTGATGAATGAGTTCAGACGGGTAAGGGATATGATCAAAATTTACGCGGCTGACTTTGTAAGCGAACACGTGAACTAAGTTTTTTTTGCACCTATCAATCGTTAAATAGCAATAAACCAATTAAACCCTAAAAAATAAAGTCATGAAACAATTATCCTTACTTTTATTAGTCGGCTTACTGGTAGTAAGTTCCGCTTTTGCACCTGCTGGCGACCCCGTTTACCCTGAACTGGCGCAAACTTTTAAAGCCATTAAAAAAAGCAGTCCGATAGCCGATGCCCGGCAGGATGATCTGGGCGGCATCCAGCAATTGGGGATTGTTGTTAAAGGAAAAAAACAACCCGTGATCGTAGAATTTGTCGGCAATGATGGCTTTAGCGCCCAGGTTGCTAAAGCGGTACTGAAATCTTCCCTGGCATCTTATGGCATCAATGACGTTAAAATATTTGTAGTGGGCACCGCAACATCGGCTAAAGTGGCTCCGGCACTGGTAAAGCTCGGCTTTAAAGTAAGTGGCGATGAAGCTAAATATAATGACCAGGGCGGTTCGGTTACATTTGAAACCTCGCCATCGAATCCGCAGGCGATCCATATTGTGGTACAGGAAAGCGCAGCGTCATTACTCGCCAGCCCGGATAAGTTTGCCGTAAAACTGAAATATGCACCGTTAGCGGCCACTGCAACAGACGAGCAGTACGACACGCAAGCCAAGCTGATCACAGCGGAAATGCTATTTGCCGCCACTAAATTCAAAGAAAACTGGAAGTAGTTAATACTCAATTCATATTAAAACACGATATACGCAATAAATTATGTCAGCAAACAACTGTGCCCCCGTTGCCGAACGCAAAAAACTAAGCTTCCTTGATAGCTACCTCACGCTATGGATATTCCTGGCGATGGCTATCGGGGTGGGTATTGGTTACTTCATACCATCCTCATCCGGCTTTATCAATTCCTTTTCCAGCGGTACGACCAATATCCCTTTAGCTATTGGTTTGATACTAATGATGTACCCGCCGCTGGCTAAAGTGAAATACGAGAATATGGGCGAGGTATTCAAGGATACCAAAGTATTGAGCGCTTCACTTATCCTGAACTGGATCATCGGGCCGGTATTGATGTTTGTTTTAGCCATTACTTTATTGCGTGACCACCCGGCTTATATGGTTGGTTTGATACTGATCGGACTGGCCCGTTGTATCGCGATGGTGGTGGTTTGGAATGAACTGGCGGAAGGCAACCGGGAGTACGCTGCCGGGCTGATCGCATTGAACAGTATCTTCCAGGTGCTATTATACAGTGTTTATGCTTACCTGTTTATCACGGTACTGCCGCCATTGTTTGGGCTGAAAGGATTGGCTGTCAACATCACCATTGGCGAGATCGCCAAAAGTGTCGGCATCTACCTGGGCATTCCGTTTGCTGCCGGTGTTATCAGCCGTTATACGCTAATAAAAATCAAAGGTGAAGAATGGTTTCAAACCAAATATGTACCGTTTATCTCACCGATTACGCTGATCGCTTTGCTGTTTACCATCGTCGTGATGTTCAGCCTAAAAGGCAACCTGATCGTTCAGATACCATTTGATGTGTTACGTATCGCGATACCATTGGTGATCTACTTTACCATCATGTTCGTGCTGAGCTTTTTTATCGGCAAGTCATTTGGTGCCGATTACTCAAGAAGCACCTCGATAGCCTTTACAGCCACCGGCAACAACTTTGAACTGGCGATTGCCGTTGCCATCGGCGTGTTCGGCATCAACTCCGGTGAGGCCTTTGCCGGGGTGATCGGCCCATTAGTAGAAGTACCGGCCCTGATCGCTTTGGTGAACCTGGCCTTTTACTTCCGTAAGAAATATTATACCGCTAAATCTTTAACCACCGTAGAATAATGAAGATCGCTCTTTTTTCAGATATCCACGCGAACCTGCCGGCATTGGAGGGATTTTTTGCTGACGTACAAAAGCAACAGCCTGATGCAATTTATTGCCTGGGTGACCTGGTAGGCTATAACATCTGGCCGAACGAAGTCATTGACGAGATCCGCAAACGTAACATTCCCTGCATTACAGGTAACTATGACTTCGGTATCGGCAGGCATAGTGATGATTGCGGTTGTGCCTATAAAACAGACGAAGAAAAGGCTTTAGGCAAAATATCCATCGCTTATACCAACGAGGTAGTAAAAGACGAACAGCGGGCTTATTTGCGCACATTACCGGCACATATCCGTTTGGAGTTCCAGCTCAATAATGATAAGCTCAATGTACTTTTTGTGCATGGCAGTCCGCGCAAGGTTAACGAATACCTGTTTGAAGATCGGGACGAGAAAAGTTTGCTACGCATTATGGAAACCGCTGATGCCGATGTGATGTGCTTCGGCCATACGCATCAGCCTTATCATAGGGTTCTTACCGATAAAGGCCAGTTCTACCATGCCATCAATATAGGTTCGGTTGGCAAGCCCAAAGATAAAGACCCCCGTGGCGGATACGTACTGCTGCATATCAATGAAAACAGTTCCAAAACTGATAAAGACAGTATCAAGGTCGAGTTCATCCGCTTTGATTATGATATTGAAAAAGCGGCCAAAGCGGTTAAGGAAAGCCCGCTGCCGAATGAATACGCTGACATGCTAAGAAACGGATAACATGAGGATCGCACTTTTTTCAGACATACACGCCAACTTACCGGCATTTGAAGCTTTTTTAATTGACCTGGACAGCCGCAAACTGGATGCGGTTTATTGCTTAGGCGATATGATCGGCTACAACATCTGGCCCAACGAGATCATTGCCGAAATACGTAAACGCGGCATCGCTACACTTGCGGGTAACCATGACCAAAAAACCAAGGGCTTCGCTTATGAACTGGTATCGGCTGATAACCGGGCATATCTAAATTCCTTGCCCGCACATATTAAACTGGAATACCAGCTGAATAATGATCGTTTGAATATGGTATTAGCGCATGGCAGTTCCCGCAGCATTAACGAATATGTGCTGGTGGATACTGACGAAAACTATGTACTGGAAATGATGGTAGAAGCCAAAGCTGATGTACTTTGCGTTGGGCATTCACACTTGCCGTATCACCGTACCATTGGTGATAAACACGTTATAAATATAGGTTCAGTTGGTAAACCTAAAGATGGCAACCCGAAGGGCTGTTATGTAATATTAAACATCGCAGAAAACGGCGATCTTAATCCCGAGTTCATCCGCTTTGAATACGATATCAAGAAAGCAGTCCAGGCTATCGAAAACAGCGAATTACCGGATGAACTTGCTGATAGGTTAAAGCGTGCGTTTTGATTCCTTTTACATTTTCATCCCAACCATTTGGTCGCTGCCGTTTTTAAAGATAGCTTCACTATTCAATAGGTACGCTCCGCTGGTAACCACGACCTCACCTGCCACTAAACCGGAAGTAACCGGCACAAAGAATTGGTTGCCAACGCCAACCGAAATCATTTTTGCAGTAAAACTGCCGTCGGCAGTTTTCACCCAAACCCTGCTGCCTTTGCTGTCGGTCAAAACAGCCGATGCAGGAACAGCTAAATTTTTGTTACCACCATTTCCAATAGTTAAATATGCCAACATCCCAGGCCTGATCAATCCCTGATTGTTTGGAACACTGATCCTGATCAGATCCACTTTGGAGTTTTCAGATAATTCGGGATTCATAAATTCAACCTTGCCGCTGATGATCTTTCCGCCCAAATCGGGAAAGGATACATTTACCTGATCGCTGACTTTATAATTCCCAACTTCATTAGCGTAAAGCTGAGCCTCTACCCATAGGCTGTTCAAAGATTGCGTTTTTAAAACAGTCATCCCTTCTGTAACATAGTCTCCCTCGTGTACAGCAATATCACTTACTGTTCCGGTCACCTTGCTCAATATAACGGTTGTGGGAGAATCTTTACCAAATGCGGCTAAATTCTTGATCTGCGATGATGACAAGCCCCATAATTGCAGCTTGCTTTCTGCCGCCGCGATAAGTTGCTGATAATCAATATCCGGATTAGGCAGTAGTTTTTGCTGCTGTTTAGCCAATAGGTATTCTTTTTCTGCTTCCTGGAGGTCTTCGCTGTAAATAGCATAAACAGGCTGACCAGCGGATATTTTTTCTCCAATTGCCCTGACAAATAATTTTTGGATGCGGCCAGCTAACCTGGCACTCAATTCCTGCGCACTGTTTTCATCTGTGGTTACCGTACCTGTAAGTGTTTTTTCACTGCCGGTATTTTGTTCTTTAACGGTATCCGTTTGTATAGCTGCAAGTTGGATTTGGGTTGCGGTAAGGATGACCTTATCGCTGGCCATATTACTCGTCGTGCCGGTCAATTCAACCTTGATCAGTTTCATACCACAGATCGGACAGTTACCATCATGGTCTTCGTGAACCTGCGGGTGCATGGAACAGGTGTAATAGGCTTTAAGTGTTGTTTTCGCTGTTGAAGCCTGCGGCTTTTGCTTGCAGGCAGCGAAGGCCAGCATTAGCAGTAATACTAATATTTTGAACTTAATCATGTCCCTGTGTTTTAATGAAGCTTTCGCTGTCGGATAAATATTGCGCATTAGATGCCAGGCTATCCGTTAATGACAATCCTTTTGTAACCTGTATCTCTTTATCATTTTTGATACCGGTATAGACCTGCTGCGCTTTATATAAACTACCTTGCTTGAGCCATACCATTTGTGTTTGCCCCAAATCCAGCACTGCAGACCTCGGTACCCATAAACCGTTTGTTTCCCCAGTTTGTATAGTGGCTTTAACCAGGCTGTTCACTTTTAATTCGTGATCCATATTGTCGAGATAAACTCGGATACTGGTAGCTTTATCTCCGTCCTGCAATGACGGCTCAATAAAGTTGACTTTACCGCTGAGTTCTTTGCCCGGCATATCGGGCAAGCTGAGCTGTACCTTTTGGTTCAATTTTAAACCGGAAACCTGAGAACGGTCTATTTTAATTATGGCCCAAAGCCTATGCGGGTTGACGACATTGAACAAGGTCTGGCCCTTTTCTACGTACATGCCTTCTTTGATGGATAACGGGAGGTTGCCGGCAAAATCAGCAGCTGTTTTATTTTCCGCGCTAACTGCCATTTGGCTATGCGGCATATCGTGTACATGGCCGTAATAAGTGCTATATACAGGCAGGCTGTAAAACGCTTTTCCTGTCCTGACAACTTGTTCTACCTGCGTGGCGGTCATGCCTAACAGCAATAGTTTTTGCCTGGCCGCCTGGAGCAATGCGGGTTCATGTGCAGAGTTTTTGGAAACGAATAACAGATCCTGCTGGGCGGTTACCAGATCAGGGCTGTAAATATCAAAAATGCGCTGCCCGGCATGTATCTCCTGGAAGGCGTATTTAATATACAGTTTTTCGATACGGCCGGAATAACGGGATGCGATGTTGTTGAATGTCCGCGTATCAAAGTCCAGGTAACCGTCGCCCGAAATTTCTGTAGCAACCGTTCTCTGTACCGGCATAATATAACCTACTGAAGAAATGACATTGCTGTTTACCGGCTGCAAAACCGTATGCAGGCTGATACCTGAACCCTCGCTGGCCTGGCCCGATTTTTTAACCAGGTTCATACCGCAAATGGGGCAACTCCCCGGATGGTCTTCCATGATCTGCGGGTGCATCGGGCAGGTGTATTTTACATCGCTTTTGGTCGTAACCACGATAGGCGCGGGTTTCTCGTTTTCACAGGCGCTTACCACCAGCATTACAGCTAATGATAAGACCAACATCTTAAAACTTCTCATATTCCCTTTCATAAGCTACCTGTAAGGTTAATAGATCCTGCAATCGGTCTAATGTTTCCATCCGGGCCATCTGCAAACTTTTGATACTATCCAGGACAGATGGCAGGTCGCCGGTATTTTGATCATAAGCCAGTAAGGCCGTTTTATAAGCATTTTGCAGGGCGGGGACAATGTTGAGCTGGTAGTTTTTCAATAATCTTTTCTTGCTGCCCATTTCTGCCCTTAAACCGCTTAGTTGCCCCTGCGCCTGGTTAAGCATATCCGATCTTTTCTGCTGTAATGCCTGCACCTCGTAACGGATGCCTTTCAGGTTGGCTTTGTATTCTTTCGATGCCCAGGGAACAATGGGTATGGTGACCGAAGCCATCAGGATATACTGATTCGGAAAACCGCCGTAACTGATCATGTGGGCCGCCTGTATGCCAAAATCGGGCTTGCGTTTACTATACTCCATCTGCGCATTCAATTGCTGTAATTCGATATTGCGGCTGACTCCTTTGATGTCGCTTCGCTGGTTAGAAAGCGTTGCCGTATCGGTCAGAGTGCCTTCGTAATCTTTTAATATGATAATTGTATCCACCATGAAAACGGTTTGCTTATCCCGGTTCATCAGCGTATTGAGCATAATGTTCCGCTGGCTGATCTCATTATTCAGTTGCTCCCTGGTATTATCCAGTGCAAACAGTTCGGCTTTGGTCTTATAGATATTCGGCAGTTTTTCTTTCCCGTAGGTGAGCCGGATATTCGCATCTTTAAGCATATATTCCAGTAAGCCTTGTGTACCCTGCAGTAGCGCGAGTTTCTTTTCCAGCACTACGCGCTCGTAATAATATTGCCTGGCCTGGGCGATGAGCTGATTTTTCTGATAATTTTTATCTTCTGCTGTTACTTTAGACATTCCTTTCAGGTAATCTTCTTTTGCCCGGAGTTTAGCAGGGTTAGTAAACATTTGCTCGGCCTGGATCATAAAAGAACCTCCGTTAGGATTGACCTGATAGGGCGTTTGGTATTGGCCGGCGCTGATCTTCGGCGCATCCAGGCTCTTAGCGCCCGTAGCATAGGCATCCTGTGCGCTGATCTTTGCATCGTAAGCCTGCAAAGCGGGGTTGCTTGCTACCTTAACTAATACACTGTCTAAGGGCAGGGTTTGTGCTTTGGCGGCAAAGCCGGCGAGGCAGGTGAGCAGGGTTATGATAATTTGATTGCTTGTTTTCATGGTTTTATTCCTTTACCTCCAGTACTTCCAGTTTGCCGTAATTCTTGAGTTCATACTCTTTTACCATCAAAAAGATGAGCGGGGTAACCAGTAAAATATGCGTTGAAGATGTTAAGACACCGCCGATCATCGGCAGCACGATGGGCAGCATGACATCGCTGCCAGTACCCGTTGCCCAAAGCACCGGCACCAGGCCAAACAGCGCGACACAAACAGTCATCAGTTTTGGGCGCAGGCGTTTTACCGCGCCATTCATGACATAAAGCCGCAGATCTTCACGGGTTATGGTTTCTTTAGCATTACCCTTCAATGCGACCAATTGCTGCATCGCATCGTTCAGATAGATCACCATGACGATACCTGTTTCTACGGCAATCCCGAATAGCGCGATAAACCCTACCGCCACGGCAACAGATAAATGCACCCCAAAGAAATAGACCATATATGCCCCGCCGATCAATGCGAACGGAATAGAGATCAGGCTAAAAAATGCTTCCCTTACCGAATGAAAAGCAAAGTACAAACAGGCAAAGATGATCAGCAGTACTACAGGTAAGATCAGCTTTAGCGTATGTTCCGCCCTGATCAGGTTCTCATACTGCCCGCTCCATTCGATGAAGTAACCTTTAGGAAGCGATTTCACCATGGTATTCAATCTTTCCTGCGCTTCCTGTACGGTGCTGCCCAGATCGCGGTCACGCACATTGAATAATACCGTGCCGCGTAAAAGGGCATTTTCAGATTGTATCATGGCCGGGCCGTCGCTGATCCTGATATCTGCCACGGAAGATAGCGGCACAGGCCCGTAAGATGGTGTTTGCACCAGTGTACGTTTGATCGCCTCCAGGTTGCTCCGGTAGTCCTGTGCCAGCCGGACATTCACACTGAAACGTTGCCTGCCCTCAATAGTAGTGGTTAAATTCATACCGCCCAAAGCACTTTCCACCACCTCATTCACATCGTCAACACTTAACCCATACCGGCCTATGGCATCCTTGTTGACCTGTATATCTACGTATTTGCCACCCGTTATCGGATCAACATACATATCCTTTACACCGCTGACACCCTGCAAGGCCTGTTTCATTCGGTTAGACAAAGCATTAATGGTATCCAGGTTTTGCCCGTAAATTTTAAGCCCGACATCGGTACGGATGCCGGTAGACAGCATATTGATCCGGTTAATGATGGGTTGCGTCCAGCCGTTCACTACGCCGGGTATTTGCAGTTTGGCATTTAGTTCATTGATAATATCTTCCTTTTTAATACCCTTGCGCCACTGTTCTTTAGGTTTTAACAGGATAATGGTTTCCGTCATGCTGATCGGCGAATTATCGGTGGCGGTATTCGCGCGGCCTGCTTTACCCAATACGTTCGCAACTTCGGGGATGCTTTTGATGATTCTGTCCTGTACCTGCAATAACTGCTTTGCCTGGGCATTAGATACATCGGGCTGGGTGACCGGCATAAAAAGGATCGTACCTTCATCCAACGGCGGCATAAATTCGCTGCCGAGACTTAATAGCAATGGGATACTAACGAGTAAGGCTATGATATTTATTCCGATAGTTGTTTTGCGCCAGGTTATGCACCAGTTGAGTATAGGGCGGTAGATCTTTTCCAGTCCCCGGTTCAGCGGGTTATGGTCGTCTGTCCTTAATTTCCCTTTCAGGAAAAAGGAGATCAACACCGGGGCAAGTGTTACCGCTAAAATGGCATCTATCGCCAGTATAAATGTTTTTGTCCAGGCTAAGGGGCCAAACAGTTTACCTTCCTGTCCCTCCAGTAGAAATACGGGGAGAAATGAAGCGACGATGATCAGCGTGGAAAAAAACACGCCCCTGCCAACCTGTTTGCAGGAGGCTTCTATGATCTTGATTCTTTCGGCTGTGGTCATGACTTTTCCTTTTCTTGTGCAATGGCTAAATTGCGGTGTGAGTTTTCTACCATGACAATACCATTATCAACTATCACCCCGATGGCCAGGGCGATACCGGTTAAAGACATGATATTGGAACTGATGCCAAAAGCGTTGAGCAGGATAAAACTGGCTGCTATGGTGATAGGTATCTGGATAATGATGCTTAAAGCGCTGCGCCAGCTAAACAAAAACAGGATCACAATAATCGATACGGTGATCATTTCTTCGATAAGCGTATGTTTAACGGAATTAACCGCGCTTTCAATGAGTACGCTTCTGTCATAAGCAATCTTGAATTTTACACCGGACGGTAAGCCTTTTTGAATGTCCGCCATTTTATCCTTAACGGCATTGATCACCTTGTCGGCATTTTCACCATAGCGCATGACTACGATACCGCCAACGGCTTCGCCTTCGCCGCTTCGGTCAAAAATACCCAGGCGTTCATCGCCACCCATTTGAACGGTGGCAATGTCTTTTATCCTGACGGGGACGGTTTTAATTACCTCAACACTGATATTTTCTACATCGGCTAACGTTTTGATATAACCCAGCCCCCGGACGATATAGCCGGTGCCGTTCATTTCAAACTTGCGGCCGCCGACATCGTTATTATTGCTTTTTACGGCTTTAAGCACCTGCGATAACGGGATATTATAATAATTGAGTTTATGCGGGTCTATGCTGACCTGGTATTGTTTTTCAAAGCCACCGAAAGAGGCGACCTCGCTTACCCCCGGAACGGTTTGCAAACCCAATTTCACATACCAGTCCTGTAAGGCCCTTTGTTCACCGAGGTCAATGCCTTTCGCATCCAAAGTGTACCAAAGTACATGGCCGACACCTGTACCGTCAGGCCCCAATGTAGGTGTGATACCCTGCGGTAATAAACGCTGTGCATAGTTCAGGCGTTCCAGTACCCGACTTCGCGCCCAATAGACATCCGCTTTATCTTCAAAAACGATATAGACAAAGCTCATTCCGAACATGGAGGTAGCCCGGATGGCTTTTACTTTGGGGATACCCTGCAAGTTACTGACCAGCGGATAAGTTACCTGGTCTTCCATGATCTGCGGGCTGCGGCCCTGCCATTCGGTAAATACGATCACCTGGTTATCCGAAAGGTCTGGAATCGCATCGATAGGGTTCTCCTTCACCGCATAGGCTCCCCATCCGAAAAGGGCAACCGCGATCAGCAGAACGATATACCTGTTTTTTAGGGACAGGGAAATGAGTTGATTAATCATCTTAATTGCTTTAATCAGCCTCCCGTCCGCCTGTAGGCGAACGGAGGGCTGAATGGAATTACATCTTCATTTTTTCTGCAGGTTTCTTTTTGGCACCGGTTTTTTTAACCAATGCCATACCGCATTTCGGGCACTTGCCCGGCTTGTCGCTCAATACTTCCGGGTGCATGGTACAGGTGTACTGTACTTTTGCCGGTTTTACTTTTTTGGTCGTGTCGGAAGCCATTTTACTGGTGTGCGTGTCAGCGGCAAAAACGGTTGCGGCAGAAAACAGAATGGCTATAGCCATTAGCGTTACTTTTTTCATGTTTTTTAAAAATTGAAAATGGATAAATAGCATAGGCAAAGCCTGTGCGTGAGTTATAAATTAAGATGGATTACGAGTGAATTACAGCCGGGTGCAGGAATGCAGGGCTATAGGAAATGCAGGATCAAATCCTGTAAGTACAATTAAGGGTATAAGCAGGCGTATCGGAATGTCCGGGGGGAGCATTGCTGTTATACACGATCTTAGTCTGTACTTGCGTTAGGGCAGGTTCATAATACGGCATTACAAATGACGGGATCAACACCGGTGCGGGATAATCCAAAGCCGATGCAGCTACACTGAAATGGCTATCCTTTACTTTGAAACTTTGCTTTTCGTGCTTGCAGCAGTTATCATTCGCGCCTTTTTCCTTTGGGTTATTATCCGGCATGGCATAGGTCAGGGTTACGGATGCCAGTTTACCACAGCAATAAAAACGGTTTACCCCGATACCCACACAGGATAAAAGATAAATAGCCGTTAATAAGATGAGCGTGGTGCGTTTCACAAATCGAAGATAATAAAATTATACGTTCTAAAGGACAGTTTAGTTTTAAAGCCGCCCCATACGAGGCGGCTTTACTGAGTTCTATAGTTTACATATAGTCTTACAAACACCGGATTCCTTACAAGTCTTACTGCAATAATCTTTGCAGTTCGGCCCGCAGCTCTTTGCGCAGGTTGTACAGTGGTTCATTTTGTTATTGCAGCAAGGGGTATTGGCATAAGTAATTGATATAGCAGATAACAACATCACCATGGTGATGAAAAGAAACTTTTTCATGATCTTGAATTTTAAGATTAATAATTAATTGAATAATACGGCCATTGATTGGCCGCGACACGAATTGAATTATTAAGCTTTTGGAGGGTTCCAGCCGTTGTCGTGATAATCTGATAGCGCACCAGTTGCGAATGGGTGTGTAGATTGCTGATGAAGATCAATAACCGCAGGTAGTATGGCTTGTGGCTGGTTTACGATAAATCCACAAGTGCCGCAAGATACCATAGCGTTACAATTCCCTTTGGTGCAATCGTTATCAGCACTTTGTTTTTGCTGTTTGCTGCAATCCTTGTGCGTTTTTTGCTGACAACAAGAAGCTGTTCCATGCTGAATACTTGCTATCCCTGAAAGGGAGGATAGCAGCAAGATATTCAGTATCAGGAAAACGGCTATATATTTCATGTTGTTATTAAACGTGTACGGTTTAAATATTGTGGCAACTATTGCTTGAATACTCTGTCGTAAATGTAAGGGTAATGAATGTTGGGCATTTTATATAATTCCGATTAAAATTTATATCCTATTGTATTACTCCTTTACTTTAAGCATACTGGCATTGATGGCTACCACGACCGTACTTACCGTCATTAAGACCGCGCCAGCGGCCGGGCTTAAAACAATGCCCTGGTTATATAATACCCCGGCTGCTAATGGCAGGGCGATCACATTATAGCCGGTTGCCCAAATGAGGTTTTGTATCATTTTGCGGTAGGTGGCTTTGCCAAACAAGATCAAGCTGACGATATCTTTAGGATTGCTGTTCACCAAAACAATCCCGGCTGTTTCTGCTGCTATGTCGCTTCCCGAACCAACTGCAATACCGATGTCTGCCTGGGCCAGTGCAGGAGCATCATTTACCCCGTCGCCGGTCATGGCTACAAATTCGCTTTTGCTTTGCAATTCTTTAATTTTCTCTAATTTTTGATGCGGTAATACTTCGGCTATAAAACTATCCATACCCAAAGTTTTGCTTACACTGGCGGCTACTTTGTTGTTGTCACCCGTAAGCAGGATAGATTTGATGTTCTCAGCTTTTAAGGTCTGAATAGCCTCTGCCGATTCCGGGCGTATCTCATCTGATAGTGAAATATACCCCGCCAATTGTTGATCAATCAAGACGAACACGACTGTTTCCGTGTCATTGGCAGTAAAGCCATCCGGCAGGGCTAATTTATGTTCCTTTAAATAACCAGGGCTAACGACCAATAATTTTTTGCCTTCTACGGTTGCTTCAACACCCTCGCCTGTGATGGCCTTAAAGTTTTCGGCTGGCGGAATGGCTAATTTCAAGTCTTTTGCTTTTTGCAGGATGCCGGTAGCTATAGGATGTTCTGATTTTTGCTCCAAGGCTGATGCCAGGCGTATCAGCTCATTTTCTTTAATCTCTTTATCTAAAGAAACCACTTTAGATACTTCAAACTTACCTACGGTTAGTGTCCCCGTTTTATCGAAGACAATGGTAGTAATTTTCCTGGCGTTCTCAAATGCCGTCCGGTTTTTGATCAACAAGCCATGTTTGGCCGATAAGGCCGTTGACTTAGCTACGACAAGAGGCACAGCCAAACCCAAAGCATGGGGGCAGCAAATAACAATTACCGTTACCATTCTTTCCATCGCGAACGCCAAACTTTGCCCGGTTAAATACCAGTATAAAAATGTACCGATACCCGTTACTAATGCGATGACAGTTAACCATTTTGCCGCAGTATCGGCCAATAGCTGTGTTTGAGATTTTGACTTTTGCGCATCGTCTACCAGTTTGACTACTTGCGACAAATAGGAATCTTTGGCTGCGTGGGAAACGGTTACTTTAAATGAACCATTTCCATTGATTGATCCAGCAATCACTTTATCGCCTTTCACTTTTTGAACGGGCCTGGATTCACCGGTTAACATGGATTCATTCAGATAGCTTTCCCCCTCCAGTATAATACCGTCTGCGGCCACTTTTTCTCCCGGTTTTACTAAAATGACATCGTTCTCTTTTAATGTGTCTGTTTTTACATCATGTACTTTGTCACCCATGACCATATGGGCGTCGGCGGGCATTAACTGAACCAATAACTCCAATTCATTTGAGGCACCCATAACCGACCGCATTTCTATCCAATGCCCTAAGAGCATGATCAGGATCAGGGTAGCCAGTTCCCAAAAGAAATCCATGCCCTTCAGTCCAAACACCGTAGCTGTACTGTAGGCATAGGCTACCGTTATAGCAAAACCGATCAAAGTCATCATGCCGGGAGTTTTAGTCTTCATTTCACTCATCCAGCCGCTTAGAAATGGCCAGCCGCCATAAACAAATACCACAGACGCTAAAGCAAAAAGCACGTAAGATGAACCGCTGAAGCTTATGTCCAGGTGCAGCCATTGCTGAATTTGCATAGACAGCAGCATAACCGGAATAGTCAGCACGAGCACAACATAAAAACGCTTTTTAAAATCAGCGATCATCATGCTATGATGGTCATGCTCCGACATGCCCATATGCGGGTCACTGCCATGGTTCATTTTACTATGATCCATAGTTTTAGCTTTATTCTTGTTACCCGATTGTTCGTCGGCGGGCATTTTATGCGCTACCATAGCGTGATGATCGTGTTGATTTTTCATACCTTTAAAGTTTAATAAGTGAGCGTTAATCCGCCACCCAGGCCCATATCGCTATCGTAATGGGTTGATAAGGAGAAGTATTTGGTAACAATATATCGAAGACCAGCGGCATACTCCTTGTCTGTATTCACCATGATGTTAAAGCGCAGGCGGCTGGTAACAGGTATATCATCCCTGCCTAACTGGAAGCGCAATTTACCGTCTCCATCAATACGCGCATCGGCCACAAAAAGCATCGGCAAAGTATAAGCCAGACCCGCGACTACCGTATGCCTGTTATCCTTATTGCTCACCTGTCCGAAAAGGTTTTTAGCATCACTGCCAAATATATTTTTTTCATTAGGGTCAAATTTCTTGTAGTGGTAGTCAAAACCTATGTAAGGGTATAACCATTGCATTCTGCCAATATAACGCCCAATCATGGTTTCACTTTCATAACCCATGGTAGCATCAGTGCCTAAATGCCACATGGTACTGGCTTTCCACCGGGTATTGGAGAGCATGAATTGTGCATCGCTGCCATTGCTTTCTAAACCAAGTTTGCCCATAAAATGCGGCATTTGATCATCACGGTTCAGCATTCGTTGTGCCAGCTTTGGATCAGGGATTTCCGGATTTGGCGCAGAGTTTTCATAGCTGAATATCCTTCCCATACCGCTCATCATATGGTAGAGTATATGGCAATGAAAAAACCAATCGCCGCCAGGTTCTGAAGCATTGAATTCAATCGTATCCCGTTCCATTGGCATGATATCTACTACGTTCTTCATCGGCGCGTTTTCACCCTGCCCGTTAATTACCCTAAAATCGTGACCATGCAGGTGCATCGGGTGTCGCATCATGCTGTTATTGTATAGGATGATGCGCAGATTTTCACCTTTTTTGATCAAGATCCTGTCCGATTCTGATACCGTTTTGTTATCCATCGTCCATACATACCGGTTCATATTACCTGTCAGATCAAACTTCAATTCCCGCATCGGCCCTTTTGGTAAGGTAGTATGATGAGGGTCACGCAGCATCCCGTAATTTAGGGTCACAATGTCCGAATTGTCATCAGCCATATTCATGCCTGCCATGCTTTTGTCATTAGGCATCTGCATACCCGGCATGGCGGGTTTTTTATCATCCGCCTGGGGTTTGTCAGCTCCGGTTATTTCCGGATACATCACGGTGTTCATGTCCATCGTTTGGTTTTGCATTTTCATGCCATCCATTTGAACCATGTTGCCGCTCATATCCATCATGTCGTTCATCATCTTCATCCCGGCGAAATATTTCAGTTTCGGCATTTTTCCGGCATAAATTTTTTGGCCGCTGCCTAACCAAAGGGAGGCTGATTTGGTGCGGTCTTCAGGTGTTACCAAAAACTCATAGCTTTTATTTTCAGGAACTGTGACTACCACGTCATAGGTTTCGGATGGGGCGATGATCAGCCGGTCAACTTCAACAGGTTCAACGTCATTGCCGTCAGTAGCCACTACGATAACTTTACCTCCTGCATATTTGAGCCAGAAGTAAGAGGTAGCGCCGCCATTGGCGATTCGCAACCTTACTTTATCACCGGCTTTATATTGCGGCTGCTCGTTTTGATTTTTTCCATTGATCAGAAATTTATCGTAATAAACATCGCTGACATCCATCGCGTTCATGCGTTTCCATTCATTGGTAACCTTTGTTTTGAAATGGCCGGAAGCAATCGCCTCCGCATAACTTTGTGTTGTACCTTTTTGTATAGCGAACCAGTCGGATGCTGCGTGTAAACTACGATCAACCTCTTTGGGGTTCATGTTTGTCCATTCGCTAAGCACCACAGGCAGGGTTGGGATATCCCATTCCTTACGCTTGTTCATAATAAAAGCACCGTACATCCCGATCTGTTCCTGCAAGCCTGTGTGGCTATGGTACCAATGGGTACCATGTTGTTTGATCGGGAATTTATATAAATGGGTTTCGCCCGGCTTGATCGGCATCTGTGTCAGATTAGGCACGCCATCGTAGCGGTTGGGCAAATAAAGCCCGTGCCAGTGCAGGGACGTTTCTTCTTTCAATTTATTATGCACATAGATCTCGGCGGTATCGCCTTCGGTAAAAGTCAGGGTCGGCATTGGGATGCTGCCGTTAACGGCTATTGCCCTTTTTGGCTTCCCGCCGTAGTTGACAAGGGTGTCTGCAATGTAAAGATCATAACGAACGGTGCGGGGCGGCGCAATACTGACCAGTGTATTAATCGGGCCTAATTTTGCTTTTGCGTTTTTCATGTCATTGACCGCCTCCTTAGCGTCACCCATGCTCATGCCATCCATTTTCATTCCACCCATATTATCGGCTTTTTTACCGTCATCTTTGGGCATTTGCATATCATTCGGCTTTCTGGTCTCGGGCTTATCCTGATCCATTTTCATACCGTCCATCTTCATCCCATCCATGCCGCCTGTTTTTTTTGCTGGGGCTTTTTTCGGCAGGGCTTTTGGTTTTTCCTTGACCAGCTTCATGCCGCACTTAGGGCAATTACCCGGCTTGGATGCATGGATTTCCGGGTGCATCGTACAGGTATAAGTAACAGCTGGCTGCTTTTGCATACCGGCCATATTTTGCATGTCGTTTTGAGCAAATACGAACTGCTTTAAACAAAGCATCATTGCCACAAATAGTATTTTTTTCATCTTTAATTTTTTTGTAAAAGGCTGTCGCCTGCAATTTTAACCCAGTTCATTAATGTTGCTTTATCATCCTTTGAAAGAATAGCGTTCTTATGGATAAAGGTGTAAGAAGATAAAGGCATCGAGCCTTCTTCCAGGCTTTCACCAATGGCCCTTAATCTGCTCCTTTGTTTCCTGGAAGAATAGGTTCCGAACTCGTTGAAATTAAGCTCTGCTTTACCGCCCCTGATGTGCCTGTCAAGCATCAACCGAAATGGCTGAAGCTTCGCATACCAGGGATAATCCGTGTGGTTGCTGTGGCAATCATAACATGATCTTTTGAGTATAACGCCAACATTTTCGGGAACGGAAATTACCTGTGCAATGTCGTTCACTGGTTTAGTTCCTTTATTATTATGATCACGGGGGACTAATTGGATAATGACCACAACGGTTACCAATACCATACCGGTAATTTTTACGATCCGTTTCATAGTTCCTATTTTAATTCCTCTTTGACCGAACCGCAGGTGGGCATTTTGGTGCCGAGGTAAGGGTTTTTGATGTCTTTGGTTTCGCTTATCCAGTCCGCACCTTTATTATTATTATACATCGGGCAGTGATCAACATATAAACCCTGTCCGGCACTAAATAATTTAACAAAGTCAATCATATCCTTGCTCAACATATCAAAGTGTTCGCGCTGGTGGGGTAGCTTCCCGGCGCTCATCCCGATATGCTCTGCCATTTCTTTTGCATCATCAGCTATATCGGTAAATGATTTTTTTTGAGTTGATGTTAATGCGGACTGGTCGAATTTCATAAAGCCTTCGGATAAAGCTTTCCCGGAAGTTGCGGCATCGGTGCTGTTATCTTTGGCCAGTGCGTTTTTTAAATCAAGGTAGTTTCCTACCATTTCCTTTACAGCAGCGGTCGTTTTTGAATCCAAACCACTTTTTGCCGGGTTAGATGTACCGGCTGAATTTGTTCCAGTCGAATCTTTGGAGCTGTTGGATGCTGATTTATTCGTGTTATTGCAGGCTACCATTGAAAATGAAGCCAGGCAGGTCACTGAAATAATGATTAGATTTTTCATAGGATGATTATAAATTACGGATCGCCCTGCGCAAGTCGCCGCGCAGGGAAATCAAATCTTTAAGAATTTAGTTAGCTTATTTATTCAGGGTTTCAGTGACCTTACCGCAAGTAAGCATTTGGCTACCATAGTAAGGGTTTTTGATCACATCCTCAGCCGATAACCAATAGCTCTTTTTCATCGGGCAATAGGAATAGTAAACAGGTTTATCTGTTAATTTTACTACTTTAGCGAGCTTGAAAAAGTTGACTGAAAAATTAGCAAAATGCTCCCGCTGATGTGCAATGTCCTTGCTTTCTGAGATATGCCTGGCATCGAAAGCCAGTTTTTCCTGTGCCGCCATAAACGCGTTCATATCCGCTGCTGGCAGCGATTTCATATCCACACCGTTAACAGCCTTTAGAAATTCTCCTGCATGGGTAGACGCATCGGCGCTGTTTGATTTGACCAAAGCATCTTTAATGTTATAATAAGATGTCATTAAACTTGTAAGCGCTGTAGTTTTAGCATCCTGTGCAAAAAGTAGCTGGGTAGAAGCAGTTGCGATCAACGCAACCAATAAAAATATCTTTTTCATGATCTGAATTAATTAATGTAATAGAAAAATTGGAACATGGCGGAGCCTTATAGTTCTGAAATCTATTAATTAATCAAATCTGAAAACTTTGCAGCGCGACGCGAATAGGATATGGAGGAGGCCGTCGTCGCCCGTCAGCTAAAATCAATCGGACTGATTGACTGAGCGTAACCGGCTTTAAAAATAATTGATAATAAGCACCTATATAAGTAATAGGGGCCATTAAAATAATTTGAGCTGATTGGGGAGTGACTTTAGCTAATGTGTTAAAGCTATTGACTGCACCCTGGCAACAAGGGTCATTTTGAGCTATTGACGTTTGGTTGTACGGGGGTAACTGATCAGTATCAGTAGCCTGTATTTCTCGCCCACCATGTTCATGGTGGTGTTCAGTTGCTTCGTCATGATGTTGTTCCTTAGCTCCGTTTCCATCGTGGTGGTGTTCTGTAGCTTCATCATGCTCATGGGTAGACATACGTAAAGCACATGCAAATCCGGTAACCGTATTTAGCAGGAATATAAATAATAATAAAAGTGCTTTACTTCTCATTTTCAACTACAAAGTTAAACAACAGGTTGTCAAATTGTTTTACATAATTACGTTTTAAATTTATACCCTATACCAAACCGGCTAAGCCACAGTCCGGGCTATCTTTTGCATAATGGAATGGTCGTCGCCAAATTTACATAAAGCGTCGCAGTGTTGCCTCAGATCGCTAAAACAGATATATTTCATTTGCATATTTCCTTGCTTTATAGAAGGACGGGATAGCTGCATGATCACATCCTTTTCCCGGTGATCCGGGACTACGAGGTATAACACTTCTTCGTTGTTGTTCACACTGCAACTCAGATCAGTCAATCTCAGAATTCCTGAGTAGATACTGGTGCTCTTCTCGACCTCAAAAGCAGCGATAACTTTAGCCGTGCCCTTTACAAACCACAGAACATCAATTAATTTAACAGTATTCAAGACTTCTTTATCCAATACCAGATCTGGAAAGTCTGCCAGTGAAATAAAAGTAAACTTATTTCCGTTCCATGATTTAGATCGGTCATTAGAGGCCGCGATCACATCATATCCAAGCGCGTGACCAATCTTCAACAAATGATATTGCATTTCATTGTGCAAATGTTCATCCTCTGTTTCCACTCGTCTGTCTTTATGACGCTTTTCGATCAGGCGTTCAAGCCTTGTGCGTTCAATTTCCGAAAGGTATTCATCTTTACCCAACAGTAACTTTTGTGTACCGATCTCGAATAGAAGGCCTGCGAATGCCCCCGTGTCCAGAGAGAGCTCATTGCAATGTCTGCGGTTGATATCCATGATGACTTCTCTAATTTTGAGATATTCGCTCCAGCTGCCTAATTTCTTTTTGTCTTTAAAAAGGTAGTTGAAGCCATTAATGATCGCGGTATTAAACGGCGGTATCAATGTTGGGTGCAAAAAATAAAGAATGCTGGCCACCGCAGGCCCCAAACCTTTGATCTTTAAACCATCCAGTTTTTCAATTTCACTGATGAGCTGCTGTTCATTTTTCGCGTTGATACAGTTTTCTAAAAACTGGCCGAATGCTATCTTGTTAGCCTGGTTTTCGTAAATATCAGGAATCCGTAATTTGGGTTTCCAATAAAAAGGATGTGACGCCCCTTCAAAAACCTGTTTTTGCTCCGTAATGCAACTCAAAACAAATTCAAGTGAGGTTCCTTTAAAATCGTTTCCAAAGCGCTTCGTTTTAATATCATCAATAACCTGTAACACTCCCCGGCGGATCGAACGAAAGGCCTTCAACCTTTCTTCATTATTGATGAACCAGGTATTATATACCGATTCCTGGTCATTTTTATATTGGCTTATAATAGATTGTAGGTGCTCGCTCATGTTTAGGAATTAATAACTAAGATAAGGCAAATCCTTAGCGGCAGCATTTTTTTACAAACAAAAATTTGAACACTCATATTAACGCCCTTTTCAACTTTTCCATTAAAATTTATTTAGTTCACACTTGGATCATGAATTAATTTCAAACCGGTTTAAATAAGAACATATAATGTTCAGCATGATGGTAGTTAAGATCGTTCCTGAATTCGTTAGTTAACATATATCTGGTGGTCACTAAGCTTACTATACCACATCCCTGCTCGCGGGCATATGCTTCTGCATGATTTAACAAACGTTTCCCATAACCTATTCTTTGCTTTTCGGGAACAATAAAAAACTCATCAATATATAGGAGATCGTTTTCCCACCAGGTTTTAGTATGCGCCAATAATATGCCTGTGATCGCTCCTTGTTCATATATGGCAAAACCCACAAACCGGGGTTGATCAGCGAATTCTTTAAGGTATTTTAATGCCCTGTCATACCCCCATTGATGGTTCCATGGCGGGCGATTACTTGATGCGATGCAGAGGTCAACGCATTTATCGATATCTTCTCTTTCTAACTTTTTGATGTCCATAATAATTGCTTAAATTTTATAGTTCTACTGCTGTTTTAACCAGCATGAACGTAGGTAGTGTACTCCGCGACGTTAATGGCCGGAGGTGAATTATTCCAACCGACGGTGTTTAATTTTTTCTGAAAAAACCATGGTAATATTGGTTGCTAAACAGGCAATTGACTTTTTCGGATTTGTCTGCCAGAAATTCGTCACAAGCCAACTTAACCCCCGGATGAGCATCAAATCCAACGCCGTTAACTCGCTCATCATAATAATCCATAAGCACACAAATTGCGCCTTTTGTCATTCGTGGATAGACATTTTTCAGGCAGCTTAAAACAACATCTTTATGCGAGGCCTGATCCCCTCCAAAACCACAGTCAATATGTATAAAGCAAATTTGATCAGGTAATTGTCCTGGGAGGGTATCTTTGAAAAGTCCTTTGTGTAAAACAGGTAAGGCTAATCCGGCACTGTTGAAGTTCAGTGTCAGTTGATCTATGACTTCGCCTTTTATGGTGTATTTATTTTCAAAAGTATCGTATAGATGCAGTTTTTTCTCAGACTGATGCTGCGCTATAACTTTTTGAAACAGCATCGCGCACTGCCCGGTAAAGCAACCCAGTTCAATTACGTCACCAGCGACATTATTTGATAAAACATTGTCTAATAAATGATAATAATTGATGCGTTGTTCGATAGTATTCATATCGACTATCGTGTCAACTGGGCTTACAGTGTAGCCTATTTTTGAAAATCTTAAAACCTTGTTGATGAATGAAATGAAATATGATTTCCCTTTTCTTTTACCGAAAGGGGGCTGAGTAATAAAATAATTGCTCATTGTTAATGTGATTAGGATGATAACTTTAATGACTAATTTTTAAAGATTATCGTTAATCGCCGGGTATTTTGATACGCTTGGTGTCGTTAAGCTAAAGTATCTCTCTCCGGATTTTTATCCGTTATCATGTAAGGAAAAGAGACCGATGTTCTATTTGGCGTATTTGTAATCAATAGTCGACCATGCGGCGAACGTTTAAGCTCAAGCCACATATGTGCCCTTGTGATTATCAGCGTTAACAGATAATAGGATATCTGGCCGCCTGGATGGCAGCAACGCTTGATCAGATGAGAAGAGTTCTGTTGGAAATATAAATAGGTCGGGTGGATAAAAAAGGCGGCCCGGTTGACCTTGGCCAACTCACTTTGTATGTGCTCCTTAATGGGATATAAAAAAATCCGTCCGTATGAAAAAGCACGATGGCAAAATCCGTTGGCGAAAAAATAAAGTGAGTACTTATAGTTGAATTCTCTTTTACTACATAGGTACCATGATGATAACAGCAATTACAATTACCGGTGTTGCAGTCATCATCACTATCTTTTTCGTCATGCCCGTGATCTTCACTTTTACCTTGCTTTTCACTTTTGTTTTCAAGCTGAGCAGACAGGTAATCGGTGGTGCAATGAAGCAGACAAGCATAAGCACCCGTTGAAAGTAACAGGTAAAATGATGTCATGATTAAAGCACAGATTTTTCTCATGTAAGCACTTTTACTTAAAGCCTAAAGATAATGGATATTTTTCCAAACTTGCTGTACGGTTGATAGCAATATATCAAAAAAATTGGTCAGGATATTGAAAGAGTTTAGTTATTGCGTATATGGCAACTATTTTTTCATTCTTGCCAAAATTGCTTTCATCTGCGCGATCTCTTTTTCCTGCGTTTTTATGATACCATCGGCAAGTTTTCTTACCTCTGGATCTTTAATATTCGCGTTTTTACTGGTCATAATTGCGATTGAATGGTGGGGTATCATCCCTTTCATGTATTGAACATCACCAACAAATGTTTGGGTTCGCACGCCTACAAGTGAAAGAACAAAGGCCGCCGTACTGGATAAAATGATAACCATGTTCAGTTTACGGTTCTTATACATCATTCGCATCATCGCTAACATCAATAAGGCCATAGCGGCTACCATCATGAGTGTCATATAAAAGCGCGTCATACTTAAATAAACATGATCGGCCTGATCGACATTCAAAAACATAACACCATACATGATAACAAATGACAATATCAGCATCAAAGCAAATGTTTTGTAATTCCCCTTTTCCATAGTTAAGTCTTTATAAACTAACCCTTTCAATAATGGCTTTGTTTCGGTATCGCTTAAATTTTATCGATAGCTTTTCTACCCATTTTTTCAGAAGCTTTAAATTGACTGGGCGTTATCCCGGTGACGGCTTTAAATTGGGCAGATAAATGAGCACTGCTGCTATAACCCATCTTCCAGGTGATCTCGTTTAAATTCAGTTGTCCATATTCCAGCAACTCTTTTACCTTTTCAATCTTCTGCTGAATAATGAATTTTTCGATGGTTGTATCTTCCGCATCGGAAAACATCCGGCTGAGGTAAGCATAATCCTTGCGCAGTCCTTCAGACAGGTATTGAGAAAAATTCAAATGGGTGTCTGCAAGGTCACTATGATGAACCTTTTCGATGATAAGGCTTTTGATTCGCTCTACCATTTGATCTTTTTCATTGTCCAGTAGTTCAAAGCCGAGTAATTTAAGCTGTGATGAGATCTGGCTCAATTGATCGCTATCCGGCTCGGGTTGAACAGTGGCGGTGCCTAAGTTCACATCACCAACGTCCAGCCCGATATTTTGCAACTGCTGCCTGACCACCATAATGCAGCGGTCACAAACCATATTTTTAATATGTAATATCATGAGGTTTTATAAGCAAAAATACGGTTAAATTTTTTCAGCATGATAGCCTTTGATTTTTAAAGCGCTGATAACCTCGCCTGCTGTTAGTCCGTCGCCGGATTGCACAGTAAGTATCTTATCCGGGTTCGTGGTATCTACATCCCATTTGCTAACACCCTCCAGTGTATTAAGTGCTGGTGTAACCGTTGCAACACATCCACCACATTTGATATTGGTTTTGAATTTTAAAGTTTCCATGTTTTTTGATTTTTAAATTAAAGATTAAGTTTTGAAAATTTCAGTCTCAGGCTGTTGCTGACTACCGATACCGAGCTTAAAGCCATCGCCGCGCCGGCGATCATCGGGTTTAATAAAAAGCCATTGATAGGATATAATATACCGGCGGCGATGGGGATGCCGATCAAGTTGTAAATAAATGCCCAGAACAGGTTTTGACGGATGGTGCGAACTGTCAGTTTGGAAAGTCTTAATGCTTTGGGTACCTGCTGCAGGTCTGAGGAAACCAGGGTAATCTTAGCTACATCCATCGCGATATCGGAACCTTTGCCCATCGCTATACTGACATCAGCCTGCGCTAAGGCCTGGCTGTCGTTAATTCCGTCACCGATCATCGCTACGATCTTACCTTCAGCCTGTAGTTTTTTAACAAAATTTGCTTTATCTGATGGCATGGTATCCGCCTGAAAATGGGCGATACCGGCTTCCCTGGCGATAGCGGCTGCGGTTTGGGCATTGTCCCCGGTTAGCATATAAACCGAAATCCCCTGTTTTTTCAACTGATTGACGGCTGCTGCCGAACCAGTTTTGATCGGGTCAGTGATAGCCGCAATCGCCAGTACCTGTGTTTGACTGGCAAAGTAGATGACCGTTTTTGCCTGGTTTAAATAGGCGTTGACAGGGTCGTTTAACTCTTGCGGTAGTAGTATGTTCTTTTCTTCAATCAGTTTATGGCTTCCGGCAAAATAAATTTGGTCGTCAAAGCTTGCCTCAACGCCGCGTCCAGTCAAACTATTAAATGCGCTTACTTTTACTAAACACTCATTGCTGGGTTTCAAGTAAGCTACGATGGCTTCCGCCAAAGGATGTTCTGATTGTTGCTCTATCGCCAAAAATAAAGCTTGTAATTGGCTTTGACTGGCGGGAAGGGACTTTGCCCAATGCAGGTCCGTAACTACAGGTTTTCCCTGGGTGATCGTTCCGGTTTTATCCAATACGACCGTATCCACTTTATGGCCCAATTCCAGCCCTTCCGCATCTTTGATCAAAATACCGTTTTCGGCACCCTTGCCAATACCTACCATAATAGCTGTAGGCGTAGCAAGCCCTAATGCGCATGGACAGGCGATAACCAGAACCGTAACCATAGCCAGTAAGCCTTGTGTTAAGGCATGTTGCCCGCCAAATATCAGCCAGGCACTTAAGCTTAATAGGGCTATCAGGATCACAATAGGCACAAAAATTCCCGCTATCTTGTCCACTAATTTTTGTACAGGTGCTTTAGAGCCTTGCGCATCCTGCACCAATTGGATGATCTGGGCCAGCATAGTATCACTGCCAACCTTTTCCGCTTTGAAGCGAAAGCTTCCTTTTTGGTTCAATGTACCCGCAAAAACGGGATCGCCTGTTTTTTTCTCTACCGCGACAGGTTCACCGCTGATCATGCTTTCATCCACAAAGGAATTACCTTGATAGACTAAACCATCAACTGGGATCTTGTCCCCCGGACGGACTAACAACTGGTCGCCGATCTGCACATCAGTAATGGCGGTTTCGATCTCCCCCTTGGCAGTGATCAGTAATACCGTTTTAGGTTGCAGTCCTATTAATTTCCTGATCGCAGATGAAGTGTTTGATTTTGCTTTTTCTTCTAACAGTTTCCCAAGCATGATAAAGACGATCACGACAGAAGCCGCTTCAAAATAAACATGCGGGTGCAATCCCTGACGGTGGCAGAACTCAGGGTAGATCGTATTAAAAACACTGAATACAAAAGCAATGCCCGTACTCATGGCCACCAGCGTATCCATATTAGCGCGACCATGTTTGCCTTGCTTAAAAGCGCCGATAAAAAAGCTTTTCCCGGCAACAAAAAGCACGGGGGCGGTTAGTGCCATCATGATATAATTGGCAAACGGCATATTCATAAAAGCCATTCCGATCAGTACCACGGGAATCGTTAAAATAGTGGCCCAGGTAATATTTCTCTTTAACTGCTGGTAATGACTTTGCTGCGCTTCCTTTTGGATTTCTTTACCGTTCACCGTATCAATGATGAGGTCATAACCTACCGATTGAACGGATTGCTGTAAAGCGGCGGGCTGAACAATTTCGGGATGAAAGGCAACCTTCACCGATTGGGTAGCATAATTTACCTCAGCCTTTTCAACGCCTTTTTGAGCGCCGATCATCGATTCAACACTGGCGGCACATGCCGCGCAGGTCATGCCGGTAACAGGAAAAGTAAGGGTATGTAAATGTAGTGCTGGCATATCTCTTGTTTAACTGCACAAATTTACCTCCGGTTCCGGCTTTGAAAATTACAGGATTCTGTCTAAGATTTATAGAATAACGTAGCGTTGCGTTTCTGGATTTATTAAAACAAAATCCTTATCATTGAATATTAGTTGATAGTATAAACTAATGTCTAAACACACTATTTAAACCTTTAATTTATGGACAATTATTTCCTTGTTAAAAAACCTTATGCCGTAAATGAAAAAAAACGCTCCGCGTTAATTGAGTTTGTAAATAAAGGCTTGCGATTCATGCGTACAGGGTACCAGGTTAAACAACTGGACACTAACATAGATATGAATACCCCCGAGCAGCGCATTAACTACTACCATTTACTGGATTCAGTTATTTTCAACGGAGTTCCAGGGGATGTGGTTGAATTGGGCTGTTTTACAGGGCAATGCGCGCTTATTTTTGAGAAGGTGATAGAACTTAATGGTTCTGAAAAGCAATTACATCTCTATGATAGTTTTTTTGCCACATTCACGGTGAAGGGAAGCGTTGAAGATGAACTTAAGGCAAATTTTAACAAAGCAAAATTAAAACAGCCTTTTGTTCACAAAGGAGATTTTAAAACGACCTTACCAGATGAATTGCCTTCAGAAATTGCTTTTGTACATATTGATTGCGGTTTCGGCGGGGACAAAATGGAGCATAAGGCGGTGATGCTGCATTGTTTTGAAAGCATTTATCCCAGAATGTCTAAAAACGCTGTTTGTATCATGATGGACTATTTTGATGCAGAAAAAGGAGCGGAAGGGCTTGATATTAATCCCGGTGTCAAATTAGCTTATGATGAGTTCTTCGCTGACAAACCGGAACAAATTATATGCCTCTGGGGGAACCAATATAATCACGCTTATTTCCGTAAAGTTTAAAAGGCTACATTTTCAAATATTTGATTTGCTTGTCCTGTTCCCAAACAAAGAAACTGGTGTTTGCATTAAGTTGCGCCGCTTTTAAAAAACCACCTGTACCAATTATCATCGGGACTTTTTGAGGGAATTTAACGACATTAAGCGTATCACCGGTTTGGTAGGTGATCAACGGATTTGTGCCGTTACCGGCGATGCTGCATGTCCGCCCTTTTGCTAAATAGGTTTCAGGATCACCAGGAGTGGCGTAAAAGATATCTCCCTTACGCTGCCATACGGTCTGTACAGCATTTGACGGGCTAATACGCAGGCCGCCGCCATCCATCGGGCAGCCGTTCAGCTTCCAGGTATCCATTCCCATTTTGACTGCGGGGGAAAAAGTTTTTCCCTGATCGGATGAGCGGGTCACATAAAGGTCCCTTGAACCGTTCAGCCAGTTCCTGAACATCAGCGCGACACTTGTTCCTTTAACGGCAATGCTCGGCCTGCAACATTCACACACATGCTGGTCAGGGGACTGGTAAGCCATAATGTTTTTTGACCATTGAAGCGCTTTTACTTTTAACGATGAAAAATAGACCTGGTTCTGCTTGCCAGTCCTGGTATCCAGCCAAACCGCATAGAAATTATCCTTATCGTCCGCCGCGATATTCATCAGTCCCTCGGGCGCTGAACCTTTCAGGTCATTAATCATACCCATATATTTCCATTTGGCAGTAGCATGATTGAGCTGATACCAGTGAATATTTCCGGTTTTGTCCATCGCAGTGATCACCGAGTAATGCTTAGAGCTGGCGAACTGTGGGCTCCTCGACATCCCCAGGTGCATTTCCGGAAGTTTGGCAACCAACAGCGGTTTGCCAAAAGATGTGCCATGATCGGTCGAAGTGGCGCAAAACATCTGATCGGCCGCCCCGAATACAACCCTTACAATTCCTTTACCGTCAACACTTACCTGCGGCTGCTGGCCGTTTCCGATAGAAGTATTAGGGAGGTTAGATGAAGACAAACTAAACAATGCCAATATGGGTAAAATCAGGAAGAGGAGCTTTTTCATTAAGTCAAACGGTTTTGAATCGTGGAATTTAAAAGTATTAAATGATATAGGGCAGTGTTAAATACAAAAAATAAAATAAGTAGCCGCAAAGTGACCTTATTTTAGAGCCCGCAAGATTCTTTAAAAGGGGAGTTTCTAATTTAAAGTTGATCTGTTATTTTGCTGATACCTGTTTTAAAAAGGTCTCTCACCTCTTTAACAGGTATATTGGTTATTTGTGCTGTTTCCTGAAAATCAAACTCTTCCTGCGTTTTTAAAAGGACAATAATACGTTCTTGCTGAGTTATGCCCTTCAAACCCGCCAGATGACTTTTGTTTAGCCTTTCGGCTGACAGGCGATAAAGTTTAATAAGTATGGTACCGCTTTCCTGTTTTGCCGTTGTTAATTTCCAGAATTTTAAAAAGACATCCTGTATCAATTCATCCGCAGCCTCATGTTCCAAACCTGCTTTCCGCAGGAAAAAATATATTTTTTTCTGGTACTTGTTTAGTACCTGTTTAAAAGCTTCGTTCCTTGTGGTATTGTTATGCAACAATCCTAATAAGGCTTCATCATCTGTATCGATTAACATAACTTAACCAGTTTAATGAATGATCTATTTCAACTTCATTTTTTGTATCCTGACCGCATTCAGGATCGCTAAAAGCGCAACGCCGACATCAGCAATAACTGCCTCCCATAAATTGGCAACACCACCTGCGCCAAGGACGAGGACAATCACCTTGACGACCATCGCGATGGTGATGTTTTGCCATACGATCCGCTTAGTTATCCTGCCAATTTGAATGGCGGCAGTGATCTTGGAGGGCTGATCATTTTGGATAACAATATCTGCGGTTTCGATGGTGGCATCGCTGCCTAAACCACCCATTGCGATCCCGGCATCAGCCAGCGCTACCACCGGGGCATCATTCACGCCATCCCCCACAAATGCGATACGGCTACCCGCATTTTTAAACTCCTGTACCTTTTCTACTTTCCCATCAGGCAGCAGATCACCGAAGGCTTTATCGATACCTAATAATTTGGCCACCTTATCAACTACGGCCTGTTTATCACCCGACAGCATGATGGTTTGAATTTTCAAACTGTGCATCTGCTCAATGGCCTGTTTAGCATCTTCTTTGATCTCGTCAGCGATGGTCAGATACCCGGCATATTTTTCGTTAACAGCGACGACAACAACCGTATCCACCAGTTGATCTACTTTGGATGGATAGGCGATATTAAATTTCTTAAGCAATTTCGTATTTCCCGCTAAAACCGTTTTACCATCGACCGTGCCCTTTAAGCCATGCCCGGATACTTCTTCGACATCTTTTGCTTTCAACCCTTCCAAAGTATCTCCGGCATAAATAACTACAGCTTTGGCAATGGGATGGGTGGAATTACTTTCGAGCGCTGCGGTGATCCTTACCAATTCTTTTTGGTCAATTCCTTCAGCTACTACTTCCTGAACATTAAAAACACCTTTGGTCAATGTTCCGGTTTTATCCATAATAACCGTGTTGATGGTGGTCATCACATCTAAAAAATTGGAGCCTTTAAACAGGATACCGTTACGGGAGGCGAGGCCGATGCCGCCAAAATAACCAAGCGGTATAGATACCACCAAGGCGCAAGGGCAGCTGATCACCAGGAATACCAGCGCACGGTAAAACCATTGATGGAAATTATAAGGATCGGTAAATAAATAGGGTGCAAAACAAACCAGCAAGGCAAGCGCAAAAACAATCGGCGTATAGATCTTGGCGAAGCGGCTGATAAACAACTGCGTTTGGGATTTACGAGCGGTAGCATCCTGCACCATTTCCAGTATCTTACTCAATTTGCTATCCTTGAAAAGTGATTTAACCTGCACTTCCGACACTTTATCTAAATTGATCATCCCGGCCAGCACGGTTTCACCTTTTCTCTTGGTATCCGGTTTGCTTTCGCCGGTTAACGCCGCTGTATTGAAAGTCGCTTCATCAGAATAAAGTTCACCATCCAGCGCTACCTTTTCGCCTGCTTTTATCTGGATGATCTCATCAATTTTGATCTCCTTCGGGTTAGTAACCAATGTTTTGCCGTCCCTGATCACCGTTACTTTATCCGGCCTGATATCCAGTAAGGCCTTAATGCTCTTTTTGGCTTTGTTTACTGCTGCATCCTGGAACCATTCTCCAATAGAATAAAATACCATAACCGCTACGCCTTCACTATAGGAGCCGATACTGAATGCCCCCAAAGTGGCTACGCTCATCAGGAAAAATTCGTTGAAGAAATCGAAATGTCTGGCTTTGCGCCAGGCCATACCTAATACATTATAACCCGCCAGCAGAAATGCCACGGAAAATATGATGAGATTTATCGGGAAAGCCGGCTGAAATTTAAACCCAAATTCCAGGGTTAGCATGACGGCCAATATAGCTAAGGCGGTAAGCAGCGGCCAATGGCTTAGCCAGTTTTCTTCTTCAGCAGGCTTGTTCAGGTCAACTGTTTCATCTTCTTCCTCATCATCCTCGGATTTTAATTCGCGATCAGTATCCTTTATGATGTTAACCTCGGCTTTATCTTCTCCTGTTTTTATTGGGGCATCCGGCTGAGTTGTCTCTGCCATACCGCTCTTCTTTTCTTTTTGCATCATTTTTTTAATTTAACGGTTTAACCTTCTGAATCCAAAAACCAGAGTTCAGCTTCTGCAATAGCTTTTTTCAAAGCTACACCTGATTGCAGGCCATCCTGATGATACCCGGCAGCCAGTTCCAATGCCTTTTGTTTTACTTCGGGCCGCAGATCTTTCAGCTGATCGTCAAAGCCCTCAAATTTTTCTTCATTCATGATCAATACTTCAAATTTAAGCAGGTATGCCCTGCAATCGTAGTGCAAATTATTTCCTGCATTCAGCGCATAAACCCTTGACAAGCAAACTTGTTTCCTGCCGCTCGTAACCGCCCGGCAATTTGACTTCAGGTATTTGCGTCTTAGGTAAACAGTGGGTTTCGCTGCAATTGGTACAGTAAAAATGTACGTGAAGGTCATGGTGACCATCAACCGTACAAGCCGGCTGGCAGAGCGCAAATTTAGTAGTGCCGGTACCGTCATCTATCCGGTGTACCAATCCATGTTCTTCAAATGTTTTGACACTGCGGTACAGTGTAACGCGGTCGGTTTTCTCCAGGCCGAGTTCCATATCAGTCAGGCTTACGGCATTGGTTTGTTTCAGCAGGTAATCCAGCACCACTAACCGCATGGCGGTTGGGTTGATCTGCTTTTCCAGCAATGTGTTTTCCAGTTCTTTCATCGCTATTCTTCCTCTGCGCCACCGGCTGCTTTTGATTGTAAATAGAATGCGCCTTTTAAGGCGACCTTTACGGATGATGGCAGTTCTTCAAGCGGTTTGATCTGTATAAAGCCTAATTCTGTTACCCCGGTGGATACCTCCACTTTTTTGAACCTGAAAACATTGGCTTTTTCTGATAAAACCATAAAAACAAACTGCTTGCCTTCCGAACGCACAACGGCATCAACCGGAACGGCCGAGGTTAGCCTACTGCCTGTACTGATCAAGGCCGTTACATACATGCCGGGAATCAGGTTCTTTTGCTCCTTGTTATTGATGACCGCATGAACCGTAACACCCTTGCTTTCATTTTCAAACGATTTATTGATACCATTGATCGTTCCGGTGATCTGTTGATTTTCCTGATTGGTCAACTGGAAACTCACTTTTTGACCGACTTTAACGTGCATGAGGTCTTTCTCAAATACAGTAAGGTCACAGTGGATCTTGGAGTTGTCCACCACTTCCATGATAGAAGTGCCGGGCTGAACAAATGCGCCGGTATTAGCGGTGATCTGGCCAACGGTGCCGCCAATCGGTGAAAGAACAGGGAATTGTGAAACGATATTGCCATCCGTTATTTTGCCGGGTGAAATGCCCAACTGGCTTAGCTGGCTTTCATAAGCGGTGATCCGGGAGCGTTCCGCATGATAGGTCGCTTCGGAAGACTGGAAAGATTTACCCGTGCCTGCACCGGCTTCCTGCAATTGCTTTTGCCGGTTATATTCTGCCTGCACATAAGTAAAATTGTTTTTAGCCGCGAGATAATCCTGCTGTATCTTAATAAGATCCTGGTTCTTAATGGTGGCCAGTAACTGCCCGCGCTTGACCTGCTGGCCTTCGATCACGCTGATATGGTTAATGATACCGCCTGAAAGGATGCTCACATCAGCCTTGTTTTGTGGCGGCACGGCCAATTGGCCGTTAGCTTTAATGACTGAATCCAGGTTTTTTTGCGCGATTGGGCCGGTTACAATGCCAACCGTTTGCATTTGCTCCGCGGTCAGTTCCAGCCCGTCGGCCTTTTTCTTGGCTGTTTCCGGCGCGCCTGCGTTCTCTTTGCTATCCGTTTCCTTTTTACCGGAATCACCCGAACAGGAAGCAAAGGCTAACCCGATCAAAAAGGCAGCTGTGATAAGTTTATATTTTTGAATGTTCATTGCTTATTCTCCTTTGATAAATTGTATTTGAATGGCGGACTGGTTCAAGCGGCTCACCGCTTCTATGTACGCTAATTTGACCTGTACTGCTGCGGACATATTTTGGATATATTCAATATACCCGATCTCGCCCAGGTTGAACGATACCTGCGCTATGCGTAACTGTTCGTCGGCTTGTTTTAAACCGCCTGAACGGTAATAATCAACCGCCTGTTTGAATTTTTGGTATTGCTGTACTTCCTGCTCATATTGCAGGCGCACCTGGGATCGCGTCTGCTGGTAATTGGTCTGCGCTACCTGGGCGGAAAGCCGTTCGGATTTGATCCTCGCACGGTTTGCCCCATTGAATATGGGCAGCGCAACACCTACCTGAATGCCTGCAATTCGCGTTCCTGGTGAATAGTCCCGGTTGATGCCCGCAGGATTAAAGCCTGAAATAACCAATTGCTGGTTATAGCCTAAAGTCAAATCGGGCAATCCTTTTGATCTTTCAACGGCGATCCTCGCGTTGGCGACCTCGATGTTTTGAAGATCGACATTCACCTGCGGGTTGTTAGCCACATTGATCGTGTCCGTCGGCAGGTTCAATACCAGGGGCAGATTACTTTCAGCAATAACCAACGGCCCGGAAGTATTAAGCAATTGTTGCAAACTCAATTCATTGCTTTGCAGATCTGCCTGCGCACCAATTTTGAGGGCTACAATTTCCTGGTATTTATTCCTTGCGCTGATCAGTTCCAAATTAGAGGTTTCGCCGGTTTTGAACCTGATCTCCGCCTTTTTTACGAAGCCTTTGTAAACGCTGTCCTGATAATTCAGGATGCGCAGGGTTTCCCTGTTCAGCAGATAAGCATACCAGGCGCTCCGTACCTGACGGATAATATCGGCTCGTGTTAAATGTCCGCTGCGTTCAGCCAACAGCGTTTGCTGGTTCAGTAACTTGCGCTGGTTTTTGTACAAGCCGGGCCAGGCAATATTTTGGGTGATCCCAATCGCATTATCCATGTTACCGCCGCTGGTCGGGTCTTGTGTTACCATTAATTCAGTTTTGGGGATATCCGTGCCTGATCTTTGCAATGCCCTGGCCTGCTCGATGGATAAACCCGCCGAACGGATCTGCAGGTTGTTTTTAAGGGCCTGGTTGATCGCGCTATCTAAGGTTAGCGGCACCTTGCTTTGTGCCTGTGCGGTGTTTTGCTGGAAAATACCAAAACCGGTCACCATCAGTAGTGTAGCCAGAGCTTTAGGCACTTTGATCTTCCCGGCTTCTTTGCGGTTGAATAAGAGGTAAAGGCATGGCAGCACAAACAGCGTTAAAAAGGTCGCGGTTATTAAACCGCCGATAACAACAGTAGCCAGCGGCCTTTGAACTTCTGCACCTGCACTTGACGATAAAGCCATCGGCAGGAAACCTAAAGAAGCTACGGAGGCAGTCATCAGTACCGGGCGAAGCCTGGTCTTGGTGCCCTCTAAAACACGGTCATAAATATTGGACATACCTTCTTCTTTTAATTGGTTGAAGTAACCGATCAGTACGATACCGTTAAGTACGGCCACACCAAACAAGGCGATAAAACCCACACCTGCGGATATGCTGAACGGCATCCCGCGAATAAGTAATGCCGCCACACCGCCCATAGAAGCTAAGGGAACCGCTGTGAAGATCAGCAGGCTTTCTTTTATGGAACGGAACGTTACATATAACAGCACCAGGATAAACAGCAAAGCCGCAGGGACAGCGATCAGCAATCTTGCCTTAGCCGCTTGAAGGTTCTGGAATTGTCCGCCATAGGTGAGGTAATATCCTGTAGGTAACTTAAGCGCGGTGTTGAGTTTTGCTTGAATTTCTTTTACGGTAGATTCCACGTCACGATCTTTTACATTAAAACCGACGTAAATGCGCCTTTTGCCGTCTTCACGGGAAACCTGCGCAGGCGCATCTTTAAAAGAGATATCCGCTACCTGGCTCAACGGCACTTTATTACCCGAAGGCAGCGGAATAAGCAGGTTTTCAACACCCGATATATTTTCCCGCAGGTCACGGTTCAGGCGAACCACCATATCAAACCTCTTTTCGCCTTCAAATACCACACCGGTCACACTTCCGGCAAAGGCGGTTTTCAGGATCATGTTCACATCGCTGATATTTAAACCGTACTGCGCCATTTTATCCCGGTTATAAGCTACCTGTACCTGCGGCAATCCGCTTACTTTTTCGATATAGGGTTCACTAACGCCTTTTACCGGCGCGATCAGTTTAGCAAGTTTATCGGCTTGCACCGCTAAGATATCGAGATCATCCCCATAGATCTTGATCGCTACATCCTGGCGGATACCGGTCATGAGTTCGTTAAAACGCATCTGCATCGGCTGCGAAATTTCGACGTTAATACCGGGAATAGCTGACAGCGCATCTTCCATTTTATCGATCATTTCCTCTTTGTTCTTTGCGGACTTCCATTCCCCTTTAGGTTTCATGGCCAGCATCATATCGCCCTTTTCCATCGGCATAGGGTCGGTTGGTATTTCGGAACTGCCGATACGGGTAACCGCCTGTTTGATCTCGGGAAATTGGGCTTTTAACAGCTTCTCTGCCTTGCCGAACGTTTTGACCACTTCGGTGAGCGAAGTGCCCTGCATCATGGAAATCTCTACGGTCAGGTCGCCTTCGTCCAGCGTAGGGATGAATTCGCCGCCCATCCGGCTGAACGCCCATATCGCGATACCAAACACGATGAATACAATGGTTACGGTGATCACTTTGATCTTCAAAACGCCGATCAAAGAACGCTGGTAAATGCGCTGTAAAAACCCGATGATACGGTCTGAGATATTCCGTTTGTGTGAAGTTTTTTTACTAAGGAACAGGGCGCTTGCCATGGGCACATAGGTCAGCGACAGGATAAACGCGCCCAAAATGGCGAACGCTACGGTCTGCGCCATTGGCCGGAACATCTTGCCTTCGATCCCGACCAGGGATAGCAAAGGCAGGTAAACGATCAGTATGATGATCTGTCCGAATGCAGCTGATTTCATCAGCTTGCTGGCACTGTCCCGAACCTCCACATCCATTTGCGCGGTGGTCAGCTTTTCTACACCTTTTTGTTTATAGCTGCCTGTGGTGATGTGATGAACTACACTTTCGACGATGATCACCGCGCCGTCAACGATCAAACCAAAATCTATTGCCCCCAAACTCATCAGGTTACCTGATACCCCGAAAAGCCGCATCATGGAAAAAGCGAATAGCATGGCAAAAGGGATAACCGAAGCCACAACTAAACCTGCTCGTAAATTCCCCAGCAGCAGGACCAACACGAATATCACGATCAATGCGCCTTCCAAAAGATTACGTTTAACCGTATTGATGGCCCGGCCAACCAGTTCGGTACGGTCAATGAATGGTTCGATCACCACACCTTCCGGCAGGGATTTTTGGATCTGCACCATCCGTTCTTTAACATTTTTGATCACTTCACTAAAGTTCTCGCCTTTGAGCATCAGGGCGACACCGGCGACCACTTCGCCTTCGCCGTTGCGGGTTACCGCTCCGTAACGGGTCGCGCTGCCGAATTGCACTGTGGCAATATCGCGTACCAATATGGGAGAGCCTTTGGTGTTGGCGACCACTATCCGGCGGATATCGTCCAGGTTTTGCACCTGTCCCAGGCCACGGATGAAATAAGCGTTGCGCTGTTGCTCGATGTAGGAGCCGCCGGTATTTTCATTGTTCTTTTGCAGTGCTTCATATACCTGCGGTATAGTGATACCCAAAGAGTTCAGCTTATCATTATCCAGGGCGATCTCATATTGTTTAACATAACCGCCCCAGCCGCTGACTTCGGCCAGTCCAACGGTTCCGGCCAATTGGGTACGTACCAGCCAGTCCTGTATGGTTCGTAGGTCGGTAGCGGTGTATTTATTTTCATAGCCTTTTTTGGCATGGATCACATACTGGTAAATTTCACCAAGCCCGGTGGTGATCGGTGCCAGGGAGGGTTCACCCAGGCCTGCCGGAATACTGTTTTCAGCTTCTTTCAATTGGGAATTGACCTGCTGCCTTGCCCAATAAATATCCACATCATCCTTAAATACAATGGTGATCACGGATATGCCGGAACGGGATATGGAACGTTTTTCTATGATCCCGGCGATATTGGCCATGGATAATTCTATGGGAGCGGTAATGAACTGCTCTACTTCCTGTGCCCCAAGGCTGGGGGCTTGCGTAATGATCTGTACCTGGTTATTGGTAATATCGGGCTGCGCATCAACCGGCAGGTTGTAGGCCGAATAAATGCCCACCAGTATTAAAACCAGTGTCATGATCCCGATAGTTACCTTGTTCCGGATAGAGAACGCGATAATCTTGTCAAACATAAATTTGTAATAAATGAATACGAATACGGAAAAGCCGTGCAAAGTTGATTGCAGGCGAAAACATCAAGAAATTTCGTATTAGCTTATTTGCGGGGGCTGCCAGATATTGATCGGTTGTTCCTGGACGGCGGGTATGCTGTAATCAGGATATACACTGGCGATTGTTTTTGTAAAAACGCCGATAGCTACGGTTGCTGTTAGATGCCTGGCTGTCGAGCAGCATGAACAGGTACAAAAAGGCGGGCAGGTTTCCTGACCCCTTTCGTCACTCGGTGCATGACTTTTTTGAATGGTTACGTGCATCACGCTGGCGATCATATCTTCTCTGTCCTGGCAGGGCAGTAATGCCAGCAGCGTAAAGTAGATACTGAATATGAACGCGATGTATTTCATTCAACGGCAAATGTATTAGAATAATTCTAAATAACAAAATGCTGCGAAATATCAAAAAAAGCACCGCAAAGCTTTGCCCGCGTATTTGATCAGGTTTATATCCGAAAAAGACTACGGCATAATATAGCCGCTTCGTTTCAGCAGGCCATACCCTTCGGGACTTATTCCGTTTCCTTTTTCCGGGCGCGGGCAAATATTTATGCTTTCTTTTTTTCCTTTTTCTTTTAAAAATGATTTAATTTAATGGGATGACGGACAATGACAAAAGACGGTTAAGCATTTTTGATAAGTGCGCAACGTTGATGCCATTCATAAAATGCTTAAGTGGATAGATAAACTAAGCAAAGACGAGGTAAAATAAAAATCCCGGACACTCGCTGCACGGGATCTTTAACCTAAACCTTATCACAAAGTCAAGTGTTATCTTGACTGAAATAGTTTTCTAATATACGTTATTTAACAATTACCAAATATTACTGCTATGCAAAACCTGCCTTATTCAGTATTTTATCAATCACCTGATGGTTTTTTCGTATGCCGGACTGACTTCAACGAATTGGAGCAAGCGGAAGAATTTATAGCTTCCAGGATATTTATTTTTGATGGAGCCAAATTTCATTTTGTGCTTAAAGATGGGAAAAAGCTGATCAAGGGCGAGCCTATGCAGCGTACTGAAAAATTCTATTCTGATTCGATGAAATTTGCGGTGGAGATACCATTGTCAAGTTTAACTAAATCTTCTTAAGATCAGCGCCCCCTGTTTTCACCAAAGATCATCAAACAATACGAAAACAGGGGGCGTTCTTCGGGCGGGCGATAGCCCGCCGCCGGGCAATTTTGAAAACAAGGGGGATTGTTCCCCCTTGTAAATATTAATTGTAGATCAGGGCTTCGCTTCCCGATACCGCAAAATCACGGCAAAGATTAAAGGCGGTCTGCGCCCTTTGTTTGGCTGTCCCGTCCATGATAGATTTAAACTTTGCTTCTTCACTCTTGAAGCTACGCACATTCTGAAAATAGCCTGTAACGCTATTATATGCGCCAAATACTGTTCCTGCGGTGGTGTCCATCTGCTGGGTCTGGCTTCCTAAAGCATACTCATACACGTTATCAACGATATTGGTATAGTGTGTAGATAGCAGGTCTAATTTACCCTCTGCTAAATTTTCTAAAACCTCTTTGTTAGGTGCCATTGCGATCTGTATCAATTTTTTAACCTCCGCATCCGTAATGCGCACTTTCGCCCACTGGTTAAATAAGCCTTCCATTTCACCGCTTAATGATCTGCTGATACCCATAAGCGTATGCGCCTGTTTTAAGCGCTCGGTGGCGGAGGCGGTATGACGTATTTTTATAGCCCCCGAATGATTGTTCATAGCTGCGTTTAGCGTATTGTTGCATACTATCCTGATTGGCGTAAAAGCGGCGGTAATGCTTCCTAAACCATCGTGCGTAGTCGTTAAAAACAAATACTGTTCTATCCAGTCCTTAACGCCCACCCGAATATAATCGGGCAACTTAGCAGTAATAAAAACCCGTTCACCGTTACCTAAAGCCCCTGCCGTCTCGTATAAAATCCCATCACCACCGCCAACGATAGCATCAAAGAACGAAAACGCATCACGGTTTTGTACCACTTCGTAATCATTGCCGACTACTCCTAAAACCTGCTCGGTATCTGCCCGAACGGTTGCAAAGAAATTGGGCACTTCTATTTCGGGGATCATGATATCGTCGCTTCCCTCGCCTAAATGATTTGCAGTATCATAAGTAAACAAAGGACGTTTCTCAACGATGTAATCCAAACCCGCGTGCTGTATCGCTTCGCTGCTGGTTGGATAACGGTCTATAATTTGCCCTAACCCGTGCCAGGCTTTTTCCTTAACGCTCATAAAGCTGTTTTTGCCTGTTTTCTGATTGAAATTTATTTGATGTGCCATGACTTTAATTTTTTGTATTCAGTTCAATAATTTTTGTTTGTAATACTTCCACATTGGGGGTGCTGCTCACCTGTAAAACCGTTTCAGTTTGCAGTTCCTTTATAGCATCGTGTATGCTGCCATGCGTGGTTTTTATGGTGACTTTCACCAGTAAAAAGATTTTATCTTCCATTGCGTTAAAATTGATAGGTATTCATAAAATCGCTTAGTTCTAACTGAAACCTTGCAGGGTTTTCTTTCGCTAACGTTTCGGCGTAACCCTCCCAAAATATTTGGTTGGTCAGTTCTATAAATTGCTCGTACATAGGAATTGCTGTTTTTTTGTGAAACCATAAAAAATGCTCACCATCCCGATAGCTTTCGGGATGGGAGCATAATTTGTTTAAGCATTTGGAAAAATGATGTTGGCTTCAATTTCGGCCAGTTTTTCGTGGCAGGCATCGAAAATGAATTGGGAAACCATGCGGATAAGGTTAGGCGTGTTAGTGACAAACTCCCGGCCTTTATCATCTTTGATAATTAGCTTGCAACCCTGATAAGGGTTATTTTCCAGTTCGTCGTTCTCCTCGATCAGTTTTACCTCAAAATCTTCCAATAACTTAATGCGGGATAAAAGGGTAATGCGCTGAATGCTTAGGCGGTGTAAGCCCTCCACCGATTTTAACGTTTGCTCTAAGTTCAAAGCGAACTTTTTAGGTTCGGCTTTCACTTCTTCAACTTTTGCGGGTTCTGCTTTAGCTTCCTCCGCTTTTGCTGGCTCGGCTTTCGGTGCTTCGTCTAATCCCTGTCCTGTGGTGTAAGGCGCAACGTTAGCGGGTTGGTTATCCACTGTAGCGGGGCTATCGGTCTTAACCTCGGCAGTTTTGGTTGCCTCAACTTGCGGAGTTTTGGCAGGTGTTTGATCTTTAGCGTTTTCATCTTCTTTGGCTTCCTTTCCTGTTAAGCTTGGGCGGTTTTCAACTCTGTTTGCTGTTTGGTTGTTTTTTGCTGCTGTACCTTGTACTGCGGTTGCATTTTTTTCTGCTGTTTTCATTTTTTAAATGATTTAAAAGGGTTAAAAATTTATTTTTCGTTTCCCTCTTTCCCCGAAGACTTTCCCTGAAAAGCTATTTTTCAAAAGAAAAAACGGAAAAAAAGAAAGCTCAAAAAGCCGGTCGTAGAACTTTCACGGGAGAACTATAAGTCCCGAAGGGTGACCGCAGCACAGCGGAGGTCATTATGCGTTCGTACGTGGAAGTTGACCGAGCTTGAGTTTCTTTTAGGCCGTTTCTTGAAAAATAGCATCTTGAAAGCATCTGATATTTAAGCAGTCAATTAAGTGCAGCATGAAGGCAAGCGAAGCTTTTCCCGGCGCAATAAAATGAAGCGGGTAAACAAGTGAAGTCCTGAATAATGCGCTTAATCGGAGTTATTTGTAGTTGCAGTTAAGGCGAAGCTTTTGCAGCGCAGCAAAAATGCTGGAGCGGGACATTCAGGCAGCGGATCTTTTATTTCCTGACAGGGATTGCAACGGCATCCTTTTGGAAAAAGATAGAGTGTAAAGCCCGGCCTGAAAGGGGCAGCATGATCTATTTACATCAACTGAACGGATCGTAATTTCGCCCATCTTTTCATTTTGGTTTTTATCCGTATTTTTGTGTAGGCCTTAACTCATCAACTAACAGCTTGGAACAATACGTATTTTATAAAGACCAGTACGATAAAACATTGGAGCGTAAGAATGAGATCAATTCCTCGTTATCTACGCCTATCGGTATCCTTACCTGTAATAATCAAGACTTTATCTGACAAATGAGTTTTTTTAGGCATTTCGATAAAAATGATATGAGGGTAAAGCGGACTGTGTGGACAGTACCGCTTTATCATTTCCATCGGTCAGGATATTCCTGGCAGGTTGCTCTCCAGCAGAGCCTGTTTCCGCTTGTCCTGATGTAGCTAAGTTAAGGCTTTGTCCGAAAAGTCCTGTTGTGTTTTTTTCTCTTGCCAGGGCTTTACTGTCTGCGAACGTTTCCATCGGTGTTTTTCCATAGCAATATCTTCCTGAATGCGGCCTTTCATTGTTGTAATAGGCCATCCACTCGTCTACGTCCGTTTGTAAGGCTTCAATTGTGGCATACATTTTTTTGCGGAAAGCAATGGCATAGAATTCGTCTTGCATAGTTCGGTGAAACCGCTCACAAATACCGTTCGTTTGCGGGCTTTTCGCTTTAATTTTGGTATGGTCAATATCTTCGATGGTAAGGTAAAGCTCAAATTCGTGATGCTCCCTGGCCCCGCAATACTCCGTTCCCCGGTCTGTCAAAATACGCAGCAGGTCAATTTGTTGGGATTGATAAAAAGGTAGTACCCTGTCATTAAGCATCTCAGCTGCTACCAGGGCGTTTTTACGGTCATACAGCTTGGCAAAGGCCACACGGGTATAAGTATCAATAAAGGTTTGCTGATATATTTTACCTACCCCTTTTATGTATCCTACGTAGTAGGTATCTTGGGCGCCGAGGTATCCGGGGTGATGGGTTTCTATTTCCCCTTTACTTTCCTGATCGGCTTTCTTCCGTTCCAAGGCTGCCACCTGCCCTTCAGTTAAGATCAAACCATCCTGTGCTACTTTCGCCTCAAGCGCCTTTAATCTTTTTTGAAACGTTTCCAGGTCATTTCGAAGCCATGCGCATCTTACGGTGGACGGGCTTACTGTTATGCCCTTTTTCCGCAGTTCGTTGGATGCCCGCAGTTGCCCGTGAGCTGGCTGATCCACTGCGTAAGCGACAACTGCTTTTTCAATCTCCGGATCAATACGGTTCTTTAATAGAGGCTTACTCCGGCTGATCTCTTTAAGGGCCAATTCACCACCTTCTTCATACAGCTTTTGGAATCTGTAAAAGCTGTCCCGGCTATATCCCATCACCTTACAGGCTTCCGATACGCTGCCTAATTTTTCCGCCAACTTCAGTAATCCTAACTTCGGTTGGATTAGTTTCTTTTCTGTTGTCATTGTCTTAATCTGTTTTAAAGTTACATTATTTTATTCAATAATGTCAGATTAAGTCTAATCTATTACACCTTACCGCTTTAGTGGCCGGCTTGTTCTATGCGACCACTAACTTTAATTTTGATGATAATCTAACGCTATCTATAGTTTTCGCGGTTATCGGGCTGGTATCTGTAGGTTTATTAAGTGTTTCCATTTATCGCCTGGTCAGGGCATTTTCCGACCTTCAAAACGGACTGGAATATTTTTACCTGAATGATGCTGATGTCCTGAATACTTATTATCAAGGGCTAATTACTTTTTATACCGCCCAGGCAGGCATAACTCCGGCTAACATCATTATATCGGCACAAAAAGATTTTGAAGACTATTTGACATCAGAACTGATCACGAATACAGCGAATAACCAGATCAATAACCGTGAAAAAACTTTTCATCGTTTTCAATGCCATCAATACATGATTTATTCTTTAATTTCGTTAAGTTTGTTAATCATTCCGTTTGGCATTGATTTTGGTATCAGTAAAGGGAAGGATAAAGTACAGAAAGTTAAAGTTGAATCTGGCATACCGGTGACTTTAACGTTAAAATATAAAGACACTACGCAACGTTTAATTATAAACCCATCAAACAATGGCACAAGGAGCAGTAAAACCGACACCACCACCGTCATTAAGAATAAGGGACGGCGTTAATCCTGTTGTTTATCGTCCGGCAACTTCCACGGTATCAACCGCAGGATCAAAAAAGAAATAAGCATTTGTAATAAATACACCGAGCCGCTGACAGTAAAACTATCAGCGGCTTTTTAATTTGATCTTTGTTAAGATTCAAACTTGTTTTAAAAAATTTCCTGTGCTCTTTTAACGGTGGTCGCGAGATCTATACCTTTACCTAAAACACCGGTAAACAAGTCACCCGTTTCTTTTAGGCGGTCAATAGCGTTGTGGATCGTAAAATCACGCATTGTCAATCCTGGCCGGACCTCATCCCATGTCACAGGCATAGACACTGTGGCGCCTGGTTTAGGTCGTAGACTATAAACGCCTGCTATTGTAGCACCAGGACGGTTCTGTAAAAAGTCAAGATACATTTTGCCCTTTCGGTTGGAAATCATTCTTTCGAGGGTGGTGAAATCAGGAATTTGCTTTTGTACAAGTTTGACAATGATATTGGCAAATAGCTGGCTTTGGTCGTAAGTATATTGAGCGCCGAGCGGTATGTAAATGTGCATACCTGTAGAACCCGATGTTTTAGGATAGCTCGGAACATCAATGGCATCTAAAACCTTTTTTACCTCCAATGCTGCCTGTATAACCTGGTCAAAATGCTGTTTATCGGGATCAAGGTCAATAATGCAATAATCAGGATTATCCGGCGATTGAACTCTGCTAAACCACGGGTTCATTTCAATACATCCTAAAGAAGCCATCCATAGCAAGGTTGCTTCGTTGTTGCCGAGCAAATAATCTTTATCAACTCCTTCACCATTAGTATGCGGCATGGTTTCAGCCCATTCCGGTGCCTTATCCTTTACATTTTTTTGATAAAAACTTTCGCCGTGTATGCCGCCTGGAAAACGGTTGAGAGACATTGGCCTGTCTTTCAGGTAAGGCACCATGAAAGGCGCTACCTGATGATAGTAATTAAACATATCCCTTTTTGTGACTTTATCCTCCGGCCAGTAGAATTTATTAAGATGCGTCAGCTTTAGGAGGTGACCTTCAACTTTTACTTCTTCCGTTTCCTTTTTGGAAGTGATCAAAAGCTTTGCGGGAGTTTTGGTTGATTGAGGTTTTGTTGCCTTTCTTACCAAAGGGACTGCCTTTTGTTCTTCAACTTCTTTAATATCTGCCTGTAAATTAAACTGGTCAACTACTTCATCAGTGTCGGCTTCAATTTCCATCACCACATCTTTCGGTTTTTTATCACTGCGCATACCTTTAAATGATGCCTGGCGAACCTTACCATAGCTCGTTATTTCTGCAAATTCCACCTCACAAACCAGTTCAGGTTTTAACCAGGTTGCTTTAGCGCCTAATCTTCTTGGGCGGAATTGCGACGGCTCATCTACATCGGGTTCAACATCAAAAGGGCTTTCGTTGGTGATTAATGGCTTAAACTGCGCCATCATTTCCTTTTGTTTAGTATCGTTAAAGCCTGTGCCAACTTTGCCTATATAACGAAGCACACCTTTCCCATCATAAACGCCGATAGCAAGCGCACTAAAATATTTACCCGTTCCTTCGTTTTTAGTAAATCCAGCAATAACTACTTCCTGTCTGCGCTTGGCCTTGATTTTAAGCCATTCACGAGAACGGGCATCAGAGGTATATAAACTGTCCGACCGCTTCGCAATGATGCCTTCCAGTTTCATTTTTTTGGCAGACTCAAAAAACTCTATACCGTTTACCTCAAATGCCTGGCTTATGCGGATCAATTCATCATCAGGCGGCAAAACGGCTTTCAATATTTCACGTCGTTGATATAGCGGCAAGTCTATTAGGAGATTTCCATCATACCAAAGAATATCAAAAACGAAATAAGCCAGCTTAGCATTTTTAGAATTACGCCAATTTTGTAAAGCGCCAAAGTTGGCATTCCCCTGTTCATTCAGCGCGACAATTTCGCCGTCTAACACCGCGTTCAACTTTAATTTTTCCAACAAGTCATTAATCGGGCTGAATTGATCAAATGGGATATTACTTCGGGAAAATAAATTAGCTTTTCCCTTGTCCACAATCGCAACGGCGCGATAACCATCCCATTTAATTTCATATATCCAACCAGGGTTATCGAATGGAGCATCTACCAAAGTAGCCTTCATTGGTTTTATGTCCGTAGGAATTTTTGATTTGGGTGCGTTTTTTAGCACCGTATTGAGATCTGCTGAAGGACGACTATTATTTGTGCTGCCTGTTTCGGCTTCTTTAATTTTCGTTTCGAGCGGATCAGCTTTTTTAGTTAAAAGTTTACTTTCCGGCAAATCTTCGTCGGCCAGTTCAATCCATACAGGTGCGTGATCACTTGCACCTTTCCAGCCACGAACTTCTTTGTCAACTTCGGCAGCCGCCAGTCGTCGGGCAATTTTCGGGTTTAACAGGAAATGGTCAAGCCTCAAACCGGCGTTCCTGCCGTAAGCATCCCGCAAATAATCCCAAAAAGTATAAATTCGCTCATTAGGGTAAAGTGTTCGTATCGCATCCGTCCAACCTTGATCCACCAAGTCTTTGTAAGCCTTGCGGCTTTCAGGACGGAATAACGCATTTTCCAAATATTTTTCAGGTTTATACGTATCCAACTCGGTTGGCATTACATTGTAATCACCAATCAAAATTACCGGCAGATCGCGATTTACCAAATCCTGGCCGTGATCCGCTAAACGTTCAAACCAGCGTAATTTATAATCAAATTTTGGCCCAGGATAAGGGTTGCCATTTGGAAGGTATATGCAACCAATGACAATTCCGTTAATAAAAGCTTCAATATAACGGCTGTGCGTAAACTCTTCATCTTCGCCAGGTAAGTCATTTCTTAATTCTCTTATTTCTGATTTGGATAGTATGGCAACACCGTTCCAGCTTTTCTGACCATGCCATATTGCGTGATAACCGGCATCGCTGATTGCACTTTCGGGGAACTTATGGGTTTCTGATTTCAACTCCTGCAAGCATACAATATCGGGCTGCGCTTCTTTCAACCAGCGCAGTAAGATTTCCAAACGGCCATTGATTCCGTTGATATTGTAAGTAGCAATCTTCATAAGCCAAAGACAACAAAGCCCCTTGCGGGGCTTTCTATTAATTTTTGTTTCGGCTTATTTCTTTCCGGTCAGTTTGCTTTCAACGGCGGTGCGCTGATTTGATCCGGCTGATTTTTTAGCAGCTTCTACTTTTTTTGCGGTAGTGCCTTCTTTTTTAGCTTCATAAGCTAATTCGTGTGGTTGTTCCGATACGGAATGCCTTTCCACTTTTGTACCTTTTGTTGCCATAGTTTTAGTTATTAGTAGATGATTTTAACTTTAACAATATCAACCCCAATCTGTTTGATTGATTTACCTAAGAGTAAAAATCTTAATTTAATAGTTTTTTCAGTTCGCTATTAATAACTAACATTACTTCTTCATCAAAATCTGAGTTCATTAACTGTCCGAACATTCCGGTTTTTTCTTTTTTAATGTAACCTCTGAAAAGACCGTCCACAGTAACCATGTAACATGGCCCGATCTCGCCGGGCATTTTCTTAATATCGAACTGCAATTCTACCGGCTTTTGTAATATCTCACATTTAATTTTAAATCTTTCCATAGGGTTAGTCGATAACAGGGTTAACGTGAATAGGAAGTTTGGCGAACTTTAAAACTTCAATACTGGCAAAGCCATATTCTTCAACAACTTTTCCGTAAATCAGGTAGCAACCGGCACCTGTAAATGGATATTCTTTTGTCGTGTTTGGGAAATGCACGGTGTCAAAAAAGTTGCCTTCTACATCCAGAAATGAACCGAACCACATCAATTTGCCTGTTTTAGTTTGTACAGTTTTTTCACAGACATACCAGCCTACCATTTTTACCAATTGCCCTAAATGGTTAATCAGATCGTTAGCATAAATCTCACCGCGATAATCAGTTTGCAGCAAATCGAAACTTGTCATCGTAACCGGAAATCCTAAAAGTTCTAATTCATGATAGGTATCTTCCAAAGCCGTATTAACTAACACCGGCAGGCTGTAGTTTTTTGCCTCTATTGCAAATAACTCTACATCATTAGTTACTTTAACTTTAGCCCCCATAAGCAAATGCACTTCCCAAAGCAATGCCTTTTTACTTTTACCTGTAAAACGTAGGGCACCCACCCTGATTAGTATAATAGCCTGCTCCAAGCCAACACCTGTCCGTTTTATTAAATCTTCCAAGTTTTGGTACACTCCGTTTTCCCGTCTTTCTTCGGGAATTAAATTGATGTATTTTTCGTTTAGTCCATGTACACCAACAAAGCCTAAATAAACATCTATACCATTGATATTAACTATGCTGTCACTGTTATTAACGCATGGCAGGTGTATCGTTGCACCCGCTTTTTTAAGTTCATGCAAGTAGAGGTATCGAGCGTAAAAACCGCCATAATTATTGAGGACGGCCACCATAAATTCCCGTGGATAATATGTTTTTAAAAATAAGCTCTGGTAGCTTTCTACCGCAAAACTGGCCGAGTGTGCTTTGCTGAAACTGTAGCCTGCGAAGGAAGATACCTGCCTCCAAACTTCGGCTACTACTTCATCAGGTCGGCCCAGTTTTTTTGCTTCTTCAAAAAAACGTTCGACGAGGCGTTCGAACTCTTTTTTTGAACGATATTTTCCGCTCATACCGCGTCTAAGAATATCCGCATCTGTACCATCCATCCCGGCAAAGTGAATGCATATTTTAATCACATCTTCCTGATAAACCATTACCCCGTATGTTTCCTCCAATTGTTCTTTCATTACAGGATGGAGGTAATTTACCGTATCAGGTGCATGATGGTATTTTATGTAAGTGCCCATCATGCCTGAACTGGCCACCCCAGGACGGATGATAGAACTGGCGGCGACTAATGTGAGATAATTATCACAATTCAATTTTCGTATTAACTGCCGCATGGCCGGAGATTCAATATAAAAGCAACCAATTGTATCACCTGTTTTAAGCTGCGCGTTAACTTTCGGGTCTTTCATAAACACCTTGACCTGGTGTATATCGATCTTACGCTGCTGATTTTGTTCAATCAGTTTAACCGCCATTTTGATATGTCCAATTCCTCGCTGACTAAGAATATCGTATTTATCAAAGCCAATCTTTTCCGCCTCATACATATCCCACTGGACGGTGGGCATCCCTTTAGGCGGCATATCCAATGCGGTATAGTATGTAATAGGTTCTTCCGTGATTAATACCCCGCCTGCATGAATAGAACGCTGATTGGGCATATTAGACATGCGCTCGTAAATAGCGGTAATCTTTTTGAACGTTGGATTATTTCGGTTTTCAGCCGCTCTGCGCGAATCAGTAAAACTGTCTATTTCCGATTTTGGTAAACCCATGACTTTGCCGATCTCCCGGATAATACTTCGGTCTTTGAAGGTTGACATGGTGCCAAGTAAAGCGGTATGATGGCTTCCATAGCGTTTGAAAATGTAATCCTGTACGTCTTCCCGTTCATCCCAGGAATAATCTATATCAAAATCCGGCGGCGAGGTTCGCTGTGCGTTCAGAAAGCGTTCAAAATACAGGTTAAGTTCAATCGGGTCAACATCGGTTATTTTAAGGCAATAAGCAACTATACTATTAGCGCCCGATCCTCTTCCAACATGATAGTAACCCCGAGAGGATGAATAACGGATAATATCGTAGGTAATTAAAAAATATGCGCAAAAATCCAGTTCGTAAATTACCTTCAGTTCATGCTTGACTTTTTTAAGTGCTTCTTTATTACTTTTTCCGTAACGATATTCCAAACCGCTCATCGCTAATTTTTCCAGCAATTCTTTGTCATTCTTCTTATTTCCGGTAAATGTGCGTCGGTTCAGGTTTATCCTGCCTTTCGGATAATCCATCGTGCAACGGTTCATCAGGTTACGGGTATTGTCGAGTATAAAAGCATAGCGTGAATATTTTGCTTCCATTTGACCAGGGGGCAAAAACATATCAGTTGGTGTGCATTTATCTTCCGGCTTAACCATCGTCAATACCAGATTCAAATCAATGCTGCGCAAATATTCGTGAAGGCGGTATTCAATTTTGTCCAAAACAAATACTGGTTGTAAAGCAACAAGTTTATCTTTCTGCACAGTCAAATCTTTACCATAAAGCTTATTTAATTCATCAAACCGAATGCCCAGGTATTCATTTTGCTTCAGGTCTTCGGCGTAACTATAAGGATAAATAACAAAAGCATTTTTGAAAGCAGGGGCGTTGTCGGGTAATGGCTTCTTTTCCAGGTTGTGTTCACTTAAAAATTCATTAAGTTCACGCATGCCCTCTTTATTTTGAGCAATTCCAATGTATAGCAGGTGTTTATCCCGGCGAAATTCTATCCCTGCAATTGGCTTTATTCCGCATTCATCACATTCACGCATAAACTCCATGACACCTGTGGAATTATTGATATCCGTTAAGACCATTTGGGTAATTCCGCGTGCTGCTGCTTCCTCGACCAAGTTGGGAATTGACATGGTACCATAGCGAAGGCTATATTGTGAGTGAACGTTCAAATACATGACCTACAAGTTTAAATCTATACCAGAGGCTAACTTAATTGAACCCGGCCCAAAGCGGCGGCGTATCTTATCCATCGCCTGGCAAAGGCTATATTGTTCTTCGGATTCCGAATAAAGATCGATCTGCTCAAAGCCGCTAACCAGATTAGATAGTCGAACGCCGACTAACCGAATTAAGAGGCGTTTTTGATAAAGTTGCTTAAACAGTTCTTTGGTTTTGGCAATTAAAACGCCGTCAAGTGCTGTGTAAGGTATTCTTGCCTGCTTGGTAACCGTTTCAAAGGTGGAATAGCGGACAGTAACGGTGATACAAGCGGTTTGCTTTTTACTTTGTCTTAATTCAAAAGCGAGATCCATTACCATTGAGGTAAGCAGGTGATTAATAGTTTCAACGTCGATACTGTCCTGATTAAATGTGGATTGTGTACCTATCGTTTTTGCTTCATGGTAAGGGATAACAGGTGAATCGTCAATGCCCTTAGCTTTTTGTAAAAGCCAAATCCCATTTTTCCCTAAAATGCTCGTCATATATTCCGGGTGTACCTGCGCCAGTGTATGGATACGCTTGATACCCATGTCACTTAATTTGATAAAGGTCTTTTCGCCTAAGCCGGGAATTTTTCTAATCGATAACGGATTTAAGAACGGCTGTACCCCAGGTTGAGCAACGCTGAGTTCTCCATTGGGTTTACACTCGTTAGTAGCCATTTTAGAAACTGTTTTGTTGACTGACAAACCAAAAGATATAGGCAATCCTGTTTCTCTGATGACTTTAGCCCTGATCTCCTTCGCGCATTTGAGCGTTCCATAATGCTTATCCATTCCGCTCATGTCGATATAATGCTCGTCTATACTCGCCTTTTCAAGTACCGGAACCATTTCCTGAATGATGTCAGTAATTTCGTGTGAGGCTTTGGTATATTCGTCCATGTTGCCCCTTATCCAAATTCCATGCGGACAAAGGCGTTTCGCTAATCTCGCTGGCATAGCGGAGTGTACCCCAAACTTCCGTGCTTCGTAACTGCATGATGCCACTACACCACGGTCTGAAAGACTGCCAATGATTACCGGCCTGCCTACCAAACGGGGGTCTTTTCTAACCTCGACAGATACAAAAAATGCATCCTGATCCATGTGAATTATTTGGCGGTCGGCGTTCATGTTAGTCTGTTGCTATTACATTTAATTAAATAAAATTTAATATTTCAGTCGGCAAGTTCACGGCGTATAGATCACGCCCACGATACCGGTATGAGAATCTCTACAAAACTAATGCTAAAAATATTAGTATTTTAAATCTTTTTTCCATTAATTTTGCTTATCAGTTTTTGCCACTAATAAAAGATTGATAGTAAATAGGTTAATAAGAAGAAATTTATGATGTGAACATTTATTCAGGGTTCAGTATTAGTTTCTTTATTCGCACAAAAACTTTTAATTTTAAGCAAAATGAGGGAAGTCGAACCGCCATTTGAGATTCAACATAATGGTGTTACCTTGAAAGTGACGGAGGCCGAAATAAAAAGCAGGCGAATATTTTATATTCAGTTTTCCGATAATAGAAAAGTTTTAACTGTAACTGTTGGCAAAGGGCTTGGCGATGAAAAGTTTTGGACTTCAATTCCCGAAGGCCGTCAGGAAGAGGCAGAAGAAGTTGGCAAGCTAATTGCCGCATTTATCAGAGGTAAAAAAAATTAAGTGTATGTGTTATTATAATGGTCAACGGGTTACAAGGGCAGAGTATATTGAATTAAAGGGTTTGGCAAAGCCAGTAAGAAATTACCCTTTTTTAAATGTCGGTGTACACAATGGTTTTAACTATGCACCATGTGCAATATTGGTACCATCAGAAGACGGTAAAGATTTTGATATTGTGCAGGCAGAATGGGGGTATGTTCCTGGCTTTGTGAAGACAAGATCCGAAGCGAATATATTTCGTGCAAAATACACTACGCTCAATTTCAAATCTGAAAACCTCTTTACTAAAGAGGATGGCAAAAGGTCAATGTGGGCCGATGCTGCCAAAAATCGTCGGTGTCTTGTTTTGTCAACTGGAATAGTCGAATCGCGCCACATTCCTAAGATTGGCAAAAAGGGCCAGGAACTAAAAGAGATGATTAAATACCCATATCAGGTAGGTCTTAAAGAACAAGAATATTTTTATTTGCCAGGATTATATAACGAGTGGCTTGACCCTGAAACGGGGCAGTTTGTGAATACAGTTGCCTTTGGAATAACTGATTCCAATAATGTAATGTCGCAGATACATAATTCTAAAAAAAGAATGCCTTCAATCTTAACAGAGGATTTGGCTTGGGAATGGTTAATGGAAAAGCCGAGCGAAGAACGTCTTTCACAAATAGCCCGAACGCAAATTCCATCAAAGTTACTGGAATTTTGCACGGTAGACCGTAATTATAGAACGACACTCGAAGCAACACCATTAGAATATCCTGAGTTAGCCGCGATTGATACAACTTTTGTTGATACCGAGGAACTGCAATTTAACCATTGGCAAGATTTACAAACGGTTAAAGCTTAATGTCCGAAGAATTTCAAATCGGCGAATATTATTGGCGTCCGTGTGCGGAAATAATGACTATTCCCGACGGACGAATTTATTACATCCCTGTTTTCGAGCATCTTCACGCAGATAGGCAATTTGACTTTCCGGAGGAACATTATCATATAGATGGCAGGTTTGAAATGGAGCCGCGAATGAAACAACAATTTAATTGTTGGGATGGATATACGGCGGCTGTAATTGTTCCTGAAAGTTCATCAAATTATAGCTTCCTTTCTATTGCAAAAACAAAAGTTAAATGTGAGCGGTATGATACCGGATTACGTGTTCCAGAACACCCTACTGAAAAGCAACTACCTAAAGTTGAGAAATACAGGGATTGGTATAAATCCTATATAGGTAAAAAGTGTGAAGGTAAACTTTGCCCTCATTTCGGGACTGCGATGTTAGAAAAGGATGGCCTATTGGTTTGTCCGATGCATAATTTAACGGCAGATCTACAAACATTAGAAATTATAAACACCTAAAAAAGGCGATGCTGTTGAGCACCGCCTTTCGATATTTAATTAAACGTGGACTTTAGCTTTACGCGACTGCTTTTTTGCAGGAGCATCCTCCTTTTGCTGCTCACGTTGTTTTAAGTTCCTTACCGGCTTTTGGTCGGTCTGCAGCAATTCTTCCCTTTTTATTTTCTTCATTTGATGATCGTAAAGGTCAACCGTTTTGAATTGCGGGTTAGCCGCGATAAAATATTTTTTATCGCCATCTTCGCCGCCGATAGTAATCTGCTGGGCGTTACCTTTTTTTAACGAATACATTAATTCTTCTTTGGCTTTCGGATCTTCCAGTTCCTTGATACCTTTTCCAGCAATTACCTTATCGATATCGTAGCCGTAATTTTCATGGTAGTGTTTGATCTTTTTATTGCCGTTTTCCGTCAGGTTCTTATCATCCAACGTTAGCCATGCCTGGTATTTTTGCCCTTCTAAATTGTAAAGCTGTTTATGAACGGCGCGGCCTTCCATCATGTTAAAAGCTTCTTTAGCGGTAATGCCGCTGCCTTTATTGATAAAAAACGTCTGGTCGATATTCTTGGCAGGATCGTCTTTATGGTTGATCGTTGCATCGTACTTGTTAAAGAAGTACATATCCTGGTTATCGCCGGCCTTAAAATGCAATGTATAGTCAATCGTTTTTTGATTGAACTCATGTTGCAATCCTAACTTAAATTCAGGCGTTTTAGCGGCCATTTCTTTGTCTAATTCAGCATTTAACTTGTCGCCAAAACCCAGGTTTAGCAGGCTTTTTTTCAAAAATTCAGCATTTTGAGTATTCATAACTTAATGATTAAAAATGAAATAAATGGTTAATTAAAGTGTGTTGGCAGCTACTAAAGTATTTCCTGGTTGCTGCTTTAGAGGGGCGATTGTTTTCAAATCGTCCAGATCCTTTTGTTTGATTTGCAGGTAAAGGTGGCGGTTCCCGTTACGTTCGTATAATTCAATGTTTAGCGCCTGGTCTTCAGAAAGTGAAAAACGGTGAAAGCCAAAAATTTTTGCAATCTCCTGTTTATGGGCAATTGAAGTTTTTTTTCGCAGTGTTGTAATTAATGGCACTATCTCCTGTTCATGAGTTGCCATCCGCGCAACTGTCTTCAAATCCCTGATATAAAACCGGACAAAATCAATTTCATAAGGCAGATTGGATTTGTTGCGAATGTCCAGCCTAAAGAAAATCCGGTTACCGGCAAGGGATAGTTTATCTACCCAGGCTTTTACGCCTCCGGTTTTTTCATGATCTATCACATCTTTACGTTTTCCTTCGGCCAATTGGGTAACGACTGCGCTATAATTATAATCGGCAGTTTTAATGACCCTTACAGTCATAGGTGCTGCTCCGTCAATTTCAATACGTCTGCCGGCACGACCGTAAGAATATTCAACTGGAATATGATAGACTTTGGCAGTACTAATTTCCTGCACATTTATACGTGTAGGCTTAAAATCCGTATCAAGTGCTTTGATAGTGATCAGCGCATTTTCCTTTTGATTTACATCAAAATCGGGTGTTGATTTGCTGATAATTTTGACAGCTGATTTAAAGAATAAGGCGGTGGTTTTATCACGGCTTACATAGGCGGTATCTTGCGCGTAGGAAACTGTTCCCCAGGCACCAAGAATGAAAATAACGAATGATTTTTTCATGGCATATTTAGTTTAATTATCACGGTCGTTACTATCCTTTAGGAGGACTTCGTAACCGGCCTTAACTTTAACTTTGATCTGTTTTACCTTGTGGTTGAATAACCCTTTGGCGGCTTCAACGCCCGCACTGGCGGCTTGTGTGCCAACGGACTGATCCATAGCCATAAGTTGCATAGACTGAACGGCATCCCCAACACCATTTTTTGCGGCATCCCTTCCGATGGAACCTGGAACATATAGGCCTTCCATACCGTCAAGATCATAGACAGCGAGCGCTACCGGCAAAATGTTATTGAGGTAACGAATACTGGCAATTTTGACTTCTAAACGCTCATTGTTCAACGAGCAAGTTCCATAAACAAAGCTGCCTTTAGGTATCATTTTGCCATTTACATAAATACCATCCAATAACCTTAATTTGATAACCGCGCCGGTTACTAACGTTTGATCTTCATGCACTACTGCCTGAATGGTATTACCTGCTGTTTCTGTTGTATTCGCAGAGCGGCGTTTTTTTGACTTGCCACCGCCATCGTACGAAGCGTAGCTAACCTGAATTTTATCAGGTGCGGAATTATCATCGTCATCATCTTTAGCTGCGGCAACGGCGTAGACCCTACCGTGATTTTTTAACGACTGATTACGTAGCCTGCTATTAGCATTGCCGGGATTTTGTATATCGTTTATTTGTTGAAGCATTTGGGTTAGTTGCTTCATTTCAGGGTCGTTGCCGCCGCCGTTGCCATTCATGGCTTTCATCATTAATTCCAGTCTTTTTACATCGGCAGTGGATTGCGGGGCTGTTGCACCACCGCCGTAGTTTGTCGGTTCCGGCTGGTTGATCTGCTGATTAATAGCAACAAGCTTGGCCTGAATTTTGGCTTCATTAGCATCTGCTACAGTAGGGCCGCCTGTAAGATTAGCGGTTGAACGCTGCGTAGCAGAATCAATATGCCCCGCTTTTGCGGCATCCAATCCCATTGATTTTACAAAGCTTTCACTAACCCCACTGTTTGCGGAACTTGCGGAATCCGTTTTAACGGTTTGATAAACGCCCATTTTATCCTGGGCTTTTTGATCCTTAAACTGTGCCTGCGGTAATGTGGCATTCAATCCCTGTACATTGGAATTTTCAAAGGCTGAAGCGGATTGTTTACCGCCACCCAATGCCCAAAATGCCATCGTTAAAAATGGAATGATAAGCAGTGGCATGATGACTAAAAATTTGCGCTCCTTCAGAAATTCAGGAGTATGCTGCGGCAATTGACCGCTGTTTAATACTGCATTCATGATTTACTTTTTTTTAGTTAATGAATCTGTTAATTGACGTTTAATAAATTGGGGATCGGGAAATTCTGATGCCTGACCAATATGGGCAGAGGTATAATTTTGTGATAATTTGGGGATCGTGTAAAAACTGCAAAAGGAACTACTGACAAGTATGATAGACGTTAGCATGCCAACTGCAATAGCAATTCGTTTCTTTTGGCGAACAGTGTAAGCATTGAACCACTTGTTAAGGCAGGTCGAAAAACGAGTTTGAAAAGTGATTATCTGTTTTGCCAGCGAAGCGGCAACCTTGTCGCTTAATTGCGCTGACGTTTTACTGTTTGATAAATTCATAGCTTTTAGTGTTGAATAGTGGTGTCCCTGTTAGCTAAAGTCTCCCAATGCAGGATTAGAAAACCATGCGGGTTATTGTCTGACCTTGCCACGTTACGCAGGTAACCCTGAGTGATCAGGCTGCGGTTTGCGGTCGATGTAGAGCGGATCAGCTTTTGCGTGGCAAAGCATTTGAAGTAATAAGGATATTGGTTTATATCCAGTTGAATACTGTCCACGGTAACCTGTTGGCTGATATTGCCGGAAATAAGGTTGTTGTAATAGCTTTTTTCCTTTAAATCGTTATATTGATTTTTGGCACTTTCATCAGCCAGGTATAAGGCCTTGCCTATATTGGCATCAATTACCTTTTCATCAGGGTCAAGGGTAAAAAAATAATGATGGAACATTCGGATATGATCGCGGGCTTCTACTGGTATGTTGTCTTTCCGGTCGGCTGCAAATGCCTCTAACGCCTTGCCGTTAGCCAGGATGTAAATGTGACTGCCTGCGATATTCGCTGCCTGGTAACTTTTATAAAGTGCAAAACATGATATAATGGTACATGCGGCAATCAAAAAATAGCTGAATAGCTTGATGTGTTTAAAGGCTGTTTCAATGTTTTTGAGATGTGTAAACATGATTATTAAATTTTAGGTGAATAATTAGGCTTGCTGTGGATTTATCTTGTTTGCCCGTCCATTATTTGGGTTACTGCCCTTATCTTGAAAGTATGGTTTAGATACTGCGCTGTCTGCCATGCTTTGGCTGGTATTAGATTTTTGATTACCGAATGTATCTGCGGACATACTGCTGCCTCCTGAAGCTGCACCAACGACAGACTGGCTTGTACTGCTCACAATACTGTTTACCTTTTGAAGCAGACCGTTGCCGCCACCTGCGTTAACAATGTAGTTAGCTACGCTTGGTACGGTGAAGTAACCAATGATGCCAATAATTAAAAAGATGAGGTAAGCGGTATCAGTTGAGCTAAAGAAGGTGTCACCCGCATTTTGAACCTGGGTAATATCCAGTTTCAGCATATTTTCCTGAACCTTGCCGATAATTGCACCGAAGATGTTTGCTACTGGCAGCCAAAGAAATACATTAATGTATTTAGCCAGCCACACTGTTAAGGTGTGCTGAAAACCGTCGAAGACAGCTAAGCCAAATACTATAGGCCCCAATATGGCCAGAATGATAAGGTAAAAAGTCCTTATGGTGTTAATACATAAAGCCGCTGCTTCGTATAGCACTTGCAATACTTCCGACATCCACTGCTTAACCGAATTGCGGAAATTATAGGAAGCTTTGGACATAGCGAACTTCATATCATTACCTACGCTGGCAAGCATTCCTTCGTTCGCGCCTGTAGGGTCGTCGGGATGGGTATATTTATACCATTTATCCCTGTCACCATCACCATCAGCACCAACATACATTTGCCATGTATCTGTCTTTTCTACTGCCGCTTCTTTGGCTTTCAACAAGGCTGCAATAGCGGCATCTGAATTTTGCACCATTCCGCCTGTGGCAGTTACCGTAGGCGACATTATTCCATTGATAATAGCAATAACCGTAGGGAATAAAAGAATAGCTAAGCCTAAAGCAAATGGCCGCATCAGCGGGTAAAAATCTATTGGTTCGGCACTGGCTATTTGTCGCCAAACGCGACTGCCTATATACCATAAAGCACCAAATCCTGCTATTGCACGACCAACACCGATGAGTTGGCTACACATGGGAAGCATATCGTTATAAACGCCATTTAAAGTTCCCTGCAAACCTTGAATATCTGTAGCAAGGCCGTCTGCTTTGGAAAATAAAGGAAAAGCTATCCCCGTTACCGCAAAAATTGCGGTTAAATAAATCTTCTTTTTCATAAAATTGGGATTAGTTATTTATACCATAGAGCTGTTTCACCGTGCGGGTATCGCCTATATCCTTAGTGCGCTGCATATTTAACAAAACGCCTTGCCGGTTGAAGTGCCGGAGAAACTGCAATTTATCTGAACTGCTGGCATAGATGCGGTCAATCGCCCGCATTCTTTCATCATCGGACATTCGTAGTTTACCAGCGGTAAGCACATTAGTTAGGTCGTCCAGGTTTTGCAGGCTTTGGTTGACAAGCTGCGTATATACGTTGCTCATATAATTTAACTCACCTGCACTAAATGATCCACTTTGCTGAAATTGTTTATAGGCACTTTTATACTCACTAACCAAACTGACCTGCTGGGAAATTATCTCGGCTACCCTGCCATAATTTTTTACAGTGGGGTTTATAGAAAGCAAGCCATTAAGGTAAACGCTATGCAGGTCAAAATTACCTTTGGAAAGTTGGGATATGCTGCCATAGCCTTGCTGGTAGATCTGGTAACCCATTTTCATGTCGCTTAATATGCCTTTCAATTGGGTTAGCTTTTCAATATCTAAAATCAATTGCTGCATTTCCTGAACCTGTGCGCTGGCAATCTTTGCCGTACCCAGGCAAAAGAAAAATACCAGTATAATTACGATCTGCTTGATTTGCTTTTTCATAATTGGTTTTGCTTATTGAATCCCGTAAATTTTCTTTTCGGTAATCACATTATTATTTTCCTGAACACGTTGCACCGCGTAAACTTTTACCTGGTCAGCAAATGCAGAGGCAAAACGGTAATTATTTTGCATAGCAGAATGAATTACTCCAATGTGTTTCAACCGTTCTTCGTCACTCATCTTGAGTTTGCTGTCGGTAAGCACATTTTGTAATTCGGTAATCTCTTGATCACAATCTTTAAATAAAGCGGCTTTAACCTGCATAATATATTTGCGCTCACCATTGTTAAGATTGGCAGTTTTGTCGAGGCTGTTCATGCGGGCAAGAATATCTTTCTGCCATTGCAGTATATCATTTACCTGTTTATTATTCTTAACTACAGGACTAACGTTATTGAGATTGTTGTAAAAGGTAGTGTGTAATCCGTTTTCTGATTTGAGATATCCGGTTATCGAACCTAAACCATTACGGGCAATGTTATTACCCGCCTTGTAATATGAGGCGTAAACTTGTAGTGCAGCAATTTGCTGTAACAGATATTTCTTTTGCGTTTTTTTCTGTTGGAACCACTCAGCGAAAGTTTGAGCTCTAACAGTAGTAGCCAGCACAGATGCGGCAACCGTCATAACTGTGAAAGCCAATAATTTCCTGCTTTTACGCCGGATCTCGTCTGCCCGTGTTTTTATTTGATTAATTGATTCCATAAAGCTTTTTAATTGATTGGGTATCACTCAGATCTTTGCTGCGTTGCAGGCTTAATTGAATGCCCTGGTTATTGAACTGATGCAGGTCATTGTAATTTTCATCCAAATGATCGCTGGCCTTGTTGATTAATTCCAGGCGCTGTTCATCTGTCATTTGTGTTTTTGCAGGGCTAACCACGAGCATGATCTCATCCAGATTTTTTACGCTGGCGTCTAATATGCCGGTGTACACCTGCTGCATATAATTCAATTCCTGCGGATTGAAATGATTATCCTGCCGGAACAAGCTCCAGGCTTTTTTATATTCACTAACCAGGGCAGCTTGTTTTAAAGTAATATCCTTTATCCGCTGGTATTTAGATATAGTGGCTTTGATGTTTCCTAATTCTGTGTAGTAACTGCTGTATAATTGCCTTTGCTGCTCTGTCCAACCGGAAATTTCAGTCAACCTTGTTCTGGACATTTGATTTTCAATGACTTTTTGTGCGTTTTGCAGCCATATCGTTTTATTCTGCATTCGTTGTACTTTAAGGTCTATTGCCTTAATTACTTTGGTTACTGTAAGTTTTATTACTTCGCCAATAACGAATTGTGCTTTTGCCTTTTGCGTAGGTAGTGTTATAGCGATGAACACCACCAAAGACACTATTTTTACAGGTAAATTTTTCATAAAAGCCTCCCATATCCCTGTTCATTTACAGGAATTACTTAATGATATGTAGGAAATGTTATTTGATTTTTTGGTACTCCGTGTTTTTCAAGGTCACGGAATTGCCGTCTTTACCGGGCGTTATCTGACGGCCATACTCCGTTTCTGACAACATCTGTTTTTCTTCATTCCATGTTGATTGCCATTTTTCGGTTTTATATTCTTTGGCCTGGCTTACACCATTTCGAATTTTTTGAAAACCTGTCTTTCGCTCAATTTGGTAAGTATTGGTGGATTGAGTTGATGGCGTTATTATCAATGTATCTGATGCCGTGCTATACTCACTTTTCGATTGATTGGTAAAAGTGCCAGATAATGATTTGCTTTGAGAATTATTCGTGCATCCTGTAAAGGCGGCAATTGCAAGGATTATAATAAACGATAATGCTTTCATAATTATGGGTTTTAGTTTATGCTGCTTTTTCTAATTCCTCTCTAACGATAGCTGCTATAGCAAGCTTTACACTTCCTAATTTTTTGGTGTAGGCATGGACTTTTGCTTTTTCCGATGATTCAGTGGTATAAGTCCAGTATTCTTCACGGCTTACTTCGGTTCGGTAGACTTTTGATAACTGGCCATTCAAGCTGATGAATACTTCTTTATACTTCAGGTTTTCGTCGTTGTTCCGGTTCATGCTCATGATGAGTGCTGTTTCCTTATCTGTTATCCCTAATAGTTGCTGTATTTTAGGAAAGTCATTCTGGTATTTCCGCTGGTCAAGCAAGATCTTGCAATCACTATTATTGATGATGGCCTGTTTTACGACGGGCGAACTAATAATATCTTCAATGTCCTGGGTTACAACTAAGGCTTCACCAAAATATTTGCGGACTGTTTTAAAAAGATATTTGATGTACTCGGCCATACCTTCCCGCGCGATCGCTTTCCATGCTTCCTCTATTAGGATCATCTTTCTGGTGTCTTTAGCCAGTTTGCGCATTTTAGAAACGAAGGTTTCCATAATGATAAGGGTGACCACCGGAAATAAAATTGGATGATCTTTGATATTGTCCAGCTCAAAGACAATAAAACGCTTTTGCAAAAGGTCGAGGTTTTCTTTTGCATTCAGCAGGTAGGCATATTCACCACCTTTATAATATGGTTTCAATACAAAAAGCATGTTGTCTATATCAAAACGTTCATCTTTCACTTTTGATTGTTTCATGGTATCATGAAATTCACCATTAAGAAATTCGTAAAAGCTGTCAAAGCAAGGAAATATTTCAGGTTGACTTTTTAGTTTTTCGTAATAATGATATAAAGCATCTGAAATTGCCACGTATTCAGACCGTTGAACACCTTCGTCCTCTTTCTTCCATAGCGCTAAAATCATGGCTTTTATACTTTCCCTTTTTTCAGTATCTAAAACGTCGCCATCTGCTATGTAGAAAGGATTAAAGCTGATCGGCTCATCTTCGGTATATGTGAAATAATAACCGTCAACAAAATCACAAAGCCCCTGGTAACTATGCCCAACATCTACTAAAACCACATGCGAGCCCTGCTCAAAATAACTGCGAAGCAGGTGATTAGTGAAGAAGGATTTGCCGCTGCCTGACGGACCTAAAATGAATTTATTTCGATTGGTGGTGATTCCCTTAGTCATCGGGTCATCGCTAATGTCAACATGCACGGGCTTGCCGGATAATCGGTCGCCTAAGCGAATGCCGCAAGGGCTGATGCTTGACTGGTAATTTGTTTCAAGATTTAAGAAACAAGTAGCCTGTTCAACAAAAGTATCAAATGTATCATTCATTGGAAAAGCGGCTTCGTTGCCTGGCAATCCAGCCCACCAAATTTGGGCAGCACCATCGGTTTCCTGTTTCGGCTGGGCATCCATTTGAGCCAGTGAGGAACTAACCTTATTTTTAAGATCCTTTAACAATGCAGCGTTATCCGTCCAGGCTAAAACATTGAAATGCGCCTTTACGGGTAGTCTTTGCTGACTAATAGCTTCATTTAAAAAATCGTGTGTAGCATCACGGCCAATCGCATTTTCGCGGGAATAAGCGGAAAGAGATTGCAGGCGCAATTTTTTTGCTTCCAGATTTTTGATCGTTTGCAGGCTGTCACCGATAAATATATACTGGTTGTACAAATGATTACATTTTAATAAAGTGCCTATAGGAGTAGCAAAGCCGGTACTGAATTTTGTTTTATCTGTACTGTATTTATCATAGGTAATTCTCGGGCCGCATAATGGTGGCAGATCTTCCGCATCGCTTAGCGTATAAAGTTGGCAATGGTTATCACCGATCCTTATCTCATCCAGAATATGAATATCTTTCAATACCGGCGCTTCATTTTGATTAAGCAAAAAGCAGTACTGCTCCAAAACACCGGCCTTATTTAACGTGCCTGCTAACTCGTCATCGTTCAGCCGTGAAAGGGTTATTAAACCGCTATCCTCCAAAACTCTTACAAACTGGCCGGCGCTATCCTGAAAATCCCTGAACAATTCATCGCAGGTAGTTTGTGCAGGAACAATGCGTTTACGCATTAATGAACTTACCGCGCTTGAATACTGTTTAAACTTATCGGGCTTTTTAGTTAAAAAGATATGGCAATGATGATGCAAAAACTCGCGTTCGTGAAAATAACGTTCACTGGAATGAGATAGGAAAGTTTTAACCTGCTGATGGCCTTCTTTAGCAAATACAGCTTCATATTGATCATTGATAAACCAATCCTGCTTATGAAATACAGTATTTTTTGGTAGAAGCTTCAATGCTTTAATAATTACCTCATGGAAAGCAAGATACTCGTCATTTGATAGGGTGAAGATTTCGGGCAGGTTTACTCTGTAACCAATGGTAAGGTCGCCATTTGCGGAAACCATACAGTTATGCTCCACCTTGTAAACAGGAAATACCTGTTCTGCTTTGCTGTGTGATGCCATGATTATTTCTTTAGTTGTAAAAAGATATTTCGTGTAGTGAACTTCAAATGATCTGGTAAGTACCTTTTGGCTGCTTTTTTCATCAAGCCGTGTTCACCGTATTTATGACTTAATTTAAACACCTGGTAAAACAGGGCGCTGCCTAAAACAGAGATGATAATTATGCAAGTAATTACCGGCACTCCTACGATATACATGATAGCAAATCCGATAAGCAACAGTACAAGCCCAGCTGCCAGATAGCCGATGTACTGTGCTTTCAGTCCTTTAAATTCAATCGGTTTATTAATGCCCTTGTTGATCTGATATAATGCCATGATATGTTTTTTATACCCCAAAGAATGATTTTAACACCGTTGCAACTACTACCAAAAAGATACAACTGCCGAACCAGCTTGAAGCAACTTTGCCGGTGTCGTGTTCGCCATCGTTCCATTTTTTGAATACTTTGATGGCTCCCACAAGTCCGACTATGGCACCGATAGCATACATTAAGCTTGTGCCAGTGCTGAAATAACTTTTAACCTGTGTAGTTGCTGCTGTTATTCCTGAATTGCCATCCTGTGCATATAAGCTAAAGCTAATTATCAATAAGGTGACAGTTGCCAATAAATGCCTGAAAAAAATTACCGCCCTTGAACGGAAGTCTGTTTTTTGAGATTTCATAATTTCTGAATTAATGTAAACGGATAGGTTGCCTAAGCCCAGGTGTTTTGAAAATCGGATAAGGCAACTGTGAATTTTAATTTGTCTTTGGAAATTTCTACCACGCGGCTTAGTGCAGCCGGAAGATCGATTTGCTCCTGGAACCTTTTATAGGAGCTGACTAATATTCCTACGAGCGTTAAAAACTCCTGCTTGTTGTCAACATCCCTAAACGCTTCAATCAGGTTTCCGGCTTCTGAAACCAGGTCTGATGAAGGGTCGTCTTGAATGCTTATGGTGTGAGTTGATTCCTTAACTAACTCATGTGGATCATCAGGCAAAACTTCTGAAAAGGGTAAGTTTTGTGTATCGCCAATGCTTACACCATTATCCGGTTTAGCCTGACCCATTACGGAAATGGCAGGCGATTGAATTACTGTAAATAGATCAGCTGATTGCGGTTTGCGATTGAAAAGATTACTTATCTCTTTCTGGTAGTATCTAAGAGCAACATACAGGTAGTAAGAAATAGTAATGATGATAACGGCTGCGAGATAGTGCTGCCAGGAAATAGAGGACAACATAATGCTTTGCTTTAACCCTCACCACACCATGCGGCGATTGTGAAAGCAAAGGTTGGAGTAGCAAAAAATATTATTTCACACCTTATACATGAGGTAGGTGTTTTTTTTATTCTAAAAAAGCATAAGTATCTGAAAATTAGATAAATAAAAACTATTCAAATTTCATTCTTTGTTGCGGGCCGCTGTCTTCATCTAATTTTTCATCAATTCTTCGTAGCAAAGCGAGTTTTAGTTTATCCAGAAAAGCGGTACGTTCCTTTTTGCGCCGGGTTATATCGGTGTATTTATGATAGTAGGCACCTAAATCAACATGAAACACGGTTTGAAAAAAGCTGACTACTGATTTGATTTCTGAGTTTCCATTGTTAAACACGCCTAACGCAACTAACGCGTATATTAATTCAACAAGATCTGTTTTATTAAAAGTCCAGGTAAGCGGTAACTCAATGCCAATTTCCTGCGGCTTCTCATCATGGTTTAAAATTTTCTGTAGTTCGAGATTGAGGTAATCCTGGTATTTTTCATTGGCTATGATCTTAGACAGCTTATAATCATGACTGGTAGAATACAATTCATCCTCTTCAAAATCTTCCAGTTCTACGTGAACGTCAAAACCGCCACGGGTAAAGTAAACTTCATCCATTTGGGAAGACCCTGACCGGTAATATTGATAGAAAGCATGGTTATGGTCGAAAAACCGTTTGATATCGGTTAATTCATAATTGATGTAATCCTTTATAATTTCCTCACTGCCTAAAGGCTTTTGCATCAAAAAATTGTACACATTGATAAAGTAGATGTACTTGCTATAAAACTGGGGTTTAACAACCTTGAAAAATTCTATTTCATCTTCGGTATTCTCGAAATTGTAACTGGAAATATAATTTTTAAGCTTAGCCATTGCCTTTTTGCATAGCTGAATAGAGGTTTTATATTGATCGGCTAATGAATCGCCATTAATTGAAACTTCGTTCAATTGATTTTCTAAAGCGCTGTAGAAGCGCTCGGTTATAGTTCTCATAGATAAGGTTAGATAGGTTTGTTCGTTAGTACTGGTTATATATATGGTTTCTTATAGGCATCAAATTTAAATCCTGCTATACAGCAAAGCTTAGCCACAGCATGGTAGCATTTTCAAAAAGTCAGGAATAGTTTTTAAATCAGGTTTTTGCAGGCAATTCTTTATTCAGCATATCCAAAAGGGTGGTGTCTAAACCTTCAGCTATTTCTTGCAGATAAATATATGAGGGGTTAATATTTCCTGCTTCTAAACGTTGAATTGATTGCTGGTCTTTTCCGATGGAGTGGGCAAGCTGTAGTTGAGTAATACCCTTATCCTTTCGGACAGTTCGTATTCGTTCACCTAAGTCTTTTAAAAGTTGTTCCTTTTTCATCGGAACTATAAAAGAATGGCAAACCGAACGAAATTAACACAACGGATACGTTGTATTAATTCTTATATATGAAATATTACGAAAAATATTTAATTTATTTAAGAAATGTTGCTTAAAACGCTTTCAATAATTCTTTTTACGTCTTCTTTGATCTGGTGATAAGTCATTAGCACCTCTGCCTGATCTACATCTCTAATCATAGGGATCGGTTGATAAGCCGCTTCTTCCCGCTTAATCGCGGCATGATCGTTTTGAATACAATTATGAAAAGTTTTCAATTCTATCTTATTATCAGGGTCATCAGCCACCATGCCAACAAACTCACCCGAGGATAACCCTGAAATTTTTGATGCTGGTATTGCGAAATCCAATTGCGTTGATTTGCTTATTGAGGTGTCCTGACTATTAATTGATATGCTTTCCTTTTCCTGGTTAATTTTACCAAATCGTTCGGAAAGTTGTTTTGCCGTGTCGCCGGTTACCTGCCCAAAAACAATGTTCCCTACTATATTCAAAATAACTTCTGCCTGCTCACGGCCATAGTCTTTTTTTAGCTGGCTATAGTCCTGAACGGCTAAGGTAACGGCGACTTTATTAGATCTGGCTGTAGCAATCAAATTATCAATTCCGTTAAAGTAAATTGTCGGGAACTCATCATAGATCATGCTGCACTTTTGCTGATTTTTACGGTTGACAAGCTTATTGATGCGATTAATGTAAAGCGATAATACCGCGCCATAAATCTGTGATTTTTGTGGATTGTTGGCGAGACATACAATTTTGGGTTCATCAGGGTTGTTAATGTCAAGTGAGAAATCGTTACCGCTTAATACATAATACAATTGTGGCGAGGATAACCGCGCCAAACTAATTTTGGCACTTGCAATTTGTCCTTCCAATTGCTCGTAAGCTTCATTTTGCCAGGCAGAAACAAAAGGGTTGATCAATACTTCAATTTCAGGTTCTTGCAATAACACCTCAAATAAGTCTTTATACTCTACCTGAGCCAATTCGATCACATGAGGCAATGTGCAATATCGCCCGTCTTCATATTTCTTCAAAAACCACATAATGGCCGTAATAAAGTTAATAGGAGATTCCACGAAGAAATCCCCTTGCTTCTTAATCCATTCACGGTTAAGACCAAGCATGATCGTGCGGCTTGAATCTATTGCATCAGTAATATCAATCATCGTATGCGGTTCTAAGGGGTTGGCCCGGTGCATAATATTTTCGAGGTTGATAATATATTGGGTGGGCTTAACTTTGTACAAATGGCCGTACTTTAAAAGCGCATTGTAAACGATCCTGGTTAAATCATCAAATTTAAAATCATAGACCAACATGGTAAAGCCCTTTTGAATATGTTGGGTAATAATGTGGCGTATGACGAAATATGACTTACCCGAACCTGGGCTACCGCCAATTAGTGTACCTCTGAACGGATTGATGATGTTTATCCAGCTATTGCGGCTTTTGCCTTTCAGATTATAAACTGCAGGTAAATTGATCGAGTATTCATTTTCTAATAATCTTTCTTCCTGCGGGAACGATTCATTTTCTTTATTGAAAATATCCTTGCCCAAATTGATCTTTAGCATTCTGAAAAGCAGACTTACCCCTGAAAGGATCAGCATATAACCAATGACTGTTGCACCTATATACAATATGGCTATTGTGGTTGCAGGGTAATGTATGGTAAGAAAGAGCGTACTGACGAAGTACGTTAATGAACCTATGGTGCAATAAATAAAAATCCTGCTGGCCTTAATGGATTCATCCTTTTTTCCTTTACTGCCAACCAGCGAAATCATTAAAAGAATTAGCGCTGCCATTTTCGCATAAAGCACCTTAGCGAAAATTTCCATCTTCGATAACGGCAATACAATGTGATTTACGAATGGCTTGGTCAAGCCTAAAATTTGGAAAGCCGTATAGCAGCTTAGATAAAAATGTATGATTAAAATAGCAATGCTTATTAGCCTTGTAAAGTCAATTATCTTTCTTAGGGCTTGCTCGTTTTCACCTGTTTGCATGATGTTAAATATTAAAGTGAATGACCTTTTCTTTTCTTCTTTCGCTTATTCTGTTGCAGCCTTCCTATGGCCGCCATGTCTTGTTGTTCTTCTTTGAATAGTATGTTTAACAATGAATCCCCATCGCCTGAACTTGGAGCTGAACCTGAAATATTGTCAGGAAATTTTGAAGCCTGGGTAATATTCTTTACCGGTTTGGAAACGATTTGATTGCGGTTGATTTCCTCATTTTTAAACCAATTTATCAGTGTTGCAGCACTGTAGTTTTTGCCTAAATCACTACCATTAAATACCGACTTTGACCCATGATCTACGAACGTTATCCCATATAAACGGCCTTCGTCATTCTGCCGGAAAATGACCTGAATGCCATCATCTTTTAATTTTTTTTGAAACGCATTTTTTGAAACCGGCGCTAATAATACCTTATCAATTTTAGTTTTGACCTGCTCTTTTAAAGGTTTTCGCAATACTTTATTTAATCTAAATCGGTCTTCAAGCGCTTTCAAAGTTGGCTTTCCATAGATGCTGCTGGCCTTGATTGGCACCCCAAGTTTGTTTCCTTTTACATCAAGCGCCCAATAAACCAAGCCGTTTTTTTCATACATTCTTGAATCTTTAGAGCCGCGATCAGCGGTAATATTGTATTGATTGAGTACGGCGTTCAGTTCAGGAATACTGGTAAATTTGTAGGCTTTTACTATTTTGTTCACCACGTTGGTGATTGATCTTTTGAGTTCTGCCTTACCATAATCAACTTGTTCCAGTGGCTTAGATAATACGTTTTGTTGCTTACCCTGGTCTTCTGCCTTTACCAAATTGTACGTCAATTCAACTTGTTTTCTGGCACTTTCGGAGGCCCTGTTCGCCAGTAAATGAAAACTGATACGTTTTCCGTCCGGTTCAATATTAGTGGTAACAATATGCAGGTGAGGGTGTCCGGCATCATGATGCTGGTAAACCAAATAAGGCTGTTTACCAAAACCTAAACCATCCATATAATCATCGGCAATTTGTTGTAGTACATCATTCTCCAAATTTTCGCTCACCGCAAAATTTAACGAAACGTGCAACGCGTTTACGAGTGTCCGCTCGTTCCGATTTGTTAGATCAGTTAACCTTTGCAGCTTATCCGTAAACGTTAAGTTAGCCGGGTCTTTCAGGTAGCCTTGAGCGGAAATCAGCTCCGCTTTGCCCAGCCTTACTTTATGTTCATTATAATTTATTGCACCGCTGATACTTCTCCCGGTTTTAATTTTTGCGACCATAATTCTGAAAAACTTTGCATACGTTCTTTAATCTGACCGATTGCCGGATCGACCTTGCTGCCAATAATGGAAAGTAAATTTATCCATAGGCGGTTATCCGCATTTCCGTGCGCACTATTGATCTGGCGAACGGCCTGGTTAAGATTATTGCCGATGGCATTTAACTCTTTTCTGAGCATTGCCAATTCTTCCAGCATTTCATCCATCGACTTGTCACGGTAATTTACCGTGATCGGTTTTTCAAGCAGAACGCACCTGATATACTCACTCATTTTTAAAAACCGTGTTTTTTTGAAACGGGTATCAAGTACTTTAAATTCGTTCGGTTTAAACCGTGTGGTTACTTTGCGTTCCCTGTTTTCTTCTTCATTTTCCATTACTGTAATCTTTAAAAAATCCGACCCTGGAGGATTTTTACCCTGCCCCCCGACTGACCTCGGAAGGTAGGGGCAAGATCCGTTTGTCCGACAAACGTTTATCTTGCTGATTGCTATTAAGAGGCAATCTCATCCCTTTTGATTTCTTCAATTTGCCAGCATTCCATTAGGACCTGTATCATATTGACTTCTTCAATTTGGCATCTAAAAAGAATTTTAAAGCATCTATACTGATGTCCTTTAACGATGTATCATATTCTACTCCGTATGATTTCAAGCGCTTCAAAAGCGCCTTTGGAATCCAAACATTTAGCTGCGCCTCGTCCTCTTTAACTGTAGCACTTTGCTTTATTGGGTGAACTTCCTGAATGGGCGTTTTGGGCGTGTCCTTTTTAAGTTTGTCCGCTAAGCCACCCAGTTTGTCTTTATAATCTGTCATTGTAAACCTGATTTAATTAACTCGTTGAACGAGAGTTTTGCCGGCTACATAAATATGTATTTATGTAATTTATGCACTGATACGGTTAACGATCTCTTCTGCCAGGGATGTTATTTCTGATTTCGCTTTTGCATCACTTCCCTGTAAAGCTCCGGCAGTTATCGAGGACCTTGCAATACTTACCCGATCATGTATCAGAGTTTCCAATACAGGAGTTGCCATGTCTTCTAAAAGACCGCTAACCTCTTTGGTAATACCTGATCGCGGTTTGATCATATTCATCACAATGCCGGCCTTTATGTCGGGGTTCTTTACCTGCGCATCGTTGACCAATGCGATAGTCGAACGTATAGCCATTACATCAAAAAAGCCTGCTTTTGTTGGAATCAATATAAAATCGGAGAGGCTGAATAGCTCGGGAAGCTTGTTCGACAAGTAAGGCGGCGTATCAACTATAATAAGGTCATAGTCTAATTTTTTAATGTCCTGTAATTGGTCTTTCCCGACCACCGCCAGCCCAGGGAGATCGTCCTTGATCTGGAGTAGACTTCCTTGCAAATCTGTATCAACCAAAGCAACGCTAAGTTGATCCTGGAAACACACTGCTAAGTTCATTGCCAGTGTGCTTTTTCCAACGCCCCCTTTTTGGTGGGCTACTGTGATGATCTTTCCCATGTTATGTAATTCTAAATTGTTATAAATACATAATGCTGTAATTGCATAATGCTGGAAATCTTTAAATACATAATTCTTTAAATGCAAATTCCTGTAAATACAGATTGCTGTAAGTATGTATTTCTGTAATTACGTCATTCTATATCTGCATAATTCGATAACTACATATTGCTGTAAATACAATAACCTGTAATTATGTATCAGGAAGGGGTTTGCATGTTGCTTCCTGACGTTCGATTAATTTTTATTTGTTGCTTGCACTTAAAATTTGATCGGTTGTTCAAAATTCACAGGTTAATCATGTGATATCGACACCAGCATTATTTACAATTTTTAATACCACAGCGTACAACCTCATGATTCGATGCAACAAAACCCGATTCAACAGAAACCGTCAAATTGTCATAAAAATTTTATTTGCCGATCAAGATGGTTCGGTGTAAAAACGCGATTTTTTAAACCGCATTTTCACCGCCTGCCGGTAATCATAAATCCAATCAGCAGCGCAAACTTTCCAGTTAATTATTGGGTATCCGGTAATACTTTTCCACTCCCGCAATTCATGTTCGCTGAAGAAATCATTTGCAATTTCTATTAAGCCTTTTTGATCAAAATAAATTTCAATACTGGCAAGCGACGGCGGCATGGACGTACCTAAACCATCATGGCTACGTACAGTAATTGCATTCCTGCTTCTCGGCTTTTTATCCAAATTCGGAACGATCCGTTTTGCTTTACGCTTCATGCCATTTTCATTTGATCGTTTAACTTACCAGAGTTCATGAGCGCCTCAATTTCTTCCAGGTTGTAATAAGTTATACCGCCTAACTTTTTGAAAGGTATCAGGCCTTTATCACGGAGGTATTGGAGCTTGCTTTCAGAAAGGCGCAGCATCTTTTTGATCTCGAAGGCCTTGAGCCATTGGTGTCCCGGATGGCCAGTCTGTTCCTTCAATAGCTTTTTAATATCAACAATTAATTGTTGCTTAAAATCAATCAAGTCCTGCACCGTGATCAGTTGATCGCGGTGAACTTTCTGAAAGTCATTTTGAGTTTCATTGTAATTTGCCATAGCTTAAAATTTAGCACAGCAAATGTGAGGAAGGGAAAAATATTTTTTTCACACCTCATGTACGAGGTAGGTGTTTTTTTTAGAATAGGAATAATATTTAAATACCTTATTTTGCAGATATTTTCAAATTATGGCATTTTATTACTACCAAGTTAATAACCGGTTTAATTTTGTCATTTATAGGAAATCCGAAAACGATTGAATAAGTTTATAGGTCTAAACCAACAAACCTGTTAATGGCCCACAAATTCGCTAAAGAAGATGTTTCTGTCTCAGATAAATTTATTATTAAATTTTCTGAGATGTATATCAAGCAAAGATCCCAAACAAGATTTAATTATGATACTATCGACGAAAGTTTGTTATTTCAGAAACACGGATTTGACAGCACACAATTAAAAAAAGTAATAACAAAAAATTCCGTTGCCCAGGACTTAATACGGGAAGCTGGCCAAATTCATAAGACAGTTCTTACTGATATTTACAGAAGTGATCTTGGCGAGTTGTTGCTAACTTATTATTTTGAAGATAAACTGCCAGAATCTGAAAGATTTATAATCCCTCACAAAAATATAACAAATCGTGAACTGGCTGCTCAGCCAGGCCGAGGATTGGATGCTGTCGGTTATCGGATAGACAATGACAGGATAAGTCTATTGGTAGGTGAAGGCAAAGTTTCACATCAGATGAAGAATCCACCTGATGTGGTTGACTATAATAAAGATTCCATTTATAATACACAAACAAAATTTAAAAACAATAAGGAACTGTTGGTTAATCGCTTATCTGATTATAGCAGAAACCTTACAGATGAAGCTGCCGAAAAAATCGGATTAGTTTTACTTTTGCTGGATTTTGGAAAGGAAAGTGAATTTGACCTTGTTTTCGGGTGTTCCTTGCTAAGAGATGTTTCATGTGTTAAGGTCAATGAGGATTATGGTAAATTTTATACACAACAAACAGATTTCGATCCACACCATATTACATTTTGTATAATGAGTTTGGACAAAAACGTTAAAGACACAATAGACCTTTTTTACGATAAAGTACAGGAACTTTGTAAAGCATAGAATGAAAGATATTTTAGAGTTTGTTTTACATGATGATGAAATTAAGTCCTTTGTACAGGACCGTAAACTTGCTTTTCTGGAAAGTGAGCTTGGCTACGGTATGCATGATTATGACAACGAATTAAATACTAAAATCATCAAAATAGAGTACCTGTTATTAAATAAGTTGCTTTCGGTAAGAGATCAGGAAATCAATGATTCACTGTTTGATACTGCCTATTCTATACTAAAGTCTTATAATATTTCGAGTGATTATTTTCTTGGCATGTTCAATAAATATTTTGGAATTGAGCAGGTTGGGAATTATAGCCTTTATTATTTTTATTTGGCATCTCTTGGTCTGAAAGCTGATAAAACAGTGCAGGTAAGACTTGATTTAAAAAGTTATTTCTCTCAAGATTACGCTGAATTAGGCAATTGGCAAGAAATAGTAGCAGATAAGATTTTAGAGGCATTTATTCTTTTGGTCAGAAAAGATTCGGGTTACGCTGATATTAGAACGTCCTTAAAATTGATCTCTGAACTTAAAACATCGCAAAAAGATTTTGAGGAAAAGTATCTGTCTCAAATAAATGATTATTCCAAAGAACTCGATTCAGCTGAACAGCTACTTGGCTGGTATCATGTTTCAAAAACTGTTACAGAAACAGCAGATTACCTGACACAAGGGTATAATTACAAAGGGAAATTGGAGAGTGAAATTCGCATTCACTCCGAATTAGCGAAAAAGCTTTTTAAAAGTTCCCCCAGGTTACAAAGTATTGTGACCATAATGGAGCAAAATCTTACGTTGTTACAAAATAACTCGATATGGTATTCCACCAATGCTATTCAAATTAAGAAACTAAAAGACTTTTGTATCGCAAAGAGTATTGCAGAGAGATCAATCATTGACCTGTTACCCTCTCAACGTGACGCTATTAGTCAAAGTTTATTGGATATTGCTGCCAGTGTTACAGTAGTTGAAATGCCGACAAGTGCCGGTAAAACACTTTTGGCGGAGTTTAACATCATAGTGACCAAAGCCTTAAATGCCGATTCGAAAATTATTTACGTAGTTCCTACGCGGGCTTTGGTTAATCAGGTTTATTATGATCTAAAAGCTGATTTTGAGGGATTAAACTTCGCAATCGAAAAAACGTCAGGGGCTATAGAAGTCGATCCATCTGAGGAAGCATTGTTAAAAGAAAAAATCGACATTCTCATTTCCACGCCCGAAAAACTGGATTTACTAATTAGGCGGAATCATGAATCAGTTGAAGATGTCGCCCTTTTTGTTATTGACGAGGCTCATATGATTCAAAACGGTAGCAGAGGCACACGGTTAGAACTTTTATTGGCTATACTTAAAAGAGAGCGGCCAAACTCAAAGTTTATGTTCCTGTCTCCATTTTTAAAGGACTCTGCATCCACTATTGCCAATTGGATAGCTGGAAATAAAATAAAAACTCCAATAAGAATAAACTGGAAGCCTGCTGAAAAATTGTTAGTCGGCATTAAGCAGAAAAGCAATTTTAAGAAATTTACCCAAACGCTATTGCCATCTGCTTACTCACTTATACCGAAGGAAAGAGAGCTCCCCGACGTAGATCTTGATTTCGTCCTTTCCGGTACAGACAAAGAGAAGTATCTTGAATTTGCTGCTAAAAGATATGGATCTGGTGACAAATCAGTTCTTTATTTATGCCAAGGGTCTGGAATGGTCGATAATAGAGCTAAATATTTGTTTGAGACACTTGATGATTGTCCAATATCAGAAATGGTTGAGTTGGTCAGGAAATTTATAATTGATGAAGTAGGCCAGGAAACAGTCCTTACCAAAGTACTGAAGAAGAAAATCGCATTGCACCATGCTGGTTTGTCGGATGAAACAAAATTGCTTATTGAACATTTAATTCGCGAAAAGGAAATACGACATATATTCGCTACAAGTACTTTAGCTGAAGGCGTTAATTTCCCTGTTTCTGCAGTGTACTTCGATTCATACAGAAAGGGTGACAATAAACTCACTACAAGTGATTTTTGGAATATTGCTGGTAGAGCGGGACGAACAATGGTAGACAATTTTGGCAAACTGATTTTTCCATTTAACTCTGCCGATAATACTAAAACCGCAAAAGATTTAATTGGCGAGAGTTCTAAAGGGATTGCGAGTATGCTTCTCGAAATGATGATCAATGCAGATTCTATCCTAACGACGCTTAGTGAGTCAGACGACCAAGTATTTAAGCTTGCGAATAGATACGCCGATTCCCTTGAACCGCTGGTACAATATCTTATTCATGTGCTTAACCATTCAGGTAAGGAAAGTGCAATTGAAATTAGTGATTTGTTTAAGGACAGTTTGGGCTATTATCAATTAGGTACCATTGATAAAAACAAGTTTATTGAAATATGCAGATTGATTTACCTTCAATTACAAGAACGGATTAATCCCGGTGCATTGGGATTTGCAGATAAGACAGGGTTTTCGGTGCCTTCTGTGTTAGAAATTATGAAAGCGGAAAACAGAGCAAATCCTGCAATCGCATCGCCTGAAAGTTGGGAAGCACAAAATATCTTTAACTATAATACCAACTACTTAGAGGAAAAGATTAAGGTTATCGCAAAACTAAAAGAAACTGGTTTAGGGACTGATTCCAGAAGCAACGCATTCAATGAGGAAGCCGTAGCAAAGGTCATAATCAGTTGGGTTAAAGGCGATCAATTATTCGACGTTTCAGGACATCACCCCACTTTTGCTAACAATTCAGATTCAGCTGACAGAATTAACAGCTTTGTTAAGTACATTAATAGTACAAGATTTAAAGCATCATGGGGCTTAGGCGCTTTAGAGGGCATAGTTAATAGTTCAAATGATGAATTAAAAGAAACGTCATATATTCCATCAATGGTTTATTATGGCGTTGATACCGAGGATGCTCTTTTAATGAGAATGGCTGGTGTACCCCGTAGATTGGCAAAATCGCTTTCTAAGATATTGCCTAAAGATAAGACACTATCATTAACGCAAATACGCGCTAAAATTAGCAGTTTAAGTAATTCCGAATGGAATGCTATGGTTCCGTCTGGCTCGACACTTTCAGGTGAGGAGTGGAAAAAACTATCATCGATCCTGGTAAAATAATAGCAGAATATACATGATTATTAATTTTCATGGGTTATTTCTTGTTGCGGGCTTTGTCATACCTTTCGCGGTGTATAGTAGCAGCATTAGCGATAAAATCCAAAGCATTAACACCTGAAGGTTCGGTCATATCTAATTCTTCAGGAGTAACCTTTTTTGTAGGCCACATTTTATTTTCATTAGTGAGTTTAAAAAGCTCTGTTGCCTGCAAGCGTTTTGAAAAGTCATCTTCTTTCTCTTTAGCCCAGTTTGTATAGATGTAGTTAAGGGACGATGCAAATAAATCAGCCAGTTGTATGGATTCACTGTCATGACTGGCGGCAATCTTTAAACTGTTGACCAATAATGGATATTTGTGTTTCCGCGACCCGTAACCCACCTCTGCTGTTGGTAGTGAGTGGGTTAAAAAATCTATCATGTCTCGCCAATAATCTATCTGTTTAGAATTGTCAAATGTAATGTCAAAAGGTTTTCCGTAAATCTTTGCCCAAAAGTTACAATGATCCACAAAACAACTTAAGGTTGCGTCTAAAGTGTATTTATCAAAGTTACTCGTGATTGTCCCAAGATGTTGTGTACTCAAGATTATAGGTGTTAAAATATCTTTAAATTCTGGTTGTGTTGATTGCTGCAGACCTATTACTGACTCGTAAAATTCAACGCAATCATGATGAGACCGAGAACGAACCCACTTTACAAATAATTCACAAACCTTGTCATATTCGGTTTTCCAAGCGACGGTACCCAGAATATGGAGCATATTTGCAGTTGCGAGATTACTGCCGTACTGATAAATATCTATCCCTTCTCCATACAATACTGGTTCTATTAGCTGATCTACCAGCTGGATAGCAACCATAAATTGTTTGTGTGCAAAATAATGATAAATACGGTCACTTTTGATTAGTTCATGATTAAAGATTTCTACAATTGCATTGCGAAATTTCTGGAATTTTTTAAGATTCTTGAAATGCAGTTCATCAGCGTTACTTATTGCTTTTATAGGTGCTAACAACTTTGCTGTTTCGTCAGCAGTGAAATTATGTGATGCAAGCACGAATGTCGGCTGATTCTTATCTAATAAGTTTCCTCCGGAATTGCCGGCTTCATCAAAATATATCATTTGCTTACTTTAGCGATCTTATCATGTTTATCAGCTAATGCATAGGACATTATAAAATAAAATAATTATTTCATTACCTGCCCTCATAAACATAGCTGCAAGGCAATGTTATTTTTCAACTTTAATTCTATAAGCTGTCACAATCTTTTTTATTTCCTCAAAATCATTTCCCCCCAATGGATAGTGTGAATCAATTATCTTAATTGCACAGTAGGTCATTAGAATTGTATTTTGTAAAATAAATCCAATATATGTGTTTTGGTGTTTTTCCAGATCAATCGAATTTACTGGCCATTCATTACTTAGTTTAGTCATTCCTCTACTGAATAACGTACCGAATAATGTTCCATGAATTATTTCAGAAGAATGTCTATAGATATAAAAAAGATTAAGGGTTAATATTGTTCCAATGTCTTTCCCATATTTATCGGCAATTATCTCAATCTTTTTAAAAGTATTGTCACCAGTCCACGACCTAACTTCAAAGCCTTTTTGACTGGTAAACTCATCAAGTGCAATTTTTAACTCGTCGGACACCGGAATGTTATTGAAATTCTTTAAACCAATCGCTACTTTAATATCTTTAATATTAATTTCCCTATTTAAATCTCTATAAGACTTTTGATGCGAGTGCTGCAAAGCCAGTTTTATCGCTTTCTCGCCGTTGGCTCCGAAATATCCTATATTCAATACATGCTCAAATATGGGACGAGCAATAATATAACAATCTCGCATCCTTTGCTTTTGCGACAAATCAAGTAAAGACATACCACTTTCCACGATTGGCCATGCTAATGTCCACTTAGCCATCATCAAGTCATCGTTTACATTTGGAACTTTTTCGTTTATCTTCCATAAAGAGGCAAGTACTTTGTCTAAAGTAATCATAGCCTCTTTAAGATATTCATCACTGCCAAGTTTTAAAGATTGATCCATAGAAATTACTTTAATGTAAGAGATATTTAAATTGTTGTCCGCCTAAATTATTAGTTAAAACTAAGATAGCATGATTACTATAAAATGATTACTGACTGCCTTTCAAATACTTGATTGATCCCACAGTTTTTTTCGTCCTCCTAATTATCGATATCAATGAGAAGGGTTTTTGTTGTCCTGTTGAAATTAATCTACTTAAATGAGCCCTCTTGACTGGATTTTTGTTTACAGTAGGGCTCTCTATATTTCAAAGTCCTACCGTATAATTAGAGCAATTTGCTACAGATTATTTAAAGATAATCTATTTTTCAAGGTCTCCATATCTTCCTTTAGTTTCCTCTCAACCACCTTTGCATAAATTTGAGTAGTTGTAATCTTCGTATGTCCCAAAATCTTACTAACCGTCTCAATGGGTACGCCATTAGATAATGTCACGGTGGTCGCAAATGTATGCCTGGCAATATGAAAGGTTACTTTCTTTGTTATACCACATAAGTCGGCAATCTCCTTCAAATAACTATTGACTTTTTGGTTTGATACGGTTGGAAATACACGGCCATCCGACAGTGACCTTATATTATCCTCATATTTATCTAAAATCTTTAAAGCTGGTGGAAGTAGGGGCACATTAACTGGTATTAGTGTCTTTTCTCGGCAAGTCCTTATCCAACGTTCTCCATCGCTACCGGCAATGATGTGTGCCGGAGTTAAATTGATCATGTCCACATAAGACAATCCGGTATAGCAACAGAAGACAAACATATCCCGCACCATATCCAATCTCGCGATTGACAGCTTTTTCTTTTCCATGTCCGCCAAATCCTTTTCAGATAATTGCTCGCGGTTAACTTTTAGAATCTTCAATTTGTATGTGGCAAAGGGATCATTGTTAATCCACTGTAGGTTCAAAGCCAGATTAGTCATTTTTTTCAACCTTATGATATGTTTCATCACACCGTTGTTGTTTAGTGGTTGCTGGTGATCTTTAGGTTTATGGTTGCGGAGAAATACCTCAAAATCTTTTACAAACTTATAATCTAACTGATGTAAGTAAATATCCGTAGCATTAAATTGAGTTTCCAGAAACTTCACTAAATAGCGCTGGGTGACATAATAATGTTTCAGGGTACTCCACTTCAAATCTTCGGTAGAAGTTTCGTTATGGTACGTTATAAGGCGGCTTAGGGAATAAACCTGGGCTTCCTCTCCAAGGTATAAATCTTTCACTGCTTTAGCCGATAACATTTTCCTTTTGATCTGAAGTTCCTTATAGCTGTTGCCAATGGCAAGCCTTACTTCCTCCAGGTAGTTGTTAATAGACTTAACCTCTTCTTTATTTCCTTTAGCGGCACCTTTGCCGCCATCCCAATTTTTGGGATCAACATTTTGCTTTAAAGCAATGTAAGCGCGCTGACGATTTACCGTAACGCAGGCATAAATAGGTTCTTTTCCGTCTTTCGCTTTGTCAGGACGGGTGGTAAAATGAATACCGAACGACTGTGATGTTTGCATAAAATCTAATTTTTAAGTTTTAATGTTTCATACTTCATCCCGTTTTTAGGTAACACAATAGGTAACACAAATACAACATAAGGCCACTTGCAAAAAGTAACTTTTATCGCTGTAACAAACTGTAATTCAATTTATTGAATTGGTTTGTGTTACCTAATTTAAAAACAAAAAACAGGTAGTCGGATAGGTAACGAGAACTTAGGCTTTACAAAGGGTTGGTAAGGGGATAATTAATGAAAAAACCCCTTAAATCAATGATTTAAGGGGCTCTACCGCCTCGCCAGAGTCGGATTTGTGCGCCCACCTGGGCTCGAACCAGGGACCAAAAGATTATGAGTCTTCTACTCTAACCGACTGAGCTATAGGCGCGGTTATTTTTGTTTATTTAACGGGTGCAATTTTACATATTTGCATTCATTTTACAAAACTCTTTATGCAAAATATCAAAAATATCATCTTCGATTATGGCAATGTGATCTTCAATATCGACTTTAAAAAGGCAGAGTTGGGTTGGAATCAATTGGGTATCAGTAATGCCGCTGACTTTTTTGGCCACAAGCAACAAGATGAAATTTTTGACAAATTTGATAGAGGAGAAGTCTCTGCGGATGAATTCAGGGACTATATCAGGCTAAAATCGGGTAATCCAACGCTTACCGATGAGCAAATTAACGCTGCATGGAACAGTATGCTGCTCGGAATTGAGCCAGGTAACCACGAATTATTGCTTGATTTGAAAACACGATACCGCATTTTTTTACTCAGCAACATCAACGCTATCCATTATGATTACATTATGGATTACCTGAAAAAGGATTTCGGCTTTGACGGTAACGCGCACCTGTTTGAAAAAGCCTACTATTCGCATCATACAGGCATGCGTAAGCCCGAAGCACGAATTTTTGAGTTGGTGCTTAATGAAAATAATCTCGACCCGGCCGAAACGCTGTTTATAGATGATAGTCCACAACATTTGGCAGGGGCCGAAAAACTGGGTATCCAGACGCTTTTGATGACCAAGCCAGATACCATTCAACAATTTTTTAAAAGATCGGGCTTATGAATGGAATGTAAAGCTGTTTGAGGCTTTGTGTTCCTTTTATTCCAGCCTTATGTTCATCATTTAATGATGAGCTCCATTTGAATATTGCTGCGTTCATATGGCGATGTGCGGGCGGCTACTTTATTGAAGCCTAATTTATGGTACAGGTTTATGGCTGGTTTTAAGATGGTGTTACTTTCCAAATATATTGTTTTAGCACCTAATGATTTTGCTTTTTCAACAATGGCGTTACCCAATAAGAACCCAATATTTTTACCCTGAACTGTGGGCGACACGGCCATTTTTGCCATCTCATAATCATAGTCCGGATCATCCATTTTTATCAGCGCGCATACGCCTGCCGGTTTGTTATTGTATAGCGCTACCAGTATATGTCCTCCCCTATTCAAAATATAGCTTTCAGGATTATCAAGCGCTTTGTAATCAGCTCCTTCCATTTTAAACCATTTAGATATCCATTCTTCATTTAAATCTCTAAAGGCTTGTTTATAATCAGCTGTGTAATCAACTATCTTAACCTTCAAGCTTTCCCGTTCTTTATTTTGGTCGCGTACGCGATTAAATAATGATTTTTGCTCAAGCAAAAACTCCCATTCTTCAATGGCTTTCCATAAATCGTTGCGGGTTTGGGCTATGAGTTGTTCAATGGCCTGGTTTACATCGGTGTACTGATCTTCAATTTTTTGAGTTATCGATAATCCTTTGGTTGATAAGCTAACCATATTGCGCCGGCCATCAGTCTTATCCTTTTGCTCTGTTACAAGATCATGTTTGGCCATCTCCCTTATTATTTTACTTACAGATGGGTGCGAATGTCCAATCTCTTTGGCTACATCGGTGATGGTTTTAGCCTCACCAGCCGATAACACATAAAATACCGGAAACCATTTCGGCTGCATGTCAATATCATATAGTTTATAAATTTTGGCGGCGTCTTCGGTTATCATTTCGGTGAGCATTCGCAACCGGCTGCCTATAGCCATTTTGCCTGTTTTGTTGAAAAAATCCATTTTATAAATACAATTACGTAACTAATTACACAAATATATAAATTCATGGATTTATTTTTTGCAATCGACACAAAATGATAAAAATATGATACTATATGCCGAATTGATTTTATACCGCTTAGTTCCCTTAATTAAGATATTCCCGCTGATATTTATTTCTATAATCAATAGGCGATAAACCGGTAATGCGTTTAAAAGTAGTACGAAATGCCTTATTATCGGTATAGCCAACGTTGTACATCACTTCGTTCACGTTATCGCGTGAGGTTTCCAGGCTTACTTTAGCCGCCTCAATTTTTACACGTTGAATGTACTCGGCCACGGTATTAGCCGTTGCTTTTTTGAAGCGTCGCTCCAGGTTGCGCCTTCCCAGGGCAAACATTGATGCCAGTTGCTCCACGCTTATTTTTTCCTGGTAGTTTTTTTCAATAAACTCCTGGGCTTTTTTAATCGGATCATCGGAATGGTCTTTTTGTCCCTGAAAAATAATAAACGACGATTGACTGGTGCGCTCCATCTCGATAGCAAATACCTTTGAACTTAAAATGGCCATATCCCGGCCAGCAAATTTTTCTATGAGATATAAAATAAGGTTGAGGTAAGAGAAGGCACCACCCGATGAATATAACCCCTGCTCGTCGGTTATGATCTTTTCAGTTACCAGGTTAACATCAGGAAACATGGCCCTGAACTGATTTGCCGCCATCCAATGCGTAGCGCAGCTTTTACCTTTTAGCAAACCTGTTGAAGCTAACAGGAATGCGCCCATGCACAAACTGGCAACCTCTGCCCCATTTTTATATTGCTCAATTATCCAGGGGATAAAATCCTTATTGGTTTCAATAGCGGCAGTTATCTCGCCATCAAGTGCTGGAATGATGATCAGGTCTGTTTTCTTTACATCAGAAAACAACACATCTGTATTAGCAGTAAAAGCGCCTCCACTTACTGGGGTAGCTTTAGCCAGGCCTACCAACTCAACCTTAAAAACGGGCTCTTTTCCCATTGATAAAAAAAACTGGTTAACCTGGGTTAGTAATTGCCTTGACCCTTCAAGACTGCCTAATATAGCACCTTTTGGCACCAAGATGGATATATGCTTCATATCTCAAAAATATAATAAACGGATATTGTTAACAAGGGTTTATTTAAACCATATACTGCCTAACATTAGAGTTTTGATGAATCAGGGCGTTTTACATGGTGGGCGCCTGTTCATATATTGTCCACAATTGTTCCGGAGTGCTTCTCTTTTGGGCGAGGATAATCGCAGTGTTTACTTTGCCTTTGCTATCGGCTGGGGTTATATATAAATCAGTACCTTTTAATTTAATGAGGTAGGCGTCTTGCTTTACTTTTATAAACTCATATTGCTGGTTAGGGTCGTTACTTACAAATGGTTGTTCTTCAAAAGGTATACCCTCGTTAGCCGTTGTGACTGGCTGAAACGTTTTGTTGGTTAACAGGTTTTGAAGCTGATAGATATTAGTTCCGGTATTTTTAAAATTCCAGGTCATACATTTCCAGTTTTCCGGATAGTAGGCAACTAACGGAGTTCCGTTTTTTGACGCCGCGTCCTTCACGCGCAGCAGCATGCCTGTTTCAACATTTTTGATAGCGTAGTTTCCAACGATGACTTGGGCTGATGTAAAAAATGACAGGCACATCAGGATACACCATAGCAGCACATGTTTTTTCATAAGTAGGTATAGATAGGTTGACGATAATGTAAAACGTCAATTTAGCCAAATAGTTTGACAATTCACAAACCAACCTGAAAGCGGTTTGGCACAGGCCCATTTTCCATAACTATGCCATTATTTTAAATAGATCGTTCCATTTGGCAGTGTTTTTCAATGTTTTTTCAGGAATTTTTGTCAGAAAACATGTCACATGTCATACTACATGACAAATTGACAAAAAAAATTTCAAATATCTAAGCGATGTAAAAAACTACCCTTAATGCGATATTTTTCAATCAAACTGACTAATTGGGATCTATTTTAACTTTACAAATGATTTTTGGCGACTATTTTTCATTTTTTGAGTAGAAAAATGAATCATTTTTTACAATGTCATACTTTTAACGCCTAAGTTTCTGCTTTTTTTTATTTCTGAAAATTTACATTTAAAAAACAACGCTATATTTTTTTTTCAAAGCGTTTCGCTCTTTTTATTTCCCCTATTCTCCCGTCATTTTTTGCGAATTAAAAAAATAACCGATTTTATTTTTTTGCTATTTCTCCTCCAAAAACGCATTTGATTTTATGGCATGTTTTTAGTCGATTCCCGTTCAGGAAACCGTAAATGTTTATCACTTAAGCCCATATATATTAGGGATTTATGCGATTAGCAATGTGCTTCCAGGAGCTATTAATAATATATAAATCACTTAAAAAATTAAAACTATGTTAATCGTATTAGAAGTTGCAGCCTTTTTAGCAGTTATCGTATTACCATTAATTCCAGCTAAAAAAGTTGCGAAATAATTAGGTATCAACAGCCGTCGTCACAATTCAATAAATCATTAAAAAAATTAAGATCATGTTAATCGTATTAGAAGTAGTTGCATTTTTAGCAGTTATCGTTTTGCCTTTAATCCCGGCAAAAAAGGTTGCAAAATAATTTAAGCATTACATTTACTTGTAAACAAAAGATGGATAGCGTTTAGGCTACCCATCTTTTTTATTTTAAAAGGTTTTTATTTTGATACAGATTTAGGTTTTCACTTTCCCTAATCAATTACCTTTACCGGCCGCCGCCAGGGGATAATGTTTATCCGCCTTATCAAGCACAACAGCAATGCTGTCCCTACCTTTCAATCCTTTTAAAATAAATTTACCTGGTGATGGTATCTCATACTTCAGCACTATTCGCTCCGTGGTATCCGCCCTGTTTTTCAGGGTTAACACTTTCTTTACGGTGTCTGCGCTATAACCATAAAACAACCTGCCAATATTCCCGTAGTACTCGGTAGTACGGACCTTATTTTGGGTGTTTAATTTAAACGCCTTATCAACTTTGATGCTTATGGTATTGAATTTTTCGAAAACCACATTTTGCCAGCGTAGGCTATCGTCAGGATGGTATGGGATCAATTTCCCATTCAATTTAAACTGGCTCACTTTGTAAAATCCCGTAAAGCTTTTAACGCCGTTATCCAAGGGCAACTTAAAGGTTTTGCCCGCAGCGTACAAACGCTCGTAATGATATCCTCTGTAAATGAGGAATACAAAAATAAATGAAAACTTCAACGCCGTACGGGTCCACTTTTTCCATCCGGCCGAAAAGGCGGGCGGCGCGATATAGCTTATCGCGGCTTTTTGGTGTCGGATTAACAGCGTCCAGAATTTATCGGCATCCTTGGCTAACAGCAGCAACGATAATAAAAGCAAATGCAGGCTGGCCAGTTCAACACCGGCATCATAACCAATATTTACAAACCAAATCGGCAGCAATATGGCAATCATCATGAGTGCCCCAAGAGTTGTTGTGCGCCTGAAAAGGATAAGCACTGTAGCGGTAAGTTCAAAAATTCCGGCAAATACCTCAAAAAATGGGGATACACCCGTGGTAAGCCAATATAATTTACCGGGCGTAAAATCGCCAAGGTTGGTGTTTAATTGGCTGAGTGTTGGAAACGGCATCTGCACCGGAAAAACCTTGGCTATAGCAAACCACGACATTCTTAACGCTACCTGGTACCTTACTAATATAAAAAACAGGTTGTACAAGCGGCCATCATTGGGAGTATGATCAAGTACGCTTTTATTTTTATTGATCTGCTTTTCAATAAACGCCCAGCCTACTCCAACCACCAGGGAAATGACGATGGTTATAAACCAGCCAAAATAATTTTTGCCACCATGGTTATCAAAAAACCATGGATTATTCTGACTGATTACATCCAGCCAGCGCCATGGATAGTTAGCCACCGAGAAACCGGCATCAAAATCCTGCTTATAAAATGACGGAACAAGCGGAATAACAGTTATAGCCGCGTAAACAACAAATGTTCGCAACAATATTCTTTGCGGTGTTTTCCAGTTGGGCGCTGTAAACTCAATAGTGCTATCGCTCATTATCCCAACCGTTTACTAACCTCGTTCCAGTTTAACACGTTCCACCAGCCGGCAACATACTCGTTGCGTTTATTCTGATATTTGAGGTAGTAAGCGTGCTCCCAAACATCCAGGGCCAGCAAAGGCGTACCTTTTACTGTAGCATTATCAAATAAAGGATTATCCTGGTTAGCTGTAGAGGCTATGCTAAGCTTGCCATCTACATTAACCAACCATACCCAGCCCGATCCAAAGCGACTGAGCGCCGCTTGTGCAAACTGCGCCTTAAATAACTCCAATGAGCCAAAGGCAACATTAATGGCATCTTTTAACTTCCCCTGGGGCGCGGTTGGTTTTGGCGTTAAACTTTGCCAAAAAAAGTTATGGTTCCAGGCACCACCACCGTTGTTACGCGCCTTTGGCGATAACTGGGAAGCATGATCAAAAAACTCCTTTTCAGTAGTGTAGCTTATCTTTTCGGCCACTATAGCATCATTTACATTTTTAATGTAAGCAGTGTGATGTTTGGTGTAATGAATCTGGTTGGTTTGCGTGTCTATGTATGGTTCAAGGGCATTGTACTCAAAACCTAAAGGCACCTGGGTAAATTGCAATGCCTCAGCGGCAATAAATTCCCGCGTATTTGCCGCCTCCCGGGCGTATGTTTTATCTGCGCCAAATATAACCGGACCAGCCAAGGCTACCGCAGCCGTTGCTTTTAAGGTATTTTCAATAAATTTTCTGCGACTGTTGTTTTTCATGTTGATTGTATTTATTTAGTTAAATAAAGCTGCCCGGATTAAACCGGGACAGCTTTAGTAGCACACCTATTAAATCACTGATATTTGTGCCTTATTTTTAATTAATTATGGGCTAATACTGTGGCGCCCAAGGCTGTACTGCCTGGTGTGCCATTGATGTATATGGTATATATTTTACCGGCGGCAAGCGTAACATTGCTTAGTTTATTGTTTTGGATACTTAGCACCGAATGATCTGAACTTTGTGTTACTGAAAAATTAAAGGTGCCTGCATCAACCGACACAAACGGCCCGATTGACCAGGTGTTTAACCCAGTGCCCGATAACACAGATCCTCCTGCCCTTCCGTATGCTGTACCGGTAAACAAGGCTGTTTGCCCGACAATGCCAAAATCAACATTAGGTGTGCCGGGGGCCAGGTTTACAAACCTTATTTTTGCTTTGCCAGCAGCCGGAGCCGATAGATCATCATAAAAAAGGATCAATGAATCGGCTGTGGCTTTTGTGTTTTTAATGGCAAAAACGGTATGGTAATAATTAGCAATGGGACCATTTGGCCCGCCGGTTGTTGTAAAAGTGGCGCTGTTACCAAATTCTCGGGATGCTTTGTATGATGTATTGGTGCCTTCGGTAAAATTGATCTGCACATCGCCAAACTGGGTATCCAGGTAATCGCTTTTGGTATTGATGGCCAATGCGGTTTTAGTTACCTGTGTAGTGTACACCCAAAACTGGATATTGGCATTCACAGGTCTGGCGTTTACAAAACTGACATGTGCTACAAGTGCCGATCTATCAGCGGCGTTTACGTTTAAATAATCTGTTTTTTTGCACGATGTACCGAGTAATAAGAGTGCTGCCAGTAATAAATATAGTTGCTGTGCACCAAAAAGCGATGCTTTTTTCAGTAGTCTGTTATGTTGATTGAAATATATAATGTTCATGACAATTGCGCTTATAGATGAGCTGATAACTTGATAAATGGCTGTATGCCGGCACTACCGTTTTGTATGCCAACCACTGTTGGATTACGCAGGCCCGCGATGGATGGATCGGTATAATCGCCCAATACATTAAACACATTGTTTATACCTACAGTACCCTGCAGTTTTGGGTTAAATTTATAGCCAACAGATAGGTCGGTAACCCATATTGGTTTCAGGTTTTGATAAAAGTATACCGGATTAAGTGGATCGGCAGCACTTAGCTGTGAGGCTGTGGTTACTTTACCAAAGTAAACTGTACGGGCCAGGAAGGTAAATTTATCCACACTGTAAATACCTTGCAGGTTAACCTTTTGAGCCGGGATATTGGTGGTAACCCTTGCCCGTTCTGCCGGACTTAGAATTACGTTGGTATACTTTTCCAGCCCCTTAGGTGTATTTACTTTAGTTACTTCATTTTTTTCGAAGTTACCGCCAAACAGGAAATTGATATTACCTTTATCTAACAGTACTTTATAGCTGCCGGTAAACTCAATCCCTTTTGTACGGGTACTAAACTCGTTGTAAAAAAAGTTGGCCTGGGCAGCACCCGTTTGCTGAAACAGGGTTTTAACGTCTGCAGGCAAATTAGTATCCGACGAAGTAAAGTTGCCCGTATTACCTACCCGGTTATTGATATCTATCAAATAAGCGTCAACCGTTAACTCAACGTTACTGCCAGGTGCCGAGGTAAGCCCCAAAGCATATCCTTTTGATTTCTCTGGCGATAATTTAGGGATTCCCAAAGCCCTTGCGGCTGCGCTTTGGTTCGATGCTGTTAAGATATCAACACCTTTGCCCTGCTGAAATGTGGTGGAAATTGAAGTGTAGTATGACTGTGCTAAATCCGGTGCCCTGAAGCCGGTATTAGCAGATCCGCGAATGTTTAACCAGCGGGCAAAGCTGTAACGGGTGGCGGCTTTCCAGGTAAATACGTTGCCAAAATCAGAGAAGTATTCGGCGCGGCCAGCGCCCGAAATCAGCCATTCTTTAGTTATGTTCAATTCCAAATCGGCATAGCCCGCGGTTACCGAACGGCTTACATTAACCGCGTTCTCGGGCCTGAAACCAAGGTGTATCTGCGAGCCTGCTGCCAGTCCGTTTAATGATGTAACACCGGCGTTTGATAAATATGGGATGCCACCTGTAGTAGTATCAACATCAACAATAGTACGCTGATCTGCCTTTGAATAAGAAGCTTCTTCGCCGGCTATGATCTGGAAACTCTCTACCCTGTTTTGCACACCGAAGGCCACGTTCAAACCTTTCAAAAGCTTATCAAAGTATCGGTTAAAATCAAGGCCTGTAGTGTTTTGCCCGGCACTGTATCTGCCCGCGTCAAAACTGGTTGGGCTTTTTAAGCCTAAGCTGGCATTTAATGAATTATCAACCCGGTTGCTAAAGCTGTTTTTGCCGTAGGTATTTGATAGATCTACGTTCCACTCCCCTATTTTTCCTTTAATACCCACAGCGATTGATGCATCTACAATGTTGTTTTCCATGGCAGGCAGGAAGCCATCGGGATATATGAAATTATTGTTTCTTGATGTCCACCCCGGTAAGCGGTAAACCGCCGTAAATTGCGAATTACGACTGCTGATACCACCAAAGGCATAAATGTCTGTTGTTTTGTTTAACGGCAAACCTGCGTTAAAGAATAGTAACGCGTCCTGGCCGGCATTAGCACCGCCACCACGCTGATCAAAATAATGCCTGTCAATACCCCGGCTTGCCAAAATAGCATCATCAATAGCTTTGGTATAAATAGCATCGTATCCGCGTGTATTTGCCCCGCCACCATAAATGGGGCCATTGTATAAGCCGGCATCTGCTTTACCCGCGGGTAAAGCTATGGCTTGCGTGGCGTATTCGGCGGTGGCATTAATAAAACCACCATTATCGCCTAAACCTACGCCATAATTGGCATTGGTACGGGTAACGGCTCCATCGCCACGGCGACGTGTACTTCCGGAGGTACTTACCACCAGGTCGTCCGTTTTTTTCTTTAAAACGATGTTGATTACGCCCGCGATAGCGTCTGATCCATATTGAGCAGCTGCGCCATCGCGCAAAATTTCAATCCTATCGATAGATCCCGTTGGGATAGAGTTCAGATCGTACCCGGTTGAACCGTTGCCTAAGCCACCGTAGTTTACGTTGGCGCTTTTATGCCTGCGTTTTCCGTTTATCAAAACCAAAACCTGGTCGGGACCTAAACCACGCAATTGGGCAAGGCTCAGTGCCGATCCGGCATCACCGGCGTTGCTGCCGTTTACCGAGTGGAATGATGGCGATATATATTGCAGTATCTGCGTTACACTCACCTGTGGTGCCGATTCCAACAATGGCTTAACATCAATAACATCAACAGCCGATGCCGAATTAAGCTTGGTACGATTAGCATTACGAGAGCCAATAATTTGCACCTCGTTAAGGTTATTACCAGCCGGTTTAAGAGCGATGTTAAATTGCTTTAAGCCATCAATTTCAACTTCCTGGGTTTCGTAACCTATAAAGGAAAACAACAGGTATTTACCATTCCGGATAACAATATCAAACGAGCCATCGGCTTTAGTCACGGCTCCCTGGTTGAGGCCTTTTACAGTTATGGATACACCGGGTAGCGGTTTATGATCATCGGCACCGGTCACTACACCGCTTACCGTTCGTTTTTGTGCAAATAGATTTTGCCCGTATGCCAGGCTAAAAAATAAAAGCAGGAGTACAATTTTCTTCATTTAAAAAGGGGTAAAAAAATCAAAGCGGTGGCTAAGCCGGTACATTCCGGCTCAATTATTCACGCTTTGGTATTGCGTTTAATTAATTATTTGAAAGGGGAATTTTAATTTGAGGCAAGCTTTTGTTTGAAACGATCATCGGTAAGGGCTTTTAAAAATTCAACAATGTCATTGATCTCGCCATCATTTAAATTTAAAGGCTTATCCAGCGAAAGATCGCGGTTGATGCCATCTTTTACCACTGCCGAGGGGTTGTTATAATATTCAACCACGCTTTTTAAAGTTTTGAATTTGCCGTTATGCATATAGGGCGCTGTAACAGCTACATTGCGTAAGCTTGGAATTTTAAACTCCCCTTCTTCGGTTTTGTTATTGGTGATGGCAGAGCGACCGGGATCATTCAGATCCTTGCCATTGTACAGGCCAATACTTTTAAACCTATCGGCAGTAAAATCCTCGCCAGAGTGGCAGTTGTTGCAATTAGCCTTACCAATAAACAACAGGCGGCCGCGCGCCGCTGATGCCGATAAAGCATTATCATCGCCGTTAATGTAACGGTCATAAGGGCTGTTTGATGTTTCCAGCGTGCGCTCAAATGAGGCTATGGCCTTCAACAGATTATCTTTGGTGGGTGTTGATTTAAATATCTTTTGGAATGCATCAGCGTAGTATTTATTATCGTTTAATTTTTTTACGGCTTCCTCAATAGGTAAGCCCATTTCTGTTGCCGATGTAATTGGCCCCAATGCCTGCTCCTCTAATGAAGCTGCACGACCATCCCAAAACAGGTGTGGCCGACCGGAGAGATTGGTTAACCCCGGCGAATTTCTTGCGGTAAGGTTGCCTTTTATACCTTTGCTAAAGGTAGCGGTATCGGCAAAAGCAAACTCTGGCTTATGGCATGACGAGCAGCTAATGCTGTTATCACCGGATAATATAGGGTCGAAAAACAGTTTTTCGCCCAGTTGCTCTTTGGTTTGCACATCATCTTTTGTGCCTGCAAAACTCATCAAACCTATCAGCGTGCCAGTTGCCGCTATCACCAAAAGTATATTTCCTTTTTTCATACCATAATGCATTTAGCTTGCTGCATCAATTAAGGGACCTTCGCCGGGATAACAACGCATCCCGGCTACCGATCCACAACCCAACTAAGCGACGTTTTTAAATGCTTTTGACAAAACAATGGCCCTCCGCCTTATTGGCAGCCATGTTTATTATTTAATAATGTGTAATTTATTTTATGAAGAAACCGTGTTACTGCGCGGTTGCGTTAAGGTTTACGTTAATATCAAAATCATCATAAATCACTTTATCGCCCAGGTTTTCAAAAAAGTTTTTTGAGCGAAATTTGATATCATATTTAGTACGGTCAACCGTGATTTTTGCAGTAGCGGTTAGTTTTTTGCCAGCCACAGTTACGGTAGCCGGGAAACTTACATCGTTGGTGATGCCTTTTATAGTTAGTTTACCTTTAACATCATATTGGTTGCCGCTGGTTTTTGTGGCAGATGCCAGTACAAAATTTGCTTTAGGGAATTTTTCGGTATTGAAAAAAGTTTCACTTTTTAAAGTACTTACCAGTTTATCATTTGAAGCCTGGTCGGTAAGGTCGGCATCAGTAATGGTATTCAGGTCGATATCAAAACTACCACCCTTTAGCGCGTTATTTTCAATGGCAAAATTGCCATTGCTTACTTTAACCTCGCCGTTGTGATCGCCGGTTGCTTTTTTTGCAGCCCAGGTAAGTTTGCTGCTTTCGTTATCAACTTTAAAAGTGGCAACTTTATGTTTTTTGTTGACTTCAACTGTTTTAATAGTTTTGCCTTTTCCTGTGGTTAGCCTAACGTTTTTAATGGTCGATGGCGTAAATGCCGTTAACGATACAAATGCCGTTAACAAAACAGCGCCAGATAATTTAGTAATGGTGGTCATGATATTTTAAAGTTTAAATAACCCGGCAAAGGTTGCCCCCTGCCGGGAATAGTGTGTTTTTTTGTTTTAGTATTATTTACCTTTTAAGGTTTCGCTGGTGTTTTCTACGGCGTTTGCTTCATTTGTTGGAGCAGGCTCGGCTATCAGCTCATCAAGGAGTTTGTTAAACTTCTTTTCATAGTCCTGGTAATATTTGCCGGTTACTGTACCGGTGTAGCCGGTATAAATTTCCCTTACATCGCCTTTTCTATCAATAATAATAGTTGTTGGGAATGCCACAAACTTGTTTAAAGCAGGCAATTTTTGCGATACCAATTTTTTATCGGCCAGGCCGCCAAATACAATATCATATTGAATATTATACTTTTCCTTTAGCTTACCTAAGGTATACTGCGCGTATTTTAAGCTATCCTTTTGCTCAAAACCTATGGCAATAGCCTCTACCCCGCGGTTATGGTTTTTATTGAACCATGGCGAAAGAAACACGGTTTGATCTGTACAGTTAGGGCACCAGGTACCAACAATTTCAATAATGGTAACTTTACCTTTGTACTTGGCATCGCTTAAGGAGACAGGTTTTCCGGTTAGGTCTGGAAAGGTAAAGTCAAGCTTTTTGTAACCCTCTTTAAGGTAAGTTAATTTATAAGGATCGGGCAGTTCGGCTTTATCATCCTTAACGGCGTCAAACTTGGTATTGTCATAAATACCAGAGCCAATTTCGCCGCTCAGGGTGCCATCAGCATTAATTTTGCCCTTGTAAATTTTAGGGCTTGGGCCGGTAAAACCGCTCAACTCAAATTCATCGCCCTGTACGGTTCCTTCCAGTTCGCGGCTATCGCCGGTTACCTGCATAATTACACCGGTTAGTTTGTTGCCTGTTTGCTTCAACACCGCTATTTTATTAGGCACCTGGTCTTTTGAGTAAACTTTAAGTTCCCATTTACCGGTAAGATTAGCTGTTGGCGCTACATCTTTACCCGGTTCAACAAAGCGGTAGGTTTTACCATATTCGGCAGTGAAAGGCAATGAGTTGCCACGGAAACCCGGTACCAGGCTGCGGTATTCGCCACTCAGGGTACCATCTTCTTCTACTTTGGCAACCAGGGCCGCGTCGTAAGTATTCATTTTAATGAATACCGAATCCCTACCTATCTGTTTTACATGAAAGTTGTCCCGGCGGCTACCATTAATAAGCGTGAATACCGCATGTTCGGCATCCTTGCCCTTCAGTTCAAAATTAAAAGGAACCTTGGTTTCGGCCACGTTAAATACGCCGCGCCAAACACCTTCTTTAATAAATTTTACGGGCGGATTTTTGTCTGCAGCCAACGCCGCGGCACCGCTAAACAGCAAGCCTACAGACAGGCATTTGAATGATGTAATTAAATTGAGTGTTTTCATGTGTAAATTATTATTTATAGGAGCAGTTAATTTAGTTTCCCTGGCGAACGGCTGGTTCAACAACCGCGGCTGTTTCTGTTGCAGGCTCGGCAATTAGCTCATCCAGCAGTTTGTTGAATTTCTTTTCGTAATCTTCGTGGTATTTGCCGGTTATGGTGCCGGTGTAGCCTGTATAAATTTCCCTTACGTCGCCTTTTCTATCAATGATAATGGTAGTGGGGAAAGCAATGAACTTGTTAAGTGCAGGCAGTTTTTGCGATACCAGTTTTTTATCGGCCAGGCCGCCAAAAGCGATATCGTAATTGATGGCATATTTATCCCTTAACTTGCCTAAAGTATATTTGGCATATTCCAGGCTGTCTTTCTGCTCAAATCCAAGGGCGATAGCTTCTACACCACGGTTATGGTTTTTATTGAACCATGGTGAAAGAAATACCGTTTGATCTGTACAGTTAGGGCACCAGGTACCAATTATTTCTACAATAACCACTTTGCCTTTGTACTTGGCATCGCTTAAAGAAACCTGCTTGCCATCAATGCCCGGGAATGAGAAATCAAGTTTTTTATAGCCTTCCTTCAAAAAAGTAAGTTTATAAGGATCGGGTAATTCTACGTCAGCTTTTTTGGCGGCATCAAATTTCAGATTTTTATAAATCCCGAAACCTTCTTCGCCGCTGATGGAGCCATCGGCATTGATTTTACCTTTAATAATAAAAGGACTTGGGCCGGTAAAGCCGCTTAAAGCAAACTCATCACCTTGTACGGTGCCTTCCAGTTCGCGAGTATCGCCAACTACAGTCATTACTACGCCAGTAAGCTTGTTGCCTTTTTGTTTCAACAGCGCTATAGATGCCGGAACAGCTTCTTTGCTGTAAGTTTTTATTTCCCATTTACCGGTTAAATCGGCCTTGGGTGCCACATCTTTGCCGGGCTCTACAAAACGATAGGTTTTACCGTACTCGGCAGTAAAAGGTAAAGAGTTACCTCTAAAACCCGGCACCAGGCTGCGGTATTCGCCGCTTAGCGAACCATTATCCTCGATTTTGGCAACCAGTGCCGCATCGTAGGTATTCATTTTAATATATACCGAATCGGTGCCGATAGATTTGACATGGAAATTATCCCGGCGGGTACCATTAATGAGCGTAAAAACCGCGTGTTCGGCATCCCTGCCTTTAAGCTCAAAATTGAATGGTACCTTTGATTCGCTTACGGTAAACTCGCCCCGCCATTTACCTTCTTTAATAAACTTTGGCTTGGGATTAGCTGATAAAATTGTGATGCTGACAAGTAGTAACCCTGCTGATAACAAGCTTCCTTTGGTTAAGTAATTTGAAATTTTCATTGTAGTATTAGTTTAGTAATTGTGAATTGATGAGATGAAAAATTTTGGCATAGATTATCCGTTAAGGCTCAAAAAGCCCTTGAAAAACCAGCAAAAAAACTTAAGGACGGCTAACTGTTAAAACCAGAAAGCGTACTGGGCCATACAACAACATCGTTTGATGGTTGCAGGATGTACTTGTGGCACTTGATAGATTAATGCGTTCATGACTTTTAGTTAATTTATATTTCAGCAGCGTTATTGCTGCTGAAAAAAGTTTAGCACTTATTTCAGACTACTGAAAAGTTGCTATAAGATCATCGAGACTTCCTCTCCCTTATTCTTTATAAATCAACTAATTAATGGTGGGGTTAATTAGAATGCTGTAAAGATACAAATAAATATGATATATACAATAAAACCTATAGATTTAGTAGAATATTTATTTAAACGACTCCTTTTATTATTTTTTTTATCTTGTAAAACGATAAACATCCTGAACTGTACAGCACACGCCTGATTTACCACCATAGCAAAGCAACGCACTTAGTACAGCCAGGATGTTTATCGTTTTCTTGTTTACAAGAAAATTTGATACAACCCTAAAATGTAGCAGCGTTTTTTAGCAATGACAGTAACAACAGAAAAGGGAGCCACCATTCTGTTTGCGGGCTATAGTGAATAAATCTGATTTTGGTTTCATGGTATTCGTTAGTAATATATCGGGCCGGATTGGTGGCTATCGGCCGTTTATTTTTATGGTATCGGTTTGTATTTATTATTTCACGACGATGGTAAATTCAACATCCTCGGGCGGCAGGCATTGTTTATCATTACAGGCCATATAGTTAATTGTGCCGGTAACACTGCCCTGGCCTGCTTTAAGCTTTATTTTTTGTTGAAAAATTACCGAATGCTCAAAGTATTGCACATCCATGCCGAAAGCTTTTTCAAATTTACTTACCGCTTTAGGTTCAGTGGTGGTACCCGTTAAAGCATAAGCTTCATTTTTTGCAAATGTTACTGATGTTTTTACCGGACCGCCATCGGCCACGTGCTGCGAGTAAATGTGCCAGCCTTTATCAATGGTTGCCTTTACAAAAACTACCACTTGCTCATTATCAATTTTCTTTGACGCGTACGACCATTTTACCGGTGTAAGAATTTGCGAAAAGGCAAACGTTGATGTTATGATAGATAATGTAGTAAGTATAACTTTTTTCATTTAGCAACCAGGTTTAAATATGAGCGGAGGCTTTACATTATAAATGATAAACTTGCACCTCCTGCCTCTCATCAGCACAAATATTGATAACTGAGGTGTTGCAAATATAATTATATTATATTAATTCTATAGACTATATAGATTTATTTTTAATTTTATTTAATTTGATAATCAACAAACAGATTTTCAACACTTTCTGAATTATGTACTTTGCCATCTATAATGCTTTGGCCTGTTGTTCCGGGATTATTTCCATGCCCCAGCGGCCAGGAATCCTTGCTGTTGGTTACCCCAAAACCGGCGAAGGCGGCTGCCTTGAGCGCGAAATCGGTACAATTATTTTTCGACAGGTGATACTCCACCCCATCGTAACTTTTTGTAAGTGCCAGGATCTTTTCAAACCGCCGTTTTGAAATAAACTTGCCCATCACCTCATCCCACTGGTGGGCATTATCGTTTTTAAATGTACCGGAGCAGGAAGGATCGAGCGGCGTGGCCGAAAAAAGGTTATCCTTTTGCGGATAAAAACCAAAAGATATGGATACCGAGGTAGAATCGGTATTATATTTAATTAAGGTTATAAAAGTATGCCCTGTATTGGTTAACTTAAATACCTTGGGCTTACCCGCTACAGGCTGTTTTACGTGAAACAGCAACGCGTAAGCCGCAGCCTTTTTACCATCATTAAACGTATTGATTATCCGTTGATAGTTTATCGCTTTGCTCTTTTCCGTGCTCTTATTAGCAACCGGTAAGTTAGCATCATTCACAAACAGGGAATCGTCTTTGGCGTTAATGGCCAGGTAATTATTGCCGATACTAACACCTTGTCCGCTGGTATCTGCCGCCGTGTCATTTAGTGCCACCGGAATGGGCTGATTTTTTACAGGTAGTTCCCCTTCCCGGTATTGCATCGTTTTAAAAAAGCATTTCATAGCCAGCGGATATAAGCGTAACCGGGCAAAAACATTGGCCAGCTTATAGTAAACCTTAACCCTGGCCTGGTTGTAATTTATTTGCGCGTTATTTGCCGAAAGCTCCTTCAAATACCCCATCAGCTTTTTACGTTCCTGCCTATCGGTTAAATGATTTTCTGCAAAATCTATCGGCGCCTCATCGAGGGTGGCCCGATTGGCTACGTTTACTGACGCGTTATTCAGCGCTATGGTGGGATAAACATAATCTGCCTCAAAACTGCCTGTGGACGTAGTATCCGCATGTTTTGTTTTATACCTGAGCGCGGCAGATAGCTGCGCCTGCGCGGTAAAACCTTGTAAAAAGCAAGTTGTAACAATGAGCGCCTTTATTAAACGCGCTATGCGATGGGCAACCATGGGTATGATCTTTTAAATTGGTATATTATTAACGTAACCTTATTGTAAACAGTATGGGCAATTGTTTAGCAACAACAACAATAATTGTTGTAATGTTTAAGGTGTAAATAACCTGCGGAAAAGGATGAAATATTTTTCATACGCCACAAACGTAATAACTTTTTAAATAGTCTACAAATTTAGTAGACTATTTTATTAAACTTGCACTATCATACAATAATGTACCAGCCAACCATGAAAGAATATGCTTTAATAACAGGCGCCAGCAAGGGCATTGGCAAATCGATAGCTTTGCTGTTGGCAAAAAAAGGATACAACCTGCTGCTGGTAGCCCGTAGCGAAGCTGATTTGCAGGACCTGGGTAATTCAGTAAAAAAAGAGCATGGTGTGGAAGTAGCCTGGCTATCGGCCGATCTTTCTGAACCCGGCGCTGCCGATATTGTGTTTAACTGGGTTAATAATATTGATGTGCCGGTATCTATACTCATCAATAACGCCGGCTATGGAATGTGGGGCAATTTTGATGAGCTGGAAATAAAGCAGCAACTGAGCATGGTAAGGGTTAATATTGATGCACTCATCGAACTATCTTATCTTTTGCTGCCGCTTTTAAAGCAAAGCCAACAAGCCTTTATACTCAATGTTGCAAGTACGGCTGCCTACCAGGCTGTGCCTACCCTTGCGGTTTACTCGGCCTCCAAAGCTTTTGTGCTATCCTTTAGCAGGGCTTTACGTTTTGAGCTTAAAAATTCCCCGGTATCTGTAAGCTGTCTGTGCCCCGGACCCACCGATACCGGTTTCGCGCATCGGGCGGGTATGGACGCACTGGCAGAGCTGGCCGCTAAATTTAATATGAGCCCTGCGGATGTTGCCGCTATAGGTATTAAAGGTATGTTTAAGAAAAAGGCAGAGATTGTTCCGGGCTTTTTAAATAAAGTTTCGGCGGCGGCAGCAAGGCATAGTCCTAAGGCCTTAATTGAAAGTGTAACCGCCGGCTTATATAAACATTAAAATTATTTTCAATAAAATTTGTTTAGATAGTTTATTTCTCTACTTTTGAAATATCTACTAAAAAGATAGACTTAATATACATTGAAAAATCAACAACACATCCAATTTGCATGCTCCATGCGAATGCCCTTGTCACAAAGGGTCATGTGTAGCTGTTGTTGCTAAATTTCCCTTCACGAACGCTGTTCGTTTTTTAAATACTGTTTGGGTAGTATTCCATTTTCACACATTCATTTTCACCGTACTTAATTTTCAGTTTTATGGCAGGCTCATATCCAAAATTCACTTTAGGCTCAACAATTACACCCCACCAGCAAGCTTTTTTTACACAACATGGTTTTATACATTTCTCCGGCTTCATTAAACCAGAAACAGTTACAGATATCATCAAAGCCTCAGAACAGGTGCAGCAGCAATGGATTGATCAAAAAACCGAAAAAGTAAACGGCGTGCCTATTAAGTATGGTAAGGATTTGGACGGCTCCCCTATTGTACAGCGGTTCGCCTTCATCAACAAACACCATTCGCTGCTCCATGAGTTTTCACAGGACCCACGTTTTCAAACCTTACTTACCCTTATTGGCGATGGCGCGCGTTTGGGTACCGACGAAAAGGACGGCATGGTATTTAACCATTACGTAAACGGCCCCGAAAGCAGCTTTACCAAAATGGGCTGGCATACAGATGGCTTGCGCGATATTTTCCATGGATCGAGATTAAACCCGATGCTGAACGTTGGCATCCACCTCAGCACTTTAAAGCCCGAAAATGGCGGATTAAGAATTTTGCCTGGTACACACAATCAAAATCTTTACCAGATGCTTTTCCGCAAAAAGTATTTTTTGGATCATGATACCGATGAAAATGAGGTTGCCATAACTCCAACCGCCGGCGATTTAACCATACATGATGGTCGTTTATGGCACCGTGTTGCGCAATCAAACGTAATTGGCGAAGAAAGCCGCAGAAGAGTGATCTATATCCCGATTATAGCAGGTAAGTACGAACCCAAACACGCCGATAGCCCAACCGCTTTTTATCAACGTTTTGCAGGCATCGTTAAATAAAAACACCATGTTAATAGCTTTATTTATCGGTTACCTTGTACGCACGGGCAAAATAGCAGCTGTCAAAAATTTCTTTAGCAACAAATTGATGGCCAGGGTATATATCCGCAAATCCATAGGCTAAATCTTACGCGGTCTACTGCCCTATTTTAATCTTCCTTTTCATCAATAAGAGACAGCGTCATTAAGTTTTTTTTCACTTTTTTAAATAGTATATAAATTCTATAGAATTTATATACTATACTTGTGCGACTGATTCTCTTTTACATATGCTTATTCAAATTATTATTTAAGTACAAACAAACCACTAAAATGCCCGATCAAAAACCCAAACAAACCGCCCTTGGCGATGTAGCCGCCAGGCAGCTGGCGGTGGCTACCCGCACCGTTCCGCAATTATCAACCATTACCCCGCGTTGGCTTACGCATTTATTAAACTGGATTCCGGTTGAATCTGGGGTTTACCGGTTAAATAAAGTGATTGATGCCAACAATGTAGAAGTGGATTGCTCCAACCGCGACGAGCGTGAACTGCCATCTACCTTTGTTGATTATGAAGAAAACCCGAGGGAATACAACCTGAGCGCGGTAAACACCGTATTGGATGTGCATACCCGTGTATCTGACCTGTACAGCAAACCTTACAACCAAATTAGCGAGCAGTTGCGCCTTACCATCGAAATTGTTAAGGAAAGACAGGAAAGCGAACTAATTAACAATACCGAATACGGCTTACTAAGCAGCGTTGCCGCCTCACAAAAAATTAAAACCCGTTTAGGCCCTCCCACTCCGGATGATTTGGACGAACTGATTACTAAAGTTTGGAAAGAGCCGGGCTTTTTCCTGTTACACCCTTTAGCCATTGCTGCCTTTGGCCGCGAGTGTACCCGCAGGGGCGTGCCGCCACCAACCGTTTCTTTATTTGGTTCGCAGTTTATTACCTGGAGGGGTATCCCGTTGATCCCTTCGGATAAGTTGCCTATCGTAAACAACAAATCAAAGATCATTTTATTGCGTACCGGCGAAAGCCGCCAGGGTGTTGTAGGCCTGTTTCAGCCAGGTTTGCCGGGCGAACAGTCGCCAGGGTTATCTGTACGCTTTATGGGCATCAACAATAAAGCCATCGCCTCATACCTGGTATCATTGTATTGCTCGTTGGCCGTTTTGGTTGATGATGCTATCGCTGTTTTAGAAGATGTTGATTTAGGTAATTACCATGAGTACAAATATTAATCACGATAATTTGCCCAGCCCGCAGGAGCTTGAAGCATTGGCCAACCAATTATTCAAGGCCGGGCCGGGCGGCTTTTTAACTGAACTACAGGCCCGCAAACCCAATGGTGATTTTTTGAACGCGATAAACGCGCCAAATACCGGGCTTTTTAATCATGCCCACCAGGGAAGCCCACCGGTTGAAGGTATTCCCTCAAGTACTATAGGTGGCGGGGGCGTGTCGCCTTCGGCTATAAACCAGGGTAACGCGGTAAACCTGCAGGAGCCACAAACCAGCTTTGCCGATCCTAATTTGAGCAGCCAATCGCCCACGTTAAGTCCGGCAACAGGAGGCTATAGCCAGCCTGCCTTTGGGGGGCAGCTACCGTTTCAGCCAAACGGCGATTACGCGTCATATCTCAAAAAAACAGACCTTATTCCGGAGGTATCGCCTAAGCAAAACTTTGGCGTTGAGCAGCTATCACCGGCACCACAAAATTTGCTGCATTTGCCCTATCAGCAAGATCAGCATTTTGAGGCCGACCTGAAAAAAGTATTGGAGCAAATCAACACTTCAAAGCCAGGCGGAGTAACTCAATTTAACGGTGCGCCACCGGTTACCGCTATCCCTTTTTATTTTGTAAACGACAATTATGGATTACCGGCGGTAAACCCGGCTCAAAGTAAAACCGCAAAAGTTGGGTTAAGCGGCATCGTACCTCCTCCCTTTGATGTAAATATTGTAAGGCGTGACTTCCCTATTTTACAAGAGCAGGTAAATGGCAAACCATTGGTTTGGCTTGATAACGCGGCTACTACCCAGAAGCCAAAACAGGTTATTGACCGCATCAGCTATTTTTACGAACACGAAAACTCCAACATTCACCGCGCGGCGCATGAACTTGCTGCCCGTGCTACCGATGCCTACGAGGCGGCGCGTAAAAAAGTGCAGGCATTTTTAAACGCCGGCTCTGTTAACGAAATTATTTTTGTGCGTGGTGCCACAGAAGCCATTAACCTGGTAGCCAAAAGCTGGGGCGATCAAAACCTGCATGCCGGCGATGAAATTATTGTAAGCCAATTGGAACACCATGCCAATATTGTTCCGTGGCAGCAGTTGGCCGCTAAAAAAGGGCTGAAGATAAAAGTTATCCCGGTAGATGATGACGGACAGATCCTGATTGACGAATATGTAAAGCTTCTGGGGCCAAAAACCAAACTTGTTGCTTTCACGCAGGTATCTAACGCTTTAGGCACGGTTACACCAGCCGCTCAAATTGTACAACTGGCGCATTTGGCAGGTGCAAAGGTATTGGTTGATGGCGCGCAGTCTGTTTCACACATGCCGGTTGATGTAAGGGCTTTGGATGCCGATTGGTTTGTTTTTTCGGGCCATAAAGTATTCGGACCAACGGGCATAGGCGTTTTGTATGGTAAAGAAGATTTACTGAATGAAACGCAGCCCTGGCAGGGAGGCGGCAACATGATTAAGGATGTAACTTTTGAGCATACCCAATACCATGATGCACCCGGCCGCTTTGAAGCAGGTACAGGCAATATTGCCGATGCCGTAGGCCTTGGTGCCGCTATAGATTACGTAACCCGTTTAGGCATGCCGCTTATTGCGCACTATGAACATTACCTGTTGGTTTACGCTACCCAGCTTTTAAAAGAAGTTAAAGGCATACGCCTGATAGGTACCGCGCCCGATAAGGCAAGCGTACTATCATTTGTGTTAGATGGTTATAAAACCGAGGAGGTTGGCGCGGCGCTCAACAATCAAGGTATAGCGGTACGTTCGGGTCATCATTGTGCTCAGCCCATATTGCGCAGGTTTGGGGTAGAAGCTACTGTTAGGCCATCGTTGGCATTTTATAATACCTGTGCCGAAATTGATTTACTGGTAAATACGCTTCATAACCTTAAACGATAACGCGCCGGCATGAAAGACGATAAATTTGACAGCTTTATACAACTGCTTTATGAAACCCATAAAGCAGAATGGGAGGCGACACCCAAAATAAGGCAGTGCGTAGGCTGGTTATCAGATCTTTTTGAATTTTTGTTTCCAAATAACCACGCCAATAAGTTGTCAATATATGGCGGTCATTTGAAAAAAAACCAGATAGACCTTGAAAATATATTGTTAAGCTATCTTGATCCGGCAAATATCAATATTGAGGAAGCTGTAGTTTCGTTTTACGACTCACTGAATGAAATTTACCAGGATTTGCGGAAAGATGCCTCCATGATCTATGAAAAAGATCCGGCGGCTACCAGTATACATGAGGTAATTGTATCGTACCCTGGTTTTTATGCCATCGCGGTTTATCGTATAGCACACCAGCTTACCCGGTTGGCCATACCTATTTTGCCCCGGATACTATCAGAGCACGCTCATGGCAAAACAGGTGTTGACATTCACCCCAAAGCTACCATAGACGTGCCTTTTTGTATTGATCATGGCACCGGCATTGTAATTGGCGCAACCAGCGTTATAGGCAAACGCGTAACCATTTACCAGGGCGTAACATTAGGGGCGGCACAGGTAAGCAAGGATCTTTCCGAAACCAAACGGCACCCTACGGTAGAAGACAATGTGGTTATTTACGCGCGAAGCACCATATTAGGTGGCCGCACTGTTATTGGCCACAACAGCGTGGTAGGTGGCAGTGTATTTTTAACCAAAAGCGTTCAACCCTACTCGCATGTATTTAATACCCATCAGTTAAGAATTGAGGTAAAAGAGAACTTGCAATAACATTTAATTCATTATGGTTTCTAAACTCAGTTCTTCTGAAATTGTACATTTTCTGATCATTCTGCTCATCATCCTTATACCGGCGCGACTGCTTGGCGAGCTTTGTCGCCGGTATAAGTTACCTGCTATCATCGGCGAAATTTTTGCCGGTATAATAGTTGGCCCTACCCTTTTAGGGTTAATATATCCCAACCTGTTTAAAGGCATTTTCCTGGCAGCCCCGCACGCCTTTGAAGCTTATGATGGCATTGCTAATATTGGGATTATCCTGCTCATGTTTATTGCCGGTTTCGAGGTAGATCTGAAACAGATCCGCCAAAATGGTAAACAGGCCATCAGCATTAGTTTAACAGGCATCATATTCCCGTTTGCCATCGGCTTTGCGTCGGTTTGGTTCCTGTATCAAAGTCATTTTGCAAATGCGGCCAATAACCAGTTGGTTACATCATTATTTTTTGGCACCGCCTTATCCATCACCGCGCTCTCGGTCATTACCAAAATTTTGCTCGATCTTGATATTTTGAATACCCGCATTGGCAACATTGTACTTACAGCCGCCATGGTTGATGATTTTTTAGGATGGATATTATTTTCGATCATCATACAATTAATGAATGTGGGTAAGGCAGAGGCCTCATTCTGGTCGGTAAGCATAGTTGTAGTATATGCCATTTTTATGCTCACCGGGGGCAAATGGCTTATACATCGCCTGCTGGCCTTTGCAGGCAAAGCGCAAAAGCAAGGGCGTGTGCTTACCATGGCTGTGTGCTTATGCCTCATCAGCGCCTGTATTACCGAAAGCCTGGGCGTACGCGGAGTATTCGGCGCTTTTTTGGTAGGCATAGGCATTAATGATTCGGCATATTTTACTGAAAAACATAAGCACGTACTGCACCAGTTCACCATCAACGTGCTTGCGCCGTTATTCTTTGCCTCTGTTGGTTTAAGGCTCAATTTTATCGCCAACTTTAACCTTGAGGTAGTATTAATCATCCTTGTTATCGCCTGCCTTGCAAAACTAATAGGCGCAGGAATAGGCAGTGCTTTAAGCGGCATGACCAAAAACGAATCAATAGCGGTAGCCTTTGGGATGAATGCCCGCGGATCGCAGGAAATTGTGCTGGGCTTACTGGCCTTACAGGTGAAGATCATCAGTGAACCTGTATTTGAAGGATTGGTGGTGATGACGGTGGTAACTATGATTATATCCGGCCCTATTATGAAGTACTATTTTCTTAAAGAGCAAAAATTGCAGCCAGCCGAAGCTTTTGTAGAATATTAAAAATTTGGTCTTTATATGTTCCAAAATCATGTATCCAAATAATTACAAAACATTTTAGCACGATGGACTATTTTTGCATTAGTTAATTCGCGCTGTGAAAACGTTTAAAAAAACCATACAACAATATATCGTACTATCACTTATAGTGATATACCAGGTTATTGGTTTGGTGCATATCGCTTACCTGCCGAGGCAGAACGATGCTTTTAACACGCATTCATCATCTGTAGATTTTCTGCACAAAAACACTAACACCAGTCAGTCCAGGGTTCCGTTTCAAAGAAGTTTCCATTCATTTGAAAGTCGCAAAAGCTTGGCGGCACCTACCAGGATATTGATTTTGTTTTTTGCTTTCCTGCTTGTTAGTGGTACATTTTTAATTATTGCTAAAAAGCCAAATGGCACTTTAGCCGCCGTATATTCACATACGCCCTCTTCTTATCTCAACCTGCGTATGCTCAGGATTTGAGTTTTCCTATCTTTTTGAATTTGCCGGTGTGGCGTTGTTGACCTACGCTTTGCATCTGTAAATATTGTGTAACAAATCATTGCCTTTTTAACCGGCAGTGAAATTTTGCAGCGCTCAAATTTCGTTTCCTTCTTAAAAATTTAACCAGGATGACTGCTAAAGGTCATTCGCTATACATCAACCTGTTTTGCCATGATGCGCATACAAATTAATATTTATGGTTTAAGGCCGTTTTTATTTGCAGGCTTGCTTTCTTTGTCATTAACCGCTGTAGCTCAAAATAACAAGAAGAAGCAATTTCCTGTACCCGAAAACGTACCAGATACCAGTACGGTGGGTTTCCCGATAATGCCCAATGCTACCGATGCCGGTAAAAATAGCGGCGAGTATTTAACCTTAAAACAATGTATTGACTACGCCTTAATACATCAACCTGCTTTAAACAAAGCTTTGATAAGTACGGATATTGCCCGTACCACCAACTCCATCAATTTGGCGGCATGGTTGCCGCAGGTAAATGCCAATGGCAATGTGGTACATTATATACAGCAATCAAATGCTAATATCTCAACTAATACGGGTACCACCACTACAACAGGCACGGGATCTGCCAGTACAGTGCGTAGTAGCTATACCAACACTTTTATCCCGGAGTTAGCGGTATCGCAGGCTATTTTAAGTCCCAGCCTTTTGTATGCGGCTAAAAGCGCGCCTTTATTGGTGAAGCAGGCTCAACAGGTTACCGATAGTACCAAAATATTCCTGGTTTCGGCGGTAAGCAAATCGTTTTACAATGTATTGCTCACCTTACAGCAAATTAATGTATTGAAGGAAGATACCACCCGCCTAGGTAAAAACCTGCGAGATACCTACCATCAATATAAAGGGGGAATAGTTGACGAAACCGATTACCTGCAAGCTACCATCACGCTCAATAATTCGGCAGCCCAGCTAAAACAGGCTAATGAAAATATCATCCCCCAGTACACGGCCTTAAAACAGCTGATGGGTTACGAACCCGGGAAAGATTTTAATGTAAGTATCGATACCACCCAAATGATGGCCGATATCCAGATTGATACTACCCGCCAGTTGCAATATGAAAAGCGGATTGAGTACCGCCAGGTTGAAACCCGCAAAGATTTGCAAACACAGCTTACCAATTACTACAAGTACGCTTATCTGCCAACTATATCGGGCTTTTTCAATTACAGTTTGCAATACGCCAACAACAATTTTTCAAACCTGCTGTCAAAATCATATCCAAGCTCAATTGTTGGCGTATCGTTAAGCATTCCAATATTTACGGGTTTTGCAAGGGTACATAATGTGCGCAAATCGCAATTGCAGGAGCAACTGATCCATTGGGATGAGGTTGATCTTAAATCGCAATTATATAAGGAGTATGCCACCGGCCTGGCCGATTATAAGAGCAACCTGTTTAGCTTTAATGTGCAGCGTAAAAATGTGGCTATGGCCAAGCGCGTTTACTTTGTGGTAAACCTGCAATACAAACAAGGCATTGTAGCCTATCTTAACGTGATCACTGCCGAATCAAACCTGATCACAGCCGAAATCAATTACACTAACTCGCTTTTCCAGCTGCTATCAAGCAAAATTGACCTGGAGAAAGCGATGGGAGATATCACTTATTAATACTAAAAAACCAAGTCCATGAAGCGCGTATTTTTAAATGCCATTGTTATAAGTATTTTACTTTTTGCAGCCTGCCAGCAAAAGCAGCCGCCTCAAAATACCGAAGTGCCCGTAAACCTTTTCAAAGTAAAGGCCAAAAAGGTATTGTATTATGATAAGTACCCATCAACCACAGCTGCACTAAGCCAGGTGAGCCTTTTACCACAGGTGCAGGGTGCCATCACCGGCATATTTTTTACCGAGGGAACCGAAGTGAAAAAAGGGCAAAAGCTGTATGAAATTGACAAGCGGATTTACCGGGATAGCTATGATGCCGCTGTAGCCAACCGCAAAGTTACCGAAGGTACATTAACGCAGGCCCAGCAGGATGCCGACCGTTATGAGTACCTCAATAAATACAACGCCGTTGCTAAACAACTGTACGATCATGCCGTAATCACGCTTGAAAATGCCAAAAGCCAGGTAAAATCGGCAGACCAGGCGGTAAGAACAGCTAAAACCAATTTAGGTTATGCCGATGTATATGCGCCTTTTGATGGTACCATCGGCTTAAGTCAGGTAAAATTGGGTAATGTGGTAACAGCTGGCACTACGGTATTAAATACCATATCAACCGATAACCCGATGGCTGTCGATTTTGTGATCAACGAAAAACAGCTGCCTAAATTTGAGCGCCTGCAGCAAAACAAGCATGAACCAACCGATTCACTCTTCACCATTTTGTTAGCCGATAACTCGCTTTACCCGGTTAACGGTAAAATAGCGGTGATTGATAGAGCGGTTAATTCGCAAACCGGTGCAATCACCATCAGGCTGGTGTTCCCCAATCCTAAAGGTATGTTAAGGGTGGGTATGAGCTGCGTGGTACGTGTACACAACCAGGAGCCAGGGCCGCAAATTGTAGTGCCGGGCAAAGCCGTTGTGGAGCAAATGGGCGAATACTTTGTGTATACCGCCAAAGATACCATGATGAATAACCCTAAAGCGGGTGCCGATTCGGCCAAAAACAAGATCAAAAAATTAGTGGCCTTTCAGAAAAAGGTTCAGGTTGGCGAAACCATTGGCCCCAACATGATTATCAAAAGTGGTATTGACGAAGGCGAACGCGTGATAGTTGATGGCGTGCAGTTATTGCACGATGGTTCAAAAATAACCACTGCCAATAAGGTAGGTCCATCTGCCGGTGGCAAGGCCCGTTAGTGATAACGTTAAAACACAAACAAAAAATTTAGACGAAGACATCCTATGATCGCTAATACTTTTATAAAAAGACCTGTAACGGCCATCGTGATATCTATTGTGTTGATTATTACAGGTACTGTGAGTATCCTCATGCTGCCGATAGATCAGTACCCCGATATTACGCCACCTATTGTACAGGTTAATGGCCAGTTTACCGGTGCCGACGCGCAAACGGTTGAACAAACTGTTGCCACGCCCATTGAAGAGCAGGTGAACGGAACGCCGGGCATGGAATACATGCAAAGCAACAATACCAACAACGGGCAAATGAGCATGAACGTAACCTTTAAAATGGGTACGGATATAGATGTTGCAGCCCTTGATGTTCAAAACAGGGTGAGTATTGCTACCCCCCTATTGCCTGCTGTTGTAAGCAGGCTGGGCCTTACTGTTCGCGCGGTAAACCCAAGTATGCTTATGATGGTGGCCATTTACGCGCCCAAAGGCACGCATAACATTACTTTTTTAGATAACTACACCAATATATTTATCCAGGATGCCTTGCTACGGGTTCCGGGCGTAGGCAGCATTAACCGCTTTACGGATGATTTTAGTATGCGTATCTGGATGAACCCCGATAAAATGGCGGCTTACAGCCTAACCCCATCTGATGTTATCGCAGCCCTTAACGCCCAAAACGTACAGGTTGCTGCTGGTACAGCCGGTGTGCCTCCGCAGGCTTCCAGTCAAACTTACGAGTTGGGTATCCTGGTGAATGGCAGGTTAAGCAAGGTGTCTGAATTTGAAAAGGTGATCGTAAAAACCATCCCGGCTACCGGGCAATTGGTTTATTTGAAAGATGTGGCAAGGGTTGAGTTGGGTAAATTTACCTTTTCCAGTAACTCGTTTGTTGACGGGCATAAAGCATCGTACCTGCAAATTTACCAGGCACCGGGTAGTAACGCTTTAGAAACTGCCAATGGTGTATACGCGGCTTTGGCCAAATTGAAAACCAACTTTCCATCTGATGTGCAGTACCGTGTACCATTTGAATCGGTTACGGTGGTAAAAGTTTCTATGGAAGATGTGGTAGGTACCTTATTAAAAACCTTGGGACTTGTTGCTGTTGTAGTGTTCCTGTTCCTGCAAAACTGGCGATCTACACTAATTCCCGTACTGGCTATCCCGGTATCCATCTTTGGTACGTTTTGCTTTTTTATCCCATTGGGCTTTACTATCAATACCTTAACCATGTTTGGTTTTGTACTGGCAATAGGTATTGTGGTTGATGATGCCATTATTGTGGTAGAGGCGGTACAGCACTATATCGATCATGAAGGTATGTCGGCCAAAGAGGCCACTTACCAGGCCATGAAAGATATATCAGCACCGGTTATCGCTATCGCTTTGATCTTAGCCGCGGTGTTTGTGCCGGTAGGCTTTATCCCGGGGATAGTTGGACGTTTATACCAGCAGTTTGCCATCACCATTGCCATATCGGTAATTATTTCGGCATTTATCGCCTTATCGTTAACGCCGGCATTGTGTACACTACTGTTAAAACCATCGCACATTGATGCCGATGCTAAAGGTATCAACAAACTGTTTTTCAAATTCAACAGTTGGTTTCAAAGGGTAACAGACAGGTATACCGAGGGTGTAAAAAAGAGCATCAAGGCATCGCGCTTTATCGTAATTCTACTGTTATGCATCTGCGTAGCTACCTTCTTCCTGTTTCAGCATAAGCCGTCGGGCTTTATCCCTTCAGAGGATGATGGCAATTTATACGTTACGTTTCAATTGCCGCCGGCCTCTTCTACGGCAAGGTCTGTTGAGGTGATGTCGAAACTAATGAAAGTTATCGGCTCAACACCAGGTGTAGCGCATTATGCGGCGCTATCAGGCTTAAACGTGGTAACCAATGCAAGTAACTCCAATAACGGTACCATTTATTGTCAGCTTGCCCCCTGGGATGAGCGCGGCAAAACAACAGAACAGGTGCCCGGCATCATAGGCGAACTGCAAAAACGGATTGCCGATGCCGGAATCCGGGATGCCAATGTGGAAGTGATCCAACCCTCCCCTTTACCGGGTATTGGTACAACGGTGGGCTTTAGCCTGCAAATTGAACAGCGCAGCACTACAGATAACCTCCAAGACTTTCAAAAAGTGGTAGATAAGTTTGTGGCCGCCGCCAATAAAAATCCGGTGATCTCCAAGGCCTTCACTTTTTACACTTCGCACACGCCTAACTATAGCTTAACTGTCGACAGGGAAAAATGCGAAAAACTGGGCGTTAATGTGGCCGATGTGTTTACTACTATCCAGGCTTATATGGGTAGCTTATACATTAATGATTTTACTACTTACAACCGCACCTTCCACGTAGTGGTACAGGCCGATACGGCTTTCCGTAAAGTGGTGGCCAATATGGACAAATATTATGTGCGCAACTCGGCCGGCGATATGGTGCCGTTGGGTACATTGATGAATTATAAACCTGTTGATGCGCCGCCGCTGATATCTCATTTCAATATTTTCCGCACGGCCGAAGTTGATGGATCGGCAGCCGAAGGACATAGCAGTGGCGAGGCCATAGCCGCTATGCAGGAACTGGCAAAAAAAACTTTGCCCGAGGGTTACGATTATGAATTTTCGGGGCTGAGTTATGAGGAGATCAAGGCTGGGTCGACAACCATTTACATTTTTATGTTCTCTATCACCTTTGTGTTCCTGTTCCTGGCGGCGCTGTACGAAAGTTGGTCGGTACCATTTTCGGTTCTGTTGGCAGTGCCGATAGGCGCCATGGGGGCTATCCTGGCGCTGGTGCTGGTACCAAGCTTAACCAATAACGTTTACGCGCAAATAGGGTTGATCACGCTTATAGGTCTGGCGGCTAAAAACGCCATCCTGATTGTGGAGTTTGCCAAGGTAAGGGTTGATATGGGCGAGGAACTCATTAAATCAACATTAGAAGCGGTAAGCCTCCGTTTGCGGCCAATTATCATGACTTCGCTTGCCTTTGTTTTGGGCGTATTGCCATTGGTATTAGCCACTGGTGCCGGCGCTGTAGCCCGCAGAACCATAGGCTTTACCGTTTTGGGTGGTATGATAGCAGCATCTACACTGGCCATATTTATTGTGCCTGTGCTATTTGTGCTTATCACCCGCTTCTCGTACGGTAAAGAAAAACTGGAATATCTGCAAGCGCACAAAAACGACCTGGCAGAGAAAGCCAAGAAAGTAGAAGCCCAGAATATAGACCCCGAACTGGAATATGAGATTGAAAAATCCCGTGCATTACATAAAAGCTAATTAAGGATGATTTCAAATACATTTATAAAGCGGCCCGTAACCGCCATCGTAATATCGCTGGTGTTGATGATTGCCGGGGTGATCTGTTTGGTTAACCTCGCGGTTGATCAATACCCCAATATATCGCCGCCAAGTGTATCGGTTAACGGGTCATACACGGGTGCCGACGCGCAAACCGTGGAGCAAAATATAGCCACGCCTATTGAAGAACAGGTAAACGGCACGCCGGGTATGGAATACATGACCAGCACCAGTACCAATAGCGGCAGCATGGGCATCAGGGTAACTTTTAAAATAGGGACCAATGTGCATATAGCAGCGCTTAACGTACAAAACCGTGTGGGAATCGCCGCCCCGCTCCTGCCATCTGTAGTAAGTAAATTGGGCTTAACGGTACGTGCCAGTAATCCCGATCAGCTGATGCTGGTGGCTATTTACTCTCCAAAGCACAGCCATAATATTACCTTTTTAGATAACTACACCAGTACGTTTATACAGGATGCCATATTGCGTGTACCCGGTGTAGGCGATGTAAGCGCGCGTACAGATAATTTCAGTATGCGCATATGGATGAATCCCGATAAAATGGCATCCTATGGTTTAACACCTGCCGATGTTACCGCCGCGCTTAATGCCCAAAACGTTTATGTGGCCGCTGGCTCTGTAGGTGCGCCACCGCAGGATGCCAATCAAACCTATGAAACGGGTATACTGGTTAACGGGATGATCAGTAAGGTGAAGGATTATGAAAACATTGTGGTGAAAAGCATCCCCGGCACCAGCGAGTTGGTGCACCTGAAAGATGTAGCCCGCGTTGAATTAGGCAAGTTTACCTTCTCAAGCAATGCCTTTGTTGATGGCAACCGGGCCTCCACCATCCAGATTTATCAATCGCCAGGAAGTAATGCTTTGCAAACTGCCGAGAACGTATATGCGGCTTTGGCCAAATTAAAAAAATCGTTCCCTAAGGATGTTGACTATGTGGTACCTTTTGAATCGGTAACCATTATCAAAGTATCGATGCAGGAAGTGATAGGTACACTGATAAAGGCCTTAATACTGGTGGCTATAGTGGTGTTTTTGTTCCTGCAAAACTGGCGATCAACGCTTATCCCTATTTTGGCTATCCCGGTATCCATATTGGCTACTTTCATCTTCTTTATACCGCTGGGCTTTACTGTTAATACCTTAACCATGTTTGGTTTTGTACTGGCGATAGGTATTGTGGTGGATGACGCTATTATTGTTGTTGAGGCGGTGCAGCATTATATTGATGAGCAGCACATGTCGCCCAAAGAGGCTACGTATCATGCCATGAAGGAGATTTCGGCACCGGTGATCGCTATCGCATTGATCCTGGCATCGGTGTTTGTGCCGGTAGGTTTTATTCCGGGGATAGTTGGGCGTTTGTACCAGCAGTTTGCTATTACCATTGCCATTTCGGTTATGCTTTCGGCATTCATAGCGCTATCATTAACGCCGGCGCTGTGTACCTTACTGCTAAAACCAACCAAGCCGGTTACCGATAAATCCAACTGGCTCGATAGATTTTTCAGGGGCTTTAACCGCTTTTTTGAACGGCTAACTTTTAAATATACCAACGGCGTACACAAAAGCATTAAAGGCGCACGGTATATTGTTATTTTGTTGGTTTGTATTTGTGTAGGTACGGTGCTGCTGTTTAAAATAAAGCCCTCTGGGTTTGTGCCGGCAGAAGATGGCGGGCGCTTGTATGTAACTTACCAATTACCGGAGGCTTCATCAACCATCCAGTCTGTAACCGTAATGAACAAGCTGATGAAAATTGTGGCTTCCACAAAGGGCATTCAGCATTATACGGCTATATCGGGCTTTAATATCCTGAATGGTGGTGCCAACTCTAATAACGGGTCCATGTTTTGCATGCTCACTCCCTGGGATGACCGTACTACACCCGATACACGTGTACCGGGATTAATGAATATTATCAAGCAAAAGATAGCCAAAGCAGGTATTAAAAATGCCAACGTGGTAGTGGCCCAGCCGCCCCCAATCAGAGGTATTGGTCAGGCTGCCGGTTTTAGTATGCAAATTGAGCAGGGCAACTCAACCGATGATATTTACACCTTTGAAAAAGTGGTGAAAAAGTTTGTGGCCGCCGCGAAAGCCAATCCCGCTACGGCAGGTGCTTACAGTTACTTTTCAGCGCATACACCAAGCTATCAGTTGAATGTCGATAGGGAGAAATGCGAGAAGTTAGGCATCAACATATCTGATGTTTTCTCTACCATGCAGGCTTATATGGGGAGTTTGTTTGTAAACAACTTTACCTTATATAACCGTACCTATCACGTAGTTGTGCAGGCCGATACTGCCTATCGGGCACTGATCTCCAACATGAATAAATATTACGTGCGTAATTCAGCAGGGCAAATGCTGCCTTTAAGCGCGGTGATTAGCTACAAGCCTATTGTGGCTGCGCCATTGATCACTCACTTTAACATCTTCCGTTCGGCCGAAGTTGACGGTTCTATCCCACCCGGCTACAGCAGCGGACAGGCCATTGAGGCTTTGAAGGAATTAGCCGCCAAATCATTACCACGCGGATACACTTACGAGTTTTCGGGACTGAGTTACGAGGAGTTAAAAGCGGGATCGACTACGGTTTACATTTTCATGTTCTCTATCATGTTCGTATTCCTGTTCCTGGCGGCTTTGTATGAAAGCTGGTCGGTACCCTTTTCGGTGATGCTGGCGGTGCCTATAAGCGCCTTTGGTGCTATCCTGGCACTTACTGTGGTGCCAACCATTACCAATAATGTTTACGCGCAGATTGGTTTAATTACGCTGATAGGTCTCTCGGCAAAAAATGCCATCCTTATTGTGGAGTTTGCCAAAATAAGGGTCGACCGTGGCGAAGAGCTGGTGAAATCGACCTTAGAAGCCGTACGACTAAGGTTACGGCCAATCATCATGACATCACTCGCGTTTATCCTTGGTGTATTACCGCTGGTATTAGCCACCGGTGCAGGCGCCGAATCACGTAACACCATAGGCGTAACTGTTTTAGGGGGAATGATTGCCTCATCTACCATTTCCATATTTATTGTGCCCGTGCTTTTTGTGTTGTTTACCCGATTTTCGTACGGTAAAAAACAGCTTGCTTACTTACAGGAACATCATGAAGAACTGATGGAAAAAGCAAAAAAAGTGGAAGCACAAAACATTGATCCTGAATTGGAATATGATATTGCAGAAGCAAAAGCACAGCATGATGAATACAAGGCATCACGACAAACAAATTAACACTGTAGCAAAACAAAGATGAAGAACACAGAACTGCTATCGCAAAATTTAAGGTTGATCAATTATTTTTATACCCGTAACATCAGCCGGGAGCTATCTTCTATAAAGGCAGACCACCATTTTGAAGTGTTACTTATGCTGGCTAAACAAAAACAACCAATCACCCAAAATCAATTAGCCGCATTACTGCATATCGATAAATCGCGGGTAGCGCATATCATATTTTCGATGGAAGAAAACCAGGTAGTGATGGTAAGGACTAACCCCGACGACAGGCGACAGCACCTCATCTCGTTATCGCCAACCGCGCTTAAAACCATTCCTTACATTGAAAAAAAGGTAAAAGAGGTAAACGAACTGGCAAACACCGGTATCAGCGAAGAAAAGTTATCAGTTTTCATAGAAGTAGCCGAAGCCATGATGCAAAATTTAACAAAGCAAAAGAGCGGTAAAAAGGTTTCAAAAACCGATGGGGCAAGAGATTCAGAAAACGGTTAACTAAGATATAGTTTAAATGCCAAAAACGCCTTGCCAAATAATGGCAGGGCGTTTCAGTAAAAGCACTCTTATCATTTTCATATAAAGAGAGATCTTTCAACGAGCACACAACAGGTAGCCGCGATGCGGCATCTCGTCTGGTTCATTTATTTCTACAAACGGGTAGCCGCTATGCGGCATTGAATATTTGATAAAACAAAAAATTGCCCGGTAACGCAATGTCATTAAGTTAAGAGAACTCCATCGGGGTTTAATGTCGGTAGAAAAGAACAGGTACCCGAGCCTTCGTGCCGTTAGGTACGAAACTGACGATGTTGCGTACCTAACGGCAAGCTTTTCATTTGGGTTTATCGTTACTAACGATATTTTGCGCCTATCGGCGCATTTCAAATTCTTTAATTTAACAACATTGCCGCATGGCGGCTACCTATTTGTAGAACAAATATTTCATTTTTTTTGCTCCGTAGGAGCTACCTTTTACCACGCAAATCTTTAAAATCTTCCCTACACGGCGTTTGAATTTATAAGAGAAAAATAAAATGTTTGTTAACTTTGCTCTATGACTTTTGAGGAATTAAGCGATTATTTCAGTAACACCCAATTACCCGCCGAGCTGCGATTAGACCGTGCCACAACACAACTCAACGTTGCAGATCGGGTTAAACAATTGCTTACCAATATGAATTTATACCCAGAAAACTGGCGTCACAAACACCAGTTGTTACGTATCAAAAACGCTTTGGAAAATCCTTATAACGGCCCCGAGATTCCGCGCTACTAAAACACTTTAAGAAAACAGATCGCCCTCACCCAGGTAAGTTCTGATCAATTTCAGGATCTGATCGCCAAAATCTGTTGCCTTTGCATCGCCAAAACTTTTCACCTGCGAAAGCTGGTTTAACGTGCGTGGTAATTTCGCGGTAATATCCCTGAGCATGTTTTCTGATACCAGCGTATGTTCCAATATTTTGCGTTGCGTGCTGGTTTCCTTGCGCCAGTTAAGTAACTGTTTATAAAGCTCGGGATTTACAATTTCCTTTTCTTTAGGCAACTCTTTGGCATTCCAGTTTTTATAAATTGGTTTATAGCTGATGCCTGCTTCCTTAACCGACGATAAAACATCAGCAGTTGCCGATGCTATGGGCATACGAATAAAAGCGGCAGTCTTCGCCTTTAAATTAACCATCAAATAATTAAGGCTGTCATAAAATTCGGCCGGCAAATCATTTGGATTTTTGGCCGTGTAAAATCCGTTAATCGCTGTAGCGAAGATGTTCAATTTTGCTACAAAATAGGCGGCGGCGTTTTTTAACCTAGCTGTAAAGGCGGTATTGCTCCATATAGGCTCATCTTTAGGTAAAGCAGATAACTCCTTCCTGATAAACCTATCTCCTATTGCTTTGATCTCCTGCAATAGAACTACTTCCGTTTGCTGTACCTGGTTGCTTAACGGGCTATCTTTTGCTTCCTTTTCCAATAAAATGGGTTTAAGCTGTTTCCAGCCGCCCGTCTGCATCGAAAAATCAAAGATATCGGCTAACTCTTCTGCTTCAATATCATGAATGGTTGTTTGCAACAGTTGCTCATCAGGCATTTGATTACCGGCATTTTGCATAAAGCGAATGATTTCGGGGTCGGTCCGGATATTCTCCGGCCGTACCGGCGATTTCAGGATCATCCCTTCCAATGTACGGCACCGGCTCAGCGCCACATAGGCTTGGCCGAAGGCAAACGCGGCGTCAACATCAATTACCGCCTTTTCAAACGTTAAACCCTGGCTTTTGTGAATGGTAATGGCCCAGGCCAGCCTAAGCGGGTATTGACTGAAAGATCCGTTATTAGTTTCATTTACTTTTTGATCCGTTTCAGACAGCGCGTACTTCACATTTTGCCAAATCTCCGGCACAACCTCAAACTCCGATCCATCATCCAAAAAGCTTAGGCGGATACTTCCCGGACCAATAGTAGTGATCCTGCCGGTACGACCGTTGTAATATTGTTTTTTGCCCGAGCTATCATTTTTAATAAACATCACCTGGGCACCAACTTTAAGTATCAGTTCCTCTTCGGCGGGATAGCCCTCTTTAGGAAAGTCGCCGGTAATCACCGCTTTGAAAGTAAAAGCATCACCCGCTAACTCCTCCAACCTTTGCTGGTTGATATCGTTAACCAACCTGTTGTGGGTAGATAGTGTTACATAATCTTTTAACCAATTGGCGTTTAGGTTGGTATCAAAACGCTCATTTAACTTGTTTAAAAGTTCATTGGCGGCATAACCATTCCTGATATTATTCAGAATTTCGACAAATACAGGGTCTTTTTGGCGGTATACCTGTGTAAGTTCAAAGGTGAGTACCGGGAACTTTTTAAACGCGAGGCTGTCAAAAAAATACGGACCAGTATAAAAATTCCTTAATACCGGCCAGTCCTTTTCATAAACGGGCGGCAATTGAAAAAGATCGCCTATCATTAACAGCTGCACTCCTCCAAACGGCCGATTTGATCCTTTGGCCTGCCGCAGTACCGAATCAATATAATCCAGCGTATCTGCACGCACCATACTAATCTCATCAATAATGAGCAGATCAAGGTATTTTAAAACCTTATCTTTTTCCTGGCTAATTTGCCGTGGGGCAAGGTCATTTAGTTCTTGTGAGGTTGTGGCAGGTGCCTGCGGACCGAAAGGTACCTGGAAAAACGAATGAATTGTTACCCCACCCGCGTTAATTGCAGCTACAGCGGTAGGCGCAACAACAGCCAGATTTTTAGTGGTGTTTGATCTTATATAGCGAAGAAAAGTAGTTTTACCGGTACCGGCCTTTCCCGTAAGGAATATAGGCCTGTTGGTATTTTCAATAAATTTAATAATGAGTTCCTGAATAGGCTCCAACACCATGCGCTTACCTTTTTAATAAAACCTCTGCCCAAAACAGAAATCAGCCCAAATTTAGCGAATGAATTTCATCATCGCCTACGTTGTTGAAAACCTGTAACCTTAAATTATAAGCTGGAAAGATCGGCAGCTGCCGGAGTAGCGGCCTCGTCGTTTTGGGAGAATACGCGGATAATTTTCACAAACCGGCCCATATAATAATCATTTAATTCGGTTTCGGTAACTCCGTTTGCCGCGCCCGATGTAGAATGAATAAATTTAAAGCCCTCATCAATAGAAGATATCATAATGCCGATATGACCTACCGCGCCCGAATGTCTTTTATGCCTTTTACGGCCACCGCCACCTGTTCCGGTAAATAAGATCAAGTCGCCTGGTTTGGCGTCTTTCAAATCAACCACATGCCCGGCAGATAAAAAATCTCCGGAACTGCGCGGAACGGCAATGTCAAAATGATTAAAAACGTAGTTTACAAAGCCCGAACAATCAAAGCCCCTGAGCGGATTGGTTGAGCCGTACCTGTAATTAATACCGGTTAGCGTACGCGCAAAAGAGATGAGGTCTTCTGGTAAAGTATCACCGGTTAGGATACTGATACTGTCGGCAGCTTTATGTTTCCTGGATTTGTTTACGGCCTTCACCTTGGCTGCCAAAATTGGGGCAGCAACGGTTTTATCCGGATTAACAATTGAAAATAAGATGAGCATCAGGGAGCAGCACCCGGTGTAAAATCGCATTTGTAATGATACAAAAAAAACTTTCTAACTGTAGTTATTGTGTAAAATTATTACGCCTTTTATGTGTGGGTTTAATAGTTTTCCACAATTTCAATTTCCTATTTTATAGCCTCCAGCTATATATTATTTTCGCCCCTCCTGCCCGGGCGGGTTAAAAAGTATAAAAATAACATGTCTTCAGATCAGAATATTTTATCCGCGCAAGTTGATCTTGTTAAAATTGTTTCCAAATATATTTTGTTAGAGCAAAGTCGCCGCAACTTAAAAGGCCGTTGCCCATTTCATAAAGATCTTGCTACGTCATTAATGGTGTCACCAGAGAAAAACCAGTTTCAATGCTTTGGCTGCGGCAAGGGCGGCGGCCCAATAGAGTTTGTGATGGCTATTGAAAATAAATCGCGCGAGGAAGCAATGTTGTTAATTGCCAGGGCATAGTTTTACAGCTCTACATCTTGTAATTACCTATAATCTATTTACCCGCTACCGTAAAATGGTGACGATATATCGTCTTTTTGCCAAAAAAAACGACATATCGAAATAACATCAAAGTCTCAAATGCTTAAAGAACTGATTTACTGCAAAATACAAAACGGCATAAGTTTAGTATACGGTATATAAATATATGGCAGGCAGCCTTTATCTTTATACACAAATGGGTGTTGCGAAATTGCCTTGATTTTGAAAAGCCTATGCTATATTATGGTATAAGCAAAAAACTATTTGATATTACATATAATCAACCTATACCACATGAAAAAAACTTTACTTGTTTTAACAATTGGTCTTTTATCTGCAGCTGCCAAAGCACAGGACGGTCCTATAGCCGGCTATATACCCCAGGACAGTGTTGAAGTGCGGGTGCATCCTCAGTATGATAAAGTAACAGGTATTCACCGCTGGTTATTTGGTGAAAATTACCGTAAAGAGTGGAGCACCCTTACCAAACTTCCTGTTCTGCGCATTTCTCAACTACAGGGGGGCCTTACGCCCGAACAATTGGGCGGTGGTTTTCAAACCACATCCTTAAGAATGATTGACCCTACCGGCAAAGAATGGGTATTGCGAAGCGTAGAGAAAGATCCATCTAAAACCCTGCCTGTGCAACTAAGACAAACCTTCGCTGCCGATTGGGAGCTTGATGCCATGAGCGCGCAACATCCCTTCTCGGCGCTTATAGTGCCGCCGTTGGCTATTGCAGCAGGCGTGCCGCATGCTAGCCCCATTATAGGTGTAGTATCGGGCGATAAAAACCTGGGTAAATACAACGCTACGTTTGCGGGCAAGGTGTGTTTGTTTGAGGAGCGGGAACCAACCGGCAAATCAAAAAATGTGCAGGATGTAATGCAGGACCTTTATGACGATAACGATAATTCATTTGATAGCCATGCCTGGTTAACCGCACGCTGCCTCGACCTGCTGGTTGGCGATTGGGACAGACATGATGATAACTGGCGTTTTACCAAAGATAAAGAGGATGGTAAAAAAGTTTATACCGCTGTTCCACGCGACCGCGACCAGGCTTTTTACATTAACCAGGGTGTGTTGCCAAGTCTTGCATCAAGCCAATGGCTTGTTCCTTATTTACAAGGCTATGGCGGCGAAATAAACGATGTGAGATTTTCTTTGTGGACCGCCGTTTTCCTTGACCGTTATCCGTCGGCACGAATGAGTTACAAAGACTGGATGAAAATTGTAAATGATTTTGTGGCTGTTGAAACAGATGATGTGTTAGAGCAAGGTCTTAAACGTTTACCGGCATCAGCTTATAAGCTAAGGCATGATGAACTTTTTAAACAGCTTAAAGAAAGGCGCGCTAACATCCCGGCAGCGATGGATTATTATTACCGTTTCATCAACCGGATAATTGACATCCATACCAGTAATAAAAATGAGCAGATCAGCATAACTGATGCTCCCGGCGATGGTTTAAACATAGCCATTAACAAAATTACCAAAAGCGGCAACGTTAAGGATACTATCATCAACGCCAATTTTGATCCTGCAATTACCAAAGAGATCAGGATTTACACCGGTGAAGGAAGCGACAGGGTGATATTAAATAACCAGTCCTCTCCTATCAAACTACGTTTTGTGGATAGCCTTGGCCATAAAGAGTACAACATTGTAAAATCCAAAAACAAGGTTGCTATTTATGATCGTGGTGATGATATACAGGTTACCGGTGATCAACAAAACGTAAGTGTACACTTATCAAAGGATAGTGCAAACACCGCCTATCTACCCGTTAATCCTATCAGTGTTTGGATGCCTTTGGTTGATGTGGGCCTTAACAAAGATGACGGTTTTATATTTGGCGCGGGCTTTAGGTTTACACACCAAAATGGCTTCAGAAAGCTGCCTTATAATGATATGCAGCAGTTGCTGATCAGCCATTCGTTTTCAACCAAGGCGTTCAGCCTAAATTATACCGGCGAGTGGATTCATGCGTTTGGTCCGGCAGATTTTACCATAAACGCCGTGATAAAAGCTCCTGATAATACTATCAACTTTTTTGGCCGCGGCAACGAAACCCAATTTGATAAAAGCGGCGATTACGTACGTTATTATCGTACGCGCTTTAATACCTATCAGCTTGATCCTGCCTTTAGGTGGAAAGGTGCTAAAGGCACCAGCTTTAGCATAGGGCCATCATTGCAATACTACCACTATAATGCCGAAGATAATGTGGGACGCTTTATTAATAACACATCGCTCATTAAATCGTACGATAGCCTAACGGTAGATAAAGCCAAAGTGCATGCCGGTGTTGTAGCGGTATTCATCAATGATAAGCGCAATAATAAAATGCTGCCAACATCTGGTACTTACCTAAACGTTAAAGTACAGGGCTATGCAGGTTTAAATAACAATTCAAAATCATACCTGCAGGTTATTCCCGAGTTTGGTGTTTACCAAAGCTTAGGTAGCGCTGTGGTTTTAGCAGATAGGATTGGCGGTGGTGTAACCGCAGGTAAATCTGCATTTTACCAATCGTTATTTTTAGGTGGCGAAGGCAATTTATTAGGTTACAGGCAGTTTAGGTTTGCCGGCCAGCATATGGCTTACAATAACTTCGAAACCCGCATCAGGTTAACCAATATATCAAGCTATATACTCCCCGGCGAACTGGGCCTGATGGGCTTTTACGATACCGGCCGGGTATGGATTAAGGAAGAAAACTCAGACAAGTGGCACAACGGTGTTGGCGGTGGTTTGTATTTTGAACCGGCAGGCTTAACAGTTGTGCAGCTATTAGCAGGGCATTCGGAAGAAGGTTGGTATCCTTATTTCTCTTTAAATTTTAGATTTTAACAATACAAATTCCACACATTAATAAAAACGGCCCCGGCAAAATGCCGGGGCCGTTTTTATTATAAATCTGTTAAACTGTTATTGAGCCGGAGCAGCTGGCGCCGTAGTTGCGCCCGGTGCAGGTGCTTTACCAATTAAATCCATAAACTGATCGAGTTTTGGAGTGATGATAATTTGTGTACGCCTGTTTTGGCTTTTGCCTGCTGGTGTGGCATTATCGGCAATTGGGTTGTATTCGCCACGACCGCCCGCGGTTAAACGCTTAGGATCAACATTATAGGTATTTTGCAATGCCTGTACTACAGATGATGCCCTTAAAGTACTCAAATCCCAGTTGTTGCGGATGTTGGTTTGTTTAATTGGCACGTTATCGGTATTACCTTCAATCAATACATCATAGGTAGAGTAATCGGTGATGATCTTAGCAATTTTTGACAAGGCCGAGCCTGCTTTATCAGAAATTTCATAGCTACCTGATTTATATAACATATTATCAGATAAGGAAATATACACCACACCTTTAAGTACCTGTACATCCACACCCTGCGCGTCTTCTTTACTTAACGAGCGGGTGAGGTTATTGGTTAGCACCACATTAAGCGAATCGCTTTTGTTTTTAGTATTTACCAGGTATTGGATGTATTTATTTGATGAGTTAATCTCGTCAACTAATTTAGAAATGTTTGCCCCACCCTGGTTATTACCTGCCAAACATTTGTTCAACGCATCCTGTAAGCCAAGCGCGTTTGTTTTGGCGGCAGCAATTTGCTCATCAAGACTGGCAATCCTGCCGTTTGCTACAGCAAGCGCTTGTTCGCTGCGCTGGTATTTAACACTTAAATCCTGCGTGCTGTTTTGTAACTGGGTGTAGTTGCCTTGTAATTCGGCGTACTTTTTGTTGCTAACGCAACCCTGGGTTACCACTGCTATTATTACAACCAGTGGCAATAAACGAAGTATCTTCATGGTATAGACTATTTTTTATTAAAGATCATAATAAATTTATGACCAACATAGTACTTACAACAACAACGCATCTAAAAAGTTTAAATTGTTTAGTTCATGTTATTCATATGACTAAAAAGAGGTTATCAACAACACAAAAACATAGTTACGGAAAGTAAAAAAGATTGAAGATTCCGGGTAAACAGCTAAGCAGATAAGCGGTCTATTCTTTTTTTTATAGCCTGCTTATCATTTTGCGTTTTGGCCAGGGCAAGTGCTCTCTCCAAATGTTGCCTGGCCATCTCATTATTGATCCCGGCGTACAATTCGCCAAGCAGTGCAAAGTAAAAGTGATTATCCTTAAGTTCCAATTTTTCGGCCTCTACAATCGCCTCTGCTTTTCCTTTAACTTTTGCAAGCGCGTAAGTACGGTTCAAAGCCGCTACCGGCGAATATTCAATTTGCAAAAGACTGTTGTAAAACTGCAAAATACCCTCCCATTTCTGCTTTGTATCCTCTTTGCGGGTATTCCAATAAGCTATGCCAGCCTCAAGATGATATTTTGACAATTGATTACCGGTTGCTGCAGCCTTTAAAAAGTATGCGCCTTTACTAATCATATCGGCGTTCCATAAGTTAACATCTTGTTCTTCATATAAAATCTGCACGCCGTTTTCACTATACCGGGCATCAAATCGTGAGGCGTGAAAACACATCAGCGCAAGCAAAGCGTTTACCGGGGGCTTGTTGGTATGCGCGTTCTCTACAAGCATGGTACACAACCTCATGGCCTCAAGGCATAGTTCTTTTCGGAGTGTGTTGTTCTGACTTACGGAATAATATCCCTCATTAAATAGTAAATAAATAGTGGCTAATACCGGTTCCAGGCGTTCATCTATTGCTGTGGGACCAGGTAATTCTATTTTAACTTTCAACTCCCTGAGCTTTTCCTTCGCCCTAAACAAGCGCTTGTTGATTGTTTCCTTATTACTCAAAAAGGCATCGGCAATTTCCTGGATACCAAAACCGCAAAGGATACGTAAAGAAAGACCAATTTGCGCTTCGGCAGGAATAGCCGGATTGCAGATGGTGAACATCATTTGCAACTGGCTGTCATTTATGTTTTGGGGCGATAGGTCGATCTCTGTTTCATAGCTATCAGTTGTGTCGTTTATAATCTGTGGCGATACTTTGGCTTTAAACGTATTTAAACGCTGCAAATGGTTGCGTGCCTTATTTTTGGCCACGCTGTACAACCAGGCTATCGGATTTGGCGGAACGCCGGTAATACCCCAGGTTTGTGAAGCTGTTAAAAATGTTTCGCTGGCGATATCCTCGGCGGTTTCTACCCCATCAAACCCAAAACGGTTACAAAGCACCGCTACAATTTTGCGGTACTCGGTCCTGAAAAGGTGTGGTATCAACTCTCCCTGGTTCATACAATTTACAAAAGCTAAGCTAAACCAATTTAGCTACAATAAATTCAATTATTATTTTGCTAATTTGCTAAAACAGTTTAGCTACAACAATATCATTTATCCATGTGATGGCCACTAATCTGCCTAACTTCAACGCTGTTCCCTTCGCCGTACAATATAGGGCAGGTTTTAGCCAGGTTTACTGCCTCTTCCAAATCCTTAGCTTTAATTGTTATAAAACCCGCTATCGATTCTTTCACCTCGGCAAAAGGACCATCGGTGATCACGTTATTGGGTTTAATAACCTTGCCTTCAGTGGCCAAACCCGTGCCGCCAACAAATTTGTTTTGAGCCGCTATGCCCCCTACCCAATCCTGGTACATTTTCATGTAGCCTTCCATTTGCTCTGGCGAGGGCTGTACATCCTTGGTGATCAAATCCAGGCGCATAATTACTAAGTACTCGTTCATTTTGTTTTGATTTTAATTAGTTGCGAAAAGCAACAGGGTTAATAAATATATTGAATTATACTCCAATAACAAATGGTAAGCGCGGCGTTGGACAAAAGCATAAAACTTTTTTCATCAACCCACAAAAAACAAAAAAGGCCATTGCTAAGCAACGACCTTCATATTTCCTGTCTTGATTCCTGACTCTTAATTCTTGATTCTATTTGCCGCTTCTTCTTTCCCGTTCCTTTACAATCAAGCTTAACTCGCGGCTCATTTGGCCGGCAATAGCGGTATTTTCCTGAGCACGGCGGAACAGGTACGGCAACACAGCCTTTATTGGACCGTAAGGCACGTATTTGGCCACATTGTACTGCGCATCGGCAAGGTTAAAACTCAGGTTATCGCTCATGCCCAGCAATTGTGAAAAGTACACATGCGGATGTTTATGATCTATCCCTTTAGTATCCAGCAGTTCAGCTAATAAGCGACAGCTTTCTTCATTATGCGTACCGGCTATAAAAGCTATCTGCTCAATATGACTGGTGCAATAATCCAATGCCGAGTCATAATCTAAGTCAGTCGATTTTTTATCAGGCTGAATAGGCGAATTATAACCCATTTCAATAGCGCGTTTGCGTTCTTTTTCCATGTAGGCACCACGTACTATTTTTGCCCCTAAAATAAAGCCTTCGCTCTGGGCAATTTCATGGTCATTTAATATCGATGCCAATTTATCATGCCTGTACATTTGGTAAGTGTTGTAAACGATAGGTTTTTGCGTGTTAAACTGGGTCATCATGGTGAGTGCCAACAAATCAATGGTTTCCTGTATCCAGCTTTCTTCTGCATCTATCATTACAGGCACGTTGCTGTCATGCGCCTTAGTGCAAATAGCCAACACACGGTTTTGTACACGTTGCCATTCGCTTTCTTCTTCGGGTGTAAGCGGCAAACGGGCGTCTAACTTCTCCAGCAAAGCAAACCTACCTACCCCTGTAATTTTAAATACAGTTAGTGGCACCGCTTTATCTTTTGATGCCCGCACAACGGTACGGATAATTTCATCGCGAGTGCTGTCAAAAACAGCTTCATCGTCTTCTCCTTCAATGGAGTAGTCCAATATGGTTCCTACCCCACCGCCGTACAGTTTTTTTATGGTGTTATCACACTCGGCAATGGTTTCACCGCCGCAAAAGTGTTTAAATATAGTGGCCTTGATGATGCTTTTAATAGGCAAGCCTATTTTGATGGCAAAGTTGGTTACCGGCGGACCAATCCTTACCAAAAAGTTTACATTAATAATCCGGAATAACCAGTATGCGCGGTTAAGATCGGTATTGGACGAATGACGGAAAGCGATTTCTGTATTTTCAAAAGAGGGCTTAGCGTGTTTGGAATTGTTATTGGTTTCGTTAGAAAGCATGCGCAAAATTATAAAATGATAACTCATTATTCCATGAATAGTTTATTTTTGCCCCTCCATGATTGAATTTAAATTAAACGGCGACCATATCCCCATGATTCAACTGCTAAAAGCGGTTGGCCTTGTACCTACCGGCGGCGAGGCGCAAATAGTTGTAACAGAGGGAGAAGTAACTTATAACGGCCAGGTTGATTACCGCAAAAGATTAAAGGTTAAAAAGGGCGACGTGGTTGAATTCAGAGGAAATAAAATCATGGTTATTTAATTATGAATACCATTCAGAGCGATAATTACCCCGTAATTTTTGAAAACAGCATTGATGAACTTGCAAAATTTATTGAGCAAGGCAAATACTCCCGCTTTTTTATTTTAACCGACGATAACACTGCCGAACATTGCCTGCCCCTTGTGAAAAGCAAGGTTGAGCACCTTGATAATTTCGATATCATTGAGGTGAACGCCGGCGAAGAAAGCAAAGACATTGACTTTTGTATTGGCGTATGGCGAATGCTGATAGATTTTGGCGCCGACCGCAAAAGCCTGCTTGTTAACTTAGGTGGTGGCGTTATTACCGATTTAGGAGGCTTTGCCGCATCTACCTTTAAACGCGGGATTGATTTTGTACACGTACCCACTACCCTGCTTTCGCAGGTTGATGCATCGGTAGGTGGCAAAACCGGCATCGATATCAATAGCATCAAAAACATAATCGGTACGTTTACGCAGCCTAAAGCTGTTTTTATCGATCTTGGCTTTTTACAAACCCTGCCGCCAAGGCAAATCCTTTCTGGCCTGGCAGAAATGCTGAAACACGGCCTGATCCAGGATGCCGCTTACTGGAACCAGTTAAAAGCGAGTGACCTTAGCGTACCTTCTGCCCAACTGGTTCACCGTTCTGTTGAAATAAAAAACAAGATCACTATCGAAGACCCGCATGAAAAAGGCATCCGTAAGGCGCTTAACTTTGGGCACACCATTGGCCATGCTGTTGAAACCAATTCATTGATCAACGATAAAGATCCTTTAACGCATGGTGAAGCTATCGCCATCGGCATGATCTGTGAATCATACCTTGCTCATAAAAAAACAGGCTTACCTGCCCAGGAACTGCAAGAAATAACCGACACACTTAATAAACTTTATCCACGTTATACCATCAAACAATCTGATTTCGATACCCTGCTTGAAATCATGAAAAAGGATAAGAAAAACCAAAACGGCAACATAAATTGCACCCTGCTGACTAATATTGGTCAATGCAATATTGATAATAACTGCACAGAAGCCGAACTTTGCGAAAGTTTATTGTATTACATTAATTTGTAGAATGCACGGGTTAGATAAAAATGAAATAAGTGCCGTAATTATACTTTGCCTGCTGGTAGTTTTAACGCTTGTTGAAATGGCTTTGAGCTATTGGGAAGACAGGCATTACTATAAAACACGCGATACATTTACCAATATCTACCTAACATCGCTTGCCATTGTAACCAACCTGATAGTTAAGGGAAGTACTTTCCTGGTTTTAAGCTTTACGTACCAATACCGTCTATTTCAAATCCATAACGTTTGGCTATATTGGTTTGTGCTGGTTGTAGCGCAGGATTTTTTGTATTGGGTGCTGCACTATACCGGGCATTACTGCCGCCTGTTTTGGGCTATGCATGTAACACATCACTCGTCAGAGAACTTTAACTTTACTACGGGTTTCAGGTCTACGGTATTTGAGCCTTTTTATCGCACATTCTTTTATTTGCCATTGGCATTAATGGGCTTTAACGCCTTAGATATATTATACGCTTACCTGGTTACCCAATTTTACGGCAACCTGGTACATACACAGTATAAAATCCCATTGCCAAAATGGTACGGACTCCTCTTTGTTACTCCAGCACACCACAGGGTTCACCATGCATCAAATATCCCCTATCTTGATAAAAACATGGGCATGGTGCTAATTATCTGGGACAGAATTTTTGGAACATTTAGAGACGAGGATCTGCCCGAGCCTGTAAAATACGGCATCACCAAACAGCCGGAGGATATGGGTCCTGTAAATATCCTTTTCCACGAATGGAAAGCGCTGATCCACGATGTAAAGCGTGCACCGGGTTTCAAAAACAAAGTAGGATATTTGTTAAACCCTCCGGGATGGAGCCATGATGGCAGCACGCAAACGGCAAGGGTGATGCAAAGGGAGTACGAAATGGAGCAAACAACATCTTTATCCGAACACAAGCAAACCGCATAACTGTTTGTAATCGTATTATCATTGATGCTATATTTGATGGGTAAGCAATGCAAACTCATCACCATCTCAATTCAATGCCCCAACTTATATCTAAACTCCAACACAACACTTACGAAAAAGGTGAATTTTCTGACGAAGCGCCCCGCAATCTCGAAGAAACCATTCAACTTATCAAAGATTTCCCCTGGGATCTGGAGCGGCCACTAACGGATATACAATTAACAGGGCCTTCGGTGACTATTATCGATGACGGCCTAAACTATTTGAAACTGGGCTTATACTTCGGCGGCAAATTTTGTGTTTACTACCTTGACAGGCGTAATCACTTATATGAATATCATGCCCCGGATATTGCTACAGCCAACAATTTAGTGAGTGACTTTTTTACTCAAAGCCTTGATATTAAAATTTTTGAAAAGCATTTTTTTAATATAGGTAACCAAGGACATTTTATAACTAACCCATTTGTATATCGCTTAAAAACCTGGAATATAATGGCCGTTTCATTTGCCTTATATGCGTACGTGATATTCCTCAGTGTACTTTTTTTTAAAATTACAGTTGACGACTGGCGCCAGGTTTTTCCAATAGTATTCTTAATTATATCCGGCCTCGCCATTTTATACTTTGTAATTAATAATTTGAAAGGGCGACATCAATACCTTCAAATATCAAAGGGCAGCGACAAGTTTTCCTATGGCATTGATGACCAACACATTCTTATTTATGAAAAAGCGGAGATTTATCAGATTTTATATCATCAAAATTCACGAAGTCGGGGTGGCTTGTTTGATAAATATAAGATAGTATTTAAAAACGGCGAGGTAATTAGTTTATCAGGAACACTTCTTTCCGGAGATATATTTTTAGGCAAGTTAAATAAAAAATTGGGCATACCTGTTATTGACGTCCGTAATTAAGCATTTCAAGTAAGTAAATTCAATTTTAACGATATTAAATTTGGTTCGCCCATCTTATTTAACAAAAAATAAAATTTTCTATTGACAGAATCATTTTTTACCGTACATTTACAACGTAATAAAAAACAAATGAAATTTAACAGCGCATATTTTTACGGTTACTACTTTTACTTTACCAGTAAGAGCCGGGACTAATATGTACTAAACACACATAAAGAAACTAAAAAGTCCCGGCCCAAAAAGCCGGGATTTTTTGCTTTAACAGGGTTATGAAAATAGAAAAACCAAGAGTTGCTATACAAGGTATCCGCGCTTCGTTTCACGAAGAGGCCGGGTTAAGGTACTTTGGCGAAAACGCGCAAATGATAGAGTGCAACTCTTTTAAGCAAACTTTTGAACGCTTAAAAAACCGCGAAGCAGATTATGTGGTAATGGCTATTGAAAACAGCATTGCCGGCAGCATCCTTCCAAACTACACCCTATTGCTTGATTACGGTTTCCCGGTAGTGGGCGAAATTTACCTGCCGATCCAACTACACCTGATGGCTTTACCGGGTGTAAAGTTTGAGGATGTTAAATATGTAACCTCGCATCCTATTGCCCTGCGCCAGTGTGTTGATTTTTTTGACGAATACCCACACCTTAAAATTGTGGAAAGCAGTGATACTGCCGCCTGCGCCAAACGCATCAGGGATGAGCAGTTAACAGATACCGTAGCTATTGCCAATTCATTAGCGGCAAGCTTATATGGGTTGGATGTATTGGAACGCCGTATTGAATCAAACAAAAGAAACTTTACCCGTTTCCTGATTCTTACGCATCATGATAACATCGAGAAAAAAACGGTTAACAAGGCTTCACTTTGTTTCCAGGTGAGCAACAAGGTTGGTGCCTTGGCCAAAGTGCTCAATATTTTTGCCGATGAAGGCCTTAACATGAGCAAAATTCAATCAATGCCTATCCTGGGTAAACGCAACGAATACAATTTTTATGTAGATGTTGAATGGGACGAGCAAAAGCATTATGATGCCGCCATAAGGCAAATTCTGAAGTACACCCACAACTTTAATATACTTGGCGAATATGAAAGACACGACGATGATTTATCAACAGCTCCCAAACCACGCAAAGTTGAACGGGTACGCAGGTACATCAACATCAGGCGTAACGTTTAAAAGTTAAACATCCAACAAAAAAAATTAATCAACAAGAACATAAAACATCCCGGTTAAAACAACAAAGGCCGGAACAAATAATAAAACAATGAAATTAAATTTAAACATTCAGCCGCTACATACCTGGATTAAAACCGGTAAAGAACCATTGGTAATATCTGGCCCTTGCAGCGCCGAAACTGAAGATCAATTAGTAGCTACCGCTCATTTATTAGCCCAAACAGGTAAAATTTCTGCCCTGCGTGCAGGTATCTGGAAACCACGTACGCGTCCGGGTGAATTTGAAGGCATTGGCAGCATTGGTTTAGAGTGGTTAAAACGCGCTAAAGCCGAAACCGGTTTGCCAACCGCTGTTGAAGTTGCAACCGCTAAACACGTGGAAGAAGCTTTAAAAGCTGGTGTTGATATTTTATGGGTTGGTGCACGTTCAACCGCTAACCCGTTCACTGTACAGGAAATTGCTGATGCTTTAAAAGGTGTTGACGTGCCTGTAATGGTTAAAAATCCGGTTAACCCCGATCTTTCTTTATGGGTTGGCGCTTTAGAGCGTATCAACAATGCAGGTATCACTAAATTAGCCGCTATTCACCGTGGTTTCTCATCTTACGAAAAATCTGCTTTCCGTAACGAACCGATGTGGGATGTTGCTATCTCTCTTAAAACCTTAGCGCCTGAGTTACCTATCATCAATGATCCAAGCCACATTTCTGGTAACCGCGATTTGATCGCTTACGTTTCACAAAAAGCATTAGACCTGGATATGCAAGGTTTAATGATCGAATCACACATCGATCCAAGCGTAGCCTGGACAGATGCTAAACAACAGGTTACTCCTGCCGCTCTTTCAGACATTATTGATCACCTGGCTTTACGTAAACCAGAAACCCGCAACGCCGAAGTAAACGATAAACTGGCTGAGCTACGTAACCAGATTGATAAAATTGACGACCTGGTTATCCAAAAAATTGCCGAGCGTATGCAAATTGCCGAGAAAATTGGCACCTACAAAAAAGATAACAACATTACCATTTTACAAGTTGGCCGTTGGGACGAAATCCTTCAAAAGCGCACCAACTATGCAAAAGCTTTAAAATTAGGCGGCGAGTTTACCGAGAAATTATTGGAGCTGTTACACAGCGAATCAATCCGCAGGCAAACCGAGATCATGAATGCAGCAGCAAGTCAGGGTCAATCAGCAGAAAAACTTACACACGCGTAATTTTAAGTCAAAAATCAAAAGTCAAAAGTCAAAAATCGGTTCAATCCTTTTTTAGGCTTTTGACTTAAGACTAACCATACGATGCCAAACATCATCCTAAGTAAAAATACCAAGCAAATAAAAGGTACGGTTAACCTCACTGGCTCAAAAAGTGAATGTAATCGCGCCTTAATTATAGAGGCACTGAGCGATGGCAAAGTGCATGTAGATAATGTTTCTGACGCTGCCGACGCTGTGTTGTTGGCGGGGATATTGAGGAAGAATCAAGAATCAAGAGTCAAGAATCAAGAAGTATTGGCTGGCGAAGCGAAACCACTCACTACTCACCACTCACCACTAACCACCATCGATATCGGTCCGGCTGGTACGGCTATGCGTTTTTTGACAGCTTATTATGCTATACAGGATGATGAAGTTATTTTAACCGGCAGCAAACGGATGAAGGAACGACCAATAGGTATATTAGTTGATGCTTTACGCCAGCTTGGTGCACATATTGATTACGAGGAAAATGATGGCTACCCCCCTATCAAACTAAAAGGTGATTTTGATCAGCTTACCGGTAAAATCAATATTAAGGGCGATATCAGCAGCCAGTATATTACGGCTTTATTGCTTATCGCTGCCCGTTTACCACAAGGTTTAGAATTACATATTGATGGCGAGTTAACATCACGTCCATACGTGGAAATGACTTTGGCTATGTTACAAACGGCAGGTATTAAGCATGTGTGGACAGATAATGTAATCGCGATTGCAAATCAGGAGTTTGCTACAACATCATTATACATTGAACCAGATTGGAGCGCGGCTTCATACTGGTACGCGATAGCCGCCCTTGCCGATGAGGCCGAATTATTTTTAACAGGCTTAACCGCTTACAGCCTGCAAGGCGATAGCGCGATCACCGAGATTATGGCCAACTTTGGCATCACATCGCAATTTAAAGATGGTGGTGTGCACTTGTTGAAAGAAGCCAAGCCATTGAGCCGCAAGATTTTTGATATGAAGGAATGTCCGGATTTGGCGCAAACAGTGATTGTGGTATGCGCAGCTCTGGGCCACGAAGCTACATTTACAGGTTTGGAAACGCTAAAAATCAAGGAAACCGATCGTATTTTGGCCCTGCAAACCGAACTTGCCAAAATGGGTGTTAAACTGATTGAAAAAGGCCAGGTTTATAAACTGGATTGCAGCGAAAAGTTTATCCCCGAAAGCATGTTCATCAACACCTATCATGATCACCGTATGGCTATGGCCTTTGCGCCGCTGGCACTTATTGTTCCACAACTGGAATTTGAAAATGGCCCCGTAGTTGAAAAATCATACCCGGCGTTTTGGACGGATTTGGAAAAACAAGGCTTTACCGTTGAGCAGAAAGCTTAAAGCCGAAGGCTGAAAGCAAAGTAAATAATAACCACCGTCATTGCGAGGCACGAAGCAATCCCCTACTTACAGAGCGGACATGCTCAGCGGGGATTGCTTCGTACCTCGCAATGACGTTTTAAAATACATCTTACATCTACCATTATGGCAGGCAATTCATTCGGACAAGTATTCAGGATAACAACTTTTGGCGAATCGCATGGCGAGGCTATCGGCGTAATAATTGACGGTTGTCCCGCCGGGTTAGAGGTCGATTTGGATTATATCCAGGGCGAATTGGATAAGCGTAAGCCTGGCCAATCAAAAATTACCACGCAACGTAAAGAAAGTGATGTGGTAAAAATTCTATCGGGTACGTTTGAAGGTAAAACAACGGGCACTCCTATCGCTATGCTGATCCCTAATGAAGATCAGCGTTCAAAAGACTATAGTCACAACGTGGGCGTATTTCGTCCCTCGCATGCCGATTACACCTACCAAACCAAATACGGTATCCGCGATCACCGTGGTGGCGGCCGTTCGTCGGCCCGCGAAACCGCGGCACGCGTAGCAGCCGGTGCTTTAGCTAAACTATTGCTAAAAACCCAGGGTATTGAAATTGCCGCGCACGTAAGCAGTGTTGGCAAAATAGATGCCCCTAATGTAGAGATCAAAAACGTACAGGAATTTATTGACGAACGTGAAAAAAACATCGTTCGCTGTGCCGACCCTGCAACTGCCGAAGAAATGATTGAATTTATTGACGGCGTACGTAAAGATGGCGATACTGTTGGTGGCAAAGTAAGCTGTTATGTAAAAAACTGTCCCGTAGGCCTTGGAGACCCCGTTTTTGATAAACTACATGCCGATTTGGGCAAAGCCATGCTGAGCATTAACGCTGTACATGGTTTTGAATTTGGTTCGGGCTTTTCGGGCAGCGAAATGCGCGGCTCGGAACATAATGACATCTTTGTAAAATCGCATTTAGGCGATGTGAGCACGATTACCAATTTTTCTGGTGGTATACAAGGCGGCATCAGCAATGGCATGCCTATCGAGTTTAAAGTAGCCTTTAAACCGGTAGCCACCATCATGAAAAACCAAGCCACCATTGATAGCGAGGGTAACGCCGCCGAAATTTCGGGCAAAGGTCGTCATGACCCTTGTGTGGTACCACGCGCTGTGCCTATTGTTGAAGCCATGGCTGCGCTTGTTTTAGCCGATCATTGGTTGAGGAATAGAAATTCGAGATTGTATTAATCTTATTAGCAGAATCAAAACACGACGAAAGATTTACGAAGTTTTAAAAACTTCGTAAATCTGGACTCTGCCATATGCCGATGCTCCGCGTTTTCGGCAACCTTAACCGATATCACTCTTCCCCTTGTTCATAACATTTTGCTAATGTTAATAGTATTTTAACCCGCAGATGGGTTGCTAATACCTATATTTGTTTTAGCTATGCTATCTTCACTTATCCAATCATACCAAAACGCCTATAGCGGTTTATCCAAAAACAGCTGGTATTTGAGCATTGTAATGCTCATTAACCGAAGCGGTACTATGGTGATTCCGTTTATGAGTATCTATGCCATACAAGTATTGCATTTTACCATCGTGCAATCGGGTATGATCATGGCTTTCTTTGGGATAGGCTCTTTTTTTGGCGCCTTTATTGGTGGCAAACTTACGGATAAGATTGGCTTTTACGATATCCAGGTAGGTGCTTTATTGGTTGGCGGCATCTTGTTTATCATTTTAGGATTTCAGCACACATTTTTAAGCCTTAGCATCTGTACTTTTATTTTAAGCGTTTGCAATGACTCTTTCCGACCTGCAAATTCCGCGGCTATAGCACATTACAGTGATGATAGTAATAAAACCAGGTCGTACTCGTTAAACCGCCTTGCTGTAAACTTAGGCTGGGCTTTCGGTGGTGGATTAGGCGGGTTACTTGCTTCTTACAGTTATCATTCTCTTTTTTGGGTTGATGGCTGCACCAACATTTTTGCAGCTGTGCTTTTACTAACGCTAATGCCGCGGTCGAAAATAAAAACCGCCATCAATAAAGTAAAGGATGTAGTAACTGCAACATCATCTGCCTATAAAGACAAAGTTTACCTGGTATTCATTGTGTTAAACACGCTTTTCTCTGTCTGCTTTTTTGAGTTTTTTATTATGCAGCCTGTGTTTTACAAAATTCAATGGCATTTAAACGAAAGCTATATAGGTTTCCTGTTGGCACTTAACGGGCTGTTGATTGTAGTTATAGAAATGGTGCTTATCAATAAATTAGAAGGCAAAAGGAATCCCTTAACCTATATCTGCACAGGAATCATATTATCGGGATTAAGCTTTGTTTTATTAAACATCCTCCCCCATAGTGGCCTGGTAGCTATACTGATAGTAGTACTTATCACCTTGGGCGAAATTGTGGCTATGCCGTTTATGAATGCTTTTTGGATAAGCCGTACCAATAACCGCAACCGGGGCGAATACGCGGCACTTTATGGCATGTCCTGGTCTGCCGCGCAGGTTATCGCACCCGCTTTCGGGAACCGGATAGTTGCATATGGTGGCTTTGATACCTTGTGGTGGGTTTTAGGCAGCATTTGCTTTTTGGTATCTATTGGCTATTACATTATGAAAAAGTTAACGCACTCGCCTAAACAGGAACTTACCATAGAGGATGCTTTTTAATGCAATAGCCTGCTAAGCACTTTTACCGTCACCAATAGCTGCCCCAAATGCCGCATGGTATGCTCGGCACTATGAACATAAAGCCCGATAACTGTAGATGGAACCTTGCCCCTGCCTACTTCCCTTACCTGTATAAGTGTATTACTATCGGTTTGTTCCAGTTGTTGTAAGGCTGCATCAACCTGTAAATTAAATTGGCTTAAAAGGTAATTTGAAGTTAGTGCATCGTTAACTTTTCCTTCCTGTGCAAGATAATCGAGCTGCCGAGCATTGAGTTGTTCGCCTTTGGCGTAAGTGAAAAGCCTGTCAAGTACGCCCGTTAAATGCTGTAAATGAAAACCAACCGAAGCCATACCTGCAACCTTTTCCCAAAGCAATACATCAGGGAAGCTGGTCATTAATTCATTCAATTCTTCCCGGGCCTGTAATAAGGCATGCGCCACCGGCTGTAACAATGCCGGCATGCCGGTTAAGGGGCCTCGAAGCCACACCTCGGGTAGTTTATCTTTGGCCATTATTATTTTTGAAGCATAGCTTTAACCTCGTCGTGATTTAAGGTTTGCGGCAGGCTGTAAACCTCTTTTACCCTATCGTGGGTATTATCTGTCCACAGCCAGCTTGTCCACACCATAAACCAGGCCCACTCGGGTTGTACTGCCAGTATTTCAGGTTTAGGCAGCTCACCTGTTTCGCCAAGGCAAATTAATTTGCCATTAGCCAGCTGTAGTAATTCGTTATAATCCTTTTGCTCGTAGTCAAAATGGTATACATCGGCTCCTAAAATGTCTACATAATCGGCACCGGGGTAGTACAGTTTATAGTCGTAAGCTTCATCTTTGGGGATATCCCTTAAACCATTAGCACCCCATACCCATATCAGGTTATTTAAATGGTGATAATTGGTATAACGGTCATACATCATCTTCCAAAGCTTTATAATTCCGTTCTCACCTTTTTTATCGCCCCACCAAAACCATACACCATTCATTTCGTGGTAAGGGCGCCATAATACCGGGATGTGCGTGTCGCGTAGTTGCTTCAGGTAAACAGCCTCCTTATCAATATCGGCAAGCCACTTTTTATTAAGCGGTGTGTTGGGTGTGGTTAGTTCGGTCCATTCTGCATCGGTTAATTTACCCTGAATACTTGTTTTCCAGTCATATGGCGGGTTATCTGTTGGCCTCCCCTGGTGCCACATAATGGTAACCAGGTATCCTTCGCGCCATTTTTTTTGCGCCTCGTAAACTAATTTCTGGCCCAGGTCCTTATCTCCCCATAGCATGAAATCAGAGCCCCACAAGGCCGGGTATTTCCCGGTAATGGCTTTAGCACTATCAGAAAAGGTATTTAAATCGCTATTATAGTTTTGCTGGCCAGATAAGATGTGTTTACCTTTTATAGAATACAAAAAGGATAGTACCTTTGCGGCTTCAGGCGACGCGTCTTTATTTACAGGTTTAAATCCTTGTGAAAATGAAAAAAAAGGCACTAACAAAAGTGCGCTGATGAATAAACATTTTTTCATGGTAGCAATTACAGGTATTTTAATCAATAATGATAATAAATTGTCTGATTTCAAATTTAATTAAAAACTTATAGCCTTTATGGTATGGCTATTGCTATTACTAAGCTATATTTAACAGAACCCTTATAACTATGCCTTCCGTCACGACAAACAAAGCTTCGCTATCTCTAATACTTTTATCATTTATCGTTGCCGTAATTTGCCTTTCAAGCTGTAAAAAAAAGCACTCCGAACTTGCCGATGATCTTTTTAAAATAACCCAGAACAAAGTTTTTAAGGATCTTGACCCCGAACTATATACTCAGGCCTTTAAAAAAGAATTAGCCGCAGAAAGGCCAACACTTTTAAATGAGGGTGTAATTGAAGCTTACTACAAAGCAAATGATTACCAGCCAACTTTTACCTTACAGCACTTAACCAATGGCGATTTGGATGCTATACCAGATTATTATAATAAAGCTGATGAGCATGGCTTAAACCCTAAACTATTCAGGCCAGAGGATCTTAAAGTTTTGATAGCCCAATTTCACAATAAACAAGCTTTTAAAACTCCCGAAGAGTCATACCTGGCCATAGCAAAGCTGGAGCTGCTTACCGCCAGTACCTTAATCAGGTATAGCAATGCCCTTCAATTTGGCGTTGTTAATCCCAAAAAGCTTTACTCAAGGTACTTTACGGCCACTAAACGCCCGGATAGTACATCTATGAAAGCCATATTCGCGGTAGGCAATATCAAAACTTACTTAGATAGCATACAGCCAAAAAGTCCACAATACCTGACCTTACAAAAGATTTTTATCCAGGGCGATTCATTGCCGGGCTTGTCTAAAGAAGAAACTCATCGTTACCTGCTGGTAAACCTTGAGCGTTTACGCTGGCGAAATAAACCCTACGAAGCCAAGTACGTGTATGTAAACATCCCCGATTTTAAACTTGATGTAATACAGGACGGAAAATCGGTATTGAACATGAAGGTTTGCGTTGGCCAGGGCCGTAACATGGAAAACCAAAATAGCCTGGGCAATTTTAATGATACCTGCCGCGAGGAAAACCCTTTCCCCCGGGAAACCCCACAGTTAAACAGCATTATCCATAGCGTTGATGTAAACCCGGTTTGGAACATTCCACAAAGCATAGCCAATAAAGAAATTATTGTTGAGGCCGCTAATGACCGTTACTACCTTGCCAATAAAAACATTGATGTTTATAAAGATGGTAATAAGATAGATAACCCTGAAACCATTGATTGGTCGGGCGTTACCAAGGAAAATAACGATTATGATTTTAAACAAAGACCAGGTGAAGACAATTCTTTAGGCAAAATCAAATTCCTGTTTAAAAATAAAAGCAGCGTTTACCTGCATGATACACCTGCCAAATACGCGTTCAGGAAAGCCATGCGCGCTGTAAGCCACGGCTGTGTGCGCCTTGGCGACCCGCAGGCTTTGGCAAAAAACCTTTTTGGCGAAGGAGAGAACTTTGACACCATAGTAAAAGACATGAGTGAGGATAACCCCGAGCCAACAAGCATTTCGCTGCCCGAAAAAACGCCTATCTACATTACCTACGTAACCTGCTGGGCCGATGAAAACGGAGTGATCCAATACCGCCCGGATGTTTATGGATTGGATATTGTGCTTTACTCCCACCTGCAAAAATATATGAGTAAATAAAAATGCCCGGCTTTAAAAAGCCAGGCATCAAGGTTTATAATTGGATAAGTGTTTACTTACAATTTAGCGATATCAAATGAGGTAGAGTCGGCAGCTATCATATTTAACGGTGCGGTTTCGTCAAGGTATTTTGAGTTATAGCGTTCATCGTTACCATTAATAAAGATAACCGATTTACCCTGAATGGTGTTAATTACAAAATCGGCAACCTCGGGAGCCACTGCCGGGCATCCAAAACTACGACCGACGTGGCCCTGCTGATTTATGGCCCGCTGACCAACATAGTTTGCAGCATGCACAACAATGCTGCGCATACGGGCGCTGATGTTAAAGCCTTCATCTAAACCATCCAAACGTAATGAACGGCCGTGTTTGCCCATGTACACATCATCGGTAAGGTAAAAACCAAGGCTGCTTTGGTGCGAATCGTTGCGGTCAGAAAATTTGTCTGCCATTTCCATTCCACTCCCCTGGCCATGCGCTACCCAGGTGTTTAGGAGTAATTGTTTGCTGAATAAGTTGATGATCCACATGCGTTTTTCGGCGCTTGATTTGTTATAATCAATAACAGTAAGAATAGCACTGTTTTGTGGTAGTTGATGGTTAAGCTTTAAATTGGTGTAGCCTGTAAATGCTTTTTCAAATACATCAAAAGCTAAACCCGATCCTTGTAAATCGGCAGCCTGGTATAAACTGTTAACGTATTGGTTAAATAGTTCCTTAGCAGATAGGGTTGAATTTACCCCTCCATTTGATTTGTTAACACCCGGTGATCTCCAGCTTAGTATAGTTGCTGATAAAAAAAAGATCAACAATGTTACACACCAAAAATATTTCCTCATACTTTGTTTTGAGTTAATTTTTAATCAATTAATAAAAATCAGTAACAGGCTTGGTATTTAGGAATTACCTGGCATTAGGAACCGGGCAATTACAAAAGTATAATTCTTTATTAAAAAAACAATCATTTTAATTAATTTTTTACTAAAATGATAATTTATTACAAGTAAAGTAATTAATACTGACGTATACGTTATGAGGAAAGAAAAGGTTTGGGTTAAATTACTTAACCCATTTAATTTTTGTTTCGAGGGGAATTGTTCTTTTCCCTTCGGGATGCTGATCTGCATAACCAAGGTATAGTACACCCATTACCTGGTCTTCTTCGCGAAGTTGTAAAAACTCTTTCATGCCCGGCTTTAAAATAGCGCCACCTGTACTCCAGAACGAGGCCATATTTAAGGCGGTAGCACCTAATAATATATTTTGTACAGCTGTTGAAACCGCGGCTATTTCTTCAAAGGCAGGTATTTTAGGAAGATCGCCTCGCTGCATAATAGCAATGACCACGTGCGATGCTTTATCGCCCTGGTGTTGTAAGTTACTGTAAACAGTATTGTTAAAATCATCGGCGCTGGTGTTTTGCTTATACAGATCGGCATGCTGCTGGCAAAACTCGGCAGGGTTTTCATAAACTACAAAGCGCCATGGTTCTGTAAAGCCATGCGTAGGCGCCCAATCGGCAAGCTCAAGCAAAGCAGCTATATGACTGTTAGGCGCTTTTTGCCCGTTCATCATATTGGGTTTAATGGTACGACGCGTTTGTATAATGTTTGATATGGTAGCGAAAGTAGTAGAATCCATAGAATTAGTATTTAGTAGTAAGTATCAAGTAGTAAGACAGCTGCAACCAGATCAAAGAAAAAATATCAAGTTTTAAGGATGCTGTAATCAAGATAACTACTGTAGCAAACTCAAAAGAAGTATCAAGTAGTAAGATTTTTTCTCAGCCCAGTGTAGCTGTCTTACTACTTGATACTTACTACTTGATACTAATAAATTGCAGGAAACTTAGCAGGATTAGCTTCACTCATAATAGCGTAAACCGCTTCAACAACATCATCAAAAGATGGTTTGCTAAAGTAATCCCCGTCCGATCCGTAAGGTGGGCGGTGCTCTTTTGCGGTTAGCGTACGTGGCTGGGCGTCTAATGAATAGTAGCCTTTTTGCTCCTCTAAAATTTGCTGAATAATGTAGGCAGATGCACCGCCTGGTACGTCTTCATCAATTACCAATAACTTATTAGTTTTCTTTAATGAAGTACTGCAAACATGTTCTTTATCAAAAGGATATAAAGTTTGAGGGTCAATAACCTCTACGTTGATACCCATATTTTTAAGTTCTTCGGCAGCCTCAAGAACAATACGCAAGGTTGAACCATAGGATACCACTGTAATATCAGAGCCTTCGGTCATGATCTCGGCTTTGCCTAATGGTATGGTAAACTCCCCTACGTTTGAAGGCAACTTTTCTTTAAGGCGATAGCCGTTAAGGCTTTCAATAACCAATGCCGGTTCATCGCCGCGCAGCAGGGTATTATATAAACCGGCGGCCTGGGTCATGTTGCGGGGTACGCAAATGTGAAAGCCACGCATCGATCCTAATATCATACCCAATGGTGATCCTGAGTGCCAGATGCCTTCTAACCTATGTCCGCGGGTACGGATAATTACAGGTGCTTTTTGACCGCCAAATGTACGGTAGCTTAAACTGCCAATGTCATCGCTGATCACGGTCATGGCATAAATGAGGTAATCAAGGTACTGGATCTCGGCTATAGGTCTTAACCCACGCATTGCAAGGCCCATACCCTGCCCTATAATGGCGCTTTCCCTGATGCCACTGTCGGTAATCCTGATGTCGCCATATTTGGCTTGTAAGCCGGCAAATCCCTGGTTTACATCGCCTATGGCACCCAAATCTTCGCCAAAGGCAACAATGGTTTTATCACGGGCAAAATTGGCATCAAAGCAAGCGTTTAGCACTTCACTACCATTGATAGAACGTGCGTCATCACTATAACTAACCGGCACAACAGGCACATAAAGAGGTGATTGTGGCGTATCCGAAAATAATTTTGAGTTATACCTTACGTTGGCTTTGTCCTTTTCAACCTTAAGCAGGTTGGCAAGCATTTGCCTTTCTGTCGAATCCTCTTTTACCGTTGCCCACAATGTTTTCCTCACTGCAGATACAATTTCTTTACGCCCTGCATCATAGCTTTTGCGCAGTTCTGTCGCTATTTCAATAAGTTTATCTTTTACAGAAACGGTTTCGGCAAACTGCTCAATCATGGTGGCCGTTTCTTCCAATTCGGCATTTACTATAGTTACCAGTTCGGCAGCGGCTTCGCGCTGGCAATCACGTACATATTTCCTGGCCTCATTTTCTAACTCGGTGAGTTCCTCTTCGGTAGCAATAGCCGATGATATCATCCACTGGCGCATTTTAAGCAAGCAATCGTGCTCATCCTCCCAGGTTAAACGATCTTTTGATTTGTAACGCTCGTGCGAACCGGAGGTTGAATGCCCCTGTGGCTGCGTCATTTCAATAACGTGGATCAGTACAGGCACATGCTCTTCACGGCATACCGCTATAGCTTTTGCGTAAGTTTCGCATAAAGCGATATAATCCCAGCCTTTAACTTTAAAAATCTCAAAGCCGTTTGAACCGTTTTCGCGCTGAAAGCCTTTCAGTATTTCAGAGATATCCTCTTTGGTAGTTTGCAACTTAGCCGGTACCGAGATGGCATAAGCATCGTCCCATATAGAAATAGCCATTGGCACCTGTAATACCCCGGCAGCGTTAAATACTTCAAAAAATAAACCTTCGGATGTGGCACCATTGCCAATGCTACCAAAGGCAACCTCATTTCCATTAACAGAAAATTGTTTAAGATATTCTAATTCTTTATTCTGACGGTATAGTTTTGACGCGTAAGCCAGGCCCAATAAGCGCGGCATATGACCACCCGTGGTCGAAATATCTGACGAACAGTTCATCGTTTCGGCCTGGTTTACCCAGCTGCCATCGGCATTAACAAAGCGTGTAGCATAGTGACAATTCATTTGCCGGCCAGCCGATGAAGGGTCTTTTTCCACATCGGGGTTGGCATATAACTGCGCGAAAAATTCCTTCAGGTTGCTCATGCCTGTAGCAAACATAAAGGTTTGATCGCGGTAGTAACCGGCACGCCAATCACCCGCGCGAAAAGCCTTAGCCATAGCCAGTTGGGCAACTTCTTTACCGTCGCCAAAAATGCCAAATTTGGCCTTGCCCGTTAACACTTCTTTTCTACCTATAATACTGGCCTGCCTGCTTTCATAGCCAATACGGTAATCATCAATCACAATCTTTTTGAAATCATCAAAACTTAGCTCAGCCGTATCAAATTTGCTGGTAGCACGCATTGTAGTTTCAGGCATATATAATTCTGTTTAGACGGTAAAAGTATAAAATTCTATTTTGTTATTGGAATAGTAACAATTAAAACATGGAGTTTTGACAATAGTTTTGATATTACATTAAACCTTTTATATTTGTGTTAATCAAATATAGCATATGAAAAAGATACTAATGATTTGCGCAGTTATATTAGGCTTTGCCTTTACTGCATCGGCACAAGATAACCAAAAGGCTGAGTTTAAATTTAACGAGGAAAAACACGACTTTGGTAAAGTACCACAAGGTACCCCCGTTACCACCGTTTTTGAATTTACAAACATTGGTAAAGAGCCACTTATATTAACAGAAGTAAGGCCAACATGCGGCTGTACCATTGCCGATTATACCAAAACACCGGTAAAAAGCGGCGATAAAGGCACCATAAAAATTACCTATAACGCGGCTGTTGCATCGGCTTTTAACAAAACTATTGTTGTTAAATCAAACGCTGTAACGCCCGAAAAATATTTGAATATTATTGGCGAGGTTATAGCTAAACCCGCATCAAGCAAGTAAAAAAAGCTGTAATTAGCCAAAATTCACTTTTGAAAAAAAAGTGAACAAAATAAATAAAGGAAGACCCTCATCGGGTCTTTTTTTGTTTACAGGCATATGGCACACATCAATAGTATCTTTTTACTAATTTTGCATATGCCAAAAATATCTCAAAAAGGGCAGCGCATGCCCGCATCTCCTATTCGTAAATTAACGCCTTATGCTGATAAGGCTAAGCTTGATGGCAAAAAAGTTTACCATTTAAACATCGGTCAGCCGGATATTGAAACGCCCGAAGGCATGCTGAATGCCATTAAAAATATTGATTTTAAAGTTTGGGCCTACACCCCATCCGAGGGTACTTTAAGCTATCGTAAAAAGCTTACAGAATACTATAACAAACTGGGCTATAATATTACTCCGGATAATATTATTGTAACTACAGGCGGTTCAGAAGCGATCAACATAGCCATGATGGCCACCCTTGATGCCGGCGATGAGGTAATTATTCCCGAACCGTTTTATGCCAATTATAACGGCTTTGCCAGCCAGAGCGATATTGTGGTAAAACCTATATTATCGTACATAGATAACGGGTTTGCCTTGCCCCCTATCAGTGAATTTGAAAAGCTGATCACTGATAAAACCAAGGCTATCATTATTTGTAATCCCAATAACCCAACAGGTTACCTGTACTCGCAGGAAGAATTAGACGCGTTAAAGGTACTGGCTTTAAAATACGACCTGTACATTTTCTCGGACGAAGCTTATCGTGAGTTTTGCTATGATGGCCGCAGCTTTATTTCACCAATGCACCTGGATGGATTGGATGATAATGTAGTAGTGATGGATACTGTAAGTAAACGTTACAGCGCCTGCGGTGCCCGCTTAGGCTGCATGATCACCAAAAATAAGCAATTGATCTCGGCCGCGTTGAAGTTTGCCCAGGCCCGTTTAAGCGCAGGCATGGTTGAACAAATTGCGGGAGAGGCCGCTGTTGATACACCGGATAAATATTTTGAAGCTGTAAATAAAGAATACACCAGTCGCAGGGATACATTGGTAAACGCTTTAAATAATATCGACGGCGTTTATTGCCCTAACCCGGGTGGTGCCTTTTATGTGGTAGCACAACTACCTATTGATAATGCCGATAAGTTTTGCCAGTGGATGCTGGAAAGCTTTACCCATAACAACCAAACCGTGATGATGGCCCCTGCAACCGGTTTTTACAGCACACCAGGTGCAGGTTATAATGAGGTACGCATGGCTTACGTACTTAACAATGACGATTTGAAAGCCGCCATGGTTTGCTTGGATGAAGCCTTAAAAGTTTATCCCGGCCGCACAGTTAGCAGTGAGCATCTTGCAATTGGCAAATAAAAACTTCCAATTTATATTATATAAGCCTTCAAATTATATTGAAGGCTTTTTTTGTGGATTATTTACGTAGAATCTAATAATTAATTCCACAAATCATATAAATACCACACTGATAAACAAAACATTAGCTTTACGCTTTGTGCATTCTGCTTTTAGCTTCAATTTACTCAATACGTTTCAACATAATTGATAATAAACCGGGCCAGTTGCTCCTGCTCGGCAATGGTTAGCACTTCTCCATCGTAAATCCAGTAACCTTTTGCATCAAATAAAATGCGCCCAAGGTAATCGGGATCATTTTCATAAGCGATGTACAGCTCATAACTCAATACAGCTTCATTAGTCTTTAAATCGGGAATTACCCGCACTACTTCATCAGGCCCGTTTCTGCGTTTAATCCAGGCCTTTGCTTCTTTGATCAGATAGGTATTGTTAATCATGATAAAACAAAGGTGTAAATTATTTTGTAAGTTTTTACATAAAATGCTAAAAATATTAGCATAACTTTACACTTCAAAAATCAGTGATCATGTCCCCAAGCAAGAATGATATTATAAGCCGGCTGCAAAAGGATATTTTGCTATGGCAGGGCTTTAGCGCGCCGGCGGCGGGCAAGGCTAAAGGTATCGGCCTTGGCCCCTTAGAAAACGCTTTTCCTAATGGGGTTTTTCCAACCGGCACCATCCATGAAATGCTTTGCCCGGCGCCAGAGCAATCGGCAGCAACCGCGGGGCTGCTGGCTGGTATTTTGGCCAGCTTAATGCAACATGGCAGTGTATGTCTTTGGATAAGCACCTCAAGAAAGCTTTTTCCGCCGGCATTAATTGGCTTTAATGTACAGCCCCACCAGGTTATATTTATAGATGTACAACAGGAAAAAGACGCCCTATGGGCCATGGAAGAAGGCTTAAAATGCGAAGGTGTAGCGGCAGTAATAGCCGAGATAAGAGAAATCAGCTTCGCGCAATCGCGCCGTTTACAGTTGGCTGTTGAAAGCAGCAAGGTTACCGGCTTTTTACTGCGCAATGACCCGCGTAAGCTGGGTACTACTACCTGCGTGGCCCGCTGGCAGGTATCGCCCCTGCCAAGCCAGGTTGAGGATGAATTGCCCGGAGTTGGATTTCCGTGCTGGCAAGTGGATTTGTTACGGGTACGTAATGGCAACCCGGGCAGCTGGCAATTACAATGGCTTGATGATGGTTTTGTAGCTGTAGATGAACAACAAACAGAAACTTTATTGGATAATAACCGGATGGCAGGCTAATGTGATATAAGATGAATAAGCGCTTTGTTTCTTTATGGTTTAGGCATTTACTTACCGATTGGTTAACACTACGGCAGCCGGAATTAAAGGACTTACCTTTTATTCTGACTACCCCAGTGCACAACCGTGTAGTAGTAACCGCCACCAATTTACTGGTTGAAATACAAGGCGTAACAATGGGTATGCCCGCGGCAGATGCGAAGGCTATTGTGCCGGGATTAAAGATTATTGAAGAAACTCCCGGCCAGGCAACAAAGCTGATTAAAGCGCTTGGCGAATGGTGCATACGCTACTCGCCGCTTGTGGCTGCCGATATGCCCGATGGCCTTATACTTGATGTATCGGGCTGCGTGCATTTATGGGGTGGCGAGCATGCTTACCTTAAAGAAATTGTTACCCGCTTAAGAAGTAAAGGTTATGATGTACGCGGTGCCATGGCCGATACCGCCGGAACAGCCTGGGCCATAGCACGCTTTGGCAAAATAAAACCAATTATTGCCCCCGGCATGCAGGCAAACGCGTTGCTCTCCCTTCCTCCTGCCGCTTTACGTTTAGATGCTATTATTTTAGAGCGACTGCAAAAACTGGGCTTCTACACTATAAAAAACTTTATAGATATGCCCCGGTCTGTATTACGGAGGCGCTTTGGGCAGGAGTTATTAACGCGTATTGACCAGGCATTAGGCAATGAATTTGAGCCACTTGAGCTTTTGTGCCCCATTGAACCCTATACAGAACGGCTTCCCTGCCTGGAGCCTATCCGTACGGCCACCGCTATTGAAATTGCCATTAAAACTTTACTGGCAAACCTTTGCGCACGTTTACAAAGCGAGGGCATGGGCATCCGTACGGCTGTTTTAAAATGCTACCGGGTAGATGGCCGGGTTATACAGGCAGATATTGGAACCAACAAAGCCACACATCATACCGGGCATCTTTTTAAACTGTTTGAATTAAAAATAGCCACCATTGCCCCCGGCTTAGGCATCGAACTTTTTACTATGGAAGCGCCAAAAGTAGAAGAAGTTGAACCAGAGCAAGAAGTACTATGGTCGCCTGAGGGTTGCAGTCTTGAAGATGCCGGCCTTACCGAGTTGTTAGATAAACTTGCTAATAAACTTGGCGCAGGCAATATTCGGCGGTATCTGCCCCAGGAGCGTTACTGGCCCGAGCAATCTATTAAACCGGCATTATCCATAAAAGATAAACCCGCAACTACCTGGCGCACCGGCAGACCACGCCCGTCATTAATACTTAACCGCCCCGAAAAGATTAAAGTTACTTTTAGGCTGCCCGACTACCCGCCAATGTTATTTATCTACAAAGGCATGGTTCACCATATAAAAAAAGCGGATGGCCCGGAACGGATAGAACGGGAATGGTGGGTTGATAATGGACTGCACCGGGATTATTATATGGTTGAAGATAATGAAGGACGGCGTTACTGGCTATTCCGGTCGGGCCATTATACCGATGCGGAATCGGCCTGGTATTTACATGGTTATTTTGCTTAGCGCTTAAATGAACAGTGATAATATTTAAAAAATCAAGAATTTATATAAATACCATTATAGAATAAAACAATGTATAGGTCAGCGCAGACGACTCACCCCGACGAGGCTACGCCCGTCTTCCCCTCTCTCCGACTGCGTCGCATAGAGGGGGTGGGAAGATTCGGTCTTATTTTTTCCTCAACCCTCTTTGCGGCTTGCCGGAGAGAGGGTGGTCCAGCGAAGCGTAGACCGGGTGAGTCGTTGCCAGCGTTCATGAAAATGCCTGGGGAAACACAATATGTCACAAGTATATACCTAATGGATACTTAATAACAGGTGTATAGGTGCTCAATAAGGGTATAAAAATTTGAAGGAAATTTAAGCAGGTTATTATTTATGTACTACGCGGAATTACAGGTTACCAGCAATTTTACCTTTATGCGGGGCGGGTCGCATCCCGAGGAGCTGGTATTGCGCGCTGAAGAATTAGGATATACTAAAATAGCCATTACTGATTGCAACAGTGTTGCCGGGGTAGTACGCGCGCATATAGCCGCCCGCGGCAAAAACATAAAGATAATCCCGGCCTGCCGGCTTGATCTGTTGGATGGCCCCAGCCTGTTGGCTTATCCTACAGATATAACCGCGTGGGGGCGCTTATGCGCCCTGCTATCTAAAGGAAACCTCCGTACCGAAAAAGGCAAATGCGAATTATACAAGCACGATGTATTTGAACACCGGCAGGATATTAAGTTTATCCTTATTCCGCCGCCTGCACTAAATAGTCGTTTTGATTTTGATGACGACTTTAAAAACGCTGTAACAGAATATAAAACCGTGTTGGGTACAAACCTTTACCTGGCCGCAAGCCGATCATACGCCGGCGACGACACCAAAAGGTTTTACAGGCTGCAGCAACTAAATGTGCCAATGGTAGCCACCAATGATGTGTATTACCATGAGGCTGCCCGGCGGGAATTACAGGATATACAAACCTGTGTGAGGGAAAAATGCACCATTTACAATGCCGGTTTTCGCCTGCATGCCAATGCCGAAAGATACCTAAAACCAATAGATGAATTAGAGCGCTTATTTAGCCCATATGCCGGCGTACTTGAACGCACGCAGGAAATTGCCGATGCCTGCCATTTTTGTTTAGATACCCTCAAATACCTTGAACCCGAATGGATAAGCCCAGATGGGCGCACCGCCGATGAGCACCTGGCGCAACACACCTGGGATGGCGCTAAAAAAAGATTTGGCGAAATACCTGAAGAACAAAGAGCACAAATACAATTTGAGCTTAACTTTTTTAAGAAAAGAAAGCTTGCGCCTTATTTTTTACGAATTTACGAATACACCCAAAAAGCCGAGGAATTGGGCATTTTACACCAGGGGCGTGGTTCGGCGGCTAATTGCACGGTTTGTTTTTGTTTGGGTATTACTCCGGTTGATCCTACCCAATCCAGGTTACTGTTTTCGCGCTTTATGTCAGATGCCCGGGATGAATGGCCCGATGTGGATGTTGATTTTGAGCATGAGCGCCGGGAAGAAATTATCCAGTGGATATATGAAACTTACGGGCGCGAACACGCGGCGATTGTAGCCACCGTAACCCAGGAAAGGCATAAAGGCGCTATCAGGGACGTAGGTAAAGCCATGGGGCTATCGGAAGACACCATTAAACGACTTGCCGGTGTTATATGGGATTATACCGATGAAGCTTTTGATCGTGAACGCATTATAGGCCAGGGCCTTAACCCGGATGATCCGCACCTGCATAAAACGTTGGTGTTAACAGATCAGATGATTGGTTTCCCCAGGCAGCTGGGCCAGCATACTGGTGGTTTTGTAATTACGCAATGCAAACTATCAGACCTGTGCCCGGTAATGAACGCCCGCATGGAAGACCGCACCCAACTGGAATGGAATAAAGATGATTTAGAAGCTTTGGGCATTTTAAAAGTAGATGTACTGGCATTAGGCATGCTTACCTGTATCCGCAAAGCATTTGATTTGATGGAACAGCATCACAATTACCCTTTAACGCTGGCCACCGTACCCGCAGAAGATCCGGTGGTGTATGATATGATCTGTAATGCTGATACCCTGGGCGTTTTTCAGATAGAAAGCCGGGCCCAAATGTCAATGCTGCCCCGTTTAAAGCCAAGAGAGTTTTATGATCTGGTGATTGAAGTGGCCATTGTTAGGCCAGGGCCTATACAGGGAGATATGGTTCATCCCTATTTGCGCAGACGTGATGGTATTGAAAAGGAAGAATATCCACATGAGGAATTAAGGGAGATACTTGGCCGAACTAAAGGTGTTCCCTTATTTCAGGAGCAGGCTATGGAAATAGCTATTGTGGCCGCGGGATTTACACATGCCGAGGCCGATCAGTTACGCCGCAGCATGGCTACTTTTAAAGCCAAAGGTTTGGTAAGCAATTTCAGGGATAAGCTGATTCATGGAATGACTAAAGATGGAAAGTACACCGAAGCTTTTGCCGCCCGCATTTTTAAGCAATTAGAAGGTTTTGGAAGTTATGGTTTCCCCGAAAGCCATGCAACATCATTTGCGCATTTGGTATACATATCATCCTGGCTTAAATGCCATTACCCCGATGTTTTCGCGGCCGCATTGCTCAATAGCCAGCCCATGGGTTTTTATCAGCCTGCGCAAATTGTTATTGATGCAGAAAGGCATGGTGTTATAGTACGCCCCGTGGATGTAAATAATTCTTTTTGGCATAACACTTTAGAAGAAAAAGTAGGCAAGTACTGCGCTGTACGCCTGGGTTTTAGGCAGGTAAAGGGATTAAATGAAGATGATATGCAGGCTTTAATTGCAAGGCGTGGTAAGGGTTACCAGAGCATCAGTGAATTAAGCAATGCCGGCATACCGCAGGCCGCCATTGAAAAACTTACCGATGCCGACGCTTTTCGTTCCATGAACCTTAATCGTCGTGAAGCTTTATGGGAAGTACCTGCGCTTAATGATAAACCTATTGGCCTATTTGCCGGCCAGCCATCAGAAAGCGCGATGGAAACACAGGTGAATTTACCGCTTATGACTCCGGCAGAGCATGTGATACAGGATTATGCCGCAACCGGTCTTTCACTCAAAGCGCACCCGGTAAGTTTTGTAAGGCAACAACTAAATATGCTGGGGGTAACTACTACAGCCAACTTAACCAATCTTAAAGATGGCGACCTTGTAAAAGTAGCAGGCCTGGTAACCGTAAGGCAACGACCTGGTACCGCTAAGGGCATCTTATTTATCACTATTGAAGACGAAACCGGCTTTAGCAACCTGGTGGCCTGGGAAAAAATATTTGACCAGTACCGCAAAGAGATTATCCAATCGCGCCTGTTGATGGTTGAAGGGAAGCTACAAATTGAAGGACAGGTAATTCACGTGATCATCAGGCGGTGTTTTAACCTCTCTAAATTGCTACATGGCCTTACCCCTGTTGGCAACGACGATCAACCGGTTATGACCTTGTCCCGTGGCGACGAAACGAGCAAACCTTATCCCAACGGATCAAACAAAGGCCAGGTACAGGAAAGTAAACTTAAAGAGGTCTTTCACAAAGGGCGAAATTTCAAATAAGATTGAGTACCAATTTTTGCCCGATTAAAAAAAATGAAAAAAGTTTAAAATGTTTTCAATCCTCAATCGTCTTCAATATTAAGGACGATGAAATCCCAAGCAGTTTTAAACAAACTGATTTATCAATAAAGTTAACAAAGCAACAACATGAACACTACCATATTTACAACAATCATATCAACAGGTATCCAAACCGGAACCTGGGAAGGAATGGACGATTAAGCAACTATACCTTGTAATATATAACCAATGGATGTTGTTTTAACAACTACTATCCATATCAATAAATCATTTAAACAAAAAGCTATCCTAACCGGGTAGCTTTTTCTATTAACGAAGATATGCCACTATCCTTACTTATTTTGTTAATGTAAAGGATGCCGTTTTACTTTGTTTTGAAAGGTTGCCTGAAAAATCCACAGCTCCAACAGTTATTCTATTATTTTTCAATGCCTGGGTATCATCCATAAAAAAATAACAAAGTGGCGTAAATCCAACCTTTTTACCATCGCTGTAAACGTTATAGCCAAGTACTTTTTTGTTATCTATTGATGCCTTCCAGCTCAATTTTGATGATTTGCCGGTCTTTTCAACTTTAACATTCCGCGGTACAGATGGTGCGGTTTTATCAAGATTTAAACGTCCGATGCAGTTCATTAGCGCCCTTAAATTATGGTACGTCCCCTTCCATATTTGGCCTTTTAAAGCCATTTTATATCCAGGTTGCTTATCTATCCCGCCCTGGTACCAGTCGCCATGTACACTATCAATTAAATAGGTTTGGGTATACTGCCACAACATTTTAAACTTATCAAAATATTTGTGGCTATCATCCGGATATTGATCTGCCATCATGAGTAGCGCGTTTAGGCCTTCGGCCTGTGCCCACCAGTTTTTGGTATCGGCAATAATAGTTATGCCCGGTTTATCTTTAAAGTAATACCCCTCATCGTAAAAACCACCAATCTTATTATCCCATCCATTTTCCAATGCATCGTCTACCATTTTTTTGCCAATCTGGAGTGTAGTAGCATCATTTTCAATACCAAGCACCGCGGAAGCTTCCAACAGCAGGTACGCGGTTTCTACATTATGCCCAAATGAAACATGATCGAGCCCATGATGTCTTTTGATAATTGCCTCTGTTGAATCTTTATAAGATACCGGCGTCCAATCGGGTTTAAAAAAAAGTATAAGGTTGCCTTTTTCATTAGTAATAGTATCCCTAACCAATAAAAATAATTCATTTAAACGTTCTTTTACCAAAGGATTTGGCCATACGCTGTATAATTCTGTGAGCGACTCCAGCAAATGAATGGAAGAATTTTGGTCTTTGTAACCAAGTTCGGCGGTCGAACTTACAGTAGCATCCCTCATAATTGGAGTACCATCGCGTTGCATATGTTGAAAATAGCCCTTATAAACGTTATCATGACTGTGCTTCTCCAACCACCAGAAACATTGCTTTGCCAGGTTTAAGGCACTTGTATCGCCAGACGCCTCATAATAAGTTGCAAGCCCGTATATCGCAAACGAATTACCATAGGCCTCTTTAGGTGCAAAGCTGCCGGCCTTCACATTTCCCTGCCTGTCTGTAAAGGTGTAAAAGCCTCCATACTGTTTATCCCACATTGTATTTTTCAAAAACTCAAAACCATGGCGGGCATCTTTTAAATAATAATCTACACCAGGAAACATTTCGGCTGCCTTACTATTGCTCCAAATGTGTCTGGCTTGCGTAACAATCATTTTATCCTGGTTACCTACCGGTTTAAAATCATAAGAAAATGAGCTTAAAAAACCACCATATTCATGATCAACAGATAGCGGGTACCAAGGCTTAAGCAATTGATTCACCATAGATTTCCGCATTTCAACTTCTATTTTTAATTTATCTTGCTGTTTATCTTGTGCGAACAAAATCGTGCTTAAACCGAATACAAGTATTAAAACACCTATTATATACCTATATTTCATATCTATAAAGTGTGTTTTTTATTTAAGATATGATCTGCCGCCAATATCAGGAAAAGGTAATCGGACGTACCGCCGCCTAATACATATTCGCCCTGCTGCCATAAATAGGGCCAGTTTAAAAGTTCAGGAAAATCGGGACGAATGAGCGCCGTACCAGATGTAACGCCGCCGGGAATGTATGACCTATCCGCCCTGTTAAAACCATAGGCCGTTGTCATGGACTTTGCGCCAACACCCGAAACGAACGAAGCGGTATTTGAACCCGGGTGACAGCCTAAAATAAAATCGATAGCGTGCAGCATATAAGTATCTTTAAAAATGGCAGGAAAATTGTCGCACAAAAAATATTGCCTGTAGCCAAAGTTTTGAATTCCCCATCCTGCTCCCCAAATACTGGGTTCATAAGGTACGCCATAAGGAGTTTTAGCTCCCTGCTGTTCTATCTTGGTATACAGCTTTTTAACAGCTTCTGTAATTGCCAGTTGATAAGGCTTATCATTTATCAACCCCATTGTACGGCTTACTAACCAACCTGTGCTTTCAATATCACGGGTAATAGCTCCGGTATTATTTACCAGGTATTGCGCATAAGTATTACCTTTAGTGGTAATCAACAATTCCACAGCTAAAGCCACACGGTGAGATAAAGTTTGATCGGGCGTGGTTTTCCAGATTTCTTCTGCAATTTGCAGGCATTGCGTGGCCAGCGTATCGTTATAACCTTTCATTACCCTGCTCGCTGCCGCCAGGGAAGCTGCTGTTTCTAAAGAACGTCTCGGGTTATCTTCGGTAAATACCCACCTATCATCGGCGGGAGCCGGCACGTTTAATACCCTATTTGTATTTATTTTATTGGTTATGAAAGGCGTATTATCTGTAATATTTGCCGCGTCGCCCAATATGGTATATTGCCTTTTTGTAGGTTCAATAATCCCTCTATAAAAACGCCCCATGGCTTGGTATCCCCCGGTGATGGACAACAACCCGTGTTCAATCTGCTGCAATATATCAGGCTTTCCATCAGGCTGTTGTATTTCTACCACATGATTAACCTGATCTATTGTGGTATTATCATATTTTACGTCAAACGCTTCGTAGGCCAGTGTTAATCCATGTACAGTTTCGGCCTGCGATTCTACCCGGAGATCAAAATCACCGGCGTCATGCCATGCGCCACGGTTAAGCAAAGGCACATTATCGCCGGGTTGATATTTGTTGAGTGTACTATGCCCTTGTATATATCCATCAAAATGGTTTGAATCTGTCGGCGCCATCCGCGCATCATCCATATGGCACAGGCCATGCCATACCCTATATTTTTCATTTACGCGCATGTGGCACATTTGTACCGGCAAAAAGTAAGCTAACGTAGGTTGCCAAACATCTTTGGTAAATACATCGCTGCTAATTTGAAAAGGTTCTGTTTGATAATTACCATAGCGTACCACATACATACCGGGCTGGGTAATCTTAGTAAAATCAAATTGCAAATAATGATATCTTAAAAAGTCGCCCCAATCGGTAGGTATTGTTTTGAGCTCGGTAACAAAACCACCTTTTTCGTCAATGCGCTGCAGAAGCGCCGGTAATCTTCTCTTATCCTTTTTATCTAATTCAATTACCGCTATTTTTTGCTGTAGCGGATGATACCCTACCTGCGATACCTGTACTACCGGCGATGATTGCCAGCCTTCAACGGCGTGGGGAGTAACCAACCATTCGATAGCATTCTTCGTAGCGCCTTTTGCTATTAACGATCGTACCACAAACCAGCCATTATTGTGCTTCGCCCGGCCATCTAATAGCTGAAGATCGCCTGAGGATAGATTTTCAATAGTCATTCGCTGAAGGTCCGACTCTGGCGATATTGTTAGTCTTTTACCGCTTGCGATAGGAACTACCTGGGTTTCGCCATCTTTATCTTTATAGGTTTGTTCACTTGACTGCTGCATAAAAGTGCCAAACTTATTATCCATATAATAAGACTTTCCGAATAGGATGCCCGGGTAAAGCTCAATGTTAAAACCAACTCTCCCTATCCATTCATCGGGCAATGGTTTATCCAGGTCGACTATAATTTTAAATGCTTTACCTTGAGGTTGAACCCTGATAGAATAGGCAAATTTAAGATCTGGATATATGACCGGATTAAAGCCTTTACGGTCAATTTCGGGATTGGGATACTCCATTCTTACGCTGACCTGAGCTTTTGAACGATCAACAATCCGTTTGCCAACTTTAGGTATAGGCGACCACTGACCCGGAGTAGGTTCCAGCCGGATATCACCGTTCGTGGCAACACGTTGCCCGTTTTGAATAATACCTACACCACCCTGATGACCTTCGGGATAAAAATCATGGGCCAACATTACATTTACGCCATAATATTCAAGATATTCCTGTGTGTTTAGCACCATCCCATCTTGTTTTCCGGACACTTGAGCATAGGCCAATCTATTTGACAGGCAATACCCTATCAATAGAATAAGAGTGAATTTAAGTTTCATCAGGTAGTGTTTATAACTGGCAGCGTAATTGATCGCTTCTTTAAATGGCTAAAAATATAAGTAATAGCAATGCAGAAATAATGAGATATTACCATTTTGTTATACATTTTGGCTAATTGTGTAACAATACTGATCTGTTAAAGTGAAGTTTTTGGATATGTAGTTTTGCAAATTGAACTACCCACTACAAGGGGCGTCACTTCCTTTTGTGACAATTTATCGCACATTTACTTCAAAAAGATGGAGATTTTGAAGAGTATACAAAAAAACCTCTCCATATTTAAGGCTGAAAAAAAGCAATAAAATAGTCAGTTTGACACCCTGAGAATCGCTTATACGGGGCAGACGTCTAACAATTATTCTACAAGGCAAGGAAAAGATGTTGTTCATGATTTATTATCCCCCCTTTCTTTATTTTAGGCGTATTAAACCCAGAATTTGGGCAGGAAAAAGATGATTAAGTAGTTATATTGCGGGAGATGAAGAGTTGAGTAGTTTGCAGCATTCAGTTTGCAGTTAGCAAGGCAGGGTTTCCAGCTATGTCCCCACGTTGCCCAATGAACTATTGACCCAGTCAAGGGGATGAAGGAATAGGTATACAAACGCGAAAAGCCCTCATCGATAGATGAAGGCTTTTGCGATAAGATTTGGCACCGACCTACTCTCCCACGTTTTACCGCAGT
>NZ_JAUFPS010000096.1 GCF_030409315.1 Mucilaginibacter flavus | reverse complement strand
AGCGTATTTGGGATTAATCTATATTTGTAAACAACTAACAGGATTAAAGAAAAAAAACGTAAACTTTTTTCAGGACGAGACATTGAGAAAAATCCTGTCAATCTTATAAATCGTATTATGAAAATCAGCAAATACCTGCATTCCTGCCTCGTTTTTGAGTTAGATGGCTATAAACTATTATTCGATCCGGGTAAATTCTCTTTCGCCGAAGGCGAAGTTACCGCTGAAATGTTTGAAGATGTAAATGCTGTAGTAATTACGCATATTCACCCAGACCATTACGATGTTGACATCTTAAAGCAAATTTTGGCATTAAGCGGCGCGGTAGTTATTACTAATACCCAAATAGGTCTCGATTTGGACAAAGTCGGCATCGTTTACACCATTTTTGAGGAGGGCACTGCTAACTTCGGCCCTTTCATCCTGAAAGCTTTTCCAGTGGCGCATGAACCTATCATGGATAATCCGCTCCCGCAAATGACCGGTTTTATCATTAACGATAAAGTACTCCATCCCGTAGATTCGATGGAAGATAAACTATTAGAACATAAAGGTATCGAACTCCTATTGATGGTGACAATGGCACCGTTTGCCAACGAACCCCGTATCTCGGGTTTTGCAGATCGGTTGCAACCCAAACAGATTTTGCCGGTTCATGATGGTTACGCCAAAGAGTTTTTTATAAAACAGCGCTACGCGGCTTATGTTAAGCACTTTGATAAACTGAATATTAAGTTTCATGAAGTTTACAAAGTTGGGGATAGTATAACTATTTGACAGACAAAATCTAATTTTAATGATATGGAAATAAAGCAGATTACTATAGCCGACTATAAGCTTGTTACCGGTTTGTTTAATCAATACAGGGTGTTTTATAAGCAAGCCTCTGATATCGCTCTTGCAGAAACCTTTATCAAAAACAGGCTTGAGCGTAATGAATCTATAATTTTTGTGGCTTTACAGGATGATAGCCCGGTTGGTTTTACACAATTGTATCCGCTGCTATCATCGGTGAGGGCAACAAAAAACTGGTTATTGAACGATTTATATGTCGATGCCAATCATCGTAAAAAAGGTATAGGCGAGGCTTTGCTTCAAGCCGCCTATGAATTTGCAAAAAATGATGGCGCTGCTTTTATAGAATTGGAAACAGGCGTGGATAATTTTACCGCTCAAAGTTTATATGAAGCTACCGGTTTTGTAAGGCAGGCAGCCAATACAACTTCCTATTATTATCGTAGGGGTATTTAGCCCAATTCGGCGTAAAATAAAAAAGTCCCCGCGTATTACGGCGGAGACCTCTATGGAACCAACCTCCTGCTAAGCTGGCCCACATTAACCTTATCACACTTCAAAAGTGAAGATTAATAATGAAGAAAGCATGAACTTCGTTTTAACAACTTAGGTTAATTTTACATCTTTAAAAAAAACATCATTTACCTCATATGCTGAAGCCGGATAGCCTCATTTTTGACATGGACGGAACCCTTTGGGATGCCGTTGACACCTACGCCAGTTCATGGAACCTCACTTTTGAAAAACTACAAATTCAACGAATTGTCAACAGGAACGAGTTAATGGGGGTAATGGGGATGGAAGGCAAAAAACTAACCAAAGTACTACTGCCCGATTTGGATGACGACCACGCTATGAGTGTTTACCTGGATGTTAATGAAACCCGCAGACAGATACTCCCTGTTAGTGGCGGTAATATGTATCCAAACGTCACCGAGGGCATAAAACTGTTAGCTACCAAATATAAGGTGTTTGTATTGAGTAATTGCGCCGTTGGTATCATCCCATTATTTATTAAATGGGCTGGTATTGAGGATGTTGTTACTGATTACATGGCTTATGGTGAAAACAATATGCCAAAACATCATAATATGCGTTTAATGATCGATAAACATCAGCTTAAAAATCCGGTTTATGTAGGCGATACGCAAGGTGACGCAGAACAGACACGCATGGCGGGTATACCATTTATATTTGTGAGCTACGGTTTTGGCCAAACAATTGATTTTGACCATAAGTTTGATGATTTTGAATCGCTAACGGCTTATTATATGGGCTTATAAACAGGTAATAGTCCTGGTAAATTTACATGATGTTAAAACGCGGTACCTATTTATTACTATTTGTGCTGATGACCGGCACTTCATACGCTCAGCGTGTAAAACTTGATTCTATCCGATGGATCAATAAAGACCTGGGGCATCTTTATTTTTCCCGCGGCCACGTGTACTTTAACTTTGTGGGTTTTGATAAACAAAGAAACAGCTATTCGGTTGCGAAGGATACTCTTTTATTAACTGATGTATATACCTCAAGTGCCGATAATTTCAAGGTAAAACATCGGACTAATGCCAAGTTTTTGATCAGGGATTTAACCAATAGCCGCCTGTATCTGAAAGCTATTGACTCCACCGCTATCGCGTTGGCTGGTCCGGATACCTACCTGTTTAACAATTTCAAGAACAGCTATGATAAAGATGCGAAGTTCTCGCAAATTCATTTTTTGTCATCCACGTGCCGCGATGAATGCCCCCAGCTTGAAATCAACATTTTACCCAATGGCGACTATCATTTAAGAGGAGGGGAGAACGCCGAACCATATAAAGGCGAGTTTACCGGGAAACTATCGCCACGCCAGTTAGATACTTTAAATTATTGGATAAAACACAGCGAACTCAAAAAAATGTACAACTGGCAACAAGCCGACACTGTTGCAGGCGCCCCGAATTATTACCTGGAAATTAGCTTTGAGAACAGTAAAAAGAAATTGAGTATAACCACCAACCAGCCGCCATTGAATTTAACAGATTTGGTTTTGTTTTTAGTATCATCATACAAAAAGGTACAATTAGCACCGGTTAAATAATGATAGTTGATGCCTGGATACCGAAATAAGAAGTCTGCTGATTCAATGGATACCAGAAAAGCATAAAAAAAGACTTAAAACAAAAAACCCGATCAAAAATTTGATCGGGTTTACATGCTGTGCGGAAGAAGGGACTCGAACCCCCACGCCTCGCGGCGCCAGATCCTAAGTCTGGTGCGGCTACCAATTACGCCACTTCCGCATTAGGATTTTTACAGGTCGCAAAGATAGTGTTTAAAGATAAAATCTAAAATATATTTTTCAATTTTTATATATCTGCCTCATTACTTTGATATTAATTTATTGTTAGGCATTACTCGGGCTGGCAACGGGCTCTAAAATATCTTCAAGTGACCGATAAACGCTGTATTTCTCATTCCAATCATTAAAACAAATCGATAAAAAACTGCGTACATGCGTAGTTTGGATGAGTATCTATAAAGTTTTGCCGAACAATTTTATCCGTGACTTGTACTAATTATTATCGATAGCTAAAACATAATAACTATGCCTCACACAGTAAGTCACCATATTATCACAGACGCAGGTAATACAAGCAGTATCATTATTGAGCCAATTCAAACACTATCCGGCAATCCTAATCCCGGTTTTACAGGTGTTTATATCCTGTATAAGGACAATGGTAAAGGAGAAAGTCATTTGCTGGATTTGCAACCCATCGCACCAGAAATTGGCGACAGCATTCCCATCATGGCTGATGAAGCAAATCCCGAATTTTTAGGGAGGTTAACGTTTAACCAAAAAGATGAGAAGTGGGAGTACACAGGCGGGCAGCTATCACCAAAAGAGCGAGACCAGGTAGTGGAGTTCGTAAAAAATGCTAAATGACCTATATTTGCGGCTCATTTAATAACAGAACGTATTGTACTCCCGGGATCAGGCATCGCAAATTAAACAGGCTTTTTGGACGGCCTTTGGCCAGTATATAGCACCACAACCATCCGCAGATGGTTTACGGATAAACTGGATCAACTATAAAACCGGCATTAAGCATCTTTATTTTAAAATGCAGGCCGATAAAAGATCAGCATTCATCGCGATTGAAATAACCCATCCCGACTTTGGTATGCAGGAACTAATGTTTGAGCAATTTAAAGAACTCAAACCCGTTTTAGCAGCCAGCATTGCCGAAGATTGGGAATGGCAATTGCACCATGTAGATGAAAGCGGTAAAACCGTTAGTCGTATTATTAAAACCCTCCCATCCGTAAGTGTATTCAATCAAAACGACTGGCCTGCCCTTATTTCCTTTTTTAAACCTCGTATCATTGCCCTTGATGATTTTTGGAGCGTGGGGCAATACAGTTTCGAACTATTTAAATAGATGTGCAGATTATAGATTTCAGATGTGCAGATTTTAGATGAAAAAATGCCTTGAAGATTATGATAGAATTTTTGCTTTAATCAATCTTTACATCTGAAATCAATAATCCGCACATTTGAAATCTGCATATTTGCACATCTGAAATCTGTAATCTGCACATCTGCTTTTATGAAAACATTAGGTCTTATTGGTGGTATCAGCTGGGTATCAACTGCCGATTATTATAGACTCATTAACGAGGGTATTAATGAGCAACTTGGCGGCTTGAACTTTGCACAATGCATTATATATTCTTTTAATTATGCCGATATTAAGCGAAACAACGACGCCAATAATTGGGAGTCGACACTGAATATGTTAAGCGGCGCAGCATTAAATCTGCAAAAAAGCGGTGCGGAAGCCATTTTGCTTTGTGCCAACACCATGCATATGATTGCAGATGAATTGCAGCAACGATTAGAAATTCCATTGATCCACATCGCGACAGTTACCGCAACAGAAATTGCCAAACAGGGGCTCCAAAAAGTTGGCTTGTTGGGTACCCGCTTCACCATGGAACAACCTTTTTTTACTGCTAAATTAAAAGAACAGGGTATTGAGGCCATTATTCCTTTTAATGACGACGACCGCGAGTTTATTCATCAAACTGTATTTAACGAGCTTGGTAAAGGACTTTTAAAGCCCGAAACAAGGCAGCGTTACCTGGATATTATAAATAAATTAGTGTTAGCCGGCGCGGAAGGTATTATTTTAGGCTGTACAGAAATCCCTTTGCTCATCAAAAGCACAGATACAGCTATCCCTTTATTTGATACCACACTTATTCACTCAAAAGCGGCGATTGAATTTGCCATAGGTTAATTAGTTTGATTATTTGTCTAAACCGGGATTAAACTGATTTATAGATTGACAGGATTCAAAAAATTCTCAGCAGATGATCAAAATCCAATTAATCTGAAAAATCTGTTTAATCCCGGTTCAGAAAAAAACATTATCAAATCCTCAAATAGTCCCACATCTGCGCATTTGAAATCTGCATATCTGCACATCTGTTTCTACAAATCGTATCAATTAATCGTCTATTTGACGCTTTTTTGTAAAATCTATGATTAATTGGAAAAGAAAAGCAAATATTTACGGTCAGTTATTATCTATCTACAATTCTATCTACAATTATAACACCATTAAAACAAATGAAGAGGTTTCCGTTAACCGTATGTATTGCAATGTTTGGATTTTTGGCCCGTGCACAAGACACTAAAGCGCCGGCCTATCCACTTATCACACACAACCCTTATTTTAGCATCTGGTCGTTTAGCGACGATTTGAACCAATCAACCACTCATCACTGGACCGGCAAAGACCAGTCGTTATTAGGTTTGATTAAAGTTGACGGCGAAGTTTACCGCTTTATGGGTAAAGAGCCAGTTCATTATAAAACACTGTTACCTGGCGGCGACGAAAAGCCTTACGAAGTTAAATATACCGAAACCCAGCCATCACAAAACTGGGCCGACGAAAAGTTTGATGCCTCTGCCTGGAAAACTGGCATGGCGCCATTTAGCGACGACCCAAAACAAGGCAAAACCGTGTGGACAAGCCGCGACTTATGGGTACGCAGGGTATTTACCTTTCACAAAACTGATATTAATAAGCTGTTTCTGAAACTACACCACGACGATGAGGCTGAAGTTTATCTGAACGGCGAAAAAATAAACAGCACCAGTGGCGCCAATGGCGATTTGCAAATGATGACGCTAAATGATGATGTTGCCGGCAAATTAAAAGAAGGCGAAAACGTATTGGCGCTTCATTGCACAAACACCGGCGGAGGTGCCGCGCTTGACGCAGGCTTTGCCGATGAGTTGAAACCAACCGAGCATGCCGAAATACAGGTAGCCAAGCAAACGGCTGTGGATGTTACTGCTACACAAACCTTATATAAGTTTAAGTGTGGTAAGGTTGATCTGACATTAACTTTTACTTCGCCGTTGCTGATGAAGAATCTCGATTTGATGGCGAGGCCGGTATCATACATTACTTATAGTGTAAAATCAAACAATGGCCAGGCGCATAATGTGCAGGTATACTTGGGCGCATCGGCAGATATTGCCCGCGATAAACCAATGCAATCTGTAACTACAGAAAAATATGCTACCAGCACATTATCTGTGTTAAAAGCCGGCACTATTGAGCAACCTATTCTGCAAAAACGCGGTGACGATTTAAGAATTGATTGGGGATACATGTATGTAGCCGCGCCAAAAGCAGCTACAGCTACGCAATACGTGAGCAACAGTGATGATGCGGTTACTTCATTCTTTAAAAACGAAAGCAAATCAACAGTTAAAGAAGGTACCGATGTTGTGTTAAACACCGTAATACCTTTTGGGAAAGTTGGTAAAATAGCCGTTGAGCATTTTGTTGAATTAGGTTATGATGATATTACCCCGGTACAATATTTCCATACCAATCTTAAACCATGGTGGCAAAACGCGCAATTAAAAACTTTTGATCAATTGTTAGCCAAGGCTGCTGCTGATTACCCGGTGATAATGAAAAGCTGCACTACGTTTAACGCGCAGATGTACCAGGACGCGCTAAAAGCAGGTGGCGAAAAATATGCTAAATTATGTGTGCTGGCTTATCGCCAGGCTATAGCTGCACATATTTTGGTAAAAAGCCCGCAAGGCGAAGTCCTTTTCTTATCTAAAGAAAACTTTAGTAACGGGTCTATCAATACCGTGGATGTTACTTACCCATCGGCACCATTATTCCTGATCTACAATCCAAAACTGATGGAAGGTATGTTAAATGGTATTTTTTACTTTAGCGAAACAGGCAAATTTGCGCATGATTTTGCAGCGCATGATTTGGGTACCTATCCTTTAGCCAACGGACAAACCTATGGTGAAGGAATGCCGGTTGAAGAATCGGGTAATATGCTGGCACTTACCGCGGCTATTGTTAGGGCAAATGGTAACAACCCGGCTTACGCCAAAAAACACTGGAAAACTTTAACCGCCTGGACTAATTACCTGGCCCGTGAAGGCGGCGACCCGGCCAATCAGTTATGTACAGATGATTTTGCCGGTCACCTGGCGCGTAACTCCAACTTATCTGCAAAAGCCATTGTAGGTGTAGGTTGCTACGCTCATCTTGCCGATTTATTGGGCGATAAAGCCACCGCGACAAAATACAGAGCTATTGCACAGGAAATGGTTGCTAAATGGATGAAACTGGCTGATGCGGGCGATCACTACTCGCTGGTATTTGAAAAGCCAGAAACCTGGAGCCAGAAATATAACATTGTTTGGGATAAAATACTGGGCTTAAACCTGTTCCCACAATCTGTTTATGATCGCGAGGTGAAATTTTATTTAACTAAACAAAATGAATACGGCATACCATTGGATAGCCGTAAAACATACACCAAAAGCGACTGGATTATGTGGACCGCTACTTTAGCAAAAGATAAAGCGGATTTTGAGGCACTTGCCGCGCCGGTTTACAAATATGCTATGGAAACGCCAACCCGCGTACCGCTGAGCGATTGGCACGAAACTACCAATGGTAAACAAGTAGGTTTCCAGGCCCGCAGCGTGGTAGGTGGATACTTTATCAAAGAGCTCCAGGAAAAATGGAAGCCATCTGTAAAATAGAGGCAAGAGATTAGAGCCAAGAATTAAGATTTTTTTAACACCGCGACGGTTCTCCGCTGCGGTGTTTTGCGTTATATATTGATAATTTGATACAGAATATGCCATTTGTTTGAATTCTTGGCTGCTCATGACAATTAAATGATCTCAATTTTACAAATGGATGGTACTATGGGTAATTAAACAGTTATATATTTGCTTAACACTGTTAAATGATTTACGGTGTAAATAAAATGGCAAGTAAAGAACGTATTCAACGCTTAAAAGACGAAACCAGGATCAACATCCTGGACGCCGCGCTTCAAATTGTTAAAGAGGAGGGATGGCAGGCTTTAAGTATGCGTAAAATTGCCGATGTAATTGAATACACTGCTCCAATCATATATGAGTACTACGCTAATAAGGAAGCTATTTTATTAGAGCTTGCCCGCAAAGGTTACCTTTTGTTAGCTAAAGACTTAAGGGCAGCACATGAACAACATGCCTTGCCAGACAAACAACTGGAAGCAATGTGGCTGGCTTACTGGAACTTTGCCTTCGCTAACAAAGAGCTTTACCAGATTATGTTTGGTGTAACAACCAATTGTTGTTGCGAGGAAATCAATAAGCTTGAAGAAGCTGTAATGCCCTGGGATTTATTTACCGATGTAATTGGTAAGGTAATGCATATTGAAGACCCAAGTTCAGATTTGATTTGCACTAAATATTACACTTTCTGGTCGGTAGTACACGGGTTGGTATCTATCAACCTATTAAGCAGGGGCTCATCAGACGAAATTAATCGCCAGGTTTTAACTGATGCTATTGTAGGCATCATCAGATCCATTAAGCCGGATTAATTTTTTCGATAATTGATAACAGCGTTAAATTATTTAACACTGTTAAATAAACGTAAACTACAATTAAAATTAACATCAACATGGATTTAGAATTCTACTAGCCCTAATTAAAAGTGTTAAGGTATCTAACAACACCAAACTGTTAGCAATAAGTAATTGCCGTTAGCTACGCTAATACCCGGTATATCGTGATACAACGATATATAGTCTGGAGTTAATTAATTATTCAATATCATCGATTTGATAATCAGTTGATTGTCGTCGTGGTATGTCTCTTGTTTACTTGTATTGAAAATGAAAACCATCAACTCTATATATAATCAGCCGCAAGGCACACAAATCAAAAACTCTACCCATCACCTTTTAAAATTAAGCATCATGAAAATTATCCCATTAGCGCTATTAGCACTCACACTATATGGATGTTCGCCCAAGCCGCAAACGCAGCAGGCGCCACCTCCACCAGCACTGCCGGTTGCAGCAATTGCATCTGGCACACAAACTACTTACCAGGAATACCCTGCATCAATTGAAGGAACAGTTAACGTTGAAGTAAGACCACAGGTAAGCGGCACATTAGATAAAGTATTTGTTGACGAAGGTGCCTTTGTAAGCGCCGGCGAGCCAATATTTAAAATTAATGAGCAACCTTACCGCGCAGCTTTAAACAACGCTCTTGCAAGCTTACATGCTGCCGAAGCTGCCGCGGGTAACGCGCAACTGGAAGTTGATAAACTTACGCCGCTGGTTGAAAATAAAGTAGTATCAGACTACCAGTTAAAAACCGCCAAAGCAGCCTATCAGGTAGCCAAAGCCAATATCGAATCGGCTAAGGCAAATGTGGCTACAGCGGAAATCAATGTTGGTTATACTTTGATCAAAGCACCGGTTAGCGGTTACATTGGTCGTTTGTTAAAAAAACAAGGTAGTTTGGTTACTCCGCAGGATGTTGAGGCCTTAACTCAATTATCTGATGTGCACGATGTACACGTTTATTTCTCTTTAGGCGAAAAAGACTTTATCAGCTTTAAAGAACAATACCCGGGCGAAACCTTGAAAGACAAACTTAAAAGATTGCCTTTGGTATCACTGGTACTTGCCGATGGAAGCGAATATGCCAAACAAGGTAAAATTGATGTAATTGACGGCCAATTTGATAAAACAACCGGAGCAATCACTATAAGGGCAAATTTTGCCAATCCGCAGGGTTTGTTACGCGCTGGTAATACCGGTAAAATCCGCCTGAGCTTACAGCATACTGATGCATTGATCGTACCGGAATCGGCAACTGTGGAAATGCAGGACAAAGTATTTGTTTTCGCGCTTGCTGATAGCAATAAAGTGAAAAAAGTGGCTATCGACATCTTAGGCAAAAGCGGCGAAAACTACCTGGTAAAAGATGGTGTTAAAGCCGGCGACCAGATTGTACTAAGCGGCCTTGACCACTTGCAGGAAGGTGAAGTTATTGCACCTCAAAAAGCTGCCGATAAAGTAGCCGCATTAAAATAAGAATCAAGAGTTAAGAATCAAGAGTCAAGACAAGAAAGTAAGGTTGAGTATTAACGTCAGAAAAGTTTTTCTGTCTTGATTCTTGACTCTTGGTTCTTGGCTCTCCAAAACATAAAACCATGTTTCAGAAATTTATAGAAAGACCGGTACTATCAACAGTGATCTCCATATTATTGGTGATTGTGGGGGTACTTGGTTTAACCAAACTGCCTTTAGAGCGGTTTCCTAATATCGCCCCTCCGGCGGTATTGGTATCAGCCGTTTATCCCGGCGCTAATGCCGAGACCATTTTGCGCTCTGTTACGCCTTCGTTAGAAGAAGCGATTAACGGTGTGGAAAATATGACCTATATGACATCTACCGCCAGTAACGACGGTACATTGGGTATCACCGTTTACTTTAAGCAAGGTACCGATCCGGATCAGGCCGCGGTAAACGTTCAAAACCGTGTATCGCAGGCTACCAGTCAGTTACCTGCCGAGGTTGTTCAGTATGGTATAACTACTACCAAACAACAAAACAGCTTCATCGGCGCAATGGCTATCTACTCAGAAGATCCTAAAAAATACGATCAAACCTTTGTAGCCAACTACGCGCAGATCAACATTGTACCCGAGATGAAACGTATCCAGGGTGTAGGATCGGCCAGTATTTTTGGTGGTGTTAAAGATTACTCTATGCGTGTTTGGCTTAATCCAACCCAAATGGCCGCTTACAAAATCACCCCGGCCGAGGTAATGGCAGCTATTCAGGATAAAAACCTGGAAGCCGCGCCTGGTAAGTTTGGCGAGCGCAGCAACGAGGCTTTTGAGTATGTAATTAAATATAAAGGTAAACTTACCAAACCCGAAGAATATCAGAATATAGCTATCCGCGCAAATGCAGATGGTTCTGTATTACATCTGAAAGATGTAGCCCGTGTTGAATTGGGTGCTTACTCTTATAACAGTGTAAGTAACCTGAATGGGCACGATGGTATCATTATCGGTATTATACAGCTATCGGGCTCAAATGCCAACGAAATTCAGATCAACATTGATAAGCTCATGGTAAAACTGTCGAAAGATTTCCCGGCAGGTATTAAATACAACCAGTTCTACCGTACCAAAACGGATTTGGATGAATCTATCAACCAGGTTGAACATACCTTGGTAGAAGCCTTCATATTGGTGTTTATCGTGGTGTTCCTGTTCCTGCAGGATTTCAGATCTACCTTGATCCCGGCTATCGCCGTTCCGGTTGCTATTATCGGTACGTTCTTCTTCATGAACCTGTTTGGCTTCTCGGTAAACCTTTTAACGTTGTTTGCATTGGTACTGGCCATAGGTATTGTGGTGGATGACGCCATTGTGGTGGTAGAGGCTGTACACGCCAAAATGGAGCACGATCCAAGTCTTACTCCGAAAGCGGCCACAACCGAAGCCATGCACGAAATTACCGGTGCTATTATATCTATTACGCTGGTTATGGCGGCCGTGTTTTTACCGGTGAGTTTCATGACTGGTTCAACAGGTATATTTTACCGTCAGTTTGCCTTAACTATGGCTATAGCCATTATTATATCGGCTGTTAACGCTTTAACTTTAAGTCCTGCTTTAGCTGCTTTGTTCTTAAAGAACAAACATGCCGAGGGCGGCCATGGTGCACCAAAAAAAGGCTTTGTAGATAAATTTTACGCTGGCTTTAATGGTAGTTTTAACTACATGACAAACAGGTATATTGGTGGTCTGAAAATTCTGATCCGCAATAAATGGATTAGTATGGCCGGCCTTGCGCTTATAGTTGCGGCAACCGTTTTTATGATGAATAAAACCAAAACGGGCTTTATTCCTACAGAGGATCAGGGCTTTGTGGCTATAGCTGTTAACACGCCATCCGGTACGTCGCTAAGTGGTACTAATAAAACCTTTAAACTGGCCGAAGACGCGCTGAAAACGCTGCCATCAGCACGATTTGTTACGGCGTTATCGGGTTTTAACTTTTTAACACAATCCAGCAGCCCATCAGCGGGTGTTATCTTCCTTTTATTAAAACCTAACGAAGAAAGGGGCGCGGTTAAGAATATCGACGATATCCAAAACATAGTAAGGGGGAAATTGGGTGCTATACCCGGCGGTACCTTCTTCGTGTTCAGTTTCCCAACTGTTCCCGGTTTTAGTAACGTAGAAGCACTTGATGTGGTGCTACAGGATAAAACCAATGGCAGGTTAGATAAATTCAGTGGCGTAGCCAATAACTTTATCGGGAAGCTAATGCAGAAACCAGCGGTTGCTTTCGCCTTTACATCTTACAAGGCAGATTATCCTCAATTACAATTAGAAGTTGATGATGAAAAGGCCAACCAGCTGGGTGTAAGTGTTAAAGACATTTTATCAACCATGCAGGCTTACTTCGGTACCGCCCAGGCATCAGACTTTAACCGCTTCGGTAAATATTACCGTGTAATTGTTCAGGCTGATATTTCCGATAGGACAGACGCATCTGCAATTGACCGTGTATTTGTTAAAAACAAGGCTGGCGAAAACGTACCTATTAATACGTTGGTTAAATTAACCCGTGTGTATGGTTCAGAAACCGCCTCGCGTTATAACCTGTTTAACTCTATCGAGGTTAATGCCATTCCTAAACCGGGTTACAGCTCAGGTGATGCGATCAAAGCTATCCAGGAAACAGCCCAGGAGCAGTTACCATCTGGTTTCTCTTATGAGTTCTCTGGCCAAACCCGTGAGGAGATAGCCTCCGGCGGTCAATCGGCAGTGATATTTATACTTTGTTTGGTGTTTGTATATTTCTTATTATCAGCACAGTATGAAAGCTATATTTTACCGTTGGCGGTAATACTTTCAATACCTACCGGTTTATTTGGTGTGTTCATCGTATTGGGTTTAACCGGCATCGAAAACAACATTTATGTACAGGTAGCACTCATCATGCTCATCGGTTTGTTAGCCAAAAATGCCATCTTGATTGTGGAGTTCGCGGTGCAAAGGCGCAAAGCAGGGCACGGACTGGTACAGTCGGCAATTGAAGCGGCGCAACTCAGGATTCGCCCAATCATCATGACCTCGCTTGCCTTCGTATTTGGTTTATTCCCGATGAGTATAGCAACAGGTCCATCTGCACAAGGTAATCACTCTATCAGTATAGGCGCCGCAGGCGGGATGGTATCCGGGGTAATATTAGGTTTATTTATCATACCGGTGTTGTATGTAATATTCCAGGCATTACAGGAAAAAATTACCGGCGTTCCGGTAGCTGTGCTAAACGGTAATGGAGCTGGTAAATCTATCAATGGTCATAACGTTGAAGCAGAAGAATTAGAACTGCAAGGAAATTAAGGAATCAGAGTCGAGAGTTAAGAATCAGGAATCAAGACAGGGATATGACGGAAAGGGTAAGTGCAAAAGCAAATCCTGTCTTGATACCTGATACTAACTACTGAATACTAAAAATAAAAACAATGAAATCATATATAAACGCTACTGCTTTTGTATTGCTTACAGCCTTTTTAAGCGCCTGTAAAGTATCAAAAGATGTAGCCACGCCCAAACCAGAGCTTCCTGCAAGTTTCAGGAGCACAGCGGTAGTTACTACGGCTGATACCAGCAGCATTGCCGACTTGCAATGGAAAAACTTTTTTACCGATGCCCCGCTGCAAAAACTAATTGATAGCGCCATAGCTAAAAATTATGACATGCAGATAGCCGTTAAAAATATAGACGCTGCACAACTGCTATTTAAACAGGTAAAATGGAACTATGTGCCAACGGTTGCTTTAAATGTAACCGGCAGCAGCAGCAGGCCATCTGATAACAGCTTAAATGGTTTAAGTATTGCCCAGTATAATATTGGCACAAAGCACGTTGAAGATTATTCGGCAAACCTTGCCCTTTCATGGGAGGCTGATATCTGGGGTAAAATCCGTAATCAAAGCCGCACTGCATTGGCGCAATATCTTCAAACTACCGAGGCAAAGAAGGCTATCCAAACTAATATTGTATCCAGTGTATCGCAAGGTTATTACAACCTGTTGATGCTTGATGAGCAATTGGAGATAGCCAAAAAGAACGTTAAATTAAATGATAGTACCTTACGCATTATTCGTTTACAATACGATGCAGGCCAGGTTACTTTATTAGCCGTACAACAGGCTGAAGCACAGCAACAAGCCGCGGCTCAGTTAGTGCCACAGTTTGAACGTAACGTTGCCGTACAGGAAAATGCCTTAAGTATATTGGCAGGTACTTTACCAAACAGCGTAGAACGCAGCGGAACACTAAGCGAAGTAAAATTCCCTGAAGCATTATCTGCAGGTGTGCCATCGGCTATTGTAAGCCGCAGGCCGGACGTGCGCAGCCACGAATTGGATTTAACCATTGCCAATGCTAACGTAGGTATCACCAAAGCCGAAATGTACCCGGCTTTAAGGATCACTGCAAGTGGTGGTGTAAACTCTTTTAAAGCCAGCAACTGGTTCAATATTCCAGCTTCGCTATTCGGCATCGTAGCCGGTAGTGTGGTTCAGCCCCTGTTACAACATAAAGAATTGAGTACACAATACGAGGTTGCCAAAGTTAACCGCGAAAAAACGGTATTACAATTCAGGCAATCGGTATTAAATGCCGTTGGCGAGGTATCTGATGCTATGGTTAAAATAGAAAAGCTAAAACAGGAACAGGCTATTGCAGCCAACCGTGTTAAAACATTACAGCAAGCTACTACCAATGCCAGCATGTTGTTTAAAAACGGTTTAGCTAACTATCTTGAAGTGATTACCGCCCAGGGCAACGTGTTGCAAGGCGAGCTTGAATTAGCGTCTATCAAAAGAGATGAACTAAGCGCAACGGCCGATCTTTACAGATCATTAGGTGGCGGCTGGAAATAATTTTTTAATTAATTGATACAATAAACAAAAGGGAAGTTACAAAAGTAGCTTCCCTTTTTGTTTACGTCGATTTTCCAAGCTTCTGTCCTTTGTCTTTAATCCATAAATCTTTTGTCCAACAGAATTTTATTCCCAAAATGAATATTTCATGAATAAAAAATTGGCAATATACTGAGGGTTAATAAATTGTGTACGTTTGTTGCACCTTTAATTAATTACCTTTTGATTGTCGCAATTACATGGAACAGAGTACTATGCTTGAACAAGTTTCGGGCAAATCCATTATCACCGTTGATAAAAGAACCAACTTATCTGGTGAGGAGTTTATTAAAGAATATGTAAATAAATCGCGCCCGGTAATTATTACCGACGCGGCCAAAAACTGGCCTGCCCTGGGCAAGCATACGCCGGAGTTTTATAAAAAAAATTACGGTCACATAAAGAAAACCATTGATGGTGTAACTTATACCATGGCCGAGGCTATTGACAGGATCATGATATCAACCGCTGAAAACCGCGCGCCGTATCCTTTCAACTTCGATATCAAAAAAGTGTTTCCCGAATTGATGGCCGATTTCTCGCCTCAATTGGTATATGGCAAAAGCGACAGGGTACACAGCAAGCTGATGCCAAAGCAATTATTGCAAGGTACTACCGTGCACGAGTTGTTTTTAGGCGGTAATGGTTCAAGCTTTCCTTATTTGCATTATGATGCGTTATTTATGCATACACAAATAACCCAGGTATACGGTTCAAAGGTGTTTTACATGTACCCGCCGAGCCAAACGCAAAACATGTACCCATACCCTGATAATCCTAAGTTTTCTCAAATTAACTTCCTTAATCCTGATTACGAAAAATTCCCTTTATATAAAGATGTTGAGCCGATAGTACTTCACTTGTTGGAAGGCGAAACCCTGTTTTTCCCTTCGGGATGGTGGCATACTACCAAAATTACAGAACCAAGCATTACCTACGGCCGTGCCCAGCTTAATGCCTACAACTGGAACAATTTTATTAATGATAGATATGTAAACTGGAAAAAGAAAATATCGTATGCTGCCGCCCCCGTGCTGGCTTACGGTGCCATAGTAGGGGCAATTATGAATTTAATGGAGGGATAGGAGCAAAACATATAGTTCCGTTTTAACTCCTGGTGAGGGAACTACGCTTGTTTTTTCATTCAAGACACGTTATGCTGTTAAAACGGTTTAGCTACTGTAACTAAACCGTTATGCACATATTGCAAATTAATTGCATCGATTTAGCAGAAAAATCCCTATCATAGCGCACCCCCAATAATTAGAACTTGTTTTTGAATGAAATTTAGATTTTTAGCAGTACTTCTTTTATTTTCAGGATACTTAAAAGCGCAAAACTTAAATATAATCCCTCAGCCGCGGTCGGTAGTAAATGGTACCGGGCAGTTTAATTTTAATAATCACGCTACCGTTGGTGTAAGTGATACTTCGCTCTCATCTTTAGCCGTTTATTTTCAAAAGGAAATACTTAAAGCCAAAGGCTTGTCAGTTGCCGTTGTTAACAGTGATTCGGTTAGTGTTATCAAACTTCAATTGGTTAAAGCACAACAGATCAATGGCGCTTATTCGCTCAAAATAGCACCGGATCGTATTATCGTATCTTCATCTAACAAAGAAGGCATTTTTTATGGCCTGATTTCTTTATTGCAGATCGTTAAAGGACAGCCGCAGGGCGATGGCACCAGCATTACCCTGCCATCGGCAGAAATTACCGACGAACCGCGTTACCAATGGCGCGGTTTAATGCTTGACGAGGCCAGGCATTTCTTCGGCAAGCAAAAAGTTAAGCAGATTCTGGATCAGATGGCGTACTATAAGCTAAACAAATTTCACTGGCACCTTACCGATGTACAAGGCTGGCGTATTGAAATAAAAAAATATCCTAAACTGGCTTTAGAAGGTGGTATGGGCGATTACAGCGACACCACCAGGGATGCGCAACCCAAGTACTACACCCAAAATGATTTACGCGAGATTGTAGCCTATGCCGCGCAGCGTTTCATCATCGTTATTCCCGAGATTGATATGCCAGGCCATGCCACTGCAGCTAACAGGGCCTATCCCGAGTATTCAGGTGGGAGTGTCGCCGGGTTCCCCAATTTTACATTTAACCCGGCTAATGAAAAAACATACCAGTATTTAGGCGATATCATCAGGGAAACCAGTGCTATATTCCCGTCAAAAATGATGCACCTGGGTGGCGATGAAGTGGTTTTAGGTGTTAAAGCATGGTCGTTAGATACTACCATTGCCCGGATGATGCAAAACAAAGGTTTTGCGGATGTGGGCGTATTGGAGCGTTATTTTTTTAAACGAATGACGGATACGGTTACAAGTTTGGGTAGTAAGATTTTGGCGTGGGACGAAGCGGTGCCGACTGATATGCCAACCGACAAAACCATTATATTTTGGTGGCGGCAAAACCTGCCGGGCCAGCTAAGTATGGCTTTGCAAAAAAACTACCAGGTGGTACTTTGCCCGCGTTTACCATTTTATCTTGATTTTGTGCAGGATGCAAGCCAGGTAGCCGGTCGCAAATGGAACGGACAGTTTAACCGGGTATCCGATCTTTATAACTTCCCCGAAAAACAGCTATCGCCGCAAACTATCAGCTCGGGTAATATCCTTGGCGTGCAGGCCAATATCTGGACAGAGAAAATAGCTTCAGAAAAACGACTTGATTTTGTGCTTTTCCCACGTATAGCCGGTTTGGCAGAAGCGGGCTGGACAGCCCCCGAGGTAAAAAACGAAACTGATTTTAACCAACGCCTGCAAGCCGGTTTTAAAAACTGGGACGCGGCGGGAATCTATTACTTTAATCCGTTTGACATTAATGCCCATCCCGAAGCAATTGATTTTGCTCCACGAGTAGTTGAAAAATCAGAGCGGAGCGAAGGGCGCCGTCGTCACCACAGCGAGAAACATTCGCATTCAAAAAAGGAGAAGAAGGGGCATAAATCGTCAAAAAAATCAAAATCATCCGGCAGCAGCCATAAAAGTTCCTCAAAATCGTCAAAAAGTAAAGCGCATAAAAAAAGGAAGTAGTTTTAAACTGCTTCCTTTTTATGCGCTTTGGCACGATACTATCTATAGGTAGAAAGATGTGTGGTTTTTATGCTAAGCATAAAAGACTTACCCACGCTTATTTTAACGTTTTTATCCAATAACATCGCTTTCACGGCTTCATCTTCTTTAATAGCTTCAAATAGATCACGTGCTACTGCCGAACTGCTTATATTGTTGGTTACCTTGCCGTTTTCAATGTTGATATTGAAGGTATAACCAGATTTACCACGGTCGCCGGCCGACTCAAAATCCGTAATATTGAGTTTAAATTGTTGATCTTCATTTAAACTTTTCTTTAAATGCAAACGGATAACGGGCATATACCTTTTCCAGGTAGTTAAATACTTTCTTTCTTCCATGATATATTTGATCTGTATAAAAAAATAAAGCCCCTGTAGGTATTCATTTACAGGGGCTTCAAACTATCTTCAAGAACAGGTTTTATTTACCTGGCCTTACTATTAATAAATTGCGATTTGCTGTTTTATCATTGTGGCCGAATGGGGTAAAACTCCCCGGAATAATATTACCACATGATAATTCAAAGCTACCTAAATAAAAGTGTACCGGGGCAATTTAAATTTTTATAAATATCAGGGGCGTAATTTATTGTTATTCAATCATTAAGGAATTATCGCCCCAATACTGTAGTGTTAATATAGGGTTTATTGAGATTGATATTTATGCCCTGTGCTGCAAAAGCTTCTGTTTAATAACAGTAATTTGCATTTGTTATCCATCCCATAAAATTTATTATGCGTATTACCATTCAATTGAAAATAGCTTCCGTTTGCCTGCTTGTTCTATTGGCCCGGGTTTGCATTGCAACGCCGGTTATTTACGTTAATCAGGTAGCTTTTGATAGCCGGGGCGCAAAGATGGCGGTGATCCGTAATGATGAAAGACTTAGCCTTGGAACAAAGTTTACGCTCTTGGACGTTGCCGGAAAAGTAAGCTTTACCGGAATGCTCAAGGGGCCGCAACAAATTGAACAATGGGTTAAAGGAGCGTTTTTTTACCAGGCAGATTTTTCGGCATTGGTAAAGCCCGGGATCTATAAGATTAGCATCAATATAAAGGGAAAACAATATCTTTCAGATGCGTTTAATGTTAGTGGGAATGCTTTAGCGATAACTACGTTACCATCCATCATTGGTTATTACAACCATCAGCGTGCAAATACGCCAGCCGAACTTGCAGCCGATAAACAAATGCAATTATTCGGCAGCGATAAAACTGTTGATCTGCACGGCGGCTGGTGCGATGCTTCGGGTGATGTAAGTAAATATTTTTCGCACCTGGCCTATGCCAATTACATGTCGCCGCAGCAAATTCCGTTGGTTACCTGGTCAATGGTTAACGCTGTACAAAACATCCCGGCAACTTTAAATAATCTGGGTATGTATGATAAAACGGTTGATGAAGCTTTGTACGGCGCCGATTACATGATGCGGGCCTTATCAAAAGAGGGCTATTTTTATATGATTGTGTTTAGCTATTTCAATAAAGATCCTAAAGCTCGCCGGGTAGTTGGTTTAAAGGCCAATAGTGTCACTACCAACGAATATCAATGCGCGTTTCGGGAAGGCGGAGGTATGGCAATTGCCGCTCTTGCACGTATTTCACAATTAAAAAAAGATGGCGATTTTAAATCGACCGAGTACCTTGCGGCGGCAAAACGGGCGTATGCGCACCTGGCGGTTCACAATACCGAATACGACGACGACGGCAAGGAAAACATTATTGATGATTACTGTGCCCTGATGGCCGCAACCGAGCTTTGGATAGCTACTGATAGTGTTTACTACCAGCAGCAGGCCCGCGCCCGTGCCCAAAATATTGAGAAACGAATTAGTCCCGAAGGATATTTTTATGCCAATGATAGCGGGAGGCCTTACTGGCACGCTTCTGATGCCGGGATGCCGGTTGTGGCTTTGAGCAGGTATTTAAGTAAGGAGAAAAACGAAGCTGACAGGGCAGCTGGATTAAGCACCATTAAAAAAGCATTGGATTATAATTTGCGGGTAACTGCCGAAGTAAGCAACCCTTTTGGTTATGCCCGGCAAACTTTCAGATTAGGTGATAAGGTACAGGATGGCTTTTTTATCCCTCATGAAAATGAAACCGGTTGGTGGTGGCAAGGTGAAAACGCGCGTTTAGGCTCGTTGGCTACGGCCGTCATTGTAGGCGGCAGGTTAGTTTACCCGGCAAAGAGTGGGTGGGGCGTAAATAAAGCACTATCGGTTTACGCCTCAAATCAGCTCTCCTGGATATTGGGCTGCAATCCTTACTCCGTATGTTTTATGTACCAGTTTGGTAAAAACAACGTACCATACATGAGTTCAAACTTTGGCCATGGATCTGGTAAAGGCGGCATCTCTAACGGCATCACCGGCGCTAAAGACCATGCTGATGGCAGTGGTATAGACTACCGTACCGAAGACAATGGTAACGAATGGCGCTGGACAGAACAGTGGCTGCCTCATGCAGCCTGGTTTTTGCAGGCTATAACGGCTATGAGTGAGCAGGAGCAATAAGGGGATTACCTGGCCTTTTGAACAATCTCGTTTAAATCGCTCCAGGCGCCGCCGTTGTAAACCCGGGTAAAGCCTCGCGCGTGTAGTATACTCACGGCTTTTACGCTGCGTAAACCGTGCGAACAACAGGTTATAATCGTTTTTCCCGTATCAAAAGGGATAACATGGGTACGTAACTGGCTTAAGGAGATATTGATTGCGCCATTTATATGGCCTGTTTCAAATTCCCATTGAGTACGCACATCTAATATGATAGCACCTTTGGCTATCTTTTGATCGAGGCCGGCAGCAAGATTGACTATGCGATAGGTACGATAGCCAATGTAAATGAGCAATAGGATAGACGCTGTTATTATTATCGGTTTCATGCCTGTTGCGCCTTCCTTAATATTTTCCTGTCAATATAAAATGTCCCAAAGGGTATTATGCATGCTATCAGTACTTTCCAGGTGGTTGTTTTAAATTTCCAGTTTTGATCTATACCAACGCTGATGGTATTGAACAGGAACAACAGGAAAAGCGCGCCATGAATAGGTCCCATGATCCGGGTACCGACGGGGTTGTTTAAAAAATGTTTCATGGGTACCGCTATAAATATGAGTATCAATAAAGAGATACCTTCTAAAATGGCAATAATGCGAAGGCGGCCAATGTTTGTTTTAAGTAATTGTATCATAGTAATTTAAATTATCTGAGATATGGACGATGAGCTAATGGCGAAAAAGGCCACGGAATAGCTAAAAAAATAATGAGCATGGCAATGCCAAACCAAACTAACATGGTTTGATATTTTGCCCTATCAGTAGGTTTTCGTTTGGCAAGTGCCGAACCAATGGTGATTACTGTTATGGCTGTAATCATCATCAACATATGAATCAAACTAAAAAACAGTAAATCCATTTCGCGGACCGCCATCCTGGTATGGCGCCAAAAATATTGTATCAACGGGCTTTTAAAGTAAAGTGTTATACCAATAACGAGCTGAACGTGCGCTATGGTAGCTGTAATATGCCTTGTAGCGTTGTCACTTTTGGTAAAAGCCGTTTGTTGGATAAGGCCTTTTGCAGCCTTGTAGATGGCATATACCAGGCTGAGCAAAACCAACCAGCGGGTAATGGAATGAAGAAAAAGGAGTGCCTGGTACATCGTTTTTAATATTGAACGATGCAAATATATAAAAACATACTAAGTGGTATGTTTTGTTTTTGATTTTATTTTAGGCCTTGCAAATAGGAGTGAAGCTCCTTTAAAAAAGTATGATAACAATCGGCACTATTGAACAATTTCCCAAAATTGCGGATACCCCAATAGCCCGACATTACGAAGTATGCGACTTGCCAGGCGTCAACGTTGGCGCGAATACTACCCGCTTTTTTTCCGTTTTCGACACTTTGCATAATGGCTTCATTACATTCGTTCACCAACCTGGTAAGCACCTGACTAAAGGCTTCATTTATGGGCGACATTTCCTGGGTAAGGTTATTAACCGGGCAGCCGTATTTTACCTGCATATGTGGGTTATCCAACAACAATCCATGCACCATTTTGTAAATGTCATTAACGGGATCGGCCGAATTAATCAGTGGCTTTATCAAAACTTCTGTCATGGCCGGGTACATCACTTCATTAACTACGGCCATACCCATATCGTCTTTATTTTTAAAATGATAATAAAATGCGCCCTTGGTAACCTGCGTAGTTGCTATGATCACGTCAATACTGGTTGCCTGGTAGCCATTTACATAAATAAGATCAAAAGACTTCTGTAATATGGTTAACCGGGTATTTGCTGCTTTGCCCATAAAAGATACTGATTAGTATTATTTGCAAAGGAATAGAATTTTTGCAGCATTATTACTATTTTGTGGCAGGAGATAGTCAGTAGCATCGGAATTAATCGCCCCGATAGCTGGCAGTAAAAGTGTCCACCAATCATTATGTTTAATAGTCAATTAATTACAGTCCACTGGGCTGTTTGCAAAAAGCAATTTTATGATGATTGTATTGATGATCTGTATATTCCTGTGCGTATTGATAATCCCTTTACGCGGCCCATCAACTAAAAAAAATGACAGCTTAAGTGCCGCTAAAACCCCAAAAGATTTTTCAAAGTATGCCGTGAATAAAGATGGCTGGCTGGAAGAAATAGGCACCGAAAGCGATCAGAAGCATTGATATCGGTATTTGTCAATTACTGTAAATGATGCAAATTTGCATATGCCCCATCAGCTAATCTCATTTTTGCAATCGTTTAAATATATCCCCTCAGATGATCACGACCTGATAATCGCGGCTTTTGAGCAAAAAACGTTTAACGAAGGCGATTACCTGTTTAAGGGAGACCAGGTTTGCCGGCAAATGTTTTTCATAACGGACGGCGTATTACGCATTATGGTGCGCAACGAAAAGGGCAACGAGGTTACGCATTACTTTTTAAAGGAAAATTACTTTTGTACCATTTTAAACAGTTTTATTAACCAGGTGCCGGCCCATGAAAGTATCCAGGCAGCGTGTGATACTACCGTGCTGGTTACAAGCCATGCAAAGCTATTTACCCTTTACGAGCAACTCCCTTATTTAAAAGAGTTGATAGACGATATCACACACAAAGCTTTGCTTGAAAAAATCCAGATCAGAAATAATTATCTTGGGCAGAATTCAACATCACGCTATAAATTATTTATGGAAAAACAGGCGGATGTAGCGTTACGTGTGCCGTTAAATGATATCGCATCATATCTGGGCATTACACCGCAATCGCTTAGTCGCATTCGTAAAAATATCCGCTGATTGCGTTATTTTTCTGGCGTTACGGCCATCATGGGGTAATATTCATATCGGGCTATGGTCGAGGCCGGATCGCCATTTAATATGGTTTTTACCTGTTCCTCGTCGTCTACCTCAAATATGCCCAATCCGTACACGCCGGCCGGGTCCATGACAGGGCCATACACCAGTATAATGCCCTCATCCAAAAAACTTTTATTGTATGCAACATGTTGCTGCATAATGGCGTGCTCTTCGGTCGTCATATCGCCGGGAAAGGTGGTGCGCGGCGATAATAGCTTTACCGCGAAGTGTAATTTTTTCATACTCTGTTTTTGGTAGATACAAGATAATGATATTCTAATAACAAATTGGTTTTAAAAAACCGGCTCGAAATAAAGACATTTGCTGCACTATGAATACAGAGATCCTATCGGCAATAACTTTTGAGGCCGCCACTACTGCTGAACATTTTGAGCAGATCATAACGCTGCAAAAACAAAATCTATATAAATCATTAACAGCCGAGGAGCAAGGCCAGCAAGGTTTTGTATTTGCAGAACATACTGTTGAGTTGCTAAAGGTGATGTCCGCCCAAATTCCGCAGGTGATTGCGCTGCACCAGGGTAAGGTGATTGCTTATAACCTGGCCATGACCGCTTCTATGGAAAAGGAATTACCAAGCCTGGAGCCCATGTTCAGGGAGTTTCACAAAGTACAATATAAGGGCAAGGTTTTAACCGACTATCATTTTTTTGTAGGCGGACAAGTTTGCGTGGATAAAGATTTTCGTGGTTTGGGCTTATTGAGCAAGCTATACAACGCGAGTGCCAGCCTGGTTGGCCTCGATTATGAATTATGTATCACCGAAATAGCCGTCAGAAATACAAAATCGCTATCCATCCATCAAAAAATGGGTTTTGAAATAGTGAGTACACACAATGACGGCCTGGAAGATTGGAATGTAGTGCTTTGGGATATACGCAAATAAGGGCTGCTAAAATGCCGTTGATTCACGGGCAACCAGTTTTGACGGTAACACAATTTCTTTTTTCGTATCTTCTGTTCTCCCGGCTAAATGATCAAACAGCAGTTGAGCGGCTTGCTTACCCATGTCAAAAGCCGGTTGCAAAATGGTAGTAAGCGGAGGGTTAAGAATAGGGGCGGTAATTTGATTGGTAAAGCAAACCACTTTAATATCCCTTGGGATATTAAGCTTTAATTCATTACAAGCCAGGTAAGTTGATGTTGCCAAATGCTCAACCGTAGCAATAATGCCATCGGGCTTTTGTGCCGTTAAATGCGCTGCAATTACATCAACATTCTCGTTGTTGTATTTATTTGAACAGGTAACAACGTTGCCTTCGTGCACATCGATTCCTTTTTCTGTCAAAGCCTCGCGATAGCCTTGCTCGCGCGCCGACAATATGGATGGATAACCCTTAATGGTGATAAGTGATATGTTTTTACAACCAGCTTCCAATAAATGATTGGTAGCTATGTACGCGCTGTTAAAATCGTCTGTAGTTATTTTTACCGATTTTAAATCGTCAAACACCCTGTCGAAAAATACAATAGGGATACCTGTTTGCTGTAAAGCCTTAATATGGCTGGTATCTTCGGTATTACTGGCTACAGACATAATTACGCCGTCAACCCGGCCGCTGGCCAGTTCGCCAAACATGTAGGCTTCCCGCTCGTAGCTATCATGCGTTAGATAGATAAGGGTATGATATTTTTTAACAGCCACCACGCTTTCTATACCGTTTATGGCCTGGCTAAAAAAGCTATCTGCAATCTCGGGGATAATAATGGCAATGGTGTTACTGGCCTTTTTACGTAAACTACTGGCGTAGGCGTTAGGTACATAGTTCAACTTTTTGGCGGCCTCAATAACTTTCAATTTAGTTTCGGGCCCAATATCATGACTATCCCTTAGCGCCTTTGATACCGTGGCGATAGATACATCAAGCGCTTTTGCAAGGGCTTTCATGTTTATTTTATCGCTTTTAGGTTGGTCTGCCATGTTGCTAAATTATAGTATTTGACTTATAAAAAGATGCCAATTTAGTTAAACGTTTAAGCAAATAAATAGTTCCGTTTTAATAAATATGATGTTTTTAATAAAGAAATTTGGATAACACATTAACAAAGGATTGTTTACCAATTACATATCCGCCTAAAATTTCATGTTATGAGCGAGCTGAGCAACACAAGCAACCAGGGCCCTTTAAATTCAATTGACGAATGGGAAGATGATCTGTTAGATCGGTATCCCGATGCAGATTCTATAGCCGCAGGTCGCGATACCGAGGCTTACCGCGATTACGAAAACAATCTTAAAGATAGTGTGCGCGAGTTTTATCGCCTGCAGCACATTAACCAAACATATGATTTTGTAATCGGGAAAAAGGCGCAGTATTTGACTTTTGATAAAAAAGAAATGTCGGTTTGGGATGCTTTTGATTTTTTAAATCAGCTGGTAGACGACTCCGACCCTGATACCGATCTTGACCAATTGCAACACCTTTTGCAAACATCAGAAGCGATACGTGGCGACGGCAGGCCCGATTGGATGGTACTTACCGGTTTATTTCATGATTTGGGTAAAGTGCTTTGCCTGTTTGGCGAACCGCAATGGGCCGTAGTAGGCGATAGTTATCCGGTAGGCTGCGCTTTTTCTGATAAGATCATTTTCTCGCAGTACTTTAAAGACAATAAGGATTATTACGATCCGCGATATAACACCAAGTATGGTATTTATGAACCCAATTGCGGTTTAGATAACGTACACATGACCTGGGGCCACGATGAGTATATTTACCACATGATGAAGCCCTATCTACCCGAGCCGGCTTTATACATGTTGCGCTACCACTCATTTTACCCGCAGCACCGCGAAAACGCCTATAGCCACTTAATGACCCCACATGATCATCAGTTGTTTAAGGCCGTTAACCAGTTTAACCCCTACGATTTATATAGCAAAAGCCCTGTGCCGCCAAACTGGACAGAGCTACGGCCTTATTATGAAGATTTGGTAGCGAAATATTTGCCATCAACATTGAAGTTTTAGTAATTGGGTACAAGTAATCTACGCATAACCAGGCGGCGAAAGACTTACGAAGTTTTTAAAACTTCGTAAGTCTGGGTATTACGCTATGTGCTTCCGCTTCTAAACACCTAAAAATCCAATCCATTCCCGCAACTGTAATGTTATATTGACATTTAAGGCAATGCTTTTTGCAGCTGCCAATTCAATTTATTTTATAGATTTGAAACCTGAACCGGGTATAACCTATTCCCGCTACAAAAAACAATCATGCTGAATCACATTTCTGTAGGCGATATAATCGTATTTTTTGTCTATTTTTTATTGGTAGCCATTTATGGTTACATGGTTTATCGCCGTAAAAGAAGTGAAACCAACTCCAGTTCGCACAGTTTTTTCCTGGCCGAAGGATCGTTAACCTGGTGGGCGATAGGCGCGTCAATCATCGCGTCAAACATATCTGCCGAGCAGTTTATTGGCATGAGCGGCGATGGTTTTTTTGCCGGTATTGCCGTAGCCATTTACGAATGGGTAGGGGCAGCGGCGTTGATCATCGTAGCCGTATTTTTTATGCCGGTGTACATCAAAAACAAGATTTATACCATGCCGCAGTTCCTCAAAAACAGGTATAATAATGGTGTGGCGCTAACGATGTCTATTTTTTGGTTGTTTTTATACGTGTTCATCAATCTTACCGCTATCCTGTATTTAGGTGCGCTGGCTATCAATGGCTTGCTTGGGGGTGGATATTTTCACGAGGTAATGATCGGCCTGGCCATATTTGGCGTCATCATCGCTTTGGGAGGCATGCAGGTGGTTGGCTATACTGATGTGGTGCAGGTTGCAGTTTTAATAATCGGCGGCCTTGCCATTACCTACCTATCGTTAACTATCGTAAGCGATAAGTTTGGATTCGGGCAAAACGCCATAGCTGGTTTTAAATTACTGCTGAAAGATTCTCCGGATCACTTTCACATGATCTTTAAAAAGCCGTCACATAACGCCCCGATAGCAACCATTAGCAAATACCTCATTTTACCTGGCTTTGCCATGTATGCGGGCGGGCAATGGATCAGTAACCTCAACTACTGGGGCTGTAATCAATATATTACCCAACGGGCCTTAGGCGCTAATTTACACACTGCGCGCACTGGCATCCTGTTTGCCAGTTTGTTGAAAATATTAATGCCGGTAATTGTAATGCTACCGGGCATCGTAGCTTTTGTGTTGTATAAACATGGTGATTTGCCTATGCTTGTGGATGGTAAAAAAGATGGCGCTTACTCAGCCATTCTTTCATTTTTACCCTCAGGATTAAAAGGTTTGTCATTGGCGGTATTGACCGCGGCCATTGTAGCTTCAATAGCCGGTAAAGTAAACAGTATTTCTACTATTTTTACGCTTGATGTTTATAAAAACTACCTGAACAAACAAGCCACGGAACGTAATATGGTTTGGACTGGTCGTATCGCGATTGCCGTAAGTTTATTTATAGCAGTGGCTTTTACCTGGAATGATATGCTGGGTATTAGCGGCGAAGGAGGCTATACCTTCGTTCAAAAATATTCGGCTTTTGTTAGCCCCGGGGTGTTGGCTACTTTCCTGTTAGGTATGTTTTGGAAACGCACCACCGGCGAAGCTGCTATTATTGGTATCCTTACCGGATTTGCGGCTTCGGTATTTTTCAACCAGTTTGCTGTTAAAGTCTTCGGTCCGGAAACTATTTTGTACAGTGCTTTCACTAATGCACAAGGACAAATGGAAATTCCGTTTTTTATCTCCCTGAGCTGGTCATTCCTGATCACATTTTTAGTGATGATTGGTGTAAGCCTTGCGGGCCCGTTAGTTAGCGCAAAAGCCATTGACGTTGATAAAGGGATGTTTAAATTAAAAACATCATCAGTGGTATTGATAGGGGTGATCCTGTTGTTTTTATCGGCTATTTATATCAGGTTTTGGTAGGGGGACGAAGACACATTAGATCCGTCTCCCGTAAGCAGTTTAAAGCAGATGCTGATTATATTAAAAAACAAAGCCCGGTCTATAAATTAAACCGGGCTTTGTTTTTATAAAAAGGGCCTGTTTAAACCGCGTCAGAAAGCGATGTAAACGTAAAGTCACGAATCCTCATCGGTGGGATTAAAGCGTTTTGGCCAGACTCACCGCTTACTGTGCGTTCTGATATACCTAAAGCGTCGAGGTTATTCAGCATAATAACCGGGCTTTCATTAAACCTTAAATTTTTGATCGGGAATTTGATTTGCCCGTTCTCTATGTAAAAAGTACCATCCCTGGTAAGCCCGGTAAACAGCAACGTTTGCGGATCAACCGGCCTGATGTACCACAACCTGGTTACCAGGATGCCTTTTTCTGTCCCTTTAATCAGTTCCCCTAAAGTAGCGTTACCGCCTTCCATAATAATGCTATCAGGGTTAGGTATTGGTTTAACACCCTGTTTTTGTGCCCAATATCGGGAGTACGTGAAGTTTTTAACCACACCTTTCTCAATCCAGCTTCGCCTAATTTGTGGCTGCCCGTCGCCGGCCCAGCTGCTGGTTGGCAGGTCGGGGTTTGATGGATCGGAGTAAATGTTTATTCTTTCATCCACCATTTTTTCGCCAAGCCTGGTTTTACCACCGGCTTTGCTTAAAAAACTGCGGCCTTCATCTGCACTACGCGCGTCTAAGCCTCCATATAGTTGTTCAAGCAATACAATTCCTGCCGCAGGTTCCAATATTACGGTGTATTTACCCGGTTCAATGGCTTTAGCGCCTTTTGATCCACCAGCCTTTTGGGCGGCTATTTTGGTAAATGCCAGCGTATCCATTTTGCTTACATCTGTAAAGCCTTTGGTTGAATAGCCCGAGCCTGTACCATCCTCAGAACGCAAGGTTACCGAGAAATTAACATTGGTAGAGGTGTTGTAAGCAAATAACCCGTGCGAGTTCATCATGGAGCTGAAACCGGCACTGTTATCTAAATAACCGGCGGCTATCAGTTTATTGTCTTTCGCGATTTTTAAACTCTGACCCACCATATCTGTACGGATAGCCGGGGTAATCGCCGCGGTTTCGGGCACAAATGTTTTTGATCGTGGCGCATATGTTTGCGGACCTAAAAAGGATACAAATTCCGGGTTCTCCGGTGCCAGGTTTGCCAATTCTTCAGACAAGCGAACGGCTTTTTCAACCGACGCGTCATCGTACTCATTGGTGGTAACCACGCCAAGTTTTTTACCAAATGCAGAAGATATAACCATACTGGTTGAACTTACTGCACCACTGGTTGATACGGTATTACGGGCATAACGGATATTGCCCGAGTCTGATCCGCCAAAATTGATCTCGCATTCATCGGCCTTTGAATAGCCAAGCGCCTTTTTCAGGATCGCGCGGCATTCATCTTCAGTTAAAATAGCCATATATCTTTAGATTTTTCTTGCTGTATTAATTACGTTAACTCCCTTAAACAAAGCTGTTGATGAGCCGTGCGATACCGCGCTGGCCTGCATAGGCTGGCCTTTGCCATCAAAGAATGAGCCGCCTAAACGGTAATCATTGGCATCGCAAACTGCCGCGCATGAGTTCCAGAACTCCTGCGTGTTTGATTGGTAAGCTACATCGTTGAGCATACCAACAATTTTGCCGTTCTTGATCTCATAATACAGCTGCCCGCTAAACTGAAAGTTGTAACGCTGCTGATCGATAGAGAATGAACTATCACCAATGATATAGATGCCCTTTTCAATGTTTTTGATCATATCATTTACACCCATAGGTATTTTGCCCGGTTGCAGGGAGATATTGGCCATACGCTGAAACTGTACGTCCTGCCAGCTTTGAGAATAACAGCAACCTTGCGATTCGGTTAAACCGATGATATGGGCCTGATCACGAATGGCCTGGTAATTAACCAGGATGCCATCTTTAATGATATCCCATTTTTTGGCTTCAACACCTTCGTCATCATAACCTACTGCGCCCAATGATCCAGGCTGGGTTTTATCGGCTACGATGTTTACATTTTTGCTGCCGAAGTTGAATTTTTTCGATTCCCATTTATCCAACGTCAAGAAGCTGGTACCTGCAAAATTGGCTTCGTAACCTAACACGCGGTCAAGCTCGGTAGGGTGACCAACAGATTCGTGGATGGTTAACCAAAGGTGACTTGGATCTAAAACCAAATCGTATTTGCCGGGCTCAACAGATTTCGCCTTCAATTTTTGATCGGCCTGGGTGGCTGCCGCGCGGGCATCTTCCACCATATCATAACGATCTTTGTAAAGTGTGGTTACACTTTTGATCTTGTCGCTTTCACGTGGGGTCATGTATTCATAGCCCATACCACGTGGCGCGCTTAGTGACTGGCGGGTTTCAAACTTACCTGTTTTGGAATCTATCTTGGTTACCGCGAACAGTGGCCATATGCGATGTATGTCCTGATCAATGTACGAACCATCTGTTGAGGCAAAGTATTTTTGCTCATTAACTAAAAACAGGATGGAGTTTACATAATTGGCACCACCTTTCATAGCCGCATCGTTTACAGAAAGCAGCAAGTCGGTTTTTTCTTTGATGGGTACCTCAAAGGCATTCCTTTCAATAGGTGTTTTCCAGCTTACTTCTCCATGGCCTTTTTGCGCCACCAACTGAACCGGATCGGTTTGGATGCGGGCGTTTTCCTTGGCAATGGCTACAGCAAGTTCGGCAGCTTTGGCAATACTATCAGTATCGAGTTTATCTGTGGCGGCAAAACCCCAGCAACCATTGGCAATAACACGGATGCCCATACCATATGATTGGGTATCAACAATGTTTTCAACCTTGTTTTCGCGGGTTACCACAAACTGGTTCAAATAGCGGCCTATCCGCACATCGGTATAGGTTGCGCCTTTGGCACGGGCGGCGTTTAAAACCACATCGGCCATTCGTTTTTTAAGGGCCACATCCACCGGGCTCATATCATGGCCGGGCAAAACGGGCGAACCAAAAACGGGTATCCTGCTAAGCATGGATGCACTTATGCCCATTCCGGTTAGGTAAAGGAAATCTTTTCTTTTCAAGGTCAGTCAGTTTTAGTTCTTAAATATAATGAACGGAGTTTGGATTTTCTGTAGGATGATAAATATTGTTAGTTGTTACAGGCAACTAATTGAAAAATGGTGTGATTTATTGCCCTTTTCTGATAACATAAGTTTTCGCAACCTGATCATGCCAGCCTTGCTTCATTGGGTTCCACAAGATGGTTAAAAAGCCCAGGCCGCAAAGTAAACTGGATAGCAGCTTACTAAAGTTGCGTGCCAACGCTTTTCCAAAGGTTAACCGACATCCTTCGGGATCAACAACAATAAGTTTACAAATTAATTTACCAATACTGCCCTGCATGGTTGTAGCCTCAAAAACAGAATGGTATGCCACCAGTGCTAAAAAGAATATCAGCCGGTACAACAATTCCATATCTGCGGATTCAAAATCGAAATGACTATGCGTTATACCAACAAAAACGCCGAAAATAGCCATAACAACTACTAAGCCAACAATCACAATAATATAGTCGATAACAAAAGCCAACAATCGCCACCAAAAAGTGGCTACGTTTTGCGGCGTAGGCATGTATATGCCCATTGATATAAAATATTCCTGAAATTCGGGCAGATCGGCGGCTTGTTGCATACCATCCGCCAAAGGCGAAATCAAAAAATCAGTGGCGTTTATGCCCATGTCCATTAACTGTGTATGGGTGTATGGGCCTTCCTGGTTACCTTGTTTTAAAATGTAGTATTCGTTAATCATTAATAAGCCCGTTTAGGTTTTGGGAAATTAACGAAAAATGGAATAAAAGCAAAATAAAGAGTAATCAATAACTCAGCGCGTACATAATAATATTTACCCCAAATTTGGTGTTATCTTCGGCCAGGAAGCGTTTGTTGCGGTAATCATAATCCCATTCGCAGCCATAATCCTTACTGCTGTATAACACAGCTATGCGGCCGTTAATTTCGATGGCCTTCAAGTAATCATGCACCAAATCATCGCCCCAGCCATTCAATTCAAAGCTGGTGGTAGGAGGGCCTTTATCAAACGAAAAGAAGGAATGATATATCTTATGGTTATTCGGGATTTTTTTCAAAGCGGTTGGCCCAAATAAAGCAGCCATTTGTGCCTCGAACGATTTGGCAAACAGGCCGTCGATATCATGGTTACAGTCGTCGACAAAAACAAAGCCGCCATTATCAACATATTTCTTGAAGTTGGCGCGCTCTTTAGTATCAAACTGTACCAACTTATGGCCACTCATGTAACAAAACGGGTATGAAAAGATCTCATCACTGCTTAGCGGAATCACTTTTTCCTGCTGATCGATAGGGATGGTGGTATACTCCAACAAGGAATTGAGGATGTTGGATGGCATCCGCTGATCTGTATCCCAATCGCCGGAGTGGTAACTTAACCTCATGAACGTAAATTTCCCGCTGAATGCCATCTGTATTATAAAACTTAAAAGTAGTACAATATTTTATGTCTGGGTTACTTTTGTTTGCATTGCTTGTAAAGTTTTGGATACTTTATTTAATTTTTGATAATAAATAGTGGTTTTTACTTAAAAGGGTGATATATTGGGGGAGTACATTAAAAACGTATTTTAAGTTGGAACTGACCGAAAATAATATAAAAGCGCTGCTTGGTAAATTGCCGCAGCTAAAAACCGAAATTCAAAAAGTAATTGTAGGGCAGGATGCCATACTCGACGAATTATTGGTAGCGTTTTTGGCCGGCGGGCATTGCCTTTTAGAGGGTGTGCCGGGTTTGGCTAAAACACTCATCGTAAAAACCATGTCGCAGGCCTTGCATCTAAGTTTCAGACGCATCCAGTTTACCCCAGATTTGATGCCGACGGATATTATAGGTACCGAGATATTAGAGGAAGACCACGCCACCGGCAAACGTTTCTTTAAATTTAATAAAGGCCCGCTGTTTGCTAATATTATACTGGCCGATGAGATTAACCGTACACCGCCCAAAACACAATCGGCCCTGTTAGAGGCTATGCAGGAGTTTGAGGTAACTTACGGCGGCCAAACGTATCCCTTAGATAAGCCGTTTTTTATCCTCGCCACACAAAACCCCATTGAACAGGCTGGTACCTATCCATTACCCGAAGCACAATTGGACCGTTTTTTATTATTGATAAAAATTGGCTACCCAACCGAGCAAGAGGAGTTTGAAGTATTAAACCGTACCACCGGTACCAAAAAGGCTGACATTAAAGCGGTAATTACCGCAGAAGAGATCATACAAGCACAAGCCCTGGTAAGGCAGGTGACTATAAGTGAGGACCTGGTTAAATATGTAAGTCAAATAATCCGCGCCACCCGCCCTGATACCACTACCATTAATTATGTAAAAGAATGGGTACGCTGGGGAGCAGGCCCAAGAGCCGGTCAGGCGCTTATCCTTACGGCAAAAGCACGGGCATTACTAAAAGGGCGTTACTCCGTTTTGATGGAGGATATTCACGCCATGGCACCTGCGGTACTACGTCACCGGATACTAACCAACTTTAAGGCAGAAGCAGAGGGAATAAACTCTGATAGGGTGACGGAGGAGTTGATAAAGGTGGTGCCAAGAGCGAAAACAATATAATACGCCATCATTGCGAGGAACGAAGCAATCCCTAACTATACAGAGCAAAGGTGCAAATCGGAGATTGCTTCGTTCCTCGCAATGACGGTAACAAGAAAATTCCGATTGAGAAAATAAATCCGAAATCGAACATCCCAATTCCGAAATATAAAATGCTTGATCCTAAAGTATTAATGACCATTAAAGATTTGCCGTTATTGGCGAAAACGGTTATTGATGGTTTTATGAACGGGTTTAACAAAAGCAAAGTTAAAGGCCCAGGCCTGGAGTTTAGCCAATACCGTAGCTACCAACCCGGCGATGACCTGCGTTGGCTGGACTGGCGTATGTTTGCGCGCAGTGACCGGTATTACATTCGCGAATCGGAGGTGGAAACCAGTATTTCAGTGAGGTTTTTGGTAGATGCCAGCGCATCAATGAATCATGATGATAGCGGCGTTAAAAAGATAGATTATGCCCGGTTCCTGGCCGCGTCATTGGCCTGGTTGTCAAATTTGCAGGGCGATTCGGTAGGGTTATATGTTTTTGAGGATGGCGGATTGTTTTCACTGGCTTCCAAGCCCGATCCGCAACATTTACAACGATTGCTGTATCATTTACAGCAAGTAAAGCCATCAGGCGCGTTCACCCAGCCAATCCACTATAAAGAGTTATTTGCCGGGGGGGGGCGTAAAGAGTTATTGGTGTTTATTACAGATATGTACCAGTCTGCAGGGGAGATCAGCAGGCTACTGGATTCCTTATCAGCTTTGAAACACGAGGTTGTGGTATTTCACCTGATGGGCAAAAACGAACTGGAGTTTGATTTTAGCGGCTACTCCACCTTAGAGGACCTAGAAACAGGGGAAACTGTGGATGTGAACGCCCAACAAGCCACGGAATATCAAACAAAACTTAAAACGCATTTAGAAGATATCAGGATGCAGTTATTAGGTAAACATATTTATTACCGCATGCTGAGCACATCCCAACCATTAGACGAAGCCCTGCGCAGCTTTTTGGTACAGCGCAATAAAAGTAAATTTTAATAAGTAGCGATGGGTTTAAAACCCATCGCTACGGACATTTAAATAAATAATAAAATAAAAAGTCCTCCCTTTTAGGGGAGGATTTAGGAGGGGCTTCATGCAGTTTTTAAATTCCATATGGTTGTTTGCTATTACCGCGATAAGTATTCCGGTAATCATACACCTGTGGAATATAAAACCGGGCAAAACCTTAAAGGTGGGCAGCATTGCATTGATCACCGAGGCGGCCCAAAAAAGCAGCCGGAGTTTCAAGCTGAATGATGTTTTGTTGTTTTTGGTTAGATGTATTTTACTAATTGTAGTGGCCCTTTTATTGGCCGTTCCAATTTATCGTAAGTATCAATCGCTATCGACGGTAAAAGGATGGGTGATTATTCCAAAGGAAAGCCTTAAAGAAACCTATAATAAATTCAAACCCGTTATAGATTCATTATCGAAAAGCGGCTATGAGTTCCATTTTTTTGAAGGGAAATTCTCCAAATTCGATTTAAATAAAGCGTTGAACGATACCGCAAAAGACCGCCGGGCCGAAGTGAAAAATTATTGGAACTTATTATCGATACTGAATAAACAGCTGCCGGAAACCATGCCGGTATACCTGTTCACTCCGAATCAATCGAGGTATTTTAGCGGGAGTAAGCCATCGGTATCGCTCAATCTGCATTGGCAAACCTACACACCTGCCGATTCGGTGACTCAATGGATTAAAAGCGCCTGGTTTACCAACAGCAACGCTATTAAAGTTGTTGAAGGCAACAGCAAGCCATCTGGTACTTATTTTACAAATTATATTATCAAATCGGAGGGCGACCCTAAATCCCCTTTTACCGTGGATGTCAACCAGGGTAAACTGGCTATCAACCTCAAGAATACTAAACAAAAGTCGACGCTGATTGATACAACTGCTTTAAAAATAGCCATTTATACCGATGTTTATAAAGCCGATGCCGGATATTTAAAAGCGGCTTTATTAGCGGTTGGTAATTTTGCCCTGCGTAAAATATCAATCCAACAATATGCTGATCCAAGCCAGATTAAAGCAGGAAATAGCTGGATCTTTTGGTTGTCAGATAAGCCGATTGATGCCGCAACAGTAAAAAAAACGGGCCAGATTTTTAGCTATGAGCCAGGGAAGATTGCTAATAAGTCATCATGGATCAAAACCGGAGGCGCCTACACTATATCCCGACAGGAACAACCAGCGGCCTTATATAAATTAATAAGCACAGATTTAAATAAGGTCCCGAATCCAATTTGGGTTGATGGCTTTGGTAATCCTGTTTTAATTCAGGAAGCGCATTCATATCACTTCTATTCTCATTTTAACCCAACGTGGAACGACCTGGTTTGGAGCGATAATTTCCCTAAGTTATTATTGAATTTAATTTTATATAGTACTGATAGTAAAGAAGATATATTAAAAAATCGAACGGTTATTGATCACCAACAATTGATGCCAAATATAATTTCGTCATCACATCGCGCTGATTATAAGCTGGTTGAAGAGACGGATTTATCGCGCTATTGCTGGTTATTATCGGCAATTATATTTTTTGTTGAACGATGGCTGGCCCATAAAAACAAACCTGTATTGAAACATGACTGAGCAAGCAGGAGCAAATAAAATAAGTTCGATACGCAAAACGTACATCGCCTGGCAGTTAATTGCCGATGTGCTTTTTGCGGCTGCAATAGCCTTTACTACTACTGCGTTGTTGAGGTATGTGTTATATATTAGCGTGCTTTGGTCGCTGCCTTTATTTGTAGTAAGTCTGTTGGTTTTGTTATTCATTCATAAAACCTGGGCTATCAGCAATACATCCATCGCCAGCTTCCTCAATGCACAATATCCTCAACTGGAAGAAAGCAGCGAACTAACTTTAAAGCCGATAACAGATTTAAACCTGCTCCAAACCTTGCAATTACAAAAAGTTGAGGAACAATTGCAAACGATCCCGATATCGCATCAATCATTTTTTAAGCGATTAAAACTGGCCCTTTTATTACTCATCCTTGCTTTAGGGCTAAGTTGGCTTGTAGGTAAATCCGTAAGGCAAACCAATCTAACAGATAGTAAAACCTTTCCTTCAGGGAAAACAGTTGCACCGGAAAAAATCTTACCTCAAATTTCAGCGGTTGAGGTGCGTGTAACCCCGCCGTCATATACCCGGAAATCCGATCGGCAACAGGATAAATTTACTTTAAATGTAGAAGATGGCGCTACGGTACATTGGAAAATTTCGACCAATATTGCTGTGAAGCAGGTCGCCTTATTATTTAATGATCAGGAGATCATCAAACTAAAAAGCGATGATAATGCTACACAATGGCAGGTTGCAAAGCTGATCACCAAACCCGGCTTTTACCAGGTAAATGTAGATGGTAAATTATCCGATTTATACCAGGTGCAGGTAATTACAGACCTGCCGCCGGTTATCCGTATAAAAACGCCCAGGCAATATACCTACATAGATGCCGGCGAGGCGCAAAAAGTAAATATCAATACCGCTGTCAACGATGATTATGGCATAAGCAACGCCATGATTTTTGCCACAGTTGCCAAAGGAAGCGGCGAGGCTGTAAAGTTTAAAGAATATAAGCTTGATTTTTCGGCTTCATTCGCTGCTCATCAACAGCAATACGACTTACAGAAACTGATAAACCTGCCCGATTTAAAGATGGAACCGGGGGATGAGTTGTACTTTTATGTGCAGGCTACAGATACCCATCAGCAGCAAAGTCGTACGGATGTATATACAGTTACTATACAGGATACCGCGCAATTGTTGAGCATGGATGGCATGCTCAGCGGCGTAAATCAAAAGCCGGAATTTTTCAGAAGTGAGCGGCAGATTATAGTTGATACCGAGCATCTGCTGAAAGATAAAGACAGCATCAGCGTAGAAAAATTCAATAACCGAAGTAATGACCTCGGTGTAGATCAGAAGCTGCTTCGCCTGCGTTACGGCAAGTTTTTGGGCGAAGAGTCTGAGTCGGACATTAATCCGGCTGATGATAAGGATGATCCGGTAGGAGATATCAAAAATTACGGCAACGCCGCCGTGGTGTTGGATAAATACACCGACAAGCACGATAATGCCGAAGATGCCCAGTTTTTTGATCCAGAGCTAAAAAAACAACTCAAAGCCACCCTTACCGAAATGTGGAAGGCCGAGTTGCAATTACGCTTGTACAAGCCCCAGGATGCTTTGCCATTTGAATACAAAGCCCTGCGTTTGTTGAAGGACCTGCAACAAAAATCAAGGGTTTATGTGGCTAAAACAGCCTATAATCCACCCGCGTTGAAAATGGAAAAACGACTGAGCGGCGATCTGTCAAAAATAGATCAGCCTTTGAGTAAGCAAGATATCAAACCGGGTACAGATCAGTTTGAAAATCTGAAGAAAGCGGTGAACGTATTGGAACAGTTGAAGATTAATGCACATACAAACGATGCAGATAAACACGTATTAGCATTAGCTAATCAGCAACTTAGCTTAAAAGCCTCTGCCCAGCCCGGCGTCTATTTAACGGCCTTGAGTGCCATGCGCCGGATATTATCGGGTGATGGACATATTAATACAATAGATATCGCTTTAGTTGAGAAGGCCATTCAAAAAACATTGACTAACGCTGCTAAAATACCGGCAGCAGGCACCGGGCCAATTGACCTGGGCCTATCACGTGATTATTATAAAAACCTTAAAACCGCCAACTAACCGCAAATGAACTGGAATAGCATTGTTATTATAGTTTGCATTTTACTGGCGGCATTCGCGGTTTGGAAGGAGTACGCTCGTGTTAACAAAACGCGTTTGGCATGGCGGGTCGTTGCCGTTTTGCTCGCTGTAGTCGCATTAAGCTGTATCGCTTTACCGTTAACCTATCAAAAGGATATTATCAAACAAGATAAAAATGAGGTTATATTACTTACGCCGGGCTATAGCGTAGACAGTCTGTCAAAATACCCTACAGATAAAACGTTCACTTTACAAGAAGCCATAAAAAAGGAAAACGCGAAAGCCATTCTGCTAAATAATGCCGATGAACTTGCCGCCGATTCAACGATTACCCAGGTATGTGTTTTAGGTGATGGTTTAGATAAGGATGAATTAGCGAAGCTAAATGGCTTACCTGTAGTTTTTTATCCAACCCCGTCAAAGCAAGGTATCTCGGCTATCAATTGGAATCAAAATCTTAAAGCAGGCGATGCCTTAATTGTGCAGGGTAACTTTAAAAACACATCGGCAAAAAAAGTAAAACTGATATTAAAAGGTTTAAGTACCGGGCTGGATTCTATGGAGGTCAACAATACTGGCAATAATCCTTTCCAATTAAGTACCATCCCCAAAAGCACCGGTAAAAATATTTTTTACCTGTTGGCTATAACAGGTAAGGATACTATCGAAAACGAACAACTGCCCATACAAATTGAACCGGTAAAACCCTTGAAAGTGTTGATGCTTACCGCATCGCCCGATTTTGAAAGTCGCTTTTTGAAAAACTGGTTATCGCAAAATGGATATGGGGTGGTTGTGCGCTCGGCCATCAGCAAGGATAAATTCAATAAGGAGTTTATTAATATAGATCAGTTTTCTATAGATCACCTTTCGCAGGCTACATTATCAAAGTTTGATGTATTAATTGGCGATCTCACGGTATTAAAAACCCTGAATAGTAGCGAGGCATCCGCCCTGCAACAGGAGGTTACGCAAAAGGGGCTGGGTGTTATTGTTAAAGGTGATAGTACAAACCATTCAACCTCATGGTTGCAACGCGATTTCCCTACAGATAGGCTGGCTATAAAAGATCCAGCGCCTGTTTCACTCGTGCTGCAAGGGCAATTAAACAAGAGCAACAAACTCAACGTCGGCCCGGTTTACATCAAAAGCCAAAGCAATACCCAAAACCTGGTAAGTGATGAACATGGCCATGCTCTTGCCAATATTACCCTGGCAGGGAGTGGTAAACTAATTTTTACACCTTTAAACAACACTTTTAGCTGGATGCTAAATGGCTATAAAAGCGATTATACCAATTTATGGTCGCTATTGATTGGGAAAGCGGCCCGCAGAGCACCGGTAATGGAAAACTGGGATATGTTGTCGTCAATTCCAACCATATCAAAACCTGTTCAATTACAGCTGCAAAGTGCAGCTACGCCGTCAGGTATAAAAATTGGAGATGCTTTGGTATCTCCAACACAACATAATTTATTGCCTTTTGAATGGCAAACCAACTATTGGCCTCAGATTTCAGGCTGGCAATCGGCACAGCAAGCTGGTGGTGCTTTAAACTGGTTTTACGTTTATGGGGAGCAAGACTGGCCGGTGATACGGGCTTTAAGCAAACAAATGGCGACTAAAAACTATGTCGACCAAAATCATATAGATAGCCGTGTAACAAAACAGATACATGAAAAAAGCACAATTGCTGTAAGTAAAATATATTTTTATGTTTTACTCTTAATAGCCTGTGTGTTTCTGTGGGTGGAGGCTAAATTTCTGTAGGCACAAATAAGTACTAAAAGGAGGAAATATACTTTGAGAAGACGCGACTTTATTTATTTAACAGGTATGGGTGCCGGCGCTATGATGCTGCCCGGTATGAACGTATTTGGTAAAACGATCGATCCTTTGCAGGCGCTGGAAGGCGTAGACGCAAAGATTAAAAAGGAACTGGCCGATGTTGCCTTAAACACGGCCAAATCAAATGGAGCCACTTATGCCGATGTGCGTATAGGCCGTTACCTTAACCAGTTTGTGGTTACCCGCGAAAATAAGGTACTTAACGTAGCCAATACCGAATCGTACGGGATCGGTATCCGCGTTATTGCCAATGGTTGCTGGGGATTTGCCGCCACCAACGATGTAACCAAAGAGGGCATGGCTAAAACCGCGCTTAAAGCGGTAGCCGTAGCTAAAGCCAATGCTAAAATTGGCGGCGCGCCGGTGCAACTTGCCCCACAAAAAGGTTATGGCGAAGTAAGCTGGAAAACACCGCTTACTAAAAACGCTTTTGAAGTACCCATCAAAGAGAAGGTTGATCTTTTGCTGAACGCCAATGGTATTGCCATGGCTGGTGGTGCCAACTTTGTTAACTCTATTATGTTTGCCGTTAATGAGCAAAAATACTTTGCCTCAACAGATGGTTCATACATTGATCAGGATGTACACCGCTTGTACCCCAGCTTTACGGTAACTAAAATTGACCCAACGGCAGGTTCGTTTGAAACCCGCAGATCATTAAGTTCGCCGGTGGGTATGGGGTATGAATACCTTGATCCATTGGCTACCGAAAAGGTTTTAGGCGTAACGCCACGCTATAAAAAGCGTTATGATATGCTGGAAGACATTAAATTTGCTACCCAGCAGGCAGGAGATAAGCTAAAAGCGAAATCTGTTGAGCCCGGCAAATACGATTTGGTTTTAGATCCAAGTCACCTTTGGTTAACCATCCACGAATCCGTTGGTCACCCAACAGAGTTAGACCGTGTATTAGGCTACGAGGCTAATTTTGCTGGTACCAGCTTCCTTACTTTAGATAAATGGAAATCGGGCAACTTTAAATTCGGCAGCGATGCGGTAAATATCGTGGGCGATAAAACCCAGGTGGGTTCATTGGGCGCTGTTGGTTATGATGACGAAGGTGTACAATGCAAAAAATGGGATATCATCAAAAATGGTGTGTTGGTTAATTACCAGGCTATTCGTGACCAGGCGCATATTATCGGTTTAAACGAATCACAAGGCTGCTGCTATTCACAAAGCTGGCAGGATGTTCAATTCCAACGCATGCCAAACGTTTCTTTACAGCCAGGCAAAACTCCGTTAAGCGTTGATGACATGATCAAAAATGTAGAAAAAGGCGTTTACATTATTGGCGATGGCTCGTTCTCTATCGATCAGCAGCGTTACAACTTCCAGTTTGGTGGTCAGTTGTTTTACGAGATTAAAGATGGTAAAATAGCCGGGATGTTAAATGATGTGGCTTACCAGGCCAATACCCAGGAGTTTTGGAACTCATGCGCCAAGGTTTGCGACGAGAGTGATTACCGTTTAGGCGGGGCATTCAATGATGGTAAAGGTCAGCCTTCGCAATCAAGTGCCGTATCGCATGGTGCATCAACCGCGTTATTTAAAGGAGTTAATGTAATCAACACTAAAAGAAAGATCGGATAATTGAATTATGCCAATATTAAATAAAGAAGAAGCACAGGCTCTGCTAAAAAAAGTATTAGCCTTTTCAAAAGCCGAGGAATGCGAGGTTAGTTTAAACGGCAGCGAGGGCGGTAACATCCGTTACGCGTTAAACGCGGTTTCTACTGCCGGCGATATCAGTACCATGGGCTTAGCTGTGATGTCGGTTTACGGAAAAAAAGCAGGTACCGCTACCATTGATGAATTTGATGATGCCGCGTTAGAGCGTGTTGTACGCCGTTCTGAAGAGTTAGCGCAATTAGCTCCGGCCAATCCTGAGTACATGCCGTTGTTAGGCCCGCAAACTTTTGCGGAGTCTATTACCTACAATGCCGATACAGCCGCGATGACGCCCGATAGCCGTGCCGATATGGTGGCTAAAAGTTTATCGGTTACCAAAGAGGCTAAATTAACCGCGGCCGGTTTCCTTGAAAATTCAACCGGCTTTTATGCCATGATGAATTCAAAGGGATTATTCGCTTATAATAAAAGCAGTGACCTTACCTTTTCGGTAACTACACGTAACCCCGAAGGTACAGCGTCCGGATATGCAGCCAGGGGTTTTACAGATGTAAAAAAAATGGATACGCTTAGCGCGACTAAGGTTGCAGCTAGTAAATGCATCAGTTCATCTGGCGCAAAGGCTATAGAGCCTGGTAAGTACACCGTAATTTTAGAGCCGGTTGCCGCTACCTATATGTTGGAGAACATGTTCCGTTTTGATGCCCGCAGTGCCGAAGAAGGCCGTAGCTTTTTAAGCAAAAAGGGTGGAGGCACCCGCCTTGGCGAGCAACTGATGGACCCCAAGGTAAATATTTACTCAGATCCGTTCAATCCCGATTTGCCTTCATCAACCTGGAGCGGTGATGGATTACCGCGTGAGAAAACCATGTGGATTGATAAAGGTGTGGTAAAAAACTTAAGCTACAGCCGTTATTGGGCCGATAAAAAAGGTGTTAAACCGCTACCCGGCCCCGGCAATATCATTATGGATGGTGGCGACGCCAGTTTAGAGGATTTGATTAAAAGTACAGAGCGAGGCATTTTGGTTTCACGGTTGTGGTATATCCGCATGGTTGATCCGCAATCCTTACTGTTAACCGGTCTTACCCGTGATGGTACGTTCTATATCGAGAACGGCAAAATCAAGTTCCCGGTTAAAAACTTCCGCTTTAATGAGAGCCCGGTAATTATGCTCAACAACCTTGAGGCTTTAGGCAAACAGGAGCGGAGCATTAGTGTGGAGAGCTACCGCAGCTACCTGATCCCGCCAATGAAGATCAGGGACTTTACGTTCAGTTCACTATCAGATGCGGTTTAGTCGCCGGTAAAACATAAAAAAAGGGGATATGTCATTTAAGATATATCCCCTTTTTTGTAAACGGCATTGGGTTAACATAGTTTAACACATTTTAATGAATTTACATGTTAAGTAATTGATAATGAATTATATAGATACTTATTGATGTTAACCTTCGGTAATTAACTTTAATTAATTCATTATCAGTATTTTATATTAAATCAATCCCGATTTATAGTTATACAGTGTTTACGTTATTTAGGCAGGCCTGCCAAAAACGTAAGGATATCCTGCCCAATTTCCTTTACATTGGTTTCAAGCGCGAAGTGGCCGGTGTTGTAAAACTTAACAATTGCATTTTTATTATCGCGTTTATAAGCTTCGGCGCCTGCAGGTAAAAAGTATGGATCTTTATTACCCCAAACAGCTAATAATTTAGGCTGATATTGCCTGAAGTAAGCCTGGAATTTTGGATATAAGGCAACATTAGTGCGATAATCATACATCAGGTCTAACTGAATTTCCGCGTTACCTGGGCGATCTAAAAAATGTTGATCTAAGGTATAAGTTTCAGGGGCTATTAACGACGGATCAGATACACCCTCAAAATATTGGAACCGGGTTACCGTATTTTCTACAAAGCCACGCAGGGCGTCCCTGTTTTCTTGTGTAGGGTTTTGCCAGTATTTTTGTATCGGGTTCCAGCCGGTGCTTAAGCCTTCTTCATAGGCATTGCCATTTTGCGATATGATACCGGTAATCTTTTCCGGATTGGCAACCGCCAATCTTAAGCCGGTAGGAGCGCCATAGTCAAATATGTAAATGGCAAAGCGTTTTAAACCTAACTCATCTATAAATGCCTCCATGGTATTGGCAAGATTATCAAACGTGTAGGCAAATTGGTCATGTGCCGGCGCGTCTGAATAGCCAAAGCCGGGCAAATCTGGCGCTATCACATGGTATTGCTTACTTAAAATAGGAATCAGGTTCCTGAACATGTGCGATGACGTAGGATATCCATGCAATAAAAGCACCGTTGGGGCGTCTTTAGGGCCTGCTTCTCTGTAAAAAATGTTTAAGCCATTGGCTTTAATGTTTTGATAATGAACTGAATTTGTTTCCATGGTTTGTGTTTTTGAAGTTAAGGGTTGTGCCGATGTTTTGCCCAAGAGTAAACTTACTCCGGCAATGATCATTACACCTGTCATTAATTGTTTGATTTTCATTTTGCTGTTTGCTTATTCAAAAGTAATTCGGATATTTGATTGTTAAAAACGATTAATAGTGATTTTATTTATCATTATTTGTGATGTATGAATACAAACGATCTTAAAATATTTGAGGCTGTTGCCTATCACGGCAGCTTCACTAAAGCGGCAGAAGCTACGTTTACCGTACAATCAAACGTAACCGCGCGTATCAAAAGCCTGGAGGAAGAGTTTGGGGCCGATCTTTTCGTGCGCTCATCGCGTAAAGTAACACTCACAACGGCCGGCGAAACCCTGATACACTATTGCAAGCAGATTGGCCATTTAGTTGATGAAGCTAAAAAGGAGATCAAAAAAGCAAATCAAATAAGCGGCGAACTTAAAATAGGCTGTATTGAAACAACTATGGCGCTTAAGGTACCCGAAATCTTAAACAGGTTTACTACGGCCTACCCCGATATTGAACTGGAATTTAAATCGGCCATGAGGGGAGGACTTATCAATGATGTGATTAACTACAAGCTCGATGCGGCATTTGTATCGGGGCCAATCAACTCGCCCGAGCTGGAGCAGATCTATATTAAAGAAGAACAACTGGTGATCCTGTCGTCCTTAAAAAATAAAAGCCTTAAGGATGTTCTGGTTGCCCAGCCTTTGAAGATCATTGTATTTGATCAGGGTTGCATTTTTAGAGGACGGTTGGAGGCCTGGCTAAGCGCCAACGGTATCATTAATTATAAAGCCATCATCGTCAATTCGCTTGAAGGCATTATCAATTTTGTAGAAGCTGGTTTAGGGATCAGCATTTTACCTGCCGAACTGATCACCGAACATTATGCAAGCCGCAGGCTAAATACATTTACCATCGGTAAAGAAACAGGAACCATGAGCACGCTACTGGTGTACCGGAAAAACGTACCGCAATCACGGGCTTTGCGGGCCTTCATCGAGCTGTACAGGGCCGAGCTTATTTCATGATCTCCCGCTGTATCTCAAATAAAAATTCAAACAGGTTAATTTCTGTGGGTATCTGTAATTTTTTCCTCAGCCTGTACCTGCTAATCTCCACACCCCGTACCGATATAGCCATCAACTGGGCAATTTCCTTGCTCGATAGGTTCATGATGAGATACGCGCTCAATTTTAGTTCCTGCTGGTTAATGCTTGGGTAGCGTTCTTTAATTACTGTTAAAAAATCGGCGTGTACTTTATTAAAATGGATGCTGAACTGCTCCCATTCCTCATTTACCTTTTTTTCTTCAGAGAGCAGGCGCAGGATTTTTTTAATTTCCACAGCCTCAACCACATCTTTGCCCGATTTATTGATGCGTTGCAATTCGTCCTTCACCTTTAAAATAAACTCCTTTTTTTGTACCAGGCTCATGGCCGATGAAGCCAGCTCGGAGTTTTTAAACTCTATCTCGCTTTCCAGCTTTTCATTTTTGAGTTTCACCAGTTCTTTTTCAGATCGTTCCAATTCTAACTGGTGCAGGTAAGCCATTTGCTTCTGTTCTTCTTCGTTCTTCTGCCGCTGTATCAATAACTCCTTCTCCTGGTTACGGATGTGCCGCTTTTCCTGCATGCGGTAAACATAGTATAGCAGGTAAGCAAAGGCCATCACATACACTATAAAGGCCCAAATGCTTAAATACCACGGCGGGTTAATAGTAAAAGTGTAATAGCTAACCGCCGACTCATTATTTTGATGGTTCCGCGCTTTTACTTTAAAGGTGTACGTGCCCGCGGAAAGGTTGGTATAATCTTTTTCAGTCTTTTTTGACCAGGTCGACCATTCTTTGTCAAACCCCTCTAAATAGTAGCTGTAAGTTACGTTTGATTGCCCTTCAAAAATGGGAGAGGAGTATTCAAAATGCAGCGAGTTCCATAAATAGCTTAGCGATTGCGTACTGGTGGCTGTTTGCTTATTATCCTCATTAACCAATCCAAAATAGCCTCCAAAAAGCAAGCTGTCGGTGTCCGCTATGGCTTTAACCTTGCGGATAAAAACAGATAAGGGATGAATGTTTTGTTTGTATTTGGCGTAGTTGATATGGTAGTATCCATTCTCGCTGCCCACAAAAACGTTGTTATCATTAATAGGGTATACGTTTTCAAAACCACTGAGTATTTTGTTGGTAAGCTCGGGGATGTAAATGATGTTGGGCCGGGAGGTTGAGTAATCAACCACGCCAATACTTTTTTCCTGCACAAACCAGATGTTTCCCGATGGATCTTCTTTCAAGTATCTTAAACTCCTGGTGCCAAATATGTTTTTAAAGGTTTCATCGGGCTGAAACCTGTCTGTTTCGTTGTTGTATTCATATACACCCTTTTCGGTAGCTACAACAACCCGGTTCTTTATCTTAAAAACAAAATTGTTTAGTGTAGATGGCAGGCCCTGAGCCGCAGTGTACATTTTAACCTGCGCGTTATCGGTATTGATTTTATAAACCCCACGGGTTGGGTGCGATGTCCAGATATTACTTTCGCCATCTATTGCCAAAAACCTTGCCGACTCATAGTATTTACCAATATTACCTTTATCAATAAAACCGGTGGCGGTACGCTCAAACAGGCGTACACCAAAATAATTACCAGCCGCAATCATATTTGACCCCGACTTATTTAATAGCGATTCAAAAAGCCAGAAGCCGGTCGCGTTATAAATAGGTTGCAGTTTGCCCTCATAAATTCTGAACACGCCATCGTCCCGCCCTGCCAACAGGTCATCATTAACTACAGATAAATGCCATGATAAACCATCGGCAAGCGTTTTAAAATCGTTTTTGGTATAGCTCAAATCACCGCCATCCTGTATGGGAAGCTGATAGATACCTGTCGACATGGAAAAATACAGGTCATTGTGATATTTGGCCATTGAAAAACCGCTGCCATCCTTAAATATTAAAGGATTTACGTGCTTTACCGCGTTGTTAAAGGCTATAAAATCAATCCCGTTATCAAGCCCCAGCCATATGTCATGGTTGGCATCCATAAACATGCAGCGTACGTTGGTATTTTGCAGACCTTCTTTTTTGGAGATCTTTTCTATTACGGTGCCATCACCATCAACCTGGTAAATGCCGTTGGTGTAAGTACTAATGAGGTAATTGTTATCGCCTATGGCTATAGCTGCCGAAAAAGCCTGCTGGATGTCAATATCAAAACCCGATAATTTAAAATATTTAAACTGGTTACCGCTTAATATATATACACCGTTTTTTGCTGTAGTAACCAGGCTTGAGTTTTCGCCAAAGCGGCACATATTGGTAATATAAAAACCGTTAGGCAATAGCTTTTTTTCGATAAAGGGTTGCCAGTTTCCGTTTTTAAAAGCCAAAATTCCCTTTTGCTCATCATGCGCTATCAGCTGATCCTGGTACAGCCCCATAAATAACCACGATGTAGATTTATAAATGGTGATCTTATCATTACTATACCTGAAAATCTTATCATGCGATCTGAAAAATACATCATCGCCATAGGTTACGATATCCCATATATCAGAAAAATTCTGATCGGCCTTTGGTAAAAGATTTTTTAAGGATGTAAACGTAAGTTGTCCGTTTTTGCCGGGCGAGAAGTACCCCATTTCATCCTGTCCGCCGGCATACAGTTTTTTGTCCTTGCCAAATTCAATGGAGCGTACTATGGTTTTGTTGGGTAGGGGGTAAAGCTGCCAGTAAGCGCCGTCAAAAACCAGCACACCTTCGTTATTGGCAAAGTACACACGTCCCTGCGCGTCTTGCTTTATTTTCCAGTTTTGTGTACCCGCGTTGTACTGCTTTTTATCAAAGTTTACCGTTTCGCGCTGGCCAATATAGGTTTGTGAAAACAGCGATTGCGCGCCGCAAAGCATTAACAGGATAAAAACGGTACGTAGAAACATAAGGGTTTATAATGCGGTAGCCGACATTTTGATAAAAGTATCAACTATAAGTACGAATATCTACTAATATGATGAATTTTTCAAACTGTGTGGTAGTGATGTAGTCCGTTTTTGCGCTATTTGAAGCATCTGCATATACTTTTGATGCAGCGAACCCAAGCTTCGTAACCAATTATATTATTAAAATTTTTACTTGTACATGAATTCACCAGGCTTACTTATGCCCTGTATAATGATGTTATACGGCAGCAAATGCTACGCGGCCCTTACCCGGAAAATAACACCGGAGTTTCCACCTTGAAACAAGGTCCGATTTGAATATACCCTAACAAGGTATACCTGCAATAAAGTTTTAGAAACTGGCCTTGCAGCAGCTAACCATCAATTATAAAACCTAAAATTAAACTCGTATGCAATTAAAACTTAAGTTTTGCTTAAGCATAGCCTTACTCTTATGCCTGGTAAGCGGTGCCTTTGCGCAAAACATTCGATTAACCGGTAAAGTGACCCAAAAAACAGATGGGCAGCCTTTACCGGGCGCTTCAGTAACACTTAAAGGTACAACAACCGGCGCTGTTACAGATGCAAGCGGCAATTACACATTATCCCTTCCGCAAGGTGGCGGTACCCTTGTGGTAAGCTTCCTGGGCATGAAAACTGTTGAAAAGACAGTAACAGCTGCCGGCGTGGTAGACTTTGTTTTGGAAGATAACGCGGCCAATGCCTTAAATGAGGTTGTAGTTGTGGGTTACGGTACTCAAAAAATCACCAAAGTATCTGGTGCAATATCAACCGTAAAAAGTGCCGATATCCAGAAACTAACTCCAACCCGTGCCGAGGAAGCTTTGCAAGGCCAGGTATCGGGCGTAAGCGTTATCCAAAGCGGTTCGCCGGGTTCAAAACCAACGGTGCTCATTCGTGGTATACCTTCATTTACCGGTACCGATCCAACTGTAATTATCGACGGGGTACAACAAACCTTAACCGATTTTAATTCTATCAATCCAAGCGATATTGAATCTATCAACGTTTTGAAAGATGCGGCAACTACAGCCATTTATGGTGTTAAAGGTGGTAACGGTGTAATTGTAGTAACTACCAAAACCGGTCGTAAAAATCAAAAGCCACAGATATCTTTGAATGCTAATTATGGCGTACAAGAGGTAGCACGCTATATTGGTGTTTTAAACGCCAGCGAATATGGCGCTATCGTAAACGAAGGTAGTGTATCATCAGGCGGCGCGGTTATCTTCCCGGATTTAAGCACCTTAGGTGTAGGCACCGATTGGCAGCGCCAGATATTCCATACCGCGCCAATGCAAACCTATAACGCATCGGCAACAGGCGGCAGTGATGCAGTAAGTTATTTCCTTTCTGCAGGTTATCAAAGCCAGGGTGGTATAGTAGGCGGACTTGATAAATCGCGTTTTGATAGGGGGAACTTTACGGCTAACCTTAACTTCCAGTTATCTAAAAAACTGAAGTTTACGGTAAATGCTACAGATGTTATCTTAAACTCAAAAGGCGTACAGGAAAACTCATTTAACAGTATCCTGGGCAGCGCGCTTAACTTTGATCCAACTGTACCAGTTTATAATAATGTGCCAAACACCGTTGGTAAATACGGCTTCAGTAACCTCATCCTGTCTGAAGTTTATAACCCGCTTACCAAGCTTGATAATACTTACAATAAAAACGTGGGCAACAAGCTGTACGGTAAATTCGAGCTGCAATACAACCCGCTCAACAATTTAACTTTAACCAGCAGGTTTGGCTACACCAAATATGATTCAAATGCAAAAACATTTACACCACTAATATTTTACGGTCCGCAAAACGTAGATAACACCATGAACGCCGATGGCAGCACGGTTACCGGTATGCACAACAGCGTATCACATGAAAAGGACAGTAACTTCAACTACTCATGGGAAACTTATGGCAACTACAACTTTGATTTAGCCAAAGATCACCATTTTGAAACCACGTTGGGCTTTTCAATGTACAGAACATCGGGTAATGCTGATGGTGCAAGCCGTCAGGATGTGCCTTTCAACTCCTGGGAGTTTGCCGATTTCACAGCTGCTACAGGTACCAATACGGCCACAAACACCAACGCGCTTAGTGGTTTTTATTACCAGTATTTCCGCAGAAACATTTCATACTTCGGCAGGGTAAATTACGATTACAAGGAAAAATACCTTGCTTCTTTTACTGCCCGTCGTGATGGTTCATATGCTTTTGGTGTTGATAATAAGTTTGGTAACTTTTATTCAGGCTCATTGGGTTGGGTGGTTACCAAAGAAGATTTCTTTAATGTGCAGGCCATCAGCTTCCTGAAAATCCGTGGCAGCTACGGTGTTATCGGTAACGAAAACGTGAACCCGCAATATGTAAAAATAGTAACCGGCGGCCCGGATTACGGCCCAACGGCAAACAGCAACGGTTATAACTTCGATAACGTATTTTATCCGGGTTCAACCGTAGGTTCGGCAGCAAATGATGCCCTGAAATGGGAGCGCCAAATCCAGTCGAACGTTGGTTTTGATATCAAATTCCTGAATAATAACCTGAGCTTAACAGCAGATTATTATCAGAAAAAAGTAAGCGGTTTATTGTTTACACCAAATGCTTCTTTGTATTTAGGTACAGTGCCAATTCCTACAGCTAACATCGGTTCAACCAAAACTAATGGTATCGATATAACCGTTGGCTATAACACCGCCGTAAGCAGGGATCTTAAAATAGGTAACACGGTTACGTTTACCACGGCTAAAAACGTAGTAACGGCTACCAATACCGATAACTCTGCCAAAATTTACGGCGGCAGCTATTTCAACGGTCAGTCACAAACGGTTACTGTATTTCAAAAGGGTTTTACACCTGGATATTTTTACGGGTATAAAACCGATGGTTTGTTTCAATCGGCACAGGAAATTGCGGCCTCGCCAACACAACCCGGCGCGCAACCCGGCGACATCAAGTATGTTGACGTAAACAAAGACGGTAAAATAGATGCCAACGACCAAACCAAAATTGGTGACCCATTCCCTAAATTCACCATGGGCTGGAATTTGAGCATCAGCTACAAATCGTTTGATTTCAGCGCGTTTACTTACGCTTCTATCGGTAACGATATTTACCGCGCTTATGAGCGTAATGGTAACTACACCAACAAATTCCGCAGTGTTTTAGCCAGGTGGACAGGTCCGGGAACAACCAACGACGCCCGTTACCCACGATATTCATTTACAGATCCTAACAGCAACATCCGTGTATCTGACAGGTATGTAGAGAATGGTTCATTTGTGAAGGTTAAAAATCTACAATTGGGCTTCACCTTCCCTAAATCAATTACCGGCAAAGTATTTAGCAGCGTAAGAGTTTACGGACAGGTTAAAAATGCCTTCGTGATAACCAAATACACTGGTTATGATCCCGAAATATCAGGTGGCATTTTAGATACCGGCGTTGACAGGGGCGAATATCCACAACCAAGAATCTATTCTTTCGGCCTTGATATCAAACTATAACCATTTAACGATCAAACGATGAAGAAGAAATATATAAAATTATTAAGCATGGTTGCTTTTGTAGCCGCGCTTGCATCCTGCAAAAAGTTTGTGGATTATAATCCACACGAGGATTTTGTGACTACCGAGCAGGATTACCTAAAATCAGAAAGTGATTACCGAAGCCTGGTAATCAGTGCTTATTCGCCACTACAATGGTTAAACCAAATGGTGCCGGTTGGCGATATCGCTTCAGATAATTCCGTTAGTGGTGGCGAAAGCGCGTCTGACGTGTTATCACTACAGCAAATTGACGACTATACTAATACCCCTATAAACTCTACCATGACTGATCTTTGGCAGGTGGCCTATGAAGGCATCAACCGCGCCAATTATTTAACTGAGTACAAGGATAAAAACCTTGCCGGCCAAAATATAACTTTTGCCGGTAAGGATGCCCTGTATGGCGAAGTTTACTTTTTACGGTCGTACTATTACTTTTCTTTAGTGCGCATGTTTGGCGATGTGCCTTTGTTTACCGATAAACGTTTAGGTGTAAGCGATTCCCGTACATTGAAAAGATCGCCCAAAGCTGATGTTTACAAGGCCATCGAAGCAGATTTGAATAGTGCCATCGCGGTATTGCCTGCGGTACAAACCCAAAAGGGCAGGATCACCAAATATGCTGCCCAGGCTTTATTGGGTAAGGTTTATTTGTATGAAAACAAATTTGATGATGCCAAAACCATATTGGAAAGTGTAATTACATCAAACGCTTTCACCCTGGTACCCGATTTTAATTCGATATTCCTGGCAGCCGGCGAAAACGGTCCGGAGTCGGTTTTTGAAATTCAGTATACCAATGGCTCGCCATATTACAACTGGGGCGGCGTAACACGTGGCCAGGGTAATTATTCTGTACAGCAATGCGGCATTCGTGGCTTAAATGGCAACACCCCTTACGCTGCCGGTTGGAGCACCAATTTACCAAGCCAGAACCTGGCAGCTGCATATGCCGCCGGTGATCAGCGTAAAGCGGTTACTACTTTTGATATTGAGGCCTATAAAAATGCCAATCCATCATTAGGTATCACTTACCAGGTTGCACCTTATAAAAACACAGGTTTATACAATGGTAAATATTTGCCACGTAAAGGTGAAACATCGGGTCAGGTTGAATTAAACTACCTCAACAACTTCCGCACCATACGTTATGCCGAAGTTCTATTGATGGCAGCCGAAGCTAATAACCGTTCAACAGCACCAAATGATGTTAAGGCGCAGGGCTATTTGAACCAGGTACGTCAGCGTGCTTTTGGTGATGCCAATCATAATGTTACCGCAACAGGGGCCGGACTTAAACAAGCCATTTGGGATGAACGCCGGTTAGAACTTGCGATGGAAGGAGACCGCTTTTTCGATTTGGTACGCACCGGCCAGGCTGCTACCAAAATAACAGGTTTTAAAACGGGTAAAAATGAAGTATTCCCGGTTCCGCAGTCAGAAGTGGATGTTTCGGGCTTAACACAAAATCCGGGGTACTAATCATTAACTATTAAAATTAACAATCATGAATGCAAGAAAATATTTTTATAGTATAGCATTGTTACTCGCAGTTACAGCCGGTTGTAAAAAGGAGTCGTTTACCGATACTTCTTTTGTAAATGGTATAACATCGCCTGCTAAACTATCGGTCCTGTTTGATATCACACAGGATAATACCGGCCTGGTTACCATAACGCCAAACGGCGAGGGCACCGTATCATACGATGTGTATTACGGTGATGCCGGATCGGCCTTCGTAAAAGTTGCGGCAGGTAAAAACGTGCAGCACACGTATGCCGAAGGTAACTACACCGTGAAAGTGGTAGGGCATGGCCTTAATGGCAAAACTACCGAGTTTAGCCAGCCGTTAACTGTTTCGTTCCGTGCGCCCGAGAATCTGAAAGCCACGGTTGCTATTAGTGGTCTCAATATTAACGTTTCTGCCTCAGCTGATTATGAAACTTTATTTAAAGTTTATTATGGCGATTCAACTAACGTATCACCTGTGCCATTTAAATCATTTTTAGAAGGACAAACCGTAACGCATAGTTATGCGGGCGCGGGTGTTTACATTGTTAAAATTGTGGCCTTAAGCGGTGGCGCGGCTACAACCACTTATTTGGATACCATTAAAGTTGGTAAACAAATTGATTTGCCGGTTACGTTTGATGATCCTAATTATGATTATACCACAAGTGATTTTGGTGGCAATATATCATCTGTAGCTGTCGATCCAACAAACGCAGCTAACAAGGTTTTAAAGGCCATTAAAGGTGCTGGATCTGAAGTATGGGCCGGTACAACCATCGGTACATCTTTGGGCTTTGCTACAAAAATTCCGGTTACAGCGCTTTCCTCAAAAATGAGTGTAAGGGTTTACTCACCGGCTGCCGGTTTAGATATCAAACTAAAAATAGAAGACCATAACGATGGTACGCACGCGGTTGAAACTGACGTTAAAACTACCGTGGCTAACAAATGGGAAACCCTAACATTTGATTTTAACTCGCCTGCAGCGGGTACACCCGCATTGAATGCAGCTTACAGCTATGATAAGGCATCGTTGTTCTTCAACTTTGGTGTATCTGGCGACGGTAAGGCTTATTATGCCGATGATTTGAAATTTGTACCATCGGCCCCGCCGTTAAAACAAATTGATTTACCGGTTACTTTTGATGATGCTACATTCAACTACGCGGTTACCGATTTTGGTAACGATCAAACTGTAGATAGCGTTGATCCCACCAATGCCGCTAATAAAGTTAAACTGACTACCAAAGTAGCAGGCGCGGAAACCTGGGCAGGGGTTACAATTGGCACCCCAACCGGTTTTGCCACTAAAGTGCCACTTACTGCTACAAATAGTAAAATGAGCGTGAGGGTATACTCTCCAGCAGCAGGAATCGATATTAAATTAAAATTGGAAGATCATACCAACGGTGCAAAATCTGTTGAAACCGATGTATTGACAACAATAGCCAACGGTTGGGAAACTTTGACGTTTGATTTCAGCAAAAACGCTTCAGGTACGCCAGCTTTAGATTTATCAACCACTTACGATAAAGCTTCAATTTTCTTTGACTTTAATGTATCGGGCAGCGGTAAAAAATTCTATTGGGATGATGTGAAGTTTGTGGCAGCCGCGCCGGAAGTACTGGCTTTGCCACTTACTTTTGAATCAAGCACGTTAAGTTATGCTACAACCGATTTTGGTGGCGGAGTAATCACCGTTATTGATAATCCGCATAAAACAGGTATTGATGTGAGCAATAAAGTAGGTAAAATGGTTAAATACAATGATCAAAACTATGGCGGCAGTTTCTTTACCCTGCCTTCCCCAATTGATTTTTCGACCAAAAAAACCTTTACCATGAAGGTGTACTCGCCAAGGGTTGGCGCTAAAGTATTGCTGAAAGTTGAAAACCTCACCGATGGCACCGTAAGCTACCAGGTAGAAGTGCCAACTACCAAAGCCAACGATTGGGAAACGCTTACGTTTGATTACAGTGCCATCAATGCCTCAAAATCATACCAAAAAGTGGTATTGATATTTGATAATGGTACCAATGGCGACGGAACGGCCAATTACACCTGGTTGTTTGATGATATTTCACTTAATTAATTTAACTGATCATGAAATTGAAAATAAAATTAATCGCGATGTTTTTTATTGCAGCTGTTATCACTTACAGCAGCTGTACTAAAACAAAGTATTCGTTTGGTGAAATTAAAACGCCATCCGATTTAAAATTAACCGCAACCATTACCGGTGCCGACGCGGCAAACCCAACCGGTTCTGGCGTGGGTACAGTTGCTATAAACGTATCGGCAACCAATGCTATTACCTACAACGTAGATTTTGGCGATGGTAATAAGCAAATTGTATCGTCGGGCGTAATTATCTATAAGTATAATAACCCGGGTATATTTAATTACACCATTACGGTAAATGCGATAGGTACCGGTGGCGCTACTTCAACCATCAGTAAAAAAATCACGGTGTTTGTCGCGTACACTATTCCACCTGCAATTGTAGAAGGTTTAACAGGCGGCACTTCACGTACCTGGGTTACCGACAGAAATGCGCCTGGCCACGTAGGAGTAGGGCCAACCAATACTTTTACGCCAGATTATTATGCTGCTACACCAAATCAACGTGCTGATTGTTTGTACGATGATGAGATCACCTTTACCAAAGATGCTAATGGAAATATCCTGATGAGCGTTAACAACAAAGGTCAATCATTTGTAATAGCTGCTTCAACTGCTTATTATGGCAAGGCCGGTGGCGATAATTGTTATGATATTGACGAAAGTGGTTCTAAAAAGCTGGTGTTTATGGATGCCACTTCGGGTTCAAACTCGGGCAATTCAACCATGGTGCAGTTTATGGTACCGGGCAATGGCTTAATTAATTTTGGTACGGGCGCCAACACTTATGAAATTTTATCAATAAGTGATACCAACATATCTTTACGTAATATTGGTATTGATGGGCTGGCCTGGTATCAAAAACTGAAAGTTAAATAACAAACCATATGAAATATTTAAGATTATCGATTTTAGTGCTCCTGGTGTGTGCATTTGCCGCATGCGGCAAAAAGGGTGGGGACGGTACAGGCACTCCCAATAATCCGCCTACCGGGCTAAAGCTTACCTCAACAGTAAGTACCGATGCCAGTGGAAACGTAAGTCTTACGGCAACGGCCCAGAACGCGGTTAGCTACGAGTTTGATTTTGGCAATGGTTTGTTTCAAACTTCAACAACCGGAACCGTAACCTATAAGTACCTGGCAGCAGGTACTTATACTATAAAAGTTACCGCCAAAAGCAGTACTGGCCAAACTTCGGTTACGTCTATTCAGGTGTCAGTGTCATTAACGGCATCAACCGGTGGTACAGGATCGGGTGCTACCTGGGCCGAAGAGTTCAATACCGATGGCGCGCCAGATCCTTCTTTATGGGGATATGACCTGGGTAATAATAACGGCTGGGGCAATAACGAGCTGGAATATTATACCAACCGTACAGATAATGCGGTGGTATCGGGTGGTACGCTAAAAATAAACCTCAAAAAAGAGGCTTATATGGGCAGCGCATATACCTCGGCAAGGATACTTACGCTCAATAAGTTTTCCTTTAAATACGGTAAACTGGAGATCAGGGCTAAACTACCCGCCGGTGCCGGCACATGGCCTGCCATATGGGCAATGGGCGATGATATTGCTACTAACCCATGGCCGGGCTGTGGTGAGATTGACATTATGGAGCACGTAGGTAACAGTCTTAATAAAATTTATGGCACGGTTCATTACCCAGGTCACTCTGGTGGTAACGCTGTTGGCGGCAATACGATGATTACCGGTGCCACTACCGATTTTCATCGGTACGCGCTTGATTGGTCGGCAACTGCCGTTAAATTTATGGTTGACGATGTGGTATATTTTACTGTTCCTAACGACAGTACGCTACCGTTCAACCACAAGTTTTTCATCATTTTAAATGTGGCCATGGGAGGTAATTTTGGCGGCGCGGTTGATCCGGCTTTCAACAATGCTACTATGGAGGTTGATTACATCCGCCTGTACCAATAAGCTTTATAAATACCGGTGCCGTTTGCTTTAAAGGCGAACAGCACCGGTTTAAACAAATTATTTAAGTCAAACTATCTTAATTAATACTATATGATATACCGAAAGTTTGGGTTCACTTTTATATGCTCGTTTTGCGGCATCTTCGCATTATCGACGACCGCGTTTGCGCAACAAAAGAAAGCGGCGACTAAATCTGCCAAAGTTGTTTTCTTCGACGATTTTAACGGTAGCAAACTGGATAGGAGCAAATGGAATGTAGAGATCACCGGTATGCACGTTAACAACGAGTTGCAGGCATATACCGATACCAGCGCTACTATTTTTACCGTGAAAGGCGCGGCAGCCGAGGGGGCTAAAAACGGCGCTTTGTTGATTCGCCCGCAATCGATGCCGGGTTTTGTAACTAAGGACGGGCAGCACTTTGACTTCATATCCGGCAGGATAAACACCAAGGGGAAATTTGATTTTGCCTACGGGAGCGCCTATGCAAAAATAAAATTAACCGATGGCGCGGGCTTATGGCCTGCCTGGTGGATGCTGGGTAACGACGAATGGCCCGCAACCGGCGAGGTTGATATTATGGAATACATTGGTGAAAAAGATTGGGCAAGCGCCGCGGTGCATGGCCCTGGCTACAGCGGTGAAACCCCCTTTGTTAATCGGCAATATTTTGACGCTAATAACGATGTTACCAAATGGCATATTTACGGCGTAGACTGGACACCGGATTATCTTGATTTTGTGTACGATGGCAAGCTGATGTTTAGAGTGAGCCGCAAAATGGCCGAGCATTACGGTAAATGGGCATTCGACAGCAAAAAGTACCTTATTTTTGACTATGCTTTAGGCGGCGCTTATCCCGAAAAGATTAATGGCGTAAAAGAGCCTTACAATGGCTTACCCGCCTCGACCGTTAAACTTATCAAAAATCACCAGGCCAAAATGCTGGTTGATTGGGTGAAGGTAACGCAGAACAAATAGGGTTTTATTGACTTATCAAAACACTTATTTTTGTTAATCGCAGAGCCAAACTTACGAAGTCTTAAAGACTTCGTAAGTTTTTCCCTTGTTCATTCGTGGATTTTAAGACCTTAAATCGTCACTACCAGCCGCTTCCCACCCGGCACATCAAGATCCCAAAGCGCTGTTATATCCTCAAGCTTAACTTCTGTAATATCCACTTTAAGCTTACCCGCAACAGCTAATTCAAACATCTCCGGCAAAATCTCGCTAAAAAGTTGTGCAACCTGCTGTTTAGACCAAGCACCAAGGCCTGAGCCGGTTAATTGTAGATCAACACTTCTTAGGTTTGCTGCGGATAACTGGATCAAATCGCCCATCATACTACCAACAGATACATATCTTATTTTATTGGTAAAGGAGCTATTGCCTTTTAAACAAGCCAGGATCATTTCGGCGGTATGTCCCCACAAATAATCTATGATAATGTCAATTGGGGTAGTTGAATGTATTGCGGCAAGTTGTGCTTTGAAACTATCATCGTCCTGTAATACCGAAATCTTTTCATCGGCACCGAGTGATAACAGGTCATTGAGCGATTCTTCGTTTCTACCCGTTATAATTATTTTTGCAGCGCCGTAGTGTCTGGCTATTTGTACGGCTATGCGCCCTGTAAAACCAGTAGCACCATTAACCAGTACAATATCTCCCTGTTTAATATCAGCTTTAAATTTTAGCCCCATCGCCGCGCCAATCACCGCGTTTGGGAGCGCGGAAGCTATAGCATCGTCCAATCCATCGGGAATTTTCACTATCCTGCTTTTATGGATAATCGCTTTTTCGGCAAGCATGCCATTTATTGCTATGCCGTATACTCGTGTACCGTCCTCTAAAACACAAGCTCCGTCGCCGCCAATTACACGGCCGCCTTCTTTTGGTGTATCGCTTGAATAGTGTTTGCCGGATGCTGTGCCTTTGTCAAGATGTTTAATAGCCACCGCCTTTACGGTTACTAATAATTCGTCATCGTTTTTTGCTATAGGTTCGGGGAAATCCACGTACTGTGGTAGCTCGCCTTTTTGATATATTACCGCTGCTTTCATTTTGTTTGCTTTTTGATAAAACAAAACTACGGCGGCCAATGGCGACGACACGATAACATATGTTATCAAGTTTTAGAAATGGGCTTTGCCCTTAGCTATCTTACTTTTAATGCGGCTAAGATGAACTGTGGTAACGCCCAGGTATGATGCAATGTAATGCTGCGGTACCCGCTGAATAATATGAGGGCGATTATTCAAAAGATTTTGATACCGTTCCTCCGGTGTATCGCGGATGAAGGAGAAAAACTCGTTCATGTAATGCATTTGCCTGCCCGCAGACACTTGTAGTATCAGTTGCGCAAACTCGGGTTCTTTAATTAAATCTTTTACCAATTGGTTCACATATTTTTTAGGCAGTAAGTGCACCACAGATGGTTCGATAGCTTCAATGGTTAAAAGGCTTGGGGAATTATTGGTGAAACTTTCAAAAGAGGTGAGGCCCTCATTTTCAAAAAAGAACTGAACCGTTTTAGCTTCGCCGTTATTGTTGAAAAAAGCGCGTACACAGCCTTTTTCTACGTATATATAGTTTTGAGACACGCTGCCTTCCTCCAGCAAAACCGTTTTAGCAGAAATCTCCATCCGCTTTAAAAACGCCCTGTACTTATCAAGATAGGGGATTAGCTGGGGGAATTTATCTGTGAAATGGAAAAACATATCCTGGTTAGTAAACCGTTTTAGCAACGCGTATAATTGAATGCTGCAAATCCAAACTTACGAAGTTTTTGAAACTTCGTAAGTTTTTCATCGGTTGGTTAATTCATGCAGTGTTATTTAACCACATCAACCCATTGCCCTTTAATCAGGCTGTTGATGGAGCTGTTGTACATGGCCTCGCAATATACGGCAGGCAAATAGTAGTGCCCGGCGTAGGCCGCGTTGAGCATTACATAGTAGGTTACCTCGTGTCCTTCCGACAGACTAAAATAAGTATTAACCCGGTCGTCCCTGATGTCGCGGTAATCTGATGGTGATGACTTAAACGCTTCATCGTTGTTCAGCATCCGGCTATTCAGGATCTCCCATCCTGATGGGAAGATTTGACTTAGCGCCAGGTTATCGTACCTGCCACGCCTGCCTGGATTTTTGATATTCACCTGGGCTACAAAATCGGTACCTTGTTTTAAGGATGCTGGGTCGATAGGTTTGCCGGTTAAGCTAAAGTAACCAACCCGCATTTGTAAAACATTAGGGTCGATAAATGTTTTTACATCTAAGCCCGATGATGGTTGCCCTTTTTGTATCAGTCTTAAATAAAGCCTGTTAGTACCCTGGTTTTTAATGGTTACTTTGCCACCATTGGCAGCCAGCGCATTTTGCCATATATAAGATGCTGAGTTTACATCCGATTTAGCGGCGCCCGACTGGAAGTTGAACGAAAGTTTACCCGGTGAATGATTTTGCCCACAATATTGCGCTATTGCTATGAGCGAATAAGCGGTGGTTTGCGTACTATACCAATCATCCTGCGATAATCTTGCGGCAACTGTTCTGAGCTGGCTTGCAGCTTGCGCTTGTTTGCCAAGCAGGGTGAGGGTTTCCAATATCATAGCCTCATCCCGCAAGTCGGACCCGTAGGTGCCAAACATGGTGTTGTACGGCTTAATTGTGGTTGGCAAACCCGCTATCATCCTCAAACCAATTTCTGGCTGGCCGGCAAGTTTATAAGCTGCAGCCAATCGCCACTTGGCTTCAACACTCAGGTATTTAAATTCGCGCAAGCGGTTCATGGCCCCTAACTCCGGAGAGCGTGCGAGGGCTAACAAGTACAGACGATAGGCCTGGTTCAGGTCGTCGCCATAAAAACTGCGGCTATCAGGCGCCCAGGTTAAGGCTTTTTGTTTTTGGAATTTTTTCCATTGTTCTATAAAACCTAACGGCATACTGTAGCCTTGGGCCTGCGCTGCAAGCATAAAATGACCAGCGTAGTTGGTTCCCCATTCGTCGGCCGCGCCACCGTATGGCCAGTAGCTTAAACCTCCACCCGGCACCTGGAAACCGTTAAGACGGGCGATGGTTGCTTTGATATTCCTTTCAGATTCGGCCTTTTGTCTTGCCGATAGGTCAAGCAATTGATCAAGATACAATTGCGGGAATGCTGCCGAAGTGGTTTGTTCCACACAACCGTGCGGATAATCTATCAGGTAATCTAAACGTTTATCGAGATTTAACGGTGGGATAGAAGCAACCGCGATGGTGTTTTTATTGGTGCCTGCAATACCGATTGCCTGGAAAGCCATACTCCATGCTTCGCCTGGCTTTAACTCTTTTTCGGTGATGCGTGTAACCGGTGGGTTGGGGTTACGTATATTCAATTCAACGTCATAAGCAGCTGTTTCACTGCCGCTTTTGGCTATGATCTTTACCTTGCCTACGCCAACAAAATCCTTTACATTCAAATCAAACGTTGCCAGTTGGTCGCCGGTTTTGGCGAAAGTGAGGGTTTGGGTGTTGTTACCGGTTAGGTTACTGAAGGCATTGCTTTGTACAGAAACGGTTACCGTTTTTATATTAGGTTCCATTGCAAAAACAGTAACAGGCAACTGCACTTTTTCTGACGGGCCAAGCACGCGTGGTAAAGTAGCCAGTATCATCAAAGGTTTTTTAACCGCAACCGCCTTTTCGGCAATACCATAGCTGCCATCATGCCCGGCAACAACCATAGCTTTTACAGAGCCTACGTATTGTGGCAGTTTAAAGGCCGTGGTTTGCTTTTCACCTGCAGCAAGGTGGAACGGCCCCATAAATCTAACAACGGGCTTAAAGCGATTTACAGACACGTTTTTGTTTGTGCCCAGGTTACCGTCGCCGCCAATGCTTAAAATGCGTTCCAGGCCGCCGCCATAAGCGCCAATCACGTAATCAAACAAATCCCAGGTTTTAACACCCAAAGCTTCACGGGCGTAAAAAGTTTCGTGCGGATCGGGCAGTTTGTAATTGGTGATATCCAGCAGGCCTTCATCAACGATGGCTATGGTGTAAGTCATTTCCTTACCCGATGCCTCCGATACCGTAATGGCCGATTCTGTTTCAGGTCTGATTTTATCCGGCATATTGATCACCGGTTTCAAAATAGTTTCGGGATTGTTTACAGTTAAAGGTATTGCGCCATACATACGGATAGGCAAATCGTTCACCGTTTGCGAATGCCTTTGCAGCAGGGTAACGTTTACAAAAATGTTTGGTGCCATTTCCGGCTCAACTGTAAAGCTGTATTGGGTTTGTCCCTTTTTAGTATCAATCCAGGTGGTTTTTAAAACTTTGCTGCCATTTTCAAAGCTGATTAAAGCCCGGCCATCACCTGGGGTAGGGATAGTTAACGTAGCCTGTTCGCCAACTTTGTAGCTTTGTTTATCAGCTGTAAAAGAAAGCATGGCTGCCTCGGTTGGGTTGCTTTGCTGTAACCTTTCCGACCAGTTTGGCCAATCAACATAAATGATTTTACCGGTTGAGTGGCCGGTTTGTTCGTCTTTAACCTTGATGAGGTAGCGGCCCCAATCGGCTTTAGGGATACGCAGGTTCCATTTACCACGACCGTTTACCAATTGTACACTCGCCGTTTTAATGAGCTTGTTATATTTATCCTGTGTAAAATTGCTGGTTTCATCGCCGGTTTGATCCCACCACCAGCGCCATTGTACTTTGTAAAGTTCCAGTTCAACATTGCGGGTACCGGCAAGTGCGTTACCGTTTACATCTACATCGGCAATATCAATCTGGTGATCCTTATCGGTAACCAACATACCCGATAGTTCGCTGCCGGTTGGTGTTTTAATGCCCACATAACCCGGGTAAACATTGTAAGGCATGCTAACCTGTTGAATGCTGAAATTGCCGCCCGGTTCAAACACCTTTACCAGGAAATTGGCGCGTAACTGGCCGGGAGCCTGTTTTTCTACATTTATATTGGCATCCACGTCGGCATTGCCCTCGGCGCTTAGCTTACCGTCAAATACAGTTTGTGTTTGGGTATTGAAAGCCAGGGTAGGATCGTCAAAAACATAATCTTTATAGTTTTTAAAGCTGGTTGCCTGTGGCGACAGGAAAGCATCCACCTTAGCCTTTAAATTTTGAGCTGCCCCGCCAAATAACCATTGCGCGCTAAGTTTACCGTTGGCGTTATTGCCCTTGGTTAGTTCATTTGCGCCACCAAAGGTCAAACTCAGTTTAAGGCGGTTTGGCATGATGGTTTCAACCTTAATTTTCTTTTCAAAGCTGGCGCCGCCCACTTTTACTTTGGCTGTCCAGTTACCGGTAGGTGATGAGGTTTCGGTAGCGGTATGAAAACTGTAGAAACCATCAACAGATTTTGTTTGAGTGATGCGTTTATATAACTTGTCGTTGGGGTCTTTCAATTCAAACTCAACGGGGTGGTCTGCCGGAAGGGTTTTGAGTTTATCCTCCAGCATAAAGGTCATGTAAATGCTATCGCCGGGCCGCCAAACGCCGCGTTCGCCATAAAGGAAGCCCTTTAAGCCGCCCTGAATTTCTTCGCCGCTTACATTGAAACGGGAGAGGGGAAGCGAATTGCCGTCATCTAATTTCAAATAACCGCGCTGGCTACCTTTTTTGGCCACCAACAGGTAAGGCTTTCTTTTCAGCGAAAAATTGGCCAACCCATCCGATCCTGAAGTTGTTTTAAAAATGATCTGTTTTTGGTAATCCAGTAACTGCAACTCCACACCATCCATTGGTTTGGCGCTCATGATATCGGTTACCGCAACCAACATATTATTATCATTGCCACGTTTAGCTATCAAACCAATGTTCGACGCGATAATATTGCGGATGGCCCAGCGTGTTTTGGTATAGTAGGATGGGGTGCAGGCGTTATCCTTATCCTGCCAGCTGTAACCTTCGGGATAAAAGTTATCGTACCTGCTCCAAAAGTCGTCATCTTCATCGCTTACTTTACCGGCGTTATCGCTGTATTGTTCGCCACCCTCATATTCATCGTCGCCGTCGCCTTTTTTGCCAGAGCCGCCAAGACTGCAATTATATAACGAGTATTCTTGCCTGAAACCGATGATCACCCGGTAAATAGCACCCGGTTCGGTACGGATCATCTGATCCAGATCGAGCATAAAGCGGTTCTTTTTATGCAGGTTTATCCCTTTATCAGCGTCAAGCCTTATTGTTTTTTGCACTATGGGCTTGCCCACCTGCCTTAATTCCTGGCCGCCGTTAAAATCATTGTTTTGAAAATACTGCGGCACATTGCTTTCATAAATCTTAATGATACTTACATCAACCGCTTTAAGGTTAACGGCTTCAAATGGCATCATCAACTTGCCAGAATCTGGAAGAATTACGCCTTTGCCGGGGATGGTGACGTTAGGTAACCTGTTCTCAAAGAAAACATTAGCGGTATAGGTTTTGGTGATCTTTTTGTGCGATATGTTTTCAACCCCTTCGTTTACAAATACGCTGTAGTTGCCTTCAAGGCGTTCGGGCGCATATACCTTTACTACACTGCCATCAATAGTATAGGCGGCATCGGCTATGTTACCGATACCAATAAGGCCGTTTAATTCCTGGCCAACCATAATGGCGTCAGAAAACTGGATCTGCACATATTGGTCGTTATCCTGAATAGCGCGTATGTTAAGCACCTTAAAATCGCCTATAGCGGGCACCTCAAACTTTTGATCGCCTTTTTTATCGATATCCAAACTGCTGCCGTCCCAGTTAACGGTAAGTGGCGCTACTTCGCCCGATTGACGCTTTAAGCCGGTAACTTTAAAGGTATGGGTTTGGCCGGTGTGTACCCAGGAAATTTTTACGGGAGTAAGGTAATTAATGGTGATTATTTTTTCGACCAGTGCCGGATCTTCAACATCGGCGGTTTGGATATTGCCCTCCAGCTTCATTTCATCTGTTGATGTACTGGTGGCTGTTTGCAAACCATTAAGGGTTACATTAAAATCGGGTTTAACAACTTCAAAATTAAAGCGGAAACGATTAAATTTTGAGGGGACATCGATCAGTTTACCCAGTTTAAAATCGGCAATATAGGTTTTCTCTGGATCGAGTTTTTTAGTGGGTTTAAATTCGATAGTGCGTGCGTCAACCCAATAAGCTTTGCCTTTTATCGACGGCGAAAAATCAATAAGATCGTTATCAACCTCTTCATTTTGCTGATGCGTAACCTGAACGGTATTGGCCAGCCTTATCCTGATGGTACTTTCCTTTGAAATTACACCGGTAGTATATGATTCAATGTATTTGCTAAAGGCTGGATCAACAATGATTTTTTTATTGGCATTTACAATAAGGTAAGCTATAACTAACAGCACCGCGAGCGCAGAACCGAATGTAATTAAGCTTTTACGCTTGCGGAACCTGGTATATCCGTTCTCCATGAAATAGGTTTATTTATTTCATGAATGTATAAAATTTATAACAACAAATAATAGTTTGGGAATATTTTATGTGGTGAGTGGTTGATTAGGTTGATTAGGTTGATTAGGTTGATTAGGGCGCAATGCAATCGCCAGATACTTTGTTTTATTAATTTGAAAATAAATTGCCTAAAAAAACTGATTCACTGAAACTTACTCCAACTCAATCAACTACTAACCAAACCATCACAATATCATTACGCCGGGCTTATTGAGTACCGGCAGCTTTATAAAATTCATCTCGACGATACTTTCGGGCAGGAAAATGAACTTTTTATCATAAATATTGGTACCGATATAATAACTAAGCCAGTACTCGTTATTAAGACCGAAAGTTTGCTCATCAATCGGCTCTATCAATTTGTAGTTTTTGCCATCAACAACCGGGATCATGTGCCTTAAAACTGAGGTTTTTACCTGCTCGCCATTTTTTTCGCCGTAACCTTTTGAAGTGATTAGTACGTTTTCAATAGGCTCATCTTTGAGATTGATAAGATATACGTACCAGATTTTACTCTCAACACTTTCACGCTCCAAAGCAACTGCAATGGCTATGTCCTGTACGGTATTATCGGGGAGGTCTTTGATCATTTTTTTGTTATAAAGTTGGAATGTTGTAAGGTTGAAATGTTGTTTGGCAGTCCGATTAACAACAACTTTAAAACATTTCAACCTTACAACATTCCAACAACATTACTTCTTCTTAGCCGGAGCCTTTTTCTTGGCCGGCGCTTTTTTTGCAGCAGGTTTGGCGGCTGCTACCACGGTTTTACCAAAACGACCTTTCTTCGCATCTTTCGGCATGGCATCGGCTAAGGCCTTGCAATCCTCATAAGTAAGCGTTTGCGGGTCTTTATCCTTAGGGATTTTAACGTTTAACTTGCCAAACTCAATATACGGACCCCAGCGGCCGTTTAAAACTTTTACATCCGGGTCTTCGTCGAAAGACTTGATCAATTTTTCGGCATCTTTTTTACGCTTGGCCTCAATTAACTCAATAGCCTGCGCCTCCGTTACATCATGCGGATCAATATCTTTTGGTAAAGATACAAACGCGCTGTTATGACTAATATAAGGGCCAAAACGACCGATAGCCACCTTCATTACCTTGCCTTCATATTCACCAACTACTTTTGGCAGCTTGAACAGTTCAAGTGCGTCTTCAAGCGAAATGGTTTCAATACTTTGGCCGGCACGTAAACTGGCATAAGCTGGTTTATTTTCTTTATCATCGTCGGTAGCGCTTTCGCCTACCTGTACAAACGGGCCATAACGGCCAATACGTACCGATACTTTTTTGCCGCTTTCGGGATGAACGCCTAATTCACGTTCGCCGGTAGCTTTATCAGCGGTTTCTATGGTATTTTGAACTTCTTTATGGAAAGGGTTGTAAAAGTCGTGCAGCATGGCTGTCCACTCTTTCATGCCCTGTGCTATCTCATCAAATTGTTTTTCAACGCTGGCAGTGAAATTGAAATCAACAATATCAGTAAAATACTGAACCAGGAAATCATTTACCACCGCGCCAATATCGGTAGGGAATAGCTTACCACGCTCGGCACCGGTGTTTTCGGTTTTTTGTTCTTTGGTGATCTGACCGGCCTTTAAGGTTAATACCCTAAAGTTGCGTTGCTTGCCTTCGCGCTCTTCCTTAACTACATAACCACGGTTTTGAATAGTAGAGATGGTAGGTGCGTAGGTAGACGGGCGACCGATACCTAATTCCTCTAATTTTTTTACCAGGCTTGCCTCGGTATAACGCGCGGGCGGGCGAGAATAGCGCTCCGTTGCCGACATTTCCTGTAAAGCCAAACGTTGTCCGCGGGTTAAAGGCGGCAGCATAGCGTTTTCGCCGTCGGCTTGTGGTTCGTCCTCATCGTCCTGTGATTCCAGGTAAACTTTAAGGAAACCATCAAATTTCATTACTTCACCATTGGCAGTCAACTCATCTTTACGTGTTGAGATACTGATCTTTGCGGTAGTTTTCTCAAACTGTGCTTCGCTCATTTGCGACGCGATGGCGCGTTTCCAGATCAGTTCATACAAACGCTTTTCGTTTGATTCGCCGTTGATGGTATGGTTATTAAAATACGTTGGCCTGATAGCTTCGTGAGCTTCCTGGGCACTTGCATTTTTTGTTTTATATTTTCTTAGCTGATGATATTTATCGCCATAGGCTGATACTATTTCTTGCTGCGCTCCATTTAAGGCGGTATCTGATAAGTTTACCGAATCGGTACGCATATAGGTGATGTGTCCGGATTCATATAACCTTTGCGCCACCTGCATGGTGCGGGCGACAGAGTAACCCAGCTTACGGCTGGCTTCCTGCTGCAGGGTTGATGTGGTGAAAGGAGCGGCTGGCGAACGTTTGGCCGGTTTGGTTTCTAACGAACGTACATCAAAATCGGCACCTATACAATCCTGCAAAAACTTCTCCGCATCTTCCTGCTTGTCAAAACGCTCGGCAAGCTCGGCTTTAAAGGCCTCTCTACCTTTACCAAATATGGCCACTATTTTAAAAGCGGCCTCGGCGGTAAATTTATTTACCTCGCGTTCCCTGTCAACAATAAGTCTTACCGCTACAGATTGTACTCTACCGGCAGATAATGATGGTTTAACCTTTTTCCATAACACAGGAGAAAGTTCAAAACCTACCAATCTATCCAAAACACGGCGCGCCTGCTGGGCGTTTACCAGGTTGTAATCAATTTTGCGGGGGGTGTCAATAGCCTTTAATATAGCAGGCTTGGTGATCTCGTGGAAAACGATACGTTTGGTGGTTAGGTCTTTTAAACCTAAAGTTTCATATAAATGCCATGATATGGCTTCTCCCTCGCGGTCCTCGTCCGATGCCAGCCAAACCATTTCGGCTTCTTTAGCTAATTTCTTCAACTCGCTTACTACCTGCTTTTTATCGGCAGGTACCTCATATTTTTGAGCGAAGTTGTTACCTATGTCTATCGCATCTTCAGACTTTACCAAATCGCGGATATGGCCGTAGCTCGACTTTACAACAAAGTCACTACCAAGGTAGCCCTCGATGGTTTTGGCTTTCGCCGGAGATTCAACTATCAGTAAGTTTTTAGCCATTTAAGCAGTTATTTTTTGCAAATAAAACATAAAGTACCCGAAACACCAATTTGTTTTTGCTAAAGATGTTAGAAAGTTAGGAGGTTTGAATGTTGTAAAGTTGAAAAGTTGTAAGGTTTGTATGTTGAGAAGTTGGAATACCGGAAGGCTATAAAGTTGAAATATTAGAATGTTTAAGGTTTTAAAATTTGGATGAAATGATTAATATAACATAATACCTGCAAAGGTAACATCTCAACATTAAAACCCTCGAACAACAATTAACTACATTTGCAAAGCTAACATTACAACATTTCAACGTTACAACCTTCCAACAACGAGGAAAACTACATCAGGAAGCCACCACCTAACAAGTCGTTGCCTTCGTAGAAAACTGCCGACTGGCCCGGGGCTATGCCCGATACGTTATGATGAAAATCAACTTTCATATGCTCGCCCATTTGTATAATGCTGCTTGTTGCACCGGCATCTTTATAACGGATTTTGGTAATGGCTTCAATCGGCTCAGGGATACTGGCGTATTTAACCAGGTTAAGGTTTTTAACCCAAGCCTGTTTGCGTTCCAGTTCTTCGGCAGTACCTAAAACAACGGTATTAGTTACGGGATCAATTTTGGTGACAAACATGGGCTGGCCCAATGCAATACCTAATCCCTTACGCTGCCCAATGGTGTAGAACGGATATCCCTGGTGTTTGCCTACTATTTTGCCATCTGTAAGCACAAAGTTGCCTCCGGCTACACGTTCTTCCAAATCTTCAACTTTGTGTCTTAGAAACGATCTGTAGTCGTTATCCGGCACAAAGCAAATCTCATAGCTTTCGCTTTTGCCGGCAAGTTCAATCTGGCCCATATCCAAGGCCATTTGCCTGATCTCGGGTTTCGAAAAACTGCCTAAAGGAAATTTGGTACGGGCCAGGTTTTGTTGAGAAACGCCCCAAAGCACGTATGATTGATCTTTATTTTCGTCTTTACCTTTTGATATTACGTATCGGCCACTATCCTGTAAACGGATATTGGCATAATGTCCTGTTGCGATAAATTCGCAATCCAGCTTATCGGCGCGTTTTAATAACGCTTCCCATTTAATATGGGTGTTGCATAAAACACATGGGTTAGGGGTACGGCCAGCCAGGTATTCGTCAACAAAGTTATCTATTACAAAATCGCCAAACTCGTTGCGGATATCTAATATATAATGTGGAAAGCCATAACCTACAGCAAGCGCGCGGGCATCATTGATACTATCCAGGCTGCAACAGCCGGTTTCTTTTGAACTACCACCGCTTGAGGCATAGTCCCAGGTTTTCATGGTAAGGCCAATAACTTCATAGCCCTGCTCATGCAACATCACTGCTGCCACCGAACTATCAACACCACCACTCATTGCCACTAAGATTCTGCCATGCTTACTCATAATGGGCGCAAAGATACGGTTTTACGTTTGATGTTAATACGTGCGCGGGTCAGGAGAGGGTAAATTATACTTTGAAGTAATTGAGGTACTTGTATAGTTGTGGTTATTCGTTTTTTGAGGATTACGAATATTGTAAATCAATCTTCTTTAAACTTAACTTATGGTTAATTTACATTGTTATGCAATTTGTTATGGCTGCTATATGGAGTTTTAATTTATGAAATTTCAAGATCAGGAATCGTAGAAAACAACAAACGCCCATTGTAGTAACAATGAGCGCATGATTTTGCAGGGCTATTAATTAGGGATATTTAATCTTGTAATTAACAATAGCCTAACTCCTTTTATTAAGTCGTTGCTTAATATTTGAGTTAACGAGGATACCTACAACAGTACAGGCTACTAAGAGGTAAATCATAAAAATGTGCTCTGGCATATCTTTGGGTTTATATTTTTTATAAATGTAACAGGAATGATACAAATGTGTCAAGTATTTTGAAAAATAAATATCTAACCAATTAAGACTAAAAGTCAATAATAAGACTGGTGGAGATAATAATTATTTGCCTGGCTATTAGATTTATTTGGCTATCGTAACTTATACGACCAAAACAGTTATGACAATATTTTTTGACTATGAAAAGATGTAAGTGTAAGCATTGAGATCGAACGAATAAAAAATGCGCTTTTATGACGTTTTATAGCTAAAAACAGGTGATTTGAAACAGTGTTACACTAACACTGTTTTAATATTAAAACAGATTTATTGCCAAATATTTAAAGAATAAATGTAGGGTTGACTATTATAAAACAGTTTGCATCCTTTTATTAAAATAAACGTAAAAATGAAATAATCTATTGTAACATTCAGATTACAATATAAATTTGCTTTACCCTAATTAATTTAATAAAATGATAAGCCAATTAACGTTAGAACAGAAGTTGCAGGGGGTAATCCTGATGATCATTTGTTTTGTTGCCGTTGCTAACTATTTAGTTAAGTAATTTCAGTTTGCCGGAAACGAATAAGGTGCTTCAATCGAAGCACCTTTTTTTGTGGAGTAAAATTTATTTTTGTAGAGACGCAATATTTTGCGTCTTCTGCCTGCAAATCAAACATGCTGATTTGCGGTCTGTGAAATGTGAAATAAGATGCCTACGGGTTTCTTACCTGCCCATCGCCACGTACAACCCATTTGTAGCTGGTAAGTTCTTCCAGACCCATTGGGCCGCGGGCATGCAATTTTTGAGTACTTATCCCAATCTCGGCACCTAAACCAAACTGCGCCCCATCTGTAAAAGCGGTTGATACATTGGCGTAAACAGCCGCGGCATCTACGTCATTTAAAAAAGTGGCAATATTTTCCGCATCCTCTGATATGATGGCTTCGCTATGTTTAGAACTGTTGGTGGCGATATAAACTAAGGCTTCATTAAAATCGGCCACCGTTTTTACCGCCATTTTCATGGATAAAAACTCAGTTCCAAAATGTTCTGGTGTTGCGTGATGCAGTAGATTTTCCGGATAATCATTTTTTAGAGCCTGATAAGCATCTTCATCGGCAAAAATTTCTACCTGTTTTTCTTTCAGGACAGAAGCAAGTTGTGGCAAATCTGCCAGCCTGCCGGCATGAATAACCAAGCAATCCAACGCGTTGCATACGCTTACCCGGCGGGTTTTGGCATTGGCTATAATTTCGGCGCCTTTAGCCAAATCTCCCGACAAGTCAAAATAAGTATGCACTATCCCTGCGCCTGTCTCAATAACCGGCACCTTACTGTTATCTCTCACAAAATTAATAAGCGACTGGCTGCCGCGTGGTATCAGCACATCAACATAGCCTATGGCGCTCAATAAAGCGGCTGTGGCTTCCCGCTCGGCAGGAAGGAGGGTGACTACATTAACATCAATGTGATGTTTAGTTAAGACCTGGTGAATAACGGATATGATGGCGCGGTTTGAATGATCTGCATCGCTGCCGCCTTTTAATATGCTGATGTTACCTGTTTTAAAGCACAAGGCGAATACATCAAAGGTAACGTTGGGCCTTGCCTCATAAATTACGCCGATAACGCCCAGGGGGACTCTCACTTTAGTTATTGAAAGGCCGTTGGGCCGGTGTGTTTCTGAAAGCTGGTTACCCAGCGGGCTATCCAGGTTGGCTACGCTTACCATATCGCCGGCTATGGCCTCTATACGGGCGGCTGTAAGTTTTAGCCTGTCGTATTTAGGATCTTCAGGATTCATCAGGTCAAGATCCTTTTGGTTCTCGGCTAAAATATATGGCGTTTGCGCGATGGCTTCGGCAGCAACATCATTCAACACCTGGTTAATAAGGGCAGGGGCGAGGGTTGCTTTCCTGCCTGCAATTAAAGCGTTTTCAAAATAACTATTGTAATTCATGGCTTAGCCTTGTAAATAAAGATAATCATAATGCACCAATGGCTTCTGGTTTTTTTGGCCTATCCATTCGCGGGCCTTATCAGAGCCATATTCGGCAATACCAAGGCCTATTAGTTTGTGGCTGTCATCAACAAGCTTAATGATATCGCCTTTTTTAAATTCATTCAATACCTCAACAATGCCTATGGGAAGCAGGCTGGTAGCTTTATTGGAAACAAGCGCCGTTTTAGCGCCCTCGTTTACCTGGACCGAGCCAACTGCCGATTTCTCTGAATGAGCCAGCCATTTCTTTTTGCCTGATGCCGTTTTGTTGGGTATAAAGCGTGTATGGATTACTCTATTTTCCAATACATCTGTTAAGATATTATCGCGCGTGCCATTGGCAATGTGTACCGCAATGCCCAGTTGAGCCGTTTTTTGCGACATGGTCGATTTGGTAATCATACCACCGCGCCCAAACTGCGATTTGCCCGACGATACAAACTCTGCAAAATCAACAACTGAGCCGGCCACTTCCTCAATCACTGCCGATCCTTCTGCCTTAGGATCGCCATTATAAATACCGTCAACATTGGTTAAAACTATGAGAGCCTGCGCGTTCAGCATTGATGCAATGAGGCCGGCAAGTTCGTCGTTATCGGTAAACATCAATTCGGTAACCGATACTACGTCATTTTCATTAACCACCGGGATAACCTGGTGCTGTAGCAACAGGTCAAGACAGTTTTTCATGTTGAGGTAATGTAACCTGTCCCTGAAATCCTCGCGGGTTACCAATACCTGCGAACAAAGTATATCAAAGCTTTCAAAAAAATTAGCGTAGGTATTAATGAGCTTAACCTGCCCAATAGATGCCAATAGCTGCCGGGCTGCTACCGCATCATATTTTTCTGAAATGGTGATCAGGCTACGGCCAGATGCAACAGCGCCGGATGATACCAGGATTACTTCTTTCCCCTGTTTTTTAATGGCAGCGATCTGCCCGACTAAATGTTTGATCCGCGCCAGATCGGGCAGGCCGTTTTTTTGGGTAAGTACGTTTGATCCTATTTTTATAACTATACGCTGGTAATTGAAACACATTGGGCTTATACAGGTTGAACGCTCAATATTACGAATTTGAAGCCAAAAACCGGTTATGATGCAAAAATATATCCAGTAAAATGGTAGGGATTATAGAATTTTTGGTAAAACTATTGACAGTCAATAAATAATTTATATTTTTGTCGACTAATTCCATAGAGTATGTATAAAATTTACCCCTTTTTGTTATCTTCATTGTTGAATAAAGAAACCCATTCCATGTGTTGTTGTTGATTTGCACCCTCGCTTATACCTAAACCAGATAATCAACAAACATATATTAAAAAAATATTCTAACCTTTTTCATGAAGACTTTAATCAATTCTATAAAGCTTATTGTGCTTTTTCTTGTCCTTGTCCCGGCCATCGGCCACGCCCAACTTAATGGATCATATATATTAAGTGGTGTGGTAAAAGACGACCATGGTCAGCCACTTGTAGGTACTACCGTAAGCATCAAAGGCACTACAAATAGCACTGCGTCTGATAGTACCGGTAAATTTTCGCTAACTACCAGTGTTAAATTACCTTATACCCTGGTATTTACCGCGGTAGGGTTCCAGGCACAGGAGTTTTATATAAAAAACGCCAACAGTGCTCTAAATATCCAGTTAACCAGCCAAAACTTACTAATTAACGAGGTGGTAGTTACCGCATCGCGTAAGGAAGAGAAACTGCTTCGCTCGCCCGTTGCTATTGAAAAATTGAGCATCAACGCGCTGAAACAATCGCCTGGCCCAAGTTTTTACGATGCCCTGGAAAACGTAAAGGGTGTGCAAATGACCACTACCAGTATCACACTTAAAGTGCCTAACACACGTGGCTTTAACAGCCCAAACAACTTTAGGTTTATGCAATTGGTTGATGGTGTTGATATGCAATCGGCAACGTTAGGTGTACCGCTTGGTAACGCCATTGGCCCAACGGAGTTGGATATCGCCAGCATTGAGATTACCCCCGGTGCTGCCGCTGCATTATATGGCACTAACGCTATTAACGGTTTATCAAACCTTACTACCAAAGATCCTTTCAAATACCAGGGCCTTAGTTTTTATCACCGCGAAGGCTTAAACCATGTTGGTAATGACCGCCTGGGTGCAAGCACCATGACAGAAGATGCTTTGCGTTATGCCAAAGCGTTTAACAACAAATTTGCGTTTAAACTGAATGTGAGCTACCTGCAAGGAAAAGACTGGCAATCAGATACCCGTAAGGATCAAAACCCATACAATCTTAAAACAGCCAACCCTGCGTTCCCGGCAGTATCCGGTACAGATAACCCGGCATACGATGGCTGGAACAAGTATGGTGATGACGCCCTTGCTGGTAGTAACACCGTGGTTGTAAAAGGCCTTACCGTAGATGGCAAAGCAATGCCAGGCCTTACCGTTGCCCGTACCGGTTATAACGAAGTTGACCTGGTTAACCCTAAGGTTACCAACTTAAAGTTAGATGGTACATTATCTTACAAGTTAACACCTAATACGATATTATCTTACACTTACCGTTATGGCAGATTAGATGGTGTTTTTCAACGTGGTAACAAAATTTCATTGCAGGGTGCTACCGTGCAAAACCACAAAGTGGAGTTAAAAGGTAAAGAGTTTTTAGTACGTGCTTATGAGTCTATCGAAAATACCGGCAATTCATTCAACGTAAAACCACTGGCCGATAACCTTGATCTTAACCATGCCAGCAACTCGGCCTGGGGTACAAGCTTTAAAAACGCAATTACCGCTTATGGTAATGCACATGGTGGTTTAACATCGGCCAACTTTGGCGCGGCAGAAGAGGCAGCGAGAGCAGCAGCAGATGCCGGTCGTGTTGAACCGGGTACGCCTGCGTTTGATGCTTTAAGAAAAACCATTATCGGCATCAATAACTGGGATATTAAATCCAGCCTGATTCCTAATGCCCCGGTTACAGGTGGCGCGGCCTTAATCCAAAAAAGTCATTTATACAACGCTGAAGCCCAATGGGATTTAACAAACAAGGTTAAAGTAGTTGACCTTTTAGTAGGTGGCGACGTGCGCGTGTACAGCATTACTCCGGATGGAAACAACTTTGTTGACTTTACCCGCCCGATTGCCGACAGAAATACACCTTTAGCTGATGGAACCTTTGGTAAAGATGTGATCTACAAAAAATATGGTGCCTTTACACAGATTACCAAAACTTTCTTTGATGAAAAACTGAAATTATTTGGTTCCGTAAGATGGGATTATAACCCGTATTTCGATCCTAAATTTACTCCACGTTTGGCGGCGGTTTATTCCATAAATGAAAACCATAACTTTAGGTTCACCTTCCAGAATGGTTACCGTTTCCCATCATTATTTGAGGCCTTATCTTACGTAAACAACGGTCGTGTAAAAAGGGTAGGTAGCTTACCTTTCATTAACGACGGTTTGGGTTACTTGAACAACAGCTATACGCAAACATCTGTAGTTGCATTTAACGCCGCGGTTAACGCTGCAGGAGGCACAGACCAGGTTGCCCTTGCTAACAGAAACTTATTACAAAAAGCCGATTTGCCACCAGCACGCCCAGAGCAAATTACTTCATACGAAGTTGGTTACAAAGGCATTGTTGCCGATAATAAGGTTTTCATTGATATTGATGCCTATACAAACCGCTACAACGGCTTTTTGGGCCAGGTACAGGTGTTTGTGCCAAACGGTGTTAACGTTGGAACTGACGCGGCTGTATTAGCCATGCTTGACGTTAACCGCGACCCAACTACCGGTACATCAAGCAACGCCGCCAGCCAGGGACAGGCACGTTACCGTGTGTATACTAACGCCAAAAACATTTATAATAACTACGGTTCATCGGCAGGGATCAGCTACAACTTTTATAAAAGATATACGGTATCTGGTAACGTGAGCTTCAACAAGTTAAAGGCTCAATCTAAATCGGATATTTTCGTTACCGGTTTCAACACGCCGGAATGGTCGGGCAACGTATCTTTTGGTAACCGCGAGGTTGCTAAAAACGTAGGTTTCAATGTGGTGTACAAATGGCAGCAATCATACCTGTGGGAAAGCCCACTGGTTACCGGCAACGTACCAGCTATAGGCACGTTTGATGCGCAGGTTACTTACCACGTACCTGCTTACTATGCAACATTTAAAGTAGGCGCAAGCGACATATTCAACAAGCGTTATTACCAGTACGCTGGCGGCCCAACTATCGGTGGCTTATACTACATATCGGTTACTTTAGATGGTTTGTTAGCCGGCAACAACAAATAAGTAGCTTTTTAATACGTTTTTCATATTTAGTTTTGAGGCGGATAGGGATAAAACCTTATCCGTCTTTTTTTTGACATGATTTAAGGAGTTGGCGGGATTTACAGGACGAGACATTTTGGATAATCGATGTAGAGGTTATATGTAAGACAGCTTAGGAGAATACAACCATGTTTCAAGAATCGCTTTTAGGATTATAATCCGCTAATTTAGGCTAAAGCCGCCTTTATGATTATTTTTATTAACCGTTGGCTAAAGCCAAAACGGCAATGAATTAAAAAAAATCAGACTTGAAAGTTATTTGAAAACTCATTGCCGTCTCATTTATGGGGCGAAAAAAAGCAATGAGCAAGGTGGGTGGCTTTAGCCAAACTAAGCGCTGTATTTTTAAAATAGATATCTCCTAAATTTAAAAAAAATAAAAAGCCGCCTGTATCAAATGCAAGCGGCAAAAATTTTGTTAAATCCTTAAATCGTGTTTTATTTAGCCGCAACCTCATGCAGCCCGCATTCTTTTTTGGATTGATCTTCCCACCACCAGCGGCCGGCTCTAAAATCTTCGCCTTCGGCTACAGCACGTGTGCAAGGCATACAGCCGATGCTCGGAAAGCCCTTATCATGCAATGAGTTATAAGGAATGTTATATTGTTTGATATACGCTTTAACATCATCCAAAGTCCAGCTAAAAATGGGGTGGAATTTTACCAGGTTGTTTTGCTCGTCGTATTCCACATCATGCATATCATGGCGGTTAACAGATTGATCTGCACGAATGCCGGTAATCCATAACTTATTGCCTTTTAACGCGCGTTTTAGCGGCTCTATTTTACGGATACCGCAGCACTCTTTACGGTTCTCTACCGATTCGTAAAAGCTGTTAGGGCCTTTAGTGCTCACCATTTGCTCCAGCAAATCCTGGTTAGGATAATAGGCGTGAATCGGCTGTTTATACCTATCCATAGTACTGCTCCAAACCGAGTAAGTTTCGCGGAAAAGCCTTCCGGTTTCCAGCGTGAAAACTTTGATAGGCAATTTGTTGGCGAAGATCATGTGACTAATCACCTGGTCTTCCCAGCCAAAGCTGGTAGAAAATACAATTTCGCCGGGGAAAAGGTTGGCCAGCTTGGCCAATGCTTCAACAGGGCTAAGGCCAGCTATGGAAGCTTTTACTTGTTTTGCTAACTCGTTCATATTTACAGCACCTTCATTAAAAACAACGCAATAGCCCTGATACTGATAAGGATAACAATAACCGATACCGACACCATAATTGTTTTTGTTGATATTTTATTTGATATTTTGGCAGCTATAGGCGAAGCCAGCGCGCTACCAAGCACCAGGCCCGCAACCGCCTGCCAATGACTACTGCTTACCAAAGCAATAAACGTGATTGATCCGGCTATTGCCACAAAAAAGCGCGACAACTTTACAGTGCCTAAGCAAAATATAGGGCTGCGGCCACCTGCTATTAAAGTTGATAATACGATTGAGCCCCAACCACCACCGCCAACAGCGTCAATAAAACCACCGCCTAAACCAAGCAACGAGATCCGTTTTACTTTATCGGCAGATTTTTTTTTCTTGATATTGAAAGCTTTGGAAAGAATAACAAATCCCAATATCAATGTATATACCGATACTACAGGTTTGGTATACATGCTATAATGCTCAAGCGACGATAGGATGGTAGCGCCCGAAACGGCTCCCAGCACACCGGGCAAAACCAATAGCCAAAATAATTTCCAGTTAATATTACCCATACGGTAGTGCATCCAGCCGGCAATGCCGCAACTCATAATTTCTGAAAGGTGAACACCCATACTGGCCGAAGCGGGAGGGATGCCCATTGATAATGAAAATGTAGTTGTTGTAACTCCATAGCTCATGCCTATAGCACCATCAATCATGGCAAACACAAAGCCGGCACCCAGGAAATAATAAAATTGTGGGTTAACACCTTCGATAAAAGTTTTAAAAGCGGGTTCTTTAATGTAAAGCGCAGTTACCACAATTGCTATAGAGACAATAATAGTAGACCAAATAAGCCATATGAAGTTTTTGATTACTGCCGATTTAGGTTCTACCAATACTTTGGTTACACTATTTAATCTTTTTACTTTATCCGCGAAATCGCCGCTAAGTGTTTCTCTTAACTCGCTCATTTGCTGTAGGGTGGTGTCTAACTCTTCGGGTAGGCTTTCATTTAAAACCTCTTTAAGACGCTTAGCTACAGTTGGGGATTTACCATTGGTAGAAATTGCCAGTTTGAGGTCGCCTTTTTTAACTATTGATCCTAAGTAAAAATCACATAGTTCAGGTTTATCAGCTACATTAATCAGCAACTTACGGTCGTGGGCCGATTGGCGTACATATTTATTCAGTTCACTATCGTTAGTAGCTGCTATAACTACCTCGGCGGTGTTAAGGTCATAGTCGGTAAATGATTTCTGGATAATGTTAAGTCCCTCATATTTAGCGGCAAGTTCATGAATCTCGGGCAAAAAGGTTTTTGAGATGATAGTAACCTTTGCATGGTTGCTATTGTTGAGTATTGCCGTAAGTTTTTCAAGGCCCACATTGCCGCCGCCTACCAAAACCGTATGCAGGTTATTAAGCTTCAGAAATACCGGGAACAATTGATTGCCGCCAATCTCTTCGTGCTCAATTTTAGCTAAACTTTTATCCCTGGGCAACAACGTCATAGATGTCTGTAATCAATTTATATTTCGGGTGTAGGGACACTACTTCGCCCAGCACAATAATGGCGGGCGAACCAATTTTGTTTTCTTTGGCGGCCTCAACTATGGTATCAACAGTTGCAATAACAACCTGCTCATTTACAGTTGTTCCGCTCTGAATAACGGCTACTGGTAACTTGGTTTTACCTTCAGCTTTGAAGATTTCTGTTATTTCGGCAAGTTTATTGATTCCCATTAGCACAACCACGGTAGCCCGGCTGCGGGCAGCATCGTAAATATCAGGAGAAACTTTTCCGTTAGATATAGTACCTGTTACTACCCAAAAGCTTTCGCTTAAACCACGGTGGGTAACCGGAATATTTTGTAACTCTGCAACCGCGATAGAGCTTGAAATACCGGGAATAACCGTAGCAGGAATATTAAAAGACGCTGCAAAATCTAACTCTTCAAATCCACGACCAAACACAAAAGGATCGCCGCCTTTAAGACGAACTACATGACCATAGTTCAGAGCATAATCAACCATCAGTTTATTTACCGCATCCTGCGAGTACGTATGATCGCCCGAACGTTTACCTACAAACACCTTTACAGCACCCGTTGGAGCATATTCCAGTAACTCTTCGTTAACCAAAGCATCGTACAAAACAACATCGGCAGTTTTAAGGGCTTTGATTGCCTTTACCGTAATTAGATCGGCATCACCCGGACCCGCACCCACCAGTGTTATTTTAGATTCTTTCAAATTTTTATCAGTCATTATTGAACCAATGCCTCTCTCTTATCCTTACTCTTATTCAAAAACTCAGTTGCTTGCGCCAGGTAGGCAGTTGCAAATTCTTCCGATGGTTCGTTTTGATTGATTTGCAAAACCAGATCGTTAAAAGTTCCTTGCAGTTCAAATTCACCGGTAGCGATATACTGCGCATCAAACTCTTTGATAATTCCCGATTGTGTGCTGCTGTTGATGCCTTTATCTAACAGCAAAGCCTTAGCCGAACTGATAAATACATTATAAGAATGGTAAATAGCATCAGACCAGTTACCCAATTGGTATGAGCCATTGGCCCAGCCCATTTTTTCTTCCGATTCAAACAATAGGGTAGCAACCAGATCTATCACTACACCGGCGCACTCGCCAACACCTATAGCGGTAACAAAAGTTTCCTGGTGGCCCCAGTCAACAAATTCATCTTCGGTAAGGGTGGTTAAATCGGCGAGTGGTTTTAGTAAGCGGTAAAAATAATCTTTACCCTGCCTGTCGTAATAAGCGTGGAAGGTTTCTCCCTCTGGAGAAAGCGCTTTATAGTCATCCAATACAGATCTTAACACATCAGTCGCCCTTTTTGAAGGTACTTTAATTACGCGCTCGGCCGCACGACCAACGCCATCCCCAACAGTACCGCCACCCAACATTACCTGAACCGAAGGTAAAACCTTTGTGCCGGCTTTTAATGAGCTGCCATGGAAACCAATATGCGCCAAACCATGCTGACCGCATGAGTTCATACAACCGCTTATTTTGATTTTAATTTCGCGGTTAAATATAAATTCTTCGTATTCGTTATAGATTAAATCTTCCAATACGCGGGCCATGGTCATGCTGTTGCTGATACCCAGGTTACAGGTATCGGTACCGGGGCATGTGGTAACATCGGCAACGGTATCAAAACCCGGGGCTGCCAGTTCAAGCTTAGCCAAGCCTTCGTATAGTGATGGCAAGGCCTCTTTGCGTACAAATTTTAATAACAAGCCCTGGTTTTGGGTTATCCTGATTTCGTTGGCTACCAAAGGTTCTAAAACCTTAACCAACTCGCGGGCTGTATCAGATGAAATATCGCCTACAGGCACTTTAATGTATACGCCGTAAAAGCCTTTTTGCTTTTGTTCAAAAACGTTTGTTGCCAGCCACTGTTCGTAACGGAACGGGTTGCTGATGCTTACTTCTGCAAAGGCGGTTTCTGTTGCTGGCTCTGGCTGTGGTACGGCATCCCTGTTAACTGGATAGCTTTTTACTTTAATGGCAGTGCGTTCAATTTTTGCAAGGCGTAATACTTCATCCAACCCTAATTTTTGGATCAGGTATTTCATGCGGGCCTTGTTACGGTTATTACGCTCGCCGTAACGGTCAAATACACGAATGATAGCCTCTATGTAAGGGATCAATTGATCCTCTGGTAAAAACTCTTCAACTATGCTGGCCAATAGCGGCTGGGCACCAAGGCCACCACCCAACATGATTTTGAAACCACGGTCGCCATTAGCGTTTATTTTAGGGATAGCGCCGATATCATGTATGTAGGAAAACGCCGTATCAACATCGCTTGACGAAAATGAGATTTTAAATTTACGACCCATTTCCTGGCAAACCGGGTTACGCAAAAAATACTCAAAAGTAGCATGCGCGTATGGCGAAACATCAAATGGCTCCTGCGGATCAATACCGGCAGAAGGGGAGGCAGTAACATTTCTAACGGTGTTACCGCAAGCTTCACGCAAGGTAATATCATCCTGTTCCAGTTTTGCCCAAAGCTCCGGGGTACGATCAAGGCTTACATAGTGAATCTGGATATCCTGGCGGGTGGTAAGGTGCAGGTTGCGGCTTCCATACTCGTCAGATATATCGGCAATTTTTAATAACTGCTTAAATGTTACTTTACCAAAAGGCAATTTGATGCGTACCATTTGCACGCCAGGCTGGCGCTGGCCATAAACACCACGGGCCAGACGTAAACTCCTGAACTTTTCATCATGTATTTTACCCTCGCGAAAAGCCCTGATCTTTTTTTCAAGATCAATAATATCCTGCTCAACAATAGGGTTCTCCAGCTCTGTTCTGAAGCTTTGCATATGCTATATTTTAGTCGGTTACAAAAAAGCCCCTTTGGCATTGGCTAAAGAGGCGTATAAGGTTCAATACATAACTATAATGAGCCCTTACCGCCTGCGTAGCAGCAACGTTGACACATATAAAAGCCAGTATTAATTGAAATATTCATGTTTGTTCTCCAAATATATACATAGTATAGGGAAATGGTAGAATTTAATTGAAAATAACGGCTATTTTACAGTTTGATGAGAAATTTTTAAGTACGAACGATGAGCGATTGCTCGCGCGAAATGATATCGGCAATGCTTGTTTCGCTCAGGATTTTAAGGGTAGCATCCCGTACATCAACAAACACATCACGAATGCCGCAGGTAGTTTCCTGGTGACATTCCTCGCATTTGTGGTAAAAATTTAAACTGGCGCAGGGCACCATAGCGATAGGCCCGTCCGTGATACGCATAATGCTTACCAGGAATATCTCCTTAGGATCGCGGTTAAGGCTGTAACCGCCTCCGGCACCTTTTTTACTGTACAGGAAACCCGCGTTGCGTAAATCGAGCAGGATTTGCTCCAGGAACTTCTTGGGGATACGTTCGGCCTCAGCGATCTTTGAAATTTGCATAGGTGGCTGATCCATATTTTTACCCAGGATCACCAGTGCTTTAATAGCGTACTTAGTCTTTTTGGAAAGCATTTTCTAAAATAAAACTTACAAAGTTAAACAATATTAAATAAAAATATCCACTAATACTATAGAGTACCACTATACTATATTATTTACCTTTTTTATTGCTGTTCATTTTAAGCTTTTTTCAAAATGCATTAAAATGGTGTTGTTTTTACACGGATAAACCAACACTTACTGCATTTTATTTACAAATTATATGTGTTAAATCTTATTTTGTAGAAAAATACGCAACGTTAATTCGATTTTATTGCCGAAATTCTATTTTTTATCGGAATGCCCCAAGCTTTTTTCTGGATTAACTTTATCGCGCACCAGTTGTTTTAGCTCCTTTATTTCGGGAAAGCGGCCTTCCCTTTTCCGATCGAATAAAATATCGTCATTTACACTGATGGTATATCTACCGTTAATTTCGCTGGGGTGGAGGGTTACACCGTATACATCATCGGTAAAAGTTGTAAGTAGTTCCTGTGCCATATACGCCGCGCGCATCATCCAGCCGCATTTAGGGCAATATTCAATGGTTATGATTGGCTTCATGCTGATAAGGGTTTACGTTCAACAATAAATCTTTCTTCGTTATGGGTGGTTAAAGGCATAAGCTCGTCGCCAACGGTAATAACCCCATCGCCCTCATGAACCAGATTTTGACCAAAAAGAATTTTGTTGTTTTTAAAACGGTATTTGGCCAGCGTTTTTAAGGGTTCTTTAGCTTTGGTTCCGGTTTGCTGGTCAATAGTTGTCATGATGCAGCGGGCGCATAACTTGGCACCGTAAAAATCAATACCAGCAATTTTAATATGGTTCATTACGTCCTCAGCAAAAGCATCACCACCGGTAAATACAATATTGGGCCTGAACCTATCCATCGGCAAAGCCTCAGGCAACCGCTTGTTCAAATCGTCAAGAGATGCTTGCCCTATTAATAAAAAAGGGTAGGCATCTGCAAAAGAAGTGATCATGCCAGGCTGGGCGTAGCGTTGGTCAACTTCGCGTTCGCTGTCATCGGGCATATAAATAAGGCGGCAGGGGATGTCTAAAGTAATGCTAAACCATTTGTCAAGCTCATCGCTCACATAAACGCCCATGCAAGTATCATCCCAGATGGCAACATTATGTTTACTATCGGCATTGTAATCAAAAGGTATTTTTATTGATCCATTGGCTTCATGAGAAACCAGTAAACCATCGCTTCGTACTGCTACCTTAATTAAGGCCATTTGAAAATGCTCCCTTTGAGTAAGGAACCTGTTTTGACTGTCAACCAACATCCAGCGCCTGTCATACTTAAACCCGCGACTGGTAACCTCGGCCGATTTTACCGAAATGCCCGCTAATGATTTAATAGGATAGATGAAGAGTTCGCTTACCTGTAGCATGGTGTAAAAATAAGGAAAAAAGTAAGCCTCACCTAAACGGCAAAGCCTTCATGAGTGCTATAATAAATTAAATACGAATAATCCTCTCCAAAGGAGAGGGTTTTTGATTTGCATGGTGTTTTTTTTGTAAACGCTGAATTTTGAAAGTCGTCTTCTTATCACCCAGTTAGTTTTTTTTACTCCCTCTCCTTTGGAGCTACTGTGTGTACACATCTTTTTTAATAAAGAAAAATGTCATTTCGAACGAGCAAGGGTAGGGAAAGGTGGGGCGCGAGGAGAAACTATCTCTTGAGCGCAGCGAAAAATCTTATACGATTTGCATGGCAGAGTGTCCATTTTTAGAAGATTTCTCCTTACCTCCGGCGCGCAATCCCACCCTGGTTCGTTCGAAATGACAACGTTTTTTATTTATGTGTTAAAAAGTAAAAGATGTGTACACACAGTAGCTCCTTTGGAGAGGGCCGGGGTGAGGCTTGTTCTCAATCGATTGCATTTTTATTTTCAATTCATTGCTTTAGTAAATTTTAATTGATAATATTGTTTTATCCAATTGCTAAACCATTTCTTGAATTACATAACCAATTAGCGAAATTATGCCATTAAACAACGTGAGCGGCAGCGCAAAAGCCGGTAATACTTATGATGCTATTGTTATAGGCTCGGGTATCAGCGGCGGCTGGGCGGCTAAAGAATTAACCGGACGAGGACTTAAAACCATTATGCTTGAACGCGGACGCAACTTTGAGCACATTAAGGATTACAAAACCGCAGGCAAAGATCCCTGGGATTTTGAGCACCGCGGGGCGGTAACGCAGGCGCAGCGTAAAGAACGGCCGGTTATATCAAGAAACTGGGGAGCACAGGAAGCTATCATGGATTACTGGGTTGATGAGCAGCAGGCACCCTATCACGAGGTAAAACCCTTTAACTGGTGGCGATCATACCAGTTAGGTGGCCGCTCAATTTTATGGGGCCGGCAAAGCTACCGTTGGAGCGATTTTGACTTTGAAGCCAACGCCAAAGACGGCTGGGCTATTGACTGGCCTATCCGCTATAAGGATTTAGCACCCTGGTATGATCATGTAGAGAAATTTGCAGGTATCAGCGGATCGTTAGAAGGCCTGCCACAGTTGCCTGATGGTCATTACCTGCCGCCCATGGATATGAATTGGGTTGAAAAAGACGTTGCCGAGCGGATCAAGAAAAATTACAATGGTACAAGGCACATGATCATCGGTCGTGCCGCTAACTTAACAGCCGCTATACCTGGGCGTACTAAATGCCAGTTTAGGAACAGGTGTTGGGAGGGATGTCCTTTTGGTGGATATTTTAGCACGCAATCATCAACTTTACCCGCAGCTTTGGCTACCGGGAATTTAACAGTGAGACCATACTCCATAGTAACCAAAATCATTTACGATAAGGACACCCAAAAAGCCAAAGGTGTAGAGGTGCTTGATGCCGAAACCAATAAAACCTATGAGTATTACGCCAAAATTGTGTTTGTAAATGCTTCGGCGTTAAATAGCGCCTGGGTCTTGATGAACTCGGCAACTGACGTATGGCCCGATGGACTGGGCAGCAGCAGTGGTGAACTTGGCCATAATATTATGGATCACCATTATAATTTAGGGGCATCGGGCACGGTAGATGGTTTTGAAGATAAATATTATTATGGTCGCCGGGCTAACGGAATTTATGTTGTAAGGTTTGCAAACCTGTTTGGCGATAAACGCGATTACCTGCGCGGTTTTGGCTACCAGGGCGCTGCAAGCCGGACAGGCTGGAGCAGGGAAATTGCCGAAATGAACATCGGCGGTCAATATAAAGATGTCATTACCGAACCTGGTGGCTGGCAAATAGGCATTGGTGGTTTTGGCGAGTTATTGCCTTATCACGATAACAAGATTACCCTAAATAAAACACTTAAGGATAAATGGGGCCTGCCTATTTTATCGATGGATGCCGTAATCAGGGATAACGAACTGAAAATGCGGGTTGATATTGTTAAAGAAGCAAAGGCCATGTTAGAAAGTGCCGGGGTTAAAAACATCGAAACCCATGATAAAGGCCATAATATAGGTGATGGCATCCACGAAATGGGTACCGCGCGTATGGGGCGCGATCCAAAAACTTCGGTATTGAACGAGCACAACCAGGTTTGGGACGCTAAAAACGTATTTGTTACCGATGGCGCGGCCATGACCTCATCGGCCTGCCAAAATCCATCGTTAACCTATATGGCTTTAACTGCCCGCGCAGCTAATTTTGCAGCTGATGAATTGAAGAAAAGGAATTTGTAGGGGGGACTATGGGATTATTAGACTATGAGACAAAAGACTGTTAGACAAAAGATAAAAAATGAGAACTAAATATAATTTGTTACTGTGTGGGTTTGTTTGCTTGCTCAGTTTAAGCGCAACAGCCAAAACTAAAGTCTTGATATTTTGCAAAACGGCGGGATTTCATCATAACTCAATAGCCGTGGGCGTCCCTGCCATTATGAAGTTGGGGGCCGAGAATGGGTTTGATGTGGATAGTACTACCAATGCCGAAAAATTTACAACAGCTAATTTAAAACAGTACGCGGCTGTGATATTTTTGAGTACCACAGGCGATGTTTTAAATGATACCGAGCAGGCGGCTTTTGAAAGTTATATTAAAGCGGGTGGCGGCTTTGTTGGCGTGCATGCCGCTACAGATACAGAGTATGATTGGCCATGGTATGGTAAACTGGTTGGCGCTTATTTTAAAAGTCACCCAAAACAACAGGAGGCTACGCTGCATGTGGTCGACCGTGATTTTATTGCTACGAAACACCTGCCTGAAGACTGGAAACGTTTTGATGAATGGTATAACTACAAATGGATTGGTGATGATTTGCACGTGCTGATCAAGATAGACGAGAAAAGCTACACCGGCGGCGAAAATGGCGATAATCATCCCATGGCCTGGTATCACAGTTTTGACGGCGGCAGGGCTTTTTATACCGAATTAGGTCACACCGATGAATCATATGCTGATCCTTTATATTTGAAACACCTGTTGGGCGGTATTCAGTATGCAATAGGGAAGAAGTAATTGTCTGAATCAGAATTTACAGAATTTTAGAATTAGCAAAATAAAAAAAAACTCCCGCTAACTAAACTCCCGCGAGCTTTCAGCTCGTGGGGAAAGTTGGGTGCAGCTTGTAGCTGCCCTGTAATGTCAGGCTTAGAATTAAACGGAAGCTAAAAGCTTCTGCCAGTTTTACCCACGAGTTACGCTAACGCTAACCTTGCGGGAGTTGAGATTTTATACAGGATAAGCAATTCTGCCAATTCTTAAATTTGGCAAATTCTGATTCAGACACTAAGTGTGTTTTATAGCCTCTACAAGCGCCTTGTTGTGTTTGTAACGAAATACAAAAGGGAATATAACTGCTATTACCAGGGCGTAAGCTGCAAAGGTCAGCCATATGCCGTGCCAGTCTTTAGTGCCGCCGGGTAAAAGGAAAAACTTATCGATAATTAAACCGCTGGCAATACTGCCGAAGAAAGCTCCGAATCCGTTTACCATCATCATAAACAAGCCTTGCGCGCTCGCCCTAATTTCGGGGCTGGCTTGTGTTTCAACAAACAGGGAGCCTGAGATATTGAAAAAATCGAAAGCCATACCGTAAACTATACATGATAAAACAATCATCCAGAGGCCGCCCGCGGGATCGCCGAAAGCGAATAACCCAAAACGTAATACCCATGCTAACATACTGAATAGCATCACATATTTAATGCCGAATTTACGCAGGAAAAAAGGAATCAATAAAATAAAAAAAGTTTCAGAAAACTGCGATATCGACATAATGATAGCAGGATATTTTACACCTACCGAATCTTTGTAAATAGCTACGTTTTTAAAATCCTGTATAAAAGTATCGCCATACGCGTTGGTTAACTGCAAGGCAGCACCTAACAACATCGAAAAGCCAAAAAAGATGGCAAACTTAGGATCTTTAAATAATTTGAAGGCGTTTAGTCCTAATGAATCTGTAAATGATTTATTGGTTGCTTTTGCCGCAAGAGGTGGGCATTTAGGTAAGCTAAATGAATATAAGCCCAACGCCAAAGCTACTGCCGACGCTATGTAAAATTGATTGGGCGAAGTTTCGTTATGTGTAAGGCTTACTGTCCACAAAGCGGCGATAAATCCAATGGTTCCCCATATACGAATAGGAGGATAATCAACAACAACATCTTTATTGCTACTCTTTAAAGCCGAATATGCAACGGTAATAGAAAGGGAGAGGGTTGGCATATAAAACACCATGTTAATCAACATTACCCAAAAAAAGGCGGATGGGTTTGTGATTAAAGGGAGCGTGAACAAAGATGCTGCTCCCAAAATATGCATAATACCGTATAGTTTTTCGGCATTTATGAATCTGTCTGCAATGATACCCGTAAGGGCCGGCATAAATATAGCCGATATTCCCATGGTGCTAAAGATAGCGCCAAACTGCGCGCCCGACCAATGTTTATCCTGAAACCAATATGCACCAATGGTAAGCAACCATGCCCCCCAGATAAAAAACTGCATAAAATTCATCAGTATTAAGCGGAACTTAATATTCATATGGTGCCTGGATTAAATAATTTTGATCAGTGTTAAATTAAAAAGCGGAAAGTAGTGAAATTAATGTAAATCAGAAAGCAGCGTAATATGGAATTTGGTAAATTGAACTTAAATGTTACGCTTTAATGATGTATTTACACCAAAAGGAAATTATTATTTGGTATTAAACATTTGAAAGTTGGGAATTTCGACCGGCTTATCTATTATGTCCGTCAAAATCGAAATTCCCAATTCCGAAATCAGGATGCTTTTCGTTTGTTGAGTTCGTCGCGGATTTTTGCCGCTTTCTCGTATGATTCTTCGGCCAGTGCTTCCTGCAGTTTTGTTTTCAACTCGTCAACGCTTAATGATGCAAAGCCGCTACCTACAGATGAGGTATTAACAGTTTTCTCCTCCTGGTTTTCGTTAATGTTTTCCAGATAAACAAAGTCGTTACCTTCAATAACAATACCTGCGGTGGATAGAATAAACTCGTAAGTGAAAATAGGGCAATCGAATCTTACCGCCACCGCGATGGCATCTGATGTACGCGCGTCAATTTCAACCGAACGTTTGCCATCACTGCAAATCAGCTTGGAATAAAAGATACCATCAACCAAATTATAAATGATAATTTCCTGCACTTCTACCTGGTAGGCCTGCGCAAAACTTTTAAAAAGATCATGCGTAAGCGGACGGCTCGGCGTCATTTTTTCTATTTCGATGGCAATGGCCTGAGCTTCAAAACTACCTATAATGATAGGTAACCTGCGCCTGCCGCTAACCTCCCCCAAAACTAAAGCATAAGCGCCAGATTGTGTTTGGCTATATGATAAGCCTACAATATCCAGCTTAATTTTTTTCATGTTATTACCCATCTCGCGCCTAAATATTTATGCTGAAGCTTTATAAGCTTTAACTGCTGCAATTAATTGGGGCACCACTTCAAATGCGTCGCCAACAATCCCGTAATCAGCTACCTTAAAAAACGGAGCCTCAGGATCTTTGTTGATCACTACAATAACCTTTGAAGAACTAATGCCGGCCAGGTGCTGAATAGCACCTGAAATTCCTATCGCAATATACAAATTTGGGCTGACAGCTATACCGGTTTGTCCAACATGTTCGCTATGTGGTCGCCAGCCTGCGTCTGATACCGGTTTGGAGCATGCTGTAGCTGCGCCAAGCAAGTCTGCCAGTTCCTCAATCATACCCCAGTTCTCGGGCCCTTTTAAGCCCCTACCTGCCGATACAACGATCTCCGCATCGGGCAAGGATACTTTATCCGTTGAACGAACAATATCCTTAATTATCGCTTTAAAGTCCGACTCTTTGGCTTCTGTAGTAAAATCTTCCACCTGGGCGCTGCTGCCGGTTTCAACTACTTTGTAAGAGTTTGGTACCAAAGCGATCACCTTGTTTGCTGATGAAAGTTCTACAACGGCAAACGCTTTACCAGAGAAGGCCGTCTTCTTAACAGTGAATTTGCCTCCGTTTTGCTCAGGTAATGCCACAGCGCCATCTGCAACACCGGCTTCTAATTTTACCCCAAGTCTTGGTGCAAGGCCGCGGCCAGAGAATGTGTTTGATAAAACAACAATATCAGCGCTTTCTTTTTTTGCTGCTTCGGCTATTATTGAGGCGTAAGCCTGGTTTACAAAGTTTTTTAGTTTATCGCCCGATACATTAAGCACCTTTTTAGCGCCGTATTTACCTAAGGATGCTAATTCATCGGCACTTACATTACCAATGGATATGGCAATCAGATCGGTGTTGTTTTGATTGGCAATGGCTTTGGCATAGCTTACGGCTTCAAAAATTGACTTTTTGAATGTTCCGCCCGCATTTTCCGCATATATTAAAACTGACATATAATAATGTGTTTCGTAAAATCGATTTGAATAAAATTAGATAACGCGCGCTTCGGTATGTAATAACTCAACCAGCTTTGCTGTATCGGCAGCGGCAACTAAGGTAACCTGGCCACGTGGGGCCGGTGTTTCATAACTAATGATCTCTGAAAAGTTTTTTACATCAACAGGTTCAACAACAGTTAAGGGCTTGGTACGTGCCGACATGATGCCGCGCATGTTAGGAATCTTTGGTTCGGCAACGCCTTCTGCCGTTCCTGCCACAAAAGGGTAGGGAATAGTTAGAATTTCTTTACCACCTTCAATTTCGCGTTCAACGGTTGCTTCGCTATCAGCAGCATCTAATTTTTTGATGATAGATACCGACGGAAGATCCAGCAACTCGCCAAGCATACCGGCCACTTTTGAGCCGTTATAATCAATAGACTCCCTGCCGGTAAGGATCAAATCGAAAGGGTTAGCTTTTACATATTGCGCAATCTGATAAGCTACATACCAGGCATCATGAGGTTTGGCATTTACACGTACCGCGTCGGTAGCGCCAATAGCCAAAGCTTTACGGATGGTGGCCTCTGTACTTACCTCGCCAACGTTGATAACAGTTACTGTACCTTTACCGCCATCGGTAAGTTCAATAGCGCGTGAAAGTGCTATTTCATCATAAGGATTTAATATAAATTGCACCCCATTTGTATTAAATTGGGTGTTATTATTAGTAAAAGTTATTTTTGTGGTGGTATCAGGAACATTACTTGCACATACCAGGATCTTCATATCAATAGGTTTTTGCAAATTTAAGTTAAAAAAGATAGAGTTTAAAATGGAGTTGAGCAGATTGGATAAGCTACTGGAATTTATAAAAAATGAACCCAACGACGAGTTTTTAAAATACGCGCTCGCAACAGAATATCTACGTCTTAATCAGGCAGATATAGCCCTCACTTACTACGAGGACCTAATTAATAACCACCCCAATTACGTAGGTACATATTATCATTTGGGTAAGCTTTACGAGGCTCTTAATCGAAAACAGGACGCCATTGCCACCTACGAAAACGGCATGAAAATTACCAAAGCCAAGCGCGATAATCACGCCTTTTCCGAGCTGCAAGCCGTATACCGGGCAGCCATGGGAATTGAGGAAGATGATGACGACTATTAGTTCATTGGTTCACTGGTTTATTAGTTCATTGGTCTTTTGCACTGAATCGTCTTGTATACATGGCATTTATCCCGACGAAATCGATATACCCAACAGATAAGTTTCCAAGCTATACCAATTAACTAATGAGCCAATCAACATTCCCGGAGCGACACCAATGAACTAATGAACCAGTGAACTAATGAACATTAAAAAACGCCACCTACTTTTTCTTCGGGATGTTTTAATCTATACGTTTACGGCTTTTGGCGGGCCGCAGGCACATATTGCTGTTTTGCTGCGCGAATTTGTACAGAAACGACGCTATGTTACCGAGGAAGAGCTGATGGAGCTCAATGCTTTATCACAGGTATTGCCTGGCCCTTCATCAACCCAAACTTTGGTTGGCATTGCCTGGAAAGTTGGCGGACTGCAATTAGCGCTGCTCACTTTTGTGATATGGATATTGCCCTCGGCGGCCATCATGGGCATGGCAGCTATAAGCTATAAAATGTTTGCCAACCATGCTAAGTTTGCCCATGTATTAACTTATGTGCAACCTGTGGCGGTAGGTATTGTTGCTTATGCAACTTATAGCTTCGCTTTTAAATTTTTAAAAACAAAGGTAAGTACCTTGTTGGCTATAGCCTCGCTGGTTGCTACGCTGATTTTACAAAACGCGTACGCGTTTCCTATCCTGATTTTATTGGGCGGCATTATATCCTCGGCTATGGAAACTCAGCCGCAGGAAAATGAACTGCGTACCCGTCTGTATGCTAATGTTAACCCCAACAAGGTTGCTTATTTTATTGGTATCCTGTTATTTTTCGCGGCTTTGGGTGCTATTATCAATCAAACCTCGCCGTTCAGTTTGCCTATCCGTTTATTCGAGAACTTTTACCGTAATGGTATTCTGATCTTCGGCGGCGGGCAGGTAATGGTACCGCTGATGTATACCGAATTTGTAGAGGTAAAACATTACCTCAGCAACTCCGAATTTCTTTCGGGCTACGCGTTGCAACAAGCCTTGCCCGGCCCAACATTTTCATTTACTTCGTTTTTAGGGGGAATTACTTTAGGTAATAAAGGATACGGTATTGGAGGGCAAATCATCGGCAGCCTTGTGGCCGTGATTGGAGTGAATACACCTGGCTTAATATTAATCCTGTTTATAGTCCCGTTTTGGGAAGATCTAAAAAAAATAACCCGTATCAAAAACTCTTTGAGCGGCATCAATGCTGTAGCTGTAGGCTTTATGGCCACAGCATTTATCCTGTTGGTACGCCCGTTTGGAGGTAACTGGATTGCTTATGTTTTAATGCTTGGAACGTTTTTATTGCTTCGGTTTACAAAGATCAAAGCACCACTCATCATTGTGATTGGGGTGGTTATAGGATTGATTGTTTGATAGGCAAAAACGATCGCCAGGGAAATATTTTAGTAAGTTCAGCTGAAAGCCGAAACCACGATTTACCACGAGCTGAAATCTCGCGGCAGCTAACTAAGCTAACTACATAAAAACGACAAAGCCTGATTTAATAAATCAGGCTTTGTCGTTTTTATGCTTTCGTTTGGCATGCTGCAAATCCGAAATCGAAATTCCCAAATCCGAAATTAAAACGGCGGTTCATCATCTATATCATCCATTCTTGACGGGCGAATAATGAAGTTGCTTTGTTTTTCAAAATCCTGCGATGGGGCGAGGCCACTAAACGCGTTGGCTGCAAGCGGAGGAAAGCCGTCCATACCTTCTTCCAGGTTGGCAAACTTCACGTATTTACCTACGAATTTAAGTCTTACAGTGCCGGTTTCACCGTTACGGTGTTTGGCTATAATTACCTCACCTACACCCTGGGTTGGATTACCGTCTTCGTCTTCCGTTAAGCCGTAATATTCGGGACGGTAAAGGAATAGTACCATATCCGCATCCTGCTCAATAGAGCCCGACTCACGTAAATCAGATAGCATTGGTCTTTTTGAGTTACCCGGCCTTTGCTCCACCGCGCGACTTAACTGAGACAGTGCGATCACCGGCACATTCAATTCCTTTGCAACCGATTTTAAGGCACGCGAGATACTACCAATTTCCTGCTCGCGATTACCGCCACCACCTTTACCATCAGAGGCCTTACCATGCATCAGCTGCAGGTAGTCAATGATGATTAGCTGAATATCATGCTGGGCCTTTAAACGGCGGCATTTGGCTCTAAATTCAAAGATGTTTAGCGCGGGGGTATCGTCAATAATAAAAACCGATTTTTCAAGACGGCCAATTTTAGAGTGAATTTGCTGCCATTCCCATTCTTCCAATGTTCCTTTACGGATCTTCTCCTGTTCTATCTCAGCCTCGCCGGCAATCAAACGATTCACCAACTGTACTGACGACATCTCCAACGAAAAAACAACGGTAGGCTTGTCAAAATCAACCGCCGCGTTACGCGCGCAGCTTAGTACGAAAGCCGTTTTACCCATCGCGGGGCGGGCAGCGATAATTACAAGATCTGATTTTTGCCAGCCAGAGGTCATACGGTCTAAGCCCGTAAAGCCAGAGGCTACACCGGTTAAACCATCTTTTTTATCTTTTAATGACTCAATATCTCTTAAGGCTTCCTGTACCAGGTCGTCCATTTTACGGGCGTCACGGCGCAGGTTGCTTTGTGCAATTTCAAAAAGGTTTTTTTCGGCCTTATCTAATAAATCGAGTACATCGCTGCTATCTTCATAAGCGCTGTTGATGGTTTCGGTAGAAATCCGGATCAATTCGCGCTGAATGTATTTTTGGATAATGATACGTGAGTGAAACTCAATATTAGCAGCCGAAGCCACGCGACTGGTGAGTTCGGTAATATAATAAGCGCCGCCAATCATTTCCAAATCACCCTGTTTGCGTAATTGCGCGGTAACGGTAAGGATATCTATTGGCTGCGACTTTTCAAAAAGATCTTTAATAGCCGCGAAAATTTTTTGGTGGTTATCACGATAAAATACCTCTGCTTTGAGCACGTCAATTACTGATGACAGTGCATCTTTTTCAAGCATCAGCGCACCAAGCACGGCTTCTTCTAAATCTGTAGCTTGCGGGGGCAACTTGCCCATCCCGCTAAATGGGGTTGGGTTACTAATGCGGCTACGACGGTCGTTTGTATTAGGCTTGTACTGATTCTCGTTCTCAAAACTCATAAGGCGACAAAAATATACAAAAAATGTTTTAGGGTTGCTACTATTCCATCCACATAGTGTATTGAGGTTTTAAAGCAATCATTCTCAATTTAATAATTTATAGTGTTGTACTTAATAGATATTAACACACAATTGTTGGTAAGATGTTAGTGTAGTGTTTAGTTATCTTGCAATCAGTGTTTTAAAAGCGTGTTAACAAAGTTTAAAAATGTTAGTTGTTAAAACTTGAACTAAAATGCTAAATGAGTTCAATAACCGCTTAATCAATTAATATGGCTACTTTTGCACTCTTAAATTAAAATTTGATGTTTAACAACAACAGGGAAAAGCGTGAAAGTAACCAAATGGTTTTTGGTATCCGGGCCATTATGGAAGCCATTACTTCGGGGAAAGAAATTGAGGCATTGTATATACAAAGAGGTGCAGCCGGCGGCTTATCTCATGAGTTAAAAGCATTGCTTACCGAATACAATATCACCGCTCAGCAGGTACCTATCGAAAAGCTTAACCGCCTTACCGCGAAAAATCACCAGGGGGCTGTTGCCTTTATATCACCCATAGTTTATCAAAAAATAGAAAATATCATCCCCGAAGTTTTTGAAAAAGGGGAGGTGCCGCTGATTTTAGTTTTAGATTCTATTACCGATGTACGTAACATGGGCGCCATTGCCCGTACTGCCGAATGCGCCGGTGTGCATGCCATTGTTATCCCGGCTAAAGGATCGGCGCAGATCAATCCCGATGCTATTAAAACGTCCGCTGGAGCTTTATACAAAATCCCTGTTTGCCGCCATGATAACTTTATGCAAACCGTAAGATTTTTACAGGAATCAGGCTTGCAGTTAGTGTCTTGTACCGAAAAAACAAAAGAAGATATTTACGCGCCGGATTATACAGCGCCAACAGCCATCATCATGGGATCTGAAGAAGACGGCATCCGTAACGAGATCATCCGCATATCCGATCACCTGGCCAAAATCCCCATGTTTGGTGAGATTGAATCATTAAACGTGTCAGTATCTACCGGCGTTATTTTGTACGAGGCGATAAGGCAGAGGGGAGTTAAGGGTTGATTAAGTTGGATTGAGTTAGAATAAGTTGAATAGGTTGGTTGAGTTGTTGAAAAACTAAAATATTGATATTGTCTTATCGCTCTTAATCTAATCAACTCAATCTAACTAAATCAACCTATTCAACTTACTCAACACTAAATATACTTCGACCCAAACTTACTTTTTACATCTGCAACTACTTGCTTTACACTTTGTTCCTGATCGCGGGGGCAAATGAGCAGGGTGTTGTTGGATTCTACCACGATAAAATCGTGTAGTCCTTTTAAAATTACCAGCTTTTCGCCGGGTACGTTTACCATACAGTTTGATGAATCGTACATGATCACCTTTTCGGCCGGTATCACCGCGTTGCCTACATAATCTTTCTCTGCAAGGTCATAAATGGATGCCCAGGTACCCAAGTCGCTCCAGCCAAAATCAGATGGTAATACATAAACGTTATCCGCTTTTTCCATCACCCCGTAATCTATCGAAATATTAATGCATTGCTGGTAAGCCTGGTTAATATGACTTCGCTCGTTTTCTGTATTGTAAACGGGACCTGCGTCCGTAAATATCTCGTGCATATCCGGCAAATGCTGTTCAAAGGCTTTTACTATCGCTTTCGCCGACCATACGAATATACCCGCGTTCCATAAAAAATCGCCGCTTTGTATAAAAGTTTTGGCTATCTCCAGGTTAGGCTTTTCGGTAAAGGTTTTTACTTTATAAAAATCATCATTGATAGTTTTGTTGGTGTATTGGATATAGCCGTAACCCGTATCCGGCCTTGACGGTTTAATGCCTAAGGTAACCAGGCAGTCATTTGCCGTGGCGGTTTCTAATGACCTGATGATGGAGTTCACAAAAGCATCTTCATCCAATATCTGTTGATCTGAGGGGGCCACTACAATGGCGGCATCGGGGTTTAAGCTTTCTATTTTAAAACAGCCATAAGCAACACAAGGGGCCGTATTACGCATTACCGGCTCTGTTAATATCTGCTGATCTTCCATATCCGGAAGCTGTGTTTTTACCAGTTTGGTATAATTCTCGTTGGTTACAACGTAAATATTTTCTTTGGGGCAAACTTTCAGGAAGCGTTCGTAGGTGTTTTGGATTAAGGTTTTACCGGTGCCAAGGATATCGATGAACTGTTTAGGGTGCGATGTGCGACTGATTGGCCAAAAACGACTGCCTATTCCGCCTGCCATAATGATGGCATAATAGTTTTTGTTCATGTGCAATTTTAAGAATTATAATTTGGTTTAGTCGCGGCAAAAATGGACAATAATCTGATATCTGCCTACTAAATAAAACTAAATAATTTGTTAATAATTTGGTCACAACAAGTAAACAAAATGTTTTTCATTTAATAATCATATTAGTATAAAATTTAAAAGTAAATCCCTCGTTTATTCAGAAAATTTTGTTACTTTAAACTTTTAAATCGGACTTTAGATTATTTAAGATAATGATAGAAACTAAGAAGTCGCTATTTGATAACCTCCAGAATTTTTTCGGATTCGACAACTTTAAGGGGGAGCAGGAAGCGATTATCACTAACATCCTGAGCGGTAACGATACCTTTGTTATTATGCCTACAGGTGGTGGTAAATCAATGTGTTACCAGTTGCCTGCGTTAATGAGCGATGGCACCGCGATAGTAATTTCTCCTTTGATTGCCCTGATGAAAAACCAGGTAGATCAGTTAAGGGCCTTTGGAGGCTCGGATAGTATAGCCCACTTTTTAAATTCGTCACTTACTAAATCTGATATAGCCCGGGTTAAAGAAGATGTTTTAGCCGGCAAAACCAAGTTGCTTTATGTTGCTCCTGAATCATTAACCAAGCAAGAAAATATCGACTTTTTACGTCTTAATCATGTGTCATTTGTGGCAGTTGATGAGGCGCATTGTATCTCGGAATGGGGACATGATTTTCGCCCCGAATACCGCAAAATCCGCCAGGTGATCAGCAACATTGGCGAAAATATTCCGATCATCGCGTTAACGGCTACAGCTACCCCAAAAGTTCAGCAGGACATTCAAAAAAACCTGCAAATGAACAATGCCACTGTGTACAAATCGTCTTTTAACAGAGCTAACTTATTTTATGAAGTACGTGCTAAGCGTAACGTAATCAAAGAGATAGTAAAATTTGTAAAACAAAACCAGGGAAAATCCGGCATTATATATTGCTTAAGCCGCAAAAAAGTTGAAGAGGTTGCAGAAGCCCTTAATTTAAACGGCGTAAAGGCGCTACCATATCATGCGGGCTTAGATCCTAAAGTGCGTGCCGATACGCAGGATAAATTCCTGATGGAAGATGTAGATGTAATTGTTGCAACTATAGCCTTCGGTATGGGGATTGATAAACCGGATGTTAGGTATGTGATTCACCATGACGTGCCTAAAAGCATGGAGGGTTATTACCAGGAAACCGGTCGTGCCGGCCGTGATGGTGGCGAGGGTGTTTGTGTAGCTTTCTATTCTGAAAAGGATATAGACAAGCTGCAAAAATTCATGAAAGACAAGCCGGTTGCCGAACGTGAAATAGGTACCCAGATACTAAAAGAGGTTATTGATTACTGCGAATCATCGGTTTGCAGGCGTAAGCAGCTGCTGCATTATTTTGGCGAAAATTTTAATGAGGCTGGCTGTAATAACATGTGCGATAATTGCTGTGGCCATAAAGAGCATTTTGATGGCGAAGAGCATTTGCACAAAGCCTTAAGCCTTATTAAACACATAGGCGAGAAGTTTGACGATCATTACATCATCAGCATATTGATGGGTGAAGAAAACGCGCAGATCAAAAATTACGAGCATGACGCGCTTGATTATTATGGATCGGGCAAGGAGCAGGGGCGCAATTTGTGGAACTCGCTTTTAAGGCAGGCTTTATTAAATAACTATCTGTCAAAAGATATTGATCAATATGGTTTACTTAGATTAACCAAATTAGGTAATACCTTCATTGACAACCCCCACAGCATCCGTTTTGTGATGAACCATGTGATTGAGGGTACCGATGATGATGATGACGCTGATGGCCCTAAACAAGGCGGCGGCGCGTTGGATGCGCAGTTATTGCAGATGCTGAAGGATCTGCGTAAAAAACTGGCCAAGCAAAAGGGTTTACCTCCGTTTGTGATTTTCCAGGACCCTTCGTTAGAGGAAATGTGTACGCATTACCCTATCAATTCAGAAGAGTTGAAACATATCTCGGGCGTTGGCGCAGGTAAAGCGCTTAAGTTTGGAAAGCCGTTTACGGATATGATCCAGAAGTATGTGGAGGATAACGATATTGACCGCCCGGTTGATATGGTGATCAAGAGCGCGGCCAATAAATCGGCACTGAAGGTGTTTATCATTCAGAATATTGATCGTCATTTAAATTTAGACGATATAGCCGCATCTAAAGGACTAACCTATGAGGAGATTTTGAAAGAGGTAGAAACCATTGTAAACTCGGGCACCAAACTCAACCTTAATTATTACATTGATGAGGTGATAGATGAGGACAAGCAGGAAGAGGTTTTTGATTACTTCCGCACAGCCGAAGCTGATTCTATTGACGATGCCCTGGCCGAGTTAGGTAACGATGATTACACCCGCGAAGAAGTACAATTGATGAGAATAAAGTTCCTGTCAGAAATGGGAAATTGAAATTCCCGGTACATAACTCAAAAAGCCTTTGGAATGAATTTCAAAGGCTTTTTAGTTTTAGACGGACGTGCCGGTATTCATTTCTATTTAATTGCCAGGTAATCCAAATTCATATTGCCATTGCTTACAATATGCAGGGTTAGCACATGTACACCTTTTGTAAGTTCAATTGAGCCTACATTAGCAGAACTGTTCCAATGATGCCACTGCCGCCAGGCTATGGTATCCTGATTGTTATGGGTAGATGTAATTTTCATTGGGCCGGTTGCATCTTTACCATCTACATCAATGGCGATGGCACCATCACCGTTGGCGGTATACATTACTTCAATAGGGTAGATGCCGGATTTTGTTACATCAACAGTATAATTGATCCATTCCCCGGGTTGTGTCCAGCCTACATAAAGCTGGTTCATGTCTCTTTTAACCTTGTTATATGGATTATCATCAATATGGTCATGTGCTTTAGTGTACGAGATATCAACCCCTTCTTTCATCCTAAACTCGTTTAAAAACGTGCCATTTGCGGGATTAAGCTTACCGCTGCCATTGTTACTATTATCAGAATCATGATAGGCTACGCCTTCGCCGCCGGTGTTATATAATTCGCATTCCAGTTTGCCCGGTAGTTGCTGCATTTTATTTAGCCAGGGTTTGCCGGCGTCTTTTGTTTGGTAAATAAAAGCGCAGCAAATTGTGGCTATACACGCTACGCCTAACAGGATATATTTCATGACTCTGTTTTAATTGGTAACGCTAATATATGTTATAGGCAAGCATTTACCATATTAAAATCGATACGTTGAGTAGGTTATTTGGCGATGATCATAAATTCCGTCCGCCTGTTTAGTGCCTTATCGTCCTCAGTTATATTAGGTGCAATTGGCTGGGTTTTACCATAGCCTTTATATACAAGACGGGCAGCCGGTATGCCATTGCTTACCAGGTATTTGTAAACCGACTTGGCCCGGTTTTCTGATAAGGTTTGATTTGCCAGATCGGCACCTACGTTATCCGTATGGCCCGATATTTCAATATGAACGGTGGGGTTTACATTAAGGAACTCTACGAGTTTTTCCAGTTCTGATTTTGACTCGTCTTTCAAATCGAACTTATTGGTATCAAAGAAAATGTTTTTCAGGATAACCTTATTACCAACTTCAATAGGCGATAACAATGCTTTGATGTGAAAAGGTTTTTGCTCTTTATAACCAATAAGCGAAAAGTTTGCCGAGTAAAACAGGTAGCCACTTTTTGAAATGTTTAGCGCATAATTTTTGCCGGATGTTATCGTCGCTAAAAAGTCGCCTTCATCTGCACCGCTGTAATCCTGGTAAACGGGTTTGTTTTTTTCCAGGTCAATGATCTCTACAGCCGCCTCCAACGGCTCTTTCGTTTTGGCATCGCCCACGTTGCCTTTTACGTAGGTAACAATATGCGGGCGTAAATTGGCAGGTAGTTCAAACGTGTAAATATCGTATCCGCCAAAACCATTCAGATTCGCGTTATCCGAAGCAAAAAAAGCGTAAGTGCCGTAAGCGGTAAGGGTAAGGCCGTTTTCATCGCCGTTGGTATTGATAGGGTAACCCAGGTTTTGCGGCTTTTGCCATTTACCATCTTTACCAAGCCGGCTTACAAACAAATCTTTATTGCCCAGGCCCGGCCATCCATTGGAGCAAAAGTATAAAGTACTATCATCCGGGTGAATAAACGGCGACTGCTCATTATAAGCTGTATTAATGTTCGGGCCAAGGTTTTCGGGTTCGCCCCAACCTTTATCGGTTAGGGTCGATTTCCAAATATCGTAACCGCCATAACCGCCCTTTTTGTTACTTACAAAATAAAGGGTACGCCCATCGGCGCTAATGGATGGCTGGGATTCCCAGCCCGCAGTGTTTACCGGTTTGCTCAGGTCGAAAGGCTTGCCCCAATCGTCGCCCATTTTTTTGGAAATGTAGATATCACACCTACCAAGGCCATCCGGGCGGTTACAACCTGTAAAAAACAGGAATTTGCCATCTTGAGATAATGACTGTGCGCCTTCGTTGTACTGATCGGTATTGATCCGGCTGCTCAAATAAACGGCAGTATCCCATTTACCTTTTACCTTCAGGCTTTTATAAAAATCCTCGTTGTTATTAATTTTACGGGTAAATATCAGCATGCTTTCATCGGCCGTACCAACGGGTAGGTATTCATCATCTGCCGTATTGATATTGGGGCCCATGTTGATAGGTTTAAACGGCACCGGATGCTGAATGGCCAGGATACTGAATTTGGCATCAGCGATCAGTTTTTGGGCAAACTCATTATTTTGAGGCGTAATATCCAGGTAAGTAAGATATTTCTCGAGGTGTTGCTGCGCTTGCGCATATTTGGCGTCGTATATTTCGGTTTCGCCTATTTTGAGGTAAATACCACGATTAAACTCGGGATTAAGAGCAATCACCTTAAGGTACTGCTCAATAGCCAGCTTATAAGTATGGCGGATTCGGTATACATCACCCAGTTGCGCGTGTGCTTCCACAAATCTGGAGTCTTCACCAATAGCTTTTAAAAGGTTATCAATGGCATCATCATAATAATGTTCATCGATGTTTTGACCAGCCTGGGCAAAATATTTTATGGCTTCGGTATTTTTGGTAGAATATTCCCTTTGCTGACTCCAGGCACTAACCGAAAGAAAAAATAACAAGATAGAGAGGATAGTTATTCTCATCTGTGTTGATACGATAATTTATACCGTAAGTTACAACTATTACGGTATATTCAAATATTTATGCGTTTGCAGCGATATTTCCCATTGCGGGTTGTTCATCACATAATCAACAATTAACGGGATCATTTCTTTTGATTTTGACCATTCAGGCTGTAAATAAAGTTTACAATCGGGCGAAACCATTTTAGCATGATACTCGGCCCATTCAAAATCCGATTTATTGAATACGATCACCTTCAACTCATGCGCGTTTTCGGCCACGTGAGGTAGCGGCGCTTTGAATTTTTTGGGCGATAAACAAATCCAGTCCCAATCGCCCGAGAGGGGGTAAGCACCAGATGTTTCAATAAACGTTTTGATACCTACGTTGTGCAGCTGATCTGTAAGATAATCAAGATTATAGATCAAAGGCTCGCCGCCGGTAACAACAACCGCTTTTGACGGATGCACTGAGGCGTTTATAACAATTTTATCGGCAGCGGTAAGCGGGTGTAGCTCTGCATCCCAACTTTCTTTAACATCGCACCAATGGCAACCCACGTCGCAGCCACCCAGGCGTATAAAATAAGCTGCTTTGCCTGTGTTGTATCCTTCGCCTTGTATTGTATAAAACTCTTCCATTAAAGGAAGCAGCGTGCCGTCGTCCGGAATTTGGTGTGCCATAATATTTTGCAAAAGTACCTAAATAAGCCGAAAGCATAAAGCTGAATGGTAAACGCAGCGTAAAACGTTTATGGCTACCCGCAGATTAGAATTATTATTAATAATTTTCACAATAAAGCAATTTACCTATACAAGTAATCTGTTTGGATTGTAAATTAGCATCATGAAATTTTAACGCCCCGATAAAACCTTTACCGCCATGAAAAAACTTTACTTCCTGATCCTTTTCCTGGCAATTACCTGTTTAAGTTCATGCGTTGATATCGAGGAGCATTATACCTTTAAAAATGATGGCAGCTGTAGCGTAGTTTACGGTTTTGATATGAGCAAAGCGGTTTCGGTATTGGTAAACCTGGTTTCCGACTCGTTAAAGCAAACCCCGCAATTTAGTTTGGTGAAAGATACTACGTTAAATTTTTACAATGCCATGCCCGATAGCACCCAGCAACGCATGAGCAAAGCCGAAATAGATCTGGCTAAAAGCAGCGATCTTACAGTGAATATGAATCTCAAAAAAAGCATTGTAAAGGTATCCATCAATCATACTGCTAAAGATGCCGCCGATTTAAAATATTATCTGCAAAATGTATCGAAAATAGCGCTTAACAGCCAGGTGAGCGCGTTAACTACCGGAGCTAAAAACAGCAAGGCTTTAGATGCCAAACAAATGATTGTTGGACAGGATTATTACTCCTACGATATAACGCCACACCGGTTTTATCGCATCATTGATAAAGCTAAATTCAACGCTTTTTTAAAGAAAACCCAATCAACCTTTATGATGGCCAAGGCAATGTTGATAGATATGCCTTACAAGGTAATCCTCAATTTTGCAAAGCCTGTAAAAAGGCTCAATAACTCCAAAGCTATATTATCTGCCGACCGGAAAAGTGTAACGCTGATTACCAACATGGACGAAGTGATTAAAAACCCATCGCTGATGAATTTGAAGATAGATTTTTAGCGCAAATGAAGTGGTACAAAATCCCCGATGTTGAGCCAACAAAAGAACCGTTTATAAAAAAAGTAAAAGCTGGTGGTAAAAATATTTGCCTGGTAGGTTACGAGGGTAAGATTTATGCCATGGCTTCCAGTTGTCCGCACGCAGGTTATGATTTAAGCGAAGGCTTGTGTGCTAAAGGTAAAATTGTATGTCCATATCACCGTTACACCTATGAACTTGCAACTGGAAAAGGCGGGGAAGGGCAGAATGATTTTTTAGAAACTTATGCTATAGATATCCGGGGCGAGGAAATTTACGTAGGGATAAAATCGTTTTGGGATAAAGTTTTGGGAAGAAAATAGTTGATTAAGTTAGATTGGGTTTGATTGAGTTGATTAGGTTTGGCCTTTAGAAATATATCCAACTTAATCAGCTCAATCAAACCCAATCAATCTAAGAATAAACCTCTTTATTTGCCGATGACAGCGTATTTTTCAGCAAGCCAATAATGGTCATCAAACCTACGCCACCCGGTACCGGGGTTATCCATGAAGCTTTTGGAGCAACGTTATCAAAATCAACATCGCCATAAAGCTTAAAACCCGATTTAGTTAGGGTTGATGTTTCACGGTTCATGCCAACGTCAATTACCACTACGCCATCTTTTACCATATCGGCAGTGATAAAATTCTTTTTACCAATAGCCACTATAAGGATGTCAGCATCAAGCGTAAACTTTTTGATATCAGGAGTGCGGCTATGGCAAATAGTTACCGTACAGTTACCCGGAGTGGTGTTACGCGCCATCAGGATACTCATTGGCGAACCAACAATGTTACTACGACCAACAACTACGCAATGTTTACCGGCGGTTTCAATACCGTATTCTTTAAGCATCAAGGTGATACCGTAAGGAGTAGCGGGAATAAACGATGGCAGGTTACGCTGCATACGGCCTAAGTTAACCGGGTGAAAGCCATCCACATCCTTGCGGTGGTCAATGCGCTCAGTTACTTTTTCAGGGTCGATATGTTTGGGTAGGGGAAGCTGTACAATGATGCCATCTATATCGGCATCAGCGTTTAGTTCTTCTACTTTTTTAAGTAACTCATCTTCTGTAACCGTGTCTTCAAAACGCACCAGGGTAGATTTAAATCCAACCTTTTCGCAATTTTTGATTTTGCTGGCAACATAAGTTTCGCTGCCACCATCATGACCAACCAAAACGGCCACCAAATGCGGCTGCCTGCCGGTTTCGGCCAATATTTTTGCCGCTGCTTCGGCTATTTCAACCTTAAGTTTTTCTGATACGTATTTTCCGTCTAAAAGCTGCATAAGAGTCAAGAGTCAAGAATCAAGAATCAAGAAAAAACAAAAGCTGAAGCTGTCTTGGCTCTTGATTCTGTTGTGTTTAATCTAATTTTAAAACTGCCATAAACGCCGATTGTGGTATCTCTACGTTACCTACCTGGCGCATGCGTTTTTTACCTTTCTTTTGTTTTTCTAATAGTTTACGTTTACGGGAAATATCACCACCATAACACTTGGCTGTAACATCCTTACGTAAAGCTTTAACCGTTTCACGGGCAATAATTTTTGCACCGATAGAAGCCTGGATAATAATTTCGAATTGCTGGCGTGGCAAAAGTTCTTTCAGCTTTTCGCAGATCTTTTTACCAAAATCATAAGAGTTGCCCCTAAAAATAAGCGATGACAAAGCATCAACTGGCTCGGCGTTTAAGCGGATATCCAAACGCACAAGGTCCGACTGGCGGTAGCCTATCTGATGATAATCAAATGAGGCATAGCCCTTTGAAATAGTTTTTAGCTTATCGTAAAAATCAAATACAATCTCGCCCATTGGCATTTCAAAGGTAAGTTCAACTCTATCAGATGTTAAGTATGATTGATTGGTAATTGTACCACGTTTTTGAATACACAAAGACATTACCGGGCCAACAAATTCTGATTTGGTGATAATGGTAGCTTTGATATAAGGCTCCTCCACAAAATCTATTTTACTCGGATCGGGCAAATCTGACGGGTTATTTACAACGATAGGATCGCCTTTGGTGGTATGGGCAATATAGGATACGTTAGGTACGGTTGTAATTACCGTCATGTTAAACTCGCGCTCCAAACGTTCCTGTATAATTTCCATGTGCAGCATGCCCAGGAAACCGCAACGGAAACCAAAGCCTAAAGCCGCCGATGATTCCGGCTCAAACACCAGTGATGCATCGTTTAGCTGTAATTTAGCCATTGATTCGCGAAGTTCTTCGTAATCTTCGGTATCAACCGGATAAATACCGGCAAATACCATCGGTTTTACCTCTTCAAAACCTTGAATACCTATTTCGCACGGACGATCAACATGGGTGATAGTATCACCAACTTTTACCTCGCGTGCTTCTTTAATACCCGAAATGATATAACCTACGTCGCCGGTTTTGATCACATCTTTAGCAAGCGGACGAAGTTTTAACGTACCCACCTCATCGGCCAGGTATTGTTTTTCTGTAGCAACAAATTTTACTTTTTCGCCCTTACGAATCTCGCCGTTTACCACTTTAAAGTAAGCGATGATACCACGGAAAGAGTTGAAAACAGAGTCGAAGATCAGCGCTTGCAACGGAGCCTGCGGATCGCCAACCGGGGCGGGTACACGTTCAACAATGGCGCGTAAAATATCGTGCACCCCCATACCGGTTTTGCCGGATGCTGCCAGAATTTCTTCACGTTTACAGCCAATAAGGTCAACTATCTGGTCTTTCACCTCTTCGGGCATAGCGCCGGGAAGATCCATCTTGTTAAGGATTGGGATAATCTCCAGGTCGTTCTCTAACGCAAGGTAAAGGTTTGATATGGTTTGCGCCTGAATGCCCTGCGCAGCATCAACAATCAGCAAGGCACCTTCGCAAGCGGCTATTGAACGTGATACCTCGTACGAAAAATCTACGTGGCCCGGCGTGTCAATCAGGTTAAGGGTATACTTTTGTCCGTCAAGCACATAATCCATTTGTATGGCATGGCTTTTTATGGTAATACCCCGTTCGCGTTCCAGGTCCATATCGTCAAGCAATTGCGCCTGCGATTCGCGTTGGGTTATAGTGTTGGTGTATTCTAATAACCTATCGGCAAGTGTACTCTTACCGTGGTCAATATGTGCGATGATACAAAAATTACGAATATGCTCCATTGAACCGCAAAAATAGCTTTTTAGGATGATAAAATGATAGGCTGTTTTTAAATAGCCCTGTGTAAAGAACTTTATAGTTAAAAAACCTCGCGGTTTTCCATAATAATTCAAGTAAACAGGCTGTTAAATTAAGGCAAAAATGAAATGTTAATCCACACCTTCAACAAACACCGGTGTTTCTGAAACAGCTACAGTTAACTTACCTTTTGTGGTTTTAGCGACTGTTTTAACCATACCTGAAGCCCCGATTTTTAGCGTGTAAATGTTTGCGCCGTTAGTACCCAAATCAAGTGTAAAACTCCCCGTCCGCCCTTTTTGATCGGGGATGGTTAAAACGTAAATGGTTTTGCCGCCGTTTACATATTTATCAACCAACGGATCAGCATTAATAGTAGCCTTATAGGTGTAGTCCCCCATCAACTTATTGGTTTGTAGTATATAATCGGCGGCTGGGCGGGGAGTACCCTTTTCTGATAAACCCGATGTGGCATATTGAACATCTACATTAGGGGTATCGTCCTGTAGCTGATAAAAAAATACTTTTTTTATACCGTGCCTGATGTATAGCAGCGATGTTCTTAAAAGCCAGTCGCCCTGGGTTTCCGTTGGCGATTTGCTGCCTATGTAGGTAGCTTTCTGATAACTCCCCTGGTTAATGTCGTACCCCGATTCGGTTACCCACACCTCCAAAGGTTTCTTAAGCGAATTAGCCAGTTTAACAAAGGAATCTGCAATTTGGCCGGCCATAGATAGTTCAGGCGCTACACCGGTGGTAGCGTGTTCGTGTTTTAAAATATCACCATTGTTGTTATAAAAGTGATAATTAATCACATCGAAACAAAGATTAACGCTACCATCTGGCTTGTAACCACGGTTTGTTTTGCACCAGGCTATCATCCGGTTTACAAAATTAACATCACAACTGGCTAAGCCGCCCATTACAACCTGCATATTAGGGTCGGCGGTTTTTACCCCGGCGTTATTGCCTAACTTGCCCATATTGCCATCATAAAAGGCCGACATGTTAGCGGCGTATTCTTCCGGAGTTTGTTCGGTAGCAGCGCCTTTCCACCATTTATCGCGTTCATTATCGCATTCGATATAACTGATTAATCCCAAACCGATTTTAACTACATTGATATCATCGTTATTCCAGCGGGAGCGGGCATCTACTTTTACCAGCGATTTATCGATATCGCTGTTATAACCATACCGTGCCGCAAACTGAAAAGCGGTACGCGCCTGATCGGCATACGATGCCGGATCGGTTTTATCAAGCCCATATGGAGCCGGCACGTTTTCATTATCCTGGGCATCGGCAGGGTAGGTGCTCTCCAGCCAGGTGGGGCAGTTTTTCAAATCGGCCAAAACCAAAATCCCTTCCTGTTTGCAGCGGGTGTAAATCAAATCATAATCCCAGCTGCCGTTATTTGTTGGATTATAGGTGTAATTCCCCTTGGTATTTTCAAGTTTATTCCAGTTCATGTAATGCCGAACCGAACTGAACGACTTGATGATAGCCATGTTTTTTTCATAAATGGTATGATGCAGTCCCGGGTTTGAAGGGTCCTGCAAAAAGTTCCACTCGTAAGCATTTACGCCAAACATGTTTTTAAGCGCTATCGGGTTGTTTGCAGCAGTGGTATCATTCGGTGCCGATTTGGTCACTTGCACGGTATCCCTCACAATTCTGGCAATATTTTGCGACGATTCAGCTTTTTTTTCGCCACAATGGCTGAAAAACGAACCGATAACTGCAATGAAGCTCAGGTATTTGTAATGGAAAAGGATAGTCATGGGTTTCTCAAATTTTTTCGTTCATAATTTACAAATTAAAAACATCAAATAATTTAGGGGTATCTTAATAGTCTGGTACTGTGCAAAAACAAAAAAGCCGAATAAATTCCGGCTTTATTGGTCAGTATTTTACGTCGAGCTTTATTTGACCTTTATATAGGTTTCAATAATGGTATGATCAATTTTTAAGCTATCTATCTTTTCAATTCCTGTTTGTACAAGGGTGTCTCCATTAAATTTTACTTTAAATTTAAAATCCCTGTTTTCCCAATCGCGGGCATCGCAATAGGCCAGGTGCTCGGCATAATCATCGCCAGATAGGGTATAGGTACCACTGCCCGAACTGTAAACCGGTTTGGCCGTTTTGCCATGCAACAGATCGTGCGTAAAGAACGCGAAATTTGTTCCGTTAAAAATTTTAACCATTTCTTCTTCTTTCGACGGAGTAGTAATAGCGGTATCGCCTTTAGTAATACTTTTACTTGATATTAAATGCCAGGTGCCAATAAGGGACTGATCGGGCTTTATTTCGGGTTTATTTTCTTTTGATGTGCAGGACGCCAGCGCTATCGCGCAAATAAAAGTTAGGTGGTTTAGTTTCATGGTTTATGATTGGTTTGCACAATGTTAGCGATTTTACCTGCAATAAAAAAGAGGCAAACTCTTTTAGAGCACCTCTTTTTAAATTATTTTCAAAAGTATTTATTCGCCACGCTTAAGGCCGAATTTTTCTATTTTGCTATAGAGGTGACTTCTTTGAATATCAATATCATCAGCCGTTTTTGAAACGTTCCAATTGTTTTTTTCCAGCTTGAATTTGATATACTCGCGCTCGGCAAAGTCTTTATATTCCTGGAAGTTATTGAATTGGTCAAAATCTGTTTGCGGTGCCGAATTGCTATTATCGGCAACAGCAGTAACGGGAGCCGATGGATTGGCAAATGCGCGTACATCGTTATCGGTAATGGTTTTATCACTTAATATGATTAAACGCTCAACCATGTTTCGTAATTCCCTAATGTTACCTGTCCATGGTAACGCTTTAAGGGCATCAAGGGCGGCATCTGAAATCTTTTTAACGGGCATGCCATACTCGCTGCAAATCTCATCCAGGAAGCTTTGCGTAAGTAAAGCGATATCATCCTTACGGTCGACCAATGGTGGTACATGGATCAGAATCACGCTTAGGCGGTGGTAAAGGTCCATACGGAAATTACCGGCTTCAATTTCTTTTAACAGATCCTTATTAGTTGCGGCTACTACGCGTACATCTACATCAATCTCTTTTTCGCCGCCAACGCGGGTTATTTTGCTTTCCTGCAAAGCCCGCAATACTTTGGCCTGGGCCGATTGGCTCATATCACCAATCTCATCTAAAAATAAAGTTCCGCCACTTGCAGATTCAAATTTGCCTATACGTTGTTTAATAGCCGATGTAAATGACCCTTTTTCGTGACCGAATAATTCGCTTTCAATCAACTCTGAAGGAATAGCCGCGCAGTTAACCTCGATGATAGGCGCGTTTGAACGGTTTGATTTTTCATGCAGCCAACGGGCTACCAATTCTTTACCACTGCCGTTTGCGCCGGTAACCAGCACGCGGGCATCGGTAGGGGCCACCCTGTCAATAGTTTCTTTTATTTTTATGATAGCCTGCGAATCGCCTAATATCGGCCGCACTTTAGATACCTTACGTTTTAAAACCTTGGCTTGAACAACTAAGCTGCCACGATCAAGGGCGTTACGTACGGTGATAAGCAAGCGGTTTAGGTCTGGTGGTTTTGAGATAAAATCAAAAGCTCCTTTTTTACTTGCTTCAACAGCAGTTTCAACGGTGCCGTGTCCGCTTATCATAATAAATGGCAAATCAGGCTTTATAGCTAAACCTTCGGTAAGCACTTCCATGCCGTCCATCCGGTTCATTTTTATATCGCAAAGCACCAGGTCGTAATCTTTTTTCTCAATCAGTTGTAAACCATCAACGCCATTGTCAACATCCTCAACTTCGTAATCCTCATATTCAAGAATCTCGCGTAAGGTGCTGCGTATTGCCCTTTCGTCGTCAATAATTAAAATTTTTGCCATGTTTTATATATGTGTAGGTAGTAATTGTTAAAACGCTAAATATATTAATTTGTATAGAAAAACAAACACTTTGATGCATGTAACAAAAATAACCCCTTCCTGTTTGCAGGAAGGGGCATTTTATCAGCAGCAAATCTGTAAGCCGGGTTCTGTATTGCCCCGGAAGGGGCAACTTCTATCATTAATCTGGCCCTGCCATTGCTGACAGGTTTAAACAACCTACCCATCTCAACGATACTGGCAAGCCAGGATACGGGAACGAGCAGCTCCGCTTTCGAGACCTATTTGGTTTTTCAACTCCTGAGGTTTACCATCATCACCGGTCGCCCGGCAATGTCGTGAGCTCTTACCTCACGTTTTCACCCTTACCACAATCAAAAGAAGGTGGCGGTATTATTTCTGTGGCACTTTGCTGTCACCGGCTGCCGGTGCCTTCCCGTTAGGAAGCAGGATGCTCTGTGTTGCCCGGACTTTCCTCCGCCTAACAAGTAAGCAGCGATAGAACGTTTTGCGCCGTAAAGGTAGGAAATTACATCGGGGTTTATGAGTTGCAAAGGGAAATACCAGAAAAATCACTAAAAGACCACATGATTCGTTTTGACCGGAGCCACGTTGACTATCCATTTTGCCCACCACATAAATGGGACGCCAGTTCCTATGTGAATGCTAAAAAAATAATCCAAATGCGTATGATGCGGGCATAAGGGTGTAACGAAAATCGATCTCCGCAACCCGCACCCCATTACCGGCATTTAGCCAAATCGCCCTCAACCATTTGTAAATTAACCGTACCCATTTTGTTGCCAAATGAGTTGGTAACATAGGTAAGCACCTTGGCTATTTCAATGGGAGCAAGGTCTGTTGGTTTCATTTCATCATCGAAATCGCTTTTATTGACCGTTATTTTTCCTTTAAGACCATTTTGGAGAAAGCAGGCCAATAACTTTTTGTTATTTTTAAGGTAAATGGAATCGGTAAGCGGGGGAATCAGTGATTGCAAACCTTCGCCTTTTTCGCCGTGGCAGTTTTGGCAATGCTCCTGGTAAATACTGGCTCCCCCGGCGTAATACCGACTAAATTCAACCTGCGCATCGCTTTGGCATGACGATACGATGGCTGTAATCATTATGAATAAAAATATACCAATTATCAGTTTAATTTTCATTTTGCAACTGCTTGTTCCGGCTCAGCCTTTAAAGTTTTGATATCGGCTATCAATTTATCAACCTCTTTAGGATCGGTGCCCTCGTAAGTACCACGAATACGCTTTTGCTTATCAATCAAAATGAAAAAACCGTCATGAATAAACTGCCCCGCCGGATTTTTTTCCTGTACGCTTTGCAGGTAGCTTTTGGAAATGCCGTAGGTATCACCCTTATTGCCATGCAATAACCACCAGCTATTTCCGCTGATGCCCATTTTATCGGCATATCGCTTTAACACCGGCACGGTATCATATTTAGGATCGATGGTGTGCGATAGGATGCGAAAGTTATCATCATCCTTAAACTCTTTATAAACGTTAAGCATATTGCGGTGCATAACCGGGCAAATGGACGGGCAGGTAGTAAAGAAAAAATCGGCCACGTATATTTTGCCGTTCAAATTTTTAGCAGTGATGGTATCGCCATACTGGTTAACAAATTTAAAATCAGGAATTGTTGCGTAAGCAGTATCGGTAACTTGCTTTCCATCGACCATTTTAGTGACAGGTTGTTTATTCCCCAAAACAGGAAGTTTATCCGGTTTTGAAGTGCAGGAGTTTAATGTAACCAATGCTGCAATACCTATAAATAGTAAGTTCCTCATCGTTATTTATTTTGACTAAGATATTTGTCAGATTGGCTGACTGCCTGGTTAATTTGCAAATCGATTGCCTGAATCTTCTTTTTCTGATCTTCCAGGTAATCCATTATTTCCTGGTGCGATTTTCCTTTGTTTTCCATATCAAACTTGTGCATCCAATCGCCCATAACGCTATCGGCGCCATCAACAATTTTCAAATACGCCGTGGTCGAATCCTTTACTGCGGGCTTGCTTTTAACCAGACTATCCAACAACATTTTGTTGTTCATTAAATGCCCATCGTTTGCCATTACTTTATCATGTACAGCAATAACACTGTCTAAAAGTACTTTTTCTTGTTTTTTAGTATCGGTGCAACCCATTGCAATTGCGGCGATAAAAGCGAATGCAGTGTATTTTTTCATGTTTTTAGGTGATCTTGTATGCAAAGGCAAATATTGTAAATAAACGTGTTAATGTTAACTGTTTAGTTGCCTTAAATAATAAACATAGTCAGTAATGGGTAAAGTTTGAGTGGCAGTGAATTTAATTTATAGCCGGCCCTGATACTTGTATAATTGCAGGTAATGTTTTAATTGATGGCAAATTGCTATATTAGTACTGTTGCTTATCGCGGCGCTTAACGATTTGATAATATAGCTGTTACAGTAACTACATATCAGCCTTGTACCTTTAGTTAATTAAAAAAATAAGGTTATGAAATTTATCAATGTGTTTTCAAGACTTATAGGCGGTTTACGCGAGTGGATGATGCTGAAAAGTATGAAATCATCTTTCATACATTAATATAATTCAGTTTTATACTGGCCCTTTGCAAATAATATCGCAATTTTGGACCCTCGTAGTCCAATTTAATGAAAATTACTAATCAGCATACTGCTCTGAACAGAGAACTTTTTGGCCCCGGTTTTGAATGGGGAGTATCTACAGCCGCTTTTCAAATTGAAGGCGCTCATGATATTGATGGTAAAGGCGAATCTGTTTGGGATAATTTTACCGCCAGAAAAGGTAAAATTTTAAATGCCGACCATGCGCTCACCGCATGCGATTTTTATAATCGCTACGAAGAGGATATCGACCTCATTAAAAAATTAAACATCCCCAATTTCCGGTTTTCTATATCATGGACGCGTTTGTTGCCAAACGGCACAGGCGAGATTAACCAGGCTGGTATTGACTACTATAACCGCGTGATTGATTATTGCCTTAAACAGGACGTAACGCCCTGGGTTACCATTTATCACTGGGACCTGCCGCAGGTATTAGAACAAAAGGGAGGTTGGGCTAACCGCGAGGTTATCACTTGGTTCAGTGAATTTACCACCCTTTGTGTAAAAAGTTTTGGCGATAGGGTTAAACATTGGATGGTGATGAACGAGCCCGTAGTATTTACAGGAGCAGGGTACTTTTTTGGGATTCACGCCCCCGGCCGAAGTGGTTTGAGAAGTTTTACTTCGGTAATTCATCATGTAGTATTGAGTATCGTGGCTGGTGCCCGTATTTTGCGGGAGCTCCTACCTGCGGATGCACAGATAGGAACAACATTTTCCTGCTCGCAGGTTGAGCCCTTAACGGATAAGCCCCGTGATATAGCAGCCGCGGTTAGGGTAGATGCCCTCATAAACCGTTTGTATATTGAACCCATTTTAGGTATGGGATACCCCGTTAAAGATCTGCCTGCTTTAAAGGGGATTCAGAAATACATTTTGCCCGGTGATGAGGAGAACATGCATTTTGATTTTGATTTTATTGGCGTGCAGAACTACACCCGCGAAATTGTAAAGTATTCTTTTTTTACGCCATATGTAAGCGCCAGGATTATTAAAGCCGAAAACAGGAGGGTAGAACTCACCGCGATGCGATGGGAAGTACACCCGCCATCTATTTATCATATGATAAAAAAGTTTGCGGCCTATCCCAAAATCAAAAATATTATCATTACCGAAAACGGTTCTGCTTTTCCCGATGAAGTCGCTGATGGCGAAGTTAACGACCCCAAGAGGCTACAATACTTACAGGATTATCTTGCCCAGGTATTAAAGGCAAAAAACGAAGGCTGTAATGTAAATGGCTATTTTGTGTGGACACTTACCGATAATTTTGAATGGGCCGAAGGCTATCATCCCCGCTTTGGGTTAATCCATGTGGATCATAACACGCAAAAACGGATTGTAAAAATGTCTGGAAAGTGGTTTGCGGAGTTTTTGAAAAAGGAGGTTAAGCAGGAAGAACTTACCTTGGAAGCGAAAAGTAAAATGTAGTTCCGCTTTCGGTATCGCTTTCAAACCATATTTTGCCGTTATGGATACCGATGATCTGTTGGCAGATAGACAAGCCCAATCCAAACGATTTTTCGCCTTCTGTTCCCGGCCGCTTAGCATCGGTAAACATATTAAAAACACCTTGCTTAAGTTTATCAGGAATACCTATTCCATTATCTTTTACCGCAACGTGTACCCAGGCTTCTTCGTTTTTAACACAAACATTTATTTCGCTGCCATTATTACTAAACTTGATGGCATTACTGATTAAATTGCTTATTACCCGCCATATTTTCTCGCGATTGATGAAAATTGAAACCGAATCCGGTGGTAAAGCAAGTTTGATGGATTGCTGTTTATCGGCAGCTTTAAATCGCATTAATTCAACACTGTTGCTTATCAGCGAATTAACATCTACCCAATCCTTATTAAAAGTTACATTGGCAGTGTTTGCAACTTCTAAAATTTCGTTAATAAGCTCCAATGAATTAAATGAGGTTTCTTTAATCAGGTTGATCATATCCAATTGATCGGCAGTGTATTCCTCTTCGGCCATAACACTCGAAAGTGAGGCAATACCGCCAAGCGGATTACGAAGATCATGGGCTACAGCCCTTAATATGCGGTCTTTTTCGCGGCCGCTCTGGTTAAGTTCTTCCAGTGCGTGCTCCAGGTTTTCTTTTTGATGGCTGATTTTATCATTAAGGGCCTTTATGGCCACAACGTCCCTGCGCGAGCGTTTGAGGTTTCTGAACACCAGGAACACGATGATGGCTGCCATAATAGCCAGCAGCACCGCCAGGTATATATAAATAAGCTGCCGTTTGCTATAATCCTTAAGATTATCTATCTCAGTTTGTTTTTCATAATTAGCTTGTTGCGTAGTTACGTTTATACTTTTAAGCGAGTTTGCCTGCTTAACAGCTGAATCTTTTAGTGCCGAGTACTTTTTAAAATAGGCCAAAGCTTTGGCATTATCTCTGTTTTCATAATATCCGGCCATTAAATAACTCCAGTTAATTTCGGCTTCGGCATTTGGAATGCTATCTAACTGGGTACGTAAACTTTGCAGCAATCCTAACAATTCATCGCTGCGATTGGACACGAGATATAAACGTCCGAGTTTTATTTCGGTAAGTTGAGCATCTTTATTATCATTCCCTTTTTTGAGATTAATGGCGATGCTCTTTTTGAGAAAACTCTCTGCCCCTTTGTAATCCTGTTTAATAAACGCTACATCGCCCTGATCGCCATATACAACACCCCTGGCAATTTCAAGCATTTCTGCAACATTGTTAAAGCGTTGGTTATTCGCGTTGATATAGTCAATCGCCTTTTTTAGGTAAAAGGACGCGCTATCGGTTTCGCCCGCGTTTTTATAACTTTCCCCTATATCGGCCAATAATTCCTGTCGCTGGTAAAAAGACCGGAAGTCATCTTTATAGGCACTGCTTTTATCATGGCTGATTTTGAAATAATTGGCGGCTTCAAGATAATGAGCCTGCTTAAAAAGCACCATCCCTATGCGGTAAGTGTATTCGGCCAGTATTTCGTTATTTACCTGGCTTTTTCCTATATAATATCCCTGGTAAAAGCACTTATAAGCATCGGCATATTCAAACATTGCGAAATAAGCGTCGCCAAGGGCAAAATTTGCTTCAGCATAATCAAGCTGATACCGGCGTTTAGTTACACTTTGTTTAGCCATCATGAGCATGCTATCTGCATACAGCAAGGCCTTTTTATAATCGTGCTTTTGTTTTAACTGGTAAAGATAATGGTAGCCGTAAAACCTAAACTTATCGTGAACAAAAGGGTGGCCTATGCGTTTAAAAGCCGAGTCAAGATAATTGGTGCCAATAAGCGGTCGCTTTTTTAAATCTTTAAAATTGTCAACCGTGTCACCAATGGCTTTAAATTGCCTGGAATATTCGCCTGTATCTGTATTATTTGCGGTACATGAGTAAAAAAATAAAGGAACCACAAAAAACCAACACAACCGCAAATGGCGCTTGAATTGTTTAAAAAAATTAATAACAGATGTAACTGGGGACATTAAAATAGGGGCTTCAACAAAAGTAGTATTTGTAACATTCAAATACTATAGTTAAACCACCTAATATTTACCTTTTGATTAAATTACTTTTTATTTAAAAGCGTCCTCGCCGGTAATATCCATGCCGGTAATTAAAAGATGAATATCATGTGTACCCTCATAAGTAATAACCGATTCCAGGTTCATCATATGCCTCATGATAGGATATTCGCCGGTTATGCCCATACCACCCAACATCTGACGCGCTTCGCGGGCTATAGTTATCGCGGTTTCTACACTGTTTCGTTTGGCCATTGATATTTGCGCCGCGCTTGCACGGTTTTCATTTTTAAGTACACCTAAACGCCAAACCAGCAACTGCGCTTTGGTGATTTCTGTAATCATTTCTGCAAGTTTCTTTTGCTGCAATTGAAAAGCGGCTATCGGCTTGCCAAATTGTACACGTTCTTTAGCATATCTTAAGGCGGTATCATAACAATCCATTGCTGCGCCCAACGCACCCCATGCAATCCCGTATCGTGCCTGGTTAAGGCAGCCTAAGGGGCCTTTTAATCCTATCGCATCAGGAAGTATATTTTCTTTTGGAATTTTAACATTATCAAAAACAAGCTCGCCTGTTGCCGATGCCCTAAGCGACCATTTATTATGCGTAGTAGGAGTGGTAAAACCTTCCATGCCACGCTCTACAATAAGGCCACGTACTTTTTTGTTTTCATCACGCGCCCATATTACAGCAATATCGGCAAATGGGGCATTGGAAATCCACATTTTGGCGCCATTTAAAATATAATGATCGCCGGCATCTTTAATATTGGTAGTCATACCACCCGGGTTTGAACCATGATCGGGTTCGGTGAGGCCGAAGCAGCCCATGATTTCACCTGATGCCAAACGCGGCAGGTATTTTTTACGTTGTTCTTCAGATCCGTAAGCATAAATAGGGTACATTACCAAAGACCCCTGTACAGATGAAGCCGAACGGATGCCTGAGTCGCCACGTTCAATTTCCTGCATGATGATACCGTAAGATATATAATCCAAACCTGCACCACCATATTCAACGGGGATAGTAGGGCCAAAAGCGCCAATCTCGGCAAGGCCTTTTACCAGCTGCATCGGGAACTCTGCTTTTTGGGCGTAGTCTTCAATTATTGGACTTAGTTCCTTTTTCACCCAGTCGCGTACCGACGAGCGGATCAGCTTATGTTCTTCGGTAAGTAATTCATCTAATAAATAATAATCGGGCGATTCGTACAGATCTGTTTTGGCCATAACGTTATACTTGGTGAGCAAATATATAGGATTTAAAGTGGAGTTATTTCATTCAAAAACGCCGTTTTTAGTTACCAGAAGCCACTTTATATCAAAAACTATGTTTAGATGATTTAAACATAGTTTTTAGAGAAAATATTTTTCCAAAAAAATTCAAACGTGTTCTACAATAACTATCAGTTCAGTCTATTTAGTTTATGTAGAACCCCTGAAGGACGTATTTTATTGAGTAAACCAACAAAATCTGCTACTTTTGAAGCATGATGACTATCGCTTTGCAGGGTGCGGAATTTTTTGCATACCATGGCTTTTATCCCGAAGAACAAAAATTAGGCTGCCGTTTCCTCGTAGATGTAGAGGTTGATTTTTCGCCTAAACACGATTTTAGCGACGATAATATTAACAACACCGTCGATTATGAAAAGGTTTATAACATAGCCTGCGAAGAGATGAAGCATCCCCGTAAATTGATTGAAACCGTGGCCGAAGCCATCATTGAAAAGATAGTGGAAAAATACCCTTTTGTACGAAGTATCCGGGTTGCCGTTAAAAAGCTTAATCCACCATTGATTGGTAAAATAGCATGCTCAAGCGTCACCATTAACTATCAGCCTGCAAAATGAAGTACAATATTATAACCCCGGGTGTTTTAGAACACATAACTACCATTGTTGGTGCCGATGCGGTGATTACCCAACATGCCGACCTGGAAAAATACAGCCACGATGAAACCGAAGACCTGGTATATTATCCCGAAGTTGTTGTAAAGCCCAACACGCCAGAGCAGGTATCGGCATTAATGAAACTTTGTAACGATAACATGATCCCGGTAACGCCGCGCGGCGCAGGCACCGGCCTAAGCGGAGGCGCGTTGCCGGTGCAGGGCGGATTGCTCATCGCCATGGAACGTTTTAACAATGTATTGGAGATTGATGAGCAAAACTTACAGGCTACTGTTGAACCCGGCGTGATCACCGAAGAGTTTATGAACCAGGTAGCAGCCAAAGGTCTGCTTTACCCCGTGGACCCTGCGAGTAAAGGAAGTTGTTTTATCGGCGGCAATGTATCTCACGGTTCTGGTGGCCCAAGGGTTGTTAAATATGGCACCATTCGCGAATATGTGCTTAATCTGCAGGTGGTAATGCCCAACGGCGAAATCATCTGGACGGGCGCCAATACCCTTAAATATGCGTCGGGCTACAATTTAACCCAACTGATCATTGGCTCTGAGGGTACTTTGGGGATAGTAACCAAAATAGTAGTAAAATTGGTACCAGCACCAACACTGGATGCACTGATGCTGGCCTCGTTCCCGAGTAACGAGGCAGCCTGCAAGGCTGTTTCGGCTATATTCAGAGCGGGTGTAATACCATCAGCACTTGAGTTTATGGAAAGAAGAGGAGTGGAGTGGGTAAAAGAACATGACGATATCGCCTTTAATTTACAAGATGGAGTGGAGGCTTTTTTACTGATAGAAGTAGATGGCAGTAATCAGGATGTTATTTTTGCCGATTGCGAAAAGATCAACACCGTTTTAGAAGCGCATGATTGCGTCGACGTGTTGTTTGCCGATTCATCTGCGCAAAAAGAAGAACTCTGGCGCCTGCGCCGTACCATGGCGGTATCTGTAAAATCAAACTCGGTTTATAAAGAGGAAGATACTGTAGTGCCGCGTGCGGCCTTGCCGCAACTGATTAAAGGGATAAAAGAAACCGGTGCAAAATACGGCTTTGAATCCGTGTGTTACGGCCATGCCGGCGATGGAAATCTGCATGTAAATATCATCAAAGGCAACATGAGCGATCATGACTGGAACCACAAATTAAAAGATGGCATCAAAGAAATTTTCGAGCTTACCGTAAGCCTTGGCGGCACCTTATCCGGCGAACATGGTATCGGCCTGGTACAAAAGGATTTCATGCCGATAAAATACTCCGATGTACATTTCGCTCTTTGGAAAGGCATCAAAGCCGTATTTGATCCGAAGGGGATACTTAATCCGGGGAAGATATTTTAATTTGAGAATTTGATGGTTTGAGTATTTGAAAATGTGACCAAATTTTATTCAAATACTCAAACCATTAAGTCAGGTTATTTTCCTTTAAGATCATCAAGGCTGAGTTGAATTTGACGATTATAATTTTCGATGTCGGGTTTGTATTTATCAGTATTTTCGCTAACACCTTTATAAAGCACCTCATAGCTTTTAATACGCAAATCGATATATCGGTGTAGTTTTTTGTTGTTTGATTTTACCACATCGGGTAATTTAAGTCTATCAATTTTATCCAATATTTTCACATCCTTATCCCAATAGTTAATCCCACTTTTAATGGCAGTAAGTAATTGTGGGTTCGATGCATTTTTCAATTTATAAATCTCAAGCGCGTTAACTTCGTTTTGCGAAAACTCCTTGATATAAGTATCGTATTGCCCTAAATCATTTGGCATGTTTTGATATAGCCAACCGCAGGTACCTATAATTACAGCGGCCAGGATTCCGCAAATGCGGTAGTTTAAACGATCATCTTCCGGTTTTTTCAGGCTGATAATAAGGCAATAACCAATTACTAAACCACCAGCCAGGCCGCCAATGTGCGCCGCGTTATCAATGCCGGCTTTAACACCATAAAGTAAGTTATATCCTACAAATACAGCTATACTGGTAAGCAAAGCTTTACGGGTAGATTTTTCGATTAAATTGGTGGTAAGCATAGCCAGGAAAACGCCATACATCCCAAAAATAGCGCCCGAAGCACCTACGCTAACGGTTTCGGGATGCCACCATAAACTGGTCATGCTTGCCGTTAACGCTGTTAATATATACGCGGTAATAAATCTCAGCTTGCCCAGGTATGGCTCTAACAGTAAACCAATGTAAATCAAGGCGTACATATTAAAAAGTAAATGCATAATTCCACCGTGTAAAAATGCACTGCTGAGCAAACGCCACCATTGTCCATTTAAGGTGTATGGGCCAAAATCGGCACCCCAATTTAATAGGTCCTTAGTTTCCGGCATTAAAATGCCCACACCTTTTATCCCCATTAACACAAATACCAAAATGTTGGCAATAACCAGTATAGGCGTAACAAAATAGCCGGTGGTAGGCTTAAATACAGAAAGAAAGCTATTGATCTGATCGGCAGTAGTGGCTGGTGGTTGCTGTAAATAATCGTCTTCGGCAGGAGGGAAGCTGGCCTTCAATTCCTGATAATTTGCCTCAAGTTCTTCGGCGCTGTATTTAGTTTTAGCTGTATTTAATTCATAAACAAGCTCCAATACCCGTTTTTTATTGCGACCAAGATCAATCATCTCGTTACCTGCTGATGAACTTTTTAGTGTGGCTATGTCATTTTCAATTACAATACTTATGGTCGCGTTCCAGCTGAATACACCATTATCTGTGTAGGCAATTAAGCCCGTTGGGCTTATGTAGTTTACCTGCCAGGTTAGTTCTTTAACGGCTTCGTTGGCTACCACAAGAAAATGTCTGGGCGAAAAATTTTCAAGAGAATATTCCTCTACGTATTTTGGTGTAAATCCTACAGCCATAATTTATTATTTAAGGTTTGGTTATAAAGGTTATGTTGTTCTTGCTGGTGGCGTGGATACGCGTATTTTTATTCCGGCAGCGCACGGTTCATCTCCACATCTGAAATCTATAATCTGCACATCCTCAATTCGTATTCAAAATCAATCTTGGCTCGTCAAAGGCTATCATACTCTGCCGCTCGTGCGGGGGGATGGATACCGATTTACTGGCGTTATAATCATAACTAATGCACACGGTTTTGCCGGTGGTTACAATTTCTTCGCCTTCGGCGGTAACTTTTACCAATACATGCATTACATCAAAACTACTGTTGCCTATGCGAATGGTACGCACGTAGCAGGCAATTTTATCATTAATGGTAATTTGCTTTAAATAATTGATCTCCGACCGGCCAATGATAATGCCGGCATTATTCCAATCCCAGCCAATAGCCTCTTTCCAGTAGCTGGTACGCGCGGTTTCAAAGTAGGTTAAATACACGGCATTGTTCACATGCCCAAGGGAATCTATATCTGAAAAACGGATGTGGATGTCCGTTTTGAACTTGTAATCGGTAAGTTTTTCAGCCATTTGCGTCAATTTGTCTGTATAAAATATATCAAAGCGACAAAATGTCGCTATAGATATTGACTTTACGGGTTGGTATAACAGTTGATTAATACATCACGAAGTTAACAAAAACAAAAACTTAGAAAATACATATCATGACATTAGTAAAATTTAACAACGGATTAAAAAATAACGCGAGAGGCCCATTCTTTAACGATGTATTCGATTCAATTTTGAACGATTCATTTTTAGGCGATAAATTGGTTGCCCGTATACCTGCTGTAAACATTGCCGAAACCGAAAATGAATTTGAAGTTGAGCTTGCTGTACCCGGCTTAAAGAAAGAAGACCTTAAAATAGCCTTGGATAAAAATATTTTGACAGTATCGGCCGAAAAGAAAACCGAAACCGTTGAAGGTAAAAAATTCAGCAAACGCGAGTATAGCTACAACTCATTCAGCAGGTCGTTCACCTTGCCAGAAAGTGCCGATCAATCAAAAATTGAAGCCGATTACACTGATGGTGTTTTGAAATTGACCATCACTAAAAAAGAAGAAGCTAAATTTCAATCAAGAGAAATAGCTGTAAAATAATTTAAGACTGTTTTCATAAAGTAGTTAGTTTGGTTTGAAGGCCGTTCCCAATTGGGGCGGCCTTTTTTGTGCTTATTTACTTTGGGGCAATTATTCCAAAAGCACCGCTAAATCATTATATTAGCTACCATGAAGAAAAAACTACTCCTTATACTTTCCTTATTTATTTCCTATTGCGGTTACGCTCAAAACAAAATTGTTGTTTTCCAGTCGGATTTTGGCTTGAAGGACGGCGCCGTATCTGCCATGAAAGGTGTGGCTATTGGCGTATCGCCGGATTTGAAATTATATGACCTTACGCACGAAATTCCGGCTTACAACATATGGGAAGCCTCTTACCGGTTATTTCAAACAGTTACCTATTGGCCCGCCGGTACCGTGTTTGTATCGGTTGTTGATCCCGGTGTAGGGACCTCCCGCAAATCTGTTGTGTTAAAAACAAATACCGGGCAATATATAGTTACGCCAGATAACGGAACTTTAACATTGATATCAGAATCACTCGGTATAGCCGAAATAAGGCAGATAGATGAAAATGTAAACCGCAGGCACGGCTCCGAGAAATCGTATACATTTCATGGCCGCGATGTGTATGCTTACACCGCCGCGCGCCTGGCTGCCGGTGTGATCACTTATGAGCAGGTTGGCCCCGAATTACCTAAACAAGTGGTAAAACTACCCTACCAAAAAGCAGTATTAGAAAATGGCAAATTAAAAGGCACCATTGATATATTGGATGTGCAATACGGCAACTTGTGGACAAACATTAGCGATGATTTGATAAAACCGCTAAACCTTAAAGTAGGCGACGTACTACACCTTACGATTTACCACAACGGTAAAAAAGCCTACGAAGGCGACGCGCCTTACAGTTCAACCTTCGGCCAGGTTGCCAAAGGTAAACCACTGGCCTATTTGAACAGTTTGCTTCAATTATCCTTCGCCTTAAACCAGGGCAGTTTTGCAGATGTATACAAAATAGGCAGCGGCAGCGAGTGGAGCGTGTTGGTCAGTAAAGAGTAGTTTGCAGATAGCAGCGGGCAGTTATCAGTTTGCAGTAAGCATCAAATCTAATAACTGCAAAACTGCCCACTGCTATCTGCAAACTGGATACTGCAAACTGACAAACTAATCAGCAATTACTTTAACATCAATATTGCCCCTTGTTGCTTTGGAATAAGGACAGCCTTTGTGGGCCGCCTCGGCCAGTTTCTGGGCAACATCCCAATCTATGCCGGGAATGTGTACATGCAATTCGGCAGATAGGGCATAAGAGGACGATCCTTCTTTATTGAATGTAATATGCACATCAACCGTCGCCTGCGTTACATTTACGCCATCCCTTGTACCAACCGAGCCCAGGGCACCCAGATAACATGCGCCCCAGGCACCAGCAAATAACAATTCGGGATTGGCATAACCATCTTCGCCGCCCATAACTTTAGGCGCTTTCAGCTCCATATCTACTACACCATCTTCAGATTTTATGTGGCCGTCGCGACCTCCTTTTGCTGTTACTACAGCTGTATATATTTTTTCCATGATTGAATTTCCTTTTCAAAATCAACGGAAAAGGCACTATTATGTTTGGATTATGTGAAGGCTTTATCAATGAGGACTGTATTAACGTTGAGGAAAAATCCTTAAATCGTGTTAAAACAATTACTCTTTCATTTTCATTGGTTATATTAAAACAAAAAAAGTGCTAATATGAACCAAACACCATCATTAAAAGGACAAATAGCGCTGGTTACCGGTGCCGATAGCGGAATAGGCCGGGGCGTAGCACAGGAATTAGCTAAAGCCGGTGCTAAGGTAGTGATCAACTACGCTCATAATCATGATGCAGCCGATGATACCGTTAAAGGCATAATTGCCGATGGTGGTGAAGCTTTTGCCATACAAGCCGATGTAAGTCATGAAAATGAGGTAAAAGCCATGTTTGCTCAAATATTTGAAAAGTACGGCACGCTCGATATCCTGGTAAACAACGCAGGCCTGCAAAAGGATTCCAGGTTTGTTGATATGACCCTGGAGGATTGGAATACCATAATCAGTATCAATTTAACCGGTCAGTTCTTATGCTCGCGCGAAGCCGCTAAAGAATTCATTCGCAGGGGAGTAGTTGAAGAGCGAAGTAAGGCCGCAGGAAAAATCATTTGTATGAGCAGTGTACATGAGGTAATTCCATGGGCCGGCCATGTTAATTACGCGGCCAGCAAAGGCGGCATCAGTATGTTTATGAAAAGCATAGCGCAGGAATTGGCTCCGCATAAGATCAGGGTGGTTGGTATCGGGCCAGGTGCCATACAAACACCAATTAATAAATCGGCATGGGATACACCCGAAGCACTGGATAAATTACTTACCCTAATACCCTACAACCGAATAGGTAAACCTGCTGATATAGGGCAACTTGCAGCATGGCTGGCATCCGATCAGGCCGATTATATTACAGGTACTACTATTTTTATGGATGGAGGCATGACCTTATATCCTGGTTTTGCCGATAATGGTTGATTTCCAGTGCAATTTTATATTATTAAAACGGTTTAGATTGCTCTAATCCGTTTTTTTATGTAATTTACGCTTATAGATATTGTAATTTATACACTAAGTAAATTACGAAAATCTAAATTTTATACGTCAAACTGACTGTTATTATCAAAAAATTACAAAAATTCATTTTTATTTGCCAAATCGTTAATTCAGACTTATTTTTGTTGCGGATTTAAAATTTAAAACAACATGAAAAAGATATTTTTAACAACCGCAATTGCCGCTTTATTAAGCGTTAATGTATTCGCTGCTGATGGTGGCAAAAAAAATGATGGTGGTACCAACGTATCATATGTAGCTTTACACGGTTTCACTGTTGACTTTGCTGATGCAAAGGACGTTAACTGGACAGTTACTAAAAATACCCAAAAAGCAACCTTCACTATTGATGGTGTAAAGAAAACAGCTTTTTACAACCTTAATGGCGAGTACCTTGGTGTAACTCAACGCGTTGACCCTAAAGCTATCCCTGCTAAAACAATGAAACAAATCAACAAAGACTACGCTGGTTATGAAGTTGGTGAAGTAATTGTTTACCAGGCTAATACCGATATCAATGCAAACATCGATGCTACTTCATACTTCGTTGATTTGAAAAATGACAACCACGAAGTGCTTGTAAGGATAACTCAACAAGCCAACCTTGAATTTTTTCAGCAAGTAAAATAATTCCAGGGGAATTAAAAGAAATACAGGCCGTCCGGATTTTCCGGGCGGCTTTTTTGTTTTATCAAATCTGCAATCAGGGCGATAGTAAGACGCCTTATAATTAGGGTATACCTTATAGGGATTTGAATAGTTTAAATACCGTGTTATAGTGTTAAATTAAAGGTAATTAAATGTTATTAAAACGGTTTAGATTCATTTAAATGAATTTTTTTAATCTTTTGGCGTTTACGATATTGTAATTATTACACCACCTTAATTATAAAAGTGAAAATTTAGCATCTTAATGGCTTATTAATTATCAAATAATTACAAAAGTTCAATTTTAATTGCCAAATAATCAACAATTACTTATTTTTGTTATGGATTTAAAATTTAACACAACATGAAAAAGATATTTTTAACAACTGCAATTGCCGCTTTATTAAGCGTTAATGTATTCGCTGCCGATGGCGGTAAAAAAAATGATGGTGGTGCTAACGTATCATACGTAGCTTTACACGGTTTCACAGTTGATTTTGCCGATGCAAAAGACGTTAACTGGACAGTTACTAAAAACTGCCAAAAAGCGAGCTTTACCATAGATGGCGTAAGGAAAACAGCTTTTTACAATCTTAGCGGCGAGTACCTTGGTGTAACTCAACGTGTTGATCCTAAAGCTATCCCAGCTAAAACAATGAAAGAGATTAACAAAGATTACGCTGGCTACCAAATTGGCGAGGTAATTGTTTACCAGGCTAATACAGATCTTAACTCAAACATCGATGCTACTTCATACTTCGTTGATTTGAAAAATGATACTCACGAAGTGCTTGTAAGGATAACCCAACAAGCTAACCTTGAATTTTTTCAACAAGTAAAATAATTCCAAGGGAATCATCAAAAATACAAGCCGTTCGGAACTACCCGAACGGCTTTTTTGTTTTACAAAATTTGCAATTATCGCATTTCAGCAAACAACTTAGCTGTTTAAGCATTATTAAGTATTAGTTTAATAAATATACTCAATATGCCCAAAACGATAATTGTATCTAACCGGTTACCTGTGAAAATTTCTAAAACTGATGACGAATATAGTTTATCATCAAGCGAGGGGGGATTAGCAACCGGTTTAGGTTCAATATATAAACAAGATAACAATGTGTGGATAGGCTGGCCGGGAGTTGAAATTGCCGAACAGCATGATAAGGATAGGGTTACAGAGCAATTAAAGGACCTGAGCCTGATTCCTGTATTTTTAGATCAGGAAGAAATTAACCAATATTACGAAGGTTTTTCAAATGAAGTGCTTTGGCCGGTTTTTCATTATTACTCATCTACCTACGCCAATTACAAACAATCAAACTGGGATTATTACCAGGCCGTTAATAAAAAATTCAGGGATGTGATCCTGAGCGTTGCCGAACCTGGCGACGTGATCTGGATTCATGATTACCAGCTATTACTTTTACCCGGATTGGTTAGACATGATTTGCCCGATGTTTCCATCGGCTTTTTCCTGCATATCCCATTTCCTTCGCACGAAATGTTCAGACTAATCCCTTGGCGGTCTGAATTATTGGAAGGTATGCTTGGTGCCGATTTAATAGGTTTCCATACTTTTGATGATGTACGGCACTTTTTAGGCGCAACCAGCCGCATTTTACCTGTTACCACATCGTCAAATATCATAACCACGGGTGAGCGCTCTATAGTGGTTGAATCATTCCCGATGGGAATTGACGAAAAGAAATATGCTTCGCTACCTTTACAGGATGACGTAAAAGAACAGGTTGAACTGATCAAAAATAATTTTAAACATACTAAACTCATCCTGTCTGTAGATAGGCTTGATTACAGTAAGGGTATTTTGCAGCGTTTGCAGGCATTTGAATTATTGTTGCAATTATGCCCCGAGTGTATTGAAAAAATCGCCCTTTATATGATTGTAGTACCATCCCGTGATACTGTGCCGCAGTACGCGCATTTAAGGGAAGAAATTGATAAAAAAGTGGGCAACATCAATTCCATCTATCGCACTATGGATTGGAGCCCTATTCATTATTATTACCGATCATTCCCGATAGAAACACTTTCGGCCCTGTATGCCACAGCCGATGTATGTTTGGTAACGCCGATGCGTGATGGCATGAACCTGGTAAGCAAAGAGTACGTAGCAAGCCGGGTGAATAATGATGGTGTATTGATTATGAGCGAGATGGCCGGCTCATCTAAGGAGTTAATTGATGCCATTATTGTAAACCCCAATAATACCGGCGAGGTTTGCAGGGCCATTTTACAGGCTATCAATATGCCTTTGGATGAGCAGCGTCGCAGGATGATTCCGATGCGGCAGTTAGTGGCTAAATTTAATATCAGTCACTGGGTTAAAATTTTTATGGATAGATTGAAGGAGGTTAAATTGATGCAGCGCTCCATGCAGGCACGCCATGCTGGAACTACAACTGAGCAATCCATCATTAACCGCTACGTGAAAACCAAAAAGAGAATCATCTTTTTAGATTACGACGGCACTCTGGTTGGCTTCAGATCAAACATTGAACAGGCAAGCCCCGATAGGGAGCTGTATAGCATTATTCAGAAACTAACGGAAGATCCCGCCAACCAGGTTGTATTGATCAGTGGGCGTAAACACGAAAACCTTGATGAATGGTTTAGCCATACCAATATGTACCTTATTGCCGAGCATGGCTCGTGGTTTAAACAAAATGGTACATCCTGGCATAAAATAGCAGGCTTAACCGATCAGTGGAAACATGATATCTATCCCATACTGGAAACCTACGTAGACCGTACTCCGGGCTCCTTTATTGAAGAAAAAACATATTCCTTAGTTTGGCACTACCGCAAAGCTCCGGCCGGCTTAGGCGAGCTTAGGGCCAATGAATTAATCAATAATCTAAAATACCTGGCAAGTGATAAAGGCTTACAACTACTGGCAGGGGATAAGGTACTGGAAGTAAAGAATATGGATATCAACAAAGGCAAAGCTGCCCTAACACTTACAGAAGATAAAGACTATGATTTTATTATAGCCTTTGGCGATGATTATACCGATGAGGATATCTTTAAGGCTTTGCCGGATAGCGCTATAACCATAAAGGTGGGCAGCAACCTATCTGCGGCTAAATTTTACCTGCGCAACCCACAGGAGGTTCGTAAGCTACTAACCAGCTTTACTAAGCATTCGGCTGTTGAGGTGTTGGAAGGTTTTAAAGTTGAAAGGTTATAATGTTGGAAGGTTGAAAAGTTAACAGGTCGCAATATTTTACCTTTAAAAGCTGAAAAGTTGTAATATTAAGAATGTTAAAAAACTTTAAAACGTTACAACTTTTCAACCTTAAAACTTTCAAACATTACAACCTTCCAACATTACAACACCTTATAAAAAGATCGGTCTATCCAGTTTCATAGCTATCCGGTAGGCTGCATTCATTAATCCTACGTGGCTGTAGGCTTGTGGGAAATTACCCCATTGGCTGCCATCGTTTTCATCAACATCCTCACTAAATAAAAGCAGGTGGTTTGAATATTTAAGCAGGTTTCCAAACTCACGTTGAGCATCTTCAATGCGGCCAACGCTGGCCAGGGCCTCTACATACCAAAAGGCGCAGATAAGGAAAGTGGTTTTGGGTTTACCAAAATCATCCTTATATAAATACCTGTAAAATAACCCATTAGTGGCTTTTAGCTCCTTCTCCAATGCAATTAAATGATCTTTAGCTCTTTGCGAATTTGGATCGAGGTAATTCATCATGATCAGCTGCAACGTACTGGCATCAAGGTTTGAGCTGCCTGCCGAATTGGTATAAACTTTTCTAACCGGATCATAACAGCTTTCAATATGCGCCGCCGCCCGATCTTTAAGGGCGATAGCTTTATCAATTAATTCTTTGTTATCAATTGTTCGCGCCATTTTTTCGGCAGCCGAAGCGCCTGCCCATTGGAAAAGATTGCTGTAACAATGGATGTTGGCCATATTTCTGAATTCCCAGATGCCAGCATCTTTTTCATCAATGGTATGCTCTATTTTACTAAGCAAAAACTCAATCCATTTAACCGAATCTTTGCGCTCCGAAAAAACGAAACGATGATCTGTATAAAGCGGGAGCAAGGAGATCATTACCTGCCCGTATATATCGTTTTGAATATGTTCTGATGCCTGGTTACCAATACGTACCGGTTGATTGCCCATATAGCCTGCTAAATCGGTAAGAATCTCTTCCACAAGGTCTTTTTTACCGGTGATTCCATAAAGGGGCTGGTACCGCTCATCCTCGGAAAATGAAATATCAGTTACATAGCTAAAGTACTTTTCCATTTCTTCAAAATGACCAATGTGGTTTAGCGCAGTAATCACATAGTAAGTATCTCGCAGCCAGCAGTACCTGTAATCCCAATTGCGCCCACTTCCAGGCGATTCCGGCAAACTGGTGGTACTCGCAGCTATAATGGCTCCAGTGTCTTCAAACTGGTGTATTTTAAGGGCCAGGCCCGAGCGGATCACATAGGGTTGAAAATAGGTAGCTATAGAGGAGTGCTTGATCCATGTACGCCAATACTGAATAGTCTCTGCCAGAAAATGTTCGGCTGTTGAATTCAAGGGGGCTTCTAAAGGTTCGCCGTAAGTGAGGGCAAGGTACTTTATCTCGTTAAGTACAAATGGATGCTCATCAAATACATAACTGATAGGAATATTTGTGGTAAGCCTGATGTTCTCTTCGCCACCTAAATACTGAATATGATTACTGCCGCGGTTCACCTTTAACTTAACTGCACCATATTCAGAAACAGGTTCGCACTTAACCTTAACTCTTGGTGAGCCAGCGATAGCCTCAATTTTTCTGAACAACATTAAAGGCTTGTGATAGCGCTGATGCTGGTGAAAACGGGGCGCGAAGTCTGTAACCCGGTACATGCCGCCGCTTGCAGGGCTTATTTCGGTGATGAGTACGTTGGTATTTTCAAGGTAGTATTGGTGCGAGGTGTATTCCCCCTCGGGTAGTATAGAAAACTCGCCACCTTTCTTTTTATCCAGTAAACCGCCAAAAATGAAGGTACTGTCAAAACGCGGCCAGCAAAGCCACTCCACGTTGGTGTTTTTATTAATGTGCGCCAAAAAAGCACAGTTTCCAATTATTCCGGTATCGTAGGTATGTCGTTCCATGTGTATATTGCTTTTGTAGCGTATAAAACAGTTCAACAATATACCTTGTGTAATGTTGGCGTAAATTGTTGCATAATTTCTGTTTAATTTGGTTTTTTCAAATAATGCATATTAACTTAGTAGACTATAAATCTACTAAATAAATTAAGTCATGAGTTTAAGATTAGGCGATAAAGCCCCCAATTTTCAAGCAAAAACCTCTGCAGGAGATATTGATTTTTACGAATACCTTGGCGATAGCTGGGCCGTATTATTTTCGCACCCCGGCGACTACACACCAGTTTGTACTACCGAATTAGGTAAAACAGCAGCCCTTAAAGATGAGTTTGCCAAACGCAATGTTAAAGTGCTGGCCCTTAGCGTAGATTCGGTTGAATCGCACACCGGCTGGATTAACGACATTAACGAAACGCAAGGAGTGGAGGTAAACTTCCCGATTATTGCAGATGAAGACCGCAAAATTTCTGAAGCTTATGATATGATCCATCCCAATGCTTCGGTAAATGCTACCGTACGTTCGTTGTTCATCATCGGCCCGGATAAAGCTGTTAAGTTGATCATTACTTATCCTGCATCTACAGGTCGTAATTTTCAGGAAATTTTAAGGGTTATCGATTCTTTACAATTAACCGCGAATTACGGTGTGGCAACCCCTGCCGATTGGAAAGACGGTGAAGACGTAGTTGTAGTACCGGCAACCAAGACGGAAGACATCCCGGCCAAATTTCCAAAAGGTTTTACACTCATTAAACCCTATTTACGCACCACTCCACAACCTAATAAATAATTTTATTTGGTTTATTAATTATTTTATATATTTGAAAAAGATAGGGTTATCTATTCCGTCTGAACATTAAAACCATTTTATTTTCAGTTTGGCTTTAGTTATTAATCTCACAACAAATTTTTAATACAATAATTATGAAAACTGGAAAAGTAAAATGGTTTAACACACAAAAAGGTTATGGCTTTATCGTTACCGAAGATGGTAAAGATCTTTTTGTACACTTTAAAGATGTACAGGGCGGCGTAAATGCCATTAAAGATAATGATAGCGTTACTTACGAAGTGGAAGAAGGCAGAAAAGGATTACAGGCAGTAAATGTTAAAAAAGCATAGTTAACCAAAGTTATTCGCAAGAAACCTCTGCATGATGCGGGGGTTTTTTTGTGCCATTTTTTTTGATTTTATATATAAAATTCTGCTACTTTAGCCAACCAATTATCTATAAACTATGACTGATACTACCCACGCCAAAGCTACCCGGAACATGATTTTCCTGGTTCTTGTTGCTTCCCTTGGCTATTTTGTTGATATATATGATCTTTTAGTTTTTTCGATAGTAAGAATATCCAGTCTTAAAGATCTTGGATTAACACCCGAGCAAATAACCGATAAAGGTCAATTTATCATAAGCGTACAAATGTTTGGGCTATTGCTTGGCGGTATTATATGGGGCATTGTAGGCGATAAACTTGGCCGCATTAAAGTTCTTTTCGGCTCAATATTACTTTACTCTATTGCCAACTTTGCCAATGGCCTGGTACATGATGTAAATACCTACGCCGCGGTACGTTTCATAGCCGGCCTTGGCCTTGCGGGTGAACTTGGTGCCGGTATTACTTTGGTAAGCGAAACACTGAGCAAAGAAAACAGGGGCTATGGCACTATGATGGTTGCTGTAATTGGTTTGTTTGGGGCTACGGCGGCATATTTTGTTGCCAAATTTGGATGGCGAAACGCTTATTTTGTAGGTGGTGGTTTAGGTATTTTACTTTTATTACTTCGTATTGGCACCTTTGAATCCGGAATGTTTAAAAATGAAAAAAACAGCAGCGTTTCAAGGGGCAACATGCTTATATTATTTACCAGTTGGGAAAGATTAAAGAAATATCTGTTTTGCATATTGATAGGGGCGCCGTTATGGTATGTTGTGGGCGTTTTAATAAGCTTTTCAGATAAGTTTGGAGTGGCTTTAGGCGCAACAGCGGCTATTAAACCAGGAGATGGTATTTTTTATAGCTATATCGGAATCGCTGTTGGCGATATTGTTGCAGGTCTTTTAGCCCAGTTTACAAAATCAAGAAAATTAACTATGGTTGTTTTCCTGGTTTTATCATTAGTAAGCGTGTATTTTTACCTGAGTAGCCAGGGTATTACCCCTGAAAAATTCGCTGTGCTTAGTTTCTTTATGGGTTGTACTGTAGGTTATTGGGCTACATTTGTTACCATAGCCTCTGAACAGTTTGGTACTAATATCCGGTCGACCGTTACCACCACGGTGCCTAATTTTGTACGCGGTTTACTTATCCCAATCATCATGGTGTTTAATCTATTTAAAGATCATTACGGCTATATTTCTGCAGGATATATCATGATGATAATTTTAACGGTAATTTCGTTATTTGCGCTAAGCCAGCTCAAGGAAACGTTTGGCAAAGATCTGGACTATGTAGAAATAAGTTGATTTGAAAATTAAACAATCGAGCGTTTTAACACGTGGCGGTTTTGCCATCTTAAAACTCTAAGATCTTCAAATTCTCAAATTAAATTACATTTGCAGTAATGATTAGCAAAGAACAAATAGCGGCAGATTACCAAGAGATACAGGACGAGATATGTGCAGCATTGGAACATACTGATGGCATAGCTAAGTTTGAAGAAGAAAAGTGGGAGCGGGAAGGTGGTGGTGGCGGTCGCACACGTATCATTCAAAACGGCGATATTTTTGAAAAAGGGGGAGTAAACTTTTCGGCTGTACATGGCCAGCTTCCCGATAGCATGAAACGTGCATTGCAGGTTGATTCTGATGACTTTTTTGCTACCGGCGTTTCTATCGTGATCCATCCCAACCACCCGATGGTACCCATCATTCACATGAACATCAGGTATTTTGAAATGCCCTCTACCATGGGAGGCAATGCCAAGCCCATACGTTGGTTTGGCGGCGGGATTGACCTTACGCCTCATTACGTTATTGCAGAAGATGCTCAATACTTCCATAAAGGACTGAAAGACGTTTGCGATGCCTATTATCACGACTTTTACCATCGTTTTAAACTTTGGGCCGATGATTACTTCTACGTCAAACATCGTAACGAAACCAGGGGTATAGGTGGTATTTTTTATGATCGCTTAACCGCAAACGATGAACTGAGCTGGGAAAATATCTTTGATTTTTCAAAAGCGCTTGGCCGCTCGTTTATACCAATTTATACAGAACTGGTGAATCGTAACAGAATTAAAGAATACACTGCCGATCAACAGCAATGGCAATATCAGCGCCGTAGCCGTTATACCGAGTTTAACCTTGTATATGATGCGGGCACAAGGTTTGGGCTGGAAACAAACGGCCGTATCGAATCTATTTTGATGAGTTTGCCGCCCACAGCAAAATGGGTTTATAATTATCAGCCCACCGCAGGCAGCGAGGAAGAAAAAACATTATCTTTATTAAAAAAGGGAATTAACTGGGCCTAAGATCTTCGCTTATGAAAAAGCTTGTTTTGCCTGTTTTACTCGTCTGTATTTTATGCTCATTTAATACCGGGCATATTTATCTGAAAGGTGTTTGGGAATACAAAGGGGGGCTTTTTAACGGAAAAGTTGATACCGCGTCTGTTGGTTATACCTTACAGCGCAGTTATGATAAATTGCATTATAAAGCTACGCTGAAAGAAAAAGGCGAAGCGAATGTTATTTACGAAAAAGGAGACTATGAAATCAAAGGAGATACCTGCTTTGAAACCCAAACCTATAGTCTGCAACCATCTAAACTCCTTAATAAAACTGTAAAATACATTTATAGCATTAGTAATGATACACTTAAATTACTTAGCGTTTTGCCTAATGGCAATAAGGTTGAGGATCATTGGGTGAAGATTAATAAAACAAGGCTGCAATGGTAACAAAATAGCTAATGTGCATAAAAAAAACAGGGGCAAGTATGCTGTTTTGTCACATTAATCAACTATTTTCTTAACTTCGCAGGTCGCTTAAAAATCAATTTTAAGGCGCAAATTATAAGAAGAAGGTTCTACAAATAAACAAAAATGGCCGAAGGAACAGAAAACGATAATTCACACAAGGAAGACAGGATAATTTCAATAAATATTGATGAAGAAATGCGATCTGCCTACATTGACTATTCAATGTCGGTTATCGTATCAAGGGCATTACCTGATGTTCGCGACGGTTTAAAACCTGTACACAGGCGTGTTTTATTTGGCATGCTTGACTTAGGTTTAAATGCTAATAAACCTTACAAAAAATCTGCCCGTATTGTGGGTGAGGTAATGGGTAAGTATCACCCGCATGGTGATAAATCCGTTTACGATACCATGGTACGTATGGCCCAGGAGTGGAGCTTACGTTACTTGCTGGTTGAGGGGCAGGGTAACTATGGATCTATTGACGGCGATGAGCCCGCGGCAATGCGTTATACAGAAGCACGTTTGCAAAAACTTGCCGAAGAAATGCTGGCCGATATCAATAAAGATACCATCGATTTTCAATTAAACTTTGACGACTCCTTAGAAGAACCAACTGTACTACCATCTAAGTTCCCTAACCTTTTGGTTAACGGTGCATCTGGTATAGCGGTAGGTATGGCCACCAACATGGCCCCACACAATTTATCGGAAGTTATAGATGCTACAATTGCATTGATTGATAACCGCCAGATTGAGGTTTCAGAACTAATGAAACACGTTAAAGGTCCGGATTTCCCTACAGGTGGCATTATTTATGGTTTTGAAGGCCCACGAGAAGCATTGGAAACCGGCAGGGGCAGGGTTGTTATCCGGGCACGCGCCGAGATTGAGACTCACGGAAACGACAGGGAGCGCATCATCGTTACCGAGGTACCTTACCAGGTTAACAAAGCCCTGATGATTGAGCGTACTGCCGAATTGGTTAACGATAAAAAATTGGAAGGTATTTCTGCCATTCGTGATGAATCGAGCAGGGAAGGTATCCGTATTGTTTATGAAATAAAACGCGAGGCGAATGCCGCTATCGTACTGAATAACCTATTCAAATACACTGCTTTACAAACTTCATTTAGCGTAAATAACATCGCGTTGGTTAATGGCCGCCCGATGATGCTTAACCTTAAGGATCTGATACATCACTTTGTAGAGCACAGGCACGAGGTTGTAATTCGTCGTACCAAATTTGAACTTGCCGAAGCAGAAAAACGCGCGCACATTTTGGAAGGCTTATTGATCGCCTTAGATCATCTGGATGAAGTGATCCGCCTGATTCGTGCTTCGCAAACACCTGATGAAGCAAGGGAAGGATTGATAGCCCAGTTTGGATTATCAGATATCCAGGCCCGCGCTATATTGGATATGACACTGCGCCGGTTAACCGGACTTGAGCGTGATAAGATCAAAGATGAGTACGCCGCGTTGATGAAATTGATAGACTACTTAAAATCTATCTTAGCCGATGAAGGTTTAAGGATGCAGATCATTAAAGACGAGCTTACTGAGATCAAAGAAAAATATGGCGATGAGCGCCGTACCGAAATAGTTCACTCATCTGCAGAAATGCAAACTGAGGATTTTATTGAGGATGAAGATGTGGTAATTACCATATCACGTGAAGGATACATTAAACGTACACCTTTAACAGAATATCACCGCCAGGGTAGAGGTGGCAAAGGATCTATAGGCAGTAACAGCCGTGATGCCGATTTTATTGAGCACCTGTTAGTGGCATCAAACCACAACTACATGTTGTTCTTTACCGAATCTGGTCAATGTTACTGGTTACGTGTATTTGAGATACCAGAAGGAACCCGTACCTCAAAAGGGCGTGCTATCCAAAACATTATCAATATCCCCAAAGAGGAAAACATCAAAGCTTACATCAAGCTAATTAGCCTTAAGGATAAAGAATACCTGGAGAATAACTTCATCATCATGTGTACCAAAAAAGGTACCATCAAAAAAACTTCGTTAGAAGCTTATTCCCGTCCGCGTGCTAATGGTATCAATGCCATCAACATTAATGAAGGCGATTCATTATTAGAAGCAACTTTAACTACCGGCAGCAGCGAAATTGTAATGGCGCTTAAATCTGGCAGAGCTATTCGATTTAACGAATCTACCGTTAGGCCAATGGGACGTACAGCTACCGGTGTTCGTGGTATTACACTTGATGACGAAAGCGATGAAGTAGTGGGTATGATCAGTATTAACGATGCTGAAACTACTGTGCTGGTAGTATCTGAAAAAGGCTATGGCAAACGTACCGATATTGACGACTACAGGGTAACTAACCGCGGTGGTAAAGGTGTAAAAACTTTAAATATTACTGAAAAAACAGGAAACCTTGTTGCCATAAAAGGTGTTACTGATAAGGAAGATCTGATGATCATTAATAAATCAGGCATCATTATCCGTATCGCTATAGGTGAGCTACGCACAATGGGTAGGGCTACACAAGGTGTAAGGTTAATTTCACTCAAAGGAAACGACGAAATTGCATCAGTTGCAAAAATTGAGCACGACGAAGACGAAGAGAAAGAAGTTGACGAAAACACCGAAATTAGTCCGGCCACAGAAGGCGAAACGACAGAAGAAGGAGAGGAGCCAACAACTAACGAACCAACTGAATAAAAACTATGCAGTGCCGTAAAATTGTTTTATCGGTTTTAATACCATTTATGACCACAACTTTTGCCTTCGCTCAATCCGAAGCGTTGAAAGTTGTGGTGAATAACCTCGCTTTTTACAAGCAAAGTAAAGATTTAAAGTATTTACGTGCCGCTAAAAAGTCGGCAGATAGTTTAGTAGTTACCAGGTCAGACTCTGCCGATCTGGCCAAGAACAGCTATAGGGCTTTGATCAATGCAAGTATACTGTATATTGATTCTGCAAATACGACCGGCCAACCAGCTACTTTACTACCTCAAACATCTGCATTGGTGGATAAATTATCAGGCAACGCCAAAATTTATAACCACCAGCCCGAAATAGACTATGCGAAACGCTGTTTAGCTAACGTTTATATCCGTAAAGGATTTGAGTTTGTAAACAACTCTGATTTTGCGAATGGCAGGCAGTCTTTTGAAAATGCAAAAAAATACGCTCCAAATTTCACCCAGATAAATGACTACATAGCGTATTCAAATAATAAAATGGGTAATTTGGTTGATGCCGCTAAGTATTACAGTAATCTTTTAGCTGTTGATAGTACAAAAACAGAGTACATCGAAACTGCTTCTAATATTTACAAATCATTGGGCGATACTTCAAAAGCGCTCCAAATTTTAAAAAAAGGCAGAAAGCTTTTACCTGCTGATAGGTTTTTATTGCTTGACGAGGCTAATATTTATAATAATTTAAAAGATTATAAGTCGTTAGAACCATTAATTGGTCAACTACTTGACATTAACGCAAATAACGCCGATATTTCATTTGTGGCAGCCAACTGTTATGATCATTTAAATAAATACGATCAGGCAGAATCATTGTACCTGCGCACCATTGAATTGAACGGATCGGCGTATGACCCGGCATTCAATTTGGGGTTATTATACCTTAAACAAAGCGCTTTAAGCAAACACGAGGGGGAGAGTGGAAGAAATTTAGGTATGGCTGTTCAATGGCTTGAAAAAGCAAATGAAATAGCGCCCAATAACATTAAAGGTTTAGAAGCATTAAAATTGGTTTACGCTACAACCAATAATAAAGATCAATTAGACAGAATAAACAATAAATTAAAACAGCTTACTAATTAACAAAACATGAAAATCAAACTTTTGATGGCTGGCCTTTTGGGCTTCGTTTCAGCAACAACGTTTGCACAAAAAGGCGAGTTAAAAACTGCGCAAACAGAATATGAAAAGTATGAAAGCTTAAGAGGTACGCCTTTAGCAAAAGCAAGTCTTACAACTGCAAAAGAATCGATTGACAAAGCGGCAGCTAATGAAAAAACAGCTACGTTACCTCAAACATACGCTTTGAAGGGAGCTATTTATTCTACTTATGCAAATCTTGATACAGTTGCCGCTACTTCATTGCCTTTGTTTACAACAGCAGAAGAGGCACTGAAAAAGGCCAAAGAACTGGATACTAAGGGCGAAAACAAACAAATAATTGAAACAGCCAATTTAAACCTGGCGCAGTACCAGCTTACCAAAGGTGTTGCTGAGTACGGTAGCGGCAAATATGATTTGGCTTACAAATCTTTTGATTATTACCGCACCATTTTACCAGAGGATACTAACGCTATTTACTACACTGGCTTATCTGCGGCAAATTCAAAAAATTATCCTGCGGCTATTTCAAACTATAACAAGTTACTTACTACAAAATTTTCAAAAGTACAGACTATTTACCTTGATCTGTCATCTGTTTATTTGTTAAGCGCCGATACCGCAAACGCACTTAAAATAGTTTCTGATGGTGTTGCAAAATACCCGTCAAATTCTGAACTACGTAAAAGGGAAATAGAGATCAGCCTTCAGACAGGTAAAGAAAAAGAGGTTTTGGATAAAATCCAGGCTGCTTTAGCTGCTGATCCTAAAAATAAAACACTTTATTATTATGCAGGTTTAACGTACTCTCAAACAGCTGAGGCTATCATCAAAGAACAGGCGAAAGCTAAAGATGCTGCTACTAAAGCTAAACTACAGGCTACCAAAGTAGAAAACTACAGTAAAGCTGCCGATATGTATAAGAAAGCTTTAGAAATTGATCCAAATTATTTTGAAGCTAACTTAAACTTAGGCTATGTAATTATTAACCCGGCAATTGACGAATACAATGCGGCTAATAAATTACCTGCTAACAAGCAAAAAGAATACGATGCAGCTATTGCAAAAGCAAAAGCGCAATTTGAATTAGCGAAACCATATTTGCAAAAAGCTAAGGATTTAAATCCAAAATCAATTGATGCATTAACAAATTTAAGAACCTACTATTTGGGCGTTAAAGACGATGCCAATGCTGCTAAGTTAAAAGCAGAGATTGATGCTATAAAATAACAACGAAATAAAGAGGTCTTTGAAAAAGGGCCTCTTTATTTCGTTGTTATATTTAACATAATGTATATTATGATGGAAAGTAAAAGGCGGTGTTTAGTTCTTTGACATTCACTGTTATACAGAAATAATAAAATTTAAAAAAGCCCTGAAAAATTTAATATAATATTTCAGGTGGTTGCAATTCAATATATGTTGCAACTAATAAATTTAATTCTTTACTTACAACCTTAAACTATAATAAACCTTATGCAATTAGTTACTATGACCTATCAAGGTTCTACGTATGAACTCGGCTCGATAATGCCTATATGGATTGAATTAAAACAACAGTTTGTAATTATTCCTACTTTCCCTTTTAGACCACCCTTTATTCTGCTTCGGATGGAACGTTGTTACCTCCGGATGCAAGATCAGGCAGTCAATTATTTGAAAGAAGGAAACAGTTTACCGCCTGTTCGGCGTTCAAAACCTATGGTAATAGAGCCTGTTCATAACATTAAGGTAGTTTAGGTTTACTACATATTTATTTCTGTAAAGCGCCCTTCGGGGCGCTTTACTTGTTTAACAACAATTTTTAATCTCAAACCTCAAACATTATGAATAAGTTATTTTACAGGTTTATATACCTGCTTATTTGGTTTATGTCTATTGCCGCTTTAATTGGTTTCGGCCTTTCGGTTTATAACCTTTTGTCGGGTAATTACCATTCACATCCATTTTAATTTTTGATTATGTCTATAATCTATTTACAAGTTGTTTTAATAGTTTCTGTTCTTTTTGTCCTTGCGGTTCGTAGGCTATTTTATTATGTATACGATATGAGGCAAGATTTAAAATTTCACGTAGATAGCCGCCGGTCCTGTTACGATGACCGTGAGCGTCTTGAACGTAAAAACTTTAAATTAAAGAAAAAGATAAAGAAATTAAAGAAACTTCTTCCTCTATAGCTTTTTAACTTTTAAATCATGACAAAATCTAACATCAAACCTACATTCTCATTTAGTAGAAAAGAGCGTGAAACGCTTATAGCGTTACTGGAAAAGCTTTATCAAAATGAGTTTCAAAATTGGCGATTTTTCAAAGAACGTTTAGAGCCGGTTAGTAAAAAAACGCTTGCGTCGAAACGTGACCGTGAATACCGGATCGAAATAAAGTCAATTGAGATATTACTTCACAAATTTCATTCACCCTTAATTAATAACGAAAATGGCCGTCCAAATTTTAGAAAAACCCTTACTGCTTAAGCCCGGTGAAACTGGGTTTCACATGGTAAAAGGCGCAAAGCTGCTTATCGAAATTGTATTTGATAATGGCAAAGAAGTGATTTATACGTTTCCGCTAAAAGCGGATAACGTTCCCCATACTGCGCCAAAAAGTGAGGTTTTTATACCTCTGGGCGGTCTTGGAGATTACTTTAAATACACAACATGAAACGTTTAATTTTATTAACAACAGTCGCAACAGCATTTATTATGAATACATCATCTGCCGCAATTAGCCGCCTAAAATCTACTGAAAGTTTTAGCGCCAAAGCTTATCCGGATGGTTACGTAAATAACGTACAAAAATATTCCATTGGTTACGGTCATCAGATCGGCATCGGTGAAACTGCGTTACGTACGCAGGTTATTACCGTTGCTTACGGTGTCCAGTTAATGCAATCGGATATTCATCCGCTTGAAATTCAGATCAACCGGGATTTAAAAACAAATCCCACACAAAACCAGTTCGATGCATTAATTAGTTTTGGTTATAATGAGGGTTCGGGTGCGCTCGGTAAGATAATTACCTTATGGAATAGCACCCGCAATACCAAAACGGTAACTGATAAGATGCTTGAATACGATAAAACGCACAAAAACGGAACTAATGAATTAGTTACATCGCCGGATTTAGCCGCTCGTCGTCGCAAAGAAATTGCCGTTTTTAATAGCGGCCTCCCTCCTGTTCCTCCGGTTGTGAAAACCGGGATTATTGCCGCCGTTTGTTTCGGCGCTGCTGCTTATTTTTTAAGTTAGTTGTTTTCTCCGCTTGGTAGCGGTAGCGTCCTAAACAACAGCCCCCGGCAGGGCCTATTATACGCCGTAGGCATCCCTAACTCACATAGAGTGTAACGGTATGTATCGATGGCTTTAGCCACCTATACGTTATTCCTATACCGTTTTTATCAAAATCGTGAATTCCAGGAATACATAGAATTTAGGCTTTCAGCCCTAAAATCGGCGTGTCTATGCAATAGGCACGGTGGTAAGAGGGCTGTTAGCCTTTTCGTTGTTTCCTATGCACGAATTTCTAACTTATTAACCTCTTAAACCTCTAATTATGTACATCCTTAAAAAAAAACTGCCTTTTATCCCTGCTCGACCGTTTTATCAATGTCGTAAAAAAGACTTAGATCACTCGTCTATTTTTACGCCTCGGTACACGTATGGCTCTTTTCAGCGCTATCGTGCAAAGATTTTTCGTTCGTATATACATGCATGGTTTGTAAACCTCTGGTTTCGGGGCGAAATCGAAAAAATCCATATTCAACTTTGATTACAGACACATTGACACACCCGGTTACACAAGTTGTATCGGGTGCGCTTCCTATTGCCGCAAGCACGCCGTATATGCATAGCGTGGGCAATACCCTTATTAACTACGGTGGCGCTTTGCTTGCCTCCGCCCTAATTCATCTATTTTTTAACATCGTTTCAAAACTTAAAAAATCCAATGTCAACACCAGTACAGTCACAACCACAGCAACCACAGCAACAACCGAAAAAACAGAATAGAGCAAGTAGGAAAAATACTGCTCCAAAGCCTGACGGCGCTTTAGGTGATGCATTAAAAAATGCACTTCCTTATGAGGTCGTAGGCAGCTATAGGGTTAAACGATTAAAGCCAAAGCCAACCGACCAAAAGATCGGTATGTTAATTGATCCTGAAGACTTTAAACAGCTTCAATTGATTGGTTTGCGCTATGGTGTTACCTTCTGTGAAGTTGTTAAGGGATTCCTTAACAGGGAGATTGCAGACGTTAACGGCGGTTCTACCCTTTCCCACTTTATCCCCGTTTTAAACATATAAAGATGTGTGTATGTTCCGAGTCTGTAACACGGAACATTCAGTCCAACGGGTTGGACTTTTATACCTCTAACCTCTGATTACTGCGAATGCAGTATTTACACTTTATCAAATCGAAATGATAAAAAAGACACGTAAACCCAAAAATAATAAACTACGTGCTTTGCAAACTAAGTATAACAAGCTAAAACAAAAAAGCATGGCATTTTTTAAACGTGGCCGTTTCGGCCGCAAATCTTACGGCGGTGGTTATAACAAACCACGTTATAATAAACCCCGTTTTAATAATCGTCGCTCGTATCGTGGTGGCGGTTCACGCATTCCAATTGTGGGTCGATTAATCCCACGTGCCTTACAGCCTTTTATCCTCCTTGCCGCAATCGTTGGCGGCGTTTGGTACTTTTTTAAAGACCAATTAAAACCAATGATAGAAAAACTTAAAAATCATACTGCATAATGATTATACGTAATCGTGAAACACAAACCGAAAATATCCGCAACCAAACAGTTAACGGTTTAGCGGTATTAGCCTACCTTATCAATCCGACCGGAACGCCTGTAAGTTCTGACGTTGATTTTGAACAATCAGTTGTAAAAGTCATCCTTAACCGAAACGGTGTACAGGATATTATTGTTCAAGACGACTTTAAAAAGCTGGGCCTTGCGTCAAATGTCGATATGCTTACGCAATATGCGTTCGATTCCAACGGGGATACTATCAATAGCAATCTTGGTTCATTGATTGCCTTTGTTATTCCTTTTGGCGGTCATATCAACCTTAAAGGTGATGACTTTTTATTCGTTGAAGTGTCAAACATGAAAGATTTGTTTGTACCTGCCATAACTGCAAGTTCCTACTTAGAGGTGAAACCTCTAAAATCAGTAGGTTATGAGGAGTTTATTCCTTCAATTAAATCGGTAGTTGTACAGGCTTCTGAAAGTAGCCGCAAATACGATTTAGGTGATAATGTGAAACGTGCCGTAATTTTGAATTACGACAAAACAAACTTTACCAATAACGTTATCCAAAACATAACAATCTCATCTGATCGCTATAGCGAAAATTTGACTTTTGGTGATTTGATCCTTGGAAAGGTTTCCCGTTATGGTAAACAGTTGATTCCAGCCGGGTCAAATTATGATTTGGGCGCTTCGTTTCAACAGGATCAATCATTTGTATTGATGGATTTTCACCAACATTTCAACGGTGTGGAATTTGATATCAAATTCAATCCTAATCAAGTTACACAAGGTAACAATGTCCTTGTTTATTGGACATATCGCACCGATATGACTATATTAAACAAAGCTGCTAACTTACAAGCTAAACATCAGGAAAAGGCGGTTGCCGCTATTCCGGCCAAATCTTAGGGTATGTCTTTTTGGAAAACCTTTGGTAAAATAAACCTTGGTATTTTAAAAGGAGTTGGTAAAGCTGCCGGAAATGTTGTTGGTAATTACGTTGGCGTGCAAGGCTTGGGCAATGCTTTTGATAAAAATAAAAGTAACGCCACTGGCGGCGCTCCTGTGTCTGCCCTTGATGGCACACAGGCAGTGTCTAATACGTCACCGTCCATAGGTCAGTCTTTAACTGGTTTGTTTGGTGCCGCTACAGATTTTTTGTCTGGTCGTGCGCATGCTCAAGTGGACGTTAATACTGGTGTAGGTGGTCGTGCTAACGATCCTACAAATTCTTCCGGCTTACCCTCTTGGGCTTTACCTGCCGCTATAGGTGGCGGTTTGCTTCTTCTTTTAACATCCGGTGGCGGACGCCGCCGTTAATTAAACTTCTACTATGGCCCGGTTTAACCGGGCTTAATTTATTTAATCAAAATTATTTAATGAAATTACCTAATTTGATTTCATCGGTTTTAAAGAAAACCGTTGACATCGACCCTACCGACTTAAACGAGTTAAGCAATAAATCTCAACTTTGGTATGACGAGAATGTCAAAGAATACCAACGTAAAGAGCGTGAGGGCGTAGAGCCTGAACTAAAAGACAAGGTTTTTAAGCACTTAGATTCGTGGTATGTTCGTATAATTTTAGCCTTTAGCTTCTTTATTATCGTTCGCAAAATTCAGGATTTTATGAATCCGGGCGATAATGAACTTGATCCAAATGATATGCCCGGATAATGGCATTTGAGGGAAATATAGCGGGTTTATTGGGTATGTCTAATAAAAGTGACGGAACTGGCGATTACCAATCCCAACGGGGAAATTATAAAGAAAGGTTAAATCGCCGTGAACGTCAATATTATCAGATGACCCAAAATATTGACCCGGATACAGGCGAAGTTTTAGACTTCAAGCCTAATAAAAACCTCAAAAATCCCTATAAAATGGCAAATTTTAAGTCTTATAAAGCACCGTCTTTTAAGATGCCTAATCCTAAGTCTTTAATTGACTTAGCAATAGTGGGTGCTATTGGCTTGGGCGGTTTTATACTTTATAATAAAGTTTTTAAGCCCTTTATGACCAATAGCGCTATTGATAAGGCAAATTCAGATGGTGAAAAGGCGGTAGGTGCTGATTATGTTAACACACAGTCTTCGCAAATTAAAACTGCTAAAGCTACTGCAACTTCTTTAGGTAGTCAAGGTTATAGCGTTGGTAGTTTGCATCAGGGAAACGCTAATTTGCTCCATACACTAATGGATAGAGAGGTTGTTGATCATGATGAAATTATTAAAGTTGTTAAGGGTATGTCTGTTCCGACTATCAAGCTTGTTTCTATTGCCTATGGTAATAGGAGTCTTCCTAATTATGCAAAAAGTTGGATTCATGTGTTTAATGTTAATTTCACTACGTGGGGTAAATCGTTGTTTTCAGACGATGTCCTGACGGGCAAGCTTGTTGATCATCTAACCTATGTTTTGTATGCTTCTGAATGCAAACAAATTACTTCTTGGCTTGACGCTATTAAAACCGCTTAATTCAATTACCTAATGCCAATAGAACAAAAAAACACGCTTAGTCAGGTCTTTGTCAAGGGCAACGACTATGGCACGGAGGAATGGTGTAAGCAATTGTTACAAAACGTAACATCACGAAAGCTTGACAACGTCAATGCTTTTGTTGGTGTTATACGTTTTCCAAGTGATGACTTTTTAGACCATCAATTAAATCAGCATCAGACTACACAGTTTCAAAATTCGGTGTATGTCGGTTATATGGATATGCTTTTGCCTGACTTGGAAACAGTCGGCAACAACATTGGCTATAGCCGCTTAACCTTTAACCTTAGCGGTGTTAACCGCACTTTTATTCAGTTGTGTTACGGCACACTTACCGCTCCGGCTGATATGGCCGCTTTTAAGCAATTCGTTCTGTCTCAATTTGACGAAGTTGCCGAAGGCTTAGTTTTCAGCCGTAATTGCATGCAATACCTTACCGATATACGTTTATCGGGTAGTTATTACGTGCAAAATGGGGCGGGGTTTGATCCCGTTTTGACAGGTTCGTTTATACCTACAATTCAGTTTGAATTGTTGGTTAGCGGCTATAAATGTTTATTATTATGAGTAAGTGGGGACACTTTATCAAATCGTCTTTTAGTGATTTGCGCTGCTGCGATGGTGATTCACCTGCCGCCCCGGTGGTTGTTGATCCCGGACAACCGTCCGTTGTTTATGGTTGGCGGCCTTTGGCCTCGTCTTTAACGTGCGTATTAGATAGCCACGGTAGTAATACAGGGTATGCTCATTACGCAACGTTAGAGAAATACGATACCGCTACGGGTTTAGCCAATGGTGATACCAAACCAAATATATTGGGCGATGCTAATTACGTATCTGATCACATTGATACAAACCTTTGCGCTGTCTCTGGAACTATTACAGCGCATAACGGTACTTCTAATGCTCATACGATAATACATTTATCTTCTATCGACGGTTTAACCGTTGATATAGACCTTTACCCCGGTCAAACTAAAGTAGTTAACATTCCAAACAGGCTTTGGACGGTTAACGTAGTTAGTGTGCAAGGTGGGCAAGGTAGCGCCGGGCAATTTGCTACAACCGTTAACGGTAATACTATACCTCTTAACTTTAATGAGCATCACGATTTTGATGCTAATGTTCCTATCTCACTTGATGTTATTCCTAATTAATTATGAATATTACAATTTCAGACCCTAACCCTAAAACGTCGGACGACGTTAATGCCGCTTATCAAAATGGGTATAATCAGTACCCTATAGATCACCCGGTAACGGATGATCCTTACATCGATATTGTAAACTTGGCGCAATGGCCTGTTTACGTTTATTCGTATGATGGTACAAATGAAACCGCAATTTCTACGATTAATATACATGACGTTGGTCGTGTTCGTAGGTTGCAGGTTGCTAATTGTACAGAATTGCGCTTGCGTACACAAGCTATTCCTAATTACAACACTTGTGTTTTAAGTTTTTTAAACTCAAATCCTACCTCTTTACACTCTGTATTTGATGTAAAACTTGGTCTTGTTGTTGGTGATTTGATACTTTCTTTTGACTTAAGCGGTACACAAGGGTATGGTACTATAACCTTGGGTGAAATTACACCCGTTCGTAGTGTTTAGTTATGAATAAACAGGAATTAGTAAGCCGATTAAAAGCGGATCAGATCGAAAACAAATTTTCCTTAGACGGCGAATATTTGGTTTTTGATAAAACTTCAAACCTCAAATACCAACCTTATGGTTATGGTCTTACGCTTGGTGATTTGCTTACAGCAAATCCCGTAAGTAATACCCGCATAAACGTTGCATTGCTGTTGACACTTTCCGGTGTTCAATCTAATGAAGCGTTTACAGACCTTAAGGTTTTGGCCTCTTACCGTTCACCCGAATACGACCTTTTGAATTTCGGGCAATCAGATAGCAAGTTATACACTAAAGGTGATGCTCTTGCGCTTGCCACAAAAGACGTAAACGGCCTGTTAGCTGCTGTTAAAACACATTTTACTCCGGGTGAAATAGGTGTTTATAAATGGGGCTTGCATATAGGCCGGACGAAAGAGGCGAAAGAATGGGATAAACGTCTCGACACTTCAATTAAACAAAAGGCTTTAGACTTTTTAATTAACGACAAAATGAAAAACATTTTATTGATTGGCGCTGCAGCCGCTGCCGGATGGTTCTTTTTCATCCGAAAAAAATAATGGGCTATGTCCTATGATTATTCACCCGGCCGATTGTATCTCGGTGAGATGATGGTCGGAATGAAATTTACTTTTAAGAAAGGCGGTCATCCTTATCAAATCGTATCCTTATACAGGATGTCCTGCATGTACCGTTCTCTCTGGAACGTACAAACATACAGCAAATTTGATCCTGATAAGGTGGCCGTTTTTCTTTACTAATCTCCAAAGCCCGGGTATCCCCGGGCTTTTTGTTTTAACCTGAATTTTATGCCATTATTATTTAATACACCTTATGCTAAGGAGTACTACGTAGTGGTACAACCTTATGATCGAAGGCCCTATCAGGGCCGTAGGCGGTTTATGATATCTGCCAATAGTTTACATTTTTATATAGGCGATTTTAACGCCAATACAGCTCTTGTAAAGGCTTCAAAAATGAGGGTGGATAAACTACGCCTAAAGTTTAGATCGTTCGGTATAGTCGATTTTTACTTAAAATAACTTTTAACCTATAAATCTTTAGCTATGTCACAAAGAATAGAGCATAAAATTTGGTATGTAAAAGAATATAAAGACGGAAAAGAATTTTACGACTTTAATTTGCTTGATATACCTACAGATATGCTTCCGCATATCGTTCACGCTTTAACCTATGAATCATTAAGTCGTGCGGGCATACACTATAATCAAACCATTTTTGAAAAAGAATTTGGTATTAAAATAGATTACTTCCGTGCGCTTAATCAAGCTGTAGAAGCGGGTAAAACGCTTATACAGGATGAATTTGTAAAAGAGCGTGAAAGAAACCATAAGATTTACATCGACCATTGTAAAGCGACTGGTTTAGATGCTAAACAAATATTTATTGATTTTCCAATTTCTAAATAATGGAATTATACCAAAACCTTTCTCCAAGTCAGTTTGCTGAATTTATTAGTGGTAAACAGGTAGATGATACTACTATAAATTTTGATACGTGTGACGTTGTTTTTACTGACGGTTCGGCTGTACAGATTTATTCAGGCTTTGAATCTCTTTATTATATTATTACTTCATTTTCTCATGATTGACACAATCGAATTTAAACTTAACAATGTCGACACTTACAATATTATCAAAACTCAATTTGAACGGACCTCAAAGGTCGGTTCGACAATTATCTTGGTGGATGAAGATACGGGCGAAATGTTTGAGAATAGCAAAATTCGTGCTCTTCTTCATCATGATACTAATAACATTACTGCTTTTACTAAGCGTTCTTCTATTTATATTGCCTCAAGTCATTATACTTTATCTTACGTTTATAATATTGCGCAAAATTTCATAAGCTTTAATTTTGCTATACCAAAGTATCTTTTTGGTACAAATGTTATTCAGTTTATAAGGTATTACAGTCAGTCACCTGAAACAATTTACCAATACCTTGTTGATTTTTTGCAGGGCTTTGTAAAAAAGCATTTTTTACAGACTGTGAAAATGTTTGATATTGAGTTAACACGTCTTGACATGTGTTATAATCAATTTTTCAATTCAAAAAATGATGCGCTGTCATACCTGGAACAACAAAAAGTATTGCTAAAGAAATATGGTCGGTCCTCTAAAAACGAGGGTAAAGACTACGGTACTACCCTATTTTACCATACGAAACGATATTCGTTTAAAATCTACCATAAGGGTACAGAGTTTAAAAAGAATGATCGTAAAGAACTTTTAAAGAAAAACAATACCGGGGAAACGTTAGACCATTTGCAGGAAATGGCCGATAAGATACTCCGGTATGAGGTAACTTTTAGGGCCGCTCAAATTAATTATTTGTTTGAAAAGGCTGAATTGCATTGTAAATATGTACCGTTCATGTTTGACCAAACCAATCATCTTTGGGCGCGCAAAAGTTCGCCGGAATTTTACAAAAACGCTATGCGTTTTGTAGAACAAAGCAAACATTTTGTGTTTGAGCCTGTAATGCATTATGATGCCATAATAACGCAAAGCGTACATTTCTCTTTGGAAATATTCAAAGAGATGTATGAATTTTTCTGGCAAAAGGTAAAGGATTACCAATTAACACAAAAATTATCAATATTCGATGTTATGCAGAAAGTAGATGCCCTTAATGAAACGAGGGATAATATTAGAAAGGAAAACGAAAAGCTTCGTCGTGAAAACAGTTATAATAAACCGATGATTGTAACGCTTTCGCTCCTCTCGCAATATTATTCACTGGACGAATTAAGAAAGAGTAATCTTTTGCCCCGGTCTACTTTCTTTCACTATCAAAAGAAGTTGAAAGAGGTCGGTATTACCTCTGAAAGTATTTTACAGGGGATGCCCCCTCCTGCCCTTGATTATGTCGACTATAAACATTATTTTGGTCGGCACCATTTAAAATAACCCTTATCATGAAAAAAGTTTTACTTCTTTTTTTGCTCGTAATTCCCTTTAAGTCTCATTCACAGGTTTTAGATTACTTTCGATCTGATACGACTGATAAGGGTGCTTTTAACGAATATATAACTATTATTGTTCCTCCGGTAGATAACGATAAGGGTGAGGTATTTTATCTTAATAGTACCTCAAAAGAAGTTATAAAGTTATCTACCATAAAAGATACACTTATTAATGGTTGCGAATCGTCTGTTGTCGTTGCATCGGATTCACCCAAAAAATACTTATTGGTTCTTGCCGTTGACGGCCAAAAGTTATGTTTGACTTTTAAGGGCGATCAGAGGCCTCGCTTTTTTGATTTACAGCAAAAGTACAGGGCTTTTGAATTGCCAAACTCACAACGAAATAACGTTGTTAGGCGTTCACCGTCTTTGAGTTTTGGCGATATAAAGACAATGGTTACTTTGCTTTCATTTTTTTTGTAAAAAAAATAATATAATATTTTTGTATTTATCAAAAGAACTACTATTTTAGTGGTGTGATTGTTTATGCGATATAAACTTATTCACAACATTAAAATTTTACTACTTCATTTCCCCTTTTTATAGCTTCTCAAAGGCTTTTTTCTTGTAGGGGAATCCATCGATTCAATTTAACAGTCTGTTAATTATGACATAAATAAACTGATTGGAATTTAGCTCTAAAATCAGGCGTTTGTAATATATCCTAAGATTTGTCAAACCTATTTAACGTTAAATTTAGAAATACTGACAAATCTATATTTGGGTATTATGATTGTATTGATTTAGTACTTAACAACAAATCATAAATAAAAATCATGGACCTTAGATTAAACAACAAATTGGCATTAGTTACAGGCTCAACAGCCGGTATTGGTTACGCGATAGCAAAGTCATTGGCGACCGAAGGCGTTCAGGTTTACGTTAATGGACGCGATCAAAATAAAGTTGACAGAACCGTTCAAAAATTAATTGCTGAAACCGGCAACAAAAACATCAAAGGAATTGCTGCCGATTTTTCAAATAAGCAACAGGTCGAAAATTTAACCGCGATATTGCCCGAAGTTGATATACTGGTAAATAACGTTGGTATTTTTGAGCCCAAAGAATTTAAGGCAATCACCGATGAAGATTGGTTTAAATTTTATGAGGTGAATGTGCTTAGTGGTATAAGATTATCGCGTGCTTATTTTGATAAGATGATTGCCAAAAACTGGGGCCGAATAATTTTCATTTCAAGTGAATCGGCATTGCAAATCCCTGCAGAAATGATTCATTACGGCATGACAAAAACAGCGCAGATTGCGGTAGCCCGTGGCCTGGCAGAACTTACCCAAGGAACCGCGGTTACGGTAAATTCTGTACTGCCTGGTCCGACACTTTCTGAGGGAGTTGGTGATTTTATCGACTCCCTGGCAAAAGACCAAGGCGTTACAAACACCCAAGTTGAAAAAGACTTTTTCGCCAACGTGCGCGGAACATCTATTTTGAAGCGTTTTATCACTACCGAAGAAATTGCCAACCTGGTAACTTATGTAGCCAGTCCATTATCAGCAGCAACTAACGGCGCTTCTTTGCGGGCCGACGGTGGTGTTATCAAAACCGCTTTTTAATGCAAAATAAAATTTCCCAATAAAAAAGGTCTGGCTTTAAAAACCAGACCTTTTTTATTGGATGGCGAAAATTACATTTTCTTTGCTGTATCTTTTTTAACCGTGTCTTTTTTCATGGTATCGGTTTTAGCAGTATCAGTTGCCGCTGCCGGAGTTGTTGTAGACGCCGAATCCATTTTGGTGCTATCAGACCCGCTGCTTGCTTTTTTCTCAGAACTGCAGCTTGTAGTAATTGCACCAATCATTGTCGCGACAAGTGCAAGGCTTAAAATTTGCTTTTTCATAGTTATATGTTTTTAGATTGTTTAAGTTGTAAAATGAACATACTATTAACCCGATTAGCTATAGATTGTTTATCTGAATTGCTTATTATTTGAAATAATTTCTACAGAATTTACTTTTTAAATCTATTATAGTTATTAAAAATGAAAATAGTAATTTTCTACTTACAGATGACTCCAGTTTTCATGTTAAAATTCGGATATTTAGGCCTATGGTAGTTTCAGAGGTAGTTTTAAAATGGGCAATGCGTATCTACCCTCCTCTCCTGTTTCAGCGTATTTGGGTTGTCGCTTTTGATAAAGACTATAGAGGAGTTGAAGTAAAAATCAAAAAAAGCTTTTTGAATAAAAACTATAACAAATCAATTTTTGGCGGTACTCTTTTTGCCGCGGCCGATCCCTTCTACCCTATTTTGTTTTACCAGGTGCTTACAAAAAAAGGTTACAGGTTAAAGGTATGGTCAAAATCGTCGAAAATAGATTATTTAAAACCTGGTTTAACTGATTTGCATTTCAAAATCAGCCTGAGTGAAGAAGACATTGCAGAGGCCGAAAATATATTGAACACTATTGGCAAATATGCTGTTCATCACCCCGTTGACATTTATGACAAGAGCGGTGACATGTGTGTGTCTGTAATGAATGAAGTTTATGTGCGTAACCTGGATTTTATCGATCCAAATTTGTAATTTTAAGTAATGGCTATTTTTATGAATGATGAGGCTTTTATAAAAAAGGGCTTCCTGATCTCAACAGATAAATCTCTGTTAAATGTTGAAACAATATACAACTACTTAAATGATGAATCGTATTGGGCGCAGGGTATACAGCGCGAAAGATTGGAAAAGGCTATTGCAAGTTCGATGTGTTTTGGAGTTTACGCTCAAAATGAACTGGCTGGCTTTGCACGCGTAGTTACAGACCATGCTACTTTCGCTTACATTTGCGATGTTTTTATTTTATCAAAATTCAGAAAAAAGGGGCTATCAAAATGGCTGATTCAAACCATTGTTAACCATCCGGATTTGCAGGGTTTAAGGCGATGGTCGTTAGCTACGGCCGACGCCCATGGTTTATATGAACATTTTGGTTTTACACCATTAGCCAAGCCTGCAAACTGGATGGAGATATTTACACCATACAAAACTCAATAATTAGTTTAAGCACCGGGAGCTACAATGAATATCAAAAAACTAATTTTTGAGGGCGAGGGCGTTACGCTCGACTTTAAAAAAACAATTACAAGCTGCGAAAAAATAGCGCGCACTATGGTTTCCTTTGCCAATAACAAAGGTGGAAAATTATTGATTGGCGTGGCGGATGACGGTACTATAAAAGGCGTAAAATCTGAAGACGAGGAACGGTATATGATTACTCGCGCGGCTCATATGTTTATTCGGCCAGCGCTTGAACCAACATTTGAGGAAGTTTACGTTGATGATAAGCTTGTGCTTGTAGTTGATACCTTGCCAAGCGACCTTAAACCCCATTACGCCCTCGCTGATGATGGCAAGTGGTGGGCATATGTAAGGGTGAAAGACAAAAGTGTATTAGCCAGTAAAATAGTATTGGAAGTTCTAAAACGATCTGCCGGTGACGAGGGTGTTTTGATAGAATATTCAGAAAATGAAAAAACACTGCTGGGGCACCTGGAAAAAACAGGCCGCATCACCATTAAAGAATGCAGCGAACTTTTAAAAATGGGCCGCCGGCGTACGCAACGCATCCTGGTAGATTTGATACTTTCGGGACTGATCCGCATCAACACTACCGAAAAAGAAGAGTATTATACCGCTTGTTAAACCAATAATTTCCCGGCCTTAATCGTTACTTTTGCAGCCCTGCAAATCAATTATGAAAGCCGTTTTTAAAAAATACCGACCATTTTATAGCGAAAGTTTAAAGCTGGCGGGCCCGGTTGTACTATCAAACCTTGGCCATATGACGGTGCAGCTATCAGATACCATTATTGTTGGTCATTTTGCGGGTACAATTTCTTTGGCTGCAATATCAACAGTAAACAGCCTTTTTATGATGCCTTTGGTTATTGGTATGGGTATATCATATGGATTAACACCGCTGATAGCACAAAACAACGGCCGAAAAGATTACAAGGAATGTGGGATATTGCTTTCAAACAGCCTGTTTTTAAATATGCTGAGCGGCGTGATTTTGTTTTGTGGTATCTACTTTGGCACTACACTTTTAATTAGTCATCTTGATCAATCGCCGGCAGTTGTTACGGAGGCTAAACCCTATTTATTGCTGCTAAGCTTATCGCTTATCCCGCTGTTGTTGTTCAATACGTTTAAACAATTTGCCGAAGGACTGGGCTTTACCATGCAGGCAATGGTTATATCTGTAGCCGGCAACGTACTCAACATTTTTTTGGGAATTGTATTTGTAAAAGGGCTGTTTGGGGTGCATCCAATGGGCATTAAAGGCGTTGGATACAGCACACTGATTGATCGTTGTTTAATGGCAACTGTGATGGGTATTTATGTATTCAGGTCGGCAAATTTTAAAGCGTATTTAAAAAGCTTCGCATTAAAAAAAATCGACAGAATGCGCTCATTAAGTATATTAAAAATAGGCGCGCCGGTGGCTATGCAATACACGTTTGAGATCAGTGCTTTTGGCGGCGCGGCTTTATTGGTAGGCACCATAGGTTACGTTAGCCAGGCAGCGCATCAAATTACCATTACGTTAGCCTCAATGACTTATATGATGGCCAGTGGAATTGGGGCCGCGGCGGCCATAAAATCCGGAAACTATTTTGGTGTTAGCGATCATAAAAACTTACGCCTTGGCGCTATCTCCAATTATCATATTGTACTGGTTTTTATGGCCTTTACTGCCATTGTATTTGCCCTTTGCAGGCATTTATTACCATGGGTTTTCACTTCTGATAAAGCGGTAATTGACATTGCTGCTCAGTTACTTATCATAGCGGCGTTTTTTCAGTTATTTGACGGAACACAAGTTGTGGGCCTTGGCGTTCTGCGCGGCATGGGCGATGTAAATGTGCCAACTTTTATTACTTTTCTGGCCTATTGGGTAATTGGTTTGCCCATTGGTTACCTACTTGGAATTGTATTTAACCTGGGGGTAAGCGGCATTTGGTACGGCCTGGTGCTCGGTTTGGTAACCGCCTCTATCCTACTCTTTATCCGATTTAATATCATCAGTAAAAAACATCGGGATAAAGCTTCCGCGATTTTACCGCAGGGTTAAAAATAAAGATCAATTGCGGCTTTAAACGTATTGCAGTGGGCATCCACTATATCTTTTATTTGAGGTGAGTAACCACCACCCATGCTAACCTGCACAGGGATATTGTTATTGATGCATTGTTCAAAAACAAAAAAGTCGCGCTCTTTGCAGGCCTCTTTGCTTAAAGCTAATTTACCCAGTTTATCAGTACTTAAAATATCCACACCAGCCAGGTAAAATATAAAATCGGGCTGATGCCTGCGGATCAACCCTGGCAATGTGTTTTTTAAAATTTGAAGGTATTCATCATCTTCTACACCGTCGGTCAAGGGGACATCCAGGTCAGAGCGTTCTTTTCTGAACGGGAAATTTTTATCGCCGTGCATTGAGAAAGTGAAAACACGCGGTTCGTTTTCAAAAATCTGAGCGGTGCCATTTCCCTGGTGCACATCTAAATCTATAATTAAGATCGATTTAGATAAATTACTGTTTAGTAAATAATTAGCAGCTATGGCTTGATCGTTCAGCATACAAAAACCTTCACCCCAATTTGAGCCTGCATGGTGGGTACCGCCGGCAACATTAAAAGCAACGCGGTTTTCAAAAGCAAATTTACAAGCATCAATTGTCCCCCTTGCAATCCTCATTTCACGTTCAATAAGCCGGGCTGATAAAGGAAAACCTATACGCCGTTGTTCTTTTTCAGGTAAAGTAAGATCACGTAGTTGTTCCCAATATTGCCGATCATGTGTTTTAAGAATAACATCTTCTGACGGCAAGCCCGGCGAAAAAAGATTGTCTATAGTAATAACTCCCTCATACAATAATTGGGCTGGTATCAACTCATATTTCAACATCGGGAAACGGTGTCCCTCGGGTAACGGATGAGCGTAGATGGGATCGAAAGCTATTTTGAGCATAGTAACTACCCGAAGATTTCGCCTACGTGTTTTTGAATATTCTCGCAGATATTATCCAGCGGCAAATCGTTAGGATCAAAACCAAAAGGATCTTCAATTTCCTCGGCAAGGATTTCGATACTGGCAAAAACAAACAATACAAAACCGATAATGGGTATGGTGAAATACTTCATCTCAAAAGCCCAGGTAAAAGGCAGTGTCATGATGTAGGTAAAAATAAACTTTTTTATAAACACATTGTAAGAGTACGGTATCGGTGTTTTTCTGATACGCTCACAAGCGCCACAATTATCTGTAAATGAACCTATTTCGGAAGTTATACTAAACAACTGCTCGGGGTTGATTTCTCCCTGTTTGTTTAACCGGTAAATGTTTTCAATGATGGCTGATGCTACCTGATTAGGCACATGTTTTTTTGAATCGATGGGAACAAAATCTTGTTCTTCATGTACATATACATCCCGAAGGTGGTTGCGCAAAACGCGTGAATACATGGGTATGGCATAATTGAAAAAGGCATATTCTGATGGCTTGACCATGTGTTTAAGTTTAAGCGCCAGATTGCGGCTGTTGTTTACCATGCTACCCCAAATTTTACGACCTTCCCACCAGCGATCATACGCCGAATTGATGCGAAACGCCAATAGCAATGAAAATACAAAACCAATGGTTTGATGGATATAGCTCACCTTCCTGAGCAAACTTGTATCCGGCAGGTGCCAAAAATCTATCAGCAAATAAGTAACAGCGCCCGCGTAGGCGCCCACCGACAAAATGAGCGGGAACAATTCCCATAGCGTATCGGCTTTGTTGATCTTAAAAATAAATGAAAACCACTCTTTAGGATTATAGTAAACCATATTGCATTATTATTTTACGGCTTCCAAAGCTTCTGAAAGATGCTTTACAGCTTTATAAACATCAGTGAATGAATTATATAAAGGCACCGGACTCAACCTGATCACGTCAGGTTCGCGCCAATCGCCAATCACGCCATTATCTGCGAGGTACTTGAAAATAGCTTTGGCGTTTTTTGTGCAAACCACCGAAAGCTGCCCGCCACGAGCGTCGGAATCTGTCGGCGTAATGATCTTGAAGGCTTCATCACCTCGCCGTTTGTTGATTTCATTAATTAAAAACTCCAAATAGCCCGTTAAAGCAACACTTTTGTTCCGGAGGATATCAATACCACCCACCTCATCGAAAATAGCCATAGAGGCTTTAAATAGCGCCAGGAGCAATATAGGGCTGGTACTTACCTGCCAGCCATCAGCGCCGATTGCCGGATCAAAGCCGGGAGCCATCAAAAAGCGTTTATCTGCACGATAACCCCACCAACCGGCAAAGCGGTTCATTTCTGTATCGGCGAAATGCTTCTCATGGACAAAAATACCGCTGATACCACCCGGACCGGAGTTCATGTACTTGTACGAACACCAACAGGCGAAGTCGGCTCCCCATTCGTGAAGCTTTAAGGGAACATTACCGGCAGCGTGCGCAAGATCGAAACCTGCATAAGCACCAGCCCGGTGCGCCGCACGGGTTATAGCCTGTAGATCAAAAAACTGACCGGTGTAGTAATTAATACCACTGAATAACACCAAAGCCAGCTCATCTGCATGCTGGTTAATAATATTTAAAATATCTTCTGTGCGTAAAGTTAATTCGCCATCTCTTGGAAAAATTTCGATAACGGCATCTTTAGGATCAAAGCCATGAAACTTTACCTGGCTTTCCACGGCGTATTGGTCTGATGGAAAAGCGCCGCCTTCCATAACGATTTTAAATCGATTACCACTTGGTTTATAGAAGCTTATCATCAATAAGTGAAGATTCACTGTAAGCGAATTCATTACGGCAACCTCGTTTTCATTTGCCCCTACAATCTTAGCTATGGATGATGAAAGCGGTTTGTGATATTCCAACCAGGGATCATCGCCTTGAAACCAACCTTCTACTGCAAGCTTCTCCCATGTCTTCATTTGATCGGCAATGTACTGGGCCGATGATTTTGGCTGCAGGCCGAGTGAGTTTCCACAAAGATATATGGCATCCTGGCCATGATGTTTTGGTATTAAAAAACGATTTCTAAAGTCTTTTAAAACATCCTGCTCATCCTGTTCCGCTGCAAACGTTAAAGTATTTTGATAATCCATTGCTCAATATTACAAAAAGCCGGTGGCTAATTCATCCTCCCAAAGGCCTATTTATTGGGTTTACTTACAAATTTATTGCCTCTCACATAGAAACGGTAAGGCAAAAAAGCGTCTTCGCCGGCATAACTTACGCCTATCCTTGGGCCTATGGAAATTTCCTCATCGGTAAAGCTGAGTCCCCTGTCTTCAAGCCAAAGGGTATCGCTTTGCAGACTAATGGCGTTAATATTCCTCGAAATTCCTAAAGCCTGTGCAACCGAGCCGGGGCCTGCGGTGATATTGGGTTTTACAACCTGCATCTTGCGCCTTTGCAACATGGCGTCAATGCCATCTGTGGGGTTAAGCGCCCGTATCAGTATGGCATGCGGTTCGCCTTCAACCGAAGTAACTATATTAAACATTTCATGGATGCCATAACAAAGGTAAACGTAAGCTATACCACCCCGCATAAACATGGGTTGCGTTCTGGTGGTGAGCCTGTTACCGTAGGCATGGGATGCCTTGTCAATTACTCCGTTATAAGCCTCTGTTTCAACTATATAGCCACCTGTAGTTACACCGTCGATACAGGTAAATAAATACTTACCTAACAGGTTTTTACTCATGGCAACTACATCATTACCCAAATAGTAATCCTCATTCAATTTCATTTTGGAGCAAGGATCTTTTTTAATAATTTATTGATCTCTTTGGCTTTGTCGAAGATCATGATATGGGTTCCTCCTTTAATTATGGTAGGGTTTTTAATCCGTTTATAATCAAAAACCAGGTCTTTATCGCCGGTAATATGATAAAGATTTGGGGGGACAACGTCATTTTTCCAATGCAACACAGCGTTCATCGCCCATTTTGCAAATACCGGCGAAGTATGTTTTAGCATATCATTAAACAGCCAGGCATCTTCGGCACTCATATGACCAAACATTGGTTTTACCAGGAAACCCATCGAAGTAAACAATTTTCCGGGGATCAGTTTTTGAATGGGTAAGTTCCTGAACAACTTAAAATAGCCTGGAGCCTCGTCACTCGTTTTGATACTGGAGATTAAGATTACCTTACTAATGGGCATAAATTTGGCAATCTCCACCGAGAGAATTCCACCTAAAGAGTTGCCTATCAGTACTGAATTAGGCTTTATATTGTATTGATAAATAAGCTTTTGTGCGTAAGCAACTAAAGTATCCTGTGGTGCCGGCTCTATCCAGTCAACAGTTATAACTTCGTGATCTTGAAGGTCGATATTGTTATAAACCCTCGTGTCTGCGCCCAGCCCGGCAATTAAATAAATCCGGCTCATTAAAATTTTATCAACTTCACAATCTGTTCCATGAATTTCGCATCTATTTCATCAAACTGATCCAATAATTCGCTGTCTACATCTAAAACCGCCACTACCTCATCGTTATCAAATACAGGTACAACAATTTCAGATTGTGAAAGCGAACTGCACGCGATATGCCCCGGAAATGCTTCCACATCGGGTACAACAAGCGTTTCAGCCTTTTGCCACGCTGTACCGCAAACTCCTTTCCCTAAGCCAATGCGGGTACAAGCCACAGGTCCCTGGAAAGGGCCTAAAACCAATTCACCATTTTTCACCAGGTAAAAACCAACCCAAAACCATTTGAATTGTTCTTTCAACGCGGCGCAAATATTTGCCAAATTGGCTACTAAATCAGGTTCGCCATATAGTAATGCTTCAATTTGTGGAATCAGGGCCGTATACTGTTCTGTTTTATCGGTTGATGTAGTTATGTTTAAATCCTCTGCCATCTGGTAAAGATAGCATCAAGTAACGATTTTCAGGCCGCAAGATTTTTCTTTTTACTGTTGAATAACAGAATCATACTTCGGCAGGATTATGAAGATATGATGTACTTGATACTAACTACTTGATACTATATACTTAGAATATCATATATAATCTTTTATTTAGCGGTACATGTTTGTCAGCTTAACTATAGTCCGGTATCGTAAATTATTTATCCCGTTCGCCTTGCTGGCTATGGCCATACACCGGCTTCCTTTGTTAATGCAAAAAGGCTGTACGTTTTACAAGCTGCTTGGTTCTGGCAAAAACGGCACCTTTGACTTACAACCCGACTGGCAGCAATGGGGGGTATTAGCCTGCTGGGAAAGCCGTGAGGATTTCGAAGCCTTTTACAATCATTCTTTTATAGCCAACTGGTGGAAAGTATTAGGTAACGAAGGATACACCGTATTGTGCCAACCTTTGCAAAGCCATGGCAAATGGGATGGCAAAGAGCCGTTCGGCAAACCAGATCAACAAAATTATACCGGCCCGGTCGCTGTGCTCACCAGGGCAACGATCAGGATTAGCCGACTAAGAAACTTTTGGAGCCATGTTGATGAGGTGGCAAGCATCATGAGTTCCGCACAAGGATATATAACATCTTTCGGTGTAGGTGAAGCTCCATTTTACAGGCAGGCGACTTTCTCTTTATGGGAAAGCATTGATGATGTAAAAAACTTTGCCTACAAGAGCAGCGAACATGCCGAGGTAATTAAACTAACCCGCAGCGAAAACTGGTATAGCGAAGAACTTTTTGCCCGTTTCAGACCGATAGCGAGCTTTGGATCACTGGATGGCAAAGATCCATTGACTAACTTTTTGAATAAATAACGATATGAGAATTATTGCCGAATTACCGCACCCCGATTTTAAAATTTCGATTTTGAGTATGAACCAGAAGTTTATCATCAAGATAGAACAGGGTACATTGGAGCAAACTTTTAAGATCCCTGAAATGGACCTGACTGATGGAGTGAACAGCGTTTTTGAACTGCTTGATGAGGAGTTTTTAGCCAAGGTTGGCAGCCGCTTTATAGATATGCGCACCGATTTTAAGGACAGCTATTATAGATACAATTTTTAACATTAAATAATTGATATTCAATAAATTAACAAACAAAAACTACCAATACAGAATTTTATTTGGTAAATGTTGTTTTTTAAAGACTAAAAACATCTAAAAAATCGTTACTCTATAACTTTTTAGTTGAACTTAATTGTGCTATTTATTTGATATATAATTTATTATAAAATTTAAAAGAATCTTATTCTGTTACATATTTTGCCAAATAAATGGGAGGTTAGCCGGGTAAAAGGTCACAATACCAAAATCCGGATGGTTTTTGATCCTGTGACGAAACACATGAATCATCTGTATTTTTTGGGACGGCGTATTCTTTAAATACCTTGATGCCCGTTTTATAAGCGATGGTATTTTTGAAGATAGGCCCCTTAAAAGTGAAGGTATGAAACTCGCCGTTTTCACCGCAAGCGTCAACATCGTGGGGCAGGGCATTTATCAACTCAAGGCTTAACTCCTGCCCTGCTATGTGCGCTAAACGTTCCTGGGTACAAGCTATTACGGTACCAAAGCCAAGGTTTAAAAACTCGTTGATCAATTCGGTTGTATCCCGTTTCCACAAGGGATAAATACCAGTAAGGCCAACTCCGGCTAAGCGGGCGTCCCGGTAAGCTCTAAGGTCTTCAAGAAAAATATCGCCGAAGATGGAATGTGTAATCCCTTCATTTTTAAAGTGATTTAAATGAAAGCGCATCACATCGTCGTACTCTGCCATACCGGGCATCTCGGGCAGGCGGATCTGGTATAGTGGGATGCCTATGCTTTCGGCTTGCTTAATCAGTAATTCTGTTCGCACACCATGCATCGAGATACGGTCGGCGGAGTCATTAATGGTTGTTACCAGGTACCTGATATCAAGATCAGGATTTTGCAGGCAGTGGTATAGCGCCAGGGCGCTATCCTTTCCTCCGCTCCAGTTAAAAATGCAGGTCTTCAAATTAATTATTGAATTATTGAATTATTTATTCATTAAACATCATTTACTACTTTCTACCGCTATCCTAACAACTGCCTAACTACCTCCGGCACCCCTATTGTTGCCTTCTCGCGCACCAGTGTCAATTCTCCTCTCATATTCACCTCCGGGATCTTTGGGTCGATGATATATTTGGGTACCTCGCGCCGCACATAGTTGATTAAACCGGCCGCTGGATACACCGCCAACGACGATCCCACCAACATAAAAACCTCAGCCTTCATACAAATCTTAGCCGCCGTTTCAATCATCGGCACGGCCTCGCCAAACCACACAACATGGGCACGTAATGGCGACCCTAATTCGCATACTTCATCCATACCTATCTCCCATCCGCTGATCGGGTAAGTCAGCTCCGGGTTGATGCTGGATTGTGAACGGGTAATTACGCCATGCAGATGCACTACATTGGTTGAGCCGGCCCGCTCGTGCAGGTCATCAATATTTTGGGTAATGATGGTTACGTTATATTGCTCCTCCAGTTTAACCAACGCGTAGTGGGCGGCATTGGGCTTTGCTTCCAGCACTGATTTACGGCGCTCGTTATAAAACTGCTGTACCAAGGCGGGATTACGCTGCCATGCTTCGGGCGTGGCAACGTCTTCGATATTGTAACCCTCCCACAGTCCATCGCTGTCTCTGAAGGTCTTTAAACCGCTCTCAGCGCTAATGCCCGCACCGGTTAATACTACAAGGTTTTTCATATCAGGATAAAATTATCAATCCATAAAAAAAGCGACCTGCATCTTACCGGCAGGTCGCTTTACTATTTCTTTATATTGCGTTACAGTGCCAGTTGTTTTTGGGTTTGCAAAAAGGTGTATTTACGTTTAGCCAACTCAAAGCTACCGAATAATACCAAACCGAATATCAGGTTACCCAAAGCCAGGTTACGTTCAAAAGGGATAGCATTAATTAATGATTTACCGTAGCCCGCCAAAGTATGCGGATACATAGAGCCGTAAAGGAACGGCAGATCGATAATTAACCAATGGATTAATACCGATGCAATAGAAGCCAGTAATACATTCAAAACATTTACCTTTTTGATAAGGCTGCCGGTTAATACCATTAGTACAAAACAAAGGTAAGTCCACTCGGTGCCGCTATACCACAATACCAGTTTGGAGGTATATAGATAGTTGATAGCAATATCAGTAACAAAAAGTGTTAGCAATACGGTTACGTAAGCTTTCCATTTTTCTGTAAAGTATACACCGCCAAATATGGCGATTGCTCCAACCGGGGTAAAGTTGCTCAGCTCTTTATATTTAAAGGCTAAAAGCCTGAACGCGGCCGCAACAACGATCATCAGTATAAGGATGGTATTCCGGGCTATGGTATCTTTTTTATTCATAAACTTATCTATGCCGTAAAATTACTCATTTATCGGTGCAAATAAATAAAAAATATTGCGCTCAAAATAATCCGACGATAGAATGCCTTGTCAAAGCAATTCAAATTCCCTTTCTAAAAGCTTCCGGCGAAACTCCCGACTGGTTTTTGAAAAACTTACAGAAATAGGAGTTGTCTTCAAAGTTTAAGCTATAAGCAACTTGCGTAACTGTCAAGTCGAGGTTAACCAGCATACGTTTGGCTTCTAACACAATCCGGTTCCTGATCATATCGCCTGCGGAAATACCTAAAAGTTCTTTACAAATAGCGTTGAGATGACTCGGGGTAATAGAAAGCAATTCTGCATAAAATTTGGGCAGTCTGTGATTGGTGTAGTTCTGCTCAATTAATTTTTCATAGTTGCGAAGCAGCGCGTGATTATGCCCTACTTTATTGTTGGCCTTGTCCGCTCCTGTCGATTTAACTAATAGCAGAAAAAACTCTAATAACAGTACCCTTAACGTATCCAGCCGAAACCGTCCTCGGCTGTCAGCCTCCTTTACCGCTTTTTCCATAACGGTTATTGCTGCCGATTGCTCAGCCGCCGGAATATCCATTACCGAGTATTGAACGTTACCACTAAAAAAGGGGAAATTATCAAGGTATTGGCTATCTAAAAGAAAAGACTTAAAGAAACCAGCCGAAAAATTGACCACATATCCGTCAACTTCGCCTTCAAAGCTCCAGCCATGCACCTGGCCGGGTGCCATAAAATAGATATGATAAGGTTGAATATTAAAAGTTTCAAAATCGACCGAATGGGTACCCGCGCCCCGGGTAAAGAAAACCATATGGTAAAAATCGTGCCGGTGAGGAAAATGAAGCTTCCTCATCGCTTTCAAATACGGCGCAAAAGGCTTTATAATAACATCTTCTTCCTGCGTATGGGTAAACTTGCAAATATCATAAACAGGAAATTCCTTTTTCATCGCGTGTATATGGCATTCTGTAATATGCGCTAAATATACAACAAAGGCGTTTGTTAACCGCGTGCGCCTGCACCAAAATGAGACCCACGTGGTTTCGGATATTTATTTTTTACCACTTTTTGAAAGGAAGGAATTTACCCTCCATGGTTATTTTTACCCTATCGCCGTTGGGATTTTCAACGCGGTCAATATCCATGGTAAAGTCAATCGCGCTCATGATACCGTCGCCAAATTCTTCATTGATGATAGCTTTTAATGTTGATCCGTAAACCTGCAGCAATTCATAAAAACGATATTGTGTTGGATCGGTTGGCGGCGTTTGTTCAAGCGAACCCCTAAGTGGTATTTCCTGTAATGACTGAACCAGTTCGGCATCGAGACCCAGCAAATCGCCGGCTTTACGGGCGTCGGTTTCGTCCATAACAGCCTGGCCATGCAGGGCGAGCGTTGTCCAAACATGGCTTTTACCAATATGTTCGGCTACGGCTTTATAAGTGATCTTTTTGTTTTTAAGCGCTTGTAAAATTTGTGGTGTTGCTATTTTTCTATCCATGGTAATGGCTTTTGTTGTTTTAATAAATGTGAGTACTTGTTTATAAGATACGACGTTCAGCTTCGGCAATTGGTACGTCATTGATGCTGGCGTAACGTTTTTGCATCAGGCCGTTTTGGTCAAACTCCCAGTTTTCGTTACCATAGGCTCTAAACCATTGGCCTTCGCTGTTATGGTATTCGTATTCAAAGCGCACAGCTATGCGGTTATCGGTAAAGGCCCATAACTCTTTTTTTAATTTATATTGATGTTCTTTTTGCCACTTAGCAGTTAACAATGCTACAATTTCCTGGCGGCCATTAACAAATTCCGAACGGTTTCGCCATTCGCTATCAATGGTGTATGCAAGAGATACCTTAACAGGATCTTTTGTATTCCAGGCGTCTTCGGCCAATTGAACTTTTTGTTTTGCCGTTTCCAGGTTGAATGGCGGTAAGGGATGTCTTTGTTCCATAACTAATCAGATAAAAGTTTAATTTTATTAGTCAAAGGTACTTTGATGAAGCCCCTTGCGCATGGAGGTTTTTGTGGGGGCTGCGGTATAATTTGTGTAAAGGGCATGCTTGTGGTGCGGTGAAAACACCGACCACAGGCAGCAAGCGCGTTTTTTGTGGCAAAATCCAATGTGCCACTTTTCCAAAAAATACTTCCCACTTATTTACTACATTTGCTGCGCTTTTGGTTCCCGTAGTTACGACCGGGATTAAAAGGGAATCCGGTGTAATTCCGGGACTGTCCCGCAGCTGTAAGCTCCATCATACCAAAGTCCACTCATAAAGTCACTGCCGGTTAGCTAACCGGTGGGAAGACAGGGCCAAGGGGAGTAAGTCAGAAGACCTGCCATCGCACATATTAATTCATAGCTTTCGGGGATTGAAGCTGGAATGAGAATACCCGTGGCGTATTTCCATTTTCTGTGTTTTTCACACCTCGTTTGCTGTTTGTTTGATTTTTACGGGCATTATATTGCAGCAGTTTTACAAATACTTATTTCTAATTTTCATTGTAACCGGTTTTTGCCTGTTCAGCATAAAAGTGTTTGCCCAATCTCATCGGGCCGATAGCAGCGGGGTAAAAAAGGACACTATCAAAACCCACTCCCTTAACGAGGTATCCGTACGCGCCGGTCGTATTTCATCGCGCAATACTTCGGCAACACCCGTGCAGGTGCTAAAAGGTGCCGAACTGGAAAAACTAAACAGCCTTTCTGTTGCAGATGCTATCCGCTTTTTTTCGGGTGTACAGGTAAAAGACTATGGTGGTGTGGGTGGTTTAAAAACTATCAATGTACGTAGCCTGGGTACTAATCATGTGGCCGTATTTTATGATGGTGTGGAGTTTGGCAACGCGCAAAACGGGCAGGTTGATTTAGGTAAGTTTTCTTTAGATAATATTGAGGAAATAGCCTTATACAACGGCCAAAAAAGCACCATTTTCCAACCGGCAAAGGGTTTCGCATCCGGCAGTTCCATATACCTTGTAGCCAAGCAGCCTTATTTTGAACCGGGCAGTCGCGTAAATGGTAAAGTAAGTTTTAAAACCGGTTCTTTTGGTCTTGTTAATCCATCCGCGTTATTGCAATACAAATTAGCTGATAACATTTACAGCAGCATTAGTGGCGAAATTATACATGCCGATGGTCGTTATAAATTCAGGACTACCAACCACGTTTATGATACCAGCGCGGTAAGGCATAATGCCGATATAGATGCCCAGCGTATCGAGGCCGGGATATATGGCAAACTTAAAGACAGCAGCTCATGGACGGCAAAAGCCTACCTTTATAATTCTGATAGAGGCTTACCCGGCGCGGTAGTCAATAATAAGTTTGATAACAAACAGCGCCAAAGGGACAGGAACATTTTTGTACAATCTACCTATAATAAAAACTTCGGCAAAGGATACAGCCTGATGCTGAGCGGCAAATATTCCAACGATCATACCCACTATTTCGACCCCGACATTACCACCACGCGGGGATTGCTCGAAAATCAATACGATGAGCAGGAACTGTACTTTTCGGCCGCTGGTAAATATCGCATTACTTCATTTTGGGATGTGGGCTTATCTGCAGATTACCAGTTTAACACTTTAAACGCCCTGGAAAACGACACCGTTCAATATCGCTTTGTACATCCACGACGTAACACCATATTAACGGCCGCGGCAACAGATCTGCACTTTAAACATTTTAGTTTACAGGCAAGTTTATTGGGCACATTTGTAAAAGACTTGGTGGATACCTTATCGGCAGCCGGCAAAAAGAGTAAGCTTACCCCTGCCCTGCTCCTTTCCTGGCAACCACTCAGCGATCCTGATTTTAGGGTACGCGGCTTTTATAAAAACATTTTCAGGCTGCCAACTTTTAATGATCTGTATTATACCTTCATCGGTAACTCCTTTTTAAGGCCCGAACTTACTAAACAGTATGACCTGGGTTTAACCTATACCAAAAGTTCAGACAAACGCGCTTTGGTGTATTTTGCTATTCAAACAGATGCATATTACAACCAGGTAAGCGACAAAATTGTAGCCGTACCTGGCACTAACCTTGCGCGGTGGACAATGTACAACCTGGGTAAAGTACAGATCAAAGGACTTGAAATTAACACCCAAGCCACCTGGAAACTCCTATCAGATATCTACCTTAACACAGGCATAAGTTACACCTATCAAAAAGCTATCGACGTTACCGATAAAACCGACTTTAACTACCGGCAGCAAATTCCCTACACACCGGTAAACAGCGGCACGCTATTGGTGGGTGCCGAGTGGCATAAGCTGGCATTTAACTATAGTTATATTTACACCGGAGAGCGGTACGACTCAAAAGCCAACATCCCCGAAAATTACATTCAGCCATTTTACACCCACGACGCCAGCTTCACCTACAGCACGCGCTACAACAAACACAAATTAAAACTAACCGCCGAGGTGATTAACATATTTAACCAGGATTATGATGTAATCCTTAATTATCCTATGCCAAAGCGTAATTATCGCTTTACTATCAGTTCAAGTTTTTAATATATCGATATGAAAAACATTAGTCAAAAATTGCTTTATCTGCTGCCTGCCATTTTGGTGCTTGCATATAGCTCCTGCCGTAAAGATACCGGCCCTGTTAAAGAGGTTGTAACCCCAGTTGCACCTCCGGATACTACTGTTAATCCTATTAAAGGTTTTTATCTTTTAAATGAGGGCAATATGGGCTCAAATAAAGCCTCCCTTGATTATTTTGACTACGCCACCGGCAAGTACCATAAAAACATTTATGGCGAGCTGAATCCCGACATTGTTAAAAGCCTGGGCGATGTAGGTAATGACATTGGCATTTATGGGAACAAAGTTTACGTAGTGGTAAATGTTTCAAACAAGGTTGAGGTATTGAATGCTACAACAGGCAAGCGCATTACCCAGGTTAATATTGCCAATTGCAGGTACGTTACTTTTCATAATGGTAAAGCTTACGTGAGCGCTTATTTAGGTACCGTTGGCGATCCTAAAGCCCCAAATGGCGCTGTAGATGAAATTGATACCACAAGTTTGCAAATTACCCGCAAGGTTACCGTTGGCCGACAGCCCGAAGAAATGGCTATTGTGGGCGAAAAATTGTATGTGGCTAATTCCGGTGGCTATAGTCCGCCGAATTACGAACGTACGGTATCTGTGGTTGACCTGGCTTCTTTTACCGAGATCAAGCGTATAGACGTAGCGATAAACCTTGACCGGGTTAAGGCCGATAAATATGGCGACATCTACGTAACCTCCCGTGGTGACTATTATGACATCCCTTCAAAACTGTTCGTGATCGATACAAAGACCGATGCGGTAAAAAAAGAGTTTGATTTTGGGGTGAGCAACCTTTGGATTGACGATGATACTGCCTATATGTACAGCTTCGAGTTTAGCTATAAAACCGGCAAAAATACCACAACTTACAGCATGCTTAACGTTAAGGATGAGACTGTGCTCAATACCAAATTTATTACCGATGGCACCGAGGCGTTAATAAAAGTGCCTTACGGCATTGCTGTAAACCCCTATACCAAAGAGGTTTTGGTAACCGATGCTAAAGACTATGTAACTCCAGGTATGGTTTATGTTTTTGATCCATCGGGTAAAAAGAAATGGCAGGCAATCACTGGCGATATTCCTGGGCATTTTGCATTTGCATATAAATAACTGTCCAATAAGGATTTAAATCAATAGTTACCTATTAAAAAGAAATAATTCATCTACATATAAAATCAACCAAAAATGATCGAAACTAACTTAAAAAGAAATCTTGCGGTAGCGCTTTTGTTGGGTATTGGAGCCTTGGCCTCCTGTACTAAGGATAAGCCTGTCGTTGTTGCGCCAACAGTAACCATCCACCCTACTACGGCCTCAAGCAATGCTTATGTTACTGCCTTGTTTGATTTTAACCCTGCACCAGGCCAGTTCATTAACACTACCCTTGCCGATACAAACGCCGCCAAAGCAACTTTAAAAACCGACCAGGGCCTGGTAAGTTTAGGCGCCTGGGGTGGTTATATTGTGGTTGGCTTTGACCATACCGTTATGGATGTTGACGGCAAAAAAGACTTTGTAGTTTACGGCAATGCTTTTGCAAATTTTGCTGAGCCCGGTGTAATTTGGGTAATGCAGGATACCAACGGTAACGGCAAGCCCGATGATACCTGGTATGAAATAAAAGGCAGTGCTTATTACAAAGATGGCTACACCCGCAATTACTCGGTAACCTATACCAGGCCCGCTTGCGACACCTGCAGCGTGCCATGGAAAGATAATAAAGGCAACACGGGTGTTGTACAAACTAATATTTATAACGTACACCCATACTTTCCGCTCGGCATAAAGGGCAACACGGCTACTTACACTGGTACCTTGCTACCATCAAGCAATATCAACATGGATGATCCATCATATATTACCAGTGCCTCTTTTGATTACGGTTATGGTGATAATAGCGCCGGCGGCGATCAAATTGATATTGCCAGTGCTATTGATGCCAAAGGAAACCCGGTAACACTTAAGGGTATCGACTTTATAAAAGTACAAACAGGCATATTGGCCAACATGGGCTGGCTTGGCGAGCAATCAACCGAATTTACCGGTGCGGCGGACTTGAGTTTATTGAAGCCATAATAACAACACAAATCTATCTAAAACCAAATCTAAATAAATGAACACCAAAACATCTCACTTTATTAAAGCCTTGCCTTTAGCTGTCGTGCTGTTTGCGGCAAGTGTTATCAGCTCCTGTCAAAAAGATAACAGCGCGCCCCAAACTATTACCAACGCTACAAATAGCAAATTAAAAGTTAACGGCACCGCCAAATATGATAACGGCTTCTTTATTATTAACGAAGGCTGGTACGGGCACGGAACCGGCAATGTAAGTTTCTACAATTTTGCTACTGGTACTATTGCCGATAGCACTTTCACTAAAGAGAATCCCGGTAAAAACCTTAACCCTACATCAAGCACTTTGCAATACGGTACTATTTTTAACGATAAGTTGTTTTTGGTAAGCAAAGTTGGCGGTCCGTTTGTGGTTGCTAACTCCCATACCCTGGTTGAAATTAACCGCATAGCTGCTAAAAGCGGTAACGATTTCCGGGCTTTTGTGGGGATAGATACTACTAAAGGATTAATCAGCACCAACTCGGGCATTTACCCGGTTAACCTGCAAACTTTGGCGCTTGGCACTAAATTAACCACAGTTACCGGACAGGTTGGCGACATGATTAAAGCGGGCAACTATGTATTTGTATTATCGCAAACCAATGGCGTAGTTGTACTGGATGCTTCAACATATGCTGTTGCCAAAACTATAAGCGGCATGCTTTGCGCGTTTGCACGTACTCCGGATGGCGCTATTTGGGCAGCCGGCGGCACGCAGCTTGTACGCATTGATCCATCTACCTTAACTACAACTACCGTAACTATTCCGTTCTCAATTTATGGATCATGGTCGGCCTGGCACCCGGGATCTATCACTGCGTCCACTACAGAAAATGCTGTGTTTATCGCCCAAAACGCTACAAGCTCTGGCGGTACCAATGTTTACAAGTATACGGCAGCTAACAGCGCATCATTTACCACACCGTTTTTAACTGTTGCAACGGGGCGTGAGTTATATGGCTCGGGCATTGGTTATGATCCTGCTCATAATCAACTCATTGTTAACACCGTTCACTCTGGCTTTACAACTAACTTTAGCTTTAACGACCTTTGTTTTTACAACGCAACTACGGGTGCTTTGATCAATGATGTAGCGTATAACGGTTACTTTTTTCCATCTATCGTAGTATTTCACTAATTTAACACCAATATGAAAAAATCAATTACCTCCAGATTATTACTTTTTATGTTGCCGGCTATACTGCTGGTAACCATAACCTCCTGTCACAAGGATCATAAAATTGTACCCGAAGGACATGGAAAATATGACCAGGGTTTTTTTGTGGTTAACGAAGGCTGGTACGGTCACGCTACAGGTTCTGTAAGTTTTTACAGTACCGAAACACAAACCACTACCGATAGCATTTTTACTACCGAAAACAGCGGTTTAAAGCTTGGTACAGCTGTAACAACTCTGGAGTTTGGTACGGTGTATAACAGCAAATTATACCTGCTGTCAAAATCAGGTGGTCCATTGGTAGTAACCGATGCCTCAACATTAAAAGAAACCGGCAGGATAGCCTCGGCACCAACCAATGATTGGCGCGCTTTTTTAGGTGTTGATGCAACTAAAGGCCTTGTAAGTACAGGTAACGGCGTATATCCTATCACCTTGCAAACTCTTGCATTGGGTGGCAAACTGGCAGGTGTAACCGGCCAGGCCGGCGATATGATTAAAGTAGGTAACTATATTTTTATCGAAACAGAAACTGATGGCGTTGTGATCTTAAACGCGGCCGACTATTCGGTAGCTAAAAAAATCCCGGGCTTAAGTGTTGGTTTCGCTAAAACCTTTGATGGTTCGGTTTGGGCTGCGGGTGGTACATCGCTGGTAAAAATTAACAGTGCTACCCTGGCCACAACTACTGTAGCGCTTCCGTTTACAGTAAATGATACCTGGGGCGCATGGCATCCGGGTTCAATTACTGCCTCAACCACCGACCTAACCGTATACATAGCTAAAAACGACCTTTATCAGGGCGCTAACCTGATATACAAATACACTGATGGCATTCCTGCTTTATTAACCGGGCCTTTTATTACTTTACCAGCGGGAAAAATAACTTATGGTGCAGGTGTTGCTTACAACCCGGCAACTAACCAACTGGTAGTTAATATCATCAAATCGGGCTATGGTGTAAATGATTCTGTTAACGATCTGGCATTTTATAACCCTATCACCAGCGCCTTAATTAAAGATATTCCTTTTACAGGTTATCTTTACCCGGCAACTCCGGTGTTTCATTAAACATTAATTTTACTAATTGGAGCGAATTGGCCCTAATTTGATTTGAGATAAAACTGATCGAATCAATTTAAACGAATTTGTTCTCATTCGCTCCAATTAGTAAAATTCTTATTTATTCTCCTCAATATCATACTGATAAAGAATCCTGTCGGCATCGCTAAAAACTATTCCCTTTTCGGCACATACTTTTTTTAAGGTGAGCAGGTATTCAAAATAAAGCTCGATGCTGTTATCGTCATTAGCATCCATTATTTTTTTCTTTTGCGCGTCATCACCATAAATTACCCTAAATGTGCGTACATCAATAATCTGGAAAACGTTGGGATTACGAAACCGCAGCATAGTACTGGCCATAGGTAGCCTGATGCCATGAGTTTTGAGCATTTTACTTAAAATACTTTTAACAAACGTTTGATTGCCATCCAGTTCGTCAATGAATTTGAGTTTATTAAAATCATCCATCCAATCGGCATTTTCAACGTTAACATAGCGGTTTACTTTCCACAATACTATCTCGTTAATTATCTGCTGATCAAAGTCGGCTTTTGCTTTGTTATCAAGACTGGTGGTTAGGTTATAGCCATCTTTATATGCGCCATAAGTGTATAATCCCTCTAAATCTTTAATTTTAGCTGGATTAAAGTCTTTAATGGTTTTTATCATGGTAGCAAGGAATAAATTTGATATAAATATAGGCATGAAATACCGGTTGATTTTTTTATTTATGATGATAAATTACGCGGCAACGGCACAAAGTACCGATACCGTGCTGTTGAAAAGCTTACTTCAATCCCACCCCGAATTATTTAGCGGAATTTTAAAGCACCCAACCCAAAACGAAGTGCAAATACTTTACACCCAGGTAAACAGGGATAAAAACAATATACCGCATTTCAAATCATACAGTTATCGCCTTAATGCTAAACGATATTTTTACCCAGCCAGCACTGTAAAGCTGCCTACTTTGATTTTTGCTTTAGAGAAGATCAACGAATTGAAAATTGAAGGTCTAACTAAACTGTCAACCATGATAACCGACAGCTCTTTTGCCGGGCAAACTAAGGTGAACAAGGATACCTCATCGGTAAACGGCCTTCCGTCTATTGAAAATTATATCAAAAAGATATTGCTGGTAAGTGATAATGATGCTTACAATAGGCTGTATGAATTTACCGGCCGCGCCGAAATCAACCAGAAACTAAAAAAGTACGGACTAACCAATACCCGTATAGTGGGCAGGCTTGCCGTTGGCGACGCCGGCGAAAGTACCAGGCATACCAACCCGGTAGCTTTTTATAATGGCAGTCAATTAACTTACAAGAAGCCGGCCTTGTACGATAGTTTGGATTATCCCATGCACCTTGACAACATGCTGCAAGGAAAAGCCTACTTAGATAGCAGTGATCGCCTGGTAAACAAACCTTTCGACTTTAGCCAGAAAAATGTTTATACTATTGCAGATCAGCAGGCCGTATTAAAACGATTATTGTTCCCGGAGATATTCCCAAAGGCGCAACGGTTTAATTTAATGCCCGATGATTACCAACTCATTTATAAATACATGAGCATGTACCCTACCGAAAGTGTGAAGCCAACTTACAACAGGCCGCAAAATTACCCGGCTATGAGCAAGCTGCTTTTTTATGGCGCCGACAGCGCCGCGGTGATCAACCCCGACATCAGGATTTTTAATAAATATGGCGATAGTTATGGCTACGATATCGACAATGCCTACATCGTGGATACCAAACATAACGTAGAATTTATGCTGACCGCAGTTGTACAATCAAACGAAGATGGTGTTTACAACGATAATAAATACGAATACGCTACCGTTTGCCTTCCCTTTTTGAAAAACCTGGGCCAGGTGATATATAAATATGAGCTGAAAAGACAAAGGAAGCACTCTTCTGATTTAATCAAATTTAAATTTAATTACAGAATGGTTAAATAAAATTCGACTGCTCAAAACTTACCTCCCTTTTTGGCGTTTAAATTTAACACCTATTTAAACGAACATGGCAAGCACAATAATTGAATATACCGACAACTACCCCGTATTATATGGCGACGACAGGATAAATCTGAACTGGCCGGAGCGTTATACATCGGTAATTGGCGGTGTAAAACTGGGGTGGTCGGGATTTAAAAATATTTTTTCAAATCCGTTTTCAAGTATTTTGAAAATCGGCGCGGGCGGTTATCTTTTAAACCGGGGCATTACAGGGCATTGTGAACTGTATAAACGCATTGGTAAATTATCTACCAGCCCAATTAATGTAAACATTCGGTCGTCGTTTACGGTAAACCAGCCGCGGCACAAGGTTTATAATTTTTGGCGTAAGCTTGATAATCTGCCATTGTTTATGAAACACCTGGAAAGTGTGGAGGTTATCGATTCTCAATATTCACAATGGGTACTAAAATTGCCTGCAGATGTAGCCACGGTAAGCTGGCACGCCGAGATTGTTAAAGACGAACCCAATGAAATGATTGGCTGGAGTTCATTGCCCGATTCGGTTATTAACAATGCCGGTAAAGTACGTTTCCAGGATTCTATTGATGGGAAAGGTACCGTGGTGGATATTGTAATTAGCTACCAACCTCCGGCGGGCGGCGTTGGAGCAGGTATTGCTAAAGTTTTAAATCCGATCTTCAAAAAAATGGTAGATCAGGACGTACAGAACTTTAAACAGTATATGGATATTGATAATGGTTTTGAAGCCGCGTTAGATGAACCGAGGATAATAATTATTGAATAGTCAGTGGTCAGTGGTCAGTGGTCAGTGGTCAGTGGTCAGTGGTCAGTGGTCAGTGGTCAGTGGTGAATTGCACTTTGGGGCTTTTGTTTTAATTATTTGATTTTTTTCTGAACCGGAATTTATCGAATTAAAGAATTATCAGAATTTTTCTGAAACCTGATTATCGGTTTTCCGGATAGCGATGGGTTTACACCCTTGAGTGTTCGAAACCTTATAAGTGGATTTTTATTTTTATTTTCGGTGTTTGTTCACATTTTATGTTGGTAAGAT
>NZ_JAUFPS010000095.1 GCF_030409315.1 Mucilaginibacter flavus | reverse complement strand
CCTAAACAGGCTGGCTTTAAAGCCGCCTTAATAAAACAAAATTAAAAATTATTTGATAATTAACACAGAATCTCTCTCCGGCTACGCCGCATAGAGGGGCGGGGAAATAAAAAATGGGATTTACCCTCTATGCGGCTTTAGCCGGAGAGAGGGTCGGCCAGCGAAGCGTAGACCGGGTGAGTCGTCCCTTGGTTAGTTTCCATCATGTCTCCTGAATTTTAAAAAGTATCCCCTAAATAGTCTTTCCCGCCATCCCTCCAATCACCTCCAACACATTTTTCAAAACCGGGCTGTTGTCGTCACTTCGCCAGTTTACATATAAATCTGTACTAAATGGCAGTTCAATAAATCGGATGTCGGGTGTTGCATGATGGATGTATGACAGGGGCAAGATGGATAACCCCAGGCCTTTGGCCACCAGGCCGAGTATGGTAGAACCAAAATCTGAGTAGTACACAATATTGGGAGTGCAGCCTATGGTATCAAAAAAATCCTGTACAATGGAGCGGTAGCTGCTGCTGTGGTCAACTATCGGGAGAATGAATTTTTCATTGTCAAGGTTTTCGCGGGTGATATCATCATAGTTATTATAATGATGATCTGCTGGCACCAGCATAGCCAGTTGATCGCTGTTCACCTTCATCGAACTGATATTGGCCAGCCGGTTAATGTCGCGGGTAAAGGCAAGGTCTATTTTATATTCTTTAATAAACTCCTGTTCGTTTTCATAAAGCAGTTGCACCAGTTCAATTTGTAGTTCGGGGAAACGTGCCGAGATTTTGCCAAGCAGGTTGGGCAGCAACGACGAAGAGATAGAATCAGGATGAGCGATTTTGATGGTCCCGGTTTCGCCCTCGCTTATCTTTTTGGCAAACAGGTGAATGAATTTTAATTCATCGAGCATTACTGCCCATTTATTCCGCAAAAACTCCCCGGCAGGCGTAAGCTTTACATTGCGCTTGTTGCGCTCAAACAATACCACGCCCAACTCTTCTTCCAACGACTGGATCTGCCTGCTCAATGCCGACTGCGTGATGTTCATCTTTTCGGCTGTTTTCCAAAAATGTAACTCATCGGCAAGCTTCAAAAAGTTTTTAATCTGCTGTAAATCCATGTTTTTAATGCGTTAAAATCATTACTTAATCAAAAATGAGCATTTTTTAGCATTTATTACAGCGCTATCTTTGGCCATAAGCAGCAATGAAAATATTAGGGCCATATATTAACCATTATAAAAGCAATATCAGGCTTGCCTTCCCGGTGATGATCACCCAGTTGGGGCACCCGTTGGTGGGTTTTTCATCGTCGGTAATATTGGGGCATTTTGCAGGTACCATACCTTTGGCGGCATTGGCATTATCAAACGGGTATTTTAACTTGTTGATGATTATTGGCATCGGCATATCGTACGGCTTAACACCGCTTATCGCCCATGCCAATGGCAGCCGTAATTATTTCCTTTGCGGCAGGTTGTTAGCGCATAGTCTGTTGGTTAATATAGCTACAGGTTTATTGCTGGTGGCTATAGCGTTGAGCGGAACAGTTTTTATGCTGGATCATTTGGGACAACAAAACAATGTAGTTGAACAGGCTAAACCCTTGTTGTTGCTAACCGGAATTTCGCTGCTACCGCTGATGGTGTTTTTAACCTTTAAACAGTTTGTTGAAGGCCTGGGCCTAACCCGGCAGGCCATGCAGGTGAGTTTATGGGGCAACGCCATCAATATTGTTGTGGGCATTGTACTGGTAAAAGGCATGTTTGGCATTACCCCAATGGGCGTAAAAGGCGTAGGTATTGCCGCCATTGCAGATCGTAGCATTATGGCCATCGCTATGGCCTGGTACAGCATTAAAAGTAAACGTACCCGCTTGTATGTGCGTAGCTTTTCGCTATCAGGGTTAAAATTAGCCTTATTTAAAAATAATTTAAAATCGGGCTTGCCCATCGCCTTACAAAACGTGTTTGAGATCAGTGCGTTTAGTGCCGCCGTATTTATGACAGGCTGGCTGGGTGCCGCGCCGTTGGCCGCCTACCAGGGCACCATGATTATGGTAGCCATGATTTATTATGCAGCCTGCGGGATAGGGACAGCGGCGGCAGTAAACACCGGTTTTTTCAGGGGACGAAAAGAGCCGCAACAAGTGCGACTATCTGCGCTATCCAATTATCACCTTGTTATCGTTTTTCATCTCCTCACCGGTTTGGCCTTATTTGTTTTCAGAGGTTTTTTGTCAAAGTTTCTTTCTGCCGATGCCGCGGTGATTGCCATGGTGATTCACCTGCTCATCTTTGCCTCTATTGTGGAAGTTTTTGATGGCTTACAAATCATTGGTTTAAGCGTACTGCGCGGAATGGGCGATGTTAAATTCCCCACGCTGATGGCCTTTGTAGCATATTGGCTGTTTGCCCTGCCCCTGGCTTATGTGCTTGGGCTGCATACCGGCCTGGGTGTGTTTGGCATTTGGATAGGGCTTTATAGTGGCCTGGCTATAGCCTCGGCTGGTTTATATCTGCGCTTTACCTGGTTATCAAAACAACAATTGTTATATTAATTCATACCAATATATTTATCACATGGAATTTTCAACCATAGTAAAACCGTTCGATGAACTTACTCCCGCGCAACTTTACGCTATATTAAGACTCAGGAACGAAGTGTTTGTAGTAGAGCAGAACTGTGTTTTCCAGGATGCCGATAACAAAGATTATCACTGTAACCACCTGATGCTTTTTAACGAAGGCGAATTGATGGCCTATGCCCGGATAGTGCCGGCAGGAGTGGCTTACGAAGAAATGTCGATAGGGCGGGTGATTACCAGTCCTAAAGTGAGAGGTACAGGGGCCGGCCGGATATTAATGACCAAAGCCATTGAGCTTTGTTATGAAACTTTAGGACCGGGACCAATCCGCATTGGTGCGCAATCCTATGCCAAAGCTTTTTATGCCTCCCTTGGCTTTGTGGAAACCGGCGAACCTTATGATGAAGACGGCATTTTGCATATTGAAATGCTTAAATAAGCACTTTAAGTTTGATGGTTTTGCTTTACTTTCACCATAACTAATTTACACTGATGGAAAACGCAGCCTACTGGATAGCTCATTTACAACTGTTGCCCCACCCGGAAGGTGGCTATTACAAAGAAGTATTTCGCTCCGCACAATCTATCAACAGGCAACAGCAGCCAGCGGTGGTTAAGCAGGCCTGCACCTCTATCTATTATCTTTTGGAAGGAAAGGATTTTTCGACTTTTCACCGCCTGGCTTCAGATGAGATCTGGTATTTTCATAAAGGCGATCCATTGCTGATTTACGCTATTAATAACGACGGCGAGCTTACAACCCATGAGTTATCAGATACATCTACCGGCAGTTTATCCATAGTTATTGAACCGGGCATTTGGTTTGCTGCCGAAACTAAAGCCGAGGATGGATTTTCATTAGTGAGCTGCGCCGTGGCACCCGGTTTTGATTTTAATGAATTTGAAATGGCCGGTAAAGAAAACATGCTATCACTTTGCCCGAAGCATCAGGAGTTGATAGCGCGTTTGTGCAGGGAGTAAGTTTTCTCAAAAATATTAATCCCGATTTTCGTTTTTACCATTTGTTAAGTGGATACGGGTTAATCAGCAAGACCTTTGTATTCATATAAAAACAAAGATCATGGAAAATCAAACAAAAGCTCCGTACTCGCTAAATGGTAAAAAAGTAGTTCTTTTAGGCGGTAGTTCGGGCATAGGGCTGGCTACCGCAAAAGCCTCGGCTGCCGAAGGCGCGCAGGTTATTATTGTATCTGGCAATCAGCAAAGGATAGATAAAGCATTAACCGAATTGCCACAGGGCAGCCGTGGTTACGCCGTAAACTTAACCAGCGAGCAAAGCATCAAAGACTTTTTTGAAATGCTTGGTAACATCGATCACCTGGTATACACCGCCGGCGAAAACCTTACCCTTAATTTAATTGCCCAAACCGATATTGAGCGGGCGCGCGGCTTTTTTAATGTGCGTTATTGGGGCGCATTCACTGCCGTTAAATATGCTTCGCCACATATCCAGCCAGGCGGTTCTATTAATTTAATCAGTGGCACTGCCAATGCACGCCCCGGTGCAGGCTGGTCAATAGCCAGCAGTATTTGTGGTGCTATGGAAGGTTTGGTTCGGGCCCTGGCCGTCGAACTTGCCCCCATTCGTGTAAACAGCGTGGTGCCGGGCGTTATCCAAACCGGTTTATGGGACAGCATGCCCCAAAGCGACCGCGAAGGCCTGTTTAAAGCCATGGAAGATACCCTGTTGCTAAAACGCGTTGGCCAGGCCGAAGATGTAGCCCTTGCCTATGTTTATCTCATGAAACAACAGTTTGGCACCGGTCAAAATATTACGGTTGATGGCGGAACGGTGTTGGTGTAAGGGGGAAATCGGTTGTTATAAACAGATGGAGATGATGTGCCGCTGAAAATTTAAAATACCGTAACCGAACCGTTAACAAAAAGCAATTGCAGCAAGGGCGAACGCCTCCTGAAAAGCGCGGTTTGATTGGCATGGCAAATTTACGCCCTGGCAAGCCAGGCCAAAAACTGTGATGCTTTGCCCTTGCTCACCACTATTCTTTCGGTAAAAGCAACGTTGAGGTTTAATGATAATTTTCTGGAGAAAAAACTGGATACATCAACAATAGCTTTACGGCTAACCAGGAACTGGCGGTTAGCTCTGAAAAAGTAATTGCCTCCTAATTTTTCCAGTTCATCGAGGTTTTTGTTTGGGTAAAAAGTTTTGCCTGCGAAGGTTAACAGGTGCGCTGTTTCGTGAGCCAGGTGAATAAGGGCGATATCTTCCAGTTTTATGGGGATGATTTTATCCTGGTGGTAAACCAATACCGACGACGATTGCGCGTTTGTTTTGTTGGTCAATAGCTCCATTAACGCGTTGTATTGCACAGGCTGATCTGCCAGGAATATTTTTTTAAGCTGACTATAGTGTTCCAATGCACGCTGTAGCGTTTGGGTGGTGAAGGGTTTTAAAATGTAATCTATACCGTTTGCTTTAAAAGCGTCCAGAGCATATTCGTCATAAGCGGTGCAGAAAATAACGGGCGCTGTGGTGGGCAAAGCCATAAATATTTCAAAACTTAAACCATCACCAAGCTGAATATCGCTGAAGATCAAATCTGTTTTATGAGGGCCTTCCAGATAGGCTATAGCTTCTTTTACAGATTGAAGCTTTACAATTGTGCCCTGTTCATCTATCAGTTGGCTGATGCTTAGTTCAAGGTCGTCGGCAACAATTGGCTCATCCTCTATGATCACTATATTCATTGGTCAATAATTTAATACTTACAGAAAACGTATCTGCTTCTTCTTTAATAATAATTTCATCGCCCGATAGCAGGTTATACCGTTCGGCCAGGTTAGCCAGCCCATGGTAGGCCGACGCAACATTAAGGGTTTTCTTTTTGAGTGTATTACTTACTATGATGCGGTCATCCCGGCAAAAAATATGAATAATTAGAGGCGATTCCCGTGTAAGTCCGTTATGTTTTATGGCGTTTTCTAACAAGGGCTGTAAGGAAAACGATGGCAGGTAGCCGGTTTTTAAAAGATCATCCGGTAAATCAATAACGCAATCTAAAGCTGTTCCAAACCTTATTTTTTGCATTTCAAGATAATCTAAAAGCAAGGCCAGTTCATCGCCCAGGCTTGATGCTTTTGAGTCGTGGCTATAAACAGAAGCCCGTAAAAAATTGGCCAAATGTACCAGGTAAGTATCGCCGGCAGCGGCATCTTTGCGGTAAAGTGCCTTGAGGGTATTAAGCGCGTTAAACAAAAAATGTGGGTGAATTTGCTGCTTTAAAAGCAGGTTGGCGGCTTCGGCATGCGCTGTCTTTAACCGCGAAAGTTCAAGTTCGGCATGGGCTTTATCGGCTTGTAATATCACAAAGCCGTGCAGCATCAGGATAACAGTGTTCACAAAAGCGCCTGAAAAAACAAGCATTAATAAGTATATCGGGAAGGAATAGAGATAGCTTTTACCCGGTAAAGCATCAAATAGTGGCCCCAATCCGAGATATATGAATATGCTGACAGTATAAGTAACGTAAAAACGATATCGCTTAGCTGATTTAGGGTTTGCCGGAAATTTACGTGCGAGGTATATCCGGATGCCTATATTACTGAAAGCTACCAGGGCGATCCCGGTCGCGGTTATAATCACCAAAAATAACTTGCGTACAATTGTTTCATCAAGCAAAAAGAACAGGTAAAGCGTTACTATCGCAGTAAGCGAAAAAACGAGTAACCAGTTAAGACGAACCAGGTTTTTAATTGGGAGCGGTGAACGCATATAAAACAAATATAACCAATTGCGTTTAGCCTCAGGCTGAAATATAGCCGAAGCGGGCAAAAACGAACCTGAAGGTGTTTTAAGGAGATTGGAGTAGATTTGGATGAGATCTGGTATTTATTACTGTTATTACTCTCTTGCATAGAACCCCTCCCTGCTTTTACGCTTATTTCCATTGTACCTTTCCAAAAGCGGGAGCACTAAGGGCTGATCACTATACTATTTTAAATCAAATTGTACAGTAACAAGCCCTTAAATTTCGCCATATAAATGCTGTAACAATATTCTTGCAAGGAGTTTAAACAGGCACTAAACAATTAACAATAATTTATTATTAATTATTGCTGATATAAATATTAATATGAGTATGTTTGGGATATATACATATTAAAATAATATCTACCTTATGAAAAAAATTTTATTTTTAATCCCCTTAATGGGAATGTTATGGTCTTGCAAGAAGCAAGAGCAGCCTGCACCAAAGCAAACCGAAGTAAAAAGCAATGCAACTAAATTAAAAACCCAGGCGGCAAAAGATGGGGTTTGGGATTTGCTGGGTTATGGTTATGATGTAACGGGAGAGTTTGCTAATTCCAGTTCAACAACATTTCAGGTTATTGATATAGCAAAGCTTTACAGTGCGGCACCAACAAGGCTTGTAACTAATTTAAATACAACCAGAAACTCTTCTTTTTCTTACGGTGATAATGTGCAAAGTTATGCTTCAGATATTTCTGCGCATTTAAATGCTACAGTTGGGTTTTCATTGTTTAAAGGTTCAATAACATCAGCTTATTCAAACTCAAATTCCTTTAGCTCAAAATACATATATGGAAGCTATAATTTATTGATTCAGCAAAAGGAGCTAAAGTTTAATGCAAGTTCGGCATTACTGCAACAATATTTAACTCAGGATTTTATAAAAGATATCGCCGTGCTTACACCGCAGCAAATTGTAAGTCAGTACGGTGCCTTTGTGCTTTCAGATATTTTTCTGGGCGCAAAATTACAAATTGTATATCAGTCAGAAACTAAAAGTACAGACAGGAAATCTGCCGCATCAGCGGGTTTGGATGCCAGTTTAGGTTCAATATTTTCTATTAATGCCGGAATCAATTCTAACCATTCTCAAAGTAGCTCAAACTTTAATCAATACCTGCATTATGTTACCCATGGCGGCGATCCCACGGTAGGGATTACACCAACTACTATTTCATTTACTCAAAACACCCCGCCTATCGATTATTCGGCCTGGCAATCAAGCACCAATGTTCAAAATGAAGAACTGATTAATATAGCCCAAGCTGGTTTAATTCCTATTAATGAGTTAATTCCAGATCCAAATTTGGCCGCTTCTGTTAAAAACTACATTTATAATGATTATTTACCTAACCACCAGGTACAGGTTCAGTATACCAAATCTGCTTTATACCGGTGTTTCAATACAAAAACAGGTGATCGTATGCTGGTGACCGACCCAAGTGAAGTAACCCGCCTGGCTAACTGGAATGTAGAGGGTGTATTGGGGTATGTTTATAATGATAATTCTAAAACGGGTGTGGCTCCCTTAACCAGGTATTTTTTAAACAATGGGTTTCACTTTTTTACATCAGATGTACACGAAATCCCTCAGGGATCAAATGAAGGTGTAATAGGATATATGGACCTTTCACCGGTAACAGGTTACAGTGCTATATACCGATATAGAAACTCTAAAAATGGATCGCATTTATATTCAAACAACTTTAATGAACTTGGCAACGGAAACAGCAGCTGGGTGTATGAGGGCATTATTGGTTATTTACAACAGTAATAATATTGGGTTGTAAATACTGTTTATAATAAGAGCCTGTTTTAAAATAATAAAAGATAAATATTGCGGGAGGTGCGATGAAGCAATCCCCGAATTACAGAATGGGTTTACTCCACGATACTGTAAGCCGGGGATTGCTTAGTAATTCTTAATGATTGCTGTATATATGCTCAATAGAGTGCATAACATTTGAAATAATTTTAAACAGGCTCTTATTATCTGCATTAAAACAGGTGTCCGGAGGTCGGCACGTTTCCTTTAAAGCTTAACAAAAACTTAACATTCCTGATTTAGCCCGGTAATAGCTTAGTTTTATTATTGCCTCTAAATGGAGGACATAGATTTACTTGCCAGGATAAATGCCAACGATAGGGAAGCATTCAATGCCTTGTTTTTAAAATACTACTCCCTGCTTACCGATTTTTGCAAATACATGGGTGCCAAACCCGAAGACGGTAAAGATGTAATTGCCGATGTGTTTTTGGATCTTTGGGTCAAGCGCGAAAAATTGCAAGTTAGCAGCTCTTTAAAGTCCTATTTGTATGGGGCTGTTCGTAATAAACTGTTCACGCTCAGTGGTAAAAATATGCAAATGCAATTGCTGCCCGAGGAGCATGCCTATGATCACGCCGCTGCCGATGAACTCCGTCCGGATGAGATATTGTTGCGGAAGGATCGCAAATTATTGGTGGAGCGTTTTATACATGAGCTGCCCGAACAAGGAAAAGTGATTTTTTTAATGAGCTGGCAGCATCAGCTTGATCATTACGAAATTGCCCAGATCCTTAATATTTCTCCAAACACGGTGAAAACCCACCTCTATCGTGCCTTAAATTATTTCAGGAAACGCATCCTGTTTGTTAAATAATTTACACCAATATTACCATTACATTAATTCGTAAAAAGATGTAATCAGATAGTGCCTTTTTTAAGACTTACTTAAAATGGCACACATGGATGAACATCACTACCTGCTGATCATAGCTTACCTTGAGGGGCGAAGTACTGAACAAGAAACGCAGTATCTGCTGCAAAAGGTACAGGAAGAAGCCGCGTTTTCTGAAGCATTTGAGGATATAGCCGAGATATGGTCGGCCAGGAAGCCCGTTCCTGATCAAAATACAGAAGCTAACGACGTTTTAGCAAGTTTAAATTTAAAAATTGATGCCCTTGAGCACAGCCATAGCAACACAACCGAAGAGCCTGTAGCAAAGCGCGGCGCCACCATTGTTATTTTGAAACGGGTCATAGCCATAGCAGCGATGCTGGTGTGCATGCTTGGCGCTGTTTTATTTTATAACAACACGCGCCACAATAACGCAGGTGCCGGCACCATGCTTGCCGAAACCCATACCGGCGTAGGGCAAAAAAGAAAGATCAAACTCCCGGATGGTACCGAGGTAATGCTCAATTCATCAAGCAGCCTGCATGTTGCCGCGGCCTTTGGCAGCGATAAACGCGAGGTATATCTTGATGGCGAGGCCTGGTTTGATGTTAAGCGCGATCCGCAGAAGCCATTCATAGTACATACCGGCCAGGTAGCCACACAGGTTTTGGGTACACATTTCAACGTATCGGCTTATCAAAGTGACAGCAATATTGTGGTATCGCTGGTGCAGGGAAAGGTACAGGTTGATATGGATAATGACCTTGCTAAACGCGTAATACTTGATCCTGGTAAACAAATGACCTATTCAAAAAGCGCCAAAACGGCAAAGGTAACAGAGTTTTTAACCGAGGATATTACCGGCTGGAAAGAAAACAAACTGGTGTTTGATTATGATAGCTGGCCCGATGCGGCTAAAAAGTTAAGCCGTTGGTATGGGGTACCTGTTCAACTTAAAAACGGGGAGCTGTTGCGCTGCAAGCTCAAAGGCACTTTCAATAATATGCCACTAACAAAGGTGCTACAACAAATAAGCATGGTATCTGATATATCGTGGATAACAGAAGGTAAAAAAGTAGTGATATCCGGTAAATGTAACTAAGCAAAAAGAAAGGTAAAATTTTATGAGGTAACCCTTATTAAACAATGACAGGTAGCATGATCAGATCACACTACCTGCCCTGTAAATCAAGCTCTCGCCAAAGAGCTCAATCATTTTTAGTAAAACCATTTCAAAAATATGAAAAAATATATATTCTCACTTTTAAGTGTTATTTATTTACTGTCAACGGTTTCGCAGTTTGCTTACGCAGGCGCTATCCAGATGACAGATGCGGTAACCTGCACTGTGCAGGTATCGCAAAGGTCAATAAAAGAAGTATTTTCCCTTATCGAAAAACAAAGCGGCCTGCGTTTTATCCATAATGCTACCGAAGCCCAGTTGAGCAAAAAAATAAGCCTGGAAGAAGTAAACCAGCCGGTTGATGAAATCCTGAAAAAGATCACCAAACAATCTGGCTTGTCATTTAAACGCGTTGATCAAACCATATATGTAAAAACAGCGGGAAAGTTGGTAAGGGTAGCCGGTAAAGTAACCGATGCCCAAACCGGCGAAACCTTGCCCGGCGTATCTGTACACATTAAAGGCACCGAAGAAGGCACAGTTACCAATACCGATGGCGACTATCACCTGGAGGCCGAAGAAAATACAGCGGTATTGATATTTTCTTTTATCGGTTATCAATCGCAGGAAATTATCGTTTCGGGTGCTACCCTTAATGTTGCCTTAAAGGCCGATCAGGCTGCTTTGAAAGAAGTTGTGGTGGTGGGTTACGGCAAGCAATCAAGAAAACTGCTTACCAGTTCTATCTCATCTGTTCAAAATAAGGATTTTAACAAAGGTTCCTTCAGCAATCCCGCGCAATTATTACAGGGAAAAATAGCCGGGCTTAACATCACGCGCTCCGGCGATCCGAATGAGGCGCCCTCTATCAGCTTAAGAGGCCCATCAACCCTGCGTACCGATGGTGGCGCGCAGGAGCCGTTTTATGTAATTGACGGCGTACCCGGTGCCGATTACCGTTTGGTATCTCCTGATGACATTGTAACTATCGATGCTTTGAAAGATGCATCGGCCACGGCTATATATGGTACACGCGCGGCTAACGGCGTTATCATCATTACCACCAAAAAAGGTAAAAGCGGCAAGGCCGAGATTAGTTATAATGCTTATGCCGGCGTTGAAAAAATTGCCAACAGTATTAAAATGATGAATGCCAGTCAGCTTAATGACTATCTAACCAAAAATGGTTTATCTCTTGATCCATCTGATCAAAAAGGTGCCAATACCGATTGGCAAAAAGAAGTTAGCCGTACCGGTTCGTCGCAAAATCATAACGTATCGCTGGGTGGTGGTACCGATCAAACTCTTTACAGCGCATCGGTTAATTACTTTGATGATAAGGGCATACTTAAAGGCAGCAAATTAAGCAGGTTAACCAGTAAGGCCGCTATCGAACAAAAAAGTTTTAATGATCATTTGAAACTGGGTTTATCATTCAATAACTCTACCAGTAATTCAGATATCATCCCCAACCAAAACATTGTGTTATATAACATGCTGCGCTATTTGCCAACAGTGCCCGTAATGCAAAACGGTGTTTATACAGAAAATCTGCAAAGGATACAGTATTATAACCCGGTGGCTTTGCTGGCCGATGCCTATCAGCAAAGCAAAAGCAAACTGAATTTAATAACCGCTACTGCCGAATTAAAACTGCCTTTTGGCTTTACCTACAACGTAAGCTTATCAACCCAAAACGAGCAAGTTAACGGTGGTTCATACTACAACAGCCAGTATACGCTTGACCAGGGCGTACATGGTGAGGCATATCGGTCATCGTACGAGAACACGCATAAGGTTGGTGAAACTTTTTTGACGTATAATAAAACAACAGGTAAACACGATATTAATGTGCTTGCAGGCTACAGCTTACAGCAGGATTTAAATGGCGATGGTTTCCAGGCCAATAACCGTAATTTCCCTACAGATGATATTGGCTACATCAACATTGGTTTAGGTTCGCCTGCCGGTGATTTTAAAACCGACTGGGGGCAAAATCTGTATCAGAAACTTCGCCTTATATCATACTACAGCAGGGCCAGGTACAGTTACGATAACAAATACCTGTTGCAATTATCAGTAAGGCGCGATGGCTCATCGGCCTTTGGCCAAAACAATAAATGGGGAACTTTCCCATCGGCATCCATAGGCTGGCGGATTACCGAAGAATCTTTTATGAAAAACCAAACCTTGTTTAATGATTTAAAATTGAGGGGAAGTTATGGCATTACGGGTAATTCATTGGGCTTTAATCCGCTTATTGCTCAAATAAGATATGGTGCTACCGGCGCGTTTTACAATAACGGCTCATTCGTAAACTCCATAGGGCCAACACAAAATGCTAACCCCGATTTGAAATGGGAGAAAACAACCATGTACAACCTGGGTTTAGATTTCTCGATTCTTAAAGGCAGGGTAAGCGGTACTATTGAAGCTTACGATAAAAAAACTAACGATTTAATTTACAGTTACCCGGTATCAACCACCCAATATTTTGCAGGTACGCTGATAGCCAACGTGGGTTCCATATCCAACAAAGGTTATGAAGTAACTATTGACGCCGTACCGGTACAAACCAGCAAATTTCGTTGGAATACTTCTATAAACGTTGCCCATAACAACAACAAGTTAACATCACTTTCAAATAGCGTTTTCAAGCTGGATTCTATCCCGCAGGCAGAGCCGGGCGGGCAGGGCGAAACAGGTTATAAAGTGCAGATATTAAAAACGGGTTACCCGGTGGGGCAGTTCCTGTTGTATAAATACGCGGGCAAAAATGCTGCTGGTGTATCGCAATTTTACAGTCGTAGCGGCGGTGTAACTACTACGCCAACATCAAAAGACTATTATTACGCCGGTAACGCGCAGCCTAAATTGCTGTTCGGTTTTAATAACAGTTTTACTTACGGTAACATTGATCTGAATTTCTTTATCCGTGGCTCATTAGGTGGTAAAGTTTTAAATGCCACCCTTGCCGATTTGAACAGAACCAGCGACGTAAGAAGTTACAATTTGCCTGTTTCATCGGCTAACGAATCTCCTAAAGATGTTAACGCATACATCTATTCTGATAGATATATTGAAAGCAGTTCATATGTTCGTTTGGATAATGCTACGCTTGGTTACACCTTCCCTAAGCTTACGCCGGGCATCCGCAACCTGCGTTTATATGTATCGGGCAATAACCTGGTTACCGTAACCGGTTACAAGGGTATTGATCCCGAAGTTTCTTTGGGTGGCCTTACTCCGGGTATCGATAACAAAAACTACTACCCACGTACCAGGGCATTCCTTTTCGGTTTAAATGCATCTTTTTAAATCATTCAATTAAAAAACAACATGAAAACTACTATAAAAAAATTGTGCATTACTTTTTTAGCCGTACTAAGCATATCATCATGTACCAAGGTTGATGTTGCTGTAGAAAACGAATTAACACCTGCCAACTTCCCAACCACCCCACAGCAATTTGTATTGGCATCGGGCGCGGCATACGCGCAGTTAAGGGGAAGCTTCGCGCAATCATACTGGCAAATGCAAACCCTCAGTACCGACGAGGCAATTATGCCCGCCAGGGCAGGTGGCTGGCGCGATGGCGGCAAATACCAGGCACTACACTACCATAACTGGACCGCCGATTTACCACAGGTATCTGATACCTGGACCTGGGGTTTTAGTACCATAAGCACCTGTAACCGCATCATTGCAACCTTTGCTTCGGTGCCCGATAATGCTACCAAGGCCACCGCGGTAGCCGAGCTTAAAACTACCCGTGCGTTGATGTTTTTCTTTATGATGGACCTATATGGCAACATCCCGGTGGTAACAACCTTTGGTTCGGCAGATAAGCCTGCTACCATGGCCCGTAAAGATGTGTTTAACTTTATTGAAAAGGAATTGCAGGCCGCCATCCCTAACTTAAGTGAAGTGGTTGACCAAACTACTTACGGTCGTCCAACCAAATTTACGGCTTATGCCATATTAGCCAAAATGTACCTGAACGCGCAGGTGTATACAGGCACAGACAGGTATAACGATGTGGTTGCCATGTGCGATAACATCAAACAATCGGGCAAGTACAATTTAGAGGACGATTACCTCAAAATGTTTTACCCCGATAACGGGCCCAAGGTTAAAGAGTTTATTTTCGCCATTCCGTATGATCATGCCCTGGCACAGGGTGAGCAGTTTTCATGGTACTCGTTACACCCTGCATTGCAGGCAAAATATGGTCTCGCATATCGTTTAAGTAACCCCTGCAGCACTATCCCATCATACTATGCGCAGTTTAATGACCCTAACGATATCCGTACAAGCCTGTGGTTAATTGGTAAACAGTACGATTTTTCGGGAAATCCTATTATCATCAAAACCACTAAAAAAGGACTGGATGCATCATACACCGGGCCAGATCCAACCACACCGGTTGATTATCAGCTTACTTTTACGCCTGATTTGACTTTAGTTGATGTGCCTACCTTTGAGGTTGGTGGCGATGAATTAGGCAAAGCGAAAGGCATCCGCAACAATAAATACTACCCGGATGTTACCGCTACAGACCGTAACCAAAGCAATGATGTGCCGGTGTTTAGATATGCCGATGTTTTGCTGATGAAAGCCGAAGCTATTTTAAGAGGTGCTACGCCAACCGGTGGCGAAACTGCTTTATCGTTAGTTAACCAGTTAAGGGCAAAACGTAAAGCGGCCGCGTGGACGAGCGTAAGTTTAGATGATATGTTGCAGGAGCGCGCCCGCGAGCTGAACTGGGAAACCTGGAGAAGAAACGACCTGATCCGTTTTGGAAAATACGAGCAATCATGGGGTTATAAGACAGATGCTGATGTTAATAAGCGCCTGTTCCCAATTCCATCTGCCGAAATTATTCTCAATTCAAAACTTCAGCAAAATCCGGGGTATTAACCTGTGCCCGATATAAAACCTGGTAACTGATACCACTTGCCAGTTATAAACGCTGCCGGCATCAATTGCCGGCAGCGTTTATGTTTAGCCATTTTTTTAGCCCCAGAATTACATAACTTAATATATCTTTGGGCTTTAAAATTTTACAATAGTATTTTTCATGGCAAAGGCATCTGAAATTAAAGTAGGTAATATATTGCGTTACAACGGCGAACTGGTAACCGTTACCGAAGTTTTACACCGTACACCAGGTAAAGGCGGCGCGTTTTATTTAGATAAGTTCCGCAATATTAAAACAGGAAAAATTGTTGAAGCCCGTTTAGCTACCGACGAGCAGGTTGAAATTTGCCGTGTAGAAACTAATGATTACCAATATTTATATGAAGATGGTGACCAGATGGTGATTATGGATAACACCTCTTATGAGCAATTTAATATTCCGAAAGCTTTATTTGGACCATCTGCAAAATTCTTAAAAGAAGGTATGGATGTAATTGTTTCTTTTGAAAGCGAAGAGCCAATTATGGCACAGGCACCCAACAGCGTAGAGTTAGAGATTACCTATGCCGAGCCGGCCGTTAAAGGTGATACGTCATCTGGCGCAATGAAAACCGCGACAACAGAAATTGGTGTTGAAATAAAAGTGCCATTGTTTATAAACCAGGGCGATAAAATTAAAGTAGATACCCGCACCGGCGAATACCTGGAGCGTGCTAAATAAGCGATAAATAAAATAATTAACATAAACGAGGCTATCCCGAAAATGGGTGGCCTCGTTTTTTTTATCCCATTCTTAAGTTTGAGGGTATGCCGCTGTTATGGCATATTTAATAAATGAATGGCCTGAATTGTATAATTTATGTCCTTTGTGCCATAGTGTTAAGTTGTTAAATTTGATTTATGAATAAAAACACATCGGCAATTGAACCTGATCAAAAAAGGAGGCAGATAGTTATCGTAGTAATGTCTGGCAAATTGCTGCTTAATTTTTCTGGTCCTGCAGATGTTTTTATTAATGCCGATAAAGCGTTGCAGGCATCGGGTTGTACTTCCGGCTATGATGTTTTAATCGTATCGCCTACGGCCAGTAAAAAAGTGAGCACTTTATCGGGAATGGAAATCCATTGCGAAAGCAGCGCTATGGATGTTAAAGTACCCATAGATACATTAATTATTGCCGGTAATGATTTTGTAGAATTAGATAACCCGTTGTTCGCTCCTTTTTATAATTGGTTATCAACAATTAACCCCACTAATACACGCAGAATTTGTTCTGTTTGCGGCGGCGCATTTGTGTTGGCCAAGGCCGGGTTATTAAACGGGCGCAAGGCAACCACTCATTGGGAATTAAGCGAAAAGTTAAAAAAGAATTATCCGTTAGTTCACGTGGATACGAATGCTTTTTTCACTAATGATGGCCCTATTTATACATCGGGTGGGGTGTCATCGGGTATTGACCTTGCCCTTGGCCTGGTAGAAGAGGATCATGGGAAGGATATTGCCATAAAGGTTGCCCGGAAACTGGTTTTCTATTTAAGCAGGCCCGGCTTCCAGTCGCAATTTGGCAATTTGCTACCTGCTTATGAAAGCTCCAATATTGCCGAAAAGCTACACAGCTGGTTTAATCAACATTTACATGAACCTTTGGATGTGGTGCGGATTGCCGATCATTTAAACATGAGTACGCGCAACTTTACCCGGGTTTTTCATAAACAAACGGGCGTATCCCCGGCAAAATTTATAGAAAAATTACGCGTTGAAACCGCCCGCAAATACCTGGAAGACACAGATACGCCTTTGGAAAGAATTGCCGAGCGATGCGGTCTGGGTAATTTAATTTCGATGAGGCGAACGTTTTTACGACACTTAATGACCACACCGTCAGATTATCGGCGGGTTTTCAGAACCTCGCTCAAACACGCGGGGATTGAAGACCTTATCCGGTCCAACTAAGGGGCGGTTATCCTATCAATCAATAATTTAATACAAACACAATGAAAATTGCAATTAATGGGTTCGGCCGCATAGGCCGGATGACGCTGCGCGCGTTACAAAATAAGCCGGAAATAGAAGTAGTTGCCATCAATGATTTAACGGATGTTAAAACATTGGCACACTTACTTAAATACGATACCGCTCATGGCCGTTTCCCAGGCGAAGTGATTGCCGATGGCGATGCCATCATAGTCAACGGGAAACGCATCAGCATGCTGAGCGAAAAAGATCCGGAGAAATTGCCCTGGAATGATTTAGGGATTGATGTGGTTATAGAATCGACCGGCCGTTTTACAGATAAAGCTACGGCACAAGCGCATATCAACGCCGGAGCAAAAAAGGTGTTGATTACAGCACCTGCAACCGGTGGGGTAAAAACTATTGTACACGGTGTAAATAACGATTTAATAGGCGATGATGTAATTTATTCAACAGCATCATGCACCACCGGCAGCATAGCCCCCATACTTTATATATTGGATAAGGAATTTGGGATCGAATCGGGCTATATGATCACTGTTCACGCTTTTACAGCCGATCAGAACCTACAGGATGCCCCACATAAAGATTTGAGGAGGGCAAGGGCTGCATCTTACTCCATCATTCCAACTACAACCGGTGCCGCAAAAGCTATTGGCGATGTATTGCCCGCCCTTAAAGGTAAACTGGATGGCTATTCCTACCGGGTACCGGTTATAGATGCTTCCATTGTAGATTTATCTATCAACCTGAAAAAAGAAGTATCCGTTGCCGATTTGAACAACCTGTTAAAACAATACGCTGAAACTTCGCTAAAGGGTATTTTAGAATACACTGAAGAACAGTTTGTATCATCAGATATTTTGGGAAACACGCACTCTTCTATTGTGGATGGCAGTTTAACCAAAGCTATTGGCAAGCTGGTTAAGCTTGTGGCATGGTATGATAATGAAGTAGGGATTTCAAATAGAATAGCAGAATTGGTGGCATACTTGTAATATTGCGTATCACTTTTAAAACTACCGAATCCAAACTTGCGAAGTTTTTAAAACTTCGCAAGTTTTCTAATTTAAAGTAGCTTTTGTAAATTACTATTCTGACTATCTGGTTTATAATGCCCATTCCGTTGGGGCTTTGCCAAACTTCTTTTTGAATGAATGCGAAAAATGAGAAAGGCTTTCAAAGCCCAGGTCGAGGTATATCGCGGATGGTTTTTTGTTTTTGTGTTCGATAAGATGCCGGGCTTCAGAAAGGCGTCTTTCCTGTAACCAATGCCTGGGCGCCATGCCAAATATTTTCTGAAAATCGCGCTTGAAGCCTGCGAGACTTCTACCCGTAAGCTCCGCGAATTTTTCGACCGGGATATTGAAATGGAAATTGCTGGCCATGAATTTTTCCAGGTCCACCTTATGTGGTTCCGAAAAATCAAACAGGAAGTTTTTTAGTTCGGGCATCGCGTGCAGCAGCAGGTATACCGCTTCTTTTACTTTTAGCATCCCTACTGCAGTGGTTATCTTTTCTTCGGGGTGCCGAACATAAGGGATCAACGACTGAAAAAAAGCATGCAGAAAATCGCTGCCGGGTATGAGGATATTGGAAGGTCCTGCATATTTACGTGTTATTTCTATCTGCTCTTCCATCGCTATTTTCCTGAGGAAGTCTTCCTGCAGGCTGATCACTATAGTTTGATATTCTTCATTTTCCAAAGGCATCTTGGTGATTTCGCCCAGCTGATTTTTTTGGATCAGCAACATCTGGCCGCTGCGCATAGATATTTTCTCGCTGGCGGTTTGCAGTGTGAAATGACCGGATACCTGTAATACCAGGGTATTATTTCCCAGGAATGCTACTTTGTCCTTCCTGGTAGCAGAAAGGTAGGAGAAAAATATCACTCCCGGGAGTATTTCATTTGGATTGATCACTATGTAAATATATGAATTACGCGGTCTTACGCCTACAGTCTGTTATCGTTGCAGGTATGTGCCGCCAACTATCGCCCCCTGTGCAAATTGCGTATTAAGGGTATTCATTTCATCGGCGCTAAAAGTAATTTCCATAGCCGCTGTATTTTCTGGCAGGCGCGACCTGCGGCTCATGCTTACCAATGGCATAATGTGATCGCCCTGCGCGTTTACCCAGGCTATGGCCAGCTGTGTTGGGGTGTATCCTTTTTCTTTTGCCATGTTTTTCAATACTTCAACTGTTTCCAGATTTTTGATGAGGTTTTCTCCCTGGAAACGTGAAAAGTGGCTATGATAATCATTAGCCGCGAGCGGGGCTTTCATGTCGCCGGTAAGCAAGCCTTCCGCAGTATTGGCAAACGCCACAACACCTATACCTAATTCTTTAGCTGTAGGCAGCAGGTCGTTTTCTATTTGTCTGTCCGCCAAAGAATAGCCTATTTCCAAAGCGCTTACCGGGTGTATGCTGTTGGCTTTGCGCAGCTGATCGGCCGTAATTTCAGATACCCCAAGGTGACGTACTTTTCCTTCTTTAATGAGGTCGGCAACCGTTCCTATCACATCTTCCATAGGTACGCTGTTATCCAGGCGGCATGGCTGATAAAGATCAATAGTATCAATCCCTAAACGCACCAGAGAGTAATTGATGAAATTTTTAATGGCGATGGGTCGAAGGTCTAACCCAAGCCATTGTCCGCCATAAAATATCGCGCCAAATTTAACACTGATAAAGGCGTCATCTCGTCGGCCCTTAATGGCTTTACCTACCAATAGTTCATTATGGCCGGCTCCGTAAAAATCACCGGTGTTTAAAAAGTTGATACCGTTATCTAATGCTGCCTGGATGGTAGCAATACTTTCACTTTCGTCATTTACGGGGCCTCCCCAAACTGCCGACATGCGCATGCAGCCCAGGCCAAGTTTAGAAACCATTGGTCCGTTTTTGCCTAAGGCTATTTTTTCTATTGTTGTCATTGCTTTTGTTTTTTAATTAACTCCACAAAGATCAATATTGTTCTGCCGGGCCGGTTTCGTGCACGGCTCAAATTGCTTGTCTATATGGCTCGGTTTTTAAACGCTGTCTAAAACCTATAAAATCCGTCATTACTTCGTCGTACCTCCTACCCATGACAAGTTGTAAAAAACAAAGAGGGGCGTCAGTCTGAGCCTGTCGAAGGATGTGCGCAGAGGCCTTCGCCCGTGCTTCGACAGGCTCAGCATGACCCCGTTTTTTTCGCCATTGTTATTTTCCCTTTCAGAGGAGTGCTCGTATTTTAAAACTCAAAATGACGTTTTTATTCCCTCTCCAAACACCAAACTTACTTTATCCCAAATACCGCCATCATTTTTTCCAACGCGCCTTCCGAGTGCATCCGTTCGCCGTTTTCAAGGGAGTATTTTGCTGCTGTTGCCGCTCTTTTACGCATGCTTGTTTCGTAAAATGAAATGGCTTCCTGTACGGTATTGTATTGATCAGATGTTAAACAATCGCACAGTTCTACAGCATCAAACATTGATGTGTTTGCCCCTTCGCCTGCAAACGGCGGCATTAGGTGTGCGGCGTCGCCAAGTAAAGTCAGGTTGGGTAAGGCTTTCCATGTTTGATTTAAGGGCATACAATAAATTGGCCGTGGAGTAATGGGCATAGTGGCGTTTTCAAGCAATTCGTAAAAAACAGGGCTCCATTCGCTGTATGCTGTTTTAAACCATGCCAGTAATTGCGTTTTATCAGCATAATTCAAACCGCTGTTTATTGCCCAGTTTTCGTCGGGCTTAAAGCTCGCATAAAAACCCAGGCCGCCATTACCTTTCTGCCCGCCCAGTAAACACTTACCATTGCCAAATGCCATTATTTTGCCGCCGTTGAGCATGGCGTAAATATGGGGTGTGGCTTTCTGCGCATCATCAATATTAATTTCAACCATGGTTACGCCCGAGTAAAATGCCTGTATATTGGTAACGTATGGGCGAATTTTAGAATTAGCACCATCAGCGGCAATTACAATATCGGCGTAAGCAGATGACCCGTTTTTAAAATGCAGTAACCATCCCTCGTTTTGCTGATTCATCGAAACAAAATGACTGTCCCAACAACGGTTTCTGGCTGCAACGATTGCAGGAATACTTTTCTTAACATACCACGATCTATTTCGGGACGGATAGGCGCGTTGGCCAAATCTTCAGCTGGATTGTTGGAATGGTCGCTGAAAATTATTTCCGCGTGTTCATTTACGATGATTTTTTTATCGGCACCCACACGAACATTCTTTTCAAACTCCGCCACTAAATTCGCTTTGCGTAAAGCAACCATTCCCGATTCTTCATGCATATCAAGTGGTGAGCCCTGCACGCGGGCATCTTTATTTAAATCTCTTTCGTACACCTTTACGTTTGCGCCTTTAAGCTGTAAAAGTTGTGCTAATGTTAAGCCGCCGGGGCCGCCGCCAACAATGGCTATCTGTTTGTTTGATATCAACATATTTATTTTGATAATTGAAGCACAAAGTTGCAGAATACATTAAGGCAGGTATTGTATAAACGCGACAAAATGATTGCTTACCTTGCGCACACGTTTTTTAAATTCAACGTAGATACGCAAAATATTGCGTCTACATAGAAAATAACCGATTGTTAAAATGCCTAAAAAAACAAAATCCATCCCCGTAAACCCAATGGCAAATGAGTTTGGTGCAGGTATTGCAATTGAACGGGTATCATTTACTAACCCGCTTTTCATTGAGGGAGGTGAGCGCGCTCACCGGCATGATGGGCATGGTTTTTTCCTGCTCGAAAGCGGCAGCATCGCCATTGAAATCGATTTTCAGAAATATACCATTAAGGCACCGTCTATTATCTACGTTCACCCCGATCAGGTACACCGTACAACAGCGTTTGAAAATGTAACCGTTTGCAGTTTGGCAATCACCGATGAAAACCTCAATCTCGAATATCTGAAATTGTTGGAAGGTATTGCTCCCGCGAAACCTTTGCTGCTTCAGCCAGAAACGTTTACCATTATTGGAGAAGCTGTATCGTTATGCCTCAAATTGGCCGACCGTAAAAACGATAAGCTCTACCATTCTTTACTAAAAGATAGCTGCAATGCCGTAGTGGCCCTGGTTATTTCGCAATATTTAGCGTTGGCAAAACCAACAGATAAGTTTTCCCGGTTTGAGATAGTAACCAAAGCCTTTAGGGAAACTTTGAATAAGAATTTTACCATGCTAAAGCGACCAACAGACTACGCCGAAAAACTAAATATATCTACCCCTTACCTCAACGAATGTGTTAAAAACACAACAGGTTATTCCGTTTCCTATCACATACAACAACGGGTAATTTTAGAAGCCAAACGTTTGCTTTCTCATTCAGATAAAACAGTAAAAGAAATCGCTGCCGATTTAGGCTTTGATGATTATCCTTATTTTTCGCGGTTGTTTACCAAGGTGACAGGTATTGCAGCTTTGGCCTTCAGAAATAAAAACCTCGATTAGTCCAATACTTGCTTTGTATTGTTATTTGTTGAGCCTGCCGCGCGATGTTCCTTTGTACTGTCAAATAAAACGACTTAAAAATGGAATCATCAAACAATAAAAACATAGTCATTTCTGGTGCAAGCATAGCCGGTCTTTCAACCGCTTATTGGATGAACAAAATAGGTTACAAGGTAACTGTAGTTGAACTGGCTAACCAACCCCGCATTGCCGGCGCAGCTATCGATATCCGCGGAGCTACAATAGATGTAGTCAAGCGCATGGGCATTTTTGAACAATTAAAAGCCCACAGATTAAGTGTGGATTTGATAGAATTTAAAAATGCCGATGATATTACCGAAGGCTCCATTTTGCTGAATAGCGATGGCGCCGAACTCCCCGACGACGAGATAGAAATTGAACGCGATAAATTTATAGGCATCCTGTTCAATGAGCTTAAAAACGATGTTGAATTTATTTTTAATAACAGCATCACCGCGCTAAACGAAACAGAAAACGATATACAGGTTACTTTTAAAGATGGCCAGCAACGGGCTTTCCACCTGGTGCTTGGTTGCGACGGAATCCATTCTGGTGTGCGAAAAATTTGGTTTGGCCATGAAGCTGAGTATTCACATTTTTTGGAAGCTTACAGTTGCATCACTATTGTAAACAAATTGCTGATCAAGCAAAAAACTATGCAAATGTATAATGTGCCGGGTAAGGCTTTTATGCTGAATGCTTACAACAACAAAACCGATATCATTTTTTGCTTCGTTTCTGAAAAAGAAATTCCTTACGATTACCGTGATATTAACCAACAAAGAAAAATTATTGAGGAGCAGTTTGCCAGCCAAGCCTGGAGAACAGCGGAGTTACTGCAAGAAGTACAAAATTCAGAAAACTTTTACTTCGATAAATTTTGCCAGATAAAAATGCCTTCCTGGACAAAAGGCCGGGTAGCTTTAGTGGGCGACGCCGGCTATTGCGCTTCGCCAGCCGCGGGCATGGGGGCATCGTTATCTATAAGTGGTGCCGCGGCCTTAGCCGATGCACTGGTGCTGCATAACGGGAACTTTGAACTGGCGTTTCATGATTATAATAACAATCTTCGTCCGTTTATTGAAGAAGTTCAGGCTACGGCTCAGTTAAACTTAACAGAAAGTTTTATCCCAAGAACCGAAGAAGCTATTCGCAAAAGAAATACGCAAACAACACATTTTTAATTTATGTAGATAATAGGCAGGTCAGTTACGCGCGGCATCGGGAATCAGGCTTGCGTAAACGTAATAAAATCGTTGCCCAACGCCTGTTTCCCTTTTTTCGATTTCCGGGCGAAGGCCGCCGGTGTAGTGCCACTGTAGCGTTTAAACTCTTTGCTCAGGTGAGATTGATCTGCATAACCAAGCTCGTGAGCCAGGCCCGCAAGGTTGCAATCGGGATTAAGCCATAAGTGGTTGCGTGCCTGCTCAAAGCGCATGAGGCCCGATACATCTTTAACCGAGTAGCCCGAAGATTGCTTAAACCGTCGCTCCAACGTACGTACCGTGGCGTGGGCAGCTTCTGCCACCTGGCTTACCTGTAGTGTTCCCTTTGCGTTGCGCATCGCTTCGCCGGCTTTAATCAACATCGTATCACTGTTAACGAGCGCAAGTTGATCAATAAAGTATTGCTTTATAAGGGCTATGGCATCGTTAATATTATCGCTGCTAACCAGGCTGGTTAACATGGGGTGAAGTTTAGCTATGGGATGTTTAAATATACGTACACCATCGTTACCAGGGGGGAGGTTTAATAAATCAAACACCGTCCAGGGAAAACATCTTATCCCAATAATATCCAAACCACTTATGCTATTGAAAACCACAGGTTGATTGAGCAAGCCCATCATAAACGGCGATGGCAAAGGCTGTAACTTTCCGTTAATTACAATGCTCAGGTCATTACTGAAATGAAAAATGATTTCGGCATAACCATCCGGCGGCACTTCAAAACTTGATTGTCGCGGTTCGGCCTGGCGTTTGTTATGCCAAAAGCATTTTATACTATTCCGCAGTTGTTCAGGAGGTTCAAATTCTTGATGCTGCATTGTTGAAGATAGGGTAAATCATTATTTAGTTGTTTTAGCACCCATTTTTGCTCCTAACTTTTCATATTCAAGATCATTGGGTTCCCACAGTTCTATTTTGTTGCCTTCGATATCCATAATATGAACAAATTTGCCGTAGCTGGCTGCTTCCACTTTGTCTACAATAGTTACGCCTTCTTTGTTAAGTTGTACCAGCAGTCCGTCTAAATCGGCCACCCGGTAATTGATCATAAAATCTTTATCAGAAGGAGCAAAGTAGCTGGTTTTCTCTCCAAAAGGACTCCATTGGGTGAAGCCTTTTTTCAATGTGTCTGCGCCTTGCCGCCACTCAAAAACGGCACCGTATTGATTCACATTTAACCCAAGGTGCTCCTGGTACCAGGCCCGTACTTTACCAGGATCTTTGCATTTGAAAAAAATACCACCAATACCGGTTACCCGTTTAAGCCCGGGCACCTGCCGGGCCGGTGGTGTCAATACAGCCTTAAAGGCAAAGCCGGAGCCAAATGAAATTATAATTAGCAAAAGGATAAAAAAAGTTTTTTTCATAATTGGGTGGAATAAGGCTTTTTAGATATTATGGTGTTTGTTTTACTAAAAATAGGCAATTATGCAGTAAAACAAAACGGTTTAAAATTAGGACTCGCAGTGTGACAGAGTGTGGCAACTCCTGTAAAATATTTATTTATCGTTTTTTTGCAGATAGCTGTCATAAAAAGCACCGGTTCCTTTAGCATCAAGTCTGCCAATAATTACCTGTGCCGAACTTTTACTAATATCCGCGCCTGGTTGCAAATGGATGTGTGCTCTTGCTCCAATTGGTAGGTCCTTTATAGTGTCCTGATTCAAGTCGGCAATTTTTATCAGGAGTCGAGCAAAAGATCGCAACCCTTCGGGTTCGCCGTGAATTAATACATCTTGCCACTTTTGTATGTTTCCTTCAAATTCATCTTCATTATTTATAATAGTAATATCTAAATGCCCCGAGATTTCTGATTTGTATTTTTTCATATTTTAATTGCTGGTGGTTATTAAACTCTTCGGTATACGCAATTACCCAAGGGCGATATTTGATGGTATGCCCCTTAGTCGCCAATTTATTGTGAGAAAGAACGCGATTATCTAAATTGGATGTATAGCCAATATAGATTTGATTGAAAGTTGGAGAATATAAGACGTACACCGTAAACATAGTTTCAGTTTACAAGAAAAGCCCCTTTTTCAAGGGGCTTTCTGCCAAGTAGAGGGAACCGGCAAAAGTTCTAACTTTTATAGCGATATCGAAGCTGTCGTAGATGCAAAGAAAATTATTGAGACCACTAACCATTTTAAATAAAGGTTTTATTTACGAAAGTGAATCAATTTTTTCAATAAATTTCTAAAACAGGATAATGTTCAGTTATCCTTTGTTGACCAAATTTAGGTATACTTAATCCAAAACGAGTTGGTAGAGGCTTAAATTAAAATTTTTGAACCATGAAAGCGTTTTTTTATCTCATTGCAACAGCTTTTATATCGGTGGGTGCCTTTATGACTGCAGTCAATCAAGAGGCATCAACTATCCTTTATATTACAGCCTTTAGTGATTGGGTTTTATTTGGGGGAGATGGTGGAGCAGGTTAAAAAAAAAGCGTTGGATATCAGAATGGACACCAGTTTTTCCTGGTGTCCATTCCTTTTCGACTTCTTAGAGTTTTATTGCGATAAAACCATATCAGCGGTTTAAAATCTTTTCCTGCAGCACAAGATTAAAAACGGGTTCCACTGTTCCCAAGTGTATATCACCGTCGAAGTGCGGCCATTTCATAATTTAAAATTTTTAGTTTTGTACGTGCCCTTTAATTAATTAAACGCAGACCACAGACCCCTTGTCACATTATCTCATGGATTTTGATCTTACTGTTCGCTATTTATACGGGAAACCGCAATCTGACTTCGATGCTTTACTGGAGCACCTAGAAGAGCTGATCGACACTTTTGAACGTAACGCAAAAGCGACGACCGTTTTATATGCAGAGTCTTATCTTGCAGAAAAAGAAAAAGTGAAAAAAGAATTTGCGGCAATTTGGGAGGCTGCGCACGAGGTGTATAAGGAAGGCTATGATGAAATTTCAGGCGATGAAAGTCAGCGTGACGCATGGGCATCGCACAAAGCCAGCTACGGTCAGATCGAAGGCGAAGAGCAGACCGTCGAAGAAAATATAGACCGTAATCACCGGGAAATGATCGATCATTACAACAAGTCTGCAACCGCAATGCTGTATTCGATTTTGGAAGGCCAGTTCAGACGTTTTTCAGAACTACTGAGACTGATGGGGAACCACAAGCTCTCGGTAGAGGATCTTCAGCAGCGGGATTACATTGAGGGAATTTACAAATACCTGCAATTGGTCATTGGCCTGGATACCACTTCTATTTTACCATTCAAAGAAAAATTTCAGCCCTTAAAACGCCTGCGGAATAAGATAATGCACAACAATGCAGAATTCCCAGACATTGAAGCCACTGAGCTTAACAAGATCGTCGAAGATTCAAATGGCATGCTTGACTGGGAAAGGGAAATGGACGAGTTCGCTAACTGGGACGATACCGATCAGGTAAAACGGTACTACACCATGAGGATAAAAAATATCGAATACCTTGAGCCGTACTATAAACTCATACGTGAGTTTTTTAACGAACTGTTTTGGCTGGCCGATGCTCATTTTCAACATCAACCCATCGCAGAGCGCCTGAAATATGCGGCAGGGTTCGTCGGCAGAGATATTACTGTGGCAAACACCATGATAACCGAGGTCGATAAAGGCAGGAAGATAAAAGCGACGATCATCAATAACGAAGGAGAAAAACCAGCTTCGTTTGAATTCGGAATTACGGTGACACGTGCCGGTAAAAACTCTTTTTCAGTCATCAATCAGGTTCCCGATGCGCCAAGACTGGACAGGTTAGGGGATTACATGAAAAAGAATCCGCACATTATCCTTAAAAGTATTTTGCAAGGTTTCAATATCGGAAACCGCACTGCTTCGGTCAACGTTCTCTTCTCCTGATTTTAAGAACGATCACACAGCTGTTTGCTGCACGTAAGTTGCCATAAACATGCAGTAATGCCGCTTTCTTCAATTGTCAATGTATCTGTCGAATTGGTTTCTGATAATAGGATGAAATATCGGGTCAATCTTGGAAAGTACCAGCGTGTCAAAATTCTTTATGATCATCCTGGCGACTAATGTGAATGTCGATTTATAATCCAGCCTGTCTGTTATCTCATCAAATACCGTGTCCAATTCCCGTCTGAACTGCCCTTCCGTTAAGGGTTCAACATCCGCCGTAAATGATTCTATTCTCTTTTCAATTTGAACAACGATACGATCGATGATCTTTTTTCTTGCCGCGATAAGAGGAGGACGGTTAAGGCCGCAGACCTCGATTGTCTTGGCACCGTAAATGCTTCGATGAACAGGCTTAAGCTCTCCTGAATCAATCACTTTAAGGTGTTCGCCAGGCTCTTTGAATTCCGGGTTGAGGATCAAAGGGTCTTCCCGGCTAAGCGGTGGCAATAAATGACTGTTGGATGCAACAACTACCTGCCCAGCCGCGGAAAGCGTAGGCGGCGTTGATACGCGCCGGTTATGCCGGTGAATAGGAAAACGCGTCCCTTTGTGACCGGGTTGATTACACTTCGGACAGGATATCAGCAAATTACTCCACTCATTGCTCAGCCAGTAATAGCCGGGGTGCGCAACCCCGGCTGGAAGATCGAGGCTATTGACTGTTCCTTTTGGCCGATAATGCTCTACGTTCTCACTGGCGACAATATCTATCTGCGCCTCGCAGTAACCGCATTTACTATGATAAAGCTTATTTAGCGCATCTACAACGGGATCCATATTATAATAAGTTGCATCTTTTCCGATTCGGGAATTGTAAATGTTAAGCATCTGCGTCATACATCTGGGCGACGTCAACTTAGCCGGTGGGGATGCAAAATTCTTAACGATCTTCCTCATCGCGGATCTTTTTAGCTACAGCTTTAAGTTTTGCTCTCACTGCGTCATTTTCAACGATCTCCTGGTAAGTATCCTCAGTTCTCAGTTGTGTTAAATTTCTGTTGTTATCAGGAATGATCTCAGAAAGATCGAATATCGGTGAGGTAAGCAGGGAATTGGGTAGCAGGTTCTCAAACCTGATCTTATTATCCAGCCGCTCAGCAATGACGCCAAGTTTACTGATCCTTTTGACCACAAAGATACGACTGCTTTCAGGAGCCCCCAACAGCGGGATCGGGCTGTGTGTGGTTATGATGAACTGGATCAGCGGGAAATATTCATCCAGCAGTTCCGGTAACTTTCTTTGCCAATTCGGATGAAGGTGTATGTCGATCTCATCTATTAAAACGATCCCGCATAGTTCTGAAGGTTCCGTCGCCTCCGGCTGCATGTCAAAGAGCCTGATCATCATATCCCCAAGCATGGATATCATGCTTTTCAAGCCTGACGATAAATTGTCAAACATGACACCCTTTTCCATACGTACACCGTCGAGATCCTCTTCAAAATATAATAATTCCTGAAACCCATCCCAGGGCACTTCCCGGATATCATATAAATTTGGTATGACATTAATGAGCATGGTTTTGATGCCCTCATAAATGGCTCTTACCTTATCGTTATCCTTTGATTTATTGGCAAGTGAATTGATCAGCCACCTGTTCAGGTCCATAAGGACCGCATCATTTTCAAATAGCCCTCTTAGCGGCTGCATGCGGTCTGCCAGGGATTGATCATCTTTTGCTGATTTGTATCTGCGGTTTTGGATCGTTAGCCTTGATGCACCGTAACAGCAGAAAGGTATTTTTGTTACCAGATCGTAAACAGGTTCTTCCACGTTTATTCTAAAACTATGCAGGCCTGTCGGCGTATTTACCGTGGTTGAAATTATCCAGGGGGAATTGGACGGATTGTACTGTTCTTTATGGAACTGGTTACCCAGTACAAAAGCAAGAGCCCTCAGCAGGGATGTCTTTCCACTACCGTTTTCCCCCGTTAAAAAAACAAAGCGGCTGTCAATAGGGATACTGCCGAGATTCAAGTGATCTATTGGAGTAAATTTCACAACTAAAAAAGAGAGCAGCGAGAATGGGATCCTTTTGATATCAACTTCCTTTCTGTAACTGTTGATCTTTTGAAGCCATTTACTGAAATTGGATTCTGTGATGAATCCAATGGAATTATGAATATCCTCGGTCACCAGTCTTTCCTGGTTTTTTCTGATCAAATTATCAATACCGAGCTTATCTGTGTCAAGGAAGTTTCGTAAAGATTGTAGGTAGTTTCTTTTTGGATACCGCTTGATCCATCTGTTGTTGCCATCCGGTAAAAGATCAAGCGCTTTTACAAATATCTCTTCGGCCAACACTGTTTTTTGAATACTGTCCTTAACTGATATATGCAGGGCAGTTTCTCCGTCATCTTTGATCCTGAAAAATATATTAGGCGTTCTGTTTTTCCAATCCATTCCGGACCAAAATGAAACGACCATGTAATGCTGGTTGCCATGAAACCAATATTTCTGATCCAGTCTGCGATAGTTATTTTCCCTGCGCAGGGTATAAAACAGCGGTGTCGCTGTCTGCCCTTCGCTTTCTCTTATTTCTTGGAGAAGGTTAAAAACTTCTTCATGGACGTCTGCAATATTGATCATATCAGGTTCAGATAAAACAGCTGTAATATAGGACAATCATTAATATCACACAAACGCTTATTCATATAACAAGATTCGGCGGCATTTCCGCTCAATTTTCTTATGCTAAAGTAAAAGACCTCTTTCTGAAATCAGTAAAGTTAAACTGACACTTTTTTAATCAGCAGATTTACCTAATTTCGGTTTATGAATTGTTACCTTATAGATGATTAACCGCATGCAATTCAGTTGTTAGTTGAATATATTAGTCACTTGGAAAATTTCAAGGTTGTGGGAGCAATTCGGATGCAAAACAAGCATTGCCGGAGATCAGTGAATTGAACAAAGTAGATATTGTTTTTATTGATATCTATATGCCTCGTTTATCAGGCTTTAAAGTAATTAGCCGGTTACCAAAAACGATCAAAACTGTTGTAACAACAAAGAATACTTATTACAAACCCATGGCCGATGAAGTGAACGTATCCGGATATCTGTTAAAGCCCTTTAGTTTTAACGTTTTTCAGAGAACTATGACCAATTTGATTCAGTAGCCTGTTGACCGTTTCATGGTGTTTGTACTTTATAAATGCTCAAATAACTATATTAGAATACATGGCCGAACTTGATAAATTCAACGGTTTCCTGTTTGTAGACGAGGTCAAGCATACAGTAGCAAATGGGGAAGGTGAGGATTCCTTTTATTATTTTGGTATAGCTGTTCGTAAGGACCGGAAGCCCGCGATCGATCAGGAATACCGATCGGCGGTTGCCTATCTGCCAAAAGGGTTTCATGCGACAAAAGCGTATAAGAATAAATCGGTTGACACTGCACTCCTTCAGAAATTAACTGACATTATCATCAACTTTAAACTACATTTGGTAGTCTTCCGCTACGATAAACATAAACTATACGAGGCCACGAAAGAGTTTTTGACAACATTGAATCATCCTGAGATCGCTGGACGTGAATCCAACTGGGAGATGCAGGCATTTTTTCACTTTGTCCAGCACTTAAATATTTTCCTTGCTAATAATCGGCAAGACTTTCCGGTCCCGTTATGCGCTTTCTGTGACAAGGGTATTTACGGCATTAATGATCCTATCGAGGCTGTTGACATTCCATCACCGGATGTTCAAAGGGCTGTCTTTACCTCCAGAAACAAGATCAAATTACTTGGGTTAGCCGATCATGCAGGGTTTATATTTGCAAAGAGTCGGCTGGCAACTCATCAGGCTCCGGGTAAAAATTCCCAAGCGGTGTTACAAAACAATGTTTTTGGTCAGCAGCTAGCGCGAATCGGTGCGGCCGGGCTATTCCACTACCTTGAAGCCTAATTAAATTACAAGCAATCAGCAATCCTTAAAAACATAAAATGGATAACATCGGGCAGGGACAAGTTTGGAAGGTTCAAAGGTTAGGTGACGGAAAACATGTTTTTAGGATACCTTTAGGCTGGCCGGAGAACAGGATCAACATTTTTGTAGAAAACCACAGGGTCGTTAAAGCACTGGGTCTTCCGACCTTAGAAATACTTGAAAGATATGAGACCGATACAGACATCGGTTTGATATGTGAGGATCTAAACATTTCAGGTGAAAATATTTATGTAACACCAAACAGTTTATACTCCAATTCTGATAAATATCAGGATAATCTCCTTGCGGCACTGCAGGGAAAAAAGAACGAAAAGAAAGCGCTATCTTTTGCAGAACAATGCCGCTACGAGTATAAGTTAGATGAACTAATTAATTTCGAAGATTTTATAAGATCAGTAAAAGCAGATCTGGAATTTGCAACGGAGAAAAAAACGGTGATAGATTTCGATTCATATTTTTTTGGCACCCGAAAGAAAGCATCGTCCTCGTCAATTGACTATATAATTGCCGATTTGGACCATATCCGCGATTTTAGCGGTGAAAGCCGGGACTTCACTTTAAAGGAGAATCATTCTGAATTTAACAGGGCTATGAGATGTTTTTTAAAGCATTTTGTGACACCCGGCAAAGGAGATGGTTACCTACAATATTTGAATCAGCAAATAGAAGCCTAGCGGCCGATAACTACGTGATCGAGGATTACCTTAAGAAAGTAATTATTACCACAGGCTTCGACAAAAGGTCGTTGTCAGTCCAGCAGATGCTAATATGTAAGAGAGGATTCAACTAATAACGAACTCCCGAGAAGCTCAGGTTATCAAAATAATATTAGTTATCTTAGTACGTGGAACGGATTATCTTGTTAAAAACACAGCTGGCTGAAGCGGCGAAATTTGCCAACGCGGCTGACACGGCGCATCAGCGCCTCGCTATTATTCTGCTGGATAATTTCGTTGAGATACAGTTGTCGGCGCTCATGCGCAAAAAGTTCAGCCATGAGGATGTATTTACTTCCAAACCCAAACAATATGCCTATGCACAGCGCGTCAAGATCCTCCATAATTATGACGATCTGCTAAAAGCGGCAGTAACAGAAAAACTAATCACCCCGGCCGATCAGAAAGCATTGACATTTTGCCACGAGGTCCGGAACCGGGCCTATCATATTGCTGCCGGGGAGCATGCGGTTATCGCGATCGCGATAGCTTTTCTGCAACAAATTGTCATGAGTTATCAGCCGCAGTGGCGGTCCGGGCGGGATTTCATGAGCGGTAACTTCAAAACGGTCGACCCGTTCGCTATAGGCCCCGCAAGTCCCTGGGGACTGGGTGCTAACGATGAAAAGGAATGGTCGGCATTTTTGGACAAATATTTTATAGCAGGTTCATCCGGAGACCCTGCTGCTGGCATGATCGCGGATTATCTCAGCGGTAAAGTAAGGCAGGCGGCTGACTGGTATAACTATTTTCGTGACGAATATTCAGTTTACGCACCGGATACGAAGGATTGGCAATTAAACGATTTTGTCAAACTCTATTCCTTCTTTGAAAGGTACGACTTCGAATTAAAAGTACTGAAAGAAGAAAGCAGCAGTCATGTTTATAACCAAGGTTATGCCAAACTGATGGCCCGGCATGTTGCCGGGTGGAAATTTATTAGGCAAGACCGTTTGGCAACCCTCGAAGAAAAGTTCAAAGCAATTACCAGGATTCCAGCGCACCAAGCACTTGAAAAATACGTCAGTCACCGTTCTGAGATCGAACTATTACATAGTGCCCTCGGGCGCGCCGCAAGCGCTTTTGATCAAAGGGTTGAAGAAAGCATCGAATACATGCGGGAAATGAGGCGTTGAACTGAACTTTGTAGAGTGTTTTAGTTTATGCTGTACCGGCTGCCTTGCTGATTGGGCCCCGGTAATTAATTTATTAAATAGTAACTTTGCAGGATGTTTTACAGGAGAAAGATCATATTGGCGTTGCTGGAGTTGTTTGAGGGGAAGTTGGAAAAGATCCGCTTACAAAAGCTCTTATTCCTGTTTTCAATGCGGCAGGCTGAACCGGAATATGAATTTATACCTTATAAATACGGTTGTTTTTCTTTTTCGGCCCAGGCTGACTTGGTAACCATGGTAAATAAAGGCCTGCTGATCGACGATCAGGACGGGTTAACGAAAAACGATACTGTAAAATATTTTGCGGCCCTTAAAGCAGATGACCGAAAAGCACTCGCCGAAATTAAAAAGTTGTATGGAGCCATGAATGGTACCGCACTGATGCGTCATACCTATATAAACTATCCTTATTTTGCGCTTAACAGTGTTAAAGCAACTGAGATACTAACGCCTGACGAAATGGATAAAGTAAAAGCCGCTCGGCCGGGGTCCGGAAAAACGACCTTATTTACGATAGGCTACGAGGGTATTTCGCTGGAACATTATATTAACAAACTGATCCGTAACGACGTCAAAGTGCTGGTGGATGTTCGCAAGAACCCTCTCAGCATGAAATATGGCTTCTCTAAAAGTTTATTAAAAAAATTCTGTGACAGTGTGGGTGTCGAATATGTACATATACCGGAGGTCGGTATTGATTCAGACCAACGCCAGGAACTCAACAGCCAGCATGACTATGACCAGTTATTCCTTGTATATAAGAAAGAAAACCTGTCAGCCACAAAAGGTGTACAGTCGAAAATACTTGAGCTTTTAAAGGTCAAAAAGCGAATCGCCTTAACCTGTTTTGAAGCCAATATCTGCCAATGCCACCGCAAACCATTAGCGGAATCCATTGCCGCACTATCCCAAGATCAATTTGAATTAAAACATATCTGATCCATCTATGGCGCTAACCAAAGTTCTCATTGCCGTTAAGACTTACCCTGCGTTGTCCGGAAAATATGATGAACTGGTTTGCACTGCAGGTTTCCGCGAAGATGGCAGCTGGGTAAGGATCTACCCCGTTTCTTTCCGGAAAAAATCTTATAATGAGCAGTACCGGAAGTATGACTGGATCGAGTTGGACCTGGTCAAAAATAATAAGGATTTCCGGCCGGAGAGCTACCGGCCCTATTCGCATGACACGGAGATCAAAATTCTCGACCATCTCGATACCCAAAGTAACTGGGCAGAGCGAAAGGCGATTGCCTTGGGAAAGATCTATTATAACCTAACTGAGCTGATCGCAGAGGCCAAGGATAAGAGTATCCGAACCTCCCTCGCGGTGTTTAAACCGGCAACGGTCAAGGATTTTAAGATCGAGGCAGTAGAGCGGGAATGGAAAAAGGATAAATTGGCCAAGCTTCAGCAAATGAATCTGTTCCAATCGGCAGATGACAATAAATTTGAAGTGGTCCGAAAGTTACCCTATAAATTTTCCTACATCATTACTGATAACCAAGGCACACCAAGTACGATGATGATCGAGGACTGGGAGATCGGTCAGCTGTATTGGAATTGTCTGGGCAAGCATGAAGGCAATGAAACTAAGGCCTGTGCGGATGTTAAAACCAAATACCTAGACGATTTTGCAATGACCAAGGATCTGCATTTGTTTTTGGGGACAACACAACTGCACCATCATGTTTCTTATAATCCATTCATGATTATTGGCACTTTTCATCCCAAAATAGAAGTTCCAAAACCGGTCAGTCCGCAAATGAAATTATTCTAAAACTCAGTTTTTATTATAGATTATTGGTCTTTTTTGCTATCCTTTGAAACCATGTATTCTTTCCCCCGACGTATCGGTGACCGTCCCTCGTTGGCTCCTAACCACTGGTGATAGCTGTCGATCTCCGGACTGCTAAGCCTAATCACATATTCTACCCCCATGATGACCATAACCGAATATACATGTTCAAGGTCGGTCATTAAAAAATCGAATTCATGCAGGATTTCATAAGGCGTAGGCTGAATATCAGTATTCATAAAGCAATCATCTTCGGTATAGATGCGTCGCTGGTGGTAAGGCCAGAAAGGGCCAATTCCGTACCGGGCATACTCCCTAAGGGGATGCAAATTGTTTTGGTCAATAAAATCATCAGTATATGGGCCCTCACCGAATGTATAATAGGCTACCATTTCAAGGGCTGTCTTAGCCAAGAAGCGCGAAACGACTGGGTTGGGGTAAATCACCTCCGGGATGGTTGGTATCATCATACTTTTGATCTTTCCTTCCTTGAGCAATTCAATGATCTCCGTATCTTCGGAGCGTAATATAAAACCTTGTTCGTCGATCCAGGCATCGACCCAACCGCCTTTAGGATGAGGGAACAATACTTTGTCAGGGACGAGCCGCCGTTTTTTACTGCGGATGACGTTCCGTTGCCGGAGGTTAATGAAATAAGGCATTTCCAGCAGTGGCTTTTCAACTTTCACCGCGAAATAGTTATTGCAGGCATCGCAAACTACGCCCTTTGGTAATACATGATCCACATTGCCCAATGATTCAGGAATGATATGCTCGACGGTTTTAAAGCCGGTTCCTTTTCTACAAAAAATACAGGCCATAGCTACTTATCAAGATTGCACGATGACTTCTACATCGAAAACATGACCGCCCTTGGTGCGGCTGCCGTTCAGATCATGGAAATTCGCTACATCCCTCGTCTTTTTGAAAGGGTCCCAAACAAAACAGTTTGCTCAGCCATTTGCATTCATGATACGATTCAAAATCCACTTTTAGCTGCTCTATAAAATGTGTTTCGTTACTATCGCCGGCCTTGATCATTTTAACTTCGATCAGGATGTTTTCTTCCCGTAGGATCAAGTCGATCTTGGTTGATTTGGCCCCCACTTTAGGGATTGGATCCTCATCGCGCAGATTCGGGAAAACACTTTTCAGGATGACATATAAGATGTCCTGAACATCATATTCATCTGAAATTACATAAGCAAGATGATCTTTCCGGCGGTCTTTGGTGATCTTTTGTACGGCATTGCTAAAATGATGCAAGATGTCCCTGATTATTTCTTCAGCCGGCTTATTCATATACCTGATCTTCAACAAAGCGGCCTCCAGATCCTCCAAAAGGATCTGTAACTGGACATCGGCATCCATTTTCGACAGTTGCAGAATTGCCTCATTCAAGTCTTTTTCTTCCGGCATGTCAACACCAATGATCTGCTTGATAGCAGTCACGATCGGTTCTGAAAAGTGGGTTTTAATTTCGGCCGCTAGCGCTGTTGCATATGCAGGTTCCAGCCTGGCGATAAAATACTTTTGCTTCAGGTCACTCTGTTTGAACTTTTGATCCATCGCCGTTTTCAAGCCTACGCTATCGGCCAAATATAATCCGGCGAATTTGTAGATGTTGGAAGTGGCATCCATCCCTTTGATCTTCGGCCTGTTTAGGATACCTTTTACTACACCACTTTCGACTTCCGAGCGCATATAGCCTTTTAAAGAAACCTGTTCGTCCGGGGTAAGTTCAAAATGCTGTTGCCCAAGCTGCAACGGCGAGGTAACGGCGAGATAGGCCGCCCATTCAATATTTTGATTTTGCGACAGCCGGCGCTGACTTTCCTGGATATATTGCCTTAAATAAACCATAGTTTGTCGCTTACTGCTTTTAGTCTGTCAAAATCCCAGCCTTCTACTTTTTTCAATTCTTCAGTCATCCTCGCCATTAGCGACGGGTACATGATCGTAACGGTGCGCTTCGACGGCATATAACTGCGGTGAGATAAGTGGGAAAACCAATACACTTGTTTGGCGATGTAAAATAAACTGGTAAAATCTGACCGCTTGTCCAGGTCGATCTTCAATGGAAGATCGCTTTTGGGCACGAAATGCAATACGGCGGAATGACGACTCAGCTGAACATAGGTCCCCTGGTTAATATCCGACTTGCCATCGTTATAATACAAACGGTAATTATGGCCATAGCCCAAATGTACAAGGGCAAATTCAAAATCATATTCGGACAGTCGGGCTTTCAGTTTTTCGATCGCTTTGATCTCATATTCTTCACTGGCCGACTTAAACAAATGGAAGATCAGCCTGAACTTCCCTGTCTTGCTCATTTCTTCGATCAGCGGTGAAAGGGTTTTAAACAAATGATTCTCTAAGTTGGCCGGGTATGTGGCAAAGGTAGATAAGGGGGAACAATCGCCGGTCATATAACGCCCGTCATTGTGAAAAACTTGGGCGATGCCTAAAACGAACTGTCCATTGTCAGAAATAGTAGAGCCTATCCCGATCACCAATTCATCTTTCAACCGGTCTTCCTTTTCAATGGTCCAGGCGGTACCGCCGAGCTTCGCATAGGTATTCAAAGCGATATTGGTCATGGTAAAGGCATTCAAATTCTGGCGGATGGTTTCGATCTGAACATCCTGCGTCGGTATCCCATTACCGATGAGTTTTGCCTTGCATACATAGTAAGGCGAAAAATTCGGATGTAGCTTTTCCTGGGCCTCATTGACGATCACATAGATCAGGTCACATTTCAAGAGGTCGTCTTCATATAGCCGCTCTTTATAGCTGTCAAGATCCGTTCCGGGGATCGTTTTAAACAAAAAGGAAAGAGCGTTAAAATGAAAGACTTCCTTTAATTTCATTTCGATCTTTTTAATAAACCCTTCCGTTTCTCCCTGGTACGCCGCGGGGCAAATCACCCCGATCTTTATGGCTTTGTTCTGGTAAAGCTCCAGCGAATAAGGTTGATAGGTTTTCACCATTTGGTCGTAAAAACGCAGGCCTTCGGTGTTTTTACGGTTGCTGTAAAAATATCGCTGGGGCTTTCCTATAATTTCTGACCGCACGACGTCATTGTCAAATGGCAAATAATTCCGGCTGATCGAATTCACGTTCAATCCAAAAGGCAGGACGATGCTACCCCTTTTTTTTTGCAGCCATTGCTGGAATCCATCAATCACCTGAAAGGCTTTGCTATTGAGGTTTTCCTGCGTAGTGACCTTGTCGTAGGTACTTGAGGCGCCGCTGGAATCCAGGAAGCGCTTTAGGGATTGCAGGTTAGCATAGATCTTCTCTTCATTTCCTCTAAGGCCTGCGGCATCAATGCCTGCCTCAGCAAACTCCTCTCTTGACCAGGTAAAGGCATTCTTAAGAGCAGCCGATAAGGTAAAACCAAAAAACAGCCGATCTTCTTTGTAAAAGAAAGTGGTAGAAAAATGAACGACCCTATTGACGGTCAAGCCCGGGATAGCCCCTTTTAAAAGGTCCTTTTTTGCAATAATCTCCCATACATTCGCGTGCTTGTTCTTGAAAAAATTATAACTGCCGTTCGTAGCGATCAGGTCGATCAATGCCATTTCGAAAATTTTGGCCAGCAATTTGGGTTTCTCGGTGATAACAACAGGCAGCGTTGCAGTTCCCTGCGGTAACACGGCCTGGTTATTTTTGGGCCATAAATAGATCAGGTCATCAATCCGATAAAAAGTCCAGTCAGCATGGTCGCCATTGAGTTTTTTGAAAGCCTCTTTAGTCGCGTAGGCAGCATACGGTAAGGTTGGAAAATCGATGGGAACCGGTGCAGGTATATCAAGATGAAAAAAATTTAGAAAAAGGCCGCTCATATGGTTTAAAAAATAGATAGGTTCAGATCATGAATTTTATAAAAATGTGAATTTAGCAATAATTGATTCAAATAAGGCCAAGTTGTTGACAAGTTGGCAGTTATCGAATAATTAAGAATAAAAGCATGAGCGCCTGCCAAATGATTACTTTTTACTATACAGAGGATTTAAATTATTAAAGGATGTCAACCTGAACAAGGAAATATAATCCGCTAGTTTAAAACAAGCCATGTTTCGGCCGGACCAAAATTACTTGTCAGCAGGCGTCGACTTCAATATCACATCGTTTACCATTTACTTAGTTGACTCTTTGCATGAAAGAGATTGTTGAGCGGGCACAATCAACAACAGATAACTATTTATTATCATTATACAAACTTCCAATTTGAAAGAGCCTAACGGCCTCTTTGTTCCAACCTATCAAGCATCATCTTATTGCTGGTAATTTTGCTGACTTAACTTCTTTCCAACTTTTAAATAACATTCTTTGAAGATACCTCAATTACTCAATTTTGCCGCCACTTGCGGAGGCCGAGGGTATTCTTCATGCAAACCCATTAATAAAAATAGTTGATAATGGCACCTCATCGTGACAGTTTAGAACAATGTTCACAGGAACACTATTTTTATCGGAAGAAAGGGAACCGATTGTTGGCACCTGAAATTAGCTCAACCTGAGAGCAGCAAGTAGGCGTAATTCCTTCAAAAATGATGGCGAAAACGTTCTGCTACGGGCTAGATTTTTTTTAGTTAATATTCCTAATTTATATTGATTTTTAACAATTAGTTAGATGAACCTCAACGTACTGAGCTGAAATCCTTATCAATCCGATCCAATTGTTTCAGGTGATGCAGCATATGAATACGGATGAATTTATACCATTGTTGGGCGTTAAGCATGCCCATACGAGGGTGTTTAAAGCGATATTGGGGGTCAGCAGCGACCACTTTCTCTGCTAAATCGTTCAAGTTTGTTTTAAGCTTATCTAGCAGGGTGAAGGCTTCTAGCTTCGATATTTTATCGACAATAAATCGCCCTCCAATTTCTTTAGGTTGTTTTACCTTGAACGGCGGAAACCTTTCAAAACCAAGCATAAGCATTCCAATGATACTCAACCCTTTTTTGGAAGCGGGCAATTGTTTTTTAACGCATTGATTGATGGCTTCGGTAATACCTATGCTGGTTTTAAGTATATGTGCGTATACTTCTGCATATGACCATCCGCCGGATGACGGGGTAACCTTAAACCGATTGTCCGGAATTTGGGCCAGCCGCTCGTTGTAATCACTTAACGCCTTGTTAATTGTAGTGCGTTCTAAAACTAGTTTCATCAATGTTACTGCTTATGAGCATAAAAATAATTATAATAAAAGGGCAAAGGTGCCGGAAGTGACATCCTTATTAGTGAGGTCACTCGTTGCATAGTTGTCATTGCTGGTGCGGTTTCTTGGGTGAAAAATCCCGGTCTGCCATTCGCCAGTTACTGATCTGCATAGTATCAGTAAATATCCGAATCTTTGGGCGTTTTTTTAAATCCTCTAAAAACTATTATGGACAATTTTTCGATTTAGTTTAGCCCGCAATGGAAGTTTTTCGAATCTTTTTTTAGCAGATTTAAAATACTTAGCCGCCTCCTGATTTATTTTATTCAGTTTGTAATCAATTAGTTGACGCTTTAAAATTCATTAGGCCAATTTTTATTTACTTAACAAAACAGTCTGGTTTTTTGATAATTTAAACTAGCAGTCATCTGCTAATCGGACTAGCATAGTCAACAGTTATTATTGACCTGGACGCTTTTCTTTTCTTCAAGCGCCTTAAAGAAAAGTACCAAAAGAAAAGGTCTAAAATTTACCATCATTCAATTTTAGATTCGAGTCTTATCCGGACTGCCAAAACCTCCCGAGCTGTTTCAGTTTGGCTAATCTGACTGTACTTTCAATAAAAATAATCACTTAGTGATTTCAGCCGACATTCTCGTATTTTTTCGCGTCAGTAAAAAGTGTGTATAGTAGGTTGAAATTACTGATTTAGGAATAGACGGATTTTTAAGGGTACTTCAAGTCCTTTTGATCCTTCCAATTGCGCTTGCTTTAACCATGTTGACAACATATATTCCATTCTACCTTCTATTGGATGTAAAAGTCTTATTTGATAATTTTTTACAATTCGTCAGTAATGACACGAGCAGCGAGTAAAAAAAGGTATTAATTTAAAGACTGCCAAAATGATACACTACTTAAGTTTAATTTATAAATGTAAACGAGGCTGATATTAGGTTTTAATAAGTTCCACGTCCATTTGTAATTTCACAACGTCCCCGACGATCACACCACCAGCATCCGTTAGCACATTAAAGGTTAAACCATATTCTTTACGGTTAATCTCCCCGCTGAGTTCGAATCCGATCCGACTATCACCCCAACGACCAAAGCCGCTCCCAGTTAATACCGCTCGTAATTTGATCTTGTTGATAACATCGCGTATGGTTAATTCTCCATCGAGTTCATAATCTGTTACTGCTTTTTTTAATTGACCCTGAAAATTAATTTGGGGGAATTGCGCAGTGTCAAAAAAGAAATCCGAATTTAGATGCTCATCGCGAACTTTATTATTAGTGTTGATGCTCGTAGCATCAATTTGTAAGGTTACCGATGCGTCCGTAAAGTCTTCGTGATTAGAAGTTACCTGTCCTTCAAATTCATTGAAAATTCCCATAATATAGGCAATACCCATGTGTTTGATTTTAAATTGCAGGTTGGAGTGACCAGGGTCAATTTTCCAGTTGGATGTAGTGGTTTCTTGCATAACGTCGATTGTTTAAATAACACCCAACAAAAGTAGCCTGCAGAAAGCTCACCGGTAATGAACCAGATTAAGAAAACAATGCTTTTAACTTAATCCAGATTAAGCCTTACTGTTTGCGAGAGTCCTGCGCAGCTTGCTCAGGAATTCAGGGGTGATACCCAGGTAAGAAGCAATATATTTCTGAGGAAGAAACTGTTCGATGCCCGGAAAGGTATTTTGAAATTTAAGATAGCGAAGTTCCGCAGTTAAGGAACGGCTTTCTACGAAAAGCATTTGGTGCCGCATCAGCGCCCCTTGAAACAAGTGCCGGAAATAACGTTCAAACTTGGGATGGTCTTTTAATAATTGGTTGTGCACTGTCCGGGGAAGCAACAGCAGACTTCCATCACAAAGGGCCCTTGTAGTCAAAGGGGTCACCGGTTCCGAACCTAAACTGTAAACGTCACCGGTCCACCAACCGGGGGCGGCAAAGCGCACTACATGCTCATTACCAGCTGAATCAGTAAAATAGGTAACTGTATAACCGGAGTTCACATAGGCTAGATAACGTGCGGCATCACCGCTTTTTACGATGAGTTCCCCTTTTTTAAATGGCCTTTCAATCACGAGTGTATCTAGTAGAGTTTGATCTTCTTCTTTCAAGTCAACAAATTGTCGGATATGAGTGAGCAATAATTGAAGTTTCATCAGTAATGTTACAAAACCTAAAGATGAGCAGATAAATCGAATTATTCTTACCACTTTGTATAGCATTTTTCCTTCTTTGAATATTTTTCGCGGAGCGGATAGTTTTAAGACAGCCTTAAAAACAATCGCCTATCACTAAACGACACAAGAATCAAGTTCGATTATTATGAAAACTAAAATGCCTTTGCATATTTCTTTGGCTTGATTCCCTTATGCCTTTCAAATATGCGTGCGAAGTGGCTGAGATTGGTAAACCCCATTTGATAACCTGCTTCTGAAATTGAAAGGTGTTGTTCTTTGATCAGGAAAGCTGCCTGTTGGATACGTAAATATTGATAGTAATTGTAAAGTGTATTACCAAAAATATGTTTGAATAGTCGCTTGATTTTACTCTCGCTCATTCCGGAAATCTTGGTCAGGTCAGAGAGGTTTGGATTGATACTCAAATCAGCTATTACTTATCCCTTATCTTATAGATTGTTTTTACATCATTTTTGTTTGGCGGATATTAAATTGTTCAAGGCAAAAACTAAACTTTCTCCTTTGGAATTCAGGGTCTCATTCAATTGACAAATCTGTTTAAACCAACTAACCCGGACAGGTAAATTTTTGATTCATATAGTTTAGACAATTCCTTCAATAGCTAATTGGTATGGTATACGAAAAGCTATTTATTATTTCGGCATCGGTCACTACAATACTTAACCTCATCCCAAACTTTGGCCCATTTTTTACGCCAGGTAAAAGGCCTGTTGCAAACAATACAAATTTTGACAGGCAAATTTTGTTTTTTTACATTATTCATTCCTTTGTTTGGCTATCCAGTTGTTCTAAAAACTTTTCAGCGGTGCTTAAATGAGCTTGCTGTTTTTCGGGCGCCATTTTATCAAAGGTATTTAGCAGCATACCTAAACGTGGGTTTTTCAAAAAGAAACTGCTGTGACCGTGCATGAACCGCCAAAATAATCCGTCCCATAAAGGCTGCCACTCACCCTTTTCATAATCACTCATTTTCGTTAAATAATTACTGCCGCTGATATACGGTTTTGTAGTCATCAGTCCGCCGTCGGCAAACTGGGTCATGCCATAAACATTCGGTACCATTACCCAATCGTAAGCATCGATAAACATTTCCATAAACCAGCGGTACACCTCATCGGGGTCAAATTCGCACAGCTGCATAAAATTTCCAAGTACCATCAGTCGTTCGATGTGGTGGCAATACCCCGTTTTTAAGATCTTTTTAATGGTGATATCAATGGGTGCAACACCTGTTTCTCCCGTCCAGAAGCTATAGGGGATCTTTCTTTTAAATTTCCAATAGTTAGCAGTGCGTTGTTTACCGCCTTCGCGTTCGTATACCAGGTGGATGAATTCCCGCCAACCCATAATTTGCCTTATAAACCCCTCTACAGAATTTAAAGGGATATCATATTCTGTTGCCGCAGCCAATGCTGCGTTGATAATTTGGATAGGCTGCAGCAACCCGATGTTAAGCATGGGGGTTAATACAGAATGGTGGAGCACGTTTTCCCTCGATAAAATGGCGTCTTCGTAAACTCCGAATTTTTCAAACCGGTTTTTTAAAAAATCGGTTAACCAGTTTTCGGCATCTTCAAACGTTACCACAAACAAACATGCATTGTCTATATCTCCGTAATTATTAGAAAAATTTTCCTGTACATATTGTTTAGCCTCTGTAATGAATTTGTTCTCCTGTGGTACTTCAAGTGCCGGCGCTTTTTCTTTTTTAGGGAACTTTTCCCGGTTATCCGAATCAAAAGTCCATTGACCGCCAATTGGCTGTCCGTCACTTTCCAGCAAAATGTTCCGCTGCTGCCGCTGCCATTTATAAAAATCAGTCTGAAAATAGGCCTTTTTCCTGCTAAAATAATCTTCGGTGCTTTTAGTAGTATTTAAAAAATTGGGGCTGTCGAGAATGTGCAGTGTTATGCTATTACCAGCACATGCATGCTGCATTCTTTTAAGTAACCAATTATCAGCCACCGCTGCAATATGTATATGGGCTATTTGTTGTCGGGCAAGGCTTGCCACCAATTGTCTGCAATCATTTTCTTTTTGGTTTGTGTCGATGTATTTAACTGTATAATCATTTTGTTGCAGCCAGCTTTCATAAAATTTCATACTTGCACGATGCAGTACCAATTTTTGCTGATGAAAATTATATTGCCGGAAGAACAGCCATTCTTCCGATAGATAGACCACACGGCTCTTGTGCAATGAAGGGTGGTTTTGAAATAACTGATGAGGGAAAATTATGGTAACTGAATTTGTCATGGTATCTTAACTGCTAAAAAGTATTATTTGTTAACGAAAGACGTCTGAAGGCTCGAATTTTCGGAGTAATTTCAAAAAGAATATGCTTATGGGTTCCTTGCAGGTCATAATCGCCGGATGAGCCAGTAGACCTTTGCAGTCTATCCATTACTATTCCACCGCATTTCATTCTCCAGTGGCTTATAATTAAGCCAAAGCCGTTGAAAGCGGCCGTCAGGATCATATATAGCCGCTTGTTTGGCAATGTTAAAATAGCGGTCAGCTCTGGGGTCATTCCCTACACCGGCAAGATAAGCCCAATTACCCCAGTTATTGCATACATCATAATCGGTCAGCTGTTGCTCAAAATAGGCCGCTCCGTATCGCCAGTCCATTTTAAGGTCATTGCATAAATAGCTGGCAACATTTTGTCGTCCCCTGTTGCTCATAAAGCCGGTGAATTTTAGCTCAGTCATATTGGCATCGATAAAAGGCACCCCGGTTTGACCATTTATCCATTTATTCAGATCATCATTAAATTCTTTCGTATCAGCCGGTTTAGATGGCTGATTACCTGATCTCAAGAAATAACGTGATGCATTTTTTTCCATGCAAAATCCAAAATAGTCCCGCCACAACAATTCAAAAATCAACCAGTAGGTAGAATCATTCGCTCCATGCAAAGTTTCGAAAGCTTTTATTTCATAGTAGATTTCTTTTGCGGAAATACAACCCAGAGCCAGCCATGGGGAGAATTTTGAAGAATACCTCTCGCCAATCATCCCGTTTCGTGTTTCTTTGTAGGTAGCTATGGCCTGCGTTTCGTAAAAATAGTGCTGCAAACGCCGGTGCGCCGCTACTGATCCGCCTTTAAATTGTATAGCAGCCCGTGGATCAATAGTTATATCGCTTGAAATCAATTCATTAAGCATGGCTATATCCAATGGTGCGATTGGAGGTGATTCAATAATTGATGGTTGAGGGTATATCGTCCTGACGGGGACTATTTTTTCTGTTCTTTTTCTAAACTCCGTGAATATTTCCGGCAATTGCCCCACAGGAAACGGGAGATCGGACGAGTGAAAAAGATTACGGCATTCATAGGTTAAAAAAGTACAATCCAATTTAAGTAGTTCAACTGCTACTTTCTTTGCAATAGTTAACTCTTCGGGTGCAACTTCTTTTTCTGCATAAATAGTTTGCGCACCTTGTTCTTTTGCAAGCCGCAAAATCTCTTTTTCCGGGATTCCCTTTAGCAAGAGCAATCCCGAGCCTGCATTGCGTAAATCTTCATTCAATTGCAGCAAACTTTCTTTCAGGAATTTCAACCGAAAATCCCCGGCTTTTTTAAACCCGAATGCTGTAATTTGAAAAAGCTGGTCATCCAGGCAATAAAATGGTATGACTTCATCATTTTCTGCAATCGCTTTAAACAGGCATTCGTTATCGCGCAAGCGAAGGTTCGTTTTAAACCAGATTAACGCGGTTTTTTTTGCAGGCATATTTTTTCTGTTATTATTTAAATTATGTGTTAACCTGACACATTTATAGTTTAACTGTAAAAAGGGATTCCTGTATTGATGATTGAAATCAATGCCTGTTATCAACGGTTAACTTCTTTTACTGATTTTATTGGCGCTTATATGCCTTTGTCTGCTGCATTTAAATTTGAGAGACGAACCTTCATCTGGTCTCCTGTGTTTAGTGCTTCGGCCTTGAACACGCTTGCGCCACAATCTAAAACTCGACGACTTCATCTCTCTGCGCATAAGTTCAATGGTTTGCTGTTCGCCGATTCCAAATTGGATTTTAATGGCATCAAATGGAGTCCGGTCTTCCCAGGCCATCTCTATGATGCGATCCGTCGATGCGGTGTCGAATATGAAAGTCTCCGTCATTGAGCAGAATTAATATAAAGTGATCTTTGAAATATTACTGAATTGGAAATTGAATCCAAAAATCATCTGTCAAATATAGTATGATAGCACCTTAAAATTCATTAAAAAAGTATAATATTGTATCATTATCTGTGTTTAATTGAATAAGTGTGACATTTGATAAATCAGTTACGTTTAGTTTTACACTGTTTATTTCAAGAAATCTTCATTATGGCAACCATTGAAAGTATAAAGAAAGCTTATATGGATTATGTACTGACGGAGGGCGTTCAACCTAAATCAGTTTACATGTTTGCAAAAAAACACAAGATGACCGAGGCTGACTTTTATAGTCAATTCGGGTCATTTGACGCCCTGGAACAAAATATCTGGACAGATTTTGCAAAAACAACCATTAAAGAGATCGAGGGACAAGATGTTTGGACCGGTTACAGTGCGCGTGAGAAAGCCCTGTCATTTTTCTACAGCTTTTTTGAGCTGCTTAAAGGCAGCCGCAGTTTTGCGGTTTACACCGTCAAACATCTTCCTAAGGGGTTGGCTACTCCCCGTGTTTTTGGAGGATTAAAAGAAGTATTTGCAAACTTTAGCAGCGGAATATTAAACAGTGGCCTGGAGAGCGGTGAATTATCAGATCGAAAATTTTTCTCGAAACGTTATAAGGATGCATTATGGCTGCAGTTTGGATTCGTCCTTAATTTTTGGATAAATGACAATTCCGCGGGCTTTGAGAAAACTGACGAGGCTATCGAAAAAGGTTTGAACGTTACATTTGATCTTTTCCAGCGTTCCCCGATTGACAACTTATTTGAATATGGTAAGTTCCTGGTGAAGAATGGCGGTCTAAAAGAGACAATGGGGTTTAGCGACCTTTAATATGTATATAATATATAAGCAGGATTATAGATGAGTGACCACACGCCAAAGGAGCAAAATAGCATACCAACCAGTAAAGTTCAACGATCGGGAAAGTTTGTAAAAACGGGCCTTAAAGTTGGCGGTAATTACATCAAGCATTATTCAAAAAAGCTTTTCAATCCTGACCTCGACAAATCCCAGCTGAATGAAGACAATGCCACTGACATTTATGAATCATTAAGCGAACTGAAGGGCAGCGCTCTCAAAGTGGCTCAGATGCTGAGTATGGACAAAAACCTGCTGCCGGAAGCCTATGTCAGTAAGTTCTCTCAATCTCAATATAACGCGCCGCCACTTTCGGGTCCGCTGATCGTTCAAACATTTAAAAAATATTTTGGAAAATCACCCGATCAGATATTTGATAAATTCGATGCTAAATCATCTAATGCAGCTTCTATTGGCCAGGTGCACCAGGCTGAGCTCAATGGGAAAAAACTGGCCGTTAAAATACAGTATCCAGGCGTTGGCGATTCCATTTCTTCAGACCTGAAGCTGGTAAAACCTTTTGCTTTCCGTGTCATGGGTATCAGCGGCAAAGACTTGGATATTTACATGAATGAAGTCGAAGAGCGACTGCTTGAAGAAACAGATTATGAGCTGGAAGTACGCCGTTCAATAGAATTTTCCAACGCTTGTGTTAATCTGGAAAACGTTGTCTTTCCAAAATATTACCCGGAGTTATCCAGTAAAAGGATAATCACGATGGATTGGTTAGAAGGGAAGCACTTACGGGAGTTTTTGCAAACTAATCCTTCGCAACAACTTTGCGACCAGATAGGACAGGCGCTGTGGGATTTTTACAATTTTCAGCAACATGAATTACGGGCTGTTCATGCTGACCCGCACCCGGGTAACTTTTTGATCACTCATAACGGCACCCTGGGTATCATAGACTTTGGCTGTATTAAGGAAATGCCTGAGAACTTCTATTACCCGTTTTTTTCATTGATATCCGCCGATCTCTTAGAAAACAAAGAGGAAACTATCAAAGCTTTCCGGCTGCTGGAAATGATCCACAAAACGGATGCACCGGAGCAGATCGAGTTTTACTATGAGATGTATAAGCAAATGATCAGTTTATTTGCCAAACCTTATATCACCGATCATTTTGATTTTGGGGAGAATGCATTTTTCGACGATTTATATGGTTTCGGTGAAAAAATAGCCAAAATGCCGGAGTTTAAACAGCCCAGGGGAGTAAAGCACTTTATTTATATCAACCGTACTAATTTTGGGTTATACAGCATTTTGCATGAACTCAAAGCCAGGGTAAAAACCGATACTTATAAACCACATATAGTGCTGGAATATTAATAATTTGTTTTCTATTTAACTTCTGAAGTTTAATGAAAATACTCATAGCAGGCGCGAACGGATACATTGGTACCCGGATAATTCCCATGCTTTTAAAAAAAAGGCATGATGTGGTGTGTCTTGTGCGCGACAAAAGGAGATTTCACGAAACAACCGATCATTTGGATCACGTTTCCCTGATTACAGGTGATTTGCTTCTTTCTGAAACTATAGAGCAGTTTCCTGAAGATATTGATGCGGCCTATTATCTGGTCCATTCCATGGCACAACATCACAATTTTGCAGAGCTTGAAGCAAATTCTGCGACCAACTTTGTTCAGGCCCTTAATAAAACTAAGTGCAGACAGGTTATTTACCTGGGCGGCATCAGTAATGATGACCACCTGTCACGACATCTGCTTTCGAGGCGGAATGTTGAAACTGTTTTAGGGGATTGCAGAGCGGCGTTAACCGTACTGAGAGCATCAATTATTATCGGATCAGGCAGCGCATCATTTGAGATTATCCGGGACCTGACCGAAAAACTGCCGCTGATGACCGTACCCCGATGGGTCAATACACGCTGCCAGCCCATTGCCATACGCGATGTTTTAGCTTACCTGGAAGGTATATTACTAAATGAAAAATCTTTCAACCGCACTTTTGACATCGGTGGTCCGGACATATTAACATTCAGGCAGATGATGCTCACCTATGCCAGTGTGCGTAATTTAAAACGTTACATCGTCACCCTTCCGTTTCTTTCACCTAAAATATCATCCTATTGGCTGTATTTTGTAACATCCATCAGTTATTCACTGGCCCAAAGCCTGGTGGATAGCATGAAAAATGAAACCATATGCCGGGACAATTCGATCAATGATGTCGTGCCTCACACATGCGTTACTTATCGCGAGGCACTGGAATTAGCTTTCGTGCAGATTGAACAAAACTCCATAGCATCCAGCTGGAAAGACGCGCTCAATAAGGGTTATCTTAAGCCTGGTTTTATGGATCAATTTAAGGTCCCTCAAAATGGAACACTGGAATATAAAGTAAAAGTTCCCTTCGTTCGTGACAGTCGGGAGGTTCTTAATAATGTCTGGTCAATTGGTGACAAACGGGGTTGGTATTACTGGAACTGGATATGGAACCTACGCGGGTTTTTAGATAAAATGGTAGGCGGGGTCGGATCAAGGCGAGGACGGACGAGTGTGAATAATATTTCTCCGGGTGATGCTATCGATTTCTGGCGTGTACTCTTAGCGGACAAAGTGAGTAAGCGATTATTACTTTATGCCGAAATGAAGTTACCCGGCGAAGCGTGGCTTGAATTTAAAATCATAGAGCATCGCAATGAAAAGTTCCTAAGTCAAATTGCTACCTTCCGACCCAAAGGGTTATGGGGCAGGTTATATTGGGCGCTCATGTTTCCATTCCATATTTTTATTTTTAATGGTATGGCTAAAAGGATTACAGAGTATTAGGATGAATGCAGATAATTAAGCCTGAGAAATGGATAGGGAAGTGATTTTAATTTCATACAGGGAGAAAATTAAAAATTTCATCACGTTTAATGATGAAGAATGGTATGCATTTACAGGCTTTTTAAAAATAAAAAAAGTAAAAAAAAATCGCTGCTTTGTTGAGTATGGTAAAATTTGCAGAGAGCTTGGTTTTATTATCAATGGTGCGGTGCGTTTTTGTAATGTAATTAACGGACAAGAAATCACGGGTTACTTTAGTTTCGAGAATAGCTTCGTCACGGCCTTAAAGAGTTATCTCGCAGAAGAACCTTGTCTTTATGATATCAAAACATTAGAAGATACGATTTTTGTCACTATTTCGAAAAAGAATATGGAAGCGATGCTAAAACATCCGTTATTGTCATGTAAAATGGAAAGATTCGGCAGGTTGATATCGGAATCTTTTAATATCCTTTTTGAGGACCGGATAAAGTCGTTTGTTATAAAAACACCCGAACAAAGATACCTTGATTTATTGAAATCAGGTAAAGACATCGTAAAGCGTATTCCTGTGCAATATATTGCACAATTTATAGGTATTACAGCAGTATCGCTTTCACGAATCAGAAAACGCATCATGAATTCAACCCTCTCAACCAACAGGATCCACACCTGACATCCGACCAGCCGCACTGGTATTATTCTTATCTTTTGTTAAGAAATTCGGCTTAGCATGCTTCTAATTTTGATCAAATAAAAAAAGTATGCAAAAAATTTCAGTAACATACGGAGTAATTGCAAAAACGCAATCCCGTGACTTAGATATCAATATTAAGGTCTTTGTATTGTTGATTAAAATGGAGGGACGTTTATGAATATTGTCACCCTTTTATTTCAGTTGATTGTCTGCTTTTCCTCATTGCTAGCGGCAGTTATTATTACCTTTCGGGTACGACGCTTTGAAAAGTTGAATGCCTCATTCGTACAATCGGGGTTAATGCGAATTGTGCAGGCGGCAGTACACTGGATCGCGTTTATCATAACTCTTATCGGAATCGCTGTACCGTTCATCGCATTTTTCTCCTCGTGTATCGCTTTTGCTTCTTCGCTGCCCTTAGCGGTTCGCGCAACGCGTATGAAGACAGCATACTTCTGGCCGCTGCCGTTGGTGTTGGCTATGGCTTCGATAGTGGTAGCAATAACTCAGCCGCTGGGGCTTAAAGTAATTGCCCTGCCCAAAGCCGCAGACCTTCCTTTCAAGCCAAGCCGCGCACGCGTTATCAAGACTTACGATGAAGGCCTTTGGTTCGAAGGAATTGCCGCGGGCGAAGATGGTACTCTTTATCTGTCCGGCAATCGCGGCCTCGACTTTTCTAAAGCTGATTACTATCGTGAGGCCCATGGTGAACTGATTGCACGCAAGCCGGATGGCAATGAAAGGATCATTTTCAGAACTCCAAAAGGGCTGACCTCCGGTGTACCGGTGGTGACTCAAGATAACTCTATTTATCTTACTGGACACGGTGACACGTCTTATATCTGGCATATTGATGCCAGCGGCCAGGCACTGTCGCTTGCACAGTTTCCTGCAGGCGCCTGGCCAAACGGTCTGGATATTGGCCCCGATGGTATGCTCTATTCACCCGACAGTTCATTGGGCGTCATTTGGCGGGTAGACCCTAAAAATGGCCATGTTGAGGTAGCAATACGGGACGCTGCACTTCAGGCACGAGCCTATATATCGCTCGCTCCCGGAGCAAACGGCCTGCATTTTAAAGGGCACGATTTGCTCGTGACCGTCTCAGATCGTACAACCGTTCTTCGATACGCTATGAACGCTCAAGGGCAATTTAGCCCGGCTTCAGTGATGGCCTCCGGTATTCCGGGTGATGACTTTGCTATTGGTATGGATGGGTCTCTTTTCATAACCACCCATCCGTATAACACAGTTGTGCGCGTCTCGCCCGATGGCGGGCGGACGATCGTCGGGAAAATGGAACAGCACATCGTGGGTGCTACTGATGCTGTCTTTGGGAAAACTGAACACGACAGAAATACACTTTATGTTGTGACCGATGGCGGAGCTTTCACCGGAGGCCCGAAAACGCGGGGGGAGTTGGTCGCTTTAGAACCTTACCTGAAACAGTAGTATAATACTCTTTTTAATATCATGCGTTTTTTCGCCGGAATTAAGTTTAAGTAAATGGAGATATGTATTTTATAGGTGACAGTGGCTAATTAGTTTGCTTTGATTCCGTATATATCGACCTCCAAATCAAATATGTTTTTGATCGCATAGCTGCCAAGATCCTGGAAATAGGATGTGGAATTATACTTAATTCCGTATAAAGTCCGGTCTATTTCCAGGTTCGCTTTAACTTCGATCTGATCGCCGTGGTGGGTCACTGTAAGCGGAAAACTTATCTCATGGGTAACGCCTTTGACTGTTAGTTGACCCCTAGCCGTGATACCTTTAACACCGGTAAATTTGAATTGTGCTTCGGGAAAATTTGCGACATCAAAAAAATCGGCCCCTTTCAAATGATTTTCCATTTCCTCCTTATCCTGGTGAAGGGTAGTCATGTCGATGACGATGTTCGCGGACGTAATCATGTTATATTGATTCATGCTCACCTTCCCCGACTTTACATTGATTGTTCCGCTTGGAGAATACACGCCCGTCTGAGCATGACCTGTCCATTTCAGCGAACTGGCCTTGGTATCGATCGTGTAATTTAATGTTTCTGCGTTTTTAAATCCTGTAGCCGTTAACAGCAATACGCAGCAGCAATATAATAAAGTCTTTTTCATCTCATTTCGCTTTTAAAACTAATTCATTCCTTGTAAACCATTGTTTTTCGCCCTCGAAACAAACCTCTTTCTTTCGCGAAAATGATCGGGCGTTTAACAAATAAGTTAACCTGAAAACCGCAGGTTTATGGTTGTCATTACCTTCCTTTTGGGTAGTAAATCGGATTGTTCCGTCATCCAACACGGTGCGCGCTTTGACAGCTTCTCCGTCAAACACTTTGCCATCGGCGCTGATCACCAGTTCGTCGGTACTATTGTGCGAGGGTTCCTGTGGATATGCCGTTGCCCAGTTGTAAATTCCGGGACCTTTTGAAGAAGCCGTTACCGTTAATTCGGTCATTATAGGTACTAATTGGTTGGTTGTATAATCCAGGTAAGTCAGCGTCCCGGCCCATTTTTTACCGATCATACTATCCAATTCATTTTGTTTTACCGTAACGCCGCTTTGCATGCAAATCAAACAGCTAAGCGTAATTAATAAATGCTTCATATTTAATTATTTTTTGTTTTTAATATCCCTTCTGTTTCCACGACTGCTATTCCTTTATACAATTTGCCCCTTTTATCTTTTGCAAATACGAACCATAAAGCGTCCCCTGCATAAATAACATCGCCATAACGCCAGTTTTTGAAAAAGGTATAGCTCCATCCCTTTTTGAGGATGCCGCCGGGACATTTGAAACGTTGGGCGAAGCCCGCATTATCCATGTGAATATTGGCGATCCAGCCTTTGTCGCCCACCCATATATAACTGCCGGCTTCGATAACAGTCAGATCTTGTTTTGAGCTTACTGTGGTTTGATGCTTCCAGATATATTTACCCGGGTAATCGATTGTATCTGTGTTCGGTTCCGGGTAAACAGGCGTCGGTGCATGAATAATCAATATTGCGGTTGGAACTCCGCGCAGCTTGTCCGGTAACAATCTGGAATGATCCGACCAGACTTGCTGTGCCAACAAACTGCTGATGTTAAGCAGCATAAAAAAAGTAAAAAGGATTGATTTGCGTACCATATTTTGACCTTTGGTAATGCAAAGATGAGGGCTATGTTGCGTGTTAAAGTATCAGATCATTATATGGTACGTACCATATTCCGTTTATGGCACCTGTTTACTGAAATCGGAAGGTGATTGCCCGGTGAATTCCTTAAATATCCGGTTAAAATTGGTTTTGGAGTTGAAACCGCAGTCGAGCGCAATGCCCATAATGGTAAACTTTTCTAACTCGCCGGACAGAAGCCGGCGCTTGACTTCTTCCACCCGGTATTGGTTCACAAAGTCATTAAAGGAATGATGAAAACCAGCATTAATGTGCCGGGATACGGCGCGGCTGTTTAATTGCAGTACTGCTGAAAATTCGGCAAGCGATAAGGTGGGGTTCAGATAAAGTTTCTTCTTCTCCATAGCAGCGCTGATTTTATCGAGTATATCCGGATCGGGTTGGAAATCGGGTACTGCTTTGTCAGCGGGTTCATCCGGATAGGCAACAGCAGCAAGACTAGCCTGCCGCAGACCGGCGATACCGAGGATCAGAACCAGCAACCCTAAGAGTTCAACAGTATAGTCATAATTGAAATAGATATTAAAGCCGTCCCGAAGTACAATTTCTACCAGCCATTGGATGCATAACACGATTAGTGCGCCAAGTAAAAGCTTTAACCAGTTCAGCCGTATTCGGGATACTTCGGAAAAATTATTCACCAGCCAGCCCTGGTAGCCCCTAACAAGCCTGAATGACAGCATAAGGTAAATGACCAAAGACAGCCAGGTTCCGTCAAACTCCAGCCGGTAGGTATAGGGCCGATGGACATGTACCCAATACCAGTATTTGGTAGAATAGGAAGAAAAAGTGAGCACAAGATATAAAGATACCTGGATCAAAAGTGGAATAAAATGAAGCAAAGAGCGTCCGCTAAAACGGAATTGGTGATTGACCAGGCTACGGACATAAAACCAAATCAAAGGACCGAACCCGAAAGAATAGAACAGCGGTAAAAAATACCAGCCGGGCTTTTGACGGTATATACCCGACATACGCATAAAGTCATCTGATAACCATAAAGCTATGGTTAGGATCAGTACCGCCAGGAAACGGTTAGATGTACGGTTATCGCGGCTAAATAACAATAAGCCGGCCGCAAAAATTGATTGCGAGACGATGACCGCCAACAAAATAGTTATCCAGTAAAATGTAACCTGCATAATTTACAGCAAGGTAATGTTTTATGTTTATTTTCCGGTGGCGATCTGATTCAATACAAAGTCTAATACAGCATCATCGTTCCTGCTGACCGAAGCAGCGGTAATGGAGACAGCGATATCCGGCTGAAGCCCGGTATCAGCTTTGTTACCAGTGTACGCACCCCATATCAGCGGGATATCGACTTCTATTTTTGATTCAGGCAAGTATAGAAAAAAGAACTGGCCGCCGTTGATACCCTGTTGGTTGCCGCCGGTTGTTTCACCGATAATCTCACCGGCATGTGCCATGCGGAACATTTTGGCGAGTGTAAAGGTAGTGGAGCTGTTGCGCCCGTCGGTCAATAAGAATAGCCGGCCTTGAAAATGGTTGGGTTTGGGCTGCACCGGTACACAAGCTCCCAGACTATCCGCTTTGTTTTCATACCAGCCCCCCGGTAGTTTTTTATACCTATTCGGATCTTTGGGTTCTTTAAATGACTTGTCCCAGGTTTTTAGGTAAGGTAATAATGTATCGGGGATAACCAGAAAACGGATTCGCCGGTGCATCGGGTCATCGCACCCAAAGGGTTTGTCCGTCAAATATGAAAATACTTCATCCCGCGCTGCGTCGTCGCCGCCCCCGTTACCACGAATGTCGACAATAAGGTTTTGCACTTTTTTTTGATTTAAAACCGTAAATATGCTGTCGAGATATTTGTGGTAATCAGCTTTCCATTCCCAGGTCTCAAAGTCGCCTATCGTGAAGCAAACTGTTTGTTCGTTCAGAAATTTTAACGACCAATCTTTTTCATGAACGGGCAAAACGCCAAAACGCCTGTTATAAGTTGTGAGGCGGGCAGTTCGGCTCAGCGATTTAACCTGATCTTCATACATACCGCCGTTGAATGCCTTTAACTTCAACCGGTAATGATCAGTATCAAAATTTTGCGGAAAAAATAAGGGGAAATAAATATCAAATAAATTATAATTAGACGTGTCGGCATCCAGCGGTTCAACGCTAATATTGTCCAACTTCCGTGGTAAGCCATGTAACCCGTCTGACTGGCTTACTGTGATTAAACTGTCCACAATTCTTTTCACAGGAATGCCATTAATCGCGACTAACTCATCGCCGGGTTTTATTTTTTTACTGTCAGAAAGATTATCGGTAATGATCATTTGCCGGCCGATCATACGGAAAAGTAGTGGCAGGCAGGTTTTAGAGAAAAGCGCGTTACTGATGACTTTGGGCTGGTTCCAGTAATTTGTATAAGTATGACCGCAATGTATATGCGTCAGCAACTGACCGGTAAGGATAAAATATCGGTTTTGTGACATCGGTTTAGCTTCCCTTCGATCAAAAACTGCGAACACGGAATCAATCGATGCCGGGGTCTCATAACGGTAGGTTCCCGGATGGAGTGTGATCAGTGCCGCTTTTAATATTTGCAATTCATGCTGCATCATTTCGGGCTGCACAGTTTTGAAGGTTTGCGTTTGAGCCTTTAGTGAGCCGGATAGGCAAAGTAGAACGAAAAAGTTTTTGATAGTTTTCATGGTGCAAAAATGCACCGGTGCGGCGGTATCAGGGGTTCAAATCATGATCTGAACCGTCTAATTGTTCAATAAAAACTGTTGGGGTTTGCCCGATCACTTTTTTAAAAGCCCGGTTGAACGTTGTTTTTGAATTGAAACCACAATCCCAGGCAATCCCCATCAGGTTGTATTTTTCGTGCGCCTGAAGCCGAAATTGTTCAATAACAGCTTTTACACGAAGGCCGTTAATATAATCGTTGAAATTTTGTCCGTAACCTTCGTTAATGACTTTGGAAAGAATCTGCGTATTCGTACCCAGCTTCCTGGCAAGCAGCGCCAAATTAATTTCCGAATCCAAAAAAGGTTGCTCTATCACCATAAATTTGTCCAGGTTTTGTTTCCATTGCGCAATATCCGGTAAAGCCGGCGTTTTGAACTGCTCGTCAATTTTGGTTATCGAGAATTGTAAATGCCTGAACAGGCCCGGAGAATAAAAATAGCCATTGATGCTTATGTAGTAGATCGATAGTCCCAGCAATAAATAAGGATACCAGTTTACGATATAACTTAACGGTATAAATAAATCGGCGATGTAAAAGCAGCCTAAGACAAATAAGGCAGTCGCGATAAAAGCAATCAAGCCGCGCAGCCAGCCCAATTCAATGCCCTGCAGATCGGCAAAATGAGCGACCAAATAGGATTTGTACCCTCTGAAGTTGCGCAATATGATAAAGAAATAGAATAATAAAGAGCTATACGAAATAAGGTAGACTAAAGCTGTCTTGTCCAGTTCGGCAAAAGGACCGTGCGTACCAAACTGATAGGCCTCATTATCTGGAAATGGACGGTGATATAGAAAGTCAGCTGAAAATTTAATCAGGTACAAGAACAATAAAGTAAGCGGCAATATAAAATGCGGCCAATGGCTTCGCGACAATTGGAAATCCCTGTTAGTCAGGCTTAGAAAATAAAAATACAAACACGGGCCAATCAATATTAAAGTATTGAATGGGAAATAAAACATAAAAGTCGTCAGCGCATTATGGCGGTCGTACCATCCGGCGAAACCCAACATCCAATAGCTAAGCCTTATGGTCAACAACAGCAACAGCAGCGCCAGCAACAGATCATGTAATTTTTTCTCCCGGCAATAGCGCAGCAGACAAAGCCCGGTGAAAAGAACACCTTGAATGAAAGCGGGTAATAATAAAACGCTGTAAACATTAAGATCAAACACAGGCAAATGATTTTGCTACTAAAATACCATAAAAGAGATATGGAGTTATCGATAAATTTTTGCTGACCTTCACCTTTTAGAATGGCGATATGTTACAATACTAATTTAAACAACATCAAATGGAAAATCGATTGAGCAAAGACCAGTACGGTAATTCATAAATTGTCTAATTTTTAAAAGTAAAGCAGCACAAGCCATAAGGTGACTTTGCTGCTTTATATAAATTTCATCTGAAAGACGATTATTGGCTGACTATTGTGTTTTTAGTTAATCTCATTTAACTATATTAGTTTTATATCGATAATTTGAAATAGATATTATGCCCTATCAGGACTTATCTCCAAAATTACCTTTAAACCAATATATTAAGTGTTTTTGGTCCATAACGAGGTCGTTTGATACCCGCGAAAAACCTGTTGAAATCCTTCCTGACAGTTACCGGGAATTAATTTTTAGTTTTAAGAGTCCGTGCATCCTTGTAAAAGGAAATTCTGAAGAAGTATTACCGGACTGTTTTGCAGTTAATCTATTGGAAAAACCGCTTTATATTAAGGCACGCGGAGATATTTTCATTGTAGGAGTGCGTCTTTATCCGTTCATATGCCTTGGGTTTCTAAACACGGCCGAACCTATTATAGGATTGCCTCTGTCGCTAACGGAACTATATTCAGCAATCGTACAGGTCATTACTAAAAATCCAGCGGAAAGTGTATTGGAGCTTTTCGAAGACTATTTTTCATCGTCCCTTAAACTTTTTGATACCGATAGCAGGCTGCTGAATTCGTGCCGTGAAATAATCGAAAAAAAAGGAGTTATCAGTGCCTCTGCAATTTCGGGAGCGAGTTTTACAACTAATCGTACCATGGAAAGGATATTTCGTAAAATGATTGGACAAACCCCAAAAGGACTTGCCCGGAAAGTTAGATTTGAATTTATCCGAAATTTTTTGTGGAATCACCCTGATACCGACCTTACCGATCTGGCGTGCAGTCTAAATTTTACTGACCTTGCTCATTTAAGTAATGATTTTCGCAGATTCAGTAATCAGAACCCCAGCGATTTTATCGAATATGTCCGGCAAAAAAAGAAACTGCTAATTTAAGATTGTCGCTTTTTTACAAATTGAGTAGTTTATTACGGGCTAATTTTGTTAAATGAAAGCAAAACTAGATAGTATCAATCTTGTCTCAGACAATCCGTGTGAACTTAAAGACTTTTATGTGGATGTTCTGAATTTTGAATTAGATGAGCAAAGGTCACATGCCCCGGGATTCTTTTTAATTAAAGGAGGCACAGGCTGTAATATCCTTATCCAGCAAAATGGAAATGCGCAAACCGCGCCTGGCAACAATGGTTTCGAAATCGGAATTGAAGTTGATTTATTCGATCAGTATTTTGAACGCTTAACGCAAAGCGGTTGTCAAATCGTTGCAGATAAACAGCAGATGGGATGGGGAAAAGGAGCAGCTGTTGCTGATCCCGAAGGTCATATAATTAACATTTACGAATACCGCCGCTGATTTCCTTACTTCCGGCATAGTTCCAATGTTATAAAGTTGAATGATTTGAATATCAAAAGTAAGTCTTTGGTAAAACGGCAAATTACTTTACCTTGTTCTCTTCAGTTTCTGTTAAAAAAATCTTTAAATCATCTTTAGTATTAATGGTTTTTTTCTCATGATGCTCATAATGGAAATTCTCCAGCTTTTGCAGGAGGTATTGTAGCGTCAGTTTTTCGGAGATGGACAGATTACCGGTGATCATTTTGCCCACGTAGCTCATATCGACAAATACCCGGTATAATAATTCCTTTCCCTGGTCTGTTATCCCGATATGTTTGCCGCGTTTGTCTTTTATGTTGTCCCACTGTTTAACGAGCCCTGCCGCGATCAGGCGTCGGATAACTTCAGTTCCCGATGCCTTTTCCTGTAAGTTATGGCTGATCAGCTCGGTTTTCGAAAGTTGGTCATGTGTGAGTAAGATGGCAAGTCCGGTAAATTCTTCAGCGGTTTGAAGCGGCGTGCCTTCTAATGCCTTTTTTATATAGGATTTGGCATAGCGGCTCATGTAAACAAATAATCTGCCGATATTATTGTCCAGTTGATAGGCAATATCCTGCGCCATATTCTCGTTTTTGCCAAACCGGACATCGCCGTTGACAGAATCAGCAGCCGGGTCTCCGATATGACTTAACAAAAAGCCCGTAAAGTCCTGGATAGAAACTTCTTCACCATTGTTTTCCTCCTCCAGTTGCTCCAGGAGACTTAGTAATTGATGAATGAGCTTGTAGGATTTCATAATTTAAGGGCTTGTAATGATTGTCATATCGGTCAAATTTAAAATCTTTTATTTTGTTAAAGTGGTTTTTGTGATTTGAATGTTGAATAAGCTCTTTGGTAAGTAAGATCAGTATTGCCCTGGGGCATAAAACTTTTAATAAGGTTTGTCGTACGGAGCAGCGAAATCTTGTATTTGGGTAAGTCCGGTACATCAATGGAAAGTGTTGCCGCGACATCTTTCCCCAGCAAATATTTCATTAAGCCCAGGATGTCATTTGCCTTAACTTTACCTTTATTGACTGAAATAATATGTGCTGTAAGTGCGCTGGTTAATTCTCTGCCGTGAGCTGAGCCGGCAAACTGTCTTCTGCTGATTTCGGCATCAAGCATTACTGCTAATCCTGGTTTGGTGGGAATCAGGTCTTCATCCAAACCTGACAAAAAGCCGATCACATTCCATAGGTGGATAAATGCGACCTGATCAGCTTGATTTATCGTGAACCCCAGTAACCTGAGGCCCCTGATTACGATCAATGAAAAAGAAAGATTGGTACCTGCCATATCTTCCTGGTTGATAGGCACACCCCAGGAATCGTCCCACTTTCCGCTTTGCAGCGTATAGTAACGCACCGCGGCATGCATTAACCTTACTTTGAAGGTTTCTGTAAAAACTTTTCCCGTTGGTCCGAAAGCATCCGGGGCCATCGCTTCCCAAACAAAGATCGCAGTCTCATATAATCTTTTAGTCGCATCAGTTCGCATGCGCTCCGATAAATACAGCACCCTGGCACCGTTAGCGGCTGTATAACAATAGGGAAGTGACATCAAGCCAAGCAAACTCATGATGGTGGTAGAATGCCTGATGAAAAAGTCCGACCCGGCTTTCATCAACTTCTGATCAGCCCAGGCAGGTAAATGTGCAGCCTCCTTAATAAGCTGCAATCCGGGAAAAATTTCTGCCAAAGCTTTTAACTCATGGTTACCGCTCGCTCTATTTAACCATTGTTGCAATTCTTTTTTTTGATCAGCGTCTCTAAATACTTGCAGGATAAATGCATCAGCGACGGGATCACCAACTAGTCTTTTAGCAGCCAAAAACTCACTTCCATATATTTTTTGATATCCCATTGCTTAACACCCGCTGATAACAGCCTCTGCAGCCAATCGCCCGCTTTTCATCGCTGCATTAATCGAGCCATTTAGTAAATGGTCGCCGCAGATAAAACACCGGTCGTTTAATCTTAAGATTTCCGGATGGTTAAGCACCCGGTCATCATTTGGCAAAGCATAATTGATAGTATAAGTTTTCAAATGTTTCCAATTGATCGCGTCAGGAAACCAGCACGCCATCTCACGGATCACCTCACTCCTGAGTTTAATAACGCTTTCGCCCGAAAAATCGCCGATCAGTGAAACCGAAATGAGGGAATCGACACCGGGAGCATAATAAGGCGATACCTGATTCATTACCGCTATATTATTTACCAACTTTCCCGGCAAGGCATTCAGCGCAATAAGCGGCCTGTTAAAAGGTGGCTTTGAAGCGATAAAATACATATTGATTACCGAATGGTAAGACTTTGCCAGGTGCTGATAAGGCTGCGGTAAATGCAGTTGATCCGTAGCTATTATTACATGGGCGGACTGAAAAGTTTTTCCGGTAGCGCTTTTTACGGTGCTGCCATCAATTGCCGTAACCCTTTCATTAAAAATCAATTCTTTGTCTGAGAGACCTTTCGCTAATTGCAAAGGGATCATGCCCATTCCGTGTGCCGGTACTGCTGCATCGCCTTCACTGAACATCTTAAATACAAACTCAAACATCCGGCTGGAGGTTGTCAGTTTGTTTTCCAGGAAAATACCGGTCATAAACGGCTTAAAAAACCGGGTAATCATGAACTCACTAAAGCCTGCATTTTTCAGGTAGGCCATCGTGCTGGTCTCATTTTCTGAAAATATATCCTCCAGGCTTTTGCGGCTTAGCATCAGCTTCAACCGAAGCATACGCAGCTTATCCGGTAACGTGCCGGCAGGAGATAAAAGCGTCCTGATCAGAGATGACGGCCTCCTTAACGGGTCACCGACTTCCGTGATCCCTTCCTGATTAAGGATCAGCGCGCCCGGTTCGAAAGTTCTAAGATCAAGCGCTTTGTAATCCAATAAATATTTAGCTTCAGGATAAGCTGTTAGGAATACCTGGAAACCGCGGTCCAACAAAGAGCCCTGTACGGTATCGGTCCTCACTCTTCCGCCAATACCGTCGGAGGCTTCAAGAATCAATACTGATCTGCCGGCCGATTTTAACACTTTTGCGGCGGTTAAGCCGGCAATACCACCACCTACGATAATTACATCCGGATCTTTTTCTTGTGCCATAGCGGATAATTTATTTTACCATAGATAATTCATGTGGCTCAACACCAGGTTTTGCATACGCCAAACGGCCCACGGCTTGCGGAAGACAATAATTATCCAGTCCCGCTACCGTCATTGTTTTAGCACAGATATGATTAACTGTTCCATCTTCTTCAATTAACGAATCATCAGTCATGATTCTGACCACTTCGCCAATAACGATGGTGGTGCCATTAAGCTCCACATCGATAAACTCCCGCATCTCAAGACCAATCCTGACGGTCGATTTTTCCACGAAAGGAGCTTTAAATCTATCTGCATAAATTTTTTTGAAACCGCAGGCATCAAATTCGGATACTCCTGAAGGATAACTTGCACTGGTTTGATGTGCGTGCATATACCATTCAGGCAAGACGTTGTTAAGCGTATATTGCCCTACCGATTTGATATTTCTCAGGGTGTCGTTATGCGGTCTTTCCGGGCGGATAACCATACCGATAAGCGGGGGATTGGCACCCAGGTGAAATACAGAACTGATTATACAAAGATTAGTGATCCCATCGTTGTCTATAGTACCCAACAGATTAAGGGACTTGTAGCCCGCTAAACTATTGATCAGGTTGATGCGGTAATATTTCTCCATTTCGGAGAGCTGCTCGCTATTAATGTTTATCATATCAGCTTACTTTTAATTTACCAAGCCCGCCATCTATACCGATAACCTGCCCCGTCATCCAACCGCTTTCGTCTGAAAGTAAGAATGCTGCAGCCTGGCTGATATCATCCGGCAGGCCGAATTTCCCCAATGGATGCCTTTTTGCCGAAGCTTCTCTTTTTTCAGGAGTACTCAGCAGGTTTTGGGCCATTGGTGTATCTGTAAGGGAAGGAGCAATAACGTTCACCCGGATATGCTGTGCCGCAAGTTCTGCCGCAAGTGATAGCGCCAAGCCTTCCAATCCGCTTTTAGCAGCCGATATACTGGCATGATACGGCATACCGCTTTTAGCGGCAACGGAGCTGATTAAAACGATAGATGCTTCGCCTGCATTTTTAAGTTGTTTAAGCGATTGCTGGATCACTTTAACAGCGCCCACGACATTAATGCGGTAATCGTTTAAAAAATCATCTTCGGTCAGGCGGTTAAAAGGCTTTAGGTTGATACTGCCGATGGAATAGACCACCCCATGTACCTGGTCCGGCAAGAAGCCTGCAAGCGCATCCGGATTCCCGTTTATATCCAAAGCTAAATGTTTGACACTATGGGGCCATTCATCAGAACCTGTCCTTGAAATTACATACACCTGGGCTTTTTGATTGCTTAACAGTTTTACCAGTGATAAACCGATACCCGAGCTTCCGCCGGCTACCACGATATTTTTTCCTTCAAAATTCATGACCCTATATATTTAAGAAACTCATTCTTCGTTTCTGCATTCAGGAACCTGCCGCTATATTCAGCAGTAATGGTTTTACTGCCGGCATCCCTGATGCCCCTGCTGGAAACACAATGGTGATGCGCATCAATAATTACTGCGACATCTTCCGTCCCTAATGCTTCTTTCATCATATTGGCAATTTGAATGGTCAGCCTTTCCTGCACCTGCGGCCTTTGGGAGCAATACTGCACGATCCTGTTTAGTTTTGATAAACCGATCACATGCCCGTTGCTGATGTAAGCCACATGAGCTTTCCCGGTTATAGGAACAAAGTGATGTTCGCAATTGCTGAATACGGCAATGTTTTTTTCTACCAGCATCTGGCTGTAATTAAAAGGATTTTTAAACAGCGTCGGCGTTGGCTTATTTGCCGGGTTCAGGCCGCTAAAGATTTCCTTTACATACATTTTAGCTACCCTTTTTGGGGTGTCCTTGAGGCTGTCATCTTCGAGATCCATACCCAAAACCTGCATGATCGCTGCGAAGTGTTTTTCAATCAGTTCCATCTTTGTTTCATCATCCAGTTTAAAAGCATCCGCGCGGAGGGGGATGTCAAACGCAGCGCTATGATGCTCCCGGTCAAAGTCGATGAAAGAAAGCTCATCTTTTTTCTCAATTATTGTTTCGTCGTTTATCATTAATAGCTATTGTGGTCAATATTGAATTTTTTCAAGTTTAATGCGGCTCTTCAGCTGTTTATAACATCTTTCAGAAAGCCGTGTATAAATCAGGACGTTTAAAAGGATCAAATCCATTCCGTAAAAGACATCCTCCACCGGGATGGTTAATATTCTTAAATTCAGCATTTGATCCGGGTTGTACCATACCACCGGCGCATTTAAACCCGTGCCGGTCAAAATTCCGTTAACGATCAGGAAAGGAAGCAGCAATATTAAATAGGTAAAATAAAAGCCCGGCAGCCAGGAAACGCGGCATATAAACCTTGAAGTAACAAGCAGCAGGGCCAAAAATGCGAATGCAAAAGTCGTATAACTGCGATTATGAAATACAATAGCCAGTATAGCCGAAACTGTAATTAAACTGATAGTGAGTAACAACTCCACAGTTTTTGACAGGTTTTTTTTGATCCCTAAATTCAGGGATTGATAAGTGAACACGCAGGCATAAGGGATACACAAAAAGAACAGTAATTCTTCAATGGGTAAGTTTCCTATAAAGATCTTTGTAAGATAAACCGGGTTAAAGCCCCAAATTTTTAAATGAGTAAAATACATATCCCATCCTATAAAAATCAACCCTGTAATGATTACTGCAGGGAAAAAAGCCGGCCAGCTTTTATAAAATTTCAGTTTGGGGTGAAAGGAAAACAGCAAGGGCACAAGGACTGAAAAAAAGTCGATCAGAAGATAAGTATACTTCATGTTTTGTCCTCCCTGAAATATTTGAATGGCACCAGCAGCATCCCGAAACATTCACCGTCCTCTTTTCCCAAATGTTTATGATGTATTTTGTGCGCCCGGCGGATAGCTCTTAAGTACCTGTTTTCAGAATTGCGCAGCACTTTTATTCTTTGGTGTATGAAAAGGTCATGAACGAAAAAATAACAGGCCCCGTAAAGTGTTATTCCTGTTCCGACGCACGTCCACGCTGGTATATGCTTAATTGTTCCGATAGCAAGGCAGGCAATGCCCGGAATGGCGAAAATCAAAAAGAAAAAATCGTTGCGCTCCAGGAAACTATAATGCTCCTTGCGATGGTGGTCTTTGTGCAGCGTCCAGCATAAACCATGCATGACGTATTTATGGGTAAGCCATGCAACGCCTTCCATGCCCGTAAAGGCAAGCAGCGTTATACCGATATTGATGAACCATGCAATCATAGACAATATATTTGTTGATAATATTCTAAAACACGTTCCAGTGAAATTTTTAGCCATGCAGTATATTGCTCCGGTTGACTGGCAATATCAGATAGCAGAGAATCGAGATCAACATATCTGAAACCGGCCACTTCAGCCGGGTTCGGGATAGGCTCATCGTCTGCAGTACCTATGAAGACATGGTCATACTCATGCTCGATAAGCCCGTTTTCAAATTCATGCCGGTAAATGAACTGAAAGACTTCCGTCAACTCGCTTACCGTACCCATTTCTTCCCGCAACCTGCGGTGCGCGGCTTCTGTAACAGGTTCACCTAATCCAGGATGGCTGCAGCATGTATTGGTCCACAAGCCGCCGGAATGATATTTATCAAAGGCCCTTTGTTGTAATAATAACTGTCCCTGCTGATTAAATAGAAAAATAGAAAAGGCACGGTGTAATGCCCCTGCGCGGTGCACGGCCATTTTATCCATAGTTCCGGTAGTTTGACCGCTGGTATTAACCAGCATTACGCTTTCTTTCAATTTGTTTTTTGTTTGGATTGTATTGATAAATAATTATTGATCATTTGCCTCAGCTCGGAATCATTGCTTTTTGAAATGTTTTCCGTAAGAAAACGTTTATCACCATTCAACTCTTCATGATAGCCCAGAAAAGCAGGCAGGTTACTTTGAATAGAGTAGCGAATAAAGCGCATCTCCAGGTTAAGGGTGTCTCGGTTGATAGCTGTGATCATCATTTGCTTTCCCTTGCTGAATTTTTCCAATTTTGACACCGGGTTCAGGGAATACCTGGCACTTATCATTTCATTCGCACCTTTGTAGCAGAACAGCACCGGCTCGGCATTGGAATCAACCTTGATTAATAACCTGCTTAATTGCTGAGCATCCTGTTTAACAAGGGCTGCGTGACAATACAAATTCCGGACGTCGCTTAAATTAATAGTCTGCGGGAAACCGGCGTTGCCACTTATGACGACCAGGCACAATAATAATTTCATAATACATTCAATTTATACCTTACCAAAGAATCAAACATCAGCCAAAACTTATGACCGTTGGAAACTCTTATTCGTTCTGATAAAACTCTTTCTGCCGGTACATTCATAATTTTGCGAAACAGCTGACGATAATAAACATAGGCGAGATAAACCCCCTTACGACAGGAACGGGGAAGACTTCTGATGCCGTCAAGCGCTTCGTTGAAATCCTGACTGATATCTTGCTCAATGCCCTTTTTATCAAGCTCAGAAAAAGAAGACAGGTTAACTTCAGGGAAATAGGTACGGTTTAATTCCAGGTAGTCTGCGTTGACATCTCTTAAAAAATTCACTTTCTGAAAAGCCGACCCCAATTTCATGGCCGGGATTTTCAGTCGCTCAAAGTCCACAGGATCACCGTTAGTAAATACATGCAGGCACATCAGCCCGACGACCTGCGCCGAACCTAAAATGTACTCCTCATACTTTTCCTCTGTATATTCCTGGTCCGCCAGATCCATTTCCATACTTTTCAGGAACTGATTAATGAGTTGGTGTTCTATTCCATATTGATTTACTACCTGCTGAAATGAATTAAGGACCGGATTCACACTAATACCCCTTGAAATAGCCCTGAAACAGTCTTCTTTGAATTCGGTCAGTAATTCGGATTTGGGGTAATCATGAAAACTGTCCACGATCTCATCAGCAAGCCTAACAAAACCGTAAATGGCATATATCGGATGGCGCAGCTCCTTTTTTAAAAAATAAATTCCTAACGAAAAACTGGTACTGTAAAGCCTTGTCGTCGCCTTGCTGCAGGTGGCCGATAAGGTGTCAAATCTTGCTTTCATTTTCTTCGGTTGATATAATTAATAAGCTGGCCGGCAGCGATTTTACCGGAAATTATAGACGGGGGAACACCCGGCCCCGGAACGGTCAGCTGCCCGGCATAAAACAAATTGTCTATTTTGCGATTTTTAACGGACGGCTTAAGATGAGCAGTCTGCATAAGTGTATTGGCCAGCCCGTAAGCATTACCTTTGTAAGAATTATAATCAGAAGTAAAATCGTTGACGCAATAACTCTTTTTGTAATCTATGTATTGCCGGATTAGTATTCCTGTAAAATCCTCCAAACGCTGCATGATCACGTCGAAATATTCTTCGCGCAGCGTGTAATGGTCTGTAAGGCCGGCTGCAAGAGGCATTAACACAAAAAGATTTTCATGTCCTGCCGGTGCAACGCTGTTATCTGTTTTCGAAGGACAGCAAACATAAAATAACGGTTGCGATGGCCATTTCGGATTTTTATAAATTTCGAGTCCGTGTTGTTTAAGGTCAGCGTCAAAAAACAAGGTGTGATGATCTAATCGCTCAATTTTGCGGGTGATACCCAGGTAAAAAATGAGGCAGGATGGCGCCATTAACCGTTTGTTCCAGTATGCTGAACTGTAATTGTGGAACCGGGGTTCTAAAAGGTCTTGCTCAACATGGTGATAATCAGCAGCTGCCAATACAGCATCATAGTTTTTATGATCTGAACCTGTTATTACATCTGAAATTCTTCTATCATCAACCTTTAAAGCCCTGACCGGGTCTCCCGTATGAAACTTTACGCCCTGTGCCTCACAGATTTTTTGCATCGCGCCGGTCACTTTTCCAAAACCCCCTTTCGGATACCAGGTACCTAAACGTAGCCCTGCATAATTCATCAGGCTATATAAGGCGGGGGTATCTTCCGGCATGGCACCAAGAAAAAGTACCGGGAATTCCATTAAAGCAATAAGCTTTGGATGCTTAAAGAATTTCCTGACGTGATTGCTGAAAGAGGTAAATACCTGTAACTTGAAAATTCCTTTAATCAGGTCCCAGTCGGCGAACTCAGTTAGTGAAAGCCCCGGCTTGTGAACCAACTTTCTCATGCCGGTATCATACTTGTAGGCCGCTTCAGCTAAGAAAAGTTTAAGCTGTTCAGCACTTCCCGTTTCAATAGTTTCAAACAGGGCGCGCAGTGCCTCAAAATCAGCAGGAACAGCCAGGATATCATCGATCCCAAAAACAACCGTAAAACCTGGGTCTAACTGTTGCAGATCATAAAAGTCAGCGGCCTTATAACCAAAATCGTTAAAGAAATTTTCGAATACTTCCGGCATCCAGTACCAACTTGGTCCCATGTCAAAAACATAGCCATTATCTGTGTTCAACTGCCGTGCACGTCCTCCGGTCTGCTCGTTTTTTTCGAATACATCTACCTTAAAGCCCTCTTTTGCGAGGTAACTAGCGGCACTTAAGCCAGCAAAACCGGAACCAATTACTGCAATTTCGGGTATTTTATTCATGCAAGACAAATATAGTACAATATAATACCATTTTATAAATTAAGGTTTGATATTGTACTATTGTTTACATTGATAAGACTAAGGAAAAATTACAGATCTTAAATTATGCTGAATTATTTTACTATTACCCAGTTACCGTTAAATGAATAAAATATGCCACGAAATCGCCACAGAAATGAACAGTTAAATCTTACCAGTGCCTCTATAAGTAGGCATTTTGTAAATTGAATAATGAAGAATTAGTCGAAGATTTGGTTTAGGATGCTATTTTAGAGGACTACAATCAATGTCAGCAAAGAAGTTCAAATTCTACCTGGATTACTGCAAATATAAATATAAGATTTATGCGGTTTACCGTGCCAGGATAAAAACAGAATTACTTATTTGAGTATATATGATCTTTAAAAGATTGCTATTGTCAGGGTAAATGCAGATAGCGCGCTAACATATCAGCATATAGAGGATATAATCAATAAAGAATTTAATGACAAGGTCATGAGGTTCGTTCTTACGCTGACCCCATATTGGTAACAGATTATGCCATGAATTATTTTAATAATGAATCCACCCCATATATTTGCCAAAAGCTAAATTTATCCGAATTTATCCGATAGCAATTGTTGGTCCATTTCTCACCGTCTCAGGCTAGCGCTAAAAAATGGTATTTAGCACCGGGAAAAAATTCAATACAAACCTTTTTTACCGGCCTTTTGACTCAGTTCGAAATACACGTATTAAGGACTTCTGTAAATCATTCTAAACCTCTATTTGAGAATTTCCGGTTCAGGAAGCGTGAACCAAAAAACTGAGCCTTCTTTCTCCTTACTTTCCACTCCGATATTGCCGCCATGGCGACGGACAGTTTCTGCTGAAATATACAGGCCTAATCCTAAACCGGAGAAAAATTGGGATGATGCGTGGACTCTGAAGAACCGGTCAAAGACGTAGGGCTGAAGGTCGGTTGGTATGCCAATTCCATTATCAATGACCGAACACATTACACCTGAATTATTTTTTTTAAGTAAGATCCTGATATTTCCTTTCTCAGGAGAATATTTTACTGCGTTTGTTAAGAGATTTACCAATACATTTTCGATGCGGGCTTTATCCGCCTCCACAAAATTGTCTTGCCCAGCTTCTATGATGAAGGTATGCCCTGAATGGTGAAACTTTAATTGTGCAACAACCTCTTTGACAGAATCGCTAAGCTCATACAAGGTTTTATTCAGATTCAATTTACCAGATTGAATTTGATCTACATCAAGGAGATCATTAACAATACCTATTAACCGGTTTACCTGCTTATTAGCCATTTTTAGCACAGGGATCGTTTTTTTAATTTCACTTCCAATCTGAACTGATTTTTCAAGGGCTTGTAAAGCTGCCTTCATACTGGTTATGGGGGTTCTAAGTTCATGGGCAGCGATACTAAAAAACTCATCTTTCTTTTCCATTGCAATGCGCATGGCAATCTGCGCCATTTTTTGCTCATGGATATTCGTACTTGAACCTACGTACATGGTCAATACGCTATTTTCGTCCCAGCAACTACAAACCCTGGTTAGGTGCCACTCGTAAACGCCGTCATGCCTGCGAAGCCGCTGTTCTATTTCCATATCCGATCCGTTATCAACCATTTCCTGCCAGGCGCGTTTTACATCTTCTAATTCGTCAGGATGTACCGCGGCCCAAGCCTTGCTTCGCAACTTATCAAAATCATTTTCCTGCAAATAATCTGACCAGCCTTTATTATAATAAGTGGCGGAGCCATCCGGGGCAGAGGTCCACATTTTATGCGGGATCGCATCCGCGATAAAACGAAAACGATATTCATTTTTTTCAAGCTCCCGGTTTGCCCGAACCAGCTCTGTTACGTCAAAAGTGAAAGTAACAACACCACTCACTGTTCCGTTCTCATCAAAAATAGGCTCCCGTACATAATCGAACCAGCCATGGGTCATTACACCGGTTCCATTGCGGTCATATGCTACCGGCTTCGCCTTGCCTGTAACAGGTTTGCCGGTAAGGAATACCCTTTTTAATTCAACGTGATCGTAATTGATCATTAACTTTGCATCGAAATGATCTTCGCTTGCACCTGTCACTTTTTGATGGCTAAAACCTGCATAGTTCAGTGCTGTCTGGTTAGCGTATTCCAGTTCCATGTCAAGCCCTTTTCGGATCACTACAGCTACAGGGGCCTCCTTAAGTATCCGGAAGAGTTCTTCCTGCCGGTGGTGCATTCGGGTGATTAAACTTTTCTCTTTTTTCTCAGCTTCTTTAAGCCCGGTGATATCCACCGCATAAGTAATGATCTCTGCGCTATCACCCTGGTGTAATAAGGCCGAGCCGAGCATTACCGCAACGCGCGAACCGTCCTTTCGGAAATATTCCTTTTCAAATGGTTCACAAAAACCTGTTGTTGTTAACTGATTGAGCGCGGTTTTATTCTTTTCGGAATATTCGGGCGGCGTCATCTCAACCCAATTAATAAGTCCTTGTTCCAGATCCGCCCGTGAATAGCCGATTATGTTTAAAAACATATCATTTGCGTCGGTTATTACGCCGTCGTAACGGGTATAAAGTAATCCAATGATACCGGAATCATAAATATTGCCGAGCCTGGATTGGAGTACATCCAAATTATCTTTGAATCTTCTTTTTGAGTTTTTTTCATGGAACAGCTTGAAAAGCAGAAAACCACATAATCCCAGCGAAACGACTGTAGTAAAAACAAAAAATGAAGCCGGATCAATACGATCCCGCTGATGAAAAATTAAAAAGCACAATCCCAATCCCGTCAGCACAAACGGCAGCATATAACGGTTGTAAAACTTCTGTTTTTTTATGTAGTCGGAAAAATAATCGGTTTTGAATACCAATTCTAGCAGCCTTTTACCGTTGGGATATCGCATAGATGTATAAGAAGTAAATAATATGTAAGGGTATAGCTGGTAAGAAGAAGCTTACAATAAGAATAACACAACTACTGTTTTTGTTTCATGTTTAAATAAATAAAAGATAGATTGGAAAATTGCTGCTTTATATTACTTGAATATTTGTAATACGATAGTTAATCAACACGAACAAGCTGCAAATAATGATTTTTCAATTTACTATCTTTTTTCGAAGTATTCCGGCTTTAGAAAATACCGCTGGATTTTTATTGGATGATTGAAAGAGCTGTAGTAAATAAGTATTTCTTATTCGAGTGTAATTTATGTAGACAAATTTCTTGACTTAAATCCCATCACCTTCGCAGGGACATTCCGTCGTACGATTAAATACTGCTTTTATTATGAATAGTTTAAATAGGAAATTTAATAATTCGATTCGCCTTAAATAAAGCAGAAATCCCCGCTTAGCGTGAATATAAACATTGCCGTTCCGTTTTTTCAAGTACTGCACCTTTTTGAATAAAGCCTTTATGGCAAGCCCTCCGGGACGGGCTATGTGCTATATCTGCTATGCAGGATGCCGCTGCTATCCATCTTGCAGGTCTATAGTTTCGAACTTCAGTTTATAATTCGCTCATTATGGAACAAGCATATCCATTTGTAAACAAATATCTCTTTTCAACTTCCCTAAAGGGTAATTATTGATCTCGTTACGGTTTCTGGGCACGCCCATCCCTTTTAGCAAACTATCGTGAGCGGCAAGTGGGGTCGTAAAAACATCTGGCATTTGCATCATATGAGACAGTCCGACATCAGGCCCGTTAAATCTGATGCAATTCATCATATCATAAATAAGATTTTTATACCATTGATTATACCTGGAGGTGACTTCCAGATCAACCAGGGCGTAGTCCAAAAAAGTACTGCCCTGGCGGCTAATATGTTGAAATTCCAATAGATCAGGACTGTCTGCATTTGTTGAATTTACTTCAAACAAGAAATGATCATCTAATCGTTTGTCATAGGGATTAAAGTGAGTATCTATATCAAAATCCATTTGCGACTTCAAATGCCCATTGCAATAGGGACATCCGGGAATTAAATTAAAAAAAGAAAGCGCCAGATAAGGATGTCGAGACTGCGGGTAAAAATGGTCTAACTGATGTAAGGCTGTTCTTTTGAGCTCGTTTGACAACCTTGGAGTGTAGGTAAGGCATTCAACCGGGGTAATGTTGCAATAGGGACAAACACGAAGCCGAAGTTGTTCAAAAACGGTCACGCATAAGTCCTTATTGCGGTACATAGCCTGGTATGCAAACGCCTCTGCGACTATGGTTCCAAACGGCGTTAAACTCGCATCAGTGAAACTGTTATTTACAGAAAACATTGCGTTGGTAAACTGCTGATCGATCTCTTGAATAAGCTGCTTCAGGCGCGATGGCCTGCTGATGATCAGCTCTTTTAGTTTTGCTTCGTTGTTATCTAACAAGAAGTCCCAGAAGTCTACTTGCTGTTGTTCATTCGCGGCTACCGAAACGGCTTTTTTCGCTTTAATCCTACCTACTAATGATTTCGCTTTAAAATCACCCAGCACTTGTCCGGCCCGGGGATTATTTCGCAGCGTGAGGAGTGTATAATGATTTTCGGCAAGTTGCTCGAGGTCGGTGGAAGTATGGTCGTCAATCAGGATCATTCAAAAACTTTCTAATTTGTGTCTGAATTACCCGGTCACCAAGTTGACTCAATAACAGATCATCATCAAGTGAATAATTTCTCTTTGCTTTTTTGATCCGAGTTGCCAATGCAATTATCTTCTCAGCTGCGAAGTGGCTGACCAGGCTTCCTTTTAAAAAGAAAGCATTGAGGTAAAGCTCACCGATATTGCCCCCAAAAGTTTCTTTTTGAAGTTCCTCTGGGGAAAGTACGATGCAACGCTGTTCGCTGTCTTTGCGGAGAAAGATCAGGTGACTTTTGGTCAGGTCTGAAACCAGGAAAGGTGAATGCGTGGTCAGGACCAGCTGCAATTTTTTGCCTGTAAATATTAACGGCAATACCCTGATCAAACGGGAAAGATACTCTACCTGCCATCGCGGATGGAAATAGAGGTCTCCTTCATCGATGGTAATCAACAGATTGTTATTTTTAACAGTGCCGGAAATGCTGTACATGCGGCTAAGCATATTCATGAAGGCTCTTTGCCCTGAACTGATACCGAGCCATTCAATAGTATAGCTTAAATTAAGCTGGGTAGTGGCTTCCATATAGCCGCGGATGAAGCGTTCAACATCGGTGCTTAGCTCACAACTAAATTGAAATTTCCTGCGGTTGTAAGTTCCTTCAGTCTGTTTTTCTAAAGCCGGAAAATAGTAGGAATCCATTTCCTTCAGGAACTTGAATTTTTCAAAGGTATGAGGGTAATTCTTATCGATAAATAATGCAATCGGCCCGGTGATCGCTTCATGTAAATCGTTTAATTGCAAGCGTTTCAATTCCATGAGCCCAAGTTGACTCAACTCATCCCGTAATTGATCAGCCGATACGACCCTGCCGGTCGACTTTTTCCCGATTTCCCGGGAGTCGGGAATGAATTCATTACTTAAAAAATCAAGCAGTAATAGGAACGATGTAAAATAGATGAAAGTACGCTCCGTTTGTCGCATCGTGACCTGCTTTCGAAAGGATTGGCACAACTCATTGAGACTGGTGAATTTTTCACCGATCGTATTGGACACCAACCTGTCAAAGTTCCTCGCCCGGTTATTGATGTTTTCCCATGCAGGCGAAATAAACTGCACATGCGCCGGCTTGATGTCTAAAACAGTATCCGGGTAAGCCAGTTGTTCAATTTCCTGTAAACGACGATAGGCCGTGCTTTGAAGGAACCTGATCTGGCCTTGTACTTCCCTCTTTAAATTGGTTTGTATGTTCTCACCAAACTGGTTATGCAAGATCCGGTTCGTGGACAAATCGTGGATGTTCTCACCAAATTCATATCGCCTTCCGTCAAAGATATTGGTAAAAAATGCCGACTCCATTGGCAGCTTACCGCCGGAATAGGGCTCAAACTCGACAGTTTGATTGGATTCCAGGCTTCGCACCTGATTGCCAAACACCCTAAAGAGTCCTGAATCCTCAAAAACCATTATGAATGGTGCGGCAATTCGGGTATTGCCTCCATCCATCATATAATTGATTAACTCCAGAACATTCGTCTTTCCCGCAGCATTTTCCCCAACGATCCCTGTAACATTAACAATATCCTTCCCGAAAAAATCCGGGATATATTTCGGGTTCTTATGAATATTTAAGTAGCTTTTTTTTCGGTCATAGGCCAAGTGATACGCTGACCCCAGGTTAAATCCCTGATCTCCTATATTCCGATAACTGGATACCCATATAAAGCACAATTGCATCTGATAAGATTTAAACACAATTATACTTATTATAAAGTGAGATTATCCTGTTTTCTTCGGTACGCTTAAAACTTTTTAAAGGTGCGTCGGGGCTTATCATGCGCTGCCGGGTTCGTTATCGCCTACGGCTCCAATGGCATTTTTTTATTGAATCAATGAATATTTTAAACGAAACGGGTAAAAAGCGCAGCTAAAATCAAGCCCGGATCTGTCGTGTGGTTTGCAAAAGACTACGGCATAAACGGTTTCCTCCCCGCCTCTGGGCGGGTCCCCTCCAATTATTCCGTTTCCTTTTGCCCGCTGCCGGGCTTTACGATTTGCTTTCTTTTTTCCCTTTTTCTTTTAAAAATAATCAATCAGGGCAAGTCGGCGAAAGGAAAAGCAACACAAATAATTATTCATTTAAAACATTAAAAATTATGCTATTCACAGGAAGATTAACCGCAAACGCAACAGTCAATACGGTCAATGGGGACAAACAGGTAATCAATTTTACCGTAGCCATGAACCAAAAATGGAAAAACAAAACAGGTGAAAAAAAAGAAAAAACGGCATACGTTGATTGCGCCTACTGGCGCAACTCCGGCATTGCCGAGTATCTCACCAAAGGCGCAGTAGTTGAAATTTCGGGATGGATGGATGCGGAGGGCTACCAAAGCAAAAATGACGGCATCCGTGCAAGGTTGATTTGCACCTGCGATACCATCAAGCTTTTTTCATTGGTAGCAAAAGCTGCCGACCGCTCCGACGGCGAAGAAAAAAAGGCGGTAAACTCAGTCGTAGCAAAAGACGAAGACGACCTGCCATTTTAAACAACCCTAATCATTAACAAATTTCAAAAACTTAAAAAATACCATCATGGCACACAATATCCATTTCAACGAGCAAACAGGACAACACAGTTTTTTCAGCGTAAAGCAAAAGGCATGGCACGGATTAGGGCAAATCGTCGAAGATTACCCCACCAGTAAAGAAGCATTAGCTTTTGCAGGGCTTGATTTCAATGTCGTAAAAATGCCGAATATCCACCGATTGCAGGACGGCACAGAAACCATTTCAAAAAGTTCATTTTTCACTTACCGTACAGATAACGGCGCAGTATTGGGCGATAAAGTAGGAACAGATTACAATATTGTTCAGAATGCAGATGCATTCGGGTTCTTTGATGCTATCGTAGGCGGGGAAGGGATGCAATACGAAACCGCAGGGGCTTTAGGCAACGGTGAAAAGATATTTATTACCGCTAAACTACCCGGCTACATCAAAATAGGAAACGACGATTATATCGAAAAATACCTTTTCCTGACCACCTCGCACGATGGATCGGGCAGTATCACCGCAGCATTTACCCCCGTTAGAATTGTCTGCCAAAATACGCTAAGCGCCGCATTGCGTAACAGCTCCAATACGATTAAGATACGCCACACCGCCAACGCAGAGGACAGACTTAAAGAAGCCCATAAGGTTATGGGCATATCCAACAAAATGGCCGATGAATTGGACGGCATCTTTAATCATTGGGCAAAATTGCGCATCACTGACAAGGACGTAATGAAGCTTATACAACAGGCAATGGCTCCGAGCAGGGAGGTATTAAAAAGCCTGAAAACAGGGGAGGAACTTTCGACCGTCTTTAAGAACATCTGCGATAACGCCTTTATGTACGCCATGTCAAGCCCGACCCAACAGACCGAAACCACCAAAGGCACTTTGTTCGGCGCATTCAACGCCATCACTGGTTACTTCCAAAATGTAAAGGAATACAAGGACGATGAAGCCAAAGTAAAATCCATCATCGGTGGTACAGGTCAGTTACGCACACAAGCTGCATTTGATTTATGCCTCGGTTATGCTAAAAACGGAACAGAAGCCTTAACCCTTAATTAATAACCATTCGGGGGGCGCAATCCCCCCGAAATTAAAATCAAAGCATATGACACGCTCAAATCTTTATATCACCCTCACTAACGGCAAAGCTATTATTTGCGTTGCTGACAGTAGTAGCGCCCCTGAACAGGCCTATATCGTAGAATCTCTATTGTTACCGCTTTTAGCCCTGAACGATACGGATGCGGAACTGGCTTTGTTAGGGGAGCATTGCACCCCGAATGAACTGCGGGTAAACGCTACTTATCGTTATGAGATTAACCTCCAAACAAAAGTCGTAGCCTTTTTTGAAGAGCGGTATTTCTATAAAACCGACATCTTCCGTAAGGGTGAAAACCTTACCCAAAGGTACACCAACTATCTTTTAACCATCGAAAACAAACCGCTTTGAGCCTATGAAAACGATAATGTTAAAACTTTACAGCTTCAGCGAACTGGACAAAATCAGCAAGGAAAAAGCACTGACGACCTACCGGGATTTGAATGTCAATTTTGACTGGTGGGACGATGAATTTGAGGATTTTATGGAATTGTGTTCCTATATGGGTATTGCCGCGATTAAAGATAAAATCAAATTCAGGGGCTTCTATTCACAGGGAGACGGTTGCAGTTTCTCCGCTTTAGTCAACATCCCCCAACTGGTTACGTCAATCGCTAACCAATCGTGGAAGGACTATGCACCGCTACAGGAATTTGTATTCATCGTTCCGCAGATTGACCGCAGGGTGATGGCTTTGGTAGCAAAGGGCTTGTTGCCGGGCGAACCACAAATTATAGGCAGGACGAGACAGTACGGCGTGGTAACAGATTTAGGCATTTCCGAAGTTATCAAAGACGGCAAATCGCACGACAATATTTTTGAAGAACTGGATAAACTTGAAGAATGGCTACGCTCCATAGCGGAAATCCTCAATCGCCACCTTTACCGATCCCTTGAAAAGCAATACGAATTTCTGACAAGCGATACTGCTATCAAGGAAAGTATTTTAACCAATGAATACTTGTTTACCGCAGACGGGAGGTCGGCAAACCATTTAACAGCATTAAATAAACGGACACCAAAAAATTAACACCATGACAACTAACTTTTTTCAAAATATCGCAAGTCTGAACCTTAAAGGGGTTTGGAAACTGGTTATCACCACCGACGATAAAGGCAATTTTATCGTATCGCAATTATTCAACACGACCTGCGGGGATAAAGCGGTCAATCTGATTGTCCCGCTGACACTTTCGGGTACTGCCGGAGAATTGGACGAAAGCTTTTTCGATAAGGTCACCGAACCGATTATTAAAAGTGCGGGCTTACAAGTCAATATGGAAGCCCATTTAAAAAGCGTGGAAGAAGCCAAAGCTGCCTCTAAACTGGAACAAGATAAGAAGAACAAGGAAAAAGCACAAGCAACAGCAACCGCTACTAAAAAAACGGCTGATGTGGAATTGCCGGAGCCGAAAATCAGCAAGGAAGAAAAGAAGAAAATTTATGACGAAGCGATGGAACAGGTTACTGAACTGATTAAAAAGTTCAAATTCTCCGAAGCCCTGAGCATCTTACCAACTATCGAAGAACACCCGAACAAGGAAAACGAATTGAAAAAGAAACGCCAGTATTTGGAACAGCAAGCCAGCCTTTACGAAAAAGCACTTTTAAATTATAACTCTTAATCTCCACCTCCATGATACAGACAAAATTATTACCACGGATATTTATCCATACCGAGAACGGTCAAAAGATACGGCTCACTGACCCCAACGAAGACTTTAGCCCCGAAGCCGTTTGTAACCACTTTGCCAACCTCTACGCCATTTTGACGACTGCCAAGATAGTCGGCCCTGAATTCAGGGATGACTTTAGGGAATACGAATTTGTATCCACCATAGGTACGAAAGGTTAACGATGGAAAAGCAAACCGAAAACAGATTGATACAGCAACGAAAACAACCGCAATGGAAACTACATCAGCAAATCGCTCAATTCGCCAAAGACCTCGACAGGCTGCCCGATGCGCAGGAAGTAAGGCAAAACCCGCCGCGCTCGGCACCGCTGCACCTGTTACCGATGGTTTTTTAAGGCATAGTTTTACGCCCATGTACGCACCTGCGCCGGAGTTGCCGGATCGTTCAGCCACAGAACGGGATTTTTTTAAATCCCGTTCTTATCTCGGGGAACATTACCGATTAGAACTGGCTGACTTTCATTGCCTGCCGTACCCATATAATTTGCTGATGGCTGAAAGGGAGCTGCACCGCAAACTTAGGGTAAAAGACAAATACCGCCACTTAAAAATAATCGGACAGGAGAACTGCGAAATATGTTTGACGATAGTAGAAACGTTTGACGAAGATTTTTGCCTGTATTATATCCCGGTAATGCCGATTTATGAATTGTGGCAAAATGTAGCTCATATTCCCTGCGCCGAACTATTGACGGCTGTCTGCGCTTATCTGTATGCCGAGGCAGGGATTACTTATTACCGGGACGAGGACACTTATATGTATTATAATTACGAGGCTTTGGAAGACTGGATAAACGATGATTGGGGCGATGGTGAAAATGAGGAATATGCCCATGAAAAAACAGCCCTCGAAAACGCCAAAATACAGGGCGATTTAATCCAGGCTAAAATGATGGAAAGCGGTTTTCGCCAAAGTTTGGGCGACAGGATAGCCAATTTTAAGGCCGTAACTCAATTTGAAATGGATTGCCTTAAAGTGGCAAATACCTGCCTGCAATTAGGAAAGGATTTCCCAAACGCAAACCTTTTCAGGCATGCCAGTTTATGCGATTACGAGGTGGAGGATTATGAAGATAATTATGTCGGTATGCATGAATATATATCCTTTATCGGAAGCGTGGACGACAGCCTGAGTGAACGCCTGAAAAGTATGGTAAACGATGATTTTAACGAGCGCACCCGTTACCAGGAGCCGGAGGTTATCACGTTTTTTAATAAACCGCAACCCGGCTATACCAATGAATTAGCCTATGAGCAAAAGGCATTCGCCCTGATAGACGATTTATGTACCCTTTTACACCGCAAACCATGAAAGAATTAACAGGAACATTCGGGAATTTATACGAGCCGGTAAAAGCTTTGATTATCCTGCGCAAAACAGGCGAAAACCAACAAACTGATTACTATATCGAAAGTTACGACATGGATGAGCAAGGTTGCCCAATTAACGGGCATCCTTTATCCGTCAGGGAAAGTAACAACTTTGCTAAAGCTTTGCAGGTAAATGAAAAGAAAGCACAGGGTTTTTTAACGCCTAAAGGGTTAATGCCCGCCAATGTTTTGCACCTGAACAGTGGTGCAGATGGTTGTGTAGTATGGCATACCCCGCCCAAGCCAGTAAAATTGCTATTTACTGAAAACTTGGGTATCCTGTCAGGAATGGCAAATATCCCTGCACTCGTATGGAAAGCGGGTAAAGGCAGTCTTCAAATATTTGCCTCATTACATACTGGCTTTACAGAAAGCACCCCGCTTTTTTACGCCCCGTTTTTTAATCTTTATAATGACGGCCGAGTATGCATGGGGAACGTGCGCATCCGCATCCCAAACGATTGCAGCTTGGAGCAATTCATAGCACTATGGCAGGACTACTTTTTTAACAGCTATTTCAGCCACCTCATTGGAGGACATGAACCCATAAAAGGTAACATCATACAGCTTTGGCAACAATTGACTGCCACAGCAGAACCGTTTCCCACCGAAGTGCTGAACGCAACCCAATATCAACTCAAAAACTTAATCCGATGAACACTTTAACCGCAGTACACATAACCGATAGTTATTTGGTCAATCCCACCAACCCGATTACTGTCAACCTCATAGGCGCCGGGGGAACGGGGAGCCAAATGCTCGCCGCGCTCGCACGAATGAACCAAGCCATGCTTGCATTTGACTATCCCGGCTTGATCGTTACCGTTTATGATGATGATACCGTAAGCCCTGCCAACCTCGGAAGGCAGCTTTTTGCGGAAGCAGAAATCGGCTTGCATAAAAGTGTTGCCCTTGTTAACCGTATCAACCGCTTTTTCGGTACGAACTGGAAAGCGATTGCTAAACGCTACGATACCGAAACCCGGCGATATTTCCCCGATGGCGGCAAAGCAAACCTTTATATAACCTGCGTGGATAATGCCGCCGCCCGGTTTGAAATCGCAGAAATTTTAGGGGAGTACAAAGATTACCGGGGGTATGAACGCAATAAGCCGCTATACTGGATGGATTTAGGCAATAGCAAAGACACGGGACAAGTGATACTTTCCACCATCGGCAATCTTAAACAACCCGCCTCGGAAAAGTTTGCGCCGGTGGGTAACCTTCCTTTTGTAACCGAGACTTTTAAAGCATTATTGGAAATGGCAGATACTACCGACGATACGCCAAGTTGCTCGTTAGCCGAAGCGCTCACCAAACAGGATTTATTCATCAATTCTACTTTAGCCAATATGGGGGCTTCACTTTTATGGCAATTATTTCGTGAGGGCATATTACCCAACCGTGGGTTTTTTATGAACCTGCATGACTTCCGGACACAGCCCCTTAAAGTGGTTTGTGACGAATCATTAGAGTATGCTACAGCTTAATGCGGATTTATACAAAAAACATAGGAAAATTAAAGATTTGGCCGGAAAAACCATTCATGTGGCTGATTTAGACCTGGCAATTTTATAAGCGGACGACTACCACCATTACCGGCATACCGACTCCGCTTATGCCAAACAGTATGCTGCGATGGAGGCTTACTGGCAAGATAGCTATGATAAATTACTCAAACTGAGATCGTAAAAAAATCGCGCCGCCCTGCCACTTGCTGCTTTCATCCGCAACAGGCAGGGCGGCGTGGTGGGTCGCCTGACTTCCAGCAAATCAAGCCCGCCTACGGCCAGCCGCTTTGCTGAAAAACAGGCCGGTTTCAAAATTGTCTTCTGGAACGTAAAGCTATGCCAGCTAAGTGACGAATAAAATTGACATTTTAATAAAAGCTTTATCGGAATTCAACCGGGGTTAAACTGGTTTTGCTTTTAAATAGCTTGTTGAAAGATTGTGGATAGTCAAAATCCAAACAGAATAAAAACACATTGTATTGTTTGCAATTATTTCGATTCTGTCGGTCAACTGATCAGGTAAGCTCAATGTCCATTTGCTGTAGCAAACCGTTGTTGATCACATACACATGCTTTACTTTCCCATCAAATAAAATATTTCCGCTTAGATCCTTGACGAGCTGGAACACTTCCACTTCAACTTTTCCGTCAGGGCGTTCAGTAATAGCTGTCGGTTCGACTTTCGGATTTATCTCACTCCATTGCCGGGTCCAATAGTCTCTGACGGCTTCATGGCCGATTACGTAACCTCCTTCAAATGCTTTAGGCCAATGAATATCCTGATGCATCAAAGACAATACCGCATCAATTTCTCGGTTATTGAATCCTCTGTAAGCTTTTTTTATGAGTACTATGTTTTTAAGTGTTTGTTCTTCTTTCATCATATTGGGATAATTTATTAAATTTCGATTGTACAAATATTTTGCAAAACTTAGCAATTACGCTTTACCGCTTTCAATAATCTCAACCTGCGCCAATGCGATTTTCTCATAATTGATAATTAAAATGTCCTGAGTTTTAATTACTATGTATAACATTTCAAGGAATTATCACCAAATAGTGTGAAAAAATTAAAGCTAAGCGTCACCTATTGACCGAAACGATCAATAACCAATAGCGGGCGTACTTGAATTATTGCAAAACACCTCAAAAATTAAATTTTAAAATTTTTCCGCACAGTAGGGTTACACCGATATGGACAGAATTGGTAGGAAGCAGTTAATATATTTTGGCATATTTTTTAGGTTTTATGCCATGATACCTTTCAAATACTCGTGCAAAGTGGCTGAGATTTGTAAAACCCATTTGATAGCCCGCCTGTGCAATTGAAAGTCGTTGATCCCTGATGAGAAATGCCGCTTGTTTCATTCGGATGGACTGGTAGTAATTATAGAGGGTATCTCCGAAGATCTGTTTAAAGAGCCGTTTTATTTTACTTTCGCTCATGCCGTATTGTTTTGCCAAATCGGCTAAATTGGGGTTAATGCTGAGGTCAGCGATAATTTTGTCTCTTATTGCGTAAATTCTTTTAACATCTTCTTTATTGGGCAGATATTCGGATAGATCGTCGCGCCTGGTCAGTGTTTTGAAAAAAAGGTAGATCAGTTCCTCCGCCTTCAACCGGTAGTAAAAATCGGTCAAGGCTCCTGGATCTTGTTCACCGACTATCTCATCGGCAACGTCCTGCATTTCCGGCGAAAGGATCTCTTCGAATAAAAATGATTGCGTTCCCGATAGGATTATTTGAAAAAAATCGTTTCTACCAACCGGGTCCAATAGATCTCTTAAAAAATTTAAATGGATCAGAATAATTAAGGTATTCACCTTCGTATTTGATGGAAAAAAATCTTCGTAGTCCACCCCTGCCGTTGCAATCTGTACAGAGGGCAAAGAACGAGTGTTGTCGTATAACTCGCCGATGTCCCGATATAGATTATGAAAAGCTAATATGATGGTATTATTCCCATCGGTAACCGGCCCTCGTTTAATGATAAGTTCCTCTTTCAATTCATACTGCCGGATCAGCATCCATAACTGCGGATTGACAACAATAGCTTTTATATAACCTTTACCAAATTTTTCCCCTATTTTAATCGTGCCATTCTCAATGACACTGCCTGTTGCTGCTGCAATTGCCGGGAGAAGCCCCGAAAGGTTAGGACTATTAAATTCAAGTATCATTTTTGACCTTTTGCGACTATTATTCAGCCGAATATAGCTATTTAATCACTATTAATAACCTGAAGTTTGCGTCACATATAAACTACTATAGTTGATACATAATTTTAGGAGAAAATGAAAGCGATCATTATCAATAAATTCGGCTCAGTTAACGAACTCCAAATGGCCCAGGTACCTGTTCCGGAAGTGGGCCCTAATCAAGTGCTGGTCAAAAACTACTATACGACGGTAAACCCGATGGACTGCAAGGTTCGCGCCGGGCAATTTAAGTTGTTTGCCGGGCGTAAGTTCCCGAAAGTTTTTGGATCTGAAAGTGCGGGAGTCATTGAACAAGTTGGCAAAAATGTCGCAGGCTTAAAAAAGGGCGACCGGGTAACGGTGAATACCGGATTTAAATTCGGCACCTATGCAGAGTTTGTTTCGGTTGATAAAAAAGCTGTATTTAAACTTCCTGACGCTGTCGATTTTGCGCAAGGCGCCTGCCTGCCATGCGCCGGTGGTACTGCCCACAACGGGCTCTGCCTGACGGCTAAAGTAAAACCTGGTGATGAAGTGCTTATTAACGGAGCATATGGCGGAATCGGAAGTTTTGCCGTTCAGCTGGCTAAATTAGCTGGTGCCAAGGTAACCGGAATTTGTAGCAAAGAAAATTTGGAAAACGTGAAGGCATTACATGCGGATCAGGTCTTTGATTATACCAGACAGGACGTCTACGGGATGGGTAAGCAGTTTGATATTGTGTTTGACACGGTAGGTAAGCTTGATATCGGAAAAATTCAGCGCCTGGTTAAAAAAGGCGGAATTTTGGTAACGACAGTAGGTTCTTTCCGGATCATGCTTGCCATGCTATTCAATTTGTTCCGGTCAAAAAAAGTTAAGAGCGTTTGGAATAATCCAAGTACTGAAGATATGAACCAGCTTATGACATTAATAATTGAACATAAACTTAAGGTGATCATTGACAGGGAATATCCACTGGAAGAAGTAGCTGTAGCCCATCAGTACAGTGAGACCGGCAGGGCAAAGGGAAAAATATTGGTTAGCATTTTAAATTCATAGCATTCCATCCATGAATAACTTTCTTATAACATTGAAATTCAGAAATGAACCCTTATTTTATTTTGGTTGGTGCTGTTTGATCAGTGCTATCGTGTTTTTGGGTGCAACAAGGGTTAGCCAAATGCAGGTTACGGGTGCAAATGCGTTTTACAAGCCCTTTAAATTTGCGCTGTCCATCGGCATATTTAGTTGGACAATGGGTTGGTTCTGCTGGTATTTAAGGCTTCCGGGTCAAGTTAATGGTTACAGTTGGGCGCTGATTGTTCTATTGGGATTTGAACTTTTTTATATCGCTTTTCAGGCATCACGGGGGCAATTATCCCATTATAATCGCAGCACACCCGTGTACGCTCTGATCTTAGGAATAATGGCTTTGGCGGCCGTTGGGATAACCTTATATACAGCCTACATCGGCGTTTTATTTTGTACACGTTCATTTCCGGAACTTCCTGAATACTATATCTGGAGTATCCGCCTAGGCATATTTTTATTTGTTATTTTCGCCCTGGAAGGCCTGGTGATGGGCGCCCGTGGTTCACATACCGTTGGCGGACCGGATGGCGGCGGTGGTTTACCGGTACTCAACTGGACAAGAAAATTGGGCGACCTGAGAATAGCCCATTTTGTAGGTATGCATGCTCTACAGATCATACCCCTGGTTTCATATTATGGGTTAAAAAACGTGAAATTCACGTTTTTGTTAGCGGCAATCTACAGTTTTGTAGCTATCCTGATTCTCGTACAGGCATTAAACGGAAGACCATTTTTCAAATAGGACAAACTTTACCGGGAAAAACAAGTCCTGAGTAACCTGAATTTCCCGGTTAAGTTTGCGGAAATAAAGTCTGACTACGTATTTTTTAACTTCTCCATAAATAGTCTAAAGGCAGGCCGGAAGGCTTTAAAGATCAGGTGTTGCCGGTTGCTAACCATCACTTCGCTGAATCACTTAAGACCTACGGCAAATTCAGCGGATTGCTGCTGATTAATGAATAAATCTTTTTGTTTCAATTTTTCAATGATTGCAAAAATGTCGTCATGGTTTGCGACCACGAGGTGGATTTGACCAGACACATGCTCTTCGTTTTCCGGCACCCCGATTCGTTTCAATTTCAGCTCGTAACGGTTTGTACGTTTTGCCACAGTTCCCAATATTAATATTCCTCGATACCGCCAGCCATTATATTCCAGAACTTTCCATTTTCTGTGTTTTGTTGTATTGCTGTAAAAATACCCTCAGCGGATTGTGCGGTGGTATAGGGTGCCATCTCGCCTCCTAAACGGGTCTGTACCCAGCCCGGATGAACCGGTGTTACACGGATGTTCCGGCTTTCCAGGCGCTGGGCCAGCGTCATAGCGTAAACATTAACTGCAGCTTTTGACATCCGGTAAGCGGGTCCGTTAGCTGCTATATTCTTCGGCAAACTCATGTTCGAAGAAATGAACAGTACCTGTGCAGCATGATTGAGCAAGGGTAATATAGCTTCCGTAAAGAACACAGTGCCTTTTACATTGGTTGCAAACGTTTCATCTAGTGCACTAATTTCTGGTTCTTCGTCAAATACGTCCGGTGCAACGCCTGCATTGTTGACCAGCAAATCAATTTTTAGTCCAGCTGCATCAATTTCTACAACTGCGGCGTTGATAAGTTCACCGTCCATAATATCCACGCGGAAAACTTTTAAGTGCTCGTGTGTTAAATCTGCTATCAGGCCGGATCTCGACGTACCAAATACGTTATAACCCTCTGCCAGTAATTTATGGGTAAGCGCCAGTCCGATTCCGCTATTGGCACCGGTGATTATTGCGTTTTTATTTTCTGTCTTCATTTTCCTGTTTTAATTAATTACCTCCTAAGCCGGCTCCCGCCCACGTTCGCGTCTTCAGCAGCAGGCCAAACCAATCTTCCAGGTGCCAGGTATGGGTTAATTTTCCGTCTTTGAGATGGTGAAATTCATGCAGGGCAAGCTCGACCCATTGCCCTGTGGCAGGGATGCCCATGAGCTCTTTATTATGCGTAAAAGCAAATGCCGCCCTTACACCGGCACGTTCATGAGTGCCATAGATTTCGTGAATGATAATTTCCACGTCCGGGAAGGTTGCAGTAAACCCGCGGATAATGTCTTTCAACCCTTTTGGACCATCCGCCTGACCCGGCCCAAGGGGTATATCTTTCCAGTCTGCCGTGCAGACGGTGTCGAGCAGCTCCGGCTCATGCTTTTTCCAGGCGCTGTAAAATATCTCTATCGCCTCAAGTTCTGTCGCCGTTAATACTTTAACCAGTTCCGGTTGTTCTTTCTTTGTTGTCATCAATTGATTGTTTGTTTATACAAAGGTCGCCCTTCGGGTAGCCTTGCAGCTGGTGAAGATTTAACTATAAATGGTGAAGATTAAAGTAATTGGAGCATAGAAAATATCCCTAAATAAGGTAGCGAATCGTATGTAACGGAAGTATAAACCAGGAAAAAAAGGGAATAAAGAGAACGTCAAGTGGTGGAACACTATTTTTCGTCAGGCAACCAGGTAAAGTTTTGTGTTGGGAGCAGGTAGATCAGCTTGGGCTTGTTCACTGACTATCTTACGGTAGGCTGTAGGTGTCATCCCGGCATACTCCTTAAAATACTTGGTAAAGTTGGAATTATCGTATGTTAACCGCCTGGCCACATCGGTTATGGTCAGGGAATAATCTGCAAGTAGTTTTTTTGCCTCGTTCAGGATACGCAGTTCATAAAAATGGCAGGGGTGGAACCCGGTATGTAGCTTAATGACATTGCTGATGTGGACAGGATGCAGGCACATAATACTAGCGATGTCTTTCAGCGATAACATTTCTTCCACATAGCCCGCCATGAACTCATCCATATGCTTATTCATCTGATAAAGGAAATGGTCAGTGATTTCCTGCTGTCTGTTCAGATATTTTACCGGGATAGCTGCCATTATTCCATTTTATTAAAACAAATGTCCGCTATTTTTTTAAAATGAATTGGTGATTTTTTAAGTATTTGTAATAAGTGCTTGAACACCGGTTTGCAAAAAACGTTGCCTTACAGCTTGTGCGTTAAAAATCATCATCGGTTTTTCTTTTTTGGCAAGTGTTCTGAGTGCCTAAGCCATCCATTGTAAATCTGCATTTGCAGTTGGTCTGGATGGGGCATCGGATTGATCGTAAAAAACCGGGTGTCCCAGGACGTTAATTTCAATTTTAACTCAATCGTTTTATTTGCCCTGCTCACGGTAATACTGAGCGTGTCATTTGTTTTATAATCCTTCAACGCCGATGCAAACAATTCTAGCGCGGCTTTTTTATGCCCAACGCTTATTAACCGGTCATTCTGCTGAAGACCTGCTTTAAAAGCCGGAGAATTCCAGGCGATCGCTTTAATCAACAGACTGCTGTCTTTGACAGCCGCCGTTATACCGAGGTTATTGCCATCTAAATGATGGGTATTTGTATCAATCGCTAATCCTGCATAAGCGAAATACTTAGGGTAATCCACGGGTTTTAACGTAGTGGAATAGGAAATGAGTTCATCCAGCGGTACGCCGGCCAGATGTTTACAGGTAATCCAGAATTCCGGTCCGGTAAATCCTCTTTTTTTGACCTGATAGTAATCATGATATAATAACCGCATCACATCATCCAGTGAACGGAGGTTTTGGGTTTCATGCCTTATTTTCAGATCAAGCAGCATAGCCAGTGCACAGCCTTTATCATATACTGAAATCGTTTTGCTAAGTTCTTCCTTATCCCGCGTAGTTGGTGCGCCCCTGACCGACCAGATACTCCGGCTCGATTCCGACAACGTCTGGTAGAGGTGGCCCGGCGTATTTTCATAATTGCCGATGTGTTCCTGATAGCCCGCTAAAACTTGCTGATCATCGATCAGTCCTGCACCACGAACGATCAGGTATTCGTAATAGTCGGTAAAACCTTCGGAGATCCAAAGCAGGTCTGTTTTGTTTTCTTTACTATAATCGAAGGGCCCCAACTCCACAGGCCTGATACGTTTGGCATTATACAAATGAAAATATTCGTGCGCAAGAAATTCATAAAATGTTGCTTTTCTATCAGGCGCCATTAAGCCTTTGTTACCCAGCATCAACGACGTGGAGTTCAGGTGTTCAACACCGCCAAATCCACCGTGTGACATACCCGTCGCTAAAAAAGTATAATGTCTGAACGGGATATTTCCAAAAAATGCCACCGCACTTTTTGTAATTTTCTGGAGGTCTGCAATAAACTGCCGACGGTCAAAATCACCAAGGTTGTAGCCGGCAAACTGATGCGGAATCCCGTTGACAGTAAATGATGGAAGCGCCTCCAGGTTACCCATCAATAAAGGGCTGTCATAAAGCTCATCAAAATCTGCCGCGTAAAAAATGTTCTTTTTCTTGGGCACTTTTTTTAAACCCGTAGCGACATACTTCGGCCATTTCGCATATGGCTTGATTTCCAGCGTCACAGGGTGCCTTAACGCATCCTTCACGTACATCAGCAATCCTCCGGGAATGATATAACCGTAATGCTCATCCAGGTATATATTTCCGACAAAAGGAACAATAGCTTTTACATCATAATCAATTATCAACGGCCGCCTTTTAGGGTTGGCGACTTGCCAGGTATTGGAATCGGTTTTTTTCCAGGGTAAATTATTGCCCTTCTCATCTTTTGCATTAAAGCCGGTAACCGCGGACGAGAAATCAATCAATTCATAAAAGCCGGGGGTCCAAGCGCACATATGGAAGTCATTTAGAGCCTTTTGTCCCTGGCTGTAAATAAGATGCACGTGATACTGCTGGCTGCCGGGGTCAGGCATAGATACAGTAAAAGATGTCTTCGGCTGCCGGATTTGCGCGTCTGTTATACCGGGCCATAAAAAACAGTTTAAAACAATCGCAACTAAACTGAAGATGATACATTTCGAGGGCCTGACGTTAAATTTCATATACTTTGCATAAATCAGATGACTTTCTTTTATCAACCGATTATTTCTTTAAGTAACAACAGCTTCACAGTAGTGCAATGACCTTATCTTAAACCAACCCGCTGAAAAAATCAACAATATCCTTAGCCAGCAAAAGAGGCTGTTCAACCGCGGCAAAGTGTCCACCTGAAGGCATAGCTGTCCAATGCCGGATATTAAAACCTTTCTCAATGTAAGAGCGCGGCGGAGTAGGCAGCTCCTTTGGAAAACTTGCGAATCCAACCGGAACCCTGACAAAATCATCTTTCCCAAAGACTAATGGTCGTTTACTGTTTTCATTGTATATCCGCATGGACGAATGAATGGTTCCCGTTACCCAATAAAGCGTCACATTGGCCAGTAGTTCATCTTTAGTAAAAGCATATTCAATATTTCCCTTGTTATCACTCCACCCATGGAACTTTTCAATGATCCAGGCGCATAAACCTACCGGCGAATCATTGAGCCCGTAAGCAGCGGTCAGCGGCTTGGTGGCATGCATATAAGCATATGCGCCTTCCATTGCCGACCATTCAGCACCCTTTTTCTGGAACGCCAATACTTCATCGGAAAGCTGCTCGCCTTCCTGCATATACGGCTTATAGGAACCGGAAATATAATTAAGATGTAACCCGATAATATTTTCAGGATATTTGAGCGATAACCAGGTGCTGATTCCCGACCCGATGTCTCCGCCCTGCGCGCCGTATCGGTCGTACCCTAGCCCAATCATCAGCCCGTGCCAGAGATCTGCAACATAGGAACTGTTGCACCCTGGCTCCGTTACTTTGGCGGAAAATCCGAATCCGGGGATGGACGGAACCACCAGATCAAAAGATAAGTCAGGACTTTCGGTCAATAATGGGATCAGTTTCATCATTTCGAGAAAAGATCCGGGCCATCCGTGCGTAATCAGCAAAGGAATACTGCGTTTTCCTTTTCCTTTGATGTGTATAAAATGGATCTGGTGCCCATTAACCGTAGCTAAAAAGTTAGGGTAAGCGTTGATTTCCTTTTCAACCTTCCGCCAGTTGAAATCGCGCTGCCAGTAGTCAGCTAAAGTTTTCAGATAAGCCAGGTCCGTACCGTAACTCCAGCCAGATCCGGCGATTTGATCCGGCCACCTGGTATTTCGTAACCTGGATCGCAGATCGTCCAGCACTTGTTCTGAAATATGCACGGTAAATGGCTGTAAGTCAATTTTTGGTATCATTTTGAATCGCTCTCCTTTATCGGCCGCCAATAATTTCAAAGGGAAAGGTAAGGAAAGCGCCGCAAATGCAATTCCACTTTTTTTAATCAATTCCCTTCTCGTTAATGAATACATAGGATTTTCTTTCAGCATGTTAAAAGTTTGTTGTATGCGCTACAAAATAGTTATGCCCGCAAGGCTTCTGAGCCTTGCCATGATTCCCCAGCCATAAAAATTATTGACCAGGCCGATCAGCAGTTCATTGTCACCTTTTTTTAACGGAAGGGTAATCACAGAATTATCGATATTCAGACACCCGTTCGGAAATTTGCTCATAGGCTGTCCGAATTGATTTTTATCGGCAGCAATTAATTTTCTATTAACAAAGACATATACTTCGTCGCAAAAGCCCAGCTGGCATTGCATGAGCTGATCTTTAGAAGATACGATGTTGGTTTTGAGCCAGACGTACCTGTTCGTATCACAGCCGCCGTATGTCCGTGTCAGGTTGACCATCCCGCGCCGCTCAGCCAGGATGGGAACCCATTTTGCCGTGTCGCCCGGTAAATCCTGTACAGTTAGTTCTTTGCCCTGGGGAAGTATCCTGGCTGTATTTCTTTCCCACCTCCTGATATAGTTAACATCATGACGGGTAGGATCGATTCCTTCCAGCGGTGAAAGTCCGTCGGTATCTCCAAGGCTAATCACCACATTCGCGAAATAGGCCTGCCCGTCAAATCCGATGGTTCCACTGCTGCTGTTACTTTCAAGCCTCGGGACATCTAGTACGGTTTCAGTCATATTATTAACGTAGACTTTCATTTGCACGCCGGAAAGAACAATTTTTACATGATTCCATTGATCATCATGAAAATCGGCAGGTCCGTCGAAATGGCTGTACATATTAAATGGCAATGACCCTTTGATGATTGGCACATACTGAATATCATCATCGTCCCGTTTGCGGTCGTCTACTTTTGTTCGGAAATAGATGTACTCCGATTCCTTCTCACCACTTCTTCTGAAGTAAACACCAATCGGGCTGAATCCTTTTACATCAACCGGCTGCGTATCGAATTCGATTGTGCCGTTAGACAATTTATAATTCTTAAGGACGACCGGATTGGTATTAGGTTTCATTTTTAGAACTTTCATGCCTTTAAAATTCACGAATGCTGATTTCGTTGATGCGGTATCCCAATAGGCCGCTTCAAAGGGAAAGTTGATTGATTTACGAGACGCATTTTTTTGTTGAGCATCAGCACTTCCCGGCATCTGAAAGCATAAGGTAATCAGGATAGCTATCCATATACAGGTGAACGAATTAAAATCGCCATTTTTTACCCTTGTTAAGGGCAATTTGTTAAGAATATTGATTAGTTGATCTTTCATGAATGATTAATAAGATTATTTTATTTCCAGAGCTATTCCAGCCATTTTTTTCGGGTAGTCGTTTGTTCAGCTGTTAAATCCGCTTCGCTTTAGATATGGTATTGGACGTAAGGTCTCCGCAGCAGTTTTACTTTAAACGTCATCGGTAACCCATCACGTAATGCGGATACTCCGATTACATCGCCTGGCTTTTTGTTTTTTACAGCTGCTGAAAGATCAATAACAGGTGAGTTATCAATACCTGTAATGATGTCATTCACATTCAGCCCGGCCTGGTAAAAACTGCTGTTCCGCACCATTTCAGTAATTTTGAGGTTGCCGTTTATGGGTTCGGTATAAGTTCCGACCCAGGGATTGTTGGTGCCGGCATTCTCATCAACAAGTTTATACCCGGCGAAATTCAAATAATGGTCGATGTCAATTGGTAAGGTCCCGTTAATATAATTTTTATAAAATTTAGAAAGATTCCTGTTTGTAAACTTTTCCGTTCCGGTCCGGAACTCTAAATCGGTATAGCCCCGGTGCCGTTTTTTCTCATAAAGATCATACATATAGCGCATGGCGTCGTCCAGCCGGTATGCACCATGTGAGTCATGAATGATCTCCAGATCCAGCAACATCGCTATAAGCGCCCCCTGGTTATAGTAGTTAATCGTACTATTCGCTGAGTTTTCATTGTGCCGGTAAAGCTTGATCCAGGCATCAAAACTAGCTTCAGCAAGCGACTCATATGGTCGGCCTGATTGATTAACTACAAAACTGATATTCTGAGAAAGTTCATGTAGATAGTAATTGACGGAGAATAGTTTCGTGCGATTAACCGTAGTATTTTCGTAATAACGCGTAAACCCTTCTACAATCCAAAGCTCGCTCGTGTAGTTTTCACGATCATAATTAAACGGGCCTAACGCAATTGGCCGCAGTCTTTTACCGTTCCACAAGTGGAAATGCTCGTGCGCCATCACATTCAAAAAGATATGATAAAGCGTACTGTCGGTAAACATATCTCTGGAGAGTTCCACAACTGAAGAATTTAAATGTTCCAGACCGTCGCCGGTTAATTGCTGGTAATTGTGAAGAATAAAAAGGTAATTCCGATTGGGGTTCTCTCCAAAAATTTCAGTCTGCTTTTCGATGACCCTGGTTAGATCCTTCACCATCCGCTGCTTATTATAATTTCCTGACCCGTATATGACCATTTGATAATTGGTATTTTTGACTTTAAAATTAATTAGATCCTGGTTGCCAATTTCAAATGGAGAATCAAACAAAACGTTATAATTAGGCGCGAAAAAAGTATTTGAATCACCTTTAATTGGGGCGAGACTCGTAGAAACGGTTGTCCAATTCTTGTAAGGCAGGACATGAACTATCGAAGCCGTGGTTAACATTCCTGATGGATAAATAAAAATTCCGGGATTTGACAAAAAAGCATGTGAAATGTCTGCAAAACTATTCTGGACCGAACGTTCAAAAGCATAGACCGTATATTTTATAATAACGGTATGAATGTGGGGGGTGTAAACTGCCCATTCATTCTTCGCAACCTTATGCACCTGTAGATTTTGGTCTTCATGCTCCGCGGTGAGCATTTCAACACTTTTCGAGAACTCTCTGATCAGGTAAGATCCCGGGATCCAGACCGGCATTTTTAATAACAGATGAGATTGATGAATTCCGGTTACGGCCATTTTTACCTGGATTTCATGTGTTTCCGGTGAAGGGAAAGAAACTGTGTAAACGATGGACATTCTGGGCGTGGCTAAGATCTTACACGGAAACGCCGTGACCAATAGATAAAAAAAAAGAAAGAATTTAAATTTATTTAACATGAAAACAATGGTGAATAGCTTATTTCCATTTCCTCACAACTATATTCTAAATGAACCTTTAAGACACCGTTATTAGAACGTCTTAGCCTCCGCGCAAATTTCCCGAGTCGGCTGTCATTATTATGGTGAGCATTTAAGTTTTAACAGTTACCATATGGTGACCGTTAAAACTTTTACCTCCCTAAAAATCAATCATATAATTCTGTGATTTTACATCCGTTATTTTGAATAATCTAATACCGGATTTATTTAAATGGGTGGAGAATTGCTTTTGCGCCATCTTCAGTGGAAAAAGCGAGTGCATCTGCAATATCCTCCAGTTTAAACGAAGGCCCTCGCTTAGTCTTAAAATGGGGCATGTGGATAATTTCGCTTATTGCTTGCATTGCTCTTTCTAGTTCCGGCAAATCAAGCACGGTCGCCGACCTGAAATTGCTGAATCCTTTAATGGTGATCCCGCGAATCAATGCGCTGGTGTGTACCGTTAACGGGGTTGATCCTCCAAGAAATCCATAGGCATAGATCGTCGTATTGTTGGGTAACACGTCAATGATGTCATTTAATATGGTGCCGCCTACACCGTCAAAAACTGCCGTTGCAGATAAGGCTTGTGCAAGATCTTTCAGCTGGTTTTTAAAATCTGCGTCCCCCTGAACCAGAACATGCCGCGCGCCCAGGTCTAATAATTCCTCTTTTGCTTCCGCTGTCCGGACTATAGCGATGTGTGGAATATTATAGGCCAAACAGATGCCGGCCATAGCAATTCCTGTAGCCGATGTGCCTGCTGTAGTAATAATAGCTTTATGGCCTTCCAACTGTATTTGTTTTAAAAATGCATAAGGCGTAATGATATTCACCAGTGAACCGGAATAGTCAAGCATGTCGACTGAATCCGGAAGGATTACACAATCCAGGTAATGCACATGTGCATATTGCGACCAGGTACCCACGATATGATTGCTTGGGACTAGTGAGCGATAAATGGCTACGTGTTTTCCTATGTATTCCTCCGGTACATTGTCGCCAGCTTCCACAACGTTACCAACCCCTGACACGCCATATATCTCATATTTACTTAATACCAGGCCGATCGGAAAGGTGCGACCGATAAATGACTTATCGCCTGGGTTGATACCACAAGCTCCCATTTTGATCAGCAGGTGCTTGGGTTCTGCTTTAACAGGCATGGGAACGTTTTGTAATTCCACACCGCCCGGTGTAGAGCATATGGCTTTCATCGAGTTTTTCATACTTTCTTATTGATTTGTTTGCAAAAATATTCCCAATGCTATACTTTTACAAGTAGTACACAAAAACTGTATTAGTATTAAAAACTATAGCTATTTGATAATGAGTGAGAATAAAATTGAAAAACGAAAAAATATATTGTGTGCCGTTGAATATGCGGTCTCATTGTTAAGTGGAAAATGGAAATTACCGATACTCAATGCCCTGATTAAAGAAAGCCCCAAAAGGTTCAAGGTCCTGGAACGGGAGGTTCGCGGGATAACGCCGACAATGCTCACTTCGCAGTTGCGCGAGCTGGAGGCTGATGGGCTGATTAGTCGCCAGATTTTCGCGACCGTACCTCCAACGGTTGAATATAGTCTCACGGAGTTAGGCAGTTCTACCATGCCGATGATGGATGAATTGAAAAAATGGGGATTGTTACATAAAGGAAATATGAATAGTAGTCCTGATATTTAATTTATCGCACACTATCAGTTATAAAAAACGATTAGTAACTATAGATACTAACTCCGAGAACTCATCTTTATTTAAATTTATCGATGATCTCTTTTAGATTAATATTTTAACCAATTTCGATATAGATAAATAACTTAAGTTCCGATAAGCAGCTAAAAATTTAAAATCAGAAAATATTTCACTATTAATTGAAGTAAACTGTCAGAACGTTTAAACCAATAGGAAGGCCTCAGATGAATTTTAGACAGTAAAAAGATTCGAAGTTGACAATGGACAGCACGTTAATTATTTAATTTCGCCCGGTAATAATTATAAATCACCATAGTATTAAATGCCTCTAAAGGATAGTTAATTATAACTCTGTCGGAATTGTATCGGGGTTAAATTAGTTTTACTTTTAAAAAGCTTGCTGAAGGACTGAGGGTATTCAAATCCTAATTGGTAGGCAATTTCACTGACCGTAAGATTTGTCATTACCAAAATTTCTTTTGATTTTTCGATCAGTCTATGATGTATATGTTGCTGTGTATTTTGCCCTGTTAAACTGCGTAGCATATCGCTTAAATAAGAAGACGAAACGTTTAATTCAGCGGCTATTTTTTCAACAGTAGGTAAGGTCGAGTGTGAATCGGCAGAAAAATACTTATCCAGAACCTCATCAAAGCTGGCTAGCAAATCATTCGAAGCCATTTTCCTGGAAATAAACTGCCGATTATAAAATCGGTTAGCGTAATTGAATAAAAGTTCCAGGTTAGAGACAATTACATCCTGGCTGAAATTATCTAATCTTGACTCTATTTCCTTTTGAATGTTTTGCAGGATGTTTTCGATAACTTTTTCCTCCAGGCTGGAAAGATGCAATGCTTCGTTGACGCTATAGGAGAAAAAACCATAGTTTTTTATAACTCTGCTTAATGGATATTGCCTGATTAAGTCAGGGTGAAATAACAATGACCATCCATCAGTGTTTCTGTCTTCGCCTCTGTCAATACTAATGATTTGGTTTGGAGCTACGAAAGACATGATTCCATCATCAAAATCATAGTGATTTTTCCCATACTTTAGTTTCCCTTTAAAACTTCTTTTAATTGAAATATTATAAAAATTCAACAGCAGTTTAGACCCGGAAAACGCACTGGGCTCATTCGTACTGGCATGATCGATGATCGTGACCAGGGGGTTCAACGGCCCGGGAAGACCCATAAAAGAATGTAACTCTTTTACCGTTCTTAAAGTCAGTATATCCGTTTCCTTATTATTCATAGTAAATAATTATGACAGGCAATTAAAAAACTACCTGTCATAGAATTTGAAAATTTAGGCGTTTAAAAAGTCAACGCCGGCACCTCGGTCCATAGTCATTACTTCCAATACGTTAGCCGGATATTCAACGGGTAATTTACTGATTTCTTTTAATTGATTTAATTCATCTGCTGTAAACTCGACACTAACCGACTTTAAGTTGTCTTGTAGCTGGTGTAATTTTGTTGCACCAATGATAACACTGCTGACAACAGGCTGATGCAGCAGCCATGCAATAGCCAGTTGAGAAATGGAAACTTGTTTTTGTGATGCCATTGGTACAAGCACATCTAATACGTCATAGGCTCTTTCTTCATGAAATGGCGGGAACGGGAAGCTGCTTAATCTGCCTCCTTCTTTTTTTCCGTCTCTTTTATATTTGCCGGTCAACAGCCCCCCGCTTAAAGGGCTCCACACCATCATCCCTACTTTCTGATCATGCAATAACGGGACAATCTCGCGCTCTACATCTCTTACATCCAGTGAATAATTTACCTGCAGGGAGGCAAACCTGTCTAAATGATTATATTGAGAATAGGCTAAACCTTTCATCAGCTGCCATGCAGAGATATTACTCGAGCCGAAATACCTGATCTTACCGCTCCTTACTAAATCATCAAGCGTCCTTATAGTTTCTTCTATCGGTGTTAACGGGTCTGCAGTGTGAATCTGATAAAGATCAATATAATCGGTACCAAGCCTTTTCAGGCTCCCTTCCACTTGCTGAATAATATGCTTTTTTGAAAGCCCCCTGTCGTTTTCACTTTTACCCATCGAACCTCTGACCTTTGTCGCCAAAACCAGGTCATCGCGATTGATAGACAAATTTTTAATTGCCTGACCAATCATAACTTCCGACAGTCCCTCAGAATAAATATTTGCGGTATCAATAAAATTAACACCAGCCTGTATAGCCGTTCCAATTTGTTCATCAACCTGATCCTGGTCAAGATTACCCATATAGCCAAAGAAACCTTTTCCGCCATAATTCATAGTGCCCAAACAAAGTGTGGAGACTTTTAAACCTGTATTTCCTAAAATTTTATACTTCATTTTTGTCGTTTAATTATGAAGTCAAATGTCATGAGTAAACAGGTAACGGTTGTATCCAAAACGCATTACTTTGTGTTCATAACGGGTTAAGGTTTGTAATAAAGTTTCTTAATAAAAATATTCTATTAAATCTATTGGATGATTTCATACTACAAAGATCCGGTGATGTGCGTAACAGTAATTTTAGAATTCGGGTTTGACTTGTTCGAAATCAACATTTTTATAACCGTACGGTAGGTGTTCGCTTACGAGACAGCTTTTCAATCAAATACCATGCATGTAGTTAACTATCAGACAATTGAAACTTTGGCACGAAATTTACGAACGAATTCGTATGAACAAGCCCCTATTGGTCGAAGAGATTACCAGTACTACCGATAGCTTCGATATCAGAGTTTCTACTCGTTTTGGCGCAGGAAACGGCCCAGGCAAACATGAGCATGAACACCCTAGCCTGGTTTTCATCCTTTCTGGCGGCTGCGCTGAGAAAAGACAATGTGGGAATTATGAACGAAGAGCCGCTGACCTTACATATTTACATGCAGGTGAAGCGCACGAAACTATATTCACCTCGATACCTACACGCTATCTGTCTCTTGACATCAAGCCGACTGCGTTGTCGGAAAATAATATCAGAGAAGAGCGACTGATCAATGCCATACATCAATCGCCTGATGCCAAATTCCTGATCTTAAAAATGTATCGGGAAATGCTCCACAATGACGCACATAGCACCGACTCGATCCATATGCTGTTTTACCAGCTCATCTGCACTTCACAAACGATACATAAAAAAAAGATCCCGGCGTGGATCACCATTGTACAGGAGATACTTCATGACCGGTGGAACGAAACGATCACTTTGCTGGAGTTATCCCAAGTATCTGGTGTTAATCCCATTACCATTTCTAAACATTTTTCCTCCTTTTTCGGCTGCACGCTGGGCGATTATCTGCGGAAACAAAAAGTAGAGCGTTCTTTATCCCTCATTAAGCATACCGCCACTCCGCTGACGCAAATAGCTTACCTTTGTAACTTTTCAGATCAAAGCCATTTCATCCGGAATTTCAGGAACTATACCTCGCTTACACCTAAACAGTATCAAAAATTATAAAAAGGCAAATCCCATTCTATTTTCAGGCTATTTCTTCAGCTACCTTTAATCATCAACTTAAAATAACTCAAATGAAATATTATATCCTGTTATTCTTCCTGCTACTGGTGACCTTTGCAAAGGCTCAAAGATTTTATGTCAGCTATAAACCCTCTGTTTATAAAGGCCCGTTTACAGGAAACGTGATCCTGTATCTTTCCAACAAAAACGAAAATCCAAAAAATGAAACAGGCTGGCCCTGTTACCGGATGAAGGTAAAAAATATCATGCCTGATCAGCAGATCGTATTTGACGACTCGGCCCTGTCTTATCCAACACTTTTATCCAGGGCGCCGCGCGGCAATTATTATGTACAAGCGGTATGGGATCTGAATATTGATGGACGTATTATCGGGCAAAGCACCGGGAATATGTTTAACAGCAGCCGAAAGGTAAATTTGAATGATACCAAAGAGGCCTTTGCCTTAGTTTGTGATCAGGTGGTTCCGCCCCCGGTTTTTGCTAACAGCAAATATGTAAAACAAATTAAGGTCAGCTCCAAATTGTTGACCAAATTCAGCCATAAGCAGGAGTACATTCAGGGCGCGGTGATCCTGCCCAAGCAATACTATACCGAAACCAAAAGGCGTTTCCCGGTCTATTTCATGATCGCTGGTTTCGGCGGCGGCTATATCCATTATTCAAAGTCGGAGAGCAGTGATACTGCGGCCTCCGTTCCATTGGATACCGTTGCCTGTATCAAAGTTTACCTCGATGGGGATTGTTCGCTGGGGCATAGCGCCTATGCCAACAGTGATAATAATGGCCCTGTCGGTGATGCATTCGCTTATGAGTTTATTCCGCAGTTGGATAAACAGTACCGGACGAACGGCGCACGCCTGATTCGGGGACATAGCAGCGGCGGCTGGACAGTGGTGTATCTGCTTACGCATTATCCGAAGCTTTTCGTAGCCGGAAATGCCAGCGCGCCTGACCCGGTGGATTTTCGTCGGTTTTCATCCACCAACCTGTACCAGGATAGAAAGCTGAACCGTTATGTCGACGGCCTGACCATGGACAGGCCGTCGATACTCGACAGTGTTGTTTACGACAAACCGAATATCACACATAGCATTGAAGGTGTTTTTTACCGCGGGCAGCAAAATGTTTCTTTTGACGCCGTTTTTGGCCCCAAAGGCTCTGACATGTTGCCGGAACGTATGTTTGACCCCGAAACGTTGCTTATCAACCCTGCTGTAGTTAACTATTGGAAACGGTACGACCTCACGCAATATGTCATCGCGCGCTGGCCTGACTTAAAAAAAGACTTGCAGGGGAAATTACGGATCTCGGTGGGGACAGAGGATACAGAGCAGTGTCCCGCCGTGCGGTTAATGGAAGAAGAGATGAAAAAGCTCGGAGCCGGCATCACGTTTGCTTACTATCCCGGTGACCATTTTAGCGTGGTAACAGGGGAATATAAGAAAGCGTGGGATGAGTTTTTGCTCAAAAGGTACCTGGAATGGCTTAAGTTATAAGAAAAGTAAAATCTGGCAAAGTGTTTTGGGCTAAATTGACAGCGATTTCATAATCTATTTTTAGGACTAATACAGGTAATTGCGCTGAAACATAATAAAGGGCGTATTATCAAAGTAATAAAATAGCAGTTTGCGTAGGTCTGCTATTAACATCACTCTGTAAACAACCGAAAAAAATTATTTAATCAGTTGTATAGGCAATGTAGATGCTGCTCAAAATAGTTTATTAGCCGTATCCGGCCCTTTAGGCAGGTTGTTGGCCAATAACTATTTGTCGTGCGGTCAGTAATGATACTTTCTTGGACCGATCAGGTTAAGGTGCGGCAATGATGGGACGCAACGACGATTCTGCCGCCCGGAATCATTCGCAGGCTTGAAATAGCAAACTGCCCTTCCGAAATAATTCGGAATGAGCACCCGAAGGGCATCAAGGTGTACCCTAGGTTGTCCTTGATAGTTTGCGGTTAAAGCCTGAATAATATACGGCGTTAAAAGATTTTATCATCTTTTGCGGGAACAAGCAAGGGCATGGCTGGTGGAAAGCGCAGAAATGCCCGGATTAAGCGCAGCTTACTGTGGCATTTCGGTATGAGCGCAGGTATTCGCCAGTTATGCGCTTGTTGCGTGGTGTGGCCAAGATTATCCGAGAATATAGGATGATTATTTCCTCAAATGGCATTTTGTATATTTAGTAAGTACCCTTAGTTGCAGGGTGATCTGGTAACCAGAACATTCCGAAATCATTGACTCGTTGGTGACGAATATCAAAATTACTGTATAAAAAAAGCCCGGTAATTGACTACCAGGCTTTCTTAGAAATTTAAATGTTTTATTAATTTGGTAGTAACACATTATCCACAACGTGTATTACGCCGTTACTTTGCAGTACATCAGCAATCGTAACAGTTGCAGTCCCGCCTTTTTCATCAGTGATAATCACTTTTTTACCTTTTAACGAGGCTATCAATAGGCCACCTTGGACTGTTTTCAATTCAGCTTTTCCGTTATTCTTCTTTATTAAGTCGATTAACTCAGCGGCGGTGACTTTACCGGCAACAACATGGTAAGTTAGAATCTTTGTCAAAGCTTCTTTATTTTCCGGTTTAACAAGGTTATCAACTGTTCCTGCTGGTAATTTATTAAAGGCCTCATTGGTTGGCGCAAATACGGTAAAAGGTCCTGCAGATGATAATGTTTCAACTAGTCCTGCTGCTTTAACAGCTGCTACTAATGTAGTATGGTCTTTGGAATTCACAGCATTTTCAACAATGTTTTTAGTTGGAGACATCTCTGCACCTCCGACCATTTTGTTTTGTGCATAGGTTTTAGGTGCGGCAAAAGCTGCTAATACAAGCACGACGATCAAGATTTTTTTCATTTTACTTTTTAATAATTTATGATGAAACGTCTTATTGTATATTTTAGTATTATATTTCAATAATTAGTACTAAAAAGTATAAAAAATATTTTCAGTACTTTAATAATTCGAGATTTTACCGCATATCAATCTATCAATTTATAAAATCCAATAAATTACTTTGAACCTAAATTTTGGTCCGGTTTGGCTAAACTTAAAAATTAATCTTTAAATAAGTTCGAGAAACTCAGTAACAAGCTTTAAGACAGCATCCGGTTTTTCTTCCGCCAAATAATGTCCGCTATCTAATATTCCGGTAACCGTGCAATTTTTTGCTACATAAGGTAACCCTATTTTCATATAATTATAGCTAATATAGCTGCCTATTGCAAGTACCGGCATCTCCAAGATAGAATAACTTTTAGCATCTTCAATATCTTGCGTAAATGTTTGATACCAGGCATTGGACGCACGAATGTCGTCTACCCGGTTATAAACGGATGCATAAACCGCACGGTCAAATTCTGACATTTTGGTTTCATCGATCATTACATAGGAAAATAGCCAGTCAAGCAAATACTGAAATCTCCCTTCAAGAATTTTTTCTGGTAATTCTTTAACCTGATTAAATCCCATCCACCAGGCATAAGATGCATTGCCATCCATTTTTTTAGTAAAGCTGCCGGGTGCGGGTATTAACGGCATTTGCATGATACCCTCGCCAGGATGAGCACCATCCATCACGATCAGTTTTTGCGTTGCTTCCGGATAATTAAAAGCGAAACTCATTGCGACCATGCCACCGATATCATGTCCTAGTATATTTATCTGTTCATGCCCTAGCTGACGGATGAGTTCATAAACATCTTTAGCCATATTTTTCTTTTCATATCCAGAGGCTGGTTTTCCAGAGCTTCCCATGCCCCGTATGTCAACGATTATCAAATGGTGGTTTTTCGCTAATTCCGGCGCGATGGTATGGAATGAATACCAGGTTTGCGGCCAGCCGGGCAAGCAAACTAAGGGCTTACCGGCCCCGCCTTCGACATAATGCAGCCGAACACCGTTTACATTCTCATAGCGGTTAACGAATCCTGGCCATTGTTTTATCAGCTCCTCATCAGCGTAAGGAGACATTTCCATTTCTTTAATCATGTTTTTCTTTTTAAAAGTGACGGTTAAATGTATGATTCAACTGCTTCCCAGTTGATACCGGTATAGCGGGAGTTATCAAGTGCCGGATGATGTATGGAAAACATACTGTAGAGGTATTGTGCCTGCTGCCAGCCTGGGTATAGTTGTTGTTCACCTTCAGGATGAGTGGCGCGCTGCATCTTGTTGAAGGCAGAGAACTCCTCCATAGAGCCCATACTTACCAGTTGGAATTTTTGATCTTTATGCTTTTCACTTAAATCTACAAGCATTTCAGGGCTTACCCGGAAACTCGCTATCCTCAGAAAACGTGGGGAACTTTTGTCCATTGCTGTAGCGGCGGTGAATTCCGCTGTATTATCCATCGTCGTAAAGTCAATCTCCCAATCGGTCTTATCGTCATAATAGCCGATTGTTTTTTCAGGCACATTAAACAACGGCGTATTGTACCGCAGGATATCGGCAAAGCAACCATTAAAAATGGAAGTGGCTTTTATTGGAAGGCTGTCAAGGTACTGCTGGAATTCTTTCCTGAAGTCAAAATTCCGGTTCTCTCCTTTAGGCATTAAGGTAAAATCGCAGGAAAAATCAGATGGGATGAAACGGGGAACGCTCGCTGCAACAGCGGCATTTAAAAGGTTTAACTGGGCATCCACAATCACATGATGTAAACCAGTTATGGCAGAAATGATACAATGGACACCGTTACATGCGCTAATAAGTTCCTGTTGATTTGACCAGTCGACCTCGAAAACGTCAACTCCATCTTTTTCCAGCGCTTCAATAATTTCTTTGTTACTCCCGCTTCGCACAATTGCTCTCACTTGAGCATTTCTTTTTAATAATTCACGGCAGATCTTCTGTCCTAAATTTCCCGTAGCTCCTGCTACTAATATGGTACTGTTCATCTTTGTCATCATTTTTTTTTATGATACAAAGCTACCGCAGTAAGCTGCGCTAAAAACTACCATATGGTAGTTAATGAACTTACCTGATCTTTTTTCTGATCCTGCTGAGAGCGTTCGGGGTAATGCCCAGATAGGATGCCAATTGTTTCACCGGAACTTTTTGGAGGTAACCTGGTACTTTTAAAAACGCTAAGTATCGCTCTTCAGCGGTCTTCGTTTGAAAACTAATGATCTCATCGATCATCCTTACTGCCATAGATTCCCAGGTCTTCCTGCCAAATTCCTGCCAGGCAGGAATTTGCTTATAGAGGGTTTCCATATCCGCTTTATCGATATAAAGCAGCTCAGTTTTTTCAATTGCTTCTATATTGAAGCGGGTAGGTTTCTGCGGACTGAGGCTGGAAATTTCTGCAAAGAATTCGTTTTCGAAAACTATCCAGGCAGTGAGTTGCTGGTCGAATTCGCCAAAAAAAAAACGTAAAGCTCCTGAACTGATATAAAAATATTGGTTGGCAATTTGACCACTTTTTAAAACAAACTGCCCCTTTTCAACGTTTTTTATTTTAAACTTATCCAGTATTAACTGAAGGTCTGCCTCCCTAATAAACACCCTTGATTTTATAAAATCTGCAAAGTCTTTCATCGGAGCCTGTGAAATAATTTTAAGATCGCTAACTTAATCAAAATATACAAGCGCTAAAGCCTGTCTTAATCATTGATATCGACGATAATCTCAACACATAAGTTTGGGATCATGTCAAGTATTTAACCGCTCCTGGATAGGTATGCCCGGCTTATTTTCCAAAGAAACGAATATCGATTGCTTTTCGGAATTTTTCGCCGCCAAGCTCCAGGCGCTGCATATAAATATTCTTAGCATCTTCACCGGCAATATATCTTAACCGCTTTTGGCCATCTGTTGCTGCCTCAAAAATTACTTTCGCAATTTGTTCAGGTGTTGAATGCTGTGCAGTTCGGGAAGGATCTGCAAATACCTCTAGTACCTTATTCAACGGTTCAGTATACTCAGGATGATTTGTCAATACGAGGGAACGACCTGCAAAATCGGTTCTAATTCCCCCGGGGGAAACCGTTTTTACATCAATGCCAAACTGTCCTAATTCATAGGAAAGACTTTCACACCAACCTTCTAATGCCCATTTAGTAGCGTGATAAACGGAATTAAAGGGGAAGGTTACTAATCCACCTATGGATGTTGTGGTAAGAAAAATACCCGATTTTCTTTCTCTGAATAGTGGTATGAATGCTTTTGTCACCCTCATTACGCCTAAGAGGTTGGTGTTGATTTGTCGCGTAAGCTGTTCGTCGGTTGTGCCTTCCAGCGGGCCGGAAAGACCATATCCGGCATTATTGAATACGACATCAGGTACAACTTTTGTAGCAACATTTACAGCAACATCAATTATTTGCTCGGGATCGGTCACATCAAGTGCCATGACTTTAATATTAGGATAGCCGCTCAGGTCTATGTCTTTTTCGGGACTGCGCATTGTGGCGATTACATTCCAGCCGCGGAGGGCGAATAGTATGGCCGTAGCTTTACCTAATCCGGTTGAGGCACCGGTAATAAAAATAGTTTTTACCATTTTGGTAGTAATAAAATTTAACTTTAAAGGCAAACGAATATTAGGGCAATAGCCAGCTTTTGTAAATTTGTCTCGCGAGGTCATCCGGGTGTTCCGCTCCCGTTATGGCAAAACTCTTTTCCCGCTTGATTTCGATCAAGGCCGTGAGGTTCTTTTCCAGGCTATCTCTTTCGATTTTAAGGTTGAGTGTATCCCCTTTTTTCTTGGTCAGCATATAAGTTTTATAAGACTGAAGGTCTGCTTTTACTCCGTCAACCATTAATATTTTATCCCCCGGCTGTAATCCGGCATTCATCGCCGGCGAATGATTATCTACACTTCCAACCAACAAAGTGCTGTCCCTCATCCCTAAAAATGCGCCGAGGTAGCCCCCAGGCAACGTTTTAGTAACGGTGTCGATTTGTAGCCCGGCATAAGCAAGATATTTGGGATAATTGATGGGTTTTACGGTAGATGAATAACCGAATATTTCTGATAGCGACTTACCAGCAGCTTTTTCGCAGGCTCTCCGGAATTCCTGATCTGTAAACCCCCTTTTCAATCTTTTGTAATAGTCTTTATAAAGTATCTTCATCACATCGTCGAGCGATACCTTGTTGTGTGTGTCATGGCGTATCTCAAGATCTAGCATAAGGCCTATGGCGCAGCCTTTATCATATACGGATATCGTTTTATCAATTTCGTCTGAAGTTCTGGCATTTGGATTACCCCTAATTGCCCAGATACCTTGGTTTGCCTGATTAGCCGTTTGAAAAAGATGACCTGGCTTATTTTCATAATTACTGATATGCTCCTGATAATTTGCCAATACTCCATCTTTTTTCATCAATCCTGCGCGGTTCAGGATCAGGTATTCATAATAATCGGTGAATCCTTCTGAAACCCATAAAAGGTTGGTGTAATTTTCTTTGCTGTAATCAAATGGTCCCAATGCAATTGGCCGTATTCGCTTGACATTATATAGATGGAAATACTCATGGGCAAGAAATGCATAAAAGGCATTTTTCCTCCTTGGGGAAAGCAAGCCATTCGTATTCATAATGATGGAAACTGAATTGAGGTGCTCAATTCCGCCATAATCCCCTCCATTAATGCCAACAGCCAAAAAAGAGTAGTGACTATACGGGATGTCTCCTATGATATTACTTCCGCTTATAACAATCTTCGAGAGATCCGTCATAAATGCTTTTCTATCAAAATTTCCTAAATTATAACCGATAAACCCTACAGGCTTGCCTTTCAACATAAATGAAGGAAACTTTTCCAACTCACCCATCAAAAATGGACTGTCATACAACACATCGAAATCAGCAGCATAAAAAGTATTCGATTTTCCTAAAACAGTATCGAGGCTTGTAGCAACGAATGGGGGCCATTTTGAATAAGGTTTGACTTCTATAGTTACTGGCGTTTTGAGTTCCCCAGCTGAATATGAGCATACGGCTCCGGGTATGATATACCCGTAATGATCATCGAGGTTAATATTGCCGATGAAAGGTTCTATCGCCCTAACATCATAAGTGATTTTGATCGGTTGCTTTTTCGGGTTTTTCACCTCCCAGGTGTTACTGCTTGCTTTTGACCAGGATAACTTTTTACCGTTGCACCCAATGGCACTAAAATTTTGAACAGCGCCTGCAAAATCCACAATTTCATAAAATCCGGGTGTCCAGGTAGGCATATTGAAATCAACAACTTCTTTTGGCGGATTTTTATAATTGAGAACTATATGGAAAAAGTGATCTGAAGGGCGGTCCATCGATATTTCAAATTCTATACCGTGTTTTAACTGCTGTGCTTTAAGAATTATAGCATCGCAAAAAATCAGGATCAGTATTAACATGAGTCTGCATGCCAGAAAGAATGTTAAACTTAGCTTCTTCATTTTATTTATTTAATGCTGTTGCAAGTTAACTCCCGCTTGAACAGTCCTGCACTTTTTAATATCAGGGCAACCGATTTAAGATACAAAACAGCTAAAAATGCCGTCGAAGCAAAATTGATTTAAATAAATTACAGTGTTAAAATAAACTGATTATCGGAATACTATCACCATCATTAAAGCTCAAATTGCACGTTTCATAACGTATTTTAGATGGATCAACGCTATAATAGTACGTCTCAAACAATGTTTAATGTATAGGCCTAAAATAATGCCGAATTTCAGGCCGCCAATTATTCTTTAGCCATAAACAATTAAAAAATAAATTGAACTTATCCATAAATTCAACTAAACTTCTTTTGATGCAAAAACATAGACTAAATGATAAGTGGGCCAGGATAATCGGTGTTCCCCTAATTGGAATATTATTAATCCTTTTGGCTCATGATTCCTGGGCGTCCTATTCCTGGGATGTATGGATAGTAAAATTTGTCAAGAATACACTCTTCATACTTTTTTATTGGGAAAGCAACCGGGTCATCTTTGTTTTTTTGAGAAAGAAATTTCCAAGACCGAAAGATGCCGGCAAAAAAATATTATTCCAGGTTTTAATTTTTGCGGTATTCATAACTGTGATGGGTTTGATCGTCGCAGTTATAAATCAGTCGCTTAAACCGCCGGAAAACCATGAAACATTTCTGGATGAACTGAAGGATACCATGCAAAAAAGCACCATCCTCTTGTTTATTATCACTGTCTGTTATGAGGTTGCCTACTTTTTTGGCAACTGGGAACATAGTTTGTATGAATCTGAACGGCTAGAAAAAGAAAGCCTGATTTCACAGTTTGAATTACTTAAGAACCAGATCAGCCCGCATTTCCTGTTTAACAGCCTCAATGCATTAATCACACTGGTGCCGGAGGACCCGCAACTCTCCGTTTTATTTATTCAAAAGCTATCCAATGTTTACCGCCATATTTTGACCTACAATGAAAAAAACATTGTTGAATTGAAGGCTGAACTGGATTTTTTGAAAGACTATATTTTTCTTTTTCAAATGCGGTTCGGGGAAAATCTCATCATTGATTATCGGTTAACGGAGGTGATTGATCATATCATGATCGTACCTTTTACCATGCAGATGCTGGTTGAGAATGCGATCAAACACAATATTATATCCAACCGGAAGCCATTGACAATTACAGTGATTCAGGAAAATGAACATATTATCATCCGGAACAATCTACAGAAGAAAACTTCAGGAGTTGAATCCACCCATACCGGATTAAATAATATCATCAATAGGTATAAACTACTCACTGAAAAAAAGGTAGATATCGTTATTACTGATATTGATTTCAGCGTATCAATTCCTCTTATTCTTGAAAATACGGCATTATGAAAGTTATACTAATAGAAGACGAAGCGCTCGCAGCAAAAAGGCTTCAAAACATGCTCTTGGAAATTGACCCAACTATTCAGGTTATCAAAGTAATCGACAGCATAGAAGAGGCTGTAGAATGGTTTGACACTTACCCCCATCCTGATCTGATTTTTATGGATATTATGCTCGCTGACGGTCAGTCTTTTGAAATTTTTGAACAGGTTGAAATAAAAGCCCCTGTAATTTTCACTACCGCCTATGACGAATATGCTATCAAGGCGTTCAAAGTGAACAGTGTTGATTATTTACTTAAGCCGGTAGAACAAGGTTTATTGACATATGCTATTGATAAATTTAAGGCGACTGCGGGCGTTCAGGGAAATCTCAAACAAATGGTAGAATCTCTTATGGCCAACAATTACAAATCCCAGGAAGTGGTTTCCGGTTATAAGAAAAGGTTTCTCATTAAAACAGGTGATAAATTTATCCCGGTTTCCATTTCCGAGGTCGCTTATTTTAGCTTTACAGATAAACTTACTTTTCTGACTACCAGCGCTCAAAAGCGCTATATGCTGGATCATACTCTTGATGAATTGGAAAAACTGGTCGATCCACATGTATTCTTTCGGCTAAACCGGCAATATATTGCAGCTTTTTCGTCGATTAAAGTCGTTCATAACTATTTCAATGGTAAATTAAAAGTAATGGTTTCACCAGAGATTCCAGAAGGGATTATTGTAAGTAAGGAACGGGCACAAATCTTCAAATCCTGGTTGAGCAGGTAAGAAACGCATTTAATGGACAGGATTAAAACGGTTGTTCCAGCATGAAAAACAGCCTTTTCGTCTTTCAAATTGACCGGTTCATTAGTATTTGAATAAATTCTCATGGTGATCGGCTTACTATTGCATCAAAACAAATAAAATTATGAAAACAAAATTCAATTGCTTATTGATTGCAACTATCTGCTACTTTAGTGTTGTGTATGGCCAGGCTTCTAAAACGGAGATGATTAACGGTACCTGGAAATTGAAAAGTCTAAAGGCCCAATTCCCTTCAAATATTAAGGAGAAGGAAAGACAGAAGGATCAAAAGATCATCGACGGTGATGAAGCAGATTTTAAGAAATACGGGTTTACTTTTAAAAGCAATTCGCTTGATATAGGTAAAAAACATTTCACTTGGATGATAAATGAAAAGGGCACAGAGGTAACTGTTAAAAAGAAAGGTAAATCTATTATCACAGCTACACTTATTAGTCTTTCTGAACATCAGCTGGTATTCACAAGGCCGGATGAGGGTATGATAGTTACCTTTACGCTTTACCGTTAATCAATAAATGCTGAGGACTAATTTTGGTCCTTTAACAGGCCGCTGGTGATTATAATTTTTATCATTGGCGGTTTTTATTATAACTTATTTGCAAACGGACTACGTTGGCAACAACGGATCGCCCGGTAAACGTGCCATAACACCCATTCCGAAACAAAAACCTCATTCAGGTGGATTTACAGGCCAATAATTTACTGATGGAAAAAGATTATAAAGTTTTCTATCACAAATAAAATATTATATGAGGCATAGCAACAAAATCTACTTCTTATTTCAATTGTTAAATATTAGCGGGCCTAAAAACATTTAATGAGTTGATTTAAGTAATTCACAATAGTTTCCATTGCAATAAAAAATCGGCAGATCAGGTGTTCGTCACATTTTCGAAGTTATTCATCACATTTTTTAATCGAGCATTGTTGATTTGCGCGAATCCTGTATTGTAAAATACAAGGACATGAAAGTAAAATGGAGAACGCATGAATTGATCCTCTTAACTATAGCATTTATCGGCTTTTGCCTGATCTACATCTGGGAGCATCTGACACCGGAAATGACGGCGATTAACCATCAGTATATTGAAGTCTTTGGTAAAAACCATTTGGAATTTAGCGCGTTCCACAACGAGATATTGCCTAAAGCTGGTTTACCAGCGATCTGCTACCTGGCTTAGTTGAGGGTCAATCCTTCAGTTGTGCCTGGCTATGGCCAGAAACAAATATTTATGTCATGGACAAGAATAAAAAGTGTTGGTGCTTTTTGGTGTTTATGCGTTATTGACTTTAATGTGTTCCGCGGCATTTATTGGAGCGGTCTATCTGAAAGAAGAATGGCGTTATCAATACCTCGGTTTTCCAGCTTTTTTAAGGAGTACGATAGTCATGATAATATCGATTTATCGGGCGGTTTAGGTGTGGTCGCTTTTATAATCGCGGTCTTTTTAACTTATGTATCCCAGTGCGCAGCCCTGATCCGCTACCTCCCAGACTGGACAGAATTCTAATCATTTTTTAGACAATTTAGGATTTCTGAGTGAATTAAAGGTGGCTTAAGTTAAAGGTTCGATTCTCCTACGGGCTCTTATTTATCTTTCCGGCTACGGGCAGACCAAAATAGAGCTACGTACGAGGTGATTAGTTGGAACGTGAAACGAAAAACTTTGATTTTCTGACCAATCAATTTCTCAATGGAGGAAAAGAGTTGTCACCTGATTCGCTACTCTACTTATAATCACGAAAGTAGTCTATCGAAGATTGCTGCCAGAATTCAGAGGAGGCATGTATCCTCAATGTTCAAAAGCGCGAACATCGCGAGAATTATTTATTCTGAATCTTTTCTGAAGTTTTTCTATAGACGGGTGCGCTCCAGTCAGGGTTAATTTTGGTGAAAAATAACAGCATGAAAAAAATATTCTTGATTTCCTTGATTGCCTCTTCGATAGCCGTGTTGGCCAATAGACAGGCAAACAGAAAACCAGCAGACAAAGACATGATAGTATACACGTCCAAAGAAGGCATACACTATAAAATGATCGTTATCGGCGATAAAATCCCGGAATTCTTTGTGAATAATAAAAAGGTAGGTAATGAAGACCTGGAACATTACAGCAGCATCATTGGCTTACTGCAACAAAAATTAGAAGAACGCAGGCACAAAGTAAAGAACGCAAAATCATGAAAGCTATAATTATAACTAGCTTTTGCCTGCTCATTGGTTGGATGCAGGCAAAATCGCAAAGCATAGATTCTTTTTTCAAAGCCAAACAGGATCAACATCAGTTGAACGGAGCAGTGCTTTTAGCTGAAAAAGGCAAAGTAGTATTCCAGTCTACAGGGGGGTATGCTGATTTTGCTTCGAAAAAGTTAAATAATGCTAATTCCAGATTTAACCTGGCCTCCATTTCAAAAACATTTACAGCCGTCGCTGTACTTCAACTTAAAGATAAAGGCAAATTGAAGCTTGATGACCATGTGGTAAAATATCTGCCCAGGTTCCCGTATCCGGAAATTTCCATACGCCAACTACTCTCGCACACTTCAGGTTTACCCGATATTGAAATCTACGGGTACCTGGTCGGGTTAAACAATGACATGATAGTCACCAACAAAAATGTGATGGAAGCCTTAAGGAAATGGGATAAAGGATTGTTATTTAAACCCGGCGATAATTACCGGTACTCAAATCCTGGTTACAGCGTATTGGCGCTGTTAGTAGAAAAATTGAGTGGAACGAGTTTCGCTGACTATCTGCACCGGAATATTTTTATTCCCGCTCAAATGACTAAAATCTACCTATGGCTACCTACTAAAACCAGTGTTTATCATAACCCTGACACGGCATTGGTAAAACTCAACGTGCAGTCAGCCTGGTATGAAAAAGACTTTGCAGCGATCGACAGCGTCGGCCAATACCGCTATTTTATTTATAACTGTGCGGGCACATATGGTGAAAAGAATATCATCAGCACTACCGCAGATTTACTAAAATTTGACCAGGCTCTATTCAGCGGCCGTCTGCTGAAGGCTTCCACCCTGCAGCAAACATTTACACCTGTCCGGCTAAATAGCGGCCAGATCTGGTACGCGGAGCACATGGATACGATGTTAGGTGAAGGCAGGGGCTCCTATGGTTTAGGCTTCGAAATTTTTGAACAGCCGGGTTTTGGTAAAAGCGTCGGCCATGGTGGTTTTATGGGTGGCCTGGCTACTTTTTATTTGCATAATTTAGCCAAAAATCAAACGGTCATTGCCTACCAGAACACAAGCGGCCGTCAGTTCGGTAATCTGGTCACTGCGGCAATTTACCTGCTGAATCACCGGGCTCTATATCAGCGCAAGTTCAAAGAGTCTCTTACTAGAATATATGGGCATACTATGAAAACGCAAGGCGTTGATGCAGCGACGGTTGTCATGGACGAATTACGCTCGGATACAGGGCAATATGAATTAAAAGAACAGGAGATGAGCCAGTTAGGCGGCGATTTCCTGTAATTTGGAAAGTTTCCGGGGAGCAAAGCATGCGACCTGGAAGTACTGAAGGTCAACACCTTGCTTTTTCCAACCAGTTTCAATGTCTATGATAGTTACGCCGACGCCCTTAACCAGAATGGTAAAAAAGAAGAGGCCATCCGAATGTATAAAAAATCACTGGTGCTCAATCCCAACAATGAAGGGAAAAAAAGTGCTGAAATCTTTGACAAAAAAATGAAAAATTCAATTAAATTTCTTTTGACGGCGATGATTGCAGCCATGGGGTTTTCACCCCGGCTAACCTACGGACAGCAGGCTGCGGCAATCCGAGATTCGCTCAACTCTGCAGCGCTGAACGACAACAGGCCCTTCCAGGTATACTTACCGAAAGATTATAAAGCTGGCTCGCCTGAAAAATATGATGTGATCTATGTGCTCGACGGGGAGTGGAACACCCAGATTACACTGCAAATGAGCCAGTACTTGGCAAATCAGGGACTGATCCCGCCAAACATTGTTGTCAGCATCCCCAATAAGTACAAAGGCAATGTCAATATGCGCGAACGGGACTTTTCGCCGACCCACATTGCCGATTCCCCGGTTTCAGGCGGAGGGGATGCATTTCTCGCATTTTTAAAAAATGAGTTGCTGCCTTACATCGATAATAACTACCCTTCAACTGGAAAAAATATCCTTTTTGGGCAATCCATGAGTGGTTTGTTCGGCATGTATGTGCTGCTGAAGGACCCTGCACTTTTCAGGTCTTATTTACTCGCAGACCCCGCCCTCTGGTACGATGACCGTCAAGTGGTCAAATTGGCCGCACAAAAATTGAAAGCCTGGGGAGCCGGCGAAATAACACTGTGGATCACGGCACGCCGCGAAGGGCCGTATGTGACCATGGGTATCGGCGCCATGGATACCGTATTGCGGTATAATGCACCTTCCGCTTTACACTGGCATGTCCTTGCTGCGGAACATGAAACGCACACCTCGACACAGATCAAGACCCTATATGATGGATTAAGGTTCGCCTACCAGGGCTACCAGAAGGACAGCATCAGCATTACACCTGTACGGGGAGCTGTCCTGCCGGGCAAACCCTTTAAAATATGGTGCGGCAATGAATTCCTAGAGGATGTCCGCTATACAACCGATGGCAGCGAACCCACCTTAAATTCCCCCCAACTACTAGGGGAGACAACCCTGAGCCTCGAAAAGCCGGCAAAACTAATCGTCAAATCATTTTGCAACCGACCGGAGTACGACCAGGTTATCCGTACCTCCTTTGATACGGGTTATCTTCTGCCGGCGCGTGTCAATGCCAAAAATCTGAAGCTGGGTGCTCCGGCATATAGTTATGCTGAAGGCGACTGGACTGGTTTCCCGGAATTCAAAAAGCTGAAAGGCAACGTTTCCGGGATCACAGGCAAGGACTTTGACTGGAATAAGCCTGTTGAAAAAGGCAATTCGGCTTATCTGATCAAAGGTTTCCTAGAAATAAAAGAAGATGGTTATTACACTTTTCAGCTGATCGGCGGCGATGTTTCCAGGTTCTCCCTGGGCGGGCGTTTACTGATCACTAAAGGACCCCAAACCGGGCGTATCTTTACTTCCTACATGGCCTCCTTAAAAAAGGGATTTTATCCCGTCCAGCTGGAACTGCTGCGAAAAACGGGTGGCGACGGTTTTGTATTGATTTACAATATGCCGGAAACAGGCGGTAATTTCGTTCCGATCTTTCCTCCGGCGCTGTATGGCGGGGGTAGATGAATTTCCTGGATTTATTTTTAATTTAGGGCTCATGAATTTAGGCCCTTTTATCTTGAACGAACGCTTTGTGATCGAGCCATCATTGGGGTCGGTGCAAGATAAACAAGCCGGCACAAGCACGCGCATTGAGCCAAGGCTGATGGACTTGCTATGTATGCTTGTTCAGTACCAGGGTCAATTGGTCAGCCGGGCAGCAATCACGAAAGAAGTCTGGAATGACTATGGCAGTGCCGACGAAGGTCTGACTCAGGCCATTTCCTATCTGCGGAAATTACTGGCAGACGATGAGAAGTCCATGATCGAGACCATCCCGAAAAAGGGCTACATTTTGCGGGCTGTTGCAACCTGGCCGGCAGTGGATTCTAAAGAAATACCCACCAAGTTTCCGTCCCGCAAAAAGGTGATCTGGGGTATTTGTATTTTTGCGTTTTTATTACTGGCTGCCATATTTTTCTACCGTTTGTTTAATCAGGAAAAATCAATAAACAACGATGCCATTCGGCAGAATCAAAAGCAAAGCAACCCTAATGCTGGAGATAAATCAAAAAACCCTGACGCACTTCCCGATACCGCCACACGCCAGGAAACGAGCGGGGATACAAAAAGATAAATCGCCATGAGTTTCTCCCTAATTGTGCTTCGACCAAAAAGCGCCTCCATTGACTTCAGATGCAGATTTTTGGGAATAGCAAAGCCTTACTGCACTTTCATTAATGACTGTAACCAGAAATATTCATTTGAAAAAAATAAATCCTGCAACAATTTAATTTGTTGTTGTGAAATGGGAAATAGCTGGACAATGTTGAGTCAATTTTTGAAATAGCGCCCAAAATAAAAGTTAATAGAAAAAGCCGGTTAAAGCATTTTTTGCTTTAACCGGCTTTTGAAGTTATATATCTTTTATCTCCCTGACTTTATGGTTGTTGTTTTACTGCTTACAGTTTGCGCGCTAAAATAGCCGATACAGCCCCCGGAAATATTGGAAGTCGGTGTAGCCGGTGATGCGAGATTAGAATTATTATAAGCGATATCTTCGGCCTCATGCAAAAACGTAAATGCCCCTTTATCTAAGCCTACGAGGTCAACTCTAACAAGATCACCGCGATGAAAAGTACCTGTATCGCAATCCAGGTTATCACGTAAGTACCTGCCATTCGATAAGCGATCATCAAATGCCTGAAAATGATTTACATGTACCCCATTTTTTCTCATCGAATATTTATAATAGTTTTTCTGGTCTGCCGGGTCCTGGTACTCCGCAATGGGCCTGATGTTATCACTTTTTTCGTAGTCAACACCAACCGAATCCAGTTTAACCAGATTGGGCATGGTAGACATTGCGGTATAGCTTTTCCCTTCGAACATCACTTTCATTTCGTAGCTGTGTCCATAGGTGCCGATGATCGTATGGGTAACATAATTTCCAGGACTGATCTCCGATAGCACATCAGTAATGTTAGCTGTTACGTCGGTAATCACAACGATTGCCCCGGAAACAGTTGGATAAACATTGTCGCTGTAAAAATTGGTGGTTTTTGAAATGTTTACGTGATACGGTCCGGTTGTATCGCTTACCGCACCTTCGATAACCAATTGACTAACGTTATTCAGCGTTGGGGTAACCGTCTTAGTGCAAGAAGAGCATATCAGGATAAATGCTGATAGGATAATAGTGTTGATGGCATTTTTCATTTTGATTAGAATTTAAAGTTATAAGTAACTGATGGAACCATTTTAAAGAGTGTAGTTTGACGAACCTGGGTTTTTGTCATGTCCTTGGGGTCTGCCTGGAAAACAACGGTGTATGGGTTAGACTGGCCATAAATATTGTAGATCGAAAAATTCCAGCTGCTCTCAATTTTGCTTGTTTTTTTCACATACAGGGTTGCGCCGAGGTCAAGGCGGTTATAGGCCTGCAGCCGCTGGCTGTTCCTTTCACCATAAGCGTAAACGGGGGCACCGTCTACACCATATTTCGCGTTCGGAAAAGTGACAGGGGTACCGGTACTATAGACAAATGCGGTAGAAAAAGTCCATTTTTTGCTAGCCTGATATAGGCCCACGATGGAAAGATGGTTGGTTTGATCCTGGGAAGCATTGTAGTAATTATTATTGTTGATCCCGTTGATCTTTCTTTCTGTCTTTGACAAAGTATAACTGATCCAGCCTGTTAATCTGCCTCTTTTTTTCTTAAAATAAGTTTCCCAGCCATAAGCCCTTCCGTTGCCGAACAATAAGTCTGCTTCAATATTTTCGTTACCGACAAGGTTAGCGCCGTCCTTATAATCAAATTGATTTTGGAGGTTTTTGTAGTATACCTCCGTGCTGAATTCAAACTGGTCTTTGTTAAAGGTGCGATAATAACCGAGCGAGAACTGGTCGCTGATCTCCGGCTTAACTACGTTACTGCTTGGAAGGTATACGTTTGTCGGTGAAGCGGCGCTGGAGTTATTGAGCAAGTGAATGTTTTGTGCGGTCCGGTCGTAGGATAACTTTACCGAGCTGCTGTCATTAAGTTTATAACTTGCAGCTACGCGCGGCTCCGGTGTAAAATAGCTTTTGACGATCTTTCCACTTCCATAATAGGTATTGCTGTTCACATTTCCCATGGGATCATAAGTGTAAAAGTTACCGGGGCCTAAAACGTTCAGTTCACTCAACCTAACCCCATAGGTGATCTTTAATCTATCGCTTGCTGTCCATTCATGAGAAACATAAGCGGCGCTTTCCAAGGAATACCTTTTTTGTAGAACCACGTTATTATAATTAGATGCCTGTGTTGCCGATGCCGCCCCCGGTTGAGTTAAATGATAAATACTCTCCAACCCGAAATCGAGTTTATTACTGGCGTTGATATAATAGTTAAAATCCTGCTTGATATGATAGTCAGTAATCGCAGAACCTACGGTTACATTATTAGTTAAGCTTTGAAAGTGAGTGTTATAATTGAAACTGTTGTAGATCAGTGAAGTATTAGAAAACAGACTGTTATTATAAATATGGTTCCACCGAAATGTAGCCGTGGAATTCCCATAATCGATGCCATCAGCATTTTTGATCTTAAAATAATCTTTTCCAAAATACCCCGAGACAAATATCCGGTTATTGGGGTTGATCTGGTAATTGCCTTTCAGGTTAAAATCATAAAAGTACAATACAGTCTTTTTTACAGTTGTGTCCGAAAGCAGCCTGGTAAACAGATCCGCATAGGTACGTCGTGCGCTGACAATGAATGAACCTTTATGGTTGAATAGTGGTCCTTCAACAGTTAACCTGGAAGCGATCAATCCTATGCCGCCGTTAACACCAAACTTCTGATTGTTACCATCATTCATCTGGATATCCTCAACAGATGAAAGCCTGCCGCCATAATTTGCGGGCATCCCGCTTTTGTAAATGACAATATCTTTGATCGCATCGGAATTGAATACTGAGAAGAATCCAAGTAGGTGTGATGCATTATATACTGTTGCTTCATCTAAAAGCAACAAGTTCTGATCTGCATCGCCACCACGTACAAAGAATCCCGACTTGCCATCACCAGCTGCGACTATTCCGGGAAGTAATTGGATCGTTTTCAGAATATCCTTTTCACCAAGAAGGACCGGAACGTTTTTAATATCTTCAACGGTCAGTTTTTGCGCACCTGCAGGTGCGGTCAGGATGTTGTTGCTTCTCGATGTACTGCTTTTGATAGTAACTTCCGAAAGCTGACTGGCAGACGCTTCCAGTTTAATATTGTTTTGCTGATCGCCTTTTAAGTCTATGCGGATTGTATCTGTCTTGTAACCTGTATAGGTCACCAGGGCAGTGTAGGTGCCTTCGGGAATAATAATTGAATAATAACCATAGGAATTTGCAGAAACACCGGTTCCCGGCAATTCTGTAAAACTTACCGTTGCGCCGGGTAGTGTTTCTCCGGTTGCCTTGTCTTTGATGGTTCCTGACAAGGAGAACCGCTTTTTCGATTGTGCCATCAATGCTACCGGTATGAGCAGCAGGATAATGGCGATGAAGGTTGCTGATTTTTTCATAAATATTGATTTTAAGTTTCGTTTTTTGTGCTTGACTTAACAAGGATACACGAGTAAGCCACCCCAACAAGCCTGAAACAACACGAAGCCGACTTAAAGCACTATGAAAAGGCAGAATTGATGATCAAAACGAAATACCATTTTTAGAAAACCCGGCGCGAATCAACGTTTTATGCAAAAAAAAAGCCCGCAAAAATGCGAGCCAATCGGAAGGAAGTTAGTAAGATCAATTTCTGTAGATCAGCAGCAAAAGGGGTTGCAGCTTGAATATAAAGGTCATTATCATATTCGCCGTTATTCTGTTCAAAAAAGAAATTCTTGCTTCCCTTTGGGACGTAAAGGTATCACTGCTTAGTGTATTCAATTTTAAATAATTATGACAAACATTGGCAATTGCCTGTGCAGATGCCCCGTAATTCTGCATTGGCATTAATGCCCGTAAGTCATTCAAGTCAAAAAAAGAATGAACTTTTTTCCCCAGTTGCATGCCAATAAAAACGATGGAGGAGTACTGGGTGATCAGTTCCTGGCAATTGGCGATCATCTCCCCGGTATTACCCTCCTGAAGGATCAGCGTATCTGCAGGCGTATGATTACGAATCTCAATAACAGCCCGGCTAAAGAGTTCATTAGGATGCAGTTTAAAAAGTAAGCGGCGGCCATTTGCAATTTGTACGGCCTTTTGTATAAACGCGATCCTGTTTTCGAACCGGAACGTTTCCCTGATATCCGAAGTAGCAACCATTACGTAGTCGTGATGTGGAAACGAATTATGCAGGAAGGTATCAGCATGGTCAAAATTGGGAATTCCTGTCACGATTATTTTGTCGGCAGCTGTTCCCATACTGGATAGGTAGTCTTTATAACCCTGCGAGGCTACACAGTAAATGTCGCATTTATCCTGTGCGCCGTTCAAAGAAGTGTCGCCGCAAGCCCATGCTGGCAGCTTTAAGTATTGTACAATTTTACTTTTGATGGTAAATCTGTCGATCATACCCTCCTGAACCCAAAGCGTCCTGGTATTTAAAACCCTTTTTGGTAAGATGAGGTCAGTACAGCAAAGAATAAGATCATAGTCATTTTTCATTGCCCGATAGTCCATCTGCAGGCCATTTGCAGTGCAGTAGGATTCTGCCTCATTTTGCCTTTGAATTGATAGTATTGTGCCCGAGAGTAATGAAGTTTTCCTGATGATAAGGTTGATGAAGCTGGAGTCGGAGAAAATGGGACTAAACCAGCAATCAAACTCCTTCAGGTATTTTGATATTGCATGCATTTGTGTCGTTTGGTTCATGGAACCTGTGATCAACAGAATTTTCTTTTTTTGTGGTTTCATTGTCTGATTGAATAAATAAGTTCGGTCAGGCTTTCCGAACAATATGGATTACCCGACTGGGAGACAAAGAAGCAGGAAACTGATTGAATATATAGTTGTAAAGCTGTTGAACCTGCGCGAATTACAGATAAAACAGCAAATTATATAAATGGAATTTTATAAAAAAAGAAGATCATCAGAAATATTGTACAATCTTAATTTAAGATATTCAATCCGATATTATAGGGTAATTTCACCGGATTTCTGATGGATATCCGATTTTGAGGCAAAGGTCTTGGCTTCGTAATGATGCTTATGAAAGTGTTCCATTTTCTGTAGTAAATAGAGCATGGTAATTTTCTCCTGCTCGGTTAAGGAACCGGTTACAATTTTTCCAACATCTTTCATATCACGAAAGATCATTTGAAGGGTTTTTCTTCCATTATCAGTAATCGATATGCGTTTGGCCCGTTTATCCTGGGGATCATCTGATTTTTGGACGAGGCCGGCATCAATTAACCGGCGAATTACCTGAACCCCGGAAGTGTTTTCCTGCACATTTAGTGTTATCAGTTCGGCTTGTGAGAGATATTCATGCGTCATCAGGATGCCGAGGCAAGAGAAATCTTCAACTGCCAAGAGGGGGGTACCTTCAATTGCCTTTTTAATATAAAACTTAGCATACCTGCTCAGGAAAGTGATCAGCCTCCCAATATTATTGTCAAGCTGAACGGCAACTTGTAAAGTTGGTGCATCATTATTTCCAAATGGTGCACTATTGCTTCTTTCTGATGAGGGCGGTACCGACAGGGAATTATTCAAAAAACCGGCAAGATCAACTAAGGAAAGATCCCTTCCCTCATTCTCGCTCTCCATTTTTTCGATAACCTGGATAACCTGGTATATTAATTGGTATGAATTCATTTTCAAAAGCACAAATATACACTATCCTTTTTTATATCATCGATTCAGGAAGCTCATAGAACATATGCTTTAAGGACGGGTGTTTTGACCTAACCGTACGTAAATCTCTTGAAAATAATGGTAAAATAAAAGGTTTAATAGTATCAGGTCCATGCCGTAAAATATATCTTCAACAGGAATAGTGAGCAACCTCGGCCCGGCGATCTGTAAATTATTATACCAAACAACAGGTTGGTCAGGACCAGTACCGGTAAGTAAGCCGTTTACGATAAAAAAAGGAAGCAGCAGCAACAAATAAGTTAGGTAGAAGCGACGTAACCAATTCACCCTGCAGATATATTGCGCAACAATTAACAAAAATAGCAGGCTGATAAAAGTAAAAACTGTATATAATTCTTGTCTGAATAAGAAAGTAATTAATAATGATCCGGCGAGAAAAAAAGCGCTAACAACCTGGCTGTTTTCGATTGTCGATCTAATGGGTAGGAGTTGCTTAAGGCAATGATAGGTAAATAGACAGGCGTAAGGAATACAAAAGAAAAATGCAATTTCTTCAACCGGCAAGTTTGCTATAAAATATCCTGAAATATATTGGGGATTAAACCCCCATACTTTCAAATGCGTGAAGTAAATGTCAAAGGCGACAAACGGTATTGCAGAAAAAAAGATGGATGGAAATAGCGCATTCCATGTTTTGAAAAAATTCAGCTTAGGATGAAAGCTGAAAAGAAGCGGAAAGATCAGCGTGAAGAAATCGATGAGCAGGTAGGTGAATTTCATGCAGATTTACTTTTGTTATTCTCACGAAAGTATTTGAAAGGCACCCAAAGCATCCCGAAGCATTCGCCAAATTCTTTGCCGGTATGCTTATGATGCATTTTGTGGGCACGCCTGATTGCTTTTAAATATCGGTTTTCAGAGTTTCTTAGAAACTTGAGCCTTTGGTGTATAAAGATGTCGTGTACGAAGAAGTAGCAGGCTCCATAGAGGGTGATTCCCGTTCCGATCCAGGCAAATGGAGTAATACCGCCATAGGTTCCAATGGCCAAAAATGATATTCCGGGTATGGCAAATATTAAGAAGAACCAATCATTTTTTTCCAGATAGCCGGGTTGTTCTTTTTTATGGTGGTCGCTATGCAATGACCATAAAACACCATGCATAATATATTTATGGGTAAACCAGGCAACGCCCTCCATACCTAAGAAGCTTAATAGAACAATCAGATATTTGAATATTTCGTGAATCATAGTTGAAATATTTTATGGTGGTGAGATAGTACCCGGCCAAAGCACTCCTTTAACCATTCTGTAAATATTTGTGGATGAAGTTGTATTTCCATGGCCAACTCATCCATTGAAATATATTTAAATCCGGCTACCTCCTCACTGAATGGCAAGGGCAACTGATCACTAATTCCAAATAGAACGTGGTCGAATTCATTTTCTATAAGGTCATTATCCATATCTGCATAATAGCAAAAGGTAAACACCGACTCAACTTTACAGGTAAATCCCATTTCTTCTTTCAAACGACGGTTTGCAGCATCTAATATATTTTCTCCAGGTCGCGGATGACTGCAACAGGTATTCGTCCACTTGCCGCCGGAATGATATTTTTGAAAGGCCCGTTGCTGTAACAACAACTCTCCCCTTGAGTTAAAAATAAATATGGAAAAAGCCCTATGGAGTTTGCCAAGAACATGGGCTTCCAATTTACCCGTGATACCTATCATTTTATCATGCTGATCTACAAGTATGACCTGTTCTTCTTTCACCTTATTTTTTATTTGCAATAGGCTTGGATAAAACTTGTAAAATCAGGCCTTTCAATTCGTTGTCTTTTATGGTTGAAAGCCGGCTATTTAAAAAATACTCGTCTGCTGACAAATTTTTGTGATATCCAAGGAATTCAGGCGCACTTTTCTGTATAGCATACCGTAGATACCTCATTTCCACATTATCATTATCCCTGGCTATCGCACCGTCCATTAAAGCTTTACCGGCATTGAACTTCTTTAATTTTGCGAAAGGATTGCTCCCATATTTCGCTGCAATCATCATCGAAACACCTTTATAACAAACCAGAACCGGATCATCTCCGGCATTTACCTGCTCAGAAAGTTTTGCAAGATCTTTTGAGCTCGACTCGTGGAGAACAGCCTGCAGATAAACATGTCTTAATTCAATTGGGTCCGGCCTGTTTTGCTGCATAAATGGCTTCAAAAGGATGGTTAATAACATTAATATTTTCATAATACATTTAGTTTATAACGGATCAATGAATCGAACATGAGCAGGAATTTTCTGCTATTGGAAACCCTGATCCTTTCCGACATCACTTTTTCTGCGGATTGATAAGTGATTTTTAAAAAAAGCTTATTATAGTAAACATAAGCAAGGTATACACCCTTTTTAGAAGAACGCGGAAGTTCCCTGATCCCTTTTAGTGCACCTCTGAATTCGTTTTTAATTTCCTGTTCGATCAAAAATTTATCCCTGTTGGTGAAATTGGCCAGATCAACCTGTGGAAAGTAAGAACGGCTCAAATCCATGTAGTCAGCCCGCAGATCGCGCAGGAAATTTACTTTTTGAAATGCCGACCCTAGCAACATGGCGGATTCTTTTAATCGATCATACTCCTGTTCATTACCCCCTGTAAAAACCTGCAGGCACATTAAGCCGACGACTTGAGCCGAACCTAAAATATACTCGTCATATTTATCGGTCGTATATACCTGAAGCTTTAGGTCCATCTCCATGCTTTTTAAAAACAGGTTTATCAGTTCATGTTTGATCCCATACTCATTGACTGTTCGTTGAAAAGCATTCAAAATCGGATTAACGCTGATTCCACGCTCAATGGCTGTAAAGGTGTCTTGCCTGAATTCGGCAAGAAGCAGGGATTTGTCATAGTCGTGAAAACTGTCAACGATCTCGTCTGCCAACCGGACGAATCCATAAATATTGTAAATAGGTTGGCGAAGTTCAACCCCGAGGTAATATATGCCCAGTGAAAAACTGGTACTGTAAAGTTTGGTGGTGGCTTTACTACAAAGGGCTGATAAAATATCAAATCGCTCTTTCATGAGAATGGTGAAAATATTTTGTTAATTGTTGTGCCGCAATCTTCCCGGAAATGATCCCAGGTGGTACACCTGGCCCGGGTACAGTTAGCTGCCCGGAGTAAAACATATTTTTAAGCTGGTGATTCTTTATAGAGGGTTTTAAATTTGCCGTTTGCATTAGCGTATTCGCTAATCCGTAGGCGTTCCCTTTGTAAGAGTTATAATCGGATATGAAATCTGAGACACAATAACTTCTTTTGTAATCGACCGCTTTTCTTATTGCAGTACCACAATAATTTTCCAGTCGCTCCATGATAATATCAAAATACAACTCACGTAGGACTTCACTGTCGGCACTGTCAGGGGCGAGCGGCATTAGAATAAACAAGTTTTCATGCCCCTTAGGTGCCACAGAATCATCTGTTTTGGATGGACAGCACACATAGAATAAGGGATCAGCTGGCCAGCGTGGGGTTTTAAAGATATCGTTTGCATGCTGGTTTAGATCCGCATCAAAGAATAGTGTATGATGCCCAAGCCGGGCGACTTTTTTTGAAACGCCCAGGTAAAAAATCAAACAAGAGGGAGCCATTATCCGATCATCCCAATATTCATCATCGTAATTTCTTTCAGATTTTTTCAGCAGCCTATTTTCGACGTGGTGGTAGTCAGCAGCTGCAATCAGGCCGTCAATAGCTTTTGAACCGGTTTTCGTAATAATACCTGAAACGATGTCATTATTTGTCTCAATTTTTTCGACAGCCTCATGGTAATGAAATTTCACACCGAGGCGTTCAGCAACAGTTTTCATCCCTGAGATTACCGAGTCAAAGCCCCCCTGCGGATACCATGTCCCAAGCTTCAATCCGGCATAATTCATCAGGCTGTACAATGCCGGCGTATCCTGTGGGGTAGCGCCCAGGAACAAAACGGGAAATTCCATCAAGCTGATAAGGCGGGGATCGGAGAAATATTTTCTCACATGTTTGCTGAAGGAACTAAATACCTGAAGTTTGAACAAGCCGCGGATAAGATCTGCATCTGCGAATTCAAGAAGGGAAAGTCCTGGTTTGTAAACCAGTTTTTCCATACCTGTCTTATATTTAAATTCTGCCCCGGCCATAAAACTATCTAGGCGGGAACCAGATCCCGGTTCTATTGATTCAAATAAATCAGCAAGTAGTTGGTAGTCTGCAGGTACATCAATAACCTCATTTTTTCCAAAAACGACTGAAAATCCCGGATCAAGCTGTGTTAGTTCAAAAAAATGAGCTGTGGTATAACCGAAGTCAGAAAAGAATTTTTCAAAAACATCAGGCATCCAATACCAGCTTGGACCCATATCAAAAGTATAGCCGTTATCTGTCACCAGCTTACGTGCCCGCCCGCCACCAGTCTCATTCTTTTCATAAACATCAACACGAAATCCTTCCTGGGCAAGATAGCAGGCGGAACTCAATCCGGCGAAGCCGGAACCTATAACAGCTATTCGTGGTTCGTTATCCATTCAATGATTAAAAGATGAAAAATGAACGCAAGTATACTACTAAAAAGTATAATTAAATTAAATTTTATATAATTTAGTATAAAAATTGATTTAGGATTATACCTTTGCAACAATTAACAGGCCTCTAAACGATATCAAACGGCCCGGGCATATAAAATCAACTATTAGGTCATGACAAAAAAAATCTTCTTTACCTTATGCTTTGGCATAATATCATTCATTTTAAAAGCCCAAAATGGTGTCATCACCGGAAGAGTGACCAATTTGTTAACTAATAAAGCTTTGAGTGGGGTGACGGTGCTGGTTTCCGGCACAACGACCGGCACAACAACCGATTCTACCGGTAATTATCAAATCAAAGGTTTGAAAACCGGATTTTACAATTTAGAATTTTCCCTTGTGGGCTACGTTAAGAAGATCACTTACGATTTACAGGTAACCAATGCCACAGCTGCTGTTAATGATATCGCACTGGAAGACGATAATAAGCAACTGGGGGAAGTAAGGATTTCAGCGTCCTCACAGCGGGATAAAACGCTTGAAAGTCCAGTTTCGCTTCACACTATAGGTTCCACGGAGATCAAACGAAATCCTGGTGGTAACCGTGATATTTCAAGGGCGATCCAATCACTACCTGGAGTATCCGCGCCTGTGGGATTTAGAAACGATATTATTATAAGGGGCGGTTCGCCAAATGAAAACAGGTTTTATATTGACGGGATTGAAATCCCTAACATCAACCACTTCGCAACACAAGGTGCATCAGGCGGACCGGCCGGGCTGATCAACATCGATTTCATCAAAGAGGTGGATTTTTACTCCGGCGCTTTTCCGGCTGACCGGGGAAATGCATTGAGTTCTGTGTTCGAATTCAAGCTGAAAGACGGACCAACCGATAAAAACCATGAAACCTTTACCCTCGGTTCAAGCGATCTGGCCGCTACTTTTGAAACTCCTATAGGAAACAAGACGACCTTTATATCCTCTTATCGTTATTCTTATATACAGGACTTTTTCAAACTGATCGGCCTTCCAGTTTTACCTTCCTACCAGGATTTTCAATTTAAATTGAAGACTAAATTTGACGCGAAGAACGAACTGACTTTTATTGGTGTAGGCGCATTGGATCGTTTCAATCTTAATTATGCTGCCGGTACAACTGAAGAAAACCGGTACGAATTGCAGACCATACCTATCAATTCACAAAATGATTATACTTTTGGTGCCACCTATAAACATTACCGGTCTAATGGTTATTCCTTGCTCGTATTAAGCCGTAATTACCTCGATAACCACGCTTACAAGAATATTGATAACGACCCGGCTAAAGGCAGATCCCTTGATTATTCCTCGATAGAAGCAGAAAACAAAGTACGATTTGAAAATATATCCAGCACAAACGGTTACCGGCTAAACTTAGGCGTGGGCGCGGAAACTTCTAATTATAGTACCAATACGTTTAACCTGCTTCCTTTCGGAAGTAACATATATGCATCTAAACTTAATTTTGTACGATATAACTTCTTCGGGCAGCTCAGCAAATCCTATTTTGATGAAAAACTAAGTCTTTCAGCCGGCTTGAGGGCAGACGGGAACACCTATACCGCCCACATGAATGACCCGTTGAAAACATTTTCTCCCAGATTTTCGGCAGCCTATAATTTGACTAACCAACTGAGTATAAATTTTAATACAGGAATTTATTACCAGCTTCCTTCCTATACCGTTCTTGGATACCGTGACAGTACAGGCGTATTGGTTAATCAAAAAGTAGAATACATTTCATCCAAGCAAGTCGTATTGGGTTTGGAATACAGGACGCTTAAAAACACACGATTCACCCTCGAAGGTTTTTACAAGTACTACCAGAAATACCCACTTGAAAGAATTCTGGGTGATACGATACCACTGGCTAACCTTGGCGCTGATTTCGGTGTGGTTGGTAACCAGCCGGTTGTGAAATTGGGAGACGGCAGGAGCTACGGCGTCGAACTATTCGCCCAGCAAAGGTTAAACAAAGGATTTTACGGACTTTTTGCTTTAACCCTTTTCAGAAGCGAGTTTCAGGATAAAAACGGAAATTATGTGCAGTCATCCTGGAACAACCGTTATATTTTGAGTATGACCGCAGGGAAGATATTGAAAAGGAACTGGGAGGTTGGCGCAAAATTGCGCTTAACAGGAGGCAGCCCTTATACCCCTGATAATCTTGCGGCATCTTCGTTGATCAGTAATTACAACCTGGAGCCGCGGGCCATACCGGATTATAACCTGTTGAATAGTAAAACACTAACCAGCTTTTACCAGGCTGATATACGAGTGGATAAAAAATACTATTTCAAAAAATATACGCTGAACCTTTACCTGGATATTCAAAATTTAAGTAATAATCAGTACCAGTTGCAGGATAACCTAGTTCCCGATCGTGATACAAATGGTAATCTTCAGCCGCTTCCCGGGGACCCTTCGAGATTCAAAACCAAGTTCCTTAAAAATACCGGGGGCAATATCCTGCCTTCTTTAGGAATTATTGTGGCACTGTAAAAACGGATATTACATATAGTCATTGTTAAAAATTTAAAGAGTGATTTAGTAACAGAATTTCGATGATTGCAAAGCTTGAAAAGGTTTCTAAAGCATATAGCATAGGTGATCAGACATTGATTGCACTTCAGCCAACAGATTTGGAGGTACGAGAAGGTGAACTGATGCTGATCATCGGCCCCTCTGGCTCCGGCAAGACTACACTATTATCCTTGCTGGGATGCGTAATCTATCCTTCAGAAGGGAAACTTTGGGTGGACGGTAATTTTGTAAACGAAATGGGCCAAAAACAGCTTTCGGCACTCCGTTTGAATACTATCGGATTCATATTTCAGAATTTCAACCTCCTTGCGCCGCTTAATGCGCAGCAAAATGTTTTGATGCCGTTACAATTAATGGGCCATGATAAAAAATCTTCTTTAGTAAAAGTGGAGCAGGCGTTGACGCTTGTTGGAATGCTTGACCGAAAAAACAATTTGCCGAAGCAACTTTCAGGAGGCCAGCAACAGCGTATCGCCATAGCGCGTGCGCTGGTGACAGATCCTAAACTTATTCTTTGCGATGAACCGACTGCATCGCTGGACAAAGATGCTTTGCGTATAGTAATGACAGAATTGCGTTCCCTTGCTGAACGCGGTAAAGCGGTCGCTGTAGTAACCCATGATCCGAGATTAAAGGAATATGCCCACCGGATAATTGAAGTAAATAATGGCGTTGTTACAGAAACCTTGGATTTTGAGCAATAAAAAATGAAAAAGATAATTTCAATTCTCTCACTGATTTCGGTCATACTGCTGAATGGTTGTAGCGATAACAATAAAGAGGTTATAAAGACTATTCCATCTGGCAAGAAATCTTCACCACTTAATGATCATGTCATTGCGCTTGGGGAGATACAACCGGAGAAAAAAATCGTCGCATTGTTTGCGCAGACTGCCGGTTCTGTTCAGTACGTCTATCATGAGATGGGTGATACCGTACGAAAAGGAGAACTTATCGCCTCCCTGAATAGCATAATTGAGGAGGCACAACTTAAGCAGGCGCAATCAAAGCTGGCAACGCAAGTAGCTGTGATTAAAACTAATAAAGCACAACTGGCTTCAATCACTGTAAAATCAGAAAATTTCACGCTAAATTATAATCGCAATGCAGACCTGTTTACGGCCGGAGCAGTAACCCGTCAGGCACTTGATGATAGCCGGTTTGCAGCTGAGTCCGGTAGCAAGGATGTTAGCGCAGCATCTGCTATTGTAAACCAATCTGCTGCCCGGTTAGCTGAATTAGAAGCCGACGTAGCTTATGCCAAAACTTTGGTTGCACAAAAATCGATTCGTGCCCCTTACGACGGAGTAATATTATCGCTCGATATCCGGACTGGAAATTATATCAATGCCAATCAATCTGTCGGTGATTTTGCGCCGGCCGGAAATTTGACCGCTATCATAGAGGTGGATGAGTTGTATGCGCGTAAAATTAAAAACGGGATGACAGCGGTTATCAGGCCACAAGGCGAATCGGATACGCTTGCTACGGGAAAAGTTTACTTAGTGTCTTCCTATCTTAAAAAGAAATCATTGTTTTCTGATAATGCAGCGAACATGGAAGACCGCCGGGTACGAGAGGTTAGGGTTTTGCTGGATCGAGATAACTATCTGCTTATCGGCAGCCGTATTGAATGTGTGATCAATATTAAGGGCGGAAAATGATTAAAACGGCACTACGGTTTATCGTTTTTGATAAACCAAAATCCTTCGGCGCATTAATGGGAACAGTCATGTCGGTATTTCTGATCGGGCAGCAATCAGGTATCTTTATGTTTCTAACGAATTCGATGGCTGCACTGGTTAAAAATAACCAGTCTTATATCTGGGTAGTAGATGATAAAACAACAAACGTAAACGCGCTTGGTTCCATTGATATCAGGATAGGAACGGAGCTTCAAAGCCTAAAAGGGGTCGCACATGTCTTTCCTTTAGTAACTGCAGGCGTTTCCGCGAAATTCAGGAATGGAACATCAGCCGGATTAACATTGATTGGTGTACAGGTTCCGGAGTTTGCCGGCGGGCCATGGGATATGTTCAGTGGAAAAAAAGAGGTTCTGTTTCGGGACGGTGCGATCATTACTGACTATTTTAATTCCAATGCTTTAGGAAATCTGGCACCCGGCGAGTATTTTGAAATCAACGGCAAACAGGTATTTAATGCGGGCTTAACAAAAGGCGTCGACGCTTTCGGAGGGATTTATGCCTTTACGACCATTGAGCGAGCCAGATATCTTGCCAATATGAATACAGATAAGGCAAGTGCTTTTCTGGTACAATTGAATAATGAACAAAATGAACAGGATGTCATTCGGACGATCAATAACCATTATTTTGGTGTCCATGCCTGGAGCGGGCCTGAACTAACAAAGGAAACTATTTTTACGGTTTTGGCCACATCGGGTATTGCTTTTTCCTTCGGAACCATTATTGTTTTCGCCTTGATCATCGGATTTGTCATCATTGGTCTTACCCTTTATTCATCTGTAATCGACCGGATTAAAGATTATGGAACATTAAAAGCAATAGGCGCCACAAACAGCTACATCCGTAATTTGATCCTGACACAGGCCATGATCATTGCCTGCAGCGGTTTTGTTATTGGGACAATCGTTACCGAAATTTTCAGAAAGGGCATTGCTACTACGGGAACAATATTTAGTTATCCCTTATGGATGCGATTTGCATTCTTATTAATTACCCTGGTCATCGCCTTTTTCGGTAGCCTTTTCGCCATTCGCCGGATTATTAGGCTGGAGCCGGGTGCCGTATTCAGAAGTTAATTTCAAATTGAACAAAATGAATAAAAGGATTTTCTTTACCATATGTATTTTGATCGCCTTTGCCTTTCAGCAAAGTAAAGCACAGGATAGCACCCGGATGTCCTTACAATCTGCAATTGAAAATGCAATCAGATATCGTGTAGAAATAAAAATTCAACAAGTAAATGCAGCTAACTCCTTCAATGAGGTTAGCAAGGCCAATTCGAAATTATTACCTCAGTTAACGTCAGACCTGGATCTACGATACAATAGTCAGCTGCAAACGAATATCTTGCCAGGCACCGTATTCGGACAGGCTGGTACACCAGACAAGAAAGTCAAATTCGGGACGAATTACAATACTGTAGCAGCTATCAATCTGGTTATTCCAATATATACTCCTGCGGATCAAAGTGATAAACAGATTGCTAAAATACAGGCGGAATATGACGGACTTAATGTCTTAAAAACGCAGGAGGATATTAAAGAAGAAGTTACAGTTAGTTATTTTAATGGCTTGATCGCAAAGGAAAAGGTGGATTTGTCAAAGGTTAATATGGATAACACAAGCGCTGTCTATAGTGTTGGACAGGCACAGTTGGAGAAAGGGGCGATCACAGTTTATGAGTTGGATAAAAGTAGAATTGATTTTGAAAACGCCCGATCTACCTACGTCAAAGATGTCAATACTTACAAACTCGCCTTAACTGACCTTTCCTATCGGATAGGCACAGATTCTCCAAAATATATCATATTGTCTGATGACCTATCATCGCTTTACAACAAGTATTATGATGTAATCGATAAAGAATTTCAATTGAATAGGGTTGAACTTAAAATGCAGTCAGTTCAGGAGCAAATCTATCGCCAGCAAATTTTGAAACAGACTAAGGAATATATACCTGTCGTTAGTTTTTACGGCAATTATACGGCTCAAAACCTGAATAATAATTTTTCACCATTTAACAGTAATACTTGGTACCCTTATAATTATATAGGGATCAAAGCAAGCATACCATTATTTGACGGTTTACTTAAACAACGGTCGAAAGCCGGTTACCGTTTGCAACTTGAATCTGCTCAATTGACTTCGGAAAAATTGAAAAAAGACTATAACCAGGATGTATCCGCCGCCAAAAGTGCATTGATTAATGATCAGCAGGATCTGCTGAACCAAAAAAATAATCTGAAACTGGCATCTGAACTTTATAAGGTGGATAGCGGCCGTTTTAATAAAGGGACTATCAGAGGTACAGATTTAGCAGCTACCTACTACACCTTACAGCAGACACAGACCAATTATTTAAATGCAATCTACACTTATTTGATTGATGTTGTACATTATAAAAAGGCTTTGGGACAGCTGTAGTTAAGGTGATTCGAAAGTGAATCACTGGAACAGGATTATCAGGTTAAACTTCAAAAAACATATATCGCTTTAATTGAAAATATAGAAAAACAACTACCTAAATTTTTATTATGCATTTTTTAGATTATGTTTTGCAACCCCCTGTATATGGGTGGAAAGATGATAGTGGTAAGCTGGTAAAACCCTCAAATAGAGAAATCTTTAGAGAGTTTTTCACCCGTTTGAATATTTTCAGGTCGGTAAAGAACTGGCTGCCATTTTTTAGCTGGCTGAAGCTATGCTGTTTGATCCCTTTTTTTTTGATTTTCCTATTTCACTTTTTAACATGGTGGACCTTTTTTGCAGCTTTCTTTTACAGCATGATTATGATGGGAACTCATGGGACAATTTGGCATCACAGGTATTGTACACACGGCGCATATAAGTTTCGTAACGGCTTTTGGCGGTTTGTCACTCAAAATCTTACTGTAAGCGTCATCCCGGAGGAAATATATGTGATCTCACATCACGTTCATCATGCGAAGTCAGATCAGCCAGGAGATCCGTATAATGCGGAAGCAGGGTTTTTCTACTGTTTCTTAGCAGATGTCAATCACCAGCCAATTGCCAAAGATCTATCGGAATCTGATTATAACAGGGTGGTCAAGCTCATGAAACATGTTGGATTAAAAGGCAACAATTACAAGCAATACAAATACTGGGGGTCGTTTGCCAATCCTCTACGCTCCTGTACAGCATGGGCTTTAAACTGGTCTTTCTGGTACCTGATATTTTATTTTTTAGGTGGCCATGCATTAGCTTGCTGTATGTTTGGTGCGGCCGGTTTTTGGGCTTTAGGAGTAAGAACTTTTAATTATGATGGACATGGGAAAGGCAAGATCAGCCATAGGCCGGGAATTGATTTCAATCGGAAAGATAAATCCATCAACCAACTTTGGCCGGGTTTTGTAGCCGGTGAATGGCATAACAATCACCACTTGTTTCCTAAAAGTGCACGGAGCGGTTTTAAAAAATATCAGGTAGATTTGGCTTGGTATTATATTAAAATGATGTACTTATTAGGTGCTGTCAGCAGTTATAAAGATCATAAAAAAGAATTCGAAAATCGGTTCATTGTTCCGCACAAAACTGGTTAAATACTTTTCAAGGAGTATTAACACAAATGGTTAATACTCCTTTTCTTTAAAACGTTCAAGTAATGCTTTGTTAGCATTTTTTGTAAGCGGTGAACCATGTCCGAATACGGCCTTATCAAAAGAAAATGAAGCTGCTTTTAAGATGCTCTGGCGACCAGTTTCTATATCCTCATACAATGGGGTATAGTCTAATTTATTAAAAACATTTGAACAAATATCCCCACCGATCAATATCCCTCTATTTTCTAACAGTAAAGCAATATGTCCCGCGCTATGACCCGGACTATGAATGATTCTGATACCTCCGGCAAAGGGAAGCAGGTCATTATCAATTAATTTTTCATCGACAACAACCGGTTCAATAATTTGGGGATTTTTCTTTATAACCAAATGATATATCATCCAATTAATAAAGCCAGGAGTCAAATTTGTAGCACGCGCGCTGATTCCTCTTTCAATTAACTCCGCGTCAGCTACGTGAGCAAAGATAGGTATGTCTAATTGGTTTTTAATTTCCGACGCATTACCAGTATGATCCGTATGAAGGTGTGTGATTATTATACTTTTTATATGACTTGGATGGAAGCCCAACCTGCGAACTTCATTAAAAAGTTGCTCTTTTTTGCCAGGTAAACCAGTGTCCACTAAAATGAGACCGTTATCCTCAATAATAAACGCGTTGACCGGTCCCAGGCCAATTTGAAAAACACCTTCTGAAATTTCCATTATAATAATTTTTGAATAATTAATCAAATTAAGTCAAATATTATACCATAAAGTAGTTTAATTAATATATTTATACTTTATAGTATTAATATGAAGGATAGAGAATTGACTAAGAGAAAATTGATTCTTGCTGTGGGGGAGATAATCAACAAAAATGGTTTTTCGAGTTTAAGTATCAGTAGAATAGCGAAAGTCGCTCAAGTTGATAGAAAATTGATATATCGATATTTTGGCAATCTTAATTATTTGATAGAGGCCTATGTCGTAGAAAATGATTATTGGATGGTCTTTGCAGATCAAATGAAAAAAATGATAGGTGATGAACAGTTTGCTGATAGCGGTAAACTGATCATTGCAATTCTTCAAAATCAATTTAAATTCTTTGAATCTCAAAAAGAGATGCAGCGACTCATACTATGGGAACTTTCAATGAATAGTCCGTTGATGAGGAGCATACACAATACAAGAGAATCAATGGGGCAACAGTTTTTAGAATTAACCGACCTGCATTTCGAAGGTGGAAATGTTAATTTTCGGGCAGTAGCTGCACTGTTAGTCGGAGGGATCTATTATACCATTCTACATACAATTTATAATGGAGAAAACTTCACAGGAATGAACATTACCACAAAAGAGGGTAAAGAAGAAATTCTTAAAGCAATAGCTCAGATTGTTTCGTGGGCATTTAATGCAGCGGAGTTGAAAAAAATGAGTTAGCTTTTACTTTTTCTGTCTTTGCGAAGTGGAGGATTTTTGGGGATTTCGAAATCAAAATCTAAAAGGTCCCTTGGATGTATCTCTAAAGCCTTACAGATGGCTTCTAAACTTGATATTGTGGGATTACTTTTTCCGTTAAGTAAAGTCCAAACTTGCTTCTGTGTAAAACCAGTTCTATCTACAATATCTTCTTGTACAATTCCTTTACCGTCTCTTATTTCAGCGATTTTTTTTACAATCTGATCTATAAATTCCTGATTACGGTATGGTTTTGCCATAAACCAAATAGAGGACGATAAAATTTAATATATTACGTCTTGTGCGACGTAATTTTTACTTATATTTGATTGAAATAAAGTAAATCAGAGCGTAAATATTAAATTTGCGAATCTTCAAAAATACTGAAGCATTCGCTTTGAGTCTTGCTCCCGGAAATTGACACTTTCAAATGAGCACAAGATGAGAAGCTGGAATGCCCATGCTACAGGTATGGGTATCCCTTCTTATTAGTGCTCTGGGCGTGTCAACCCACCGGGAACAATAAGTTGGGACCCATGCCTGTAGTATTATAGTGCAAATCCTTCCGAGCAGACTCCATATTAATGGCTCTTAAAAGCATTAAAAATGGAAAAATCACAGCCAAAGAAAAAACAGCTTGATTTCGGTTCAATGACCGAAATTATGGAACGGTTTTACCAGGTTCCTTTTGAGCAATTCCAGCAGGAATTAGATGATTGGTTTACCAAAGCTCTTTTGGAAAAAGGATTAGATCTGCAAAAAATTCAGGATCATGGGAAATCTAACTTGTCTTCCCTGCCCGATTTAATCGGGAAAATTTATCATCATGCCGAATTGCTTAAAACCCTATCTGAAACTCAAATTAAAAAATCAGATGAGAGCAAGTAAATCAAAAATTTGGCTGGTAGTCATTTGTCCTCCTGAATGACTTTGGAATAATGGCGTCCGGGATCAGTTAATAGTTAAACTTTTCGGACGCCATTATTCGACGTGAGTTTTTTTCACTAACATTTAATCCATTCATTCATGAAAAAAAAGATACTGTATAGTGTCCTGGCTTTGCTTTGCCCAATTTTTGTCGTAACGGCACAAACGCCAACAGCAGGATACAGTTCCATAATCAACGGGATAGTCGTTGACGAGTTAGAAAAGCCGTTACCCATGGCTACAATTAAAATACATTCCTCGAACACCGTTAGCCTTACCGGCGTTGATGGTAAATTTATTTTAAACATCGCAGAAAACACGACAGATACGTTGATTGTCAGTTTTATCGGCTATCAAACTACTAAACTTCCAATAAATGGCACTATCCCGTTGCCCTTGACCATTCACTTAAAGGCGGAGACCGGATCGTTAAATGAAGTCCAGATCATAGGGTACGGGACAACGACTAAACGACTGAACACAGGAAGCGTTTCCACGATTACGTCCAAGGATATTGAGCAACAGCCCGTAACGAATGTCCTATCTGCCCTTTCAGGTAAAGCTCCCGGCGTTTACGTTCAGACAAATAATGGATTGCCCGGAGGTGATATTGCTATTCAGATAAGGGGACCAGGATCACTGACCGCTGGCACGAATCCACTTTATATCATTGATGGCGTACCATATTTATCCTCTTCATTGGTCGCCAACTCTGCTCTTGGCTCTGGTATCAATGGCGCTATCAGCCCATTAAATTCTATAAATCCGGGCGATATTGAAAGTATATCGATTTTAAAGGATGCCGATGCGACGGCAATTTACGGCAGCCGGGGCGCTAATGGTGTCGTATTGATCACTACAAAAAAAGGGGCTAATGGCAAAATCAAAACAGATTTCAACTTATATGAAGGGGTAGCTAAAGTCGCAAATTTTCCGAAATTATTGAATTTGACAGATTACCTGGCAATTAGGAAGGAAGCCTTCATAAATGATGGCTTAATACCTTCTTCAAACCCATTGTCTCCATCATATGCCCCAGATCTTACGATTTGGGATACCCAGAAATCAACCGATTGGGCAAAATATATTCTTGGGGGTACAGGGCATATAACAAATGTGCAGACGAGTATCTCAGGCGGCGATGCACAGTCTAATTTTGATATTGGTGCCAATTACAGAACGGAGTCCAGTGTATTGCCAGGGACTAATCAATACCAGCGAGGAGGTGTGCATATGTCTTTACAACATACTTCTCAGGATGGTAAGTTCAATATTTCCATGTCTACCTCCTATACACAAGACAATAACAACTTGGTAAATCCGGCGATTGCCTTATCCAGTGATATTTTATTGCCCCCCGATTTCCCTATCTACAATCCGGATGGAACGCTCAATTTTTTAAACGGAAACAATCCTTTGGCTTCTGTAAAAAACACATCCCATATTGAAACTGAAAATATTATTACCAATGCGCTAATCGGTTACAAAATACTTCCGGGACTCCAGATCAAATTAAGCACTGGATTGAACAACCTTTCTATGAAGCAAGTGATGGTCAATCCAAAGGCCGCTGTAGACCCGCAATATCAGCCTGTGAGTTATACGATATTCGGCAGCAATAGTAATAAATCATTCTTACTGGAACCGCAACTAGTCTATAACCTTCAGATGAATAAATCAAAATTTGATTTGCTGTTTGGAGGAACCTGGCAGGAGACACAAACAAAAAGTGAAACAATTTTTGCAACAAATTTCAATAGTGAAAGCCTCCTTGAAAATTTAGCTTCGGCTGCTACATTGCACCCATCCAATGCTGATATTGACTATAAATACGTGTCGGTATTCGGAAGGATCACCTACAACTTTGATGACCGATATATTATTAATGCAAGTGTGCGGAGAGACGGTTCATCAAGGTTCGGTCCGGGTAATCAGTTTGGAAATTTTGGCGCTGTCGGTATTGGCTGGCTATTTAGTAATGAGCATTTTATTAAGAATAATTTAAATTGGTTAAGCTATGGCAAGTTGCGGGGAAGCTTTGGCATAACAGGGAATGACCAGATCAGTGACTACCAATATCTTTCCACTTATCAATCCTCGAATAATGTTTATCAAAATGTAAACGGACTGGCACCGACCAAAATCGCAAACGCCAATTTTCGGTGGGAATCAAATAAAAAACTGGATGCGGGTCTAGAGATAGGTTTATTAAAAGATAGGATACTATTAACGACCGATTATTTTGAGAATAGAAGCGGTAATCAACTGGTTAACTATGCATTGCCATACCTTACAGGTTTCAATAGCTACGAAGCGAATATACCTGCAGTAATAAAAAATACGGGTTGGGAGATTCAGTTATTGACTAAAAATATTGTCGGTCAGCATTTCAGGTGGTCAACAAATTTTAATATTACTACTACCAAAAATAGGTTGGTAAATTTTCCCGGGCTAGCGAATTCGGGGTATGCAAATATCTATATCGTAGGAGAAAGCATTTCCAGGGCTTATGGATTTAAATACGCCGGAGCTGATCCACAAACCGGCGTTTCTCTTTATCAGCTTACCGGCGGCGGAACAAGCTCAAATCCTTCTTTTGACAATTTCTATAAGACAATTGGAGATAATAATCCAAGTCTTTATGGAGGAATAAGTAACGCATTTACCTATAAAAATTTCCAATTAGATTTTTCTGGTCAATTCGCTAAACACTCGTTAGCTGGTGGAATTTTGCCACCCGGATCTCTTTCAAACGATTTTGCTCTCGCATTAAGCCGCTGGCAAGCTGCCGGAAATGTAACCAATGTCCCCAAAGCAACGACAAGTTTTAATGATTTTTATTATACCCTGTCGTCTGCTAATTTTTTTAAAGCCAATTATTTCCGCTTGAAGAATGTATCCTTATCCTACACTTTTCCAACCGATTGGTTAAAAAATAATAAGCTGACAGCACTTCGTATTTATGCTCAGGCGGAGAATCTGCTGACCATTTGGGATAGAAACGCGGCATTATATGACCCGGAGAGTGGCGCTTCAGCAAATGTTCAGCCAATGCGAACGATTACGCTTGGCATTCAGATCACCCTTTAAATCTTAAACTCATGAAAAGTATCTTATACTGCTTTTTGATCATCCTTTTGATATCGGGATGTAAAAAGCTGATTGATGTGGGAAGTCCCAAAAATCAATTAACCACCGACAAGGTGTTTGCCGATACAAGTTCGGCCACTGCCGCGATAGGAAATATATATGCACAACTGGATAAAACCGTTGAAAGTAATCTGTCCATCAACCTGGATCTTTATTCGGATAACCTGAATTATACCGGATCGACGCAACAGGATCTGGAATATCTCCGTAGTTCGGTGTCGAGTAATAACACGTCGGATCTTACGCTCTGGCAAAACCTATATTTTGTAATTTACCAATGCAATGACCTGATTGGACAGCTCTCGAAATCCAGGAATATTCCTGCAAATTTTAGCGGCCATCTGACCGGGGAGGCTAGGTTTCTTCGTGCCTATGCTTATTTTTTATTGGCGAACATCTACGGCAACGTTCCCGTTTTACTCACAACGGATGTAAATGTCAACTCCAAGGCATCGCAGGCAAACAGCCAGGCGGTATACCAACAGGTTATCAATGATTTGATTACCGCCGGGAAAGAACTACCGAATGGGTACACCGGTGGCGGAAGGGTTCGCGCAAATACCTGGTCGGCAATGGCTTTGCTGGCCAAAGTTTACCTTTTTCAGAATAACTGGACACAAGCCGAAATTCAGGCGAGCGCTGTAATCAACTCTGGTCTTTATACACCGTTAACGTCTTGTGCCAATACCTTCCTGGCGAACAGCAGCGAAACCATTCTTCAAATATGGAATCAGGATGGCTTTACGACAAGTGCGGTTTTTACTGTTCCACAATCACCGGCTGACCTTCCTTTGTATCCGGTAACTTCATCCCTTATCAATAGTTTCGAGCCCGGCGACTTGCGGAATACGAACTGGATTGGAACATCAACCGTCTCCGGTATCTCTGGGACTTCCACTTACTTTTATTTCAACAAATACAAAAACAGGATGGCCAATAGCAGTAATCCTGAGTATTTGACGTTGCTCAGAATTGCGGACACCTATTTGGTACGAGCTGAAGCACGGGCGAACCTCGGGAAGGTGTTAGGTGCAGGAGGTGCCGAAGAAGATGTGAACACGATCAGAGCCAGGGCGGGTCTTTCAAATACTTTAGCGAATAACAAGGCAGATATGCTAAAGGCTATTGCCCAGGAAAGAAGGGTGGAGCTTTTTGGAGAATGGGGCAACCGTTTTTTTGATCTTAAAAGAACTGGCAACCTCGATAAGGTGATCGGGGTGCAAAAAACAACCTGGTTATCGTCCGGACAATTATTACCGATACCATTAAATGAACTTACCTACGACAGCCACATGATCCAAAATCCAGGCTATCATTAAAAAATTGAAAAATCATGAAATTAAAATTCTTATTGATACTAAGTATGATATGTTTATTTAGTACAACAACCTTCAGTCAGCAAAAAAAAATTGCGCCTTTAAAAATTGGTGACAAAATCCCTGATTTTATATTCTCCAATCTAAAAAACACAAAAGTTACGACGAGGAAGGCCTCCGATCTTTATAAAAATGGCTTACTGATTATCAACTTTTGGGCTTCCTGGTGTGTTCCCTGCGTGAGAGAAATGCCTTTTTTAGATTCTTTACAAAAGAATAATGCAGATAAATTTAATATGATCTGCGTAACCAACCAAAGCGATGAGGATGTGTCAAAGTTTTTAAGCCGCAATAGGGACCTAAATAATTTGATCTTTTCGGCTGCCGATACTAAACTCATTAAATATTTTCCGCATAAGATATTACCTCATAATGTTTGGATTGATAAAGATGGAGTCATTCGTGCAATAACTGACGATGAAGAAATTAGTCAGGAAACAATTACTGCATTCATGCTTGGGAAAGAAAAATTAGAGACCAAAGCGGAAGACTTGACGTTCGACTGGAGCAAAAATTTGGTAGTTAGAGATTCGGAAATTGTATACCGTTCTGTCTTAACACCATTCAAAAATATAGGGAATGGCGGTGTTTTCTTTCCTGATTCCACAAAAACAAAGATAAGGTTTTTAGCTTGGAACCGCCCTTCTACAGACCTTATTTGGGATGCCGTTTTTCATAGGGCAATGGATATTCGGGATTGGGATTTAGTAGATATCAAAACCAAGGATTCTACCCGGTTCTTTTTTCCGGCTTATACTAAATTAGATGACTCACAAAGAAAACATGGAAAGGAAATTTTAAAATGGTCACAGCAAAATGAATATTGTTATGAACTGCAAATGCCTAATAAAATTCCATTAGAATATTTTTATACCCACATGCTTTCAGATTTAAAACTTATGTTTAATGTGGAGGTTTCAACTAAACGGGTATTAAGTGATTGCTATATCATTACGAAAATACCAGGAAGGGAAATCAAACCGACAACAGCACCCAATGATAACACTACTCTGCATCTTGACAAAACTGCAATAATTGCAAAAAACCAATCCATTGAGGCATTAGCGAAAGAATTTAGCGAATTTAATTATAGGGATTCACCCTGGGTTGACCATAGCGGAATAAAATTCAATATCGATATATATAAAGACTTTGGCGATCAACCTAATGGATTGGTATTTGAGTTATTAAAAAGCTATTTAAATGAAATTGGGCTCGATGTAAACAAAGGAAAAGCCCTCTACCCACACTTGGTTATTGAAGAACAATAGTGAAAGAAAGGCCTTCGACTCACCGAAGGCCTTTCTTTATTAGTTGTAATAAATTGTCGGTCCCGCAGTAGCGACTCCGCACTTTAGTGAAACGGAACCGCTGCAACTAAATGTTGACTGTGCCTGCGAAACAGTGGCATTGTTTAATGTGCCGATCACCACTCCGGATCGATTGTATTCGGTCCAGTTATAGGTTGGATCTTGCGGTTTAGCCGCATGGGCTGTTTTGGTTACAAATGCACCCCCGATACCTGCCAACAATGCAAGGGCAAGCATGCCTTTTTTGAAGTTTTTCATAATATTATTTTTAATTTAATTAAACCGTTAGTCCCAGGCAACGGCACTACCTGCTTACGCGCGTGAAGATTTTAAAGATGAAATTCTTTTGCCTTTTAGCCTCAAAGTAAAATCATCGTATAGGATTGCCGCCAGTCCGGCGATAATAAATAAGCCATTGAAAATAACATGTTGTTTCCAGCTCAATTGAGCGATGACACCGCCGCAGCTGCAGGGTAGGTCCAATCCGGATAGCAACATAGCAACGATATAAATTTCAAAAATCAGGATAAGTATCACGGAACTGATGAGCGCTGTACGCAAATATTTAGTAAAGATGATACCTGAACACAGGTAAATTACAAGCACAATTTCTGTAGCCGGAACTAAATAGCCTAAAACTGGCGCAGCATGATTAATAACCGCAACAGGTGATATTTTCATCTGGTAAACAAATTTATCATGCTCTAATAATTTGCTTGTCCCGGTATAGGCAAACAACAGGATTATCAGAAATGAGACAATGTTTTTGAACCACATAAGCGACAATTTTGGTGGACGAACAAAATTAATAGCAGGTAGCTATTAACACCGGAGGTTTAATCACAAAGCAATTTGCGCTATAAACATAATTGATGGTCAAATTCAGTTCGAAATTGTCTATTTATCACTTTTTTGGGGCAAGCGCTTGGACATGTACCGGCTAAGAGTCTCTCTCGACATGTGCAGGTAAGACGCGATTATTTTTGCACTTACCTTCAGAAATATTGAATTATTATGTTCCCTTAAATACCGGTAACGCTCCTCCGTTGGTAAGGAGATCAATTGCTGCTTCTCAAAGTCTACTTGCTGATAGACCAATAAAAAACGACGTATTAATATGCCTGTTTCGGGAAAGAGTTTTTCCAGCTCATACAATTTTTCATAGGTTATTGAAATAAACCTGCTTTCCGCCATAATCTCCACGTAAAAATAAGAGGAGACTTTGTAATAACCCTCATAAGAAAACATGATGTCTCCTGGCTCCCAAAACCTTACGGTTTGTTCTTGCCCGAATTGATTATAAAAATAGTTTCGTGCAACTCCATGTTCAATAAAATATAACCTGTTTTCGATATTCCCGGCTGCATGCAGGATCTGGTGAGGTTTGTAAATCTCTAAATATACGCTGGATTCCAGGGCCGCAATTAATTGCGGCGATAAATCGATAGTTTCACTTAATGTTTTAATTAGTATATCTGCTTTCATAGTGTGACCAATTATTTTGTAAGGGAAATGTAATGGCCTAAAAAGGACTGAATTTTTGCTGTTTTAGACAGTCCGGATTTAGGTTTGCAAAGGTAAATGGACAAAATTCTCAAATCTGGGACATCGGAATATATTTCTTTATGGTTAATAAAACGTTAAAATAAAAATGCATGTCCCAGCTTTTGGTTTTATTGCGACATACTTTAGGGACTTAATCCCTGAGCCATGAAAATAGAATTTGAAAAAGCAAGCTTTAAGGACTTCGAAAACATTCAAGGTCAAGACATTTACCAGACATCCAAGGAGTTCAATGAATACCTGGAGTTTTTAAAATCAAAAGGCCATTTAAATTACAGGATCGAATCTCTTACACCTGTAGGGCCGGAAATGCAGTTAAAACTTCCGGCAGAGGATTCACCAACCTGGGCCATTTGCCTTGTTTCAAACGACTACCTCGGCTTCAGTCAGCACCCTAAAGTAAAATCTGCTGTCGTTAAAGGAATCGAGATGTTTGGTACGGGTTCCGGTGCATCACCTGCTATCGGGGGGCACTTCGTTTACCACAAGCAATTGGAGAATAAAATCGCCGGATTCTACAAGAAAAAGGACGCAATTTTATACACAACAGGCTACACGGCGAATAGTGCAACATTGCAGTGCCTGCTACATAAAGAAGACTTGGCGATTTTGGATATGGCAGTACACGCCAGTGTTTATGAAGGTTGTATTACGACGAACGTAAAAACATTTCTTCATAACAACCTCGAAATGCTGGAACTGGTGTTGAAAAATGCTGAGAATACTTACCGCACCAGGATGGTCATTATCGATGGTGTTTATAGTCAGGACGGTGACCTGGCACACTTGGACAAAATTGCAGAACTAACGCATCAATACGGAGCCTATCTGGTCGTTGATGATGCTCATGGAATTGGTGTTGTAGGGAAATCGGGCAGAGGAGTAATTGAGTTATATAATGCTTTTGAACAGGTAGATATTATTACCGGAACCTTTAGCAAAGCGCTTGGTAATATCGGTGGCTATGTAGTTGCCTCAACTGAGTTGATTAACTATTTGAAATTTCAATCAAAACAACACTTATTTTCAACCACAGCGACTCCTGCTATCATGGGAATTTTAAAAGCCATTGAACTGGTAGATGAAGAACCGGAATGGCGGGATAAATTATGGGAAAACATCAATTATCTAAAAAACGGACTTATAGAAATGGGATTTGACGTTGGCACAACTGCCTCGGCAGTTATTCCGGTAAAAGTCGGTAATATACCTAAAACACTGGAAGCCGGCCGTCTGCTTTTAAAAGCTGGTATTTATACGAATCCGATTATGTATCCCGCAGTTTCTAAAAAGAATGCCAGGATAAGAATGAATGTAATGGCCTCTCATACATTTGAACAGTTGGATAAAGTGTTAGCTGCCTTCGCTGAAATAGATATAGAATTAAACATTTCAGGCCGTTATCAAAAATAAAGTCAGATCTGGTTGCTAAGACTGACATTAATTGACTTCAACATAAACCATAGATCATTATTAAATAAGGTGAAATATAAATTTGAAGTTTCCAATGAACTTAATTTCCTTACCGCTTCAGCATTTTATAAATGATTCTATACACCCGAATCATTTTAAACATCATATTTTATCGAAAGATGAAATTGATAAATGGAACGCATTTCTCACAAAGGAACTGAATTCATTAATAGAAGAGGCGCGTAAATACACTTTAATAAACCGCAGAAAGGATAAGGATCAAATAACCGCGTATATAAATAGGCTTGTATCATTAAGCAATACAGTGAATACTTATTTAATCAAAAACGTTCATTTATGGAGCGATCACGTTCAGTCGAAACAGATCAGGGAGCAATATATACATACTTGCAATCGTCTTGAATGGTTAATGGATGAAATAATGATAATCTTCCCAAATGCGCGGAGTTCCGTTTTAATTACTAATTATCAGCTTCCGCAAGTAAAAATGGAATTGAAAAATGCGCTGAATGCTGTATTTGAAAGTCTCCATGTGCAGCAATCAGCTGCGGAGCTTGTAGAAATTTTTTCAGCCGGAGTAAAGCAAATGATCAATCAAAAAGGATTAACCTATTCCAAAAAAGAATATTTGAATCAATTACTGTTACTACTCTCTAAGAAATCAGAGCGGAGTCTGAACGATTTGTTGATTATTAATGATTTTAATCTTCCGGAATTTTTTCATTATCAGATCAATACTTTTCGCGACAACTTAAATAAATTAGATGGCTTACATGATCAGCTCGTAGAGATCATAAGAGAGAAAGATCGTCTGTATAACCTTCATATTGAAGAAGGACTAAAAATAACAATGACAGATCGTAGTTTATTTTGTGATCTAAATGATTACCTGACCGAGAAGAAAAGCTATATCAGGCAGCTCATTAAAATAAGAAGAGAAGTCCAAATTGATGTAGAAAAGGCGAGAGCGACAAAAATTTTAATAAATCTACCCGTACCTCAATTTGGATTGTTCATCAGGATGCAAGTCGAAAAGGGTTTTTTATCAAAAGAACACATAGGAGAACTCTTTTCATTTTTTGCTAGCCATTTCTATACGCAAAATACAGCACATATTTCTGCGGACAGTTTGCAAAAAAAATCAACCGATGTAGAATTTTCAACAGCTCAGAAAATGAAAGCCCACCTGATTGGGATGCTTAACTGGCTAAACACTAATTATAATCTCTCAAACTTTAATTCAGGTTAGGTCTAATTGTTTTTCCTGAAATTGCCTGAGCAGTCCCTGGCTTTTTAAAAGGTCCAGCATATCTGCATACCATAAAAAATTAAAATTTTTATGCTTTTTTAAATGTGTCAAGTTCACATCCAACAAGTCCCCAAGCTTGTGCAGGCCCAAGCTTTCGGCTTCCCGGATAAATTTCGCACCCATTCCCAACATAGAAAAGGGGCAATCTAGTTTAGAGATCTCTACCATTTTCGGAACTGAATTTCACGCTTAATATATTAAAATTGGCGCCCTCACGCAAACCTAAATACAAATTGCGGTTTTTGAAAAGCTTAATTGTGATTATCCCGCTTAAAATTATTAATTGCCGCGATTATAACCGTGTAATTTCTAATAGCCACGAACCTTTTAACAGCTCCATTATCACAAATTTATCGCAAAATCTTATCCAATTGGTTTTGGTAATTTTTTGAAATATGCTCAATAAAATGCCTTCAACATACCCAATTCTACAAAAATCGAATGTCCTTTTTAAGGTGGGTGAAAGGTTTCGTTCACCCCTGTTCCCTGTTTTACTATAGCGATAACTTTTTGTTTTGTGCCATGATCAACGATTGAGATAACACTTAAACTATTGATCCGCCAGCCAATAGCTGCAAAACGAACGTTATTTGACATGAGGGGACCAAACATTATCCTGCAAAAACAGGAAATTTTGCGAAGGTGAGCGTAAAACCGCAATACTCCGAAAACGCATTGGCAGGCGAAGGCCCGTATCGTAGGATACGACGTTAGTAATCCCGAAAATATATACCGGCAGAAATGAATTATCGGGCTCGATGCCCGCTGCCGGTACACAGAGCTATCCGTTAGCTTAGGTGTATATTATGGAGATGTTGACCACCCTGTTCCGGGCCAAATTGACCACTGGGTTAGCTGACTTTTGAGTTGCAGCAAATG
>NZ_JAUFPS010000094.1 GCF_030409315.1 Mucilaginibacter flavus | reverse complement strand
GTTCTTAACACCCCCTGCACCCCCGGTATAACAATAACAATCTTTTGTTTTATGTTTCTTTTGTTAGACCAAAGGCAATGACGCGGTTTTTGGGCCATCCTCCTCCAACTCAAAAAGTCTACTTTATCATATAACTCATCTTATTAACCCCTACCCCGGTAATCTTAAGTGATTTCCAGTTGGCAGGCAGTTTACTTTTAACCTGGGTTATCCCGGTTGGTGTAATATCCAGGCCGCCAAAACCCATCAATAAACTTTGGATAATCCCTCCCGCGCCGGTGGCAAAATATGGGTTTGTACCTCCCTTTGTTTCGGCAATCACCCTAAACGGTGGGTTTAGGTTTGGTTCATAGGCGTCCTTGAAAAAATGGTAAGCTTTGTCGCCATTGCCTAAACGCGCGTAAAGCAAAGCAAAAACTGCCTGGGTCATGGCAGGCGTACCTTCGTTTGGCACACGGGTTTCGTAGTATTCAAGGTCTTTCTTAATCTGCCCGGGATCGATTATGGTTTTTAGTGGATAGGCCAGCAGGTTTACATCTGCTTGTTTAATCCCTTCGCCGTTGTAGGTGGCAAATTCACGGGTAACGCCATTATCCATTTTTAAGATGGGAATATTTTGCGCTACTAATTGCCAATCGGCATCGGCTTTAAGGCCTAATATTTTGGCAGCGGCGGTCGCATTTTGCAGGTTAGCCTGGGCCGCGGCATTGGTAAAGGCGTTGTTATCAATATTTTCTGCCCATTCATCGGCAGCAACTACATTTTTAATATCGTAATGGCCCGGGCCGCTACGTTCAACGCGGCTTGCCCAAAAATCGGCAGTGGCAGAAAGTATTGGCCAGCCTTTTTCGCGCAGCCAGTCCTTATCCTGCGTAACGCAATAATAATTCCAGGCCGCAAGGGCAACATCCGCCGTAATATGGTGCTCAAAGGGACCGCTCAATGCCCAAACCGGTGTTTCCTCTACCCCACTATCGGCACTTTCCCAGGGGAACATCGCGCCTTTATATCCATGCGAAAACGCGTTTTTTCGGGCAGCATCCAATCGTTCAAAACGGTATTCAACCATCGATTTAGCAATTTCGGGGTGAAGCACCAACATGGCCGGATACATCCAAACATCGCAATCCCAAAAAACGTGACCGTTATAACCTAATCCCGATAAGCCCATTGGCGATGGTGAGTATGCCGTGCCGGCACGAGAAAACGAATATAGGTGGTACAGCATACTGTGAATATCCTGTTGCGCCTGCGTGTCGCCCTCTACCTGGATATCGCTGGCCCAAAGATCATCCCATGCTTTATTATGAAATTTAATTAACCTGTCGCGCCCTTCCAACTTGGCAAAAATGGTTAAACGCTCAGCCTCGTTCAAAGGATCAGCATGATGGGCCGACGTGATGGACGAACCGGTAACCGCGTATTTATAGGTTTCGCCGGCGGCTATGCTTTTACTGAACTTCATGAGGTGCATGTTATTATCCCACATTTCATGAATAATGCGTGGCTCCTGTCCATGCGGCTCATTAAACAAAAACGAAGTTGATGCACACAACTGCATTTTGCCTGTAGGGCTTTTAGCCGTTGAGGTTAACAGGCTGATGGTTACATGTGGTCGATCAATCTCGTTATAATAATTCTGTACCTCTTTTAACGCGTCCGGTGCTTCCATCACACTGGCAGATGTAATACTGATAGCCTTTTTCGCCGTAACGGATACATCCATTAAAACCGTAAAGGGTAATTGGCGCAGGGAATAGTAGGTATATTTTATGGTCGCCTTATCCGCGTAATCAAACGTGGTGGTGAAGGCAGCGTGCTGCATATCCAGCTCCTGTTTAAAATTGCTGATGTTTTTCGCGTCGATGCGCCTGCCGTCAATTTCCAGGTACATGTTAAGCAGATTAAAACTGTTTAAAAAGTTACTTACCCTGCCACGTCCGTACAAATCATAAGCGCCGGCAAGCACTACATTTTTAACTTTAAAAGGCTCTGGTGCAGATACAATGCCAATCATCCCGTTGGCTACCGTGATGCCGTAATAATTTGCCGGATCAATTTTATCCGCTTTAACAACCCATGGGTCGGTATTTTGCGCCTTTAGGGTAACCGGTATGGATAGCGTTAATGCTATACACCAGGTATATATTTTTTTCATTACCGATGATTATTTTTTTAACTGAAGCTTTTTCAAAACCAATTGCCCAATTTGAGCACCTTGCTTGTTGCCTATGATACAAGCGTTTTTAAAATGAATACCACCATAGACCCTTGAAATAGCGGCCGATTTTGCTGCTTCCCTGAAAGATTTGAAAGACATAGGATCTATCCCAAATTCCGACTCTGACGAATCGGTATAAGCAAAATTATCCCCTATCCTATTGCTCAACACCTCGGCCGCGGCCGAAGAAATTACCGCGTGGCCGCTGCTATATTCCGGAAATGGCGGTGTTTGGATATAAGGGTGCCAATCGGGATTGATGTATTTGGTGATAATAGTTTCGGGGCGTACATAGTTTGACCTGTATTTAAGATACCAGCAATTGATAAAGCCATCAAATAAAGCGATAGCCGTTTGGGTATAAATGCTTACGGTGGTATTAAAATCCATCTTTTTGGCGCGGGTAGCTATACCGGTGATATTCATCCAGTGCCCGCCCGGCGAAAACTTCTTAGTGGCAAACATGGCATGCCCAACTACGTTGAGTTTAAACGCGTTATCATCCCAAAAATCGGCCTGGTGTTTTTGCTCTTTGGTTAGGCTATCAACAATGTTTTTCACCTCTAATGCCTGTAGATAGAACTTGCTGTTTTTGTTTTTTACATCAAAAGCCGGTGGATCTGGCGGAATAAATTGGGCTGTTGAATCAAGCACCATCGGCCTGATCTCGCCCCAATGCGCCTCCAGAGCCTGGGCATACATCGGCGGTGTTGGTATCCACCTGCCATCTTGCTGTTTCACCGTAAACTTACTGGCCGACCGGGTTTTTAAATAGTTATCGCCCTTGCTCCATTTCATGATTGATTTAGCTACCTTGTTGGCGTAGTTTACCGATCCTTCAAACAAATCATCGGGCATGCCCGCATCTTTGGCCTTCTGTTTTAAGCCATCAACATATTGATCCATACTACCCTCCGGAAACGTTACCGCGTTACCCACGTAACAAAACGCCAGGAGCGATGCAAACTGGTAATCAATGGCGGTATCTTTTGAAGCTTTTGGTGTTGGCGGCAAATGTTTTATCTGGCCAGATAAAGTATTGTAATGAGCAGCATCGCCGGCGGCAATAACCTGGTAAGCGGCGATATTGGCATAAGCATAATTACGCGAAGCTGTTACCGGCGGAAAGTTGTTTTCCAGCACAATATCATTTAGTTTTTTTACGGTGACGCGGTACAATTCGGGGTCGTGAATTACCTTTTCGTAGTCGGGCTTTTTACAGGATGCTAATAAAAATAATGCCCCTGTCATACAAAATAAAAAGGATCTCATAAATTAAAATAAAGGTTTAAACGCTGGCAAACCATTGGGTTAAAATTTGCCGGTTTTTATATTGATCAACAGCCAATATAGGCTTTTTTACGTTACTATAAGCCTATAAATGATAGTTTTTTAACATAAAAACCAACTTAATTATCAAGGCATTTATCTATCATAATTGCATCTAAAATATTTCAAAAATGATTCAATATCATTAGATTTACCATCCCCCTTTATAACCGAAATGAAGAAAATTGTATTGATAATTTTAGCTGCCCTTATACTTGCTGCAGCGGCTGTATATTTTATAATTCCATCTACCCTTACTATCAGTAATGAATTAACCGTTGAAGCATCAGATGGCGTTGTAGCCAAGTATCTAATTCATAAAAACCTATGGGACAAATGGTGGCCGGGGAGCAAGATTACCAACGACCACTTTGCTTACAAGGGGATACAGGTTGAGATTAATAAAACAACCAACGGGGGAGCGAATGTTACCCTCCAACAAGGCGACTTAAAACTGGATGCTGATATCAGCTACCTGGCAGAAGATTTTGCGGCAAAAATTAAAATACTGGCTGAAAAACAAAGCAGTATGAACCCGGTTAAACGCATTACCGACTACTATGCAGCCCGTGAATTAGAAACCAAAGCAGGCGAAATTTTAAATAGCCTTAAACTTTTTTTAGAAGATCAAAAAAACGCGTACGGGTATAAAATTTATATTGATAAGGTAAAAGACGCATTTTTACTTACTACTACCACAAGTGCTGCCAGCTATCCCGATATGCAAAACATTTATAAGCTCATTGATAATTTAAAACAGCAGGCTATAGCCAAAGGGGCCAAAACAACCAATTTCCCGATGCTGAATATTACCAAGGTTGGCAAAGCTGAGTATCAGATTAGTTATGCCATCCCTATTGATAAAAAAATCACGCCACCTGTGGGTGCAACCATAAACCAATTGGTAATGGGAGGCAATTTATTAATTGCCGATGTAAAAGGTGGCCCCCATACCGTAAATGATGCTTTTGAGCAAGTACAAATCTACATGAAAGACCATAAATTGATAGCCCCGGCCATGCCGTTTGAGTCATTAATTACCGATAGATCTGTTGAAAAGGATACATCAAAATGGGTAACAAAAATTTACGCTCCAATTTTTTAACTACCGGTTTACCAACATCAGCCTGCCATCATAAGTAACCAGCAAATAATCTGTTGACGAGGCGCGTTTAACTGTGCTAAAAAAGGTAAGCTCCTGCGAGTTAAAGGATGGGTTGGTAAAGTATCCCGGTTGGTTAAACTGCTTTTGTTGTTTATTGTATTGCAGGGTTGCCAAACCTAAGGCATCGTATTTACCCTCGTAGGGCACTACACCCCAAAAGTTCCCGTTGATAATAATATCGTTTTTTGTACCGCTAATAACCGATCGTATTGGTGCCTGCTGATATAGATAAGGTAATGCGGCAAACGCATTAGCGTGTAAAACATCGCTTATAAAGATACTGTTGAATTGGTTTGCACTTAGGCGGTTATTATCATCTAATTTATCTTTAAAAATCTCGGCGGTAGTTTTATCGGCCATTTTTTGGTAGCTCAGCCATTCTTTTTTGAGGTATGGCAGCTCCTGCTCCAGATCATTTTTAGGGCGGAACGGATAGTACTGACCTTTAACAAAATAGGATAGAATAAGATCATTTTTCTCGTCCTTATCCAAATCGGTATTATAAGCGTATAATGGCTGCTCTGGTGTTACATTGTATTTATTATTTGTTCCCCAGTTGCCTGCTATTAAATCGGCCTTGCCATCACCATCAACATCTGTTACTAATGCCGATTGCCACCAGCCTTTTTCGTTATCAAGTAGTTTTGATGAAAATTTATTAAGCTTTTTACCATCGTTTAAAAATATCTGTATTGGTTGCCATTCTGCCGTAATCACCAAATCGGGTTTGCCGTTTTTATCTACATCGGCAACAGACATACTGGTTACGTATGGAATAGATTTGATATCGCTAAACCGTTTATCATTACTAATTTCGAAATTACCGTTCCCCTTGTTAATCAAAATAGTAGATGGAATATTTGCCGTGTAGTTTTTGTACGAGATAGCAGCCGTAAGCAAAATATCATTCAACCCATCACCATTAAAATCAAAAGCCAGCATTTTTGCGGTTTGATTGCCTATTTTGGGTAGCGGCTTATACTCAAATTGAAAGTTTCCTTTATTGATATATAAACGGGGCTGTAATAATTTATCACTTTCCTGGAAAGGGTGATTGCTGCTAATAACCAGCAAATCAGGTTTACCATCATTATTCACATCAGTCCAAATAGCCTGTTCATCGCCCGATGTTTTAAACTGATCAAAAGCCGGAACTTTTATTTTATCGTAGCCTCCGTTTTTATTGCCTGCGAGCAGGTATTTTTCTTCATCGACAAAGCCACCTACATATATATCGTCAATACCGTCGCCGTTAACATCGGCAACGGCAATAGCAGGCGTATGCGGCAGGTAAGTATGTGGCAATAAACCATAGTAGTTAAAGTCGGGGGTATCAAAAGGTTTTAATTGAGCTAATAGTTTTGCTTGTACAGGCGAGTGATCAAATTGCTTTTTGCTGCCGATAAAGTTTTCAATAGTCGCGGCAGTATTGCTATCATCAAGCCCATATCCCACATAAGTGATCTTGTTTTTGGTTCCCGGTTTAAAATCATTGATTACCTGGTAACTGTTATTGGGCCAAACCACCAATAATTCAACGGGTTTATCGCCGGGTAAAAAGGTAAATAAAAGCTCATTGCTCAGGTTGCTTTCATAGGCGTTACTGGTTTCTATCTCCTGGAAATCAACCTGTTTTTCTGATTTCATGAAAAACTTTGTACCTATACCGTCGGGGTTTAGGTTGGTATATTTAACGGCATACTTAAGATAAGCGGGCTTTTGATCTTTGTGGCTTTCCATTGTTGTATTTTTATACAGGTAAGCCGGCTCATCCATATTGTTGGTTACAATTTCCAGGTCGCCATCATTATCCAAATCAACCGCTACCGAACCTGCCGAAATGGAGGGCTGTTTCATGTCATTTATGGCCGAAACATCAGAAAATTTCAACTCATCGCCCCCATGATAAAAGAAATTATGCACCGCGCCATCGGGCATCATATTGATCTTGTCTTTATCAAAAACACGGTTGTTTTTATAATCCTGCATCACCTGCGGATCGCCAAGGTATTTGAGGTAATCCATATCATTCAGGCGTTTTTTGATGCCGTTGCTAAAAAACAGATCCTTACGCCCATCCATGTCGAAATCCTGCACCAGTGGCGACCATGTCCAATCCGTGGCCGATACACCACTGTACAAACCCAGGTCAACAAATTTGCTGCCGTTACCAACATTAAGCTGAAGGCAGTTTTTTGAGTATTGATAGTAATAACCAGCGTTAACTTCCTGGTTATAAATATCCAGGGGTTCATCGTTAATGGTAGATCGTAGGCTTTTCATATCCTCGGGCAGCATATCGGTGGTGATTACATCAAGGTGGCCATCTTTGTTGATATCGCTGATAGTATTGCCCATCGAAAACAGACTGGTATGCCCAAAAGCGCCCTTTAATTGTTCTTTAAAAGTGCCATCGTGCTGGTTTATGTAATAATAATCCTGCTCAAAAAAATCGTTACTTACGTAAATATCGTCCCAGCCATCATTGTTTAAATCGCCTACACTTACACCTAAACCATAGCCAATAGGCGCGCTGTAAATACCCGATTTTTGCGTTACATCCGTAAAATGGCCATTATCATTCCTAAACAGGTGATCGCCGGCATCATGGCTGTATTTAAACCGAAGGGTGGAATCGCCATAGGTATCATTACTATGCACCGATGAAGTAAGCAGAAACATATCCAGATCGCCATCTTTATCATAATCAAAAAATGAAACCTGGGTTGATAAGCCAGCAAAATCAAGACCGTATTTTGCGGCGCATTCCGTAAAAGTAAGGTCGCCGTTGTTAATATACAGCTGATTCTTACCTTTAAACCCTTTGTAGCCAGAAACTACAGACACATAAATATCTTTCAGGCCATCGCCATTGATATCAACAACCGTAACACCTGTTTTCCAGTTGCCGGTGCCGGCCACTCCAGCTTTGGATGTAATATCTTCAAACTTTAGGCCGCCTTTGTTCAGGTACAATTTGTTATCGCCCTGGTTTGATACAAAATACAAATCCTGCAAGCCATCATTGTTAAAATCGGCTGCTGCAACACCCGCTCCGTTGTAAAAATACAGGTAGTCTAAAATGTTAACAGAATCTGTTACAACGTTCTTGTTTACAAAACTGATCCCGGTTTCACTGGCTGGTAGTAATTTAAATACGCCCTCTCCCGCTTTTTTGGGTTTACATGCGCTTATAGCAATAATGCTTATAAACATCAACCAGCAATATATTTTAGTTGGCATAAGTGTGTATTAGTTAGTTGGCATTATTTTATTGCTGAAGTTTATATGCCTTAAGCGGCGCGTCATTAATCCCAAACAGATAGTATTTGGCTCCCTTTGCATTTTTGATAATGGCCGATGAGCGCACCTGCCCATTTAAATTGAAACCACTTTTTGCGGGCGGGGTATAAGTAAACCCATTTTTGCCGTATTGATAAATTAAACCCCGATTGGCATCCAGCCTGCCCACTTCTGGCTTAAAGCCATAAAAATTGCCTGCCAAAATTATCTGCTTAACACCTGTATTATTGATATCATCGCATAAAATGGTATTCACCATAGATAGCTGCGCATTTACCGGTAGTTGTTTACAGGTAAACTTTTTGCCCTCATTTAAAAATACTGCCGAAGCGAGAAAATTCATTTCATGCACCTCCGCCCCTTCCAACATCTCGGCGGTAAACACTTCGTTAAAAGGTTTCCCTGCATAATCGGCATAGTTTAGAAAGCGTTTTTTTAGTATCGGCAATTGCCCAACCAAATCTGGCTTCATATGAAAAACATAACTCATATCGCCCCGGTACATGGAGGTAACACATTCTTTTGTGCCGTTATTGTCAAAATCTTTAATGTAAATTTTCATCGGCTTTGCTTCTGAAGCTTTAAACTTAGAATTCAGGCCGATGTTGCCGCCTATAATATCAAGCTTACCATCGCCGTCAACATCTGCTACTTCAAGGCTGCTCCACCAGCCTTTGTAGTTATCTAATTGCTTGTCTTCGGTAAATTTGCCTTTAACGTTTCTGAATATTTTAATACCCATCCAATTACCGGCAACTATCAAATCGGGCGAGCCATCATTATCCAGATCGGCCCATTTGGCGGCCGTCACCATGCCCAGTTTGGTATCTTTCCCCAACACCTGTTCTGATACATCGGTAAAATGACCATCGCCATTGTTATGAAATACGTATGATTTAGGCGCGCATCCGTAAAGGCCCGGCACACTCCTACCCCCGATAAACAAATCAGGATGCCCATCGCCATCATAATCACAGGATACTATAACCGAAGCATTAACCCCGGCATGTAAAGTGCGGCTCGCGTCGCGGTGGAAATTCCCCTTGCCATCATTTACATAAAACCGAGGGAAATATACCGGCGTGCCGGCTTCATCGGCATTGCCCCCAACACCCACAATAAGGTCCTGATCGCCATCGCCGTCAAAATCGGCAAATACGGCACCGGCATTTTCCAGGTATTCCTGTTTGGCCAGATCCGGCGGTATGGTTTGCTTAAACTTGCCATCTTTTTGCTGTATGTAGATAGCTGCCCATGAGTTCTTGGAACTGCCGAAATAAAAATCTGTTAAGCCATCATTATTCACATCGCCGGTTGCTATGTAAGGGTTTTCTGTAGATAGCATTTGCAGCATCAGTTTTTCATTGTCAAAATCAATAAAGTCGTCTTCTTTATGCTTAGGGATGCTATCAAATACCGCTTTGGTTACATCGGTAAATAACGGCTTAACTACCGGTTTGCTCCAATTGTAGTTTAGGGTAGCATCTGTTTGCCGGTAAGTATAAACTTTATCGGCTTTTACATTTTTAATCAACTGATATTTGCCGCCGGGCCAAATAATTTGCAACGAATCTACCTGGGTATATTTACCGATGCCAAGTGTAAGCAAATTTGGCGAGGTGCAGCTTTCAAAACCACGGGTTGGCTGATTGTAGTAAATAAGCGCGCTACCTTTCATAAAAGCTTTGATAGTAGTACCCACCCCAAACTTATTGAAGCCGCTTCCTTTTAGCTTTACCTGTATGTGATGGTTGCCATTTTTTTCGGCGTTATTTTTGTAAACATAAAGCGGCGAATTAACGTTGTTTACCACCAGGTCGTTATCACCATCGTTATCCAGATCGGCATAGGTTGATCCGTTACTGAAAGATGGTTTATCTAAACCAAAATCAACCGTTTTATTGGTAAAGGTTAAATTATGATTATTTAAATAGCCATAGTTTGACAGCGGGGTTGATTTCATTTTATCGGTAAAATCTTTAAAATCAAACTTTTTACGGCCTTCGGCAATTTTTGCCATGTTATCGCGGTTACCTAAAAACTCAATGTAATCCTGGTCGGTAAGATCTTTATAAATACCGTTTGATATAAAAATATCTTTCCAGCCATCATTATCCATATCAAACATTAATGCTCCCCAGCTCCAGTCGGTAGCGGCAATGCCCGAGTAAAACGCGGTTTCGGAAAATGTACCATCACCGTTATTTACCTGCAGACAGTTTTGCATATATTGGTTGTAATAACCATCGCGCTGTTTGGCTTTTATAACATCGTACGATTCAAAAGAGGTCATTTGCTTAAGGCGCTTATCCCCTTCGGGCAACATCTCGGTGGTAAACACATCATATTGCCCATCGTTATTAATATCAGCGATATCAGAGCCCATTGAGGCCTGGCTAAGGTGCCCCATTTCGTTTTGGATGTCCTCTTTAAAAGTTCCGTTTTTTTGGTTAATGTATAGGTAGTCGCGTTCAAAGAAATCGTTAGAAACGTAAATATCCGGGTAACCATCCTGGTTTACATCAGCTACAGAAACACCTAAGCCAAAACCGATATCACTTGAAAAAATGCCGGCCTGTTGGGTAACGTTGGTAAAGTGGCCGCCATCGTTACGGTACAGCCTTGCGCCGCCAAGCGGATCAATTACAGCCCGTAAGTTGCTGTTAAAATCAAAAGCGCCGATAGGCTTAAACGAGTTATTTAACACAAAGCAATCCAGGTCGCCATCATTATCATAGTCGAAAAATATGGCCTGGGTTGATAATCCATTATCTACCAGGCCATATTTCGCGGCTTCTTCTTTGAAAGTACCATCGTGCTGATTAATAAATAATTCGTTCCCCTTTTCATTGCCTTTTGCATTGCCGCTGTGGCATACATATATATCCAGCCATCCATCGCCATTGACATCGGCCATGGTTACACCCGTACTCCAATACTTGGTGCCTTTTACTCCGGCCTTATCGGTCACATTTTCAAATTTCCAGTTGCCTTTATTAATGTAGAGTTGGTTGCCCCCCTGGTTTGAGGTAAGGTATATATCATTAAGACCATCGTTATTAACATCGCCTATGGCAACGCCGCCGCCATTGTAATAATTACGGTAGCTGAACACGTTAGTACGATCCTGATCATTTAGCTTGTTAATAAAATTGATGCCTATATCATCATTGGATTGAAGCGTAAATAACGTGGACTTGTTTATACCGTTACATGAAAAAAGTAACGCAACTGCCGAAAAAGTGTAAAATACCGACCTTTTAAAAATCATTTTAGACATATAAAAACAAACGTAGCGGAAAATTTCCGCTACGTTTTAAATCAAATCAAATAAACCTCAAGATTAGTAGCCTGCGTTTTGTTTCAGGTTAGGGTTTGTATCCACAGCACGTTGTGGTATTGGATATACAGTCCTTGTTTTATCAGTTTTATTAGGGCGCTGATCAACCGGATCATTGAATTTTTCAAACCTGATCAGGTCATTTCTTCTCCAGCCTTCATAGTAAAGTTCGCGACCACGCTCTGCCAATATTGTAGCGGCATCTGCAGTTGTTGCTACCGACGCGCCGCGGGTTGTTCTTAGTAAATTAAGGATGCCTAAAGCAGTTTGGCCGTTTGGATCGGTACCACCACGCATAATAGCTTCCGCTTTCATCAGCAAAACATCTGAGTAACGAAGCAAGATGTAGGTATTAGTTGCATTATCATCATTTACAGAACCATCTGGTTTAGGCTGAGGGAAGTATTTAATTACACGGATACCCTGAGCTTCGGTAGAATAGTTTAAGTTAACATCCGGCGTGAAGATCAAAGGCTGCCCACCACGTTGCTTTAAAGCCACGTTACCAGGTCCGTATTGCTGACCGATCAGGAACCCTGTTCTTAAACCGTTGTATTCGGTTAATTTAGGATAAGTACCACCAATACGCTCATCGCTGGCCTCAAAGCTGTGATAAAAATCGGCAAGAGTGGTAAAACCATTCCAGCTGCTTGGGCTTTGGTTGTAGTGCATGCCCATCCTCCAACGGTTGTGGGTATTTGCAGGCGCGTTTGTAGCGGTGTTGATACGGCCAAAAATAATTTCGGTACTCAATGTGGTGTTATCCCATGAAAAGTTATCAAAGTATTTACCAGGGCCATTTAAATGGAAACCGGCAGCGGTTACGCTATTGCAATAGCCAATAACTTTATTCATATCGGCAGCAGAAAATGTAAACGGACCACCTACAGTAGCTGCTTTATATACCGCTTTATTTAGGTAAACCTTTGCCAAAAGCGCTTCTGCGGCTGCTTTACCGGCATGGCCAATATCAACAGGCGCGCCAAGGTTTGCTTCAGCAAATTCCAGATCTTTAATAATAAAGTCGGTCGCATCGCTACGGTTGTAAACAGTTGGGATAGCATCAACAGAACCTGCCGGGTCACGGAAAGGAGCCTGGCCGTAAAGATCCACTACTTCAAACATGAAATAAGCCCTTAAAAAGCTGGCTTCGCCTTTTACCTGGTTGGTAACGCCAGCCGCGTTAATAACCTGGGTTGCGCGGTAAACGCCAGTGTTAAGCTCATCCCAGGTATCGCTAACCTGGTTGTGGAAAGCATCCCAGGTATGGGTATGCAACTTACGCCAGGTACCAAAATCGCCCCAGTCTGTACCACGAGTTGGGCCCATCATTTCATCTGTTGGGTGCTCTTGTAAAGCGTATGTGTTAGCCTGGTTTGATTGTCCGTTTAATTGTGAATACACACCACCTAAATCGCCGGTAGAACCATTACTGGCGGCCCTTACCTCTTTAGATCCATACACCTTCTCATTCAGTTTTGTACAACTCATGGATGCAAGCACAAGTGCGGCAAGGCAGGTTGTTCCAATTTTTACTGTAATCTTTTTCATATCAATATTTTTAAAATCCTGCATTAATTCCAAAAGTGAAAGTACGGGCCTTAGGGTAACCTGTATAATCAATACCTCTTGATGGCACGTTGTTAATTTGTTTGTTAACGTTAATTTCCGGGTCGAGGCCTTTATAACCGGTTATTAAAGCTAAGTTTTGACCGGTTAGGCTAAACCTTAAGGTTTTAATAGCTTTTGTATTTTTAAGCGCGAATGTATAACCAAGGCTTACGTTTGATACACGTAAAAAGTCGCCTTTTTCTAACCAGCGGGTTGATACCTGGCCAGAGTTTAGCGGATTTTCGTTTGTGAAAGCTACATCCTGCGATACGTTGTGACCTGTAAGTAAACTACCTCTGTAGAAATAAGCGTTAGCTGTATTATCATATACGTAGAAACCTGTTACAGCGTTTAAGAATACGCTCAAATTCCAGTTACCGTAAGTAAAGTTGTTGGTTAAGCTGGCTGTAAATTTAGGAAGCGCGCTGCCTTGTAAAGTTTGCACGTCAATTCCGTTTGGATAGATACCAAAACCCTGGGCATCAAGGCCGTTGTATTTAGCCACTTTAAAGGTAAACAATGGGTAGCCGTTTTGAATAACCTGAGAGAATGCACCTGAAAGGCCCTGGCCATTGATAGCACCTGTTTGTACAACACGACCTGTAAAATTCTCTACATTGTTTTTAAGCAAGGTCATGTTATAATTGATTTCCCATTGGAATTTAGAAGTGTTAACTGCCTGGAAGGTTAAACCAACTTCCAAACCTTTATTGATAACATTACCGGCTAAGTTTGTCCAGATACCTGGCGCCGCTGTTGGTTGTGGGAAGGCATTGAAAAACAAAAGGTCTTTTGTGCTTTTGTTAAAATAATCAACTGTTCCTGATAACCTGCCGCCAACAATGGTGAAATCAATACCTGCACCATAAGCGGTAGTAGTTTCCCATTTCAGGTTAGGATTAGGGAAATATAACTGGCTGCTGTTGCCTGCCAAATCTGTTTGGAATACCGATAGCGACTGATAAGCAGGGAACTCCTGGTTACCGGTTTTACCGTAGTTTAAGCGAAGGCTCAAATCATCAAACAATGATTTTGGAGCAAAACTTTCGTTAATAACTTTCCATTTTAGCGCTAATGCAGGGAATGTTGCGTATTTATGATTGGCACCAAATTTTGATGAACCATCTGTACGCACTGTAGCGGTCAATAAATATTTATCTTTAAATGAATAGTTTAACCTTGCATAGTATGATTGTAACTCAGACCTGGTAGTATCACCAAAAAGAGGGAAATGATCTTTAAAACTATCGAGGTTTTGTACCAGTACATTAGGTGTAACCGTTTGGGTTCTGATATCGGTGATGCTTTTATTATTAAACACCTGGTATGAGTAACCACCTAATATGGTAAATGAACTGTTATCAGACCATTTTTTTTCATAGGTTAAGGTTTGCTCGGTAATCTGGCTGCTTAATTTTACGGTTTGCAAATCGCCCTGGCCAATTCCTGATATGGAAGGAACTGTTTTACCCCTGATTGTGCTGCTGCTGGTATAACCCTGAATTCTTGGATCATAGAAGGTTTTACGTTTTGCCAATGAATAATCATTACCAAAAGTACCGCGGTAGCTTAAGCCTTTAGCCAGTTTAATGGTTAAACCCAAGTTACCCAGTGTTCTGTTTATGTTGTCACTATCATAAGTGTTATTCAACATATCAACCGGGTTTAGGTTGCTACCATCAAAATAGTAGGTACCATCGGCGTTTTTAATAGGATAAGTTGGGTTAAGACCAATTGTAGCACCAATTAAGCTACCCTGGAAACCAGCATCGTTGGTAACCGGCGCATATTGGTTTTTTACATTTGATCCTAATAAGCTCAGATCCAACTTAACCACATCTTTAAATAACATCTGGCTTGCGTTGATACGGCCTGTTATACGTTTTAACCCCGATTTTTTGATAATACCGTTCTGATCATCATAACCAAAAGATGCCCTGTAGGTAAAGCCATCTTTAGCACCGCCAAAACCAAGGTTTACAGTTTGTGAAACCGCTTTGCGGAAAATCTGGTCCTGCCAGTTGGTGTTGGCTCCTTTATTAATAGCATTAGCATCGGCACCTGTGCCTGCAACCGCTTTCAAAAAGTCGGGAGCGCTAAGCAGATTGTAGCGGCTTGCGGTTGAACTTAACGAAGTGTTTTCGGAAAACTGGATGCCTTGTCCTTTACGACCTTTTTTGGTAGTAATCAAAACCACACCATTTGCACCGCGCGAACCGTAGATTGCAGAAGCAGATGCATCCTTTAATACCGATATGTTTTCGATATCATTAGGGTTTAAGAATGATAAAGGATTTCTTGCTGATGACATACCAATCGGGCTTGAACCACTTGAAGCAGCATAGCTATCATTTGATACAGGCACACCATCAATTACATATAACGGATCATTACCAGCCCTGATTGAACCGGTACCACGAATGTTGATAGAAGCACCGCCGCCGGGCTCACCGCTTGCAGATGTTACTGTAACACCTGCAATACGGCCCTGAAGCAATTGATCTGGCGTTGAAATAACACCTTTGTTGAAATCTTTAGTACCAAGTGATGCAACAGAACCTGTAGCATCTTTAACTTTTTGGGTACCATAACCAATTACAACTACTTCGTTTAATGATTTGCTTGAAGTTTCGAGGCTTACATTGAGTGTGTTGCCACTACCCAGGTTTACTGTTTGGGCAACATAGCCAATATAGCTGAATTTAAGCGCGGTAACGTTTCCGGCTACGGATAATTTGTAATCACCATCGGCAGTGGTAATGGCCCCTCCTGTTGCGCCAACGGCTGTTACTGATACACCAGGAAGCGGTGACCCATCTTTTTTGTCAGTTACCTTTCCTGTAATAGTCTTGTTCTGAGCCATAACGTTGGCCGAGAAAAAGAGAATAACAGCAAAGAAACATACTTTGAGTAAGTGTTTAAATTGCATAATTACTGGGATTTAGTTGAAATTGGTTTTTTGTTTACTTGGTTTAGACTTTTAAATTTAATACGATAAACCTATATATGCTAACAACCTGATACTATTTATTTTTTTACGAGACGATAAAAAAATAAAGGTAAAATAACTCAAAGTCATCCCCACCAAAACCGGAATAAATAAACTTAGCAGGAACTGAACTTTTTATAATTGGCTGTTAAAAATGTAATGGTTTAGAATATCACACCTTAAAATCTTATGCAATTTAGCGATAAATGACATACAAAAGCACGCTGCAAAGGCCGTTTGGGGTTTTAACGACCTGTTTTAAAATTTATATAATTTTTTTTATCGTTTTTTAAAATCAAATATTTGATTATCAGTGATTTAAATTTCAAATCACTTGAAAAAATATAAGCTTTTTTTACCATTTTGTAACGCAATTATTGCTCATTAATGAGCAATAATTGCAACTTTCATGTTACCTAAAGCGACAAAAAGCATCGCAAAATCAATTAAAATCAAAAGCTTTAATGTTCATGATGCGTTGTTCAAAATGCTCAGGGTGCAGGGATTTGGCTTTGATACGCATTTTATAAACGTAAATAGTGTTAACAGAATACTCCAGAATTTTGGCGATAGTGTCATTATCCGCGATACCCATTCTGATAAGGGCAAATATGCGTAGGTCGGTATTTAATACTTCCTCTTCGTGCGGCCATATCTGGTCCTTTTCATCAAACAAGGTATTAAACACGTGTACAAAGTTGGGGAAGATTTTAATGAAGATGTGATCAAAGCTGTAATACAGGCTTTCACGCTCTTTTTTTATATCAATCTTATCAATCAGGGTATGAATGGCATCATACTTTTTCATGGAGAGCTTAGCATCCACAGAAATTTTTAAATTTTCGAGCTTTAATATATAGCCCGATATGGCTTTAAAAAACTGCCCGATATATTCCTCTTTAATTTTGGCGTCTTCAATAAGCTTACCATTAAACTCACTTAGCTGTAGGTTTTTGCTTTCAATCACACGCTCCTTGATCTTTACTTTATTGAGTTGTTTAAATATCAACACCAGGAAAAACACCACCAGGAGCGCCAGCGCGGTAATAATGATCAGGAAAATGAGAAAACGGTTCTTTTGATGTTCTGAGTTGTTAAGCTCGGCGGTAGCTATCAGCGGAAGGATGGCCCCTATCTGGATTTTTCTTTGCCTTGCACCATAAAAGTCGGCATCCTCTTTAGCCAGCTGTATAAAGCTATAAGCATCTTTAATATTACCTTCCATGTATAACAGGTCGGCAAGGGTGTATAAGGCTACAGTTTCGCGGGTTGACGATTTCACATCGGCTATAGCCGATTGGATCATCAAATTTATTCCCTCATTTTTTTGATTGGTTTCTAAATATATTATCCCTAACGAGCAAGAAACCATGGCCCTCAGATGCGTGGATATTACCTTATCTTTTTCTAATAGTTTAGAAAACCATTCTTTCCCTTCTTCATACTTTTTTTCCTGCAGTTTTTGAAGGCCAAGCAAATAATTGCGGGTTATAAAATCGGTACCACAATAAGATATGGCCGAATCAATAACCCGGTTACCTGCGGCAATATAATATGGCGTAAAATATTTATCGTTACTGTAATTGGCCAAATCGTAATTACAGCGTCCTAAAAAAAAATAATAATCTATTTTGGCCGGGTTATCCAAAACCTTCACATCAACCTTATGCAAAAAATCAAAGGCCTCGTGAAACATGCCCGAGGATAACAGGATAAACGACATTTTAACATAGCTGTAATACTCTTTAGGCTTATCCCCCTTGAGCTTACTTAAGGCTATCATTTTATCTACATATACATAGGCCGAATCGAACTGATAGGCTTTGTATTCGCTGTATAAACTATTCAGGTAGTAAAATTGCCCTTCAAAATCATTTGCCTGCAACCGGGAACGATACAACTTCAATTTATTGATCCGCGATTCTTTGACTCCCTCATAAGCGCTTTTTTTGGAGATTTCAACTTTCAGCTCATCAATTAAATCGTCGGTTGAATTAGATGCGAAGACAGAAAAACTGGAAAATAGAAAAATCAGGCAGAAAAAATATTTCATATTTTAGGTATATTCTATAAGGTTTACACAGACGGCAGCTATCAGGTTTCTTAAAAGCCTCGCTTGAAATTAATTATAATAAATCAATTTTAATCAATTCATCAGCTTTAAAGCTTCATTTAGCCTATCAATGCCTTTTATCAATAACAGGGGTACGAATTATTGAGGCAAATAGCTACAAAGTCAATTGTATTAAAACGCATTGCTAAAAAAATTCGGAGCAAAAGCAAACACCGTAAATCGATTTGATTAGCGGCAAGTGTTGTTTCAATCGTAAAATTTAATTGTTGGTTTATAATTTCAAATATATACAATAGTGTAAATGTTGCGGGGTATTTACACCATTTATGTTTGCAATATAAGCGTTGAGCAACGTTTATACCTGATAAACAAGTACTTCATTTTTTAAAAAATGAAGTACTTGTTTATATAGCCCCCTGGCCTGCCACTTGTATAGTATGCCGGGCGCGCAATATTCCTGAAGACGGTGTAGGGAGTAATCCGTTAACGGAACTCCAATTGTTTTTTTAACACCACATTATCGGCGGCTTTGGCAATCATTACGTCAAATGTTCCAGGCTCGGTAACGTGTTTCATTTGCCGGTTCCAGATTGCTAAATCGTTACTGTTAATGGTAAAACTTACTGTTTTAGTTTCGCCTGGTTCGAGTGCTATTTTGCTAAACCGTTTTAATGACATTTCGGGCGTACTAACAGAATTTACTTTATTGCCAAGGTACAGCTGCACAACTTCTTTACCGGCCATAGTACCCGTATTTTTAACATCTAACGAAACACTCACCTGGTCTTTTTTGCTGAACACGGTTTTTGAAACTTTCAGATTATCATACTTAAATGAAGTATAACTTAAACCGTAACCAAAAGCGAATAAAGGATCGGTTGACGAAAACACATAATCGCGACCGGGTTTTTCAATAGTACCGGGTTCCCGGTTATTTCCCTTTGCTGAATTTACATAATTATAAAATACTGGAATATGCCCGGTTGACTGCGGCACACTCATATTCAATCTTCCGGATGGATTTACTTTCCCAAACAAAATGTTTGCTATAGCCGCGCCGCCTTTTTCGCCGGGGTACCAGGCTTCCAGTATTGCCGGAATGTTTTGCTTTTCCCAGCTAATGCTCCAAGGCCTGCCATGTACCAATACCAGTATTACAGGTTTACCTGTTTTATATATCTCCTGCAGCAATTCGCGCTGCACGCCTTGCGGGTTAATATCCGTTACATCATAACCTTCGCCACAGGTAAACGGGTCTTTTGGCTCATTGGCCGGCGCCTGCCCATTCCAGCCTATACCCTGGAAAACTACACTGGTGGTACCTAAAACCACTACCACGGCGTCGCTTTCGTTGGCCGTTTTTACGGCTTCGGCAAAACCGCTTTTGTCGGTGCCGCTTAATTCGCAGCCCTGGGCATAATTCACTTTAACGTTATTGCCCACATATTGCTTAATGCCTTCTAAAGCGGTTACGCCCGATAGGTTATCGCGGGTAAAACTGTAATCGCCATACTGCACCTTGTTGGCATTTGGGCCGATAACTGCTAATGATTTAATTTTATTGATATTTAACGGTAATAGGCTGTTTTCATTTTTTAGCAGGATGATAGACTCCTCGGCTATTTGCTGCGATAGTTTAATATGCTCCGGCGTGTGTAGCCTGCTTTTCAGTTGAGCGGTATCGGCCAACGGCTTTTCAAACAGGCCAGCCTTAAATTTGGCAGTTAAGATACGCGCTACCGCCGTATCTACTTGCGATTCTTTGATTTTGCCGGCTTTTACCAATTCAACCAGATGCGCGTAAATATCCGGTCGGGCAGCTTCTAAGTCAACGCCGGCGGTTATGCCAAGTATGGCCGCATCCGCTTTGGTTTTGGCAACTTTATGAAAATCATATAACTGGCTTAAACCACCATAATCAGAAAAAACGTAACCTTTAAAGTTCCATTCTTTTCTGAGCACCTGTTTCAGCAAAAACTCATTGCTATGCGCCGGGATACCGTCAATTTCGTTGTATGATGGCATTATGGCCGCAATGTTGGCTTCCTGCACTGCATCCCTAAACGGCGCCAGGAACATGGAACGTAACTCGCGTTCGCCAATTTCGGCCGGTGCAAGATTCATACCGGCTATCGGTTTGCTGTAAGCCGCAAAATGCTTACCTGTACACATCACTTTATCAAAGGCAAAACTTTGGTGTGTTTTTGCAGGATCGCCCTGCATGCCAATTACAAATGCCGAGCCCAACTGGCCCACCAGGTAAGGATCTTCGGCAAAGCACTCCTCTACCCTGCCGTAACGTGCATCCCTGATTAAGTCAAACAATGGGGAAAGCGCTTCATCAACACCAGAGGTAGATGCTTCATTGGCAATAGCAGCGCCCATCTGCCTGATCAGGCCGGGGTTCCAGGTACTTCCCTGTGCTATAGCCTGCGGAAAGGTTGTTGCACCCGCAGCTAATTGCCCATGCAGGCACTCGCCAATTTGGATAGGCGGAATGCCCAAACGGGTTTGTTCACGGGCATATTTTTTGGCAGCAATCGATTGCAGAGCAATATCATGAACATTGCTGAAAGGGCTCTCTAAAACGCCATATGCAATTTTGCTGTTTTTTGATTCGCTTAACGATGACATGCTCATCTGCCCTACTTTTTCTTCAAGCGTCATTCGTTTTAAAAGATCGGCCACCCGTTGCGGCACAGGCACCTTGGGATTTTTATAAAGCTGGGCGTTTGCGGCAGTGCCCAAAAGCAAAGCGGCGCAGAGCAAAACAGAAGTTTTCCTGGTAAACATTAACATAGATAGGTAGTTTAAATTTCCAGCTATAATACTTGTTTAAACAGGTATTATAGCGTGTTAAAAATAGCCTTATTTTTGTCAATATGCTTTAAATAAAGCTACAGATTGTATTTTTTATGTGTAACTTTAATTATGTGATAGAAGATAGAATCTTTTATCGTATGATTGCCAAAAAAACCTGTGAATTTTATTGGATGTACTAAAACGAAAAGTATGTCTGTTGGTTTACAATAAAAAAAAATAGAACAAAACTTATAATGGTGAAATTATTTGTCGGGGGATTCCCTTTGGACATGACCGAACTGGACCTGGTTAAAATGGTGAACTTACATGGTGAAGTAAGTACCATTAAAATTGTGCGTGATAAAAAAACAAGAATATGCAAAGGTTACGCCTTCCTGGAAATGAAAGACCGCGAAGGAGCCGAAAATACGGTAATAGCATTGGATGGCACCCCCATGGGCGATAGGGTTTTAAATGTTAAAATAAACGAAGAAACCTACGTTAAACAACCGCCACCACGCAAAAGCTTTGGCAATAACAATAACCGCGGCAATAGTAATTACGGCAATAATAATAACAGAGGCGGTAATAACTTCAGAAACTCATCATCAGCATCAGAACCTGCAAAGGCTAAAAGACCACGACGGGCTATCTGATAAAATTATTAAAAACTGATCATAAATGTGTTTATGATCAGTTTTTTCGCAAATTACTCCGCTAACTTCTCCCTCCATCCAAAACAGTTAATATCTTGCTATCAGCGGCAAGTTATGGTGTATAATTATTGCCTGCTACGCGGTACATTTATATTTTGATAACATAAATGTAACCAATGGCCAGCTTAGTTAAAGTTTCCGCTTTATTTTCAATATCATTAAGTTTTTGCGCAAGCGTATTCGCGCAGCAAAAAGATTATCCAATACAACCTGTGGCATTTACCAGTGTTAAGGTTACGGATAGTTTTTGGCAGCCCAAAATGGAGGTGAACGCCAATGTAACCATTCCCTACGTGCTTGAACAATGCAAAAAGAATGGCCGCATGGATAATTTTTTGCGGGCCGCCAAACAGTTAGATGGCGATAAGCTAAGTGAATTCCCATTTGATGATACCGATGTTTATAAGGCCATAGAGGGTGCATCCTACTCCATGCAAAACAAAAAGAACCCCGAACTGGATAGATACATTGATACACTCATAAACATTATTGGGGCTGCCCAGGAACCCGATGGCTACCTGTATACCTTCCGCACCGTTCACGCCAAAAAGCCCCATGAATGGATAGGCGATAAACGCTGGGTAAATGAAGAAATATTAAGCCATGAGTTATATGATTGCGGGCACCTGTATGAAGCTGCTGTTGCCCATTACCAGGCTACTGGCAAACGTACCCTGCTTAACATAGCCATAAAAAACGCCGATTTACTGGTAAAAACCTTCGGACCGGGCAAAATTGAAGAATACCCGGGCCACCAGATTGTGGAGATTGGCTTATCAAAAATGTACCGGGTTACCGGCAATAAACAATACCTTGATCTGGCTAAATTCTTTTTAGATGTGCGTGGACCTAAAGGCGATGCTTATAACCAGGCCGATAAAAAAGTGGTTGACCAGCACCAGGCAGAAGGGCATGCTGTACGCGCGGCCTACATGTACACCGGAATGGCCGATATTGCCGCTTTAACCGGTGATACCAAATACCTTACGGCTATTGACGATATCTGGGGCGATGTGGTTAATAAAAAGCTGTACATCACCGGCGGCATTGGGGCAACCGGCAATGGTGAGGCTTTTGGCGATGCCTACCAGTTACCCAACATGTCGGCCTATGCCGAAACCTGTGCGGCTATTGGTAATGTGTACTGGAATAACCGCATGTTTTTGCTTCATGGCGAATCTAAATACATCGACGTATTGGAGCGCACTCTATACAACGGTTTACTATCGGGCGTATCTTTAAGCGGCGACCGCTTTTTTTACCCCAACCCGCTCGCCTCCATGAACCAGCATCAGCGTAGCGCATGGATTAGCTGTGCTTGCTGCATTAGCAACATGACCCGTTTTTTACCATCATTACCCGGCTATGTATATGCCAAAAACAAAAATGACCTATATGTTAACCTTTTTATGAGCAATAGCAGTACTATCAAACTAACATCGGGCAATGTAAACATTGTACAAGCCACAGATTACCCATGGAAGGGCAAGGTTGATATTACCCTTAATCCTGCTAAAACATCGGCATTTACATTAAGGGTGCGCATCCCTGGCTGGGCACAACAAAAACCTGTTCCCGGTGATCTTTATACCTTTATGAATAATAAACCTTTACCTGTTATCCTGTTAGTTAACGGCAAGGCAACGTCGTTTGTAAACGAAAAAGGTTATGCTGTAATAAAACGCAGCTGGAAAAAGGGCGACAAGGTTACCCTGAACCTGCCCATGGAAACCGAAAAAGTTTTGGCTAACAGCCAGGTTAAAGATGATAAAAGCAGGTTTGCATTTGAACGCGGACCAATAGTATACTGCCTGGAAGGACCAGATAACCGCGATAGCCTGGTTCAAAACATTATGATTGATAAAGACGCCATTGCCAACGCCAATTACCAGGCCGACCTGCTCAATGGTGTGGACGTGATTAGCACCGAAGGTAAAGGCACCAAAAGACAGCTCAACAGCACTAACCTTACCGAAACCAATCAGCAAGTAAAGGCCATCCCCTACTATGCATGGGCTAACCGTGGGCCAAGCGAAATGACGGTTTGGATTCCTTATGAGGCATCGGCATCAAGACCGCAGCCCGCGCCAACCATTGCCAGTACCAGTAAAGTAAGCGCATCTTTAAAAAACAAAAAGATGTTCGCCTCTATCAAAGATCAGTATGAGCCGGCCAGTTCGGCCGATAATAGCTACCCTTTCCTGCACTGGTGGCCTGCTAAAGATACCAGCGAATATGTTCAATACGATTTTGACGCGGCCCACACCGTAAGCGAATCAAAAGTTTACTGGTTTGACGATGGCCCATGGGGCGGTTGCCGTATCCCGGTATCGTACCAGGTATTTTATAAAAAAGATGACCAGTGGCTTCCGGTAAAAAACACAACGCCGTATACCATAAGTAAAGACAGCTTCAACACCGTTAGCTTTGAGCCGGTAAACACAACAGCTTTAAAAATGGTGATACAATTGCCTAAAGATAACTCTGCCGGCATCCATGAATGGGCTGTTAAATAACCCCGGCGATATACAACAGAGCTTAGTATAAATACCAGCCCGGTGCAGCGTTTAAATAAACACTGCACCGGGCTTTGTTTTTAAACATAGCCGGCTGCTAATACCATAATATCTACGCAAAAAATTATTTTAGATTGCTTTTGAGGGTGTCTCTGCTAAATCAAATCCTTATACCTCACTTACAGTGCTTTACAAATTACAAACTCCATCTAAATACCGCACTTTCGTTCGCCAATCGCCGAAATATCGTATCTTAAAAATCAAGAATAAATCATAAAACACTAACAATCAAAAAGTTAACACCATGGCACGTTGTATGCAAAAGACGATGTAAACAAAAAAAACTATCAACCATGGAAGTATTTATATTTTTAATCACAAGAGCAATATTGCTTTGCTGCCTGCTGGCACTGGTGTATGTAATTGCACCTCAAAAAGATTTACAGGATCAATTGGAAGAATGGGACAAATACAGGGATTGAGCTTCTTACATCCGCTTAAATAGTAAAAAGATTACTTGACATAACTGCCCTACTACCGCACCTATATTAACATGAAGACCGCATTTCAACAAATGCGGTCTTTTCTTTTTCATATACCCTACAACCAATATCCCACATATTACTATTCCTTTTTCAGAGACAAATACCAACTCATTTTTTCCTCACTCCGCAAAAGCGCACGCTGTCTAAATATCGTAACAAAATCGCCAATTCTCGAAATAGAGAGAGAATTCTCGATTCAAAAACTACACAAATAACTAATAATCAAATACTTAATACAATGGCATCAATAATGCAAACTGCCTAACATATCTACTATAAAACAAAATGTTATGCAAAACTTAAAAATCATCACCAATACAGCAACCAATTTTTTCAGGGACCTGAATTTAGGTAGGGGAATAAACAAATTAACAGTCGAACGCCCGGCTAATTTTAGGCCAGTCAGGATCAATCTGTTCAGCATTTACCTGTACGCCATAGAACTGCTTTACACTTTTTACAAATAATAATCTATTAAACATTTTAACATTAAAACCATGAAAAATTCAATCAAAACTATTGCTATTGTATTAGGATTATCAGCATGCGCTATAAGCGCAAAAGCACAAAACAGCGCGGCCCCGCAAGGTGTTGTGTACAGCATAGGCCAGGAAGGCGGCATTGGTGTCGGGGGCTTTAAAAATACCTATAAATGGTCAACCGGCACATCTTTACAGGCAGATATTCCTGTAGCCCACCAGGTATATGTTACGGTTAATGCCGGATATACCAACGTGTTTGGCAAAAACAATATTAACGGTACCGGCTTTGATGCCACAAACATTCACTTGTTACCCGCCATGGCTGGTATAAAATACTTTCCGGTAAGCAGTTTTTATGTACAAGCCGATGCAGGTGCCGGCTTCCTTTTAAACAAACACGAAACTGGTTTTGAAAAATCAACAGTGTTTTTGTACACACCACAGGTTGGCTGGCAGTTTCATCTTGCAGGGCAAAGTTATATTGACGCGGGTGTGAGGTACGAGCGTACAACCAAATTTGATAACCTGGTTGATAATAGTAAACTTAACTTTATTGGCTTAAGAGTGGCTTATGCTTTAGCCGTGAAATAATTTACAACATCATCTAACAGGAGAGGGACACACTTACGATGCCCCTTTCCTGTTAGATGATATTACATTAAAATCTGAAATTAAACGCGATGTAAGGATACCATCCCTCATCTGAGTGAGCGGCCAAAACCTGTAGCACCGTTAAGCTGGCCGGCGCAAAATAAAGACCGCCGCCTATACCCTGGTGAATTTTATCTGAATGCTCATCGCTTACCCAAACGCGGCCTACATCATAAAAACCGCTAAGGCCCAGCTGGCCGGGCAAAATATATCCGGGAATATTAGCCAGCTTTACCCTACCCTGCAGGTTATTATAAATCATGTGTTGGCCGGCAAAACGGTTCTTTAAAAAGCCTAACAAGTTACCCTGCCCGCCTAAAAACATTGATTGGTAAAACGCTGGGCTACCCAGACTTACACCGCCACCAATCCTATCAGAAAAAACCACTTTTGAGCTGGTATCTATTCTTAAGTAGTAGGTAAACTCGGTTTTAATTTGAGCATATGAACGTGAATAAGTATTAAGACCTTTATAACCCGTTACATTCAAATCAAAATAAAAGCCCTTTGAAGGGAATAGATCACTATTCCTTTTATTACTTACATAATGGGCTATCAACCCTAAATGGGCTTTACTTTGGTTAGTAGTCAAACTATCATATGAATTAATAAGCGAAGTTTGCTTAATAAAACGGCCAACATTGTCATTAATATCCATGCGATAATACTGAAATGAAGGACCAAAACTAAACGTACTACCTTTACCTGTATGCCAGCGCAACGCTGGATCAAAGTTATAGGTATCAAACCTTGCCCGGTAAAATTTATGGAAATCGCCGGTTTTATCAAGCACAGTTTCGTTACCGCGACCAAAAAAGTTCATGGTATTATCCGGGGCCTCTACCAGGGTATGAATGGTGATATCTGCCTTTCCGATGGCTTCAATCCACTCCGCATCGTAATTAATACGGAATGCTTCGGTACCAAATGAGTGGGTTAACATCAATTGTTGTACTGTTGAATATGGCCTTTTTCTGAAACCATCGTAACCGGTATACTTAAACCCAAGGCCCAATAAAAAACCGTCATCGGCATTAATGGCACCGTTAGCCAAAGGCATCCATTTATTGTAAAGGTTGGTAGGCTGAAAAATGCTGTTTGCCGTATCGCGCGATAGATGCTTGCTCAGGCTATTCACATCGCCTGTAAAACTGGTGCTATCCTTAGGGCCATAAACCCGTACTTTATTAACTGATTGCTTTACCGTAAAAGCTTTGGCATCAGTACTATCAACAATGCGTAGTTTTATGGGCGATGTGCCATTATCAATGATTACCTTATCGTTACCGGCGGCAGTATATAAGCGAATTTCTTTGGTGATATCGGGCTTGTAGGTCATATCCATAAATACGCCTTTGGTTTGCCCGTTTTTATTTAGCTTCTCTATCAGGATGCGTAAACCTTTATCCGGGGTGCCGGTTATGGTAAATTGTTCATCCTTATCCGTGGCGTGCAGATCAACTATCCGGTTGATGAAGTAATAATACTCAGACATGGCGGCCGGGATTTTATCCCTCCGTTTTTTTAATTTGGCTAATAGTTCGGCGCCGCGAAATTCGTAGTTTTCCTTCGGTAACCTTCTCAATCCGGCTTCTAACACTTCATCTGTTTCGGCTTTGACAAAATCGTTGGCAGCCTTCATCCAGTCTTCATAACTTATTTGGGCATCCGGAAACGCCTTCATAAAGCGGGTTTTAAATATAGACCATTTTATACTGGGGATATCGCCTTCAAAATTTTCAAGTAAGGGATCAAGCCATGGTAAAGAAGCTATTGAGGGCAATATCCCCTCGGTAACGTGAAACACCTGGTCCCGATCACGCGGAACGGCCACATACATACGGGCTTTACCATCTTTGGTTACCGCCCAACGCCATTGATCTTCATGGCGGTCCCAATCGCCCATCAATAAGTCAAGCATCCGGGCACGCAAAAAAAGCATACCGTCTTCGCGGTTGTCGTAGCTTTTAATCAGCTCGCGCTCCATTTTAAGGGTGTTATCAGATTCGCCTATGGGTTCGCGCTCTTCCAACAGGCATACCAGGTTGGTAAACTTTTTGCTAAACTGGCCCAAAGCCGGGTCGGCAGCTACTACCCCAATAATCGGATTCGCATGTGGTACCCGCGCGGCCTCTGCCAATGGGGGCACTATTAAAGCCGAATAAGGATGCTGACCGCTAAACTCATCGCCTATCCAATCAATAGCGAATGTTCCGCGCAGGGTTTCGGGCAATAGCTTATCCGGAATTTTCTCCACGCTGCGTAAGACCCATTCTTTACCGCTTTTGTCCTGCAAGCGTAACGACTTGGATTCCATGCCGCCCCCCTCTTTTACGGGAGTTAAGCCGCCATGAATTTCTGATAATTTAATAACCGGCAACTTTACCGGCATGGCCCACTCTTTACGGTAATTTTCGCCAAACAGTGCGCGGTGAATTTCGCTTACGTCATTATATGACTCATGCACTTTAACCAGTACGCTATCCTGCTTTACAACGCTTTGCGCATTTGCCAAACCGCCATTACAAAGCAATAACAATAACGGAGTAAATTTTTTAATCATGGTAGGTAGATGTGTTGTCGGAATTTAAAGTATCTGAACTTTGTAAACCAACGCCTTAATATTTAACAGGCGGCATGGATCTTTTTATCACAGGCACCGCGGGGGCCTTGTGAAAAACAGAGGCTATAATAAATGCCACCACTGCTATGATAAGCCCGAACATGAATATACTGTAAGCAAGCCTTAGCAAGCGGTATTTTTTACCAAGCACAGATCCCTGCCCGTAAACATCCCGGATAAGTGTTTGATAAAGAAACTCGGTATCGCCCATAACCAGGCCCATGCCTCTTGCATATTCATCCAAACTCATTTTATAAAAGTTGCCAAAAAACAACAGGTTAACATTTTTCTGTTCCAGGTTGGCTTCGGTAAACGTTCCGTTGGGGATGGCCGGCCTGGTAGCCAGGATAGATACCACAATTGATCCCACACAAACAGAAAGTAAAATCACTGTTGGTATAATTAAAAAACTGTCTTCGGTAAGCTTTCTGAGCAGTAAGCTAATGATGGCCGATAGTATTATTGAATTTACAGTGATCAGGATATGCGCTTTTTTATCGGCCATATCACTCAGGCGCTGGTTATTTGATGAAGTAATCCTGAACATGGTTTCGATGCCTTTTTCAGGGCGCTCCGCCTGCTTTTCAGATTCTTTTTCTTTGGAATGTTTTTTACTCATGAACCGGCTGGTATTAATTGTGTTGGGTTTGTATTTAAAAATTTAAGCGTTGATAAGTATAAACATGATTGTTACCAATATAATCTATAAAACATCAAAAGCCACATTTAATTAATGAATATGGCAAACGCAAAGCCTGTACCAGTTTAATAAAAATTTGATTTTCAGATAAATAGGTAAATCTTATTAAAAATCAAAAAACGTTATATCGTTAATTGATCAACTTTTAACGAAATATGATAAATGCGGTATAAATTTACAAGGATTATAGCTGAATATAAAGGCGAATAGCTATAAATGTGATTTTGCCAATTAATGATAGACCACTCCAATAACTATCGCCTGATATTTTTGCAATACTTATTATTTAAAACGTCCCCTACATTTGCTCTCATTTAAGCTGTTTATTAAACGGCGCGCCGCTTTTAATTTGCTTTGTATTATTATTGAGCTAAATTGTGATTGATTTATAAACCAACTTAGTTTAAACCCGTATCGCTATAATACCCATGCTCAAAAAGAGGTTGCTTTTTTTAGTTGTGCTCGCGCTTATACCATTAACTTTTACTTTAACACAATGCTTTAACGGCACTCCACCAGACCCACGTGGCGAGGTATATGCAGGATCGGCAAGCTGTATAAAATGCCATAGTAACGAGTATAATTCCTACGTCCACACGGCGCATTTTAAAACCTCCCGACTGGCATCCTCACAAACCATTAGCGGCAGTTTTGCCAAAGGTTTAAACACCTTAGATTATGGTTACGGCCTTAAAGTAGCGATGGAAAAGCACGGCGACAGCCTTTACCAGGTGGCCTATCAAAATGGCAAACAAACCGAAGCCGCTCCCTTTGATATTTCCATAGGCGGCGTTAAAGCCGAAACCTACTTATACTGGAAGGCGAAACAGTTATATGAATTACCGGTATCCTATTTTAGCGCTATTCATAGCTGGGCAAACAGCCCTGGATATATTCCTGATCGTGTTAACTTTAACCGGCCCATTTTAAGAAAATGCCTGGAATGCCATACTTCCTATATAGGCGAATTGCCGCCCGACAGTAAAGAATTAGGGTTTGAAAAGGCAAGCCTGATAACAGGTATTGATTGCGAACGCTGCCACGGCCCTGCGGCCAATCACGTAAACTTCCACACCGATAATCCGGATGAAAAGAAAGCAAAATATATAACTACCTATAAATCATTAACCCGCTCGCAAAAAATGGATGCCTGCGCGGTTTGCCATTCGGGCAATAAGATGGTGCCACAGCGCTCAACCTTTGATTTTCAGATGGGCGATACACTCAACAAATTCGTAGGCGGATCTTTTGAAAATTCATTTACCCCTCCTACGCTTGATGTGCATGGCAATCAAAATGCCTTACTGGCATCAAGCAAATGTTATATGATGAGCCAAATGGATTGCGGCACCTGCCATAACCCGCACGTTAACCAGGAACAAAGCATAACCATGTTTACGCAAAAGTGCCTTAACTGCCACAGCGAGGCTAAACACAATTTTTGTAAGCTTGCTCCAAAACTTGGTGAGGCTATAAAAAACAATTGTATTAACTGCCATATGCCAAACAAGGCATCGCACGTAATAAGTTTAACTGCTTTTAACAGCAAAATGAATCCACCATATGAAGTGCGTACGCATCATATCGCTATTTATCCCGAAGAGACTGAAAAGATAATGGCTTTTATAAAAGGGAAAGCAGAAAAATAACGCAGGTATGCGTTTACGGTCAATAAGTGATGTTGTAATGTAACCTAACGCTATATTAACATAGTATTACACTATTGTTAAAACTTTTACTCCTATTTTTTGTCCCCTATTTAAAACCTTTTTGTTTAAATAGGATATGGCTCAACAAAACTTCCACGCAGAAAAAACTGTTCAAAAAGAACTCACTTATATTCAAAAGGTATGGCAAACGGTTGCCGTTGTAGCACTGTTAGTTGTGGTGATCCTGATAGCGCGTGTAGCCTTTAACGTTTTGTTGATGGTGCTGGCCGGTATATTGGTATCTGTTTATTTCCATGGCCTGGGCGATATCATCCAACGGAAAACAAACTGGCGCAGGCGAATTTGTATGATCATATCTGTAGGAGGCACTTTTATAATACTGGCGGCTTTGTTTTATTTGATGGGCGCCACCATATCCAAACAAATAGGTGTATTAAGCGATACCCTGCCGCATACCATCAATACAGCCAAACAAAAGTTATCTGAAACCCCGATTGGTCAAAAAATTCTTGATTATCTATCTGATGATAATTCGGATACGCTGATGACTACCGCCAAATCGTTTTTCAATACCAGCTTTGGCGTATTGGGCGATATTTATATCATCCTGTTCCTGGCTATATTTTTTACCAGCAATCCTAATTTATATAAAGACGGCATGATTAAACTGGTGCCCGAAAGTCGTAAACCGCTTGCCCACCAGGTTATCGACCGGATAAGCCACGCGCTAAAAGGTTGGTTAAAAGGTATGATGCTGTCCATGGTGCTGGTGTTTATATTACTATCAATAGGTTTAGGCACAATGAGCATCCCGGTAGCACTGGTACTTGCCTTGCTAACCGGTCTGTTAAAAATTATCCCAAACTTTGGCTCGTTAGCGGCTATGATTCCGGGAGTGTTGCTCGCTTTAACCATAAGCACCAATACAGCCATTATTGTTGCCTTAATATACATTGTAACACAAACCGTAGTAAGCAATATTGTAACGCCCATTATTCAAAACAAAATGATAAACCTGCCCCCTGCCCTAACCATATTGGCGCAGGTACTTATGGGTACGTTATCGGGAGTGTTGGGCATTATCCTGGCGGTGCCGTTATTGGCTATCGTGATCATTTTGGTAGATGAGCTGTACGTGAAAAAGATAAGCGATATTGACATCGTAATAGTACCCGAACGCGGTCAACCCTAAATAAAACCTTGCCAGCCGGACAAGATTAATGAACCAGTGAACTAATGATAATAAAAATCAAATTAACCGTTCGGAAACGGGACAGCCATTGTACGCACCTGTTACAACAAAAAATCCCAGGCAAATTGCCCGGGATTAACATCTTCACCCTGTGATGCTGAGTTATAAAATCTGCAGACTCTGAAAGTGGAAATGACGTAAACCAGCTTCTTCCACCCTGTCATCCTGAGGAACGAAGGATCTTCTTCGCCCTGTAAATCGCCCACTTTTCTAAGGAAGAAGATCCTTCACTTCGTTCAGGATGACAATTTTTTGTTTAAAAAGCTTTTAAACACCTAAATCCTTCATAATAGCATCAATTTTAGCTTCTAATTGCTTGTCGGTTTCAGCATAGGCCTCTTTACTGGCCAGTTTACCGTTTACACTGCAATAAAACTTGATCTTAGGTTCGGTACCTGATGGTCGGGCCGAAATGATGCTGCCATCCTCGGTAATAAACTGCAATACATCAGATGTTGGCAATTCAATAGCTTTGGTGGTGTTGGTGTTCAAATCGGTTTCAACCCTAAACTCGTAATCCTTTAAGGTTACCACTTTTGAACCACCCAGTGTAGCCGGCGGATTTTTCCTGAAGGTTTCCATCATCGCCTTAATTTCTTCGGCACCGGTTTTACCTTTTTTAGTGATTGATATCAGTTTTTCTTTATAGAAACCATATTGTACATAAGTATCTAACAGGGCTTCAAACAAGCTGCTGCCTTTGTCTTTGTAATAAGCGGTCATTTCGGCAATAAACGCGCTTGATACTACTGCATCTTTATCACGTACCAGTTCGCCTATTAAATAACCGTAACTTTCTTCGCCGCCACCAATAAAGGTTTGTTTACCTTCAAAATGGGTCATCAGTTCGCCAATATATTTAAAGCCGGTTAAGGTATTATAACAGGTAACATTTTTTGCCGCGGCAATGGTATCAATAAGGTTGGATGTTACAATGGTTTTAACAATGTATTCCTTACCGGTAAGTTTGCCTTTATCTTCCCACGCGCTTAGCAGGTAGTTGATGAGCATACAACCGGTTTGGTTTCCGTTTAACAGGATAAACTCGTTATCAGTGTTTTTAACGGCGATACCCACACGGTCGGCATCCGGGTCTGTAGCCAAAACCAGGTCGGCATCAGTTTCCTGTGCTTTTTTAAGAGCCAGGGTTAAAGCTTCTTTTTCTTCGGGGTTTGGATATATTACGGTTGGGAAATTACCATCTGGTGTGGTTTGCTCATCAACCAGTATCACGTTTTCAAAACCGAAACGTTCCAAAGCCTGTGGCACCAAAGTGATACCTGTACCATGTATTGGCGAGAAAACAATTTTCAGATCTTTTTGACGCTGAATAGCCTCTGGCGAAATAGACAGTTTAGCGATGCCGGCTAAGTAAAGCTCGTCAACCTCCTCACCTATTTCCTCAATATTAGCATCAACACGGTTAAATTTAATTTCGTCGATGCTGGCTATTTTGGCTACCTCGTCCATAACGGCTTTATCATGAGGCGATACAAACTGACCGCCATCGGCACCATAAGCTTTATAGCCGTTATACTCTTTAGGATTGTGCGATGCCGTAAGCATTACCCCGCTCTTGCAACCAAAATGGCGTACCGCGAAAGAAAGCTCTGGCGTTGGGCGCAAAGCTTTAAAAAAGTAAACGTGAATATCATTGGCCGAAAATACTTCGGCGGTAATGTTTGAAAACAAATCGGCATTGTTACGGCTATCATGCGCTATAGCGACTTTTACCTTTTCGCCGGGATAAGTTTTTTTAAGATAGTTGGCAAGTCCCTGTGTCGCGGCACCTATGGTGTATTTATTGATACGGTTTGAACCCGGCCCCATTGTGCCACGTAAACCACCGGTACCAAATTCAAGATCGCGGTAAAATGAATCGGTTAACTCGGTATACGCCTTGGCGTCAAGCAATGCCTGAATTTCCTTTTTTACATCGGCATCGTAATTGCCTTCGAGCCAGGTATTTACTTTTTGAAGAATGGATGGGTCTAACTCCTGCATTGGTATAATATTTAAAAGATGATCTGGTAAACGGTTATGCAACAAATATGAAAATAAAATGTGTTTAATTGTGTGCAGAAAAGAACAATATAGTGTGAAAAAATTTCACAGCACATTCAACTAATGTACAATTTTCTATAATTCAGACTGATGTATGACGGTGGTAGCGTGAAAATCCCGTTTAGAATCTCCATTCCTAATTAATGTCTGGTTTAAAACTGATACAAAGATCTTCATCGCAAGTATGTATCAGGGGAGTCGTTAACACACTCTTGTAGAGACGCATATTTGCGTCTCCCGCATGCAAATCCAACAGGCTTAAGATCGGTTTTTGTATCAAGCACCTTTATATTTGCTATGTACGCATATCAGCCTCGCAGATTCGCTCTGTTTAGTTTGGAGATTGCTTCGTACCTCGCAATGACGGATTATACATATATTCAAACAATCTCTCAATCAATCACAATATTTTCCAGGTATTTGTATCCGCTTCCAGTGTTAATCATCAGCACCTTTTCGCCGGGCTTTATCCATTGGCTGGCTTTGAGTTTTTTGAAGGCCTGCCACAGGGCCGCGCCTTCGGGCGCTATCAACATACCTTCATTTCGGGCTATTTCCTTTACGGCAAGCCCCATTAATTCATCGCTAATGGTAAGCGCGGTTCCGCGGCTTTCGGTTATCACTTTCAGGATCTGTTTATCAGCGTAGGGTTTGGGTACACGCAAGCCGTTGGCAATGGTAAAGCCACCATCGGCAAACTCAGATACAGGCAAACCGGCGTTAAAGGCGGTTACAATGCCGTTGCAACTTTCAGATTGTACGGCCACCATGCGCGGGCGTTTGCTGCCTATCCACCCTAATTGTTCCAACTCATTAAAAGCCTTCCACATACCAATTAAACCGGTGCCACCGCCTGTTGGGTAAAGGATCACGTCGGGCAGCTGCCAGCTAAACTGCTCGGCAATTTCGTAGCCCATCGTTTTTTTGCCTTCCAGCCGGTAAGGTTCTTTTAAGGTGGATACCTGGAACCAGCCATTGACTATGGCCTGCTCGTTTACCAGCCGACCGCAATCGCTGATGTTGCCATCTATCTCCACTAAACCGGCTCCATAAAGGCGGCATTCATCTTTAAATACTTTTGGGGTTTGCCTGGGCATGTATACAATAGCTTTGATGCCAGCCCTTGCCGCGTAAGCAGCCAAAGCGCCACCAGCGTTACCTGCCGTTGGCGTGGCAATAGTTTTAATACCCAATTCTTTTGTTTTTGATACGGCCGCACTTAGTCCCCTTGCTTTAAACGAGCCAGTTGGATTGCCCGATTCATCTTTCCAAACTACCTCATTATCCCCGGTAAATTGTTTCAAATTTTCAACCGGGATCATCGGTGTAAAACCTTCGCCAAGAGTAACAATATTTTTTTCGCTTAACACCGGCAAAAATTCGCGGTAGCGCCACATCGTTGCCGGGCGGTTTAATAACACCGATTTATCGGGAACAAAATTTAAGTTATAAGCGGCAAACAAGGTTGATTTGCAGCTTTCATTACTACAAACTGTATTTACCATGTGGGCAACATGCACCGTACCACATTCGGGGCAGGTTAAATTTAATAACAGGCTTCCTGTTTCTGTTTCAATATCACTAATCATTAATAACTATACGCTTGTACACATCAAACCGATGCCTTTACCCCTAAATTTATTTATTACTTAACCTCAAAAATATCGCCCTTGTTCCAGGTTGGCCGGGCATCATCCTGCGCTACCAGGTAACCTATTAAAAAGTTGAGCTGGGCATACTTTTTACCGGCGGCAAAATCAAAAATACCATTAATATCGTCCTGCGGTTTGTGGTAGTATTTGGCGCGCCATTTGGCTACAAAATCGTTCAGATTATTTTTACCGTCGGCCGTTTTGCTGCCGTATTTGATATGCAGGGCCGGTATGCCGTTAACTACAAAGCTATATTGATCGCTTCGGGTAAAACGGGCTTGTTTGGGTTCGGGATCTGGCTCAACACTCAAGTTAAGGTAACCCGCAGCCTCATCAACCTGGGTAGCCAGTGAAGAGTGCTCGGCACCCAAAGCGGTAACAGAAAGTAGTGGCGCTATAATGGTGGGCATATCGGTGTTAACATCGGCCACAATACTTTTAACCGGCACTGTTGGGTGCGATGTAAAATAACCCGAACCTAAATCGCCAAGTTCCTCGCCGGTTAGCAATACGGCAAGGATAGATCGCTTAGGTTTATGTTTAATGCCATTGTATATTTTGGCAATCCCTAACACACTTGCCACACCCGATGCATTATCATGCGCGCCGTTATACACAGAATCGCCCTCAACAGGTTTACCAATGCCCAGGTGATCTAAATGCGCGCTGTGTACTACATATTCGTTTTTCAGTTTTTTGTCCGATCCTTCAATTTTGCCTACAACGTTATAGCTAATCAAATCCTGGTAAGTTGAGGTATAAGCAATATCGGCGCTGCTGTTGATGGCGAATGAATTTGGCTCACCACCTTTTATTGCCGCCAGTACCGCCGCCATTGTTTTGCCCGATTGCTGTAGCAACGAATTAAACAAAGCGTAATTAAATAAACCCAACACTTTAACCTGTGCCGAATAATAAGTTCTGGAGATAGCTACCGAGCCATCTGTATTCTTGACACTGTAAGTCCCGCTTTTCGGACTATTTAAACGCGACGTAGAATCGACAGAGCAAATGATAACCCCAATCGCGCCATGATCTGCCGCGGCCTTTAATATGGTGGTTGCATTCATGGTATGTGCCGATACCGAAGAGGAGAATTTATCGGGCGCGCCGCGTGTAACCAGCACTATTTTGCCTTTTACATCCAAACCGGCATAATCATCATACCCTAACTCCGGCTCGCTGGCCCCGTAACCTGCAAATGCCAATTGGCCGCTCAGCTTAACATCGGGAAGATAAGGATTAGGCATAATCACGTAATCAACACCCGCTTTGAGTGACTGAGAATTACTGGTTATGGAAAGTGCTCCATTCTGAACAAAAGCCTTACGAAATTTTACCTGCTGTAACCAGGTGCCGTTTTCGCCGGCCGGCTTTACACCCAAGCCTTTTAGCCGGCCAACCACATAATCAACCGCCATTTGAAAACCTTCGGTACCAGGCGCCCTGCCTTTCAGCTTATCATCGGCCAGGTAAGCAATATCAGCCTTAAATTGCGCGGTATCAACTTTGCTTAGACCAGTTTCAACTTCGGCACTTAATTTCAATTGCTGGGCAACGCCACGGTAGGCGGATAACGATAGCACCAGGATCAATGAGATCTTAGCAGTTTGGGTCAGTTTCATAAGATTTAAAATAACAGGTAGAAAGGTATCAACAACGCGCCTAAACTACAAGTTGATACCAAGATTGTGACATTGGCTATTTTACAAAAAACAAAAAACGGTACTGTTAAGTTTACGGCGACTAATAATGCTGAAACACAAAACAACGGCATATCGTTAGCAAACAACGAGGAGGCCCTTATTTTATCATAACATTGCCTTTTAGAAAATAAACGATCCGGTTCGGCTAAAGCCAGCTTGTCTATCTATTCTATCCGCCCCATAAATGGGCCGGCAATGAATTTCCAGAGGGTTATGAAGTATACACTTCTAATTCATTGCCGTTTTTAGCTTTAGCCAACGGATGATAGAAATAATCATAAAGGGTGGCTTCAGCCAAAAATAGTGGTGTGCGTTGAAAATGACTTTCCGGTTGTGTTAAGATTAAACACGTTAATCAAATCACTTTAGCACCCTGGTCTGTTCTGAAATCTATAGTGATAACAACTCCGTTTTCGCCTTCAATTTTAAAACTTCCGCCAACTTGTTTACTAAGACCGGTCATGAGGTTAAAGCCCATCGAGCTATTCTTTTTGATGTCGAAGTCATCTGGGAGCCCGCCGCCGTTGTCACTTATCTTAAGCACATAAGCATGATCTGCAACCTGGTTTAAGGCAATAAAAATAGTTCCTTTTTGTGTATCGGTAAACCCGTATTTTATAGCATTGGTAATAGCTTCGTTTAAAATAAGTCCCAGTGGCACAGCTATATTTAACTCCAGTTCAACATCTTCAACATGTTTTTCAAACTGTACCTGGTTGCCCAAATCATAGCTATCGCGCAAATAACCTGTCAATTCATCAATATACTCAACCATATTAACAATGGTGAAACTATCGGTCTGGTAAAGCTTTTGATGAATAAGCGCTATAGAATGCATCCGGTGTTCGCTATCCCTGATAGCCAGCAGCGCATCTTCATTAGTTATAAACGTTGATTGGCGCTGCAACAAGGCCATCACAATTTGCAGGTTATTTTTTACCCTATGATGAATTTCCTTAATCAAATCTTCCTTTTCGGCCAACAGCTCATCTTTCTCATCTATCAGCAAACCAAGCGTATTGTTTTTAATGTCAATTTCCTTTGTTTTCTTTTGATTGATCCTGTAGCTATTGTAAAGTAAACCAAGGGTTAACAGGAGCAGTAAAGTGCCACATAATGTTAAATTACGCACCCTGTTGGCTTGTATTACCTTATCCTGCTGGTCGGCTCTGTCCTTTTGTAAAACCCTGATATCGTTTTCCTTTTTATCGGTTTCATACTTTATCTGCAATTCTTCAATCTGCTTGCTTTTGGTGATATTGAACATAGAATCATTTAAAGCTTTGTAATTACCAAAATGACGCATTGCATCTATATACCGACCAGAAGCCGAATCGACCTTGAAATATAAATACTGGAAATTTTTATTTACGCTTAAAGTAAGGTGCCCGCTCACGGTATCGTTAAGGTATTTCGCAGCGTCGGCATAGCGCTTTTGCTCCACATAAAACCGGCTGATATCATAAAAAGCAATTGCAGTAATTTCGGTGATGCTGATGCTGGTTTGATACAACCTAATCATTTTGAGGTAATTGCTTTCGGCTAAGGGATAATTTTTTAAAGCTTCATAACAATATGCTTTTGACTGATAAACAACGGCGCTGCCCAATGGCGTTACGGGTGCTCTTCGGCGTTCAAGCGCTGTTATTTCTTCAAGTGCCTCCTTGCTTTTGCCCAGCTTTATTAAACCCTGTACAATAAAAGCAACTGTTCTGTAAATATATTCTTCTTGCGTGTCTTTATTTTCCCGTATTGCTAAAGCTTTTTTGTACCAAAAAATGCTTTTTTCTGTCTGTCCCAAATCATCATAAATCTGCGCCAGCTCTCCGTAAAATTTATCATTCCAATAATTTTCATGATGTAGTTCCATACACCTGATGCATTCCAAACCATAGTATAAAGCCTTATTAAGGCTCCCTTTGTAACGGTAAGTTGCAGCCAGCAACCAATAAACCTGGTCTAATTCATCCACTTCGCTTGATGGGCGGTCGGGAAAATCGTGCAGGATATTTTTACAAGCTGCAATAGCTTCATCATACTTAGCATCTGAAAAAAATATCGCTGCCAGTTTATATCTAAGCTCAATCTCCCTATCAATGTAGTGATACCTTTTGGCTATTTCAATTGCTTTGAGATATGATTCCCGTTGCTCAACAGGGTAGCTGTGATATATATAGGTATCACCCAGGTAACTCCATGTTTTAACTTCTGACAAGGGATTATGATGGTTGTGGTAGTAATTAATTGCAATCATGTAATGCAATTTACCTTTAGCGGTATCATCAAGAGCCATATAGGCCTTACCAAGCAAAATTTCGTTTTCATTTTTACCGTAAGCACCGGTATCTAAATGGAGTTGCGTGCTTAAAGCGATAGCCTTTTGCAAATTAACAAGGGCGCTATCAAGATAATATGACTTACGTTCAAGGTAATTGCGTAATATGTAATAATTACCAAGCTTATTTAAAATGCGCAAGCGGCCAGTATCAGCCCGGCTTTGTTGAAGCGCGGTTTGCAGCGTTTTTAAATAAGCAGGACCTGTTGTTTGCCCGTAGCAGCAAAAGCAGCCAATAATTATAAAATAAACTGTAATTAAAAGCTTCTTCATTGTGTTTTTAGCGGTGAGCTTAAAGGTATGTAAACAGATCAACAAGCCATTAAGCCCGACACTTTACAAATCATATACCAATATAGCAAATGTAGCAACCATAAGCCTCCTCCGGTACGATAGCATGAAAAAGAAAACTCCCGTCGGTTTTTGCCGGCGGGAGTTTGATATCTGTTAAAGAGTAATATAAAACAAACTATTTGCTTTGTAACGCTTCTGCATGATAGGTTTCGGCCAAATGCTGCAGCATATCGGTAGTCATGCTGTAAACGTCATATTCGGGTTTCCAGTTCCAATCTGTTTTTGCCGGGGTATCATCTATTGAACCTGGCCAGCTGTTGGCAATTTGCTGGCGTGCATCCGGCTGGTAGGTAATTTTAAAATCGGGCAGCTGATTGGTGATGGTTGCAGCCAATTCTGCCGGATTAAAGCTTAAGCCGGCAAGGTTATATGAACCGCGGATGGTGATATTTTCTGATGGTGCGTCCATCAACTCCAGCGTGGCCCTTACCGCATCGGGCATGTACATCATGGGCAAGCGGGTTTCCTCGCTTAAAAAACATTGGTACCGGCCGCTTTTTAACGCCTGGTGGTAAATGTCAACCGCGTAATCTGTTGTACCGCCCCCTGCTTGCGCTGAGTAGCTGATTAAGCCTGGGTAGCGAATGCTGCGCACATCTAAACCGTATTGCTCATTATAATACCTGCACCAATGCTCACCTGCTATTTTGCTAATGCCGTACACCGTAGTTGGCAGCGTTGAGGCATCCTGTCCGCAAAGTTCTTTAGGCGCGTCCGGTCCAAAAACCGCGATGCTGCTTGGCCAAAATACCTGTTTCAGGTTCTCGGCACGGGCAACTTCAAGCACATTCAACAGGCTTTTCATATTCAGATCCCATGAACCTAAAGGATTTTTTTCGCCGTTGGCAGATAATACAGCGGCCAGGTGATATATATGGGTAACATGAAGGTCGATGGTAAGTTTCTCCAGCGCGTACTTATCTAAAACATCCAATTTAAAATACGGACCATCGGAACAAAGCGCCTCTGTAACCTCCCTGATATCGGTAGCAATAACGCTATCCTTACCATATTTTTGGCGAAGGGCCTTAACCAGTTCGGTACCAATTTGGCCGCAAGCGCCGGTTACCAGGATTGTTTCTTTCAAATTCATACAGCGGTAAATATTTGCTGTAAAATTCAACATAAGCACAATTAAATAACACAAAACAGAAATAATTGATATAAAAATCCAATTAAATAATTTTTATTAGAATTTTATTGCAACAGCGATTGAGTTTCATTTACAATTAGCATATTTTTACAACCATGTATCAAATGCTCGACCATACCGACATCAGCATCCTGAAAATATTACAGGAAAACGCCCGGTTTACCAACCAGGAAATAGCCGAAAAGCTGCATAAAACAGCCTCGCCCATCCACCGCCGCATTAAACGCCTGGAAGATGAGGGTTTTATTAAACGGTATGTAGCTGTGCTTGATCCCGAGAAAATAGGCCGCGGCCTAATGGCCTTTACCCACGTGCAGCTTAAAGACCACTCAAAGGACAGCTTAAGCCTTTTTGAGCAGGCCATCATTCGCCTGCCCGAGGTATTGGAATGTTACCACATGACCGGCATGTATGATTTTATACTTAAAGTAGCCGTTAAAGACCTTGCCGCTTATCACGAGTTTTTAATGCACGAGCTGTTTGGCATTATGGCCATTGGTTCGGTGCAAACTACGCTGGTGATGAAGCAATCTAAACATGAAGGGGCCTTCCCTATCGCTGTACCGCAGCAGCCTTTTCCATTGGCACATAAAACAGATTGATTATAAGTTAAACATCACCTTTGCCAGCATCATGCGGCCCGGTATGTTGTACGAGCTGCTGGTAAAAACATTGGCCGATAAATACAGCGCGGTGTAGTTTTTAACATTGAACAGGTTTTGCGCGCTCAGTTCCAGGTCTATTTTTGTTTTGGTGAATTTGTAGCGGATAATCGCATCGGCAAAAAAGTATTTCAAATCATTAGCCTGCTGCTGATGGGTGTAATAATGATCGCCAGATACAACAAAGAACAACGTATTGAGCGGGTTATAATTTACAGCCGCTGTTTGAATAAGGCGCTGAAATTTGGAACTTGAAGCTATCGCTGTTGATTTACTGGTGGTTTGCCCATAATCGGCCTTGTAATTAAACGTAATCTTATCGCTTACCTTGGTATCGGCACCAATGTTAACATTTTGGGCTATGGTGTTAAAAGGCAAAATAAGTCCGTTTTGAATTTGGTTAAGCCTGGTGGTTTGCCACGATGCCCCGGCGCTGAAGGTGGTGCGCAAATCAAAGTTGTATTTGCTTACATAGCCGCTAAAGGTCCAGGTATCCATATTATTATCAAAAGGCAGTACAATGCGCTGCTGCAGGTTGTTGGTTAAAACGCTCGACGCGATGTTATTGGCGTAAACATGACTGTAAGCCGCATTTAAACTAAAAAAGAACAAGGTAATAGCCTTGCGATAGTTGAAGCCCAGGCCTGCGCTTTGAGATTGACGCTCGGTTAAATCGGCGCTGTTGGCGTACAATGTTCGGTAATTGGTAAGCACATATCCCCGGTAAACATCCTGAATGTTACCAATATTATTGCGCAAATTGTAATTGAGCGTAAAATAGTTTTCTATACCGCTTTGATACTTAACCGATAAATGGGGATTAAAATACAAGCGGTTAAGGCGGTTATCCAGCCCGAAGGAATCATCATAATAATGGGTTTGCTGCAAACTAAGTGGTAAGCCTACGTTAATTTTGAGGATGCTGCCCGGTATATCATAATCGGCCTCGGCATATAATTTACTGCGCCTCCAGTTTAAAGCGTTGCGGGTACTATCAGATACCAGGTTGTTTGCGTTATTAAGCTGTGTAACCCCCAGAGCACTATTCAGTTTTTGCGATTGCAAACTAAAACCCGCCTTAAAACTTTGGGTAACATATTGCCCCGGTATTTTGTACGAAACATAGTTATTGGTAAACCAGCTGGGGATATTTACATTTTGGGTAAGCAGCGAGTAATTAACACCCTTATTAAAAATATCGGGGTTTAGGTTTGGATCAATTACCCTGTTCTCTGGCTCGGTTGAACGATTAACATAGCTATAAACCTCCACAATGTTATTTGATTTAAAGGTTTGCATAAAGTTAAAATCATTCGAAAAATCGGACAGATTATCTTTAAAAGTTTGATTAACAGGATTACCATTAGTTATCAGGTTGGAGTAAGCCGTGTTATGGCTATAGTCGGCTACCAGGTTATCATTTAAATAGTATTTACTGCTGTTGATGTTCACCACAAACTGGGCGTGCAGCAAATCGGGGCGGCGTTTATTGTGCTGTACCTCGGTGTACCTAACGGTATCACCCGGCAAATACACCTCGCTTAAACGTCGGTAATCCTGATGCTGACTATCCCGCAGGTAAGAAATATTGGCCCGCAGCTGCACATCTTTTTTAAGGTTGATGAGGTTATTCAAATTCAAAATGCCCGATTGATTGAACAAATACCGATTACGCGGCAAATCCGGATCGCCGGCTGTACCCAGGGATAGTACAGTGCCGGGCTTATCATTATCTACACGTTGCAGGTAATCGCCCAGGTTATGTGATACCAGGTCGCCCGCTACGTCAACACCTGTATTGTTGCCTTTGAGGTAGTTGATAGCCTTGTATTTATCTTTAAACATCATGGCGTTTAAATCCTCGTAGTATTTATTGGGCAGCCCCGCCCCTACGATTTCCTGGCCCACCAATTGCAGTTTGGCATCTTTTTTTATGGTGAGATTTAAAGCCACATCATCGCTTACCACTTTATCTTTCAGCATTTTTATAGGCTGATGGTTTTGCATCACCTGCACCTGGTCAACCACGCCGTTGGGAATACTGTTGGTTGCAATGTTGTATTTATCATCCAGCAAGTTATCGCCGCCGATGTACAGGTTTGATATAGCCTTACCGTTATAACTTATCTTACCATCTTTGGCCACATCAATCCCGGGCAGTTTTTTGATCACATCGCCAATAACCCTATCCTGCGGGCTGCTAAAGTCTGATACCTTATAACTTAAGGTATCGCCATTAACGCGCAGCCTTGGCCGCTTATCTTTTACAATTACATCCTTTAACTGATGCACCGCGGTTGATAGTTTAAAGTTACAAGGTGCTGTAAAACCAGTTATAGGTTTTACAGCTTTTTTAAAGCCTATGCAGCTTACTTCAAGCATAAGGCCATCTTTACCGGCATCGGCAGGCACCTGTAAGCTGTAAGTACCGGTTGAACCGCTTGTTGCGTAAGCTATAATTAAATTATTACTATTTTTGAGATTGATGCCCGCAAAGCTTAAGGGCTTACCCAGGCTATCGGTAACGGTACCTTTTATGCTTTGGCCAAGGCATACCACACCTATGAGCATCCAAAATATGAATACCCCGGCAGTTTTTAAAAGGCTGCTCATTTCTTTTCCGGTAACTCTATCGGGTTATTAACCACCGGTTCTTTACCATCAAGGCGGATACTCATTTTGTTCCCGCCTTCAGATCCGCCCGGACCGCCACCAGGCCCCATCCTCATCCCACCACCACTACCTGCCATTGCCGATTGGGCAAACGCGTTGGGGTCTTTTTTCATGGCTTGCTCCAGGTGCCTAAACTCTTTTTCGGTAGTTTTTACCGCGTTTGTTGGCAGGGTGACAACATTGGGGTCGTCATTATCATCCATACCTATCATTTTAACAGTAATGCCCCCGGTTGGGGCTTCTGTTGCAGGTTTAGCGGTAACATCGGCCTCCTCCATGCTGTCAAACTTAAAAACTACGTCTTTATTGGTATCGTAAGCTTCTACAATTAAGCCGGGCAAACCATTAAGTTTCCAGGGGCCGCTATGAAAAGGTAAATCGGGGCAAAACCAGGCCGTATAATCGCGGCCTTTAAAATGGCAGGTAGCTTTCTGGCAATGCAAACCGGCAAAACTGGCAGTATCGTTACTTATGCTCCAATCTATAACCGGCATAGCCTCCTCTATCAGGTAAGGCGTTATCAGCCTTTCCTTGCGCACCAGCTTTTTATCAAGCGGAAACTGGTAAAATTCTGTACTGGTGGTCGCCATTGTCCCTTTCACACTAATTCGCATGGGGCCGCCACTGCCCTTTTGATCGGCTACCTGCTGGGCAATTTGCTTTTTCATCATGGCATTTTGTAGTGTGCGGTCATAACTTTTATAAGCACTTGACTGAGAACCTAAAAACAGGACCATGTTTTCGGTATAGGGTTTATCGCGGTTGGTAGTATCCCTGATGTGCGAAAATTTATAATGAACCATAGCTTTTACGCTATCGGGCTTCTGGGCTTTAACGTTTGTTATCAGCAGCCCCAAAGCGGCTAAAATTAGTATCGTTTTTTTCATAATGGTTATAAGGAAAGTATTGATGAATGATATTTTTTGTGTCGACAGATCAAATATACTAAGCAAAATACCATCTACGAAATATTCGTACGAATATTTCGTAGAATTAACATTATTTAACAATGCCACCGCTGCTACCTCATGTTTGTTTATTTTAAATAAGATTTTGACGGTATTGATTTACAGTTTTACCTTGCAGCATATAACCAACCCTAAAACCTCCCATGAAACAAGGACTTTTGATTGATATGGATGGCGTAATATACAGCGGCGAAGAATTGATTGCCGGCGCCGATAAGTTTATTAAGCACCTTATAGATAACGATATACCATTCGCTTTTATGACCAACAATAGCCAGCGTACAAGCCTTGAGGTGGTACGCAAGCTTAAAAGATTGGGTATTACGGTAGAAACCAAACATGTATACACCAGCGCCATGGCTACCGGCAAATTCCTGGGCGACCAAAGCCCCAATGGTACTGCCTACGTTTTGGGCGAAGGTGGCCTGTTGACAAGCCTGCATGAAAATGGCATTACCCTGGTTGACTCCGACCCCGAATTTGTCGTTTTGGGCGAGGGTCGCAATTTTACCCTTGAAATGGTGCAACGTGCTGTTGATATGATATTGGCCGGCGCAAAATTCATCACCACCAATCGCGATCCATCACCCAAAAAACCGGGATGGAACAATTTGGGCATAGCCGCTACCACAGCCATGATTGAGGAAGCAACCGGTCGTAAAGCATTTGTAACCGGCAAACCAAGCCCGGTAATGATGCGTTCGGCCCGTAAATTTTTAGGATTGGAAACCGCGGAAACAACCGTAATTGGCGATACCATGGAAACTGACATACAAGGCGGCGTACAAATGGGCTACAAAACCATTTTGGTACTCTCGGGCATATCCACCAAAGAATCATTGAGCCACTATGCCTTTAAGCCGGATATGGTAGTTGGTTCGGTAGATAAGATTACGTTTCCGTTAAAGTGGTGGGTATAGTGCACAGGCAAATCGCGTTTAAAAGGAGGCACCTACGGAGCCAAAAAATAATTTAATTTAAATCTATAAACACGTGGCGCCTACGGAGCCGAAAACAACTTTAAGACTCTGGCGGAGTCACGTGTTTATAGATTAACGTATGTGCTCTTTAGGCTCCGTAGGTGCCTCCTATTTTCCTTTAATAATTAAAATATAGCTGTTACAGTTTCCCTATTTTTGAGCTCCTACGGATCGTAACATAGCCAGCCAGACTCCTATTGTGTTATTTTTATTTCTTTCCTCATTTCAAATACCTTTCCTATATTTTGATGATCTAACTTTGCTACATGTACATCTTCAAATATAAACCCTTAGCCGAAGCCCTATACGGCGCGCTTGAAAACGATCCTTTTTATATTACCCTGCTAAGTTCAATATCCGGCGAAACAGAAAAACGAAACGCGCTCATCAAATACATGGATTACTCCATGACCGAGGCCGAACAATATGGGATTTTATATTTGCCGACAGAACATAACCATGGTGCATCTATATGGAGCAAACCAATTAATGCCGATTTGGAATTGATTAAACAACAACAAAAGAAGGCTTTTTTGAAGGATGAATTGGGCAAAGACGCGCTTAATACTTATACCCAGATCACCGGTTTTATGGCCTCAAAAGCCGATGAGCTTGTTACGGCCGATAGCTGGTACTTGTCCATCGTAGGATTAAAGCCCGAATTTCAGGGGAAAGGTTTGGGCAGCGGCTTGATTAAACCTGTCCTTGCCGAAACTGATAAATTAAGCCTCACCACATACCTGGAAACATTTACCCCGGCCAACATATCTTTTTATAAGCGTATAGGTTATGAAACTATTGCTTCGTTTATTGAACCGGTTACCAATGCGGAGTATTGGGTTATGAGCAGAAAACCAAGTCTATGAGGAGGCTGAAAATCATTGTTAAAATTGCAAACAAACAAGATTTTGGCTAAAGCCATTTGGTCATCAACCTAAATGAACCGTTGGCTAAAGCCAAACGGCAATGATAAAAAAGACAAATGAAACAGAGTTAAACATTCATTGCCGTCCCATTTATGGGGCGGAAAAACAGCACCCATCAAGATGGCTTTAGCCCAAATAAGGAACAAGCCCAAACGCGATTGCTCATGTACAGTCAGGATCTTCCCCTATTAATCACAAGTAATATTTTTCGCCGTCGGTTTTGATTTTGCCGGCGTCGAGTAGCTGGCGGATAGTTTCCATTTTTTCTTTTTCGGTGCCGATGTTGATACTGGTAATCAAGGAGCCAATATCCGGAGTTGATATGCTTAGTTGCTGCACTATTTCGTTGGTGATATTGTCAAATAGTTCATCTGCATTTTTGAGGCGCTTTTCGTCAATACAGATATCACAAATACCACATTTGTCGGCGTTCGATTCATCAAAATAAGCGAGTAACATTTGGCTGCGGCATTTTTTTTGCGTGGCGTATGCAAAAACCGCTTCCATTTTTTGCCGATAGTTTTCTTTACGCTGCGCTATGTATTCTTTATTGATAAACAAACGATTGGCCTGCTGCCGGGCTTTTAAATACGTTACCTGCGGCTTATCTGTTTGCTGCATATAAGTAATAAGGCCGTATTGCTGCAGTTGCAGCAAACCTTCAATTACCTGCTGTACGCTTAAGCCTGTACGCCGGGAAACATCATACTCCTTAACCCGCACAAAATCTTCAAACGAGCCGCCGTATGAACGCAGCAGGGTTTTAATAAAAGGGTCCCAACCGGCATTCTGAATTTGAAAGTTATACAAAACTTCGTTTACCACCTCAAACCTGAACCGCGAGGGTAAAAACACGCTCTCGTTAAATGACAGGTATTCATCTTTTTCTAAAAACTTAAGCGCGTTAAGCGCTTTGATGGGGTCCAGTTTGTAACGACTGCAAAAGTCGCCAAGATCCAGGTCAAAACTTAAGCCTTCTCCCGCTTCATAAGCCAGTTGGTAATAATTGGCCAGGCAATGGTAAACATGCTTGATCTCATCAACCGAAGGAAAATTGAGCAGAAACAGTTTCTCCTGCCGCAGCCTGTCGGCCTCCGTGTATAATAGCACCCCATAGGCTTTTTTTTCATCGCGCCCACCCCTGCCGGCTTCCTGGTAGTAGGCTTCCAAACTTTCGGGCATTTCCTTGTGAATCACAAAGCGTACATCGGGTTTATCAATCCCCATCCCAAAGGCGTTGGTGGCCACTATAATTTGTGTACGATTGTTTTTCCAGCTTTCCTGCCGCTCGGCACGCTCATCCATTGATAAACCGGCGTGATAGTAATCGGCCCGCAGGCCATTATCCATCAAAAACCGGGCTATATCGGCTGCATCTTTACGGCTCCTAACATACACAATTCCACTGCCTTTTACGCCTTTAACAATATCCAGCATCCGGCGCAGTTTGTTTTCTGCATCCTGAACCACATAGCTGATATTGCGTCGCTCAAAGCTTTGCTGGTAAACAACCGGATTTTTAAAAGCTAATTTATCCTGGATATCCTGCTTAACAACAGCTGTGGCCGTTGCCGTTAGTGCTAATATGGGCACGGTGGGGTGCAGCTCCCTGATATCGGCAATGTGCAGATATGGTGGCCTGAAATCATAGCCCCACTGGCTTATACAATGCGCCTCATCAATAGCGATGAGGTTCACTTTCATGTATTTGATACGTTCACGTACCAATTCTGATAACAAACGCTCGGGCGATAAGTATAAAAATTTAACGGTGCTGTAAATGCAGTTATCCAAAGCGAGGTCAATCTCGCGCCGCCCCATGCCCGATACGATGGCTACAGCGTTGATCCCCTTGGCCTTCAGGTTTTCAACCTGGTCTTTCATCAGGGCTATCAGTGGCGATACCACAATGCAAATTCCCTCCTTGGCCAAAGCCGGCACCTGGAAACAAACCGACTTCCCCCCTCCCGTAGGCAACAGCGCCAAAGTATCATGACCCAATAAAACAGACTTGATGATCTCGGCCTGCATCGGCCTGAAATGATCGTGGTTCCAGTACTGTTTTAATATTTCTTCTATAGTCATGCTTGAGTCGGAAAGTCCGGAAGTCGGAAAAGTCCGAAAGATAGTAAATGTGTTTTAAGGGCGAAAATGGGAAGGGGATTCTTAAGGGAAATCGACTTAAAAACTTTATACACTCAATTGGGCACATATACAGTCGTCATTGCGAGGTACGAAGCAATCTCCAAATGATACAGAGCGAGCTTTGCGGCTCCGATTTGCTTGCGTGGAGATTGCTTCGTACCTCGCAATGAAGCTTTTTTATTCCTCTCTTATAGGATCATTGTAAGGCTGTACCAACAACGTTGGCGTATCGTTACCCAAAACATCGGCATCAAATTCAATTTTGATCTCTTTTGATTCGCCGCGCATCAATGAAAAATAGTTATCGTTCATCAGCGCCGGTAAAATTTGCTCACCGTTACTTTTCCTAACCGCCTGCGCTCGTATGGCAAAAGCCACTGCCGGCGACGTTGATGGGTTAGTAATGGTGGCATTGATATAATACTTCCCACCAGCCCTGGTTACCTTTGATGTTACCTTCAATTTTACTTTTGGCAGGCTGTTAAGCGCCGTAAAATCGGTGCGTTTATTGCCGCGCCAGTACAGGTTATCAGATATTAGTTTGCCTGCTTTATCGCTTAGTTTTAGCTTGATAAAATGCACATCGCTTAGTCCATTGCTTTTAGGCTCGCCGCCGTACACCTCAAAATCCCAAAGCGAGTACCCCCAACCCGAGCCACGGTGTACGCCCTGCATTTTTACATAACGGGCTTTGGTTTCGTCAAAAGTGATCTGCTGCACACCCGTATACCCGTCCTCCGTGTCATAAACATCACGCCATTGTTTGGCATCATCAGATACCTGAATTTTGAACGCCTTACCGTAGGCCTCTTCCCAGTTAAGCTTTACGCCGTTTACCGTTTGCTCAGCACCTAAGTCTACATAAATCCATTCATTATCATTTTGCCTGCTGGCCCAGCGGCTGCCGCTGTTACCATCGGTAGCCAGGGCTGCTTCCATGTTTTCTATTGATGATGCTACCGTAGGTTTATTAAGTGCTAAGTTGGTATGCTCCTCTTTAAAGTTAATGGTGAAACAGTTTACCGCCGCGTTGGCAATGGCATCTACCTGTTTGGTTTGATGATAATCGCTTACCGGTTTACCGTCGCTATTATAAACGGCTACGTCGGCGGTTAAATCACTCACATTGGCACCGGTGGTATTGATCACTTTAACAGAATTATTTACCGGGTTCCATTGAATGTGCAGCGGTTCGCAGGCTTTTTTGGCTCCCCAGTAGGCACCTGTCAGGTCGTAATAATAATCATAGGTTTGCCATACCAGTGAGGGATAGGCCGATTGACTCATCCAGGTCATGATGCCCGATGCGTCTTCCCACATATTATCTTCCCAGCCCTCGTACATCGCCTTATTGGTTTCAATGTTAAGCAGTTGCGCCTTGCGGCAATAATCCTGTATGCCTGTTGCCGTACCATAACGTTTATTGATGCCATCATCATACCTGTCCGGACCGGCATTACCTGCCGATGGACCAAAAAAGTGCAGGTTCCACATCTCATTGCGCGGCCATAACTTATCCTTTGGGATAAACTTTTTAAAGCTGCCATAATTGGTAAACACCGCCGTACCAATCTCACTGCGTAAACCCCAGCCCGGCGAACCGCCAAAACCATTGGGCGATCTGCTAAAATACCAGCGCGGATCAAAATTAGTCCAAGGGCCGCTACCTGTTAAACTGCCGGCATGCGAGTTGGGCTGATAACGCCTGTCGCCGCCATCGTAATTGCTGATATCTTCGGCCAGCCAGCCGTTTAACGGAGCCATAGGTGTACCCTCGTTATCGCCACACCAAATGGCAATGGATGGGTGGTTACGGAAACGCTTGATCTTTTCTATAGCGTTCACGTTAAAATTATTGACATCATTGGGCAGGTTAGGGATAGAGTTAAGCCAAAAATCGTCCCATATCATCATACCATATTTATCGCAGGCGTCATAAAACTCATCATCCGTGGTCGACCCTATCCAGTTACGCACGATGTTAAAGTTCATTTCGCGGTGCAGTTTCAACTTGGTATCGTATTCGTTGCCACGGCAGCGCAGCATGTACTCGGCCATGCCCCAGTTGCCGCCTTTTAAAAATACGCGGGTACCGTTCACAAATACGTGCAACACATTGCCAACGGTATCATAGCTGTATTTTTTGATACCGAATTTGATGGTTTGGCTATCAGAAACCTGGTCACCAACTTTTAGGCTTAACTTACAGGTATACAGGTTTGGATCGCCGTAGCCGTTTGGCCACCAAAGTTTGGGGCTGTTGATAGCCAGTTGTTCAAAGCGTTTTTTATCCAGCTTAATTTCTGATGTGGTATTAGCGCCCACAAACACCTTTTGCGAAAATTCGATATTACCCGGCTGGATAACGCCGCTTAGCACCCCGGTTTGAAAGGCCGATGTGCTGTTTTTAACACCCACGGCTATCGAAACATCGGCCCTTGCATTGGTAGGCAGCTCGGTACGTATCCATGGATCTTGCAGTGTGATGCTGCCTGTATTGCTCAGGTATACATTATCTGTTATGCCCGAGTTTAAGCCCGGCACATAAGGCATCCAATCCCAACTCGCAGCGGGGATATACGTTGGACTCTCATAATTAACCAGCGGATTGTGCGGACAATAGACCAATACAGCCAACGTATTTGGATTATTTTTGCTCACCAAACCCGTTACATCAAAATTGCCGCGCTGCATAAAGCCGTTAAGCGTACCCAGCAATTTACCATTCAAATAAATATCGCCCTTGCGGTTGATGCCCTTAAAGTTGAACCAGATTTTTTCCTTAGTGTAGTTAACCGGGATTTTAAACTCGGTTCGATACCAAAAGTTGCGGTCGTATTTTGCTTTATCAACCTTGTAAATATTATCGCCAAAGTTGGGGTCTTTTTCCAGTCCGGCTACTACATAGGCGTTAAAAACAGTGCCTGGTACTACGCCTTTAACCCAGTTGCCGGCATCATAGCCGGGTTTGTAAATATTAACGCTATCGGAACCAACTTCGGCCTGGGCCTTTACCCTCCAGTTGGTTTGCGGGTTAGCGCTGTTAAGGTAAGTTATATTTTGTGCTGAGGCCTGGGTACAGGCCGCGGCACAGACCATGAAAATTGATCGTTTTAAAAGCTGGTAAAAATTAAAAGGCATTATGTGGTGATGTTTAAATGTTTTAAAATGAATGGCGGCATTTTTTGGAGTCTTAAAATTGGTGGATGCCAAAGGTGCTAACAACGTATCCAAAATGGCTGTCATCCTGAGCCTGTCGAAGAATAGCGGGCAAAGGCCTCTACGCGCGCCCTTCGACAGGCTCGGGGTGACAGGCCCTGTGCCACCCATGAAAAGTTGTAGACCCAGACTTACGAAGTTTTTAAAACTTCGTAAGTCTCTTATCGCTCGGTTATTTCCACTTTAACAGTTCGCCGGACTTGACAACACAGAAGAGCACAGTTTTTTTTAATTCCCTTTCGATAACGAAAACGGCTTATCCTCCACCGCCAAACCACGACTCATATTAGGTTTATCCCCCATTTCAAAGCGTAGCACACCGCCGGCCATAATATCGCTATGCTTGATAAAATTATGCGTGTAAGGCTTACCATTTAACGTTGCCGACTGGATGTACACGTTTTGCTTACTGTTGTTATTGGCTTCAATGATAAATTTGTTACCATTCTCTAAACTGATGGTCATTTTACCAAAAGCAGGGCTGCCTATCACATACTCATCCGTACCAGGGCATACACTGTAAATGCCCGCGGCGCTCAACACATACCATGACGACATTTGGCCTTCGTCCTCATCGCCAGGATAACCGTTTTCGCCGGCATTGTACATCTTGTCCATCACCTCGCGCAAATGCTGCTGCGCTTTCCATGGCTGGCCGGCATAGTTGTACATGTAAAGTAAATGATGAATAGGCTCGTTACCCTGCGCGTACTGGCCCATTTTAAATGCTGCCATTTCTGTCATTTCGTGAATTACCTGGCCGTAGCCGCCTACTTTAATGGTGCCTGGCTCGGTAAATACAGAGTCGATTTTAGCGGTAAAGTTTTTATCGCCCCCCATCAGGTTTATCAAACCCTGCGTATCCTGAAAAACCGACCAGGTCCAGTGCCAGGCGTTGCCTTCGGTGTAGGGGCCGCCCCAATCCATCGGGTCAAAGGGCTCTATCCAGTTGCCTTTGGCATCTTTGGCGCGCATAAAGCGGGTTTTAGGATCGAACAGGTTTTTGTAGTTGTACATCTGCCTGCCAAAAACATTTTCGTAGTACGGATTATTGGTTTGTTTGGCCAGCTGATAGCCACAAAAATCATCGTAAGCAAACTCCAAAGTCCAGGCGGTTGAGCCTAAGGTTTGAGGTGTATAGGGTACATAGCCATCTGCAAAGTATTCCTTCCAGCCCGGCCTACCGTTGGCACTACCCCATGGGCCTTTGTTGGTAGCTTCGTGATAGTAAGCCTCCAAAGCACGCTTAGGATCAAACGTGCGGATTCCTTTAACCCAGGCATCTGTTAATAGTGAGATGGCATGGTTGCCCAACATCCCCCCTGTTTCGGCCGGGAACGACCATGCCGGCAGCCAGCCGCATTGTTGCTGCGCATCTAACAAAGCCTCCACATATTGCCCCTGCATTTTAGGGTGAATAATGGTATTGAGCGGAAACTGCGCCCTGAAAGTATCCCAAAAGCCGTTATCGGTATACATGTAACCGTCGTGCGTTTTACCATCATAGGGGCTATAGTAATACGGCTTACCATCTTTACCGTACTCAAAAAACTGGTGCGAAAACAAGTTGGCGTGGTACATGCAGCTATAAAAAGTAGCTTTCTGATCTTCGGTAGCGCCTTCAATTTTCATGCGGCCAAGCAGGGTGTTCCAAACCTGGTCGGCAGCTTTACGGGTATCATCAAAGTTTTTGTATTTGCCTAATTCGGTTTGCAGGGTGAGTTCGGCTTGTTCCGGACTGATATAGGATGATGCCACCTTAGCCTGCACTGCATCGCCATCCTTAAATTTGAGGTAAGCGCCAACCCCTTCACCTTCGGCAGTAAGTTTTTTGGGTGATAGCTGATCCTTTTTGTTTTCCCAGGTACCATAAGCGGCAAAAGGTTTATCAAAAGTGATCACAAAATAGTTTTTAAAGCCTTGCGGCGCCCAGCGACAATTGTTTACCCAACCAATGATCTTACGTTCCTGCGGGATGATCTTCACCATGCTCATTTTGGTATACCCATCCAGTACCAGGTATGATCCCTGCCCTTTCGGGAACGTAAACCTAAGGTGAGCGCCACGTTCGGTAGGCGTCATTTCGGTGGTGATGTTATTATCCAGTTTTACTTTATAGTAACTGGGTTGGGCAGTTTCGTTTTCATGGCTGAAGTTAGCCGCGCGTTTATCTTCGTTAACCACCAAATCGCCGGTTACCGGCATCAGCGAAAATACCGCGTAATCATTAACCCATGAACTGCACTGATGCGATTGCTGAAAACCACGGATGGTGTGCTCAAAATACTGATACTTCCAGCCATCCCCGTTTTTGCCGGTTTGGGCCGTCCAGGTATTCATGCCGAAGGGTAACGCGGTTGCCGGATACGTATTGCCGTAGCTAAACTCGTATTTGGTATTGGTACCCTGGCGGGTGTTTACATATTTAACCAGGTTGTCGGTTTGCGCAAAAAGCACGTTGGCCCATAAAAGCGCACAAACGCATGTAAGTAACCGTGTTTTCATTGAGTGTTTATAATGTGGTTTATGCCGATTTGATATTGGCATCTGATAAACAAATATAATCAATAAATCGATTTAGCAAATGATTATTTAAAAACCCCGTTTTACTTAAACAGGGTTTTGTAAAACAGGTCGGCTACTAATTTATTGCCTTCATCGTTCAGGTGCACGCCATCTTTGGTCAGGATGCCATCGCCTTTATTGTTGGGGTTATTTTTAAGATTGTATTCGTGAAAAATGGTACGGAAATCCATCAGCTCACAATTGTTTTGTTTGGCCAGATCGCGGATAATGCCAGAATATTTGTTCAGGTCGCCGTCAAGTTCGTTACTGTAATCGGTTTTCTCGCCTACGCTGGCCGGTGTACAGATCATCACTTTAATATTTTTGGCCTGCAGTTTTTTGATAAGCGCGGTATAAAACTTGCCAAACTTATCCCAATCGGTACCGGTACCAAACATGCGTTTGTGCCAAACATCGTTCACCCCTACCCAAATCACCACCACATCCGGGTTTTTGGTTAACACATCATCCTCGTACCGCAAATACAGATCGTAAATTTTATTGCCACCAATACCCGCTCCGGCAACTTCGTAAGCGTTGTCTTTTTGCTCGGCTTTAAGGCGTTGCTGAATTAGGGTAATAAAACCATTAGGCTGTACCGCGTACTCGGTAATAGAATCGCCAAAGAAAACCACCTTAGTTGGTTTTTCAGGCTGAAAACTGCAAAGCATAATAATGCCTGCAAACAGTAAAAATTTTTTCATGATTTTTTAGATAGCTAAATTGATTTAGCAAAAGTATATTTTTTAGTAGTAAGTATCAAGTAGTAAGTAGTAAGATTTTTTGGATCGGGTAAGCTCAGTTTTTTTAAGATGGCGATGAGCAACCAAAACCTTAGATTACCATTTAAACAGTTTCTTAGCTTTTTCGGTGAAGCTCTTTGGTTTGCAGTTCGCATCAATTCTTTCCTGCGCGCTATCAGAACCTAAAGCCAAAGCTTTATTCCAATCTTTGCACGCGCCATCTTTATCTCCGATACTCAATTTGGAGTTCCCCATGTTAAAATAGGCCATCTCGTTCTCCGGGTCGATTTCTATCACTTTTATATAATCATCAATAGCTTCAAGATGCTCGCCGGCTCCATCTTTATTCGCAGCTCTGTTGATAATCGCGTCAACAAAATTCGGAGCCAGTTCAATCGCTTTATCGTAATCGCGCCTCGCTGCTTTCCGTGTGTAAAGCATTTCTTTTACAGCCGCCCTCGAATACCATGAGTTAGGATCTGAAGGATTGATTTTGATAGCTATAGAAAAGTGAATAACCGACATCCCTAAATCTCCCCTATTATACGCGTCCATAGCAAGAGCGAAATAATGATCTGCGTCTACCGATTTCAGATCTGGGAACCTTTGATTGTTTGAATCCCCCGTGGCTCCGTATCCATCTAATTTACAATCAAACTCATATCCTTTACAATATAATCCTAATACCCAATACATGAAATTATAATCGTCTACAGGAAACTCTATCGCATCACCGGTTATTTCCCAAAGGCCGTCAACTTCCTTTGGTTCGCGTACCTTGAAATGACAATTATTCTCCAAAAACTTCCCCAATTGCAGCACTTTCTCTTTTGTATCAGATAAGAAAACAAAATCGTAACAGGCTAAAGAATAATCCTGCATCCCGCTTTTTTTTCTTTGCTCATAAACGCTGCCGGCCGATGCCAACTCTTTGCCAAATCTGCTGTTAAACTCGGTTCTTGTAAAAAATGTATTATTCACTTGTGGTATAGGTTTCGATGATACAATTATAACGAATGCACATGACTGTTGAATGTGTTAAAAACTATTCATCCAACAACCTTCTATGATAATTAACCTGCCCTAAGTGGTAGCTTAAATGCATGGCCAGGTGCATTAAAAAATAACCGGTATCGAGGTTTTGTCCCAATACCTCTATGGGGTAAACAGCATCCAATTGTTCCTGGGTGATTTTGTCGAGCGTTTCCCCTACTACCACAATTGTTTTCTCAATTTTGTCGATGAGCTCGGCGCGGGGAACATTTTTTAAAGCAAATTCATCTGGACGGTTGCGTATATAGCCGCTTTTGCCAAGTTCGGCACCGATAAAGGCGCTCAGGTTGCCCACTAAATGCAAACAAAGATTACCCGCCGAATTGGCGATGTTTCCCTCGATGTACCACAGCTTTTCTTCATTATTATAAGCTGCGATCTCTTCTTTTAATTTGTTTAAATCGCGGGTAAAAAGTTTCTTTAATATTTCGGTTGTCATAATTTGAGCTGGTTCAGTTTGGGTATGAAGGTAGGGAATTTTTGAATTGGTTATCGCTCGTTCGGTTGTCGCTTTTACAAACACACCCTTCCGCCCCTCTCAAGAGGGGAATCGCACGTGGCCCCGCTTTTTTGCTCCTGTCTTACTACTTGATACTTACTACTTACTACTAATTTTCATCCTAATAAACCTCGGCCTGTACAAATTGGGGTGCTTCATTAAATCGGGGATAAAATCTACCGAGTTAATGTTGTAGCTGATCAGCAATTCTCCCGGAGAGGATAGGCTTGGGTGGGCTTTGGCGTTGTACACCACAAATGTTTTCTCTTCCAGGTCGGGCTTGCAATCCCATACTTTTATTACCGGGCCAAACGGACCGTAAGGTGTGGCACCTATGCGCATTCCTACATTGGTACTCATACCCCCTACCTGGAAAATCAGAGCGTAACGGCCATCTGGCAAAGCGGTAAGACTAAGTTCGTTGGATACGTTGTCAGTAACATCGGCGGCCTTGTTCATATCGGCTACCCAGCAGGTGCCATCGTAAAAGGTCCATTTATTGAAGGATTCAAAATCTTTGGGTAAAACGCGGGCAACCAGCAGGGCTTTGCCTATGCCGTGTACCCCGTAAACGTAAATATAACCATCGGCTTTGGCCGCGCCTGCTTTGGCAGTGTTTACATAAATGCCGGCACCAAATGAGCCGATGTCGCCGTTTTTATCTGTAAGGTAAAATGGCGTATCCATTTGCTTAATATCCGTATAAGGTGGTTGCGCGCCTGCCGGTATTTTTATGAGCGTGTTACCTACCTCTTTAAATCCAAACGCGCCGGTGCCTACATTGCGTACCCGGTAACCAAAAATGTAAATAGCGTTATTGAGTTCCTGGTTTACAAAACCGTCGCCAAGCCAGTAATAGTCGCTGGCTATTGTTTGGGGAGTTTGCGGGATAAATATCGATTCGGCCTCACTTCTTTTATCGGTATCCCATGAAAACTTCATTTGCCCGTCCACCGGTTTATTGCCTTTAAGGTAAGCTACCGAATTATGGATCATTTTATAGCCAGGGGCCATGGTACCGTTTTCCAGTTTGCCTATCATGCTGTCGCTAAAAATAAACAGCACTTTGTCATTTGCTTTGGCTGCTTTGTTTTCCACGCCATTAAGCGGGATGGTATAAATGCCGTCGCCGCCAAACCAACCGGTTTGCCGTTTTAGCAGGGCGCTCCATTCCGGGGCGGGTTCAACGGTAAATTTTAAATGGGTAAGGTTTACGGGTTGTACGGTGGTTTGCGCTTTGATTTGCGGGGTAAGGGCAAAGCAAAGTAACAGGCAGGGTACTGCAAACTTTTTCATGGTATAAAAAGGGTTAATCAATAATTGGGTGCGCAAATTTAAGCCGTAGCATGCTGCCCGTGCAAGTTATTTTTACGATGACGGATGATGAAAGCAAAGCCCACCAGCCCCCCCATCACCATTAAAAAACCTATAAAGCCGGCCTGGGTAAACATTAAGCCAAGGATATGATATTTAGGATTAACACGAATCTGCTCTATCAAAAAACGTTCGCCGCCATTTAAAATAAGGTATAAAAAAAACATCGCGCCAGGTATTTTGATCTTGTCTCTGAAGGCCCACATCAGCATAAAAAACAAAATGCAAATAGTAGCTTCATAAAAAGGTGTGGGATAAACCCCATACAGCAATTGGTTACAATAATTACCATCACAATCGGGGATGGGCAAACCGGCGTTGATGGCATTGTGCGGGTATTTGAACGACCACATCCACTGTGGCAAAAAACCGGGTTTGGCATGTTCATTCACAATGCCCCAATCACCATCGCCGGCCAACTGGCAACCAATACGGCCAATGCCATAAGCCAGCATCATACCCGGCGAACCAATATCGGCCAGGTGCACCAATTTCATACCTCTTCTGTGGCCTATGTACAGATAAGTAAGCGCGCCAAATATCAAACCGCCATAGTAAGAAAAACCCCTTACGTTAAATAATGTGCCCAAAGGGTCATACCTGAAATTGTTCCAATGTTCCACCGTATCAAAAAGTTTGGCACCGATGAAACCGAAGAAACCTACAGAAAAAACTATTAAACCCATTAACTGGTAAGGGTGTACAGTTTGTACCTCCAGCTTTGGAATTTCCAGTTCGTGTTCTTTTTTATCGGCATAAACCCAAAACCCAAATACCGCGGCAGTAAGTATCCCCATTACCAAATTACCCTTCATGGATAAAAGGTAGGCTTGTGGATTGGCGAAAAATTCGGTGTAGTTAAACATAGCGCCAAAAGCCTTAAAACCCAGCAACAGTCCCAGTATGGAATTTACCGCAATTTCTGCCCCCGTGGCCTTGCCGCCTACCAACACTTCCCTTGTAAACCCCTGTATTTTGCCCAGAGCCTCGTAACGTTTAAACTCGGCAGTAAATACCAGGTAGGCAAAGAAAAACGACAGCGCCACCAACAATCCCAGTGTTTGAATTGGGAAAGTAAAGCTGATACCAAACAGGTAATACAAAAGGTGGCCTATGGTTGGAAACATAGTACTAATTTAATGATAAAGAATATCAAAAAAGAAAGGATAAATGTTAAAAAAGAAGCGATGCCGGGTGGTTATTTCGGCATCACTTAATGTAAAATCTGATTCGCATAATGAAGACGACTCACCCCGACATCGCTACGCTTGTCACCCCTCTCTCCGCTTCGCGCATAGAGGGGGTTAAACGCTGTTTTTATTACCCTCTTTGCGGCTTGCCGGAGAGAGGGCGGCCCAGCGCAGCGTCGGCCGGGTGAGTCGTCCCTTGGTTGATCTCTTGTATAAAGGCCTTTTAAAACCCAGCCTGTATGCCAATATTAATTACCCGTTGGTTGATGTAGGCATCACCCGCGGTATTGGTTGCCACCTCCGGATCTTGCTGGTATTTTTTGAAGTTATCCCAGGTGAACAGGTTGTAGGCACTCAGATAAATACGGGCGTTGTTAATTTTAAAGGGCAGCATTTTGGCCGGTAACTGGTAACCTACATCGATGGTTTTTAAGCGGATGTAGTAAGCGTTAATTAACCAATAGTCAGAAAAATATGATGTTGGACTATTTACCGATGTAGGATTGGTGGTTAACCTTGGGAATTGGGCAGTGGCGGCTGTAGCAGGCGTCCAGCGCTCCTCGTGTATGGGTTGAAACTGGCTTTGGAAAGGTTCAATACCTGTGCCCAATACCGCGAAGCTGTAGTTAAACGAACCTGCAAACAGCGCGCTGATGCTAAACCCCTTGTAAACCGCCTGTAGCGATAAACCTAATGAGGTATTTGGCAGGTTTGGATGACCGATAGCACGCTGGTCAAATACGTTAATCTGCCCATCGCCATTCAAATCCTGGTATTTTAAATCGCCGGGTTGTAGCGGTAAACCATTATCTGGCACTGCTATAGGATCGCCTGCGTTTGAGCCACCATGAGCGGCTTTGTATGCTGTAATTTTGCTGATATCATCGGCGGTATAATATCCCAGGGAATGGTAACCAAACTGCTGACCGATTGGCTGCCCTGTTTTAGCCAGCCAGGGATAAGCCGGAGCTGCTTCGTCCTGAAAAAGGATTTTGTTTTTGGCGTATGAAAACACAAAGCCAACATTGTACTGAACCTTACCCAGGGTGCTATGATAGCTAATTTGCCCATCAAAACCCTGATTGCGGGTTTTACCAATGTTTACGGCTGGTAAGCCAACACCTAAAATTTCGGGCACGCTACCCGGCACAATCAGCTGATCATACCTGATATCATGGAAATAATCTATCGTGGCCGAAATTTTATCGTTAAATAAGTTCATATCCAAACCAATGTCGGTTTTCTTGGCACGCTCCCAAACTACGTTGGCATTGCTTAAGGCATCTTCATAAATGGTACCGTAACCTGTAGGTGTTTCGCCAAAATAGTAGCCTCCACCTTGTTTGTAAACCTGGTTATACACATAACGGTTGCCCGGCGCTGCATCAGAACCCACCAAACCATAGCTTGCCCTTACTTTTAACAGGCTGAATACAGGGAACTTGTCAGAGAAAAATTTCTCTTTAGCAAGGTTATAACCAATACTTAATGCCGGGAAATAACCAAAACGGTGATTGGCCGCAAACCTATCGGTACCGTTATAGGCGATGTTAAACTCCAACAAATATTTCTGCATATAATCGTACCCTAATTTACCCGATACACCCTGAAACTTTTGCGGCACAGCCACCAAAGATGCATCCAGTAATGATTGCGCGTTATACGTTTGCGATGTTTGGTTAAACAACAACAAACCGGTTACGTGGTGCGCGTTATTAAAATTATGATCGTAATTGGCATACAACTGTATATCATAATTATTGCTGTTCATATCGGTGTTACCAGTTAACACATAGGTGGAGTAAACATAGGTACCGCCCGGCTGCAATGAGTATTGATTATTTGTTGGATTGTAATGATAAGCCGGGATACCGCCGCCGTTAAATATTTGCTTGGTAAACTGCTCAATGCTGGAGTAAGCCACCCTGCCGGTTAATGACAGTCCATCGGTAAGGGCATCTAATTTTTGAGTTGCGCCAAACAAAAAGTTAAAGTCGGTACGGCGCGAGTGTTGATAACCGCCTGCAGCAAGCCTTGCATTTAGCGTTGGCAGGTGATCGGGGTTAAAACCCGAATACGCGTAAGAGTATGACCCATTGGGATTTAAATAAGGCGCTGTAAAAGGTGTTTCTTTGGTAAAATTGTAAATTTCGCCTACAGCGTTTTCATTATAAGGCTGGTTAAGATCTGAGAAACGGGTGGTTACATCCAAACGCAGATCCAATGTTTTATTGGCCTTTAAATCTAAATTAGACCGGAAGTTATAACGGTTAAAGTAGTAATTGGTGTTCACCAAACTTTGCGGATCGGCAAAATCACGTACCAAACCGTTTTGTTTTAAAATACCACCCGAGATAAAATATTTTAAAGCGCTGTTACCGCCCGAGATATCGAGGTTGGTATTGGCCTGGTAGGTGTTTTTCTTAAAGATCTTGTTATACCAATCAACATTGGGATGCCCGTAAGGATCATCGCCGGTTTTAAAATGATCTATATCGGCCGCTGTAAACGGCAACTGAAGGCCATCATTGGCATAAGCTTCATTAATTAGCTGTGCCGAATGATAGGAATCTAAAAAGGTTGGCGTTTTTGTAGGGGCCTGTACACCGGTTTCAACCCGCAGGTTAACTTTGGGCGCTCCGCTTTTACCGCGGCGGGTAGTTACTACCAAAACACCATTTGCACCTTTAATACCGTAAATAGCGGTGGTGGAGGCGTCTTTTAATATCGAGATACTTTCAATTTCGTTTACGTTGATTTGTTGTAACTGGTCATAGCTATACTGAATATCATCCACAATAATCAAAGGCTGGTTACCGGCAGGATTTAATGAGCTTACACCACGAATATAAAAGTCAGATGCATCCTTACCCGGCTGGCCCGATGCCTGTTGCGAAAAGAAACCCGGCAGTTTACCGGTAAGCGCGTTTTGCACGTTGGCTGTTGGTACCGTGCGGATATCGGCAGCTGATATGGAGCTTACCGCGCCGGTGTTGGTTGGCCTGCTCCTTTTGCCGTAACCTACTACTGCTACTTCATCCAAACCGTTGTTATTGGTTTGCAGGATAACATCGGCTGTATTACCATCTTTAAGCGCATATTCCTGCGTAATGTAGCCGATGAATTTTACAATGATTATGTTTGACTTCCCTTTAAGGGTAAGGCTGAATTTACCGTTGGCATTGGTAATGGTACCATTTGATGGCAATCCCTTTTCAACCACCGATGCGCCTGGCAAAGCACCGGTAAGATCGCGCACGTTGCCTGTTATGGCTTTATTTTGCGCAAACACCACCACCGGAACTATGGCTATTATTATTTGAAAGAAAAGTATGAATTTTCTCATAACTGCTTAATTAATTGGTTAAATTGATTTAAGGATTACCATCCGGGGTTTTGTTTCATATTCGGGTTCTTTAACACTTCGTCGTACGGTATTGGATACAGGTACATTTGCGGCGAAGTAAACTTGGCGGTGAGCGCGTTAACGATGTTATAAGTTAAGCTCGATCCTATTTTGGTGATAGACATGCCTTTCAGCGGCTGGTTCATCACTGTTTCGGCTGTTTTCCAACGGCGGATATCCCAGTAGCGGCTCTCCTCAAAAGCAAATTCAATACGGCGTTCATTATGGATGGCATCGCGCATTTGTGCCTGGCTCATACCGGCTTTTAAGCCATATAAACCGTCGCCACCTGCTGTAATACCTGCCCTTTTGCGGATGCTGATCAAGGCACTGTACACATCGCTGGTAGCGCCGTTAACCTCATTCTCGGCCTCGGCATACCCTAACAGCACGTCGGCATACCTGATGATGATCCAATCGGCATTATGGCCCTGGAAACTGTTGGTATTTTCCTCGTTACCCATAAACTTGCGCATGTAATAGCCAGTTGTGGTTTGTTGCAAGCTGGTATTGGGCTTACTCATACCACCTTCATACAGCTGCAAATCGCTGTTTAGCCAGCGCGCGCCATTGTAAAAAATGGTACCCGTAAGGCGAGGATCGCGGTTTTGGTAAGGGTTGTTACTATCATAGCCCGATGCAGCATCGGTAATTGCCAGGCCGTTTAACATGGGGTAAGCATCAACCAATTGCTGGCTTGGGCTGGTTTGGCCTTTGGCGGCCGCGCCCGTAAAACCTATAGGCGCGTTGATGCTCTCAATAGCGTTGTCGCTGCCGGTTTGCCGTATCATAATCATTTCAGAATTATTCTGCGTTAAAAACTGGCCTGTGAAACTGCTAAATAGCGAATAGCTATTTAAATTCATCACATCCTTAGCAGCTGCAGAAGCCGCTGCCCAACGGGCTACACTGTTATCGGTATAGCCGGTTAAAGGGTTTGACGCGTCAATATTGCCACCATTAAATAACGGACTTGCAGCATACAGCAACGCTCTTGCTTTTAAAGCCAGCGCAGCGCCTTTGGTAACCCTTTGCGCATCGGCATTGGGGTTGGCAACAGGAGCTGTTAGCAGGGTATCCTTAATAGCGTCGCATTCGCTTACAATGTATTTGATACAATCGGAAAACGAATTGCGCGGCAGGGCTACGTTATCGCTTATGGTATATACTTTATCGCCTAATAAAGGCACGCCACCATAGCGTTTTACCAGTTCAAAGTAAAAGAAAGCCCTTAACCAGCGTGCCTCGCTTTTCCATACATACTTTTCCGAATAGCCGTTGTACTTAGCCATTACCGGCACAACACCAATGTTATTTACAAAAATGTTTGCCTTACGGATACCTGCGTAATAGTAAGCCCAAAGATTTTCATCGGCAGGTACGGTATACGAGTTGTAGGTGGCCGTAGCCAGTATGGTAGTTTGGGTTGTGGTTGATGATGCTGATGACATCGCATCGTCAGACGCGGCATCCAAATAGTCGCCGCCTACCCTGTTGTGGCCGCTCTTCATTACCGGGTAAATGCCGTATAAAAATTCCCGTGCGCCGGTACCCAATGAATCTTTAGGATCAAACACATAGTTGATGCCCACCTTATCAACCGGAAATTGCTCATATTTTTTACAGCCCGCCAATACTATCACTAATGCTGTGGCCGCTATACTTATATTTTTAATTCTCTTCATGATCATAATTTTAATGTTGGCCAAAAACTATAGCTTAATATTTATGCCCGCGTTAAGCACCCTTTGTATAGGGTATACCAAACCATTTACCTCGGGATCGACCCCTTTATAGCCGTAAAGCGTATACAGGTTTTCGCCATTGGCAAACACCCTGATGCCCGATAGGCGCAGCTTGTGTGCCCAGTCGTAAGGCAGGTTATAGCCTACCTCTGCATTTTTAAGCCTCATGTAATTACCAGAGCGAATGTTGCGGCTTGAAAGCAGCCCATTATTGATATTACCGGATACCGTTAATCGCGGCGCGGTTGCCACATCGGCGGTTTCTGGTGTCCAGCGGCCGCTTAAGGCATCATAGCCCTGTCCCGAATAAATGTTACCAAACGGCCCGATGCCCGCAAAGCCGTTTACCAAGTTGCTGTTATAGATGATTTGACGGTTGGTTACGCCCTGTAAAATCACGCTCAGGCTAAAGCCCTCATAATTAAACCCAAGTGACGCTCCGTAATAAATAAGCGGTTTGTTATTGGTAATTGGCGCAACGTCAAACTGATTAATTACATGATCGCCGTTAAGGTCTTTGTATTTTACATCGCCGGCTTGCGGGGTGTAGCCTGTATACGTGGCGCTGCTTGCAGCATCCTGGGCATCTTTAAAGTAACCTATGGCAGTGTAGCCAAATACCACATCTGGCGATAGGCCGGTATGTTTCATCCAGGGGTACGGCACAGGCTCTTCATCGCTAAATACATTAACAGCTCTTTGAATTGATCCGTTGCCGCTTATAAAGTAGTTAAAGCTGCCTGCATGATCCTGGTAGGTTAACGTAAGCTCGGTGCCTTTGTATAGTTTTACACCAATGTTTTCTGCAGAGTAACCTGTACCCAACAAAGCGATGCTGTTGCCACGGGTTTGCAGCAAGTCGTAATACCTGTCGCGGTAATAATCGGCAGTAATTTTAAAGTGATCTTTAAACAGGGAGATATCGGCACCTATATCCAGCTTCTTAGCACTCTCCCACCTGATGTATGGGTTAGCCAGCGTATTTTCATTGTAGCTTTGAATTACACTGCGGGCAGTACCCAAAGTATAAGGATAGCCATTTGAGGTACTGTAGGTTTGTAAAAAGTTGTAGTAACCAAAATTATCTACGTTGGCATTACCGGTTTTACCGTAGGTTGCACGCCATTTCCATGAGCTTATCCAGCTTAGATTCGTCATGAAGCTTTCCTGTGCCATTTGCCAGCCCAAACCAATAGCGTAAAATGTGCCATACTGGTGGCCCGGTGGGTACCTGTTGTAACCGCTGCTGTTTACCGATGCTTCTAAAAAGTATTTGCTATCATAATTGTAGCCAAACTTAACCGCCCTATCGGTAGTGACGCCAGAAAGGTCATAGTTTAAAACTGCAGACCGGCTATCATACAGCAACATGCCGCTTACATTGCTTTTGCCAAATTGTCTTTCATAATTCACGGCAGCCTGCGCGAATGAGTAGCGGGCGCTTGATACCGTTGCAAAGCCATTTGACTGTGATATTGGCGTACCCACTGCCGAATACGTACTATCTTTATTATACAAATAGGTATTATTTTGTAAAGAACGGTTCACCAGCCCCTGCGATTCAAAAGCCAGGTTACCTTTCAATTTTAACGAAAGGCCCGGTGTTACGCTGCTGAGGTTGTAATTAAGATCGAGATTGGCCATTACATCGTTACTGTTGGTACGCTGATAGCCCGAAAACTCTGATTGTGACAACAGGTTATTGGTAAACAAGGTAGTACCACCAAATGAGCCGTTAGGGTTATAAACCGGGTAGGCATTGTTTGGCGTGTTGTACAATGTGTTTAAAATATTTCCATAACCCGTTCCCGGCTGCGTAGCTTGTTGAATACGGCCAAATAACTGTAAATCAACAGTAAACTTTTTGGTAACGTTAACGCTCAGATCAGAGTTGATCACATACCGGTTTAAATCGTTATTGGTGTTATAGGTTGATGTAGGGGCCGTATTGAACATCCCTTGCTGATCAAGATAGCTTAACGATACGCTGTACTGTGCCACATCGGTACCGCCATTAACATTTAACTTATAGCTGCTTAATGGCGAATTATTACGCAAAAGGGTTTTAAACCAGTTAACATCCGGGTGGCGGTACGGATCGGTATGGTTACGGTAGGCATTAAAATCATCGGCAGTGTAAATAGCCGGTTTACCATCATTTTGCAAAGCCTCGTTATACAAATACGCATACTGGTAGGCAGGCAATGGCGTAGGCAAATCAAGCGGGTGCTGTGATCCGGCTTCGGCCGTAAATGAAATGCGTGGCGCGCCGGCCTGGCCGCGTTTGGTAGTTACCAATAGCACCCCACGTGAACTGTTGATGCCCAGCAATATATTTGACAACGCATCCTTCAATACCGATACCGATTCGATACTTTCCGGATCGATAGACGATAATTCGCGCTGTACCCCATCAATAATGGTAATGGGCGCCTGGCCGCGTAATGATAAACCAATTTCGGTATTATCATTTGCGGAGTAGTTGTTGTGCTGTACCACATTACCAACAAAGTCGGCCACGGTTTGGGTAGCTGTTTGCGGGGTACTGAAACCGCTGTATTGCTGCGTATACAAGCCCGCTAACTGGCCCGGCAATGCATAGGTATATAACGATGCAGGTGTGGTGGTGAGTTGGTTGTTGTAAATGGTAGCAACCGATCCTAAGTTGGCAGATGCCTTTTTGGTGCCGTACAACACATTAATGGTTTCTGGCGATTTAAGGTAGGTATCCAGCAACCGTACCGTTAAAATGCCTTTATTTTTAACTACAACCTGGCGTGTGTTATAATTAGCCCTGGTAAAAACCAGCTCATCATTAAGCCCGGCGTTAATTTCAAAATGGCCGTCCTTATCAGTAACTGCCGCTTCGGCTTTGCCTTTTATGGCAACTTTAACCCCTTTTAAGGGATTGGCAAATTCATCAAGTACAATCCCGCTTACCCAATCAGGATGGGTACTACCCCTGCCTGTGGTATCCTGCATGGCTGCATACCCGGTTTTTACCAGCATAAGCATCAATATCATGAAACCTGTAAAGCATTTCTTTAAGTAGCAATAAGCCATAGTATAAGATTTAAATTGTTGGCAATAATTAAAATATCGTTTTAGCAAATGTGCATGGACCATAGCACTTTATGGTCCCTTAAGCAACATCATTGTTTTAAAACTGGTTTATGAGCACTTAAACGTGTACACAAACGGAGCCAGGGTATTACCATAGCCAACCTTTATAGCGCCCGTTTTATCGGTTACGAAATACTCTATTTTAGTTATGGTTTGCGTACCGGTGGTACCAAAGAAAGCCTTTGGCCAAAATGTTACCTGAAATTTTTTACTGCCCGACGCCGTTTGCACCATTTTGGTTTTATCCGTTTGCTCGCACACGCTAATGGTTTTACCATCGCTGGTATAGGCTGTGGCGCACAGATAAGTTTCTGTTGGATTGCTATCAATTAATTTGGTTTCAACCACGGTACCATCAAAGGTGAGGGTGATGATATCATTGTCTAATGATTTGGGCGGGTTAATGGTGGTTAACTGCGGGTTACAAAAATCCACCAGATCGCCGGTGCCGCCGGTTAGTTCAAAGCAGTCGGTTACCTTTTCGCTATAGTAAGTGCCATTACCATCGCTGGTAAAACCGTTACCGGTATCGGTAATTACGTAGCCTAATTTCACCAGGGTGTTATTACCATCGGCACCTACTTTAATTTTGATGTGCAAATCGCCAGATATGGCATTACCATCACTGTGCGGATAGGCTTTATCTGATTGATAGGCCACCCACTCCATATCGTCAATTAAGTTGCCGCCTATCTGAAAAGTTTTTTTCATATAAGCAGGCCAGTCAAGGCCGCCGCCATTTTTTGCAACTGTACCGGCAGGTACCAGGTTCATAGTGCCATTACCCAGCGGACTGGTGTATGTAATGGTGGTGTTTTGAGCCGCTTTCCAGCCTTTAGGCACCAGGAAACCGAAGATCAGGTAATCGGGGCCGCCGTTACCTACTGTGGGTATGTTAATGTGAACGGTAATAGGCACAACCGCGCCCACCGTAGCAGTAGCCGGCTGATCGACGCCGGTAATAATTTCGCCGCAGCAGGCCAGTATTATGGCAATGGTTATTAAAGCGCAAAACTTCCACAAACCTTTAGCTTTAATATGTAAATATGATCTCATAAATTCTTCGTATTTATTTATTGGGTTTGTGTTTAATTAATTGGTTTTCTGTAATACATACACATAGCTATTATTGGGGCATCCCGGGCTAAACGTAATAGTTAGCTGCCGTTTACCGTTCACAATAGGATAAGTGAAAGGCGTTGCAACAGGCGTACCGCCGGTGGCTGTAAAAGTTATTTTAAACGGGTATTTAGGATCATCCAATGAGTATTGGCCGTCGCCATCAACCAAAAAAGGCAGTTTGTTTTCCAGGTTGTAGGTACCTGATTTAAAGTTTACCCTGAATTTTGTAAAATCAATAATGCTGGTTAAATCGGTACCGTTGCGAGTGGCCCGAATTACCTGCCAGCTGCCGGTAATATCTTTCACCGGCTCGGCTACGGATAGCGGCTTTTCGGTTTTGCATGATGCCATCAGGATAGTTACCACAGCTATCAGCAAAAGGCTTACCTGGTTAAATATGTTATTCTTTTTCATTTGCTATATCTGTTAATGATCAATAACCGGGATTTTGTAACATCGCTGCTGATTTTGCCACCTCGGTTTGCGGTAAAGGCCACAGGTACATTGCCGTGCGGAAATTGCGTTTACGTACCGGGAAAGTTTTGTAGGTAACGGAGCTGTTATTCCTGTCAACCTCCATACCGTAGGTTTGTACATTTTCGGTTTGGTCGGCAATTTTCCAGCGCCTCACATCCCAAAAGCGGTGCTCTTCAAAGGCCAGTTCAATGCGGCGCTCGTTTTGTATAACGGTGCGCATATCGGCCTGGCTTAACCCGGTGGGTAATTGGTAAGGATTTAGGCCCGCCCTTTGCCTGATAGCTTCAATAGCCTGGTAAACCTGCGTTGTAGGGCCACTGTATTCGTTGGCAGCCTCGGCGTAGTTAAGCAATATCTCGGCATAGCGCATCAGCGGCCAGCATCTTTTTGTTGGATGAGTAAAATCCTGCGATACGGCATCGGGATCTAACATCTTGTTGGTGTAGTAGCCCGTGCGGGTGCCTACGTTTACAGCATCCGGCCCGGTACTGCGCCCCAGATAAGTGCCAATAAAAATATCGATAGGGGTTTTGCCAGATGCCAGCCTTACCTGCATCAGCGATTGATCATGAATGATAGAGTAATTCAAACGCGGATCACGACCGGCGTATGGGTTTTGAGGATCGTAATTGGATGTTGGATCGGTAATCGGCTTACCGTTTGCCATCGGGAAGGCATCCACAAGGGCTTGCAAGGGAAAGGCACCGTTTTTACCGGTACGTGTTGGTGGTTGCCAAAGGCCTTCAAAGTCGGCATTTGATCCACGCATCAGCTGAAAAATATACTCGGTATTAAGCGGCAGCGTAAACAGGTGCTGAAAGCCGTAACCCGGTGCTGTAGCGTTGTCCGTATTTAACTGGTAAGCACCGGTGCTTATCAGTGCCAGGGCAGCATCTTCAGCAAGTTTCCAGCGTTCTTTATCATAGCTTGCATAGCCAACCAATTCTTTGGTGGCACCTGTTCCTATTGACTGACCATTAAACAGCGGACTTGCAGCGTAAAGTAATACCCTTGATTTAAGCGCCATACACGCGCCTTTTGAAGCGCGACCATAACTTAAACCTGTTTGCGTTAATGGTAAATCAGCTGCCGCTGTATCACAATCGGCCAGGATGTAGTTAACAGTTTCGGCGTACGTGTTGCGGGCCGCCGGGATAGCATCGGTATAATTGTAAATACTATCCTTAACAATATGTACCCCGCCGTAGTGTTTCAATAAAATGGCATAATACCAGGCCCTTAAAAAGTGAGCTTCTGCACGCATCTGGGTTTTGGCAAAGGCCTTTATTGGCGATTTTGGCAAATTAGCCAGCAGCTGATTTACCGCGCGGATATTTATATAGCTGTTTTTGTACGCATCATCCGTAATAACCGCCGCGTTAACCGTGCCCGATTCAAAAGCCAGCGCCGTTGAGCCCGCAGATGTATACACTTCGGCCTCATCTGATGACGCATCAATCCCCCCGTACGTAAACCTGCCGGGATTAAAGCTGAAACCAACCCCGCTGTAGATGTTTGATAAAAACGCCACGGTATTAGCACTATCGGCAAACACGGTACCCTTAGTTAAGTTTGATGTAACTGTTTGCCCCAAAAAGCCATCCTTTTTACACGATGACATGTAAAAAAGCGCGAGCCCTGTAAGCGGATAAAAAAGAAACCTGGAGTAAATTTTTTTCATATTATAGGTTTATTTACAATAGCATAATTTTACACGCAATACCAACTTTTCAATTTTAGAAAAATCGATTTAGCACATTTCCATAACCTTTACCAGATTATGGTTCAAAAAAGTAAGTATATGGTAACTGGTTTATAACAGATATTGAATCTGAGTGCTAATTTAAACCATAAAAACGATTTAGCAAATTTTTTCCGCACTTTTTTCAAATTTATTTTGTTCGCATTAAATGCTTTAAAAAATTAAAAATGTGTTTAAAAATGGGGCTTAACATTATAAGCCCGGTAAAATTAAAATGGCAACACTATGCCCCCTAAAAACTGCTCAAAAACAGAATAGTTATCGAGGCGAATAATGTCAGCTTAAACGGCCGTATAATCCATTATTTAATGGGTATTATACAAACATTGGCTTTGAATGCTGGCAAAGACTCACCCGACATCGCTACGCTCGTCACCCTCTCTTCGGCAAGCCTGAAAGAGGGGTTTGAATGGTGAATATTTTGAATTGCTAAACATAAAAGAAAAACCAACCCGCGTTCAAACCCCTCTATGCGGCGTAGCCGGAGCGAGGGTGCCGTCCGCCAAAGGCGGGCTGGCGGGTGAGTATTCTACGCCATGAGATCTCCCCCTCTCCCCTACTTCTGCTTATTAAAAAACCTGCTAAAAAACAGCATCTGGTAATTGATGGAATTTCCCCAATACTCCCAGTTATGCGTGCCCGGGCGTATGGTAAAATCATGCGGAATTTTGCGCAGCAGCAGTTCGTCATGAAAAGCCTGGTTCACCTTAAAGGTAAAATCGTCATAACCGCAATCAAAGGTGAGGGCCAATGAATTTGGTTTGATAAGATAAATCATATTGATGACCGTATTTTTTTCCCAGGTATCGGGATGCTCGCTGTATTTGCCCAGCATTTGCTCAATGCCAAAGCTATCGGCAAAAGGCCGCACATCAACCACACCGCTCATGCTGCCTGCGGCGCCAAATTTATCCTGATGCTTAAAGGCCAGGTACATGGCACCATGGCCGCCCATGCTTAAACCAGTAATTGCCCGTCCGCTCCTATCGTTTATGGTGTCATAATGCTTATCAATATAGTTAATCAGCTCGGTACCTACGTAGGTTTCAAATTGCCATTCTTTGTTCATTGGGCTATCATAGTACCAGCCCGCGAAAGCACCATCGGGGCAAACGATGATTATTTGGTACTGATCGGCCAGGCCGGCAATGGCCGGCACTTTGGTAATCCAATCACTGTAGTTACCGCTAAAGCCATGCAGCAGGTAAAGTACCGGGTATTTTTTGCCGGTGCTATAGCCCACCGGTTTAATTACCACGGCTTTAATATCCTTATGCATAGCATCACTATGTGTTAAGGCGGTATCAACCGTTGCAGCATTGGCCTTTATAAATGTTATAAAGCAGATGATCAGCAATAAAAATGTTTTTTTATAAGTATTCATAGTTAAGATAAGTTCGGTGGTGTGTTATTTAGCGGCAACAATGGTTATGCGATGATTTTGTGGTTTGTTAATGGCATAAATTTGATTGGTAAGTACATCCATTTCCATTTGCCAGGCATCACGCACATTTTTGTAGCGGGCACGGGTATAATTATCCTTGTTGCCATTCACAAAAATATCTTTCACCGCGTATTTTTTCACGGTATCAAGGGCCGCATTGCTATCATTGTACAACAAACCTTTTCCTCTTAAAAAATCATACTGCATCCATTTGTACATGCGGGTTCGGCGTTCAATATCCCAGCGTTCTTCGTTTAGTTCCCTTATTTGTATGGCTTGCTGATATTCTGGGGTAGTGGTAATTTCGGCCAGGTTGAGCCCGTTGGAAAGTTGCTCCGCAGATGTGCTGGCAATTTGTTCACCATCAATTTTCACTACATAATTGCCGGCTTTTAATCCCTTAATAGTCAATAGCTCCTGGTTAAACTCTTTGGTAAAAGGCACAACCTTTAACGCTTCCGACTGTTTTTTGCGATTCCCCCATGAACGCGGAATGGTATCAATAGGGTAAGGCAGCGAGTTGGCCAGGTAATTGAAACCTACAGAATCGGCAGCGGTAACCACGTTACTAACGCGGCAGTTAACTGCTTTTAAAACTTTTTTGTTTTGGGCGTTTACCACCACATCGGCTACCGGCATATTATCCAAACCCTGCGCTTTTAAAAACAGGTAAGCCATCACCAGGTGTCCATCATTATCCGGGTGAATCCTATCATTGGGGGTTAAACTAAAAGTAGAATCTTTGGCCTGCTCTCGGAGGTTAATGGCGCTCATCGGGTGGAAAAAATCGACATAACCGTAACCATCTTTTTTAGCTGCGGCTTCCTGAAAATCAATGATTTTTGAAAACGCCTGCGCTTTACCGGGATAAAGATTTTGCTTATTAAACTTAGATGTAAAATCATACGGCGAACCTAAAATGAAGATCTTTTTTATTTCGGTATGCTGCGCCAGCTTTTCTTCGAGGGTGGCAAAAGTTTTATAACTACCCTGTATGCGTTTATCCATAAAATCCTGCGCATCTGGTTTATACCATTCAAAATAGCCGCTATCATTCATGCCCCAGGTAAGGGTTAAAACATTGGGCTTTTTTGATAAGGCATCGTCATCAAACCTATCAGCTATCTGACCAATGGCGTCGCCGCCGATACCCACGTTAAAACAGGTGATGCGCGCGTTGGGAAAATGCGTCATGTAATACAGCCAGATGTAGGAATGATAATGCCCGCCATCGGTAATACTGTTACCCACAAATGCTACCCTATCACCAGCCTTAAACGGCGCTATCTTTTGAGCATGTGTTAACGCGGTTATCCCGAGACCCACCAGTAGTAAAAAAACTTTCTTCATTGTGTATTTAGTTATTCTCTTTTTTCTTCCCATCAAGTCAAATCCCCTCTTGAGAGGGGGCGCACTGGGCTTGAGCGTTGGCAGGGGTGTGTTCTTCGGCGTTCCTCATCGCTTGTACAACACACCCCTCCGCCCCTCTGAAGAGGGGATTCGCTCGTGGCTCTGGCTTTTCAGCCCTGTCATTTTAAAAACTTCGCAAGCCTCTCGTTTCTCTTAACGTCCGCTTCTTGTACTCCCTACAACCCCACCAACGAATACGGTATCCTTACCCCTTTTACCTGGTAATAATTAGGGTCCTGGTTATTGTTAAAGCAGGTTTGGGTTGAGCAGCTGCCGCCATCGGCGTTGTAATTTAAACAATAGGTAACCAAAAGTTCGTTATGCCCGTTGCTAAACTCGCCGTGTATGGCCGGCGTATAATATTTGGCCAAATGCCCGTTGTACATATCGTTAATGGTAAAAACCAGTTTGGGTGTGGTGAATGGCCCTGCCGGACTGGTAGCCGTACAAATGTAAATGTTGTGGCTGCCCGGATCACAAAAATACCCCAGGTCTGTAATCATCATTACATATTTACCATTCACCTTTGATATAGCTACGTTTTGCTGTGTGGTATTCCCACTGCCCACGGTAATAGCTGCTGTTGATGCCGATTGCAGGCTTGTAGACCAGCTGCTGCCGGTCCAGAAAGTCCAGCTTGATGGGTTGCTTACCGGGAAGCGGGCCAGGAATATGTTGGCCGTATTAAAGTAAACGCTTTTATTGCCATATACATAAACGCTATCGCCGGTTGTGTTTTTTACCATGCCACTGCTAAAGCCTACATCTGTCTGTCCCGAGATGCCATTCGGGGTTAAACGCGTTGCAGCACCCCAATTTAAGCCTGTGGTATTTTGATTAATGGAATAAACAACCTGGTTAGCCGCGGTTGAACCGTTTGCAGATTCATAGGTGTATAACAGCACCTTGCTCCCCGCCTCAATGCCAATGCCCGGCCAGCGATAGGTACTGTTATGGTCGCCAGGGCTTTCAATGATTTCCAGGTTGCTCACCGGCGAATTTGTGGTAGTGATATTGGGCGTTAATGATTGATCCCAGCTATGACTTGCCGGTTGCAACAATGCCGAATTATGGTATTTAAAAAACTGGCAGTACAATTGCCCGCTTGATTGCAGCTGATCGCCGGCGTAAGCATCCTCCGTAACCCAAAATACCTTGCCGTTATTGGCGCCGTAAGTAAGGGGGATACTTTTACCTTCGTCAAAAGCCACGGTACCGCTGGTACGATGGAAAAAGTTTACCACATCATCATCGCGATAGGCTTCGGCAGTGATACTGTTTAATACCCATTGCTGGGCGGTATTCCCGCTCACAAAAGCCTCCTGCGTTATGGCGGTTCCGTTACTGGTTGATGCGCCTTCGTTGGTTACCGCAAGGCCATTGCCCACATTTATAATTTTGTAAATATTGGTACCTATCGATTGGATATACCATTGCTGGGCGTTATTGGTATTGGCTTTATCCTGCCAAAGGCCAATACCCGGCGTGGTAGAGGCCAGTGGCACTTCGAGGTACTTACCGCTGGCCACGTTCATGAGCTTAAATTTGGTGGTACTTGTTATTGCACCGGTACCTTGTTGAATAATGTACCATTTTTGATTGGGATTGGTGGCCGTACCACTGCCCAGGTATTGGTATTGTTGGGCGGCGTTACCATCATTGAGCATGCCTATCCCATTAATTTCGATGATCTTGCTGCTGGAAACATTGCTGATGTAAAACGTGCCATAAGCGTTCACGGGCGACCCCGCCAGGGGAATTTTGGCCCCTGCTACAACCGTGGACGGCGTAGCCGGTTTTGCCGATTCATCGCGTTTACAGGCCTGCAAAAGGGCAGTACCGGCAACAAACAAGGTAAATAATTTTCTTTTCATAATTTGGTTTTGATAAATGGTTGATAGATATAGTATTTATAATTTGGTTTCACATAAATCGTTTTAGCAAATCCGCACAAATCAACATCATCTATTACATCATTCTCAATATTACATCCCCGTTTTTGTTGGCTTACAGTAAAAAATAAGTACCTGTTTTCAGCCCCGTTAGTTATTAGCTGTTTTTTATTTAATGCAACGCCTTTGCCTGCCCCGCTCCTATGGTTTTACTTTCAAAAATACCTGCTGCCACAAAAACAAAAGACACAATCCCTTTTACAGAATTAGCTTTAAGTTGCCGCATTGATATTTTAAGAAGTGGATATTTATAATTGGTAATTACCGTCCAAATTATTTAATAAAATCGATTTAGCAAAATATTTGTGTAATTATTTTTATATTTTTTTGAGGGCGGTGATAAACACCAGACTTATAGTTTTAAAAACTCCCCTACAGCCCCGCTTTAACCAACCTAACCGTACGCACACCAAATTTGGGTATGTAAAAATCAATTGCGTGGCCGCTCTGCACTTTTTTAATTGGCAATTGCTGTTTAACCCGGCCATCCAATTCAACAAGTTCGGCTTTATCGATATTAAAATGGAACTCGACCTTGCAATGGTTGCTGGTGCCTGTATTGAAAACCCGCAGCAGCATATCATCGCCATTGCATTGCAAAGCGCTTACCTCAACCCCCTTGTCCGTTTTTATCAATGAACTTTTAGTACCGGTTTGCGGCCTGCCTGTACTTGTTATCAAAGGTTCCTGCCATTGGGTAGCCTCGCCCCAAATTCCGGCCCTATCCCATTTGCCGGTATGCGGTATTAACGCGTAATTAATTTCGGTTGGGCCGTTAACGGTGTAATTGCGCCCCCAAAGCCCCATGCCCGAGTATTGCACATCAAGCGCCAGCGGAAAATCCTCACCATGCGCGTAACTGGTGGTATGATCTGTTAGCAGCGCCATGCCATATTGGTCATTATCGCCGGTAACATCTACCCAGGTATGGATCACGTTATTTTTGATGCTATCCCAGCGGGTATAAAACGTGTTGCGCAACTTGCTTTCGGTAACATCAAATGGCCCATTTTTGTATACTTTTTGATGTTTTAAATTAAGCGGAAAAAGCGCCAGCAGTTTATTTCTGTCGTCATAAAAAGGTTTGGCGGGGTTCTCCATTTTGTAGGTACCGGGTTGCATAGCCTCCCCTATTCCTGGATTGCCTTTCCAATCTATCTTAAGTTTCACATCTATCCGTGGTTCGCCCTGGTTAAGGGTTAGCACCTGGGTATAGCCGCTGCCGTTAATGGTACCATTAATAGCCAGCTTAACAGTAAGCGGACCATTTTGCGATACTTCCACTTTTACCGGGTTATCTTTGGTTGATTTAAATCCGCCATCGTTATAAAAATTACCACGCAATTCATTAAAGCCACGGGCATTGGCTTTATCCACAAACTCGCGGTTGCCCATTGTTTTAGCTACCAGGCTTTTGATGATGCCGCCATGGGCAGGGTCGATAGTAATGCTATACAAATCTGTCTCCAGGTGATAATTGCCATCAACAGATTGGCTGATATGAGCACCCGTCGAAACCGCCTGCTCTGCTTGCTTAAACTGGTAAGCAGCGTAGCCCATTGATGGCACACTTGCCTTGAAAGCCATCATTGCACTCCCCGTGTTATCAGCGGGAATAACCTGCCCTACTACCCTTTTACCATCACTATTAAAAAGGGCGACGTACTCCACGTTAAACTTTGGCGGAATGGCAACTGTAATGATTTCATTACGATGCATACCAAGGGTATTATAAACGGCGACATAATCATCAGCGGCACCGGCTATTTTAAGGACTGATGCCTTAGCTATACTGTCACTTTTGTTATTGGTGAATGTTGTCCAGCCTACAACCTTATCGGCCCAGGTATCGCCGGGTTTGCCATTGTAGGGCACTATCCAGCAATCGTGATGCTGCGAAAGCAAGAGGGTTCGCCAGGCGGCATCAAAACCAGTCGAAGGATAATTGCCACCGGCATAAATCTTTGCCATGGCCGCCAGTTTTTCGCTCTGCACTATCTTGTTTTCGCTAACCCTAACCCGTTGCGCTATTTGCTGTGTAACCTGCGATCCCCAAACCAGGCTCACCAGCATATCTTCCTGCGATACCTTCCAATCAGTAACCGCATCGCCTTTAATCACATTGGCAAAGTAATTTCTCCAAGTGGTATAAATGCTGTGTATTCCATTTTTATCGCCCTTGCCAATAAACGGGCCGCCTTTCCAGCCGGCGTCCTGTAAAGTCATCCCTATAGGGTGCTTAATACCATCGGCATAAGCGGCTTTCAAATAAGCAGCGTCATTAGTCCACCCGATGGTTTGCCAGGTTGATTTGTCGGATAGTTTTTCTACCGCGTAACGTGGCGAGGTAAGGATGCCGGTACCATCCGGCCCTATCCAATTAACCAGCTCGCCGCTATGGGCGCGGGTATAGCCGCCAAAGCAGGTATTAGGGTTTTTCAATGATGCATATTTAAACCCAAACGAAGTAAGAATTTGCGGCAAAGCACTGGTAAAACAGGGTTCCTCGGAAGAGTACGATGTAAAAGTAGCCTCTGGAAAATGCTCCCTGATTTTTTTTATCCCGTACGCGAACTGGCGAATCATGCTCTCGCCCGAGATATTGTACATATAGCTTTGCGAATAGGCCGGGTTTACATATTCAATGCGCCCGTTAAGGGATTGATCGGCAAACAACGCCTTAAAATCGGCATAAGCTGCCGGATCAATCATTTGCGCCCTGTCCCAGGTTTCTGGTTCCAGTTCAATGTTGATCTTCCAATCGGGGTTGTTCTTCAGCATATCGGCCATAAAACGGGTGTTCCAATCGGGATAATGTCCCCACACTCCCCCATGGTAGCCGTCAATATACCAGGCGGTTTGGGCGGCGGCTGTATGCGCTATGCCGCTCATCACTAAAAATATGATCAGTAATTTACAGGTAGATATTTTCATTAGTTGTTTGCTGCCAATGTTATTTCGATGCGATGTGTTACAGGCTTATTAATGCGGTAGATTTCATCGGTAAGCAAATCCATTTCTTTTTGCCAGGCTTCCCTTACGGCTGTAAACCGGGCCTTTTGGTAAGTGGGTACGGTTACTGCCACAAAAAAATCTTTTTTGGCATACTTCTGCAATGAATCTACCGTGGCCAGGCCGTCGTTAAACAACATTCTCTTGGGTTTCAGGATAGAGTAATGCATCCAGTAGTATTCACGCAGGCGGCGTTCAATAGTCCAGCGTTCCTCGTTCAGGTGCATTACCGCCAGGGCTTGCTGATATTGCGGTGTAGCGTTGATGGTTGCCAGGTTGATACCTCTGTTATAATCTGTGCCGCTCCAACTACCCATTGGTTCGCCATCTATCTTCAATACATATTGTGCAGATGCTTGTAAACCTTCAACCTGTAAAAGTTCCTGGTTAAATTCATCCGTAATGGGAATAATTTTTAAAGCCTCTGCCTGGGCTTTGGCCGGCCGACCGAAACCACTTGGTATGGTATCTATAGGATAGGGTAACGCCGACGCCAGGTAATTGAAACCGATGCTATTCTTTTTAAAAACCATTAAATCTACCTTGCAGTTTTCCGCGGCTTTTAACATTTTACGGCCACTATTAATAGTGATCTGGGCTACTTTCTTTCCCGCTAATCCCTGGGCTTTCAGAAACAGGCAGGCCATCACCATTTGCCCATCGTTAGTTGGGTGGATACGGTCGCTGCCCTCCAGGGTAAACGTCGAATCGGTTTGTTGCTGCTTTAAATTTATAGCTGTAATAGGGCCGTTAAAGTCCACAAAATCCCAGTGGTGTTTAGCTGCGGTGGCTTGCTGAACGGCCGCGATTTTTAACATGGCCGCGTTTTTACCAATCAATGGTGTGGTCTTTATTTTTGATGTTTCGTCATAAGGCGATGAGGCAATCATCACTTTACGAACCTCGGGGTGCTGAATTAATTTCTGCTCAATAAGCCTGAAACTTTTTAATGACTCGGCCACTTTAGCAGCGTACGTAGAATCGGCCTTCGCCCCTTTCAGGTTTTGGTAGCCGGTATCGTTCATCCCAAAAGTAAGCGTCACTACCGTTGGCTTTTTAGCAAATACGTCATTATCCATGCGCTCCAATATTTGTTTTGATACATCGCCACCTATACCGGCATTATACATAGTGATCCTCTGCCCGGGGAAACGAGTCATATAATACAGCCAGATATAAGAATGATAATGCCCGCCATCCGTAATGCTATTGCCGGTGAACACTACCCTATCTCCCGCCTTAAACGGCCCGATAGTTTGCGCTGCCGCGGCCGTATTTAAAGCGCAAAGCAGTAGCAAGCTATAAAAATAGTTCCTCATTTATTTTCTGAAATTGTATAGTACTTATTTAAGCTAAATTGATTTAGCAAAGAAAGCAAAATAAATCGATTTAGCAAACAAATAATTAAATATCGCGTCGGGTATCCAACAATAAATGCCAATCCTATCACAGCTGAGCTGCGAAGAATTGGCATTAAGCAATAGAATTCCGCACCATGGAAAAAAACTACCCATGTCAATAAGAAGCTATTTAAAAATGATCAAATAAGCGCGGATTTGCTTAGTCGATCTGCTTCTTGGGGATTGCTTCGTACCTCACAATGACGGCTTTTATATGTTTTTAAAAAGCTACTGAACGTTAGCATTTAGCAATTACTTGAAACCATGCCATCCAGCATAACTTCCTCATAATTGAGTTGAAATTTACGTTTAAGCTCCAGTGCGGCCAGGTCATATGCGTTTACATCCGGCCACGCATCACGTGGGTTTAATATTAATTCGGGCACTTCAGGACAGCTTTGTGGGACAAGCATATCGAAAAACGGGTGTACAACGTAACTTACATGATCCAACCGGCCATCAAGCGCGGCGGTGATCATAGCCCTTGTATAGGCAAGTTTAATACGGCTGCCAGTGCCGTAAGGGCCACCACACCAGCCCGTATTAACCATCCATACCTTTACCGACTGCATTTTCATTCGATAGCCAAACAACTCGGCATATTTATGGGGATGCAAGGGCAGAAAAGGCGCGCCAAAACACGCGCTAAATGTTATCTGGGGTTCCAGTATTCCCTCTTCTGTTCCTGCTATTTTAGCGGTGTAACCGTTAAGGTAATGATACATGGCCTGCACTGCAGATAAACGGCTTATAGGTGGTAAAACCCCGTAGGCATCGCAGGTAAGAAAAAAGATATTTTTGGGGATGCTCGAAACCGCCTGTGTTTTGGCATTATTAATAAAGCTCAATGGATAACTCACCCGGGTATTTTCCGTCAGCTTTTTACAGCTGTAATCAATATGATTAGTACCGGGAATAAAACCGGCATTCTCTACCAAAGCACCATGCTTAATGGCCTTATATATTTGAGGTTCATGCTCGGCCGAGAGGTTAATAATTTTGGCATAACAGCCACCTTCAAAGTTGAAAGTTCCGTCATCGTCCCAGCCATGTTCATCATCGCCTACCAATAACCTGTCGGAGTCAGAACTCAGGGTAGTTTTCCCCGTACCGCTTAAGCCAAAAAACAAGGCTGTATCGCCTCTTTTCCCTTCATTTATGCTGCAATGCATCGGCAATACGTTGATGCCCGGTAACAGGTAATTAAGCACCGTGAAAACGGCTTTTTTAATTTCACCGGTATAACCCGTACCTCCTATCAGGATGGTTTTATGGGCAAAAGAAATCACAGTAAAATTTCCTTTTCTGGTACCGTGCTCTTCGGGTATAGCCTGAAAACCAGGAGCCTGTATCACTTGCCATTCACAATCATCTGCAAGCTTTAATTCTTCGGGTTGGGGGTTAATGAACATGTTGGCCGTAAAATGATTACTCCAGGGCGTTTCGGTAATCACGCGTACAGATAAGCGGTATCCGGGGTTGGCGCAGGCAAAAGCATCCCTTACCCATATTTCGGCCTTTTCATTAAGATACGCGCAAATAGCTATTTGCAATTTAAGAAAAGCGGCCGGCTCAAGCGGATGATTAAATTTGTTCCAGTGGATGGCACTTTCCGTGGTCTGATCTTTAACAATAAATTTATCAGCCGGCGAGCGACCGGTAAACGTACCTGTATTAACCACAAGAGCCCCGGTACTATTTAAAACTCCCTCGCCCCTTTGCAGCGTTTGCGCCACCAATTGTTCTGCGGTTAACTGGTAATGCAATTGAGGCTTTGTAATTAAATCAATCATATTAAACCTTTTAAATCCAACCTTCAAAATCATCGTTATATCCCTTTTTACATTTACGGTATCGCCTAAACAGGTAAACCGCAATTGGTGCCGCTGTTAAAACCAACGCTGTGACCGTTATTGATGTAACTGATACTTTCATCGCTTTCATTTTATTGAATTGTAATTATTTTTCCAGATAGCCGGTTGTTGATTGAAAACAAAAACCTGGTCTTTTATAATTATCCTTTCCGATATCATAGGGATCTTGACAGCTAATAGTTATCGACAAAAAAAGCAATCACCGCCAGCCGGGTTTTTGCCTCAAAAGCCTGTTTTTTTTGTTCTATTTTTTTAATAATAATTGGTTGATCAAATGCGCCATGGCGTTTGAATTATGCTGTAAAGGTTGGCTGTTTTAGTTACTAAAACCATAGCATACTATCATTTTGGAAAACATGACTAAAAACAGTTTATAAAAGGTCATTTTTTCTGTTTAATACATTAAAAAACACATTCCGCAGCTAATTCGGCATTTGAAATACAAACTCAATACACTATGCCAACACCAATAAAATAACACAAGCGTTCAATTTAATGGTTAAAATTTGCAAATTAAATCATTTTATATCTACATTGGCTTTACCAATTAAGTAAACAACCAATGTAGTTTTTACACTAAGCCATGAGCGAAACTATTACTTTAGGGCAATTCATTATTAAACAGCAAGCCGATTTTCCTTTTGCTAAAGGAGAGCTTTCGAGGTTATTGCGCGACATTGGCATTGCCGCCAAAATTGTTAACCGCGAGGTAAGTAAAGCAGGACTTATAGATATCCTGGGCGACGCAGGCGGCGTAAACATCCAGGGCGAACACCAGCAAAAGCTTGACGTTTATGCCGACCGGCAATTTATTTCGGCACTAAAAAGCGGCGGCGAATGCTGCATTGTTGCCTCTGAGGAAAATGAGGGGATTATAAGGCTTGATACCGACGTTTCAAAAAACGCTAAATATATTGTAGCAATTGATCCTTTGGATGGGTCATCAAATATTGATGTTAATGTACCTGTAGGGACTATTTTTTCTATTTATCGCAGAAAAACTACAGAGGGGCCACCACGCATAAAAGATGTTTTGCAGCGCGGAACAGCGCAGGTAGCGGCAGGTTACGTAATTTATGGCTCATCTACTATGCTGGTTTACACTACCGGCAAAGGTGTAAACGGTTTTACACTTGATCCTTCCATCGGTGAGTTTTGCCTCTCGCACCCTAATATGAAAATTCCGCAGAATGGGTTTATTTACTCGATAAACGAAGGTAATTACGTGCATTTTCCGCAAGGGGTTAAAGACTATATCAAATATTGCCAGGTAGAAGATCCGGTTACTAAACGCCCCTATTCATCCCGGTATATTGGCTCGATGGTGGCCGATGTACACCGTAACCTTATTAAAGGAGGTATATTTATATATCCCGTTACAGCATCAGCCCCTGGCGGCAAATTACGCCTGCTTTATGAATGTAATCCAATGGCTTTTTTGATTGAACAGGCTGGCGGTAAGGCTACCAACGGCAGCAAACGAATCCTGGATCTTGAAATCACCGAGTTGCATCAGCGTTCTCCAATTTTTATAGGATCGAAAAACATGGTAGAAAAAGCCGAAAGCTTTAATTTATTAAACCAGATACTCCAAAAAAACTGAACATGGAAAACCGCCTGGATAAAATAGACCTCGGCATCCTTAAATTACTGGAAAAAGATGCAAGGATAAGCCATAAAGAGATAGCGCATTTGCTGAACCTTTCTATCACTCCTATACATGCCCGGATCAGAAAACTACAGGATGGGGGATACATTCAACGTTATACAGCCATTATTAATCATAAGCTGGTAGGCAGGGGGCTTATTGCCTACACCCAGGTACATCTCAAAGAACACTCGCAGGAAAGCTTAAAAGCTTTTATGGAGGCAACTATAAAACTACCTGAAGTAATGGAGTGCTATCACATGACCGGGGCATTTGATTTTTTGCTGCGAATTGCCATTAAAGACATGGATGAGTATAACAAAGTGCTTATAGAAAAATTATCCAAACTACCTGATGTAGGTAATATGCAAAGTTTTTTTGTTATGTCTGCTGCCAAGCATGAAACCGGGTATATGTTTGATAAAACGTGATATTACCTGTAAAATCATAATTGATATACCGCGAAAGGCTATTGCTATTTAAATTCCCTTCAAATAGTCTCTGTCACAAAATAGCTGAATCTTTTTGTTATGATGAGATTAAAAAATGCAGGCGCGAATAATCACGCCAGCATTTTTGATTTTTTGTTATTTAATACCCCTATTAAAATAACTACGCCAAAATCATCTTATTAACTAACAATTACAAATTTGCGGTAATAAAAAAAGCGATTGTCGATAGTTTTACAAAATGGCAGTTTATATATTCATTCATTGTTAAAATAGCAGTCTCAAATAATGTTATTTATTTAATTAATAAATAACATTTAAACTTTTTCATAAAATGTAATCCACGCAAACGTGTCAAGGGGTGCAAAAAAGGTAACAATTAAGCTACACTTTAAAAACTATTACATATCGCGATCAAATACCGTTTAATTATGCATCTTAAGGCCTTATAATACCGCAAAGCGGAAGCAGTAAAGCAGATCAAATACAGAAACAATACTCCTACCTGGGTATGGCATTAAGGAGCCAGTTATTGATTTTTGTGGTAAAGAAATCCAGATCGAAAGGCTTGGGGATAAAATCGTCGGCAAGGCAGGCTTTAGCGATATTCTTTAAATCGTTTTTAGCCGATATCAGGATCACCGGTATGTTACTTGTGCGTGGGTTTTGTTTTAAATCCAAACAAAGTTTGCTCCCGTAGCCATCGGCAAGCCAATCATCAAGCAAAATTAAATCAGGACTAAATTCATGGATACTATAAAAGGATACGATGTCACTTACAGCCCGGACATGATAGCCGGCTTCTATAAGAATTAATTCAATGATGTTGAGGATATCTTCATCGTCATCAACAACAATAATATTTTTTGACATACTCCAATAGTTCAGGAAAAGTATGCCAAATATACAAAACTTGAATTGTTTTGTCGCTCCCCCTATTTATTAACCAGAGAAATCGCTTTTAACATTTTCATACAAGGAGAAATCTTTCAATAAGCACACAACAGGTAGCCGCGATGCGGCATCTTGTCTGGTTCATTTATTTCTACAAACCGGTAGCCACTACGCGGCATTGAATATTTGATAAAACAAAAAATTGCCGCATAGCGGCTACCTATTTGTAGAACAGATATTTTATTTTTTTGCTCCGTAGGAGCTACCTTTTACCACGCAAATCTTTAAAGGCGATTCCCCTGATTTAATAACCTTGATGCTAAACAAGTTGTTACCCCACGGGTAAACTTTTAAAAAACAAATCGAAATCCACCTAAAGTGTTTTTATTTTGCCGACTGCCTTACCTGGTATAGTAAGCTTACTTAAGGTTGGCTTACTTACCTTACGCAATACCACAACAGGCAATCCTTTAACCTGCGGTATTGAAAGCCCATGAAGGTTTAGCACATTAACATCATCAAAAACACAGGCCGACCTAAAATCGTTTCCCAAATGACTTAAGGTTACATTTTTAAAAGTGATACCACTGGCATGCCGGGCATAAAAACCCCAGGCCGGCAATTCGCCAAACATGGAAAACTCGGGATAGCTGCTTTCATTTTCGGGTATGGCGGCAAGCGAATCGATACGCACATTTGCCCTGCTTTTATTGGCTATACCCTTGTAAACTATTTTTATATTTTCAAGCACCACATCCTCCACCGGGTGCCCTGGCAGGCCTGCAATTGAGGAAGGGAAAATATTGTGTGCAACCTTCACCAGCGGCCCTTCATAAGGATATCCTTTATCTGGTTTGCCCGCAGGTATTTCGGCAGTTAAGTTACTGATGCGGATGTGCCTTGCAATACTGTAAAGACTATCTTTATTACGGTGGCCAAGGCGAATGAAAATAGCGTTCCCGGTGTTAACGGCGTGAACGTTATTTACATCAATATCTTCCATAACACCACCATCCACGGCTTCGAGCGCTATGGCCGAACGGTAATTATCATAAACCTTAATATCTTTTATGGTGATGTTTTTAAAGCCTCCCCACGACGCGGTACCTAACTTAATGGCGCTGGCGCTTGAGCGAATGGTGCAATTTGCAATGAAGATGTTTTCGCAGCGGCGTTTCCTGTCAGACGATTTAAGGCAAATTCCATCGTCATCGGCATTAAAAAAGCTATTGGTTACACGGGCATTTTTGCAATCAACCAAGTCGATGCCATCGTTGTTCCAGTAAGTGTTGCTTTCCACTTTTATATTATCGACATTAATATCGGTACAATTTTTATACTCCTGTACCCATACCAATCCGTTTTTAATTGTTACTCCTTTTATAGCAATGTTATCACAGTCATAAAACCCGATGATCCTCGGGCGGTTTGGCTCTTCGGGCTGTATTTGTCCCCAGGGATTTTCTGTTTTCCACAAAGCATCCTTGAGCTGGCCTGCTTCAAGCATTTTAAATACATCTTTTAGCAGCTCGTGCCCGTTGCCGTCAATTGTTCCGCGACCGGTAATACCAATATTATGCTGCCCCCTGGCCATAATAAGCGGCGATGCGTACCCGGTGCCGTAATCAATCCTTTTAGCTGTGCCTTTAAGTACGGCGTTGACTGCCAGTTTTAGGGTAACGCTTGATTTTAGAGTGAGCGGGCCGGTTAAATATTCGCCGGCGGGTATAAATACTACTCCTCCACCCTGCGCGTTGGCATCGTCAATAGCTTTTTGGATACCGGCTTTGTTATCGGTAAAGCCATCGGCCCTGGTGCCATAAGTATTAATATTAAATACCTTGTTTTGCGCGTAACCGGCAAAGGGCAACACCAGCACTAATAAAAAGGCAAAAAGTTTCATAAACAAAATACAAAAGTTGCTACGGCAATAAATTTTCCCGTAAGGTTTACATTATAGAATGGTTAAATTAATCGGCTATTAACTTTAAACCGTTGCTAAGTAGCTAATTTTTTAATGGATGTTTATACATATCCGCGTATTTATTTGCGAAAACGTTTGCGTGAACCAACAATGTATGCAACAAATAAAGAGTAACTTTTGAAGGTGTCATCATATAAAAAACCTTTTTGACGTTCGGTTTAAACGGGACTGATACCTGGCATCTGCTTTTGTGGCAAATCCTTTATAAATTTCGAGTATTTTTCTTTATAAGTTGAGGTTACTATTAAATTTAAAACTATACGTATTGTATAAGCCCTACATAAAAAAATAATTCCGATTCGTTCAATGCTAACATTTCCTTTTCCAGTATTTATTTCACAAATTGGTGTCGAAAAAAAAGAAAATGCTTTTAAAAAATTTAAACCTCACCGATGGGAACCATTTTGTTGCCATGGAATACCACACGCTAATATTAAACCGAACCTACCTGGTAATTATTACTAAAGATTTTTTGTTAGGCTTAAAAGTAAATAACGCGATTAGTGCGGAAGGCGGCCACAATCCGCTCGCTATTGCTGTCTCAAGAGCATTAGCCGTAAAAGGCGACCTGAATAATCCGTTTTCCTACGTTAAAAACAAATATCTGCAACCATTGCTTGATCAGGACATTTATTCAGATGCTATTTTGCAAAATGATAAAGCTAATTTTAAGATATACAAACGAGATATTACAGAGGTAACTTACGATAATAGCAAAAAATGGGGCATGGGAAACTACCCGCATGATGGGAAGGTATATGTAAAAACTGCCGACAACAAAAAAAGGGAATTTATTATACTTGGTGATCAATCAGGTAAACATATTGCAGACTGGATATTAAGATCGTGATGGAGAAAATAATGGATCAAGCCAGAATTGATGGATCATCGCGTTAGTTAAAACAAAAGCCCTCTGGATTTCGATTCAGAGGGCTTTTAAATTTGGTATCGCTTTTGTCGGGATGGCAGGACGATTAATCCTTTCCGCAAATAACTATATATCAATTAGTTGATAGAGACTTTTTAGAACAACTCACTGTTTTACTCACATATTCCTTAACAGCGATTGATACAAATATACCAATCTAAGTTCATATTTCCAACTATAAAACCGCTCATTTTACCGTAATTGATAGGAATATAATCGGATTTTTCAACTAAAATTATTCGCTATCAAACGAGTAAAAGTCCCCACTGTCGCCCCGGCATTTGCGAAAGAATTTGTTGGGTAACCCGTTGTTAAAGTTAATTCGAGTGATCGATTTTAAATCACAATCGTTATCCTTAGCATCATTAATAAATACCAATTCATTGTCTTTAATGAATGAAGGGAGATCGTCTGTTACTGCGAGATAATAATTACCAAGATATTGGTTGTTTCCATTGAAGATCAATATACGACTGGTTGCACGATGTGCCTGGCCCCATAGCCAAATGGAGTTCATCACCTTATAAATATCTCCTTTCTTTGACCTAAGTATTCCTAAGTACTTTAGATGGGTTGTGGTGTTTTCTTCGGTCTTAAATACAAAATCATGGCCTACAATATTTTTTCTAAGTATTGACAATCTTAAATCCTGCTGTTTTGTCTGTCCAAAAGTTTTCGTGGACAAAATAATCAGTAGCAAAAGGGTAAGTTGTTTCAGGCTCATGATTGATTTGGATTTCGTAATCATTTATGAAGATAAGCGTTTGAGAGAAATTATTGCAAGATGGAAATACGAATAAACACACCGCCCCTTAATCACCACTTAAGCAACAAAAAGGGGAAGAAGACAGGACTGTCAAGGGAACGTGGAATAAATAGTGGAGCGCAGCGTAACGGTTTATGCCGCGAAAGCCCTTTACTGTCCTGTCTTCGGTGGCTATCTTTGCTGTAGTGGTGATTGAGGGGCTATGCAAAGGGCAAATGCTCTTTGTTACTTGCGGTGAGGCTGACGGCGTAAGAATGGAGCCGTTTGCCGCAACCGCTAACCGCTATGCAAGTTTATAGCCCGACCATCGTTTTTACCAAATTGTAATTATAGCTTACCCTTTTACCCAATCTGTCTGAAAAGAAAACAACATATTTTTCACTTAGCTGACCTAAAAAGTCCCTATCAAACTCACTAAAATGTTCAGCTAATACAGTTATCTCATTCTTATTGTCCATCATCCATATCAATAATTCGTCATCTTGGATGCTGTTCATCAAAAATCCAGTATGCGTTTCTTCGTCAAAAACAAATAAATGAGGTTTATGATCTACAGTAATTGCTTTACTTCCGACAATCACGTTTATGGTAAGCGTGAAATACTCTTTATGATAAGTGAGATCGAATGCTAAAGTTGGCCGCTCTAAGCTATACCGGCATCCCCGCATAAACATTTTCATAGGTCGCTCCCTCAAATACTTTAGCCACCATAAGTAATAGCTTTGGTTATACGGATAGTTTGCCAGTACGGGTAATATCTTTTGCCATAACTCAAAAACTGTTTGTTTAGCTTCTTTCCAGGTCTTTCTGTTTCGGTTTTCTGCAATGCTCAAAGGTTTAACTATGCCATATAAGGTTTTGCTGTAATCGTCTAATCTCTGTTGTAACTGATGACCGTTATTTTTAGCAGGTAGCTTATCAGGCAAAATAAATTTAGTAAAGCGTACTACTTTTGAGCCGTCCTTGCTTGTTATGCCATAGAATGGCAGTAGAAGTGGAAAATGGCGATTTCGGAAACGACCAGTTGCAAAGCAAACCGCATAAGCATAGATAGCAGTATCACCCGGTTTTATAGTATATATTTGATCTGTTGGGTCTGCCAATAAAGGCGGTTGGTCATCAGGGAATTGCAAATCACTGCGGTAGATAGTGCCAAATTCCGGCTTACTTGAAACGGTTATACGCTGTTTACCTAACTCTATTTCAAGGAATTTTTTTGCTTTACCATTCTCATAGTAGCCCGGCCAATAAATCTCCTGAAAGTCAAAACCCTCTGTAAGCCAACACATGCTATGTAACCCTATAAAAGCATGATAGCAAAGTTTATCACCGGGCATACCACATGTACACGCCACATTCAATTCATCACGCTCAACGTGCAGATATAAATGATTTTCGGAGCCATCATTAGGATTAACCTTAACAGTCAGGATACTATTTTCAAAGCTGATAAGCAGATAGTGATTACCCATATAAGCTTTTCTTCCTTTCGGCGGCTCGTAATGCTCTGCAAGGTCTTCGCGTGTCAGGCGCTGGCGCGACGACTTAAACGGCATTGCGTAAAAAAACATTTCGGACGGAATGATTACCGCCTCTTTTCTCTTTTTGGCAGGCATAGTCATTCTGTTGTTTGTTCTACGTCAATGTTGCTATTTTCATTGTTACTGATCTCGGTGCGCAGATTGTTTATCCAGTCAAGGCAAATGTTTTCTGCTAATTCCACGAATGCAGCTACCTTTTCTAAAATATTTACAGCATCGATTTCGTCTATTTTAAAGTCCTCCTTATACCGTGCATTGCCATAGCTGTCCCGAAGGATTTGAAATAATCTTTCCGATTCCTGATCACCGGGTAGAAATAAATGAGCAGGTTGTTCAGAGATAAACCTACATAAGTTTAAAAGCCGTGCAATGTTGTGTAAATCAATTCGGTAGCCCGTATGTACTTTAATTAGCGCTATGCAAGCCTGCTCTACTGCCTGATGAAGCGAGAAAACACCGTTTTCAAAGAATTTTTCGTTTCTGATGCAGATAGACGCACTGTGTAAAAAGCCTGATGCCATTCTGATATGGTCGCGAAATCGCTTTTCAGCCTTTTCAAGTGTAGTCGCCGGGTTGAGTTTAGGCATTTCTATATCAAGGAAAGTTTCCTTGTCATGGTACATGGTAATGCCTTTAAATGCGGTGACAAAAAAACGGTTGCCTTGTGCTATGGCATTGCGGGCATTTTCAAAGCTGTGTGATAAGGCAGTTACCTTAAAGCTTTTAAAATGGTTGTTAATGTAATCTTGTATTTCATGTTCTACCCGTTCTGAACCTTTTGTAATGAATAATAGAAAATGATGAAGGTCAATTTCAGTACCCGAATTTAAATTACCGAAAGCATTAAAATCGTTTGATATATTGCTTTTCCGGGCAAAACAAAAGATATGTGACAGGTTGTACTTTTCTGCGACTTTCTGGATTAGTTCATCCATTTCTTTCCCTTGTTCTTCTGTTGCATAATGGTCGTCTACCAAGTCCTCAATGGGAAACTCACGGTTGAGCGCCGCCTCTAAAACCATTATGCGTTCCCGTGCCTGTGCCAACAATCGTTTGTAGGCTGTTTCTATTACCTTGTCAATCTCCATCGTAACACCAGATATGGTGATACTCGACCCGTTTATGATTACACTATTCATCACCGAGCCATTGAAAAAATTAATGCTGTTCATATTGTTGAATTTTGATTACCGATCAAATCAAAATTCAAGGCTACGGGCTGCGTATAGAACTCAAAAGCCGGGTTATTTACCCGTTAACGGGTTTTCTTTACCAATGTTTATTCTTTGTATATTTGAATATGGAAACATCTGCTAAACCCTCAAACAATCATATTGGAAGAAAAATTGGTCGTATTCGCGAAATGCGCGGCATTAAACAGGAAACGCTTGCTACCGAATTGGGGGTAAGTCAACAAACTGTGTCCCGGATGGAGCAAAGCGAAACAATAGAGGATGATGTTTTAGAAAAGGTGGCTAAGGCTCTGGGTGTTCCGGCTGAAGCTATTAAAAACTTTAATGATGAGGCTGTAATCAATTTTATCGCCAATACTTATAATGACCATGCCGCATCTTACGGGCATTACTACAATTTCAGTCCAATTGACAAGATTGTTGCGCTATATGACGAAAAAGTTGCTTTGTTAGAACGTCTCTTAGAAAGTGAAAAAGAAAAAGTGAAGATGTTGAGCGAAAATAAATAAGTCAAATGTGAATATTCTTGAAAGGGCTGGTAAGTTTTTACCGGCCTTTTTTTGTTGTATGCCTTAACTTTAAAGAAAGTTGACGCATTGTAGAGACTGCTTTTGATGCAGATTTTTTGCCTTTCCAGTGGCCGATAGGTCGAAAATACCCTCTGCGATTACGGCGCTTTGCGCCATAATCTTATGGGCTACCACGATATTTCAAACAAGCCCTGATTTTGTCGCTCAATGCAAGTTTTTTATAAAGAACAAT
>NZ_JAUFPS010000093.1 GCF_030409315.1 Mucilaginibacter flavus | reverse complement strand
TTGCTGCTTCTTTGATACTATTTCTCGCCTGATCATGATTTAAATGATTTACTAATTTAGTAAACCTATTTCAGGACGAGACACAATGATACAATTTTAAGACTTGCGAAGTTTTTAAAATTTCGCAGATCTGGCATTAAACTTATCAAAGATGTTGCGGAAATTTAATTGAACATTGCCTGAACAACGCCATTACAGCAACTCCGTAGCCAAATTAGCCAGCTCACTACGCTCGCCCTTTTGTAAGGTAATATGAGCATACAGCGGGTGTCCCTTGGCTTTATCAATAAGGTAAGAGAGGCCGTTACTTTCGGCATCAAGATATGGTGTATCAATCTGGTAAATGTCTCCTGTAAAAACAAATTTACTGTTCTCACCGGCGCGGGATATGATGGTTTTTACCTCGTGCGGAGTAAGATTTTGGGCTTCATCAACTATGAAGAAAATTTTGCTGAGCGTACGGCCACGGATAAAAGCAAGTGGTGCTATCGAAATTTTATCATTACTCACCAGTTCATCAATTTTTGCCTGCATTTTGTCATCATCCGCAAACTGATCTTTAATAAATTTAAGGTTATCCCATATAGGGGCCATGTAAGGATCAATCTTTGACTTGATATCGCCGGGCAAAAAGCCAATATCTTTGTTGCTTAAAGGTACTATTGGGCGGGTAACAAATATCTGCCGGTAAAATTTGCGCTGTTCCAGGGCACTGGCCAGGGCCAGTAATGTTTTACCAGTACCGGCGTTTCCCTGTATGGTTACCAGTTTAATATCGGGGTGCAATAGCGCGTGAATAGCAAAAGCCTGCTCAATATTCCTTGGCGAAATATTGAATACCGGTTGCTCGGTCACTTTCTCCAGCTGTTGTGTTTGGGCATTATAAAATCCGGCAACATCGTTTTTTTTACTCTTGAGAATGTAAAAATGGTTATTGGTGTAATTGGGTACGCTTAAACTTTCGGCAGGCAGGTTTTCCTGTTTGTTGAGCTGGGTAATTAGTTTTTCGGTAACCTTATCTACGTCGGTTTTGCCGGTGTAAAGTTCAGCAAGGTTTTTGATCTTGCCTGTTTCATAATCCTCAGCATGTAGGTTAAGGGCTTTGGCTTTAAGGCGTAAACAAATATCCTTAGATACCAGCACAACCTTTTTATTCGGGTATTCTTCCTGCAAACCCAGGGCGGCATTTAAAATACGATGATCTGTTTTCTCAGAACCGAATACTTCCTCGGCGTTTAAAGCGGTGGTTTTAGTATCCATGGCAACCTTAAAGCTGCCTTTGCTTTTACCATTTAGCGGAATCCAATCATTAACCATGCTATTGCGCGAAAACTCGTCCATTAAACGGATAAAGCTTCGGGCTTCAAAATTGCGGGTATCGTTGCCGTTCTTTTTGTTATCAAGTTCTTCCAATACCTGTATAGGTATGGCAACATCATGCTCCTGGAAGTTTTGAAAGGCGTTGTGATCATAAAGGATCACAGAGGTATCTAAAACGAATATCTTCTTCTGGTTACGCTGGCCGTCCTTATTCATATCCTACTAAATTAGGTTTTTTAAGATATGTTTAAAACGAAAACAATCGTAGCAAACAAAAAAACCTTGTAAAAGCGAAAACGGGAGCCTCCTCTTTCGATTTGAACTCCCGTTTCCTAACCACTGTTCCACCGTAGTTTCCCAGTAGCACCAAGTTTTGTGTATCCATGACCGATAAGCTTTTTGTCTGTCGTTCTTGCGAACTCTTGATTTCTTGCTACATCACTGGTTCTGTTTTGGGTCTCCGTAAAGCCCCGCATCGTTCCCGGTACCTCTTTTAATCACAATCTTTTTTCAAAGACTTTCGTAATTTTCATTTTTTCATGTGACTCAGTGAACTTCTTTTGATCTTTAGTTTCTCCTGAGAGTTACCCGATTCAATTTCTGTTTTCCTGAAAGGCTGTCAAAGTACGTCGTTCTTGATGATTTCAATATCGGGACATAATCACGTTTTGGCAAGAAAAAAATAATTTTGTTATACACAGGTTATTAACACTAATTAAAGAGTTATCAACATCTACCAGGAGTCTGCTTAAAGTATAAAAGTTGTTTTCGATTGATAATTCGTCAGCGTTATTAACAAATAGGATATTAACAAAACAGGTTCAAAATGAATACTTTCAAAAAATAAAAAAAGCGTAAAATATAAAATATCTTAAATTTTCTCTGTTAAATGCCGCCAATAGCGCTTGGGAATATGCCTTAAATGAAGCTTTGTATTTTTGCGTAAAACAATGTTTACGCTGGCAAAATAGTTTTTCCAAAGATGCTGGTAAATCTTTTCGTCCTTGCTGTAAGCGCTAATCACATCTGCAGGCTTGCTGGCGTCCGAAAAATCGAGCGAAATGTATTGTGTATCATGTAAATCATAATGAATACCATAACGACGTTTTATATCATAGATGATCCATTTTTGATCGGCATACCTGTTTTTAAAATGCCTGATGAGTAACGGCAATACGTTAAAATCAGGTTCGATGGCAGCGTAATACGTTTCATCTGCCAGTTTTTGAAAACGGATAAAGGCCTCCATTCTGTGTTTTTCCCGCCTTACCATTTTAAGTATCTCTGATAAGCGCATCACATATTTATTGCCGTAATCTTCCTCCACATTTACATCGGTATCAAAAACATAACGAATGAAACCAATAATACTGCTTTCCTCGTCCACCATTTCGGCCATATGGGCAATGTACAGGCGTTGCACACCTGCTGACGATAGTTTTCTTCTTAGCCCTGCCAAAACCCTGGTAGCGCGTTTATCGTCGGTTATTATTTGCAGTACTTCTTCAAACATCGCGCCGCTGCGCCACTCCACTTTTATTAGCTTTACGTGAAACAGTTTGCGCTCGTATATTTCAAATACGGCGGTTAGCAAACCTTCAAATGTTCCATCGTAAACAAGTGTGTACATTGTCAAAACAGGCTAAGTTGGGATTGAGTGTTTTTGATGTATTTACTTTGTGATTCGGCCAGTATAAATTGTTTGATGTTGTTACCGGTAAGGTCCCGCCGCTCAAATTCATTGCTTTTGCAGATGATAAAATAGCGCGCCCTGTTTAGGGCCACTCCTATTTTTTTCAACTGCTCCCAGCTTAGTTTGGCAAACTTGCGTGCCCCGATAATTTTTTGTGCCGATAACAAGCCTATCCCCGGTACGCGCAAAATCATTTGCAAATCGGCCTTATTAATATCTATCGGGAAAACCTGCATATTACGGATGGCCCAACTTAGTTTTGGGTCAATATCCAGATCAAGGAGTGGCTGCTGATTGTTTACAATTTCGTTTACATGAAAGCCATAAAAACGCATCAGCCAGTCGGCCTGGTACAAGCGATTTTCACGAACCATGGGTACCGATGTATTTAAATCAGGTAAGCGCTGATCTGCCAAAACCGGCACATATCCCGAGTAGTAAACCCTTTTTAAGTTGAAATTTTTATAAAAGTAATTTGCCGATTGTAAAATCTGCTGGTCGTCCTCGGGCGTGGCACCAATTATAACCTGGGTACTTTGCCCGGCAGGTGCAAACATGGGCGCTTTTTTGAAAAGCTTTTTTTCTTCGGTGCGCAAAATAATCTCGTCCTTTAAAAACTTCATAGGATCGATCATATCCTGCCGGTTTTTATCTGGCGCTAATAACTTTAAACCGGCTTCCGTTGGCATTTCAAGATTAACACTTAATCTATCAGCATACAGGCCGGCTTCGCGCATTAACTCATCACTTGCACCAGGGATAGATTTAAGGTGTATATAGCCGTTAAACTTATGTTCGGTACGCAACTTTTTAGCCACCCGCACCAGGCGTTCCATGGTATAATCGGCATCTTTAAAGATTCCGGAGCTTAAAAATAAGCCTTCAATATAATTACGGCGGTAAAAGTTGATAGTTAAATCAACCACCTCCTGCACCGTAAAAGCGGCACGTTTGATATCATTATTTTTTCGGGAAACACAATAAGCACAATCGAAAATACAATGGTTGGTAAGCAGGATTTTTAATAACGAAACGCATCGGCCATCTTCTGTATAACTGTGGCAAATACCATTGCTGGCATTCCCCAACCCCTTGTTTTCGTTCTTCCGTTTGCTCCCGCTTGATGCGCATGATACATCGTATTTGGCAGCATCTGCCAAAATATTCAACTTCTCCGTTATTCTTTCCTCATTCATCTCAAATCAAAAATACTAATAAAGTTAGCAATTTAAACTATAGAGAGGATTATTTCTGAATCAGAATTTTCAGAATTTAATAATTAACAGAATTAGAAAAAAATAAATTGCTTTGATTTCGGTTTCTGTAGCAGAATTGTGGTAATCCCTTATTTCTAAAAAAGCAGATTATACAAAACCTCCTAAACAAAAAAAGACGCATAAGCGTCTTTTTATAATAATCTATAAGGATTCTTTAGTCTTCCAGTTGTTTGATAAAATCCAAAAACATAAATAATGCCTTCTTCTTCTCATCCGTTAACTCGTAATCTATTTTTACCATCAGGTAATCTACCAAGTCAAAATCTTCACGCATTGGCAGTTCTTTAAAAAGTTCTCCGCGATGGTCAAGCCCGTATTTGAGGGCGGCGTTAAACTCCTCCATAAATTCCTTCGGGATGGGCTTGTTGGCTATCCAGCCGGCAAACATGAATGGTAAACCGGTAAATTTTTGCCACTCTTCGGCAAGGTCATATACGTATTTATACCGATCTTTTTTGCCAAAAGTCCGGTCGCCTATTTGCACAAAAGCGGTATTTGCCTCTGTAGACAGGCTGTAATCCGGCGCTTGTTTTATCAATTGCGGACTAATCTTCCAAAAGTTTTTAAGTAGTACCCGGGCCAGGTTATTGGACGAGCGCGATTCGGGATCGAGCTGTAAATATTTGATATCGTGCACTTCGCAATTGCTGAAAATAAACACGGAATTTACCGCGCCCACAGCGCCAATGCAGTAGTCAGACACGATGTTCCAATTGGGGATATTTAGTGTCGCCGCTACGGGGATAAGGCCGATGTCAACTACATCGTCAATCAGTTTCTGGGCGCAATCCGAAGGCATATCCAGGCTTAATTCTATTTTATCTACAAATCCGGTGTGTTGAAGGCCGTATATAAAGGGTTTGGTATTGGTGTAGCTAACTGCTGATATTCTGATCTTTTTCACAAGGAGCGCTCTTTCAGGATTGTTTTAAATGTTCGGCATTATTAAAATCGACGATCTCGAACTTCTCGCCATTATAAACCACTTTGTACAAAACCAGGTTTTGATGAGGAAAGGTATCCATTTCAGATAATGGCTTGCCGGTTAAAATGCAAAGTAACAAGCGCATGGCACGGCCGTGCATGCATATGAGTACAGTTTTTTCTTCGGGATGACTCATAATAACCTTCAGGGCTTCACGCTGACGGATCTCCACTTCGTTTGGGCTTTCACCACCTTCAAATTTGCTATTTAAATTACCGTCGAGCCAGTCGCGCATAATCTGTAAAAAGGCCGCTTTGTTTTCGGTAGTTGGTAGCTGTCCTTCATGAACACCCCATGCCAGCTCGTCTAATCCTGATAGTTTTTCAAATGATAAACCACCATCAATAAAAGGCTGGATACTTTGCTGCGTGCGCTTTAAAGCCGAGATATATGCCTTATCAAACGGAACATTTTTATAAGCTTCAAAAAATAGTCCGGCCTGCTTACGGCCTTCGTCGTTCAGATCGGTGTTTACACCACGGCCCTGAATGATCCCCAATTTGTTAAATTCGGTTTGGCCATGACGCACGATGTATAAAGTTTTTTCTACCATTCTTGAAGCTGAAAGCAGAAAGCCAAAGGCTTAAAGCTTAGTTTTAGCAAAAAGCTTAAAGCCCAAAGCCTAAAGCTTTTTTATTATTATTTACTCCGCTTGGGTGAATTTACCAAGCCTATTGTTTTTATTTTTTGCTTTCCGCTTTGAGCCTTATGCTTTAAGCTTGCCGCCTAATTAATTACCGGCAGTTTATAGTATTGTGGTTTGGGCTGAGTTTCGGGAAATTCGAAATCATTGTAATCAGTAACCACGTTGTAAAGCGTATCGCGCTCTATAGGGTAACGCCCTACATTTTTTATCAACTCAACCAATTCTTTCGTGCTCATCCCTGGTTTTTGCTCCTCAGCGCCTGCCATGGTGTAAATTTTGGTGGTGTCATCCAACGTGCCATCAATATCATCAACTCCAAAATTAAGCGAAAGCTGCGCTGTTGTACGGCTAATCATGGCCCAGTAGGCCTTAATATGATCGAAATTATCGAGGTAAATACGCGCGATGGCATAATTACGCAAATCTTCAACCACGGTTGACTCCGGTACGTGCGACATCTGGTTATCCTGGTTGCGGAATTTCAACGGGATAAAGGTTTGGAACCCGCCAGTTTTATCCTGCAACTGACGTAATTGCTCCATATGGTCAACCCGGTGATGGAATTTTTCGATATGGCCGTAAAGCATAGTAGCGTTTGATCTGCCGCCTAATTTATGCCATTCCTCATGAATAGCCAGCCACTGATCGCCGGTGCATTTATCTTTCGAAATCAAATCACGTACTTCGGGAGCAAAAATCTCGGCCCCGCCGCCTGGTATCGAACCCAAACCGGCTTCCATCATCAGGCGCATACCTGTGGCGTAGTCAATTTTGGCTTTTTTAAATATGTAATGATATTCAACCGGGGTTAATGCCTTAATATGTAATTCGGGGCGATGCTCACGGATGCGGTTAAAAAGTTGCTGGTAAAAAGGCACATCGTATTGTGGCAATACGCCGCCTACAATGTGTACCTCGGTAACAGGTTCGCCGTCGTATTTGGTCACCATATCAAACATTTCATCCATGGTGTACTCCCAGCCTTCCGATTTTTGTTTCAGCAGGCGCGAGTATGAACAAAATTTGCAATCGTAAACGCAAAGATTGGTAGGCTCGATATGGAAATTGCGGTTGAAATAGGTTTTATCGCCGTGGCGTTTTTCGCGGATGTAGTTGGCCAAAACACCAAGATAGCCAAGGTCGCCCTGCTCATATAGTGTAACGCCTTCATCAAAGGAGATCCTTTCGCTGCGCAATACTTTTTCAGCAATAAGCTTTAAATCAGCCGGCAGATCGGGATTTTGTAACAATAACTGTAAATTACTTTCAGCTTCCATTCAAAAAACTTTGTACAAAAGTAGCAAATGTTAGCGTAATGAGAATGTAATATATGGCTATCAGCACCTTTACAACGTTCCAATTCGTAACTTGCAATTACAACACACAATCGTACAGATATTTACGAACAAAATTAATTTTCAATATTTATTGAAGATTTGAAAAATTAGATTCCTACCCTATCTTATTACCCGCATTTTAACATATAAACATTAAGCTATACTGCCTTATCTAAAGCGTAGTTATCGATGTAATATTAATGCCGGTAAAACAATCATCGGCGCAGTTACGCGGCACATAGCCGCAGTTGGATATAATACCGTTAATCTTAGCTTCAAAAATGATTTCGTTGGTACTGGCGTCAACCTTAAGCCAAACGGTGTGCGCTTTGGTATAAACATCATCTATGGTCATTAGCTCGCCGGCTTCTTCGCCATGCGTGTTGATGTGAGTATCGTCCTCATGCCAGGTTTTAAGGGTATCTTTAGTGTTAGTTCCATCGTTACGGTATTTAAAGGAAGTATAATCGCGGGAAATAATTTTCCCTTTGTTAACCGTGGTAGTTACTTCAGCACCATACCCGGTCCATGAACCCCAGTTCACTGTATATTTATAAGAATTATGAATACTGGCTTTATAACTTATCCAGGCTTTATAGCTGGTGTCGTATTCATCGCTCTTAGCTATGTTTTCCTTTTTACAGCCTGTGGCCGATAATAAAACGAGCAGGGTAAGCAGGTACAGGTTTTTCATAAGGTTTTTTTAATCATTACGAAAAGATTAAACAAGCTGCTACAGCAAATACCGAATAATCTTATTTATTTTGGCCCAATAACATTTACACCATGAAAATTGAAACCATAGCTATACACGCGGGCAATAAGGTAGACGGATCATCAAAAGCCGTAATACAACCCATTATACTATCAACAACTTTTGAGCGCGGCGAAGATGGCGGTTTTCCTGGCGGGCACATTTATAGCCGTTCATCAAACCCTAATCGCTTATTGTTAGAGAATGTTATAGCTAAGTTAGAAGGTGGTGCCGATGCCGCGGCGTTTTCATCGGGTAATGCTGCAGGCATGTCGGTTTTTCAATCGCTGGCACCGGGCACGCATATTATTTGTCCGGATGATATGTATCACGGCCTGCGCAATCAGCTTAAAAACCTGTTTGCAGGTATCCTGACTTTTGATTTCATCGATGTAAACGATGGCGATGTTTTACAACAACATATCCGCCCCGAAACCGGTGTAATCTGGGTAGAAACACCGTCAAACCCTTTACTTAAAATTACCGATATTAAACAGGTAGTGGCCATAGCCAAGGAGAAAGACATCAAAGTGGTGGTTGATAATACATTTGCCACACCTATATGTCAGCAACCTTTGGCTTTAGGTGCCGATTTAGTAATGCACTCCACCACCAAATATTTTGGCGGTCACAGCGACCTGATGGGCGGCGCGCTAATTACTGCCGAAAAAAGCGAATGGTGGGCAAAAATACGCCAGGTACAGGAAATGGGCGGCGCTATCCCCTCGCCTACAGATTGTTTCTGGCTGGTGCGCAGTATTAAAACCTTGCCTTACCGCGTTAAAGGCCATGTATACAATGCGCGGTTGCTGGCCGAATTTTTAGAACAACACCCTAAAGTTGAGCAGGTATTATACCCCGGCTTACCATCGCATCCGCAACATCAAACAGCCAAAGAGCAAATGCTGGCTTTTGGCGGGATGTTATCGTTCATAGTAAAAGGGGATAGAGAGGATACGCATAAGATCATCAATAAGCTTAAAATATTCACCAAAGCCACCAGCCTCGGCGGTGTAGAAAGCCTCATAGAGCACCGTGCCACCGTTGAAGGCCCGGATACCAAAACGCCCTTTAACTTGCTCAGGGTTTCTGTAGGTTTAGAGCATATCGACGACCTGATAGCGGATATCGAGCAAGCTCTGAAGGGATAAAGGATTAAAAGATTAAGGAGTAAGGACGGAAAGAACGAGGAGTAAATATAATTTGTCTTTGATCTCTTCATCCTTGCTCCAAAAACCTTTCCTCCAAAAGTCCTTGTTCTTTTGTCCAAACGTCTTTTGTCTAAATAAAATTTGGTATTTTAATAATTATCGCGTTATCTTTGCAACATTATTTGGTAGCAATACCATAATCGATCAATTCTCCGCATAGTTCGGGTGTTGATTTATAAAGAAGCGGCGAGAGATCAGGCTCAATGACCCGCTGGCAACCCTTCAATTTTGAAGAAGGTGCCAATTCCTGTCCCGGCAAATAACACCGGGGGATATAAATTTATAGCCATGAAAAGTTTAATTACAATTACTACAAGCAACATTTTTAATACCCAAAACGGTAACATACATATTATTAGCCCCATTAACGGCAATATTATTTGTATGTGTTGCTGCTGTTGATGCTTCAATACGTCCCTTTTTCGTCCCTGAAAAATATGCGTGTTGCAATCCGGTAAAATATCCACCGGCTTGCCAAAATCCATCTAAACATCAAATTTAATTCAAACTTTAAAATCTAAAACTATGTCAAACTTAAAATTCGAAACCCTACAACTACACGCCGGTCAGGAAGTTGATGCCACAACAGGATCACGCGCTGTGCCGCTTTACCAAACCACCTCTTACGTATTTAACAGTGCCGAACATGGTGCAAACCTTTTTGCCTTAAAGGAATTTGGCAATATTTATACCCGCCTCATGAACCCTACTACCGATGTGTTTGAAAAACGCATCGCGGCTTTAGAGGGTGGCGTGGCGGCATTGGCTACCGCGTCGGGCCAGGCAGCGCAATTCATCGCTTTAAACAACATTTTACAGGCAGGCGATAACTTTGTTACTTCCCCTTTTCTTTACGGAGGCACTTATAATCAATTTAAAGTAGCCTTTAAACGCCTTGGTATCGAAGTTCGTTTTGCGAAAGATGATACAGCCGAAAGCCTGGAAGCTTTAATTGACGATAAAACCAAAGCCATTTACCTGGAAACCATTGGCAACCCGGGCTTTACCATTGCCGATTTTGACAAAGTTGGCGCTTTGGCGAAAAAACACGATCTGCCACTTATTGTTGATAACACTTTTGGCGCAGGCGGTTATTTATTCCGCCCGTTAGACCATGGTGCAAGTGTGGTAGTACAATCAACCACCAAATGGATTGGCGGACATGGCACCAGCATTGGCGGCGTTATTGTTGATGGTGGCAATTACAACTGGGGCAACGGCAAGTTTCCTCAATTTACCGAGCCATCTGAAGGTTATCACGGCTTAGTTTTTGCCGATGTTTTTGGCATCGGCGGCCCGTTTGGTAATATTCAATTCATCATTCGTGCCCGTGTAGAAGGCTTGCGTGATTTCGGGCCATCGCAATCGCCATTTAATTCATGGCTTAACATACAGGGTTTAGAAACTTTATCCCTGCGGGTACAACGCCATGTAGATAATACTTTAGAATTAGCTAAATGGTTGGAACAACATCCGCTTGTAAAATCGGTAAACTATCCCGGCCTGGCCTCATCAAAATACCATGATTTGGCAAAAAAGTATTTAAAGAACGGTTTTGGCGCGGTGTTATCATTTGAAATTGAAGGTGATAAAACCGATGCCAGCAAGGTTATTGACAGCCTTAAACTGGTAAGCCATTTGGCAAATGTAGGCGATGCCAAAACATTGATTATACAACCGTCGGCAACAACCCATCAGCAATTATCTGATGAGGAACAGCTGTCGGCAGGCGTAACACCAACATCATTACGTGTGGCTGTTGGTATTGAGCACATTGACGATATAAAAGCAGATTTTGAACAGGCATTTGCCAGCGTACAAGCGGCACAGGCCCAATTAGTATAAATAGTGAGGGGTGAGTGGTGAATGGTGAGTTCTTAAAAGCCGACTCACAGTTCACCACTCACAATTCCCTATCATGATAACATAATGAGTATAGAAACATATAAGTACACGCAACCTTTTAAGCTCGAATCAGGCAGGCAGTTACCAGGATTGGAAATTGGCTTTCATACCTATGGCCGGTTAAACAAGGCGAAAGATAATGTAGTTTGGGTTTGTCATGCGCTTACTGCCAACTCTGACGTACTTGATTGGTGGAAAGGTATTGTAGGTACCGGCAGTATTTTTAATCCGGAAGAACATTTTATTGTTTGTGCCAATATTTTGGGTTCGCCTTATGGTACAAGTAACCCTTTAAATATTGATCCCGAAACCGGGCAGCCTTATTTACAATCGTTCCCTCAATTCACGATCAGGGATATTGTAAACGTGCACCGTTTACTGGCCGATCATTTGCAAATTGATAAAATACATATTTTGATTGGCGGCTCATTAGGTGGTCAGCAAGCGTTAGAATGGGGTATTTGTGAGCCGGAAAGGATTAAAAACCTAATCCTTATAGCTACCAACGCCCGTCATTCACCATGGGGGGTTGCTTTCAATGAATCGCAGCGCCTGGCTTTAAGTGCAGATCCAACGTTTAGCGACGGCAGCGCTGATGGCGGCCAAAAGGGATTAAAGGCAGCACGTACCATTGCCCTGCTCTCCTATCGTACTTATAAAACCTATGGCATTACCCAACAGGAAGATGAAGACGGCAAAACCGACAACTTCAAAGCATCAACCTACCAGGATTATCAGGGACAAAAATTAGTGAACCGCTTTAATGCCCATAGCTATTGGTATTTAACCAAAACTATGGATTCGCACAACGTAGGGCGCAACCGTCACGGGGTTGAAAAAGCTTTGAGTTTGATTAAAGCGCGTACACTGGTTATAGGCATCACATCTGATGTGTTGTTCCCTATTGAGGAGCAGCAATACCTTTTCAGGCACATTCCTAAATCGGCCTTTGCCCAGTTAGATTCGTTTTATGGGCACGATGGCTTTTTAATTGAAACAGAGTTTTTAACAAATATTATCACATCGTTTTTTAAAACCGATGTAAAAGGAAAAATTATAGAATTGCAACGTACAGCGTAATGAGTAAAAAGTTAAGTATAGGATTATTTGGATTTGGCGTAGTTGGACAGGGTTTATATGACATCATCAAAACAAAAAATTTAAACATCGAAATTGTAAAATTCGCTATTAAAGACCCTAACAAAAAGCGGTCGTTACCTGCAGAGTTATTTACAACAGATAAAGAGGAGTTGCTGAACAATCCCGAAATCAATACCATTGTGGAGTTGATTAATGATACTGAAGCCGCTTTTGAAATTGTATCAAGGGCTTTAAGCAGCGGCAAAAATGTAGTATCGGCCAGTAAAAAAATGATCGCCCTGCATTTGGACGAGCTGATTGAACTACAACAAAAACATGGCACTTCATTGTTGTATGAAGGCGCGGTATGCGGTAGTATTCCTATCATCCGTAACCTGGAAGAGTATTATGATAACGAGTTACTGCACTCCATAAGCGGTATTTTTAATGGTTCATCAAATTATATCCTTTCCAAAGGCTTCATTGAAGGTTTGGATTATGACAGGGCTTTGCAACAAGCCCAGGACCTTGGTTTTGCCGAAACCGACCCTACCAGTGATGTTGGCGGTTTCGACGCCAAATACAAACTGATCATAGCGGCGGCACACGCTTACGGTGTTATTGTTAACCCCGACGAAGTTTTTAACCTCGGCATCCAAAACCTGGCAGCGCATGATTTGCAGTACGCCCGCGAAAAAAATCTGAAGATAAAACTGGTACCGGTAGCTAAAGAACTTGACGATAAAAACGTAGCCATGTTTGTATTACCTAAGTTTGTAACCAGCAGCGAGTTTTTATATAATGTAGAGTATGAATATAACGGCGTAACCGTACAGGCAGCGTTTGCAGATCAGCAATTCTTTTTTGGCAAAGGTGCCGGCGGCCATCCAACCGGTTCGGCAGTTTTATCGGATATTGCTGCTTTACGGTACGATTATCAGTACGAGTACAAAAAGGCCAAGGCTAAATCAAACCTGAATTTTACCAATAATATAGAGCTGGATATTTATTTAAGGTACGATGATGAGCGTTTAGTTGATGATTTGAAATTTATTTCAATAAAAGAGCGCTATTATTCAGGCGATTATAAATTTGTCATCGGAAAAGTGAATTTGCAAAATCTGATCGATAATCAATCCCGTATATCTGTGAGTAAGGCATTCGTTGCCTTTGCCGGTCAGCTAACGGGGGTCAGCTTGGCATCGGCATAAAACAAACAGTTAAAGTTTTAATGTAGATTTTTCTTTGTTGTTTGTACAAAAAAAGGCTCCGTTTCCGGGGCCTTTTTTGTTATCCTATATTTTATGCTAAATGCTACTTCGCATAATAAGCCGCTATTCTTTTACCGAAGGCAACCGTTAAAATACCTATACACAGTTTTGATACCGAAGATATGATCATATCTTGATCGCCAACGCTTGATAGTTTATACAAACGGTACAGCATATCCGGCAGGGTATTCACAATAAGTAAACCGCCAATAATGAGCAGTGCTATTTCATAAATTACCTTTCTATCGGCAAAAAGTTTAACGTTCTCCTGCCTGTCGGCAGTTACCGTTATTATCCGGGTTATAAATTTGGTACATGCTATTAAAAAAATAGCAAAAGCCATAAGCAATAAAAAGCTTAATCCGTTTATCCATAACAGGTTGGTTTGTTCGCTGCCTTGTTCGGTTGTGGTAGAAGCGTGATTTTGAACAAAGGTTAACAGGCTTGGCAGTTTTGAGATATCGGCTACTAACAGATAAATACCCAGTATCTTAATAGTTATCTCATAGATATCAGATTTCTTCATTTTTATTTTAGGCTATCGTTTATAATTAATTGGTGGCCTAATATAAATCATATCCTTTATATAACGGCCGCTATTCTAAATAATAATGCCTTATGCGGTTTAATCCGTGATCAAGCTCATAAACCCAGGGGGTTGCGGTAGGGATCTCTAATTTGGTAACTTCCTCATCGCTCAGGCAATCAATATATTTTATTAATGAGCGTAAACTGTTTCCATGTGCAACCACAATTACCTTTTGGTTTCGGCGCATGGCATTCACAATAGCTTCGTTCCAAAATGGAAGTACCCTATCCATGGTTTCGCTCAGGTTTTCGGTTAATGGCAATTCACGATCTGTGAGATCCTGGTAGCGTAAGTCATGCCCGGGAAACCGGGCATCGTCCTTAGTTATGGCCGGTGGATGTTCGTTAGGGTCGCGTCGCCATTTCTGTACCTGCTCAAAACCATATTTGGCTATGGCTTCATCTTTATTCATTCCCTGCAAATCGCCATAAAAACGTTCATTTAACCGCCATGATTTTTCTACCGGAATCCAAAGGTGGTCAAGCTCCTCCAATACAAAATGCATAGTTTTTATCGATCGTTTAAGATACGATGTAAAACCGGCATCAAAGTTATAACCATTCTTTTTAAGGATTTGGCCTGCCCTACGGGCTTGCTGGTAACCATTTTCGGAAAGATCTGCATCTTCCCAGCCGGTAAATCTATTTTCAAGGTTGAAGGTACTTTCGCCGTGGCGTATCAATACTATTTTTTGCATAGGTAATTGCTTAACACAAAAGTAAGCGCAGAGTTATAAAAAAAATTGTAAAATGTATATAAATCAGTTAGCTTGCAATATAAACCAACTAACAATAAACCTATTATGACATCAATTACTCCCGCCCCTGTTAAGGACGGCATTGCTAATCCTGCGCCGCTTGGTCTTTGTGCTTTTGGCATGACAACTGTTTTATTAAACATCCATAACGCCGGCTTTTTTGAAATGAACAGTATGATACTGGCCATGGGCATATTTTATGGCGGCCTGGCACAGGTAATTGCAGGTGTAATTGAGGCCAAAAAGAACAATACTTTTGGGTTAACCGCCTTTACATCTTATGGCTTTTTCTGGCTATCGCTGGTAGGTTTAATTGTGATTCCCAAATTTGGTTGGGTACCTGCTGCATCTGAAGGTGCTATGTGCGCTTACCTGAGCATTTGGGGCGTATTTACTTTGCTTTTGTTTTTTGGCACGTTAAAATTAAACCGCGCGCTTCAGTTTGTTTTTGCATCGTTAACGGTATTATTCTTTTTACTGGTTGCCGGCGACGCTACGGGCAACACCGCTATTAAACACCTTGCAGGTTACGAGGGCATTATTTGTGGCGCATCTGCAATTTATACGGGCATAGCCAATGTACTCAATGAGGTTTACGGTCGTACGGTTTTACCTATTGGCCCTGTTAACGTTTAAAATAATCTTGCTAACTTGCGCAGGTGAAAGATTTTAAAAAATACTACAGCATACCGGCCACGCCCGAAGAAATTTATATGGCAATCACCAATCCCGTCACCATTGAATTGTGGACCGGCGAAGTTGCTGAAATGAGTACCGTTCCAGGTTCGGAATTTTCTATGTGGGACGGCAGCATAGTAGGTAAAAACCTTGAATTTGAAGAGAATAAGAAGGTTGTACAACAATGGTATTTTGAAGGCAAATCTGACGATTCCATTGTAACCATTAAACTTCATGCCGATAAAAACGGTACATCTGCCGAATTAAGGCATACCAATATCCCCGATGAGGATTTTGAAGATATTACCGAAGGCTGGACATACACTTACTTTGGCGGCCTGGCAGATTTTTTTGAGGGCGAATAACAAACCGTTTCAATTAACATTGAACAAGTATTAAATAAAGAAAGCCGCTCCTTACGAGCGGCTTTCCTGCATATAACAATTTAACCCTAAAACTAACTTGCTCTTTTAATATAAGGTAAACTCCACCCTTCTGTTAATCTGCCTGCCTTTTGCGGTTTTGTTTGATGCTATTGGTTGGTTTTGGCCATAACCTACAGCTTCTATACGTGAAGGATTTGCACCTTTACTAACCAAGTAGTGCTTAATTGATTCGGCACGGGCTTTTGATAGTATCATATTTAGTTTTGCCGAGCCCTTATTATCGGTATGGCCACCAAGTTTCAGGCTGAAGTTTTTATTCACCAGCAAATCTGCCACTTTATCTAATCCAGGTAGTGATGTAGGGCGAAGTGTTGCTTTTCCGTAGTCAAATTCAAGATCTTTAATAGCCTCTGTAACAACTTTTTTGTCGTTTTCTGTAACTACTAATACAAGCGGGCAACCAGAACCATCAACTTTTGTACCGGCTGGAGTATTAGGGCACTTATCGTTTACGTCCGGCACGCCATCACCATCGCTATCTGTTGTCATTTTAGTTAGGGTGGCGTTAACATCGTCCCTTAATTTGGCATTTTTATCTTTTTCAACGTCAAGTTCTGATTGGATGGCTGCTTTGGTATTAACATCACCTGTTAAGTATTCGGTACGTAATGATGATACAGGGTTATGTGTTGCCATTTGCGGCTTTTTGCTGCTGCCAAAAGCATATTCAAGCCCTAAGTGAATGTATGAGAACTTATCGCTGTTTGATCCATAGTTGTACCCATCCAGATTATCGGTATTAACAAAACTAACCTGGTAGCCTAAATCAATGTTAACCTTGTTTGACACGTTAAATTTAACGCCAACACCTACCGGAATCAGAGTTTCATAGGCCGCGTTGTTTTTGCCAAATGGATCTTTGAACGGAAGATTTGGCCCGCCGGTATGTTGAATAACCGGGGTATAATTGATAACACCCGCCGATGCGCTCAAATAAGGTTGTACAAATGGCTTTTTATTTTCCCAATTTACGTTAGCAAAGGTAAAAACCGCGCCCAGGGTTGTTGACCAATTTAGCTTAGTACTGTAAGATGTTAACGGGTTGGCAGGATCGGGCTGAGCGCTTGAGCCTTTTAATGTACCTCTTAAAAAATCAAGTTGAATACCTATAGCGGGTAAAACCTGCTTTTTAACATATAAACCATATCCAAAACTGGAGGCCGGGTGCGTAAAATCTGACTGATCTTTAGTGCTCAGAATATTATACATGGTAGTAATACCACCACTAACCCCTACCGACCATGTATTTAACATTTTGCTGCCCGAAAACGGAACCACGTAATCTTTAGTGGCCGTACTATCTGGAGTAGTTTGGGCAAATAATCTACCTCCTAATAGAATGCCTACCAGGAGCAGCGTGTGTTTTTTAGGATTTAATTTCATATGGATATGTTTAAGTATTTCACTTGTTTATATATACAATTATACCTTTTATACCATACAAAGTTTCAAACCTCTACCGTTAATTTCAATAAAGATTATTTTGTGAATAAATTGACTATAAGTAATTTATGATATTTTCCACAAAGAAATCCTGTCTGATATTTTTAATATATTTTATATAATAATAAACAATATACCAAACAATTTTAATACGTGCAAACATCATGGGGTAAATGAACAAAATGAAAAAAACGACCAAGCCATGAACCTTATGGTTACAGCAAAACCTAAAAACAACAAGAGGCGATAGAATTAACTATCGCCTCTTGTTGTTTATTTAATTTACGAAATGCTTATACGCTCACAGCCGGATGTACAAACACTTTTGATTTGATATCGGCACCGGCTTTACCTAAAGTTGCGGCTACCGAACAGTATTTATTTAACGAAAGCTCAACCGCGCGCGCAGCTTTATCTTCATCGATATCCCCGTATAAATGAAACTCGATATCTATATCCTGCCAAAGTGAAGGCTCTTTCCCGGCTTCGCGTTCGCCATTTACCACCATTTTATAGTCTTTAACATCCTGGCGCTGCTTTTTTAAAATGCTGATCACATCAATGGCAGAGCAACCCGCCAACCCCATTAAAAGCATTTGCATAGGACGGATGCCGAAATCCTGGCCGCCACTTTCGGGACTGCTATCCATTTTTACAGTGTGACCATTGGCATCTACAGCCTCAAAGCCGAAATCGCCACTCACACGTTTAAGTTCTATCGTAGACATAGTATTGTAGTTTATAATAATGCTAAGTTAAGTATAAATTTAAGCTTACCGAAGTTTGCATACCATTGTTTACGCTGGTATTACCAAAAAAGTTTTTCAGGTTCTCGCGGCCCGGTCTTTAACAGGGATCACCAATTTTAAGCCAGACCATGTTTCATCAACGGCGCAAACCTTAATATCAACCAGGCCAATTTCAAGCGCGAAGTTTCTGATAATATCCTCTGTAATATCGGTTGTAACTTTTGAAGCCTTTTTGGGCCAGGAAACCCATATGGAGCCATTCGCTTTTATTTGCTGCATTAAATGAGGTAAAGTAGCTAAAAACTCAAGGCGTTGCTTTGTAAAAAAATGAATGATATCCTTTTTTACGGAGTCGTCGGTCACAAAATAGACATCAGCAGGCATGTCTGTAAATAATTGCAGGTAATAATCAGGCGCGTTAACCAATGTTATTATCGACGCATTTTTAATACCCAGCTTTTTTGCCAGTGGAGTTCCCGAATATCCAGCCATTTTACTTGATTTGTTTTAGGTGATGCAACAGATGTTCAACATAATCATTAGCCAACCATTCTACGGTTTGTAAATTGGGTTCGGTTTTTCCGTTGTCGCAACGCGCCATCAATCTATCGGCCGGGTAATTTTCCCAAACCCGAATGATTTGACGATTTACCAGTATCCAAAGATCAAGTAGCTCCTTAATGGCAACATGCCGGTATTGTTGCACCGCTACATAAGCATCCTGCTCATATACCAGTTTAAAATTCTCTTCGTAAGTGCATCGTACAAAACGCAGCAGATTAATGTGCGCGCTATCAATCAAATGCCCTATAATTTGCTTGTTTGACCATTTACCGGCCGATGATTGGTATTCCCAGTCAATTTTTTCGGCATCGGTTTGCAAAAAATCTGTAATTACTTTATTGAGCAGCAGGGATGTTGCGGTCATCATTTAAAAGTTAAATAAGTATTTAAAGATTGGAATTTCATATTAAAAACCAAAACCGTTAACTTCAAAGCCTTAAACATAGCTAATGGCCCTTAATTACATCTGGATAGCATTTTTTTTGATCGCTTTTGTAGTCGCTCTTATTAAGCTCATTTTCTTTGGCGACGTTGAAGCGTTTAAATTGCTGGTTGATGGCATTTTTAATTCATCCAAATCATCAGTGATGGATATAGCGCTGCCATTGGTTGGAGCCATGGCGTTTTGGCTGGGCATTTTAAATATAGGCGAAAAAGCCGGAGCAATTAACTTTCTATCGCGTATTGTAGGTCCGTTTTTTAGCCGTCTGTTTCCCGAGGTGCCTAAAAAACACCCTGCCATAGGCCAAATGCTCATGAATTTTTCTGCAAATCTTTTAGGGCTGGATAACGCCGCTACCCCACTTGGTTTAAAGGCGATGAGCAGCCTTCAGGAGCTTAACCCCGATAAAGAAAATGCATCCAACGCGCAAATTATGTTCCTGGTGCTGCATACCTCGGGGCTGCAAATGCTACCGGTCACTATTATAGCCCAACGCGCTATTTTGAATGCCAAAGACCCTGCCGATATATTTTTACCCTGCGTTATAGCTACTTACGTAGCCACCGTTGTAGGTTTACTTGTTGTTGCCTTAAAGCAGCGTATTAATCTTTTTGATAGGGTAATTATTTCCTGGCTGGGTGGTGTTACTGCTTTTATTACACTCGTGGTATGGTATTTCACTACTCATTTAACAAAAACAGAAATTGGTACGGTTTCAAAAGTGGTGAGTAACTTTTTACTATATGCTATACCGGTAATATTTATAATCGGTGGCCTGGTAAAAAAAATCAATGTATTTGATGTTTTTGTTGAAGGTGCTAAAGCAGGTTTTGAAACTTCGGTTAAAATTATCCCCTACCTGGTTGCCATGCTGGTTGGTATCAGTGTTTTCCGTAGCTGTGGCGCTTTAGATTATATGAATGAAGGGTTGCGTTGGGTTTGTACCAAGGCAAGCCTGGATACCCGCTTTGTAGATGCTATGCCGGTGGCCTATATGAAACCATTAAGTGGCTCTGGTTCAAAGGCAATGATGATTGATGTGATGAAAAATTTTGGGCCGGATAGTTTTGCCGGTCGGTTGGGCAGTATATTCAATGGATCGGCCGATACCACATTTTATATAGTCGCCTTGTACTTTGGCACCGTTGGCATCAAAAAATCCCGTTATGCAATACCCGCGGGCTTAATTGCCGATGCTGCAGGTATTGTAGCAGCTATCTTCGTAGCTTACTTATTTTTTGGATAGTTAATAACCCTCCGCCTAAGTTTATGCTTTTTGCTTCTTAAGAGAGTGCTCTTTTTTTGAAACTATTTTACCCGGTTTTTCGTCTAAAGGCAACGATAAAATTATGCGTTTTTAATTTGCATCGGTTATATTTATACGTTATTTAACCAGAGTAGATGGAGAAGATCTATCCCAAAACCAAACCAACTCAATCCTATTTAAACGACAAACAGCACAAGAGAAAAACAGCCATGGCGGGTGTTTGGATATTGGTTGTTGCTGGCCTTGTTTTTATAATGGTGATCGTAAAATTTGCTACTTCAAGTGGCAAATCAGATTCATTTTCGCTTAGTTCTTTCCCCGGCAGCGATGATGCTTATCAAATAGCCAAACAGTACGTATCCCCCACCTTAAAATCAAAAAGATTGATATTCTCGGAAGACCATTATCAATTCGCCAAAAAAGCTGACTCGGTATTTGTCATCAAATCTTCCGTTACTTCGGTTGATGCTAAGGGCGAAAAGACCAGGACAAACTTCCAGATCACCTTAAAATATAATGGCGGCCCAAAGGGAGTACAGGATAATTGGACAATGATCAATTTAGATCAGGACAATAACTAACATCAATACTTTTAGCGTTTTTTTGTATCTTTTAGCAATTATTGATTTGAAGCCCCACGATGTTTAAATTTCTTCAAAAAAAATAATTACCTGAGGCAACCTTTAACAATAGTTTATCGTGTTAGGTGCAGATAAGGAATAAAACTGGCATACTAACCCGCCTATATGGGAGAAGCAGAACTACAGCAATTAATTGCAGGCTGTTTAAATCATAGCCGAAAAGACCAAAAAATGCTTTACAAGGCATTTTACGGCTTTGCTATGAGTATATGTTTGCGCTACGCCGGCAATAGGTATGAAGCTTCCGAGATCATGAACCAGGGCTTTTTGAAGGTTTTTACCAACCTGCAAAAATATGATACCAGCAGACCATTCATAGCCTGGGTTGGCCGTATTATGATGAATACCTCTGTTGATTATTACCGCAGCAACTTAAAGCTTTCACTTAATGACGACCTTGACGCTGCCGAAGACATTGGTCATAATGAGCTGCCGGATCAAAAATTAAAATACGACGACCTTATTGCTATGGTGCAACAATTACCCAACGCCTACCGCACGGTGTTTAATTTGTTTGCCATTGAGGGCTTTTCGCATGAGGAGATAGCAGAAAAATTAAATATCAGCACAGGTACATCAAAATCGAACCTGTTTAAAGCGAGGGAAAAATTAAAGAACATGGTAATCAATTCCGGGCGACTGCCGGATACAAGCGCCGGGAACGCGCAGCATACTATTGTAGCAATAGGTGCTATCAGCATAAGCATGTCGGTTTTGATTGAATTAATAATGAAATGAAAGAGAAGAGCGAAAATAAGTTGGATCAATTATTCAGGGACGGGATATCCGGCGCTGAAGATCATATTGCTTTTCGGGAGGAGGATTGGGCGTCAATGGAACAACTGCTGGATAAAAAATCCGATAGAAAAGCAGGTGTGTTTCGCATTATGTACTACGCTGCGGGCATTGCAGCTTTGCTTTTGCTTGCAATAGGCTTATACTTTTTCGGCAACGGCGATAAAAACAACCAGGTTAAAAATAATTTACAGAGCAAAAACGGTAAAAATCACCCTACTAACATTACCGCGCAGCCAGGCGAGTCTAATCCATCGTCGCACAATCAATTACCAGTGCAGGCAGATAGCAGTGTGAGTAACGCGACAAACAATGGGCAACAACAGTTACAGGCATCGTCGGCAACAAATGGCCTGGCCAAAGCGCATCATCAGGTAAATGGCATGGGGCATCGTCCTGGTACTACAACCGCTCCGTTGCAGGGTGTTAATAATAACCCAGTGGTGAATGGCTCTGATAAACTGGCTATCAATAATTCATTGGGTAATAAATTACAGCCTTTAAGTGCTAATGTTGATACAATTACCGACCATACGCCTAAAAGGACTGATAACACCTCAAACAAGATACAAAATAACATAGCTGGCAATACCGCGCCACCAGATACTGCAACAACAGACAAACTTACAACCCAGGAGCGCAAGCAAATGTTGGCGGTTAAAACATCGGCTATTAAAAACAGGCCTCAATTTTCCATTACTGTGCTGGCGGCTTCTGATGCTAACGCGGTGAGCAACTTTGGACATAGCCAAACAGGTACCAACTACGGGTTACAACTTTCTTTAAAGCTTACCAGAAAACTTACCGTAAGCACAGGCGCAGCTTATGCCATAAAACCATATTCAACCGGGTTAAACGGGTATTCGCCGGCTTATGCGCCTCCTTCATTTACTACCAATATTCAGGCTAACTGTAAAGTACTTGATATTCCCTTGAACCTAAGCTACCAGGTTTATTCAAAAGGCAATAATGCCCTGTCATTAGGGTCTGGCCTTTCATCTTATTTTATGTTGAAGGAGAATTACCGGTATGACTATTCAGCAGAAAGCGGTTTAGATCCAAAATATATCGAAATCAGAAACCAAAACAAGCACCTGTTTGGTGTGCTTAACGTTAATGCCAACTATCAGCGCAAAATTGATTCAAGATTCAGTATTGTAGTACAACCTTACCTTAAACTGCCGCTTACAGGTATTGGTAATGGTAAGGTTGACCTGAAATCAACCGGTATAGCTTTGGGCGTAAACTGGAATATTGGATCAGCTTTCGGAGCAAAATAATTATTGGGGTTTACTATTTATAAAGATGAGGTGCTGTAACAGGCACCTTTTTTATTTATAGGGCCGGGCGTACTTTTTAATAACCGGGGGCAACCCTTTACCCCAACCAAACGATATATTGATAGGTACCCCTTATAACAACACCCGGTACTCTTAAATATTTAGTAGTATGATACCCATATCCGTTGTTTTAATTACCAAAAATGAAGCAGCGATACTTTCGCAAAGCATACCCTTGCTAAAACAAATTAGCGATGATATCATCATTATTGATAACGATAGTACAGATGAAACAATTGCCATTGCCAAAGCCTACGGGTGCAGGGTGTATCAAAAAAACTGGAGCGGTTACGGTGCCAACAAAAACAAAGGCATTCAACTGGCCAGGTATGACTGGATATTAAGTGTTGACGGCGACGAAGTACCCGATTTAACTTTAATAAAATCACTTCAATTATTTGACAACAAAGACGATAACCAAGTTTATGACATTGCTTTTAAACCTTATTTAGGCGATAAACTTATCCGCTTTGGTAATTGGGGACGCGATCATCATATCCGTTTATTTAACCGCGCACTTGTACGCTGGACGGAAACACCAGTACACGAAACGCTGATATTACCCCAACAGGTTACAGTAAAAAAAATAGCCGGGTACCTGCATCACTATTCGGCACGGAATAAGCAGGAGCTTGAAACCAAAATAATTCACTATGCTAAGCTTAGCGCGGTAAAATATCTGGAAAATGGCAAAAATGCCAATTTTATAAAAATGAAGCTGGCTCCGGTTTTTCACTTCATAAAATCTTATATTTTTTTGTTAGGCTTTTTAGATGGCCGGGCGGGCTTTATAATTGCTAAAATGGCTTTTAAAAATACGTGGTTAAAATATCATTATCTTAGTAAGGCCACTCAATCTGTTAAAAATAAACAAGTATATCAGCATGATTTACCGGTTATGGTATATAAATTTAACGCTGATGCGCAGGTTGAATAAACCAGTATCTTGTTTATGAAAAAAAAACTTGCCCATAACCTATCGGCAAACACAATTCAACTGGTAATTAACCATTTGTTTGGCGTGCTTATTTTTTACGTTCTTTCGGTAGGTTTAGATAAAAACACATTTGGGGAATTAAACCTGGCCCTGGCTGTACCCCTTGCTGCATTTAACATCCTTTCCTTTGGGATTGATCAGGTTGTAATAAAAAAAGTAGCCGAAGGCTGCGATATTAAAAACATCTTATCTCTTTATGCCTTCCATGTAATTTTAACAGGCCTACTATTTTTTTTGGTACTGTTATTTGCCCGATTGGCGCTATCTGATGTAAATCAACTCTCGCGGTTAGTTTTGTTGATCGGTATCGGTAAGCTAATGATTTTTTTTTCGACACCTTTAAAACAGGTTACCAGCGGACTGGAAAGATTCAAGCTACTCTCTTACATGTTGATAGTATCTAACATAGTACGCGGGGTTTGTTTGGCCTTACTGGCTCTGTTTCATGTTTTGACTATTCAAAATATCACCTGGATTTTTATAGCTGGCGATACTTTAGAATTGCTTACCTGTATTATTCTTTTTAAGCGCTATGTTGGCGTGGCCATAATACCGCGATGGAATAAACCGGCGTACTTTCAATTGCTCAAACAATCCTTACCGCAGGTTGGCGTTGTACTTATAACATCCGCCTTAGCCCGGTTTGATTGGTTGTTTATCGGTTTTATGGTATCAGCAATAAAACTGGCCGAATATAGCTTTGCGTATAAGATTTTTGAAATTTCAACATTGCCCTTACTTGCTATTGCTCCCATCCTTATTCCCCGTTTTACCCGCCTGTTTAAAGGCGACGATTATAAACAGGTTGACCTCAAGTTATTACTAAGATTTGAGATTATTATTGCAGCACTAACCGGTTTATTGTTAAACGTATGCTGGAATCCAATTATTGATTTACTTACCCATGGCAAATATGGTGCTGTTAACAGCAATGTGATATTAATATTGTCGTTCTGCCTGCCTTTTATGTATTTGAACAATTTTTACTGGACGATTTTTTTTGTGCAAAATCAGCTAAAAATGATATTCCGTTCCTTTGTGCTCACTTTTACAATAAATGTAATTGGTGATATTGTACTTATACCGTTTTTTAAAAACGAAGGAGCTGCAATTGCCTTTTTACTGGCTTGCTTTGTGCAGGCATTTTTTTACGCTTCAAAAAATAAACATAAAGAATTAAACAACATTACTTTAACTGTAGCTACCTGTATAGCTGGTGCGGTAACAAGCGGCTTTTTAACAAGACTTCTTATTCATAATATATATTTATCTGTCCTCTGCGCCGTAATTTTCTACTTTGTTTTTTTACTGATCACCGCCCAAATAAAACTCGGCGATCGTAAAGGGCTGCTTAACCTTCTTAATTGGTAAAATAGCATTGCTTTAGCTATTACACAGGCAACCAATCCGTTTTTCAGGTCGTAATGATTATAAAGAAAACCCCGGATAATGTTGACCACTAAGGCCGTTTTTTATTATAACAAGATCAAAAACAAGGTAGATTTAAAGCTCCTCACTTTTTTGATTTTGTTTTTAAATGTAAAGCTGGAAATAAAGATTCCTGTTATTGTTCTTTTTACGCTTGTTCAATTCAATTTCAAATTTGGGTTTAGCTTAAAAAACTCACGGCTACCTCTTTTTTATCCGTTAATGATTGTTATAGCGGCTTTTAACTGGCTTATTAGCAGTAATTATGCGAATATCAATTATTCTTTACTTGTATTGGCAGGCCTCGCTTTTTGGGGATTATGCATATTGGCTGTGCACCAGGTAAAACTCGCTGTTGACAGAAATGAACCTGCGGTTATACACCAAACAATCCTTGCTTTTTTTGTTATAAATGCCGTTTTCTCATTCGGTAATCTGTTCCTGATTTTTTTAGAAACACATGCTATAAACCCATATACGTACCAGGGACAGTTACAGAAATACTTCATCGGCACGGGCGATTATGTACGAGGTATCACCTTTGATATATCGACAACTAATGCCCTGCTAAATGGTTTTGGGGTTATCTATTTTCTTACCCGCAAAAATGCACCGATGCTGTTTGTGTGTATGGCAACGCTCCTGCTCACCGGTAGCAATTTCTTAAACCTTGTAGTGGTATCTATATTACTGTTGCTGTTTGCTTTTAAAACCAACAAATATCAAAAAAGCCTGGTTGTAATTTGCCTTGTTTTCCTTGCCGTTTTTATGGCTAAAATATCTCCACAAAACAATAAGTATACAAGCGAGACTATAGCTCACCTGTTTCATAAAGAGCTTTACCCTAATAAACCACTCCCGGCAACAAATCTTCTGCCCTTAACTTACCGACCAGATAGCATTCTAAACCCCGAGGAACGTAGACAAAAGAAAGCGCAGATTTTTATTGATAGCATTTACGTAGTTAATCATCCTAAAAACCTGATCATAAACAAGGCTACTGATATTTATAAAACAGAGTCGGGACATATAGAGATAAAAGGCGATGATATTAACTCCGCGCCGTTCCAAAGCAGCACAGAAACACCTGCTGAACAAAAGCCGCTGATAAGTTTTATCAGCCTTCATAAACAGGAGCTACCAATTTCTGGTACATCTAATGATGTACCAGAAATACCGGGTAAACTTATGGGCTTTATGCAAACAGCTACTTTTTTAAAACAGCACTTAGGTAAACTGGCAACGGGCGCAGGCATGGGTAACTTTTCGTCCAAATTGGCCTTTCGTGCCACTGGGCTTGGATTCGCAGGCGGCTATCCGCACAAACTGGTTTATATAAATCATTCTTTTTTAGTGAACCATCTTGACCTGTACCTCAATTTTTTCAGCAAAAGATCCGGTTTTCACTCCCTTACCAATAGCCCGTTTTCTGTTTATGATCAGCTCCTTGCCGAATATGGGATTATTGGTCTATTGGTATTTGCAATTTATTACCTGGGCTTTTTTACCCGGCACCATAAAGTATTAACCTATGGGCTTCCAATTTTGCTGTTGATGCTGGCCGCTTTTTTTATAGAATACTGGTTTGAGCAATTATCGGTAATGATATTTTTTGAATTGCTGCTGCTGCTTGATATCAAAGAACACCAAACATTAAAACCGTTGTCAAATGAATTTTAAAATTCCACAAATAACGGTTTTGATGCCCGCTTATAACGCGGGTAAATATATAGGCGACGCGATCAGGTCGGTATTAAACCAAACATTTACAGATTTTGAGTTACTGATTGTAAATGATGGATCTATGGATGATACCGTTGACGTAATCAGATCCTTCAACGACCCTCGGATTGTACTGCTATACCAAACTAATAAAGGGGTAGCAGCAACACTTAATAAGGGCTTACTATACGCACGGGCACGCTACATAGCTCGTTTTGATGCCGACGATATTTGCCACGCCGAGCGACTTGAATTGCAGTATGAATTTATGCTTGCTAATCCGGAGTATAGCATTATTGGTTCGGCGGCAGATTACGTTGATATGAACGGGCATTTTTTATTTACCCATAAACCACCAGCTTTTACCAATAACGAGATTCAGTTACTTAAGTACACCGTTTGCCCGTTTATACATTCATCGGTGTTTTATAAACGAAACGTAATTATTGATAGAGGAGGTTACAATGAACATGCCTATACCTACGAAGATCACTTTTTGTGGGTTAATATCCTGAAGGACCAAAAGGCCTGCAACTTATCGCTCCCCCTTATAAAGGTCAGGCTTAACCCTGAGTCAATTACCATTGATGAAAAATGGCGACCACGCAAGTTTAGGGATATTAAGTATGCCACACTTAAAAGCAAAACTATCAGTCAAACAGAGAGCGATCTTTTGGTAGAAATTGGTGAAAAACAATATTCTGATAAAATTAAAAAAGGCTCCTATTATGCATTGTGCGGTAAAAAACTGTTGCTTAACAACTTTCAGCCGCAAAAAGCACGAATGCACGTATCTAAAGCCATTGGCATCTCCCCTTTTAGGCTTGATAATTATTTGCTTTATACCGTAAGTTTTTTCCCTCAACGGTTTATCAATTGGTTACATAAAACAATATCGGGAGGATCAGGCCATGATTAATGTAGCATTCATTACCCGGTCTACCTTATACACCGTTCCAGGCGGCGATACTGTACAGGCTGTGCAAACAGCCCGCCATCTTACTTTTATGGGTATCAGGGTTGAAATAAAACTGGCTAACGAAAATATCAACTATAAAAACTACGATCTGCTCCATTTTTTTAACCTGAGCCGTCCTGCTGATATCTTGTACCATAGCTATAAAGCCGACAAACCTTTTGTTGTATCAACCATTCTGTGTAATTACAGTGAGTACGACCAACAACACCGCCAGGGTTTAGGCAGGCTATTGAAGTATTTACCAAACGACGGCGTTGAATATGTTAAAACAATGGCCAGATACCTGCTTGGGCGCGACAGCCTGGCCAGTTTAGCCTATACATGGACCGGGCAGCGCAAAAGTATCCTTGATATTTTAAGTCGTGCGGCTATGATCCTGCCAAATTCACAATCAGAATACCAACGGGTGCTTAATAACTATCCTGGCGAGGTAAAGCACATGGTTGTACCTAATGGCACAGATCAGCATCTTTTTGTTTATGATAAGCAGGTTATCAAGGACGATAAACTGGTGATTTGCGCGGCACGAATAGAAGGGATAAAAAATCAGCTCAACTTAATACGGGCTTTAAATAACACTGGCTACCGATTATTGTTGATTGGTACATACGCTCCTAATCAACTTGCTTACTACCAGGAATGCCGACGGATAGCTGCAAGTAATATCATTTTTATTGATCAAATGCCCCAGCAAGAATTGGTAAAATACTATGCCCGCGCAAAAGTTCATGTATTGCCAAGTTGGTTTGAAACCACCGGCCTTAGCTCAATAGAAGCTGCCCTGATGGGTTGCAACATTGTGATAAGCGATAAAGGCGATGTGCGCGAATATTTTGGCGATGATGCTTTTTACTGCCACCCTTCATCGGCACAAAGTATTTTTTCCGCAATTGAAAAAGCGAGCCGGGCACCTGTTAACGAGCAATTACAAAGCCGGATTTTACAAAAGTATACCTGGAAACAGGCTGCTACAGAAACCTTAAAAGCATATCAATCCGTACTATAATATGAAATTACGCATAGCGATATTAGGAATAAGGGGTATTCCCAACTACTACGGAGGGTTTGAGCATATATCCGAATATGTATCTGCCGGCCTGGTAAAACGCGGACATTCGGTAACCGTTTATAACTCGCACAATCATCCCTACCAACAGGATAGCTGGAACGGTGTAGAAATAAGGCATTGTTATGATCCCGAATACATGATAGGCACTGCAGGTCAGTTTGTTTATGATATGAATTGCCTTTTAGACGCCCGTAAACGCAATTATGACGTGGTTTTAATTATGGGTTATACCAGCAGTTCGGTTTGGGGCCAGCTTTACCCTAAAAACAGCACCATAATAACCAATATGGATGGTATGGAGTGGAAAAGATCCAAATACTCCAGGCCGGTACAGAAATTTTTAAAATATGCCGAAAAACTCGCGGTTCAATACAGCCATTATTACGTATCCGACTCAAAGGTGATTAAAACCTATCTGAAGGATAAGTATAAGATAAACAGCGCGTATATTCCTTATGGAGCAGATATCTTTACCGACTTAGAACGCGAACAATTTGATCCGGAGCAAGCCCTCAAAGAAGATTATTTTTTGCTGATGGCGCGCATGGAACCCGAGAATAACATCGAGGCTATTTTAGAAGGATTTAACCAAAGTAATTCAAACAAAAATTTCAAAGTTTTGGGTGATACCAGCAACCGATTCGGCAAGTTTATCACCAATAAATTTGCCAACGATGGACGCATCCAGTTTAAGGGGGCTATTTTTGATACGCCTAAAGTTCGCTCACTGCAAAATAACTCTTACCTATATTTTCATGGTCATAGTGTGGGCGGTACCAATCCATCATTGTTAGAGGCTATGGCCAGCGAAGCACTCATTGCCGCTCATAATAATCCTTTCAATAAATCGGTGTTAAATACCGACGCTTTTTATTTTTCAAATGCCGCGGAGGTAACGCAATTGGTTGAAAACGTGCAAAGGAAAGACCCCGAAAAAAACATGGTATTAAACAACCTTCATAAAATACAATACCAGTTTAACTGGGAGCGGGTAATTGATCAGTATGAGGAGTTTATTGTTGAAAGCTACAAGCATAAAAATTATGAAACAATTATTGCAGATCAACGATAATAACATCAATAAGATTAGTTATTTCCACATCATGCTGCTTATGGCAAGCATGCCTTTTGATAGGTTTTATAGTCATATCATACTGATTAGCTTTATTCTGCATACGCTCATCAATATCAGGAAGGAAAAACTCAGGCTGATGTTTAATATCAAAACGCTTGTTATACAGAGCGTGTTTTTTGTTTCGGTAATAGCCACTTTATATACAACATACCGGCCGGGTGCGTTTGGCGAGCTGGGTTTGCGGGTGCCGGTATTGTTGTTTCCTTTGGTGTTTTTATTTAATGATCTCGATTTAAAAAAGTACAGGCCAAAACTGTTACTAACTTTTTCATTTGTATGTACAGCTACTATCGTTTACTTGTATGCAAACGCTGCAATTGCTATCCGATATTATCATCTGCCGTTCAAAACGCTTTTTTCGCCGGCGTTTACTAATCATAATTTCTCGGCGCCGATTGATATGCATGCCACGTTCTTTTCGCTTCAACTGGTAATCGCGCTATCATATTTACTTACGCTTTTGTTTAAGCCTTTAACATACGCCACAAAAGCTTTTTATAGTTTTTGTATCTGCATATTACTTTTAGGGCTTGTTCAACTGAGTTCTAAATCTATATTGATTGTATTGTTTCTGCTGGTTAACATTGTTGTTCCATATTGTTTATTGCTTGGCAAAAACAAAATAAGGTTCGCTTTAGTGGCGTTACTTTTATCATGCATCGCGTTTACAGTGATATTAAATGTTTCGTCTTTTAAAGAACGCTATTTAACAAGTTTAAAAGACGATCTATCTAAAGCTACCCCGGGCGAAAGCACAGACTCGCGCTGGGCGCGCTGGCATGTTGTTGCCGATTTAATAAAGCAAAAACCGTTGGTTGGTCATGGCTCCGGTTCCGAAATCCCGCTCTTACAGGATGGGTTTTATAATGCCCATATGTACCATTCTTTTCTTGTGGGCTTAAACTCACACAATCAGTACCTCAGTTTTTTAGTTAAATCCGGCATATGGGGATTACTTATCTATCTGCTAACGCTTGGCTATGGATTAAAGATATCGCTCAAAACAAAGGACCTTGTATTTATTAGTTTTATGATGTTGGTAGTGATAGTATCTCTATCAGAAAACATGCTCGATGCCGACAAAGGTGTTATGTTTTACAGCCTGTTCTTTTCTTTTTTTCTGCTAACAAATAATACCGAAATAAAGAAACCAATAGAAGCAAACAAAGAATCCGAATATTTAAGTAAGGTGGCAACCAACAGTTTAGTAGTTACGTCATACTAATAAACATGCAGATCAGGTCTGTTTTTATTCAACATTTAACCATCAATAAAGTGGCAGAAATTAAAAAAAATATATTAGCTACCCTGGCCTATTTTGATGCGTTTAATTACCCATTAACCCGCGAAGAGGTTTGCCTGTTTTTAACCGCAAAATACGACCGCCTTTGTTTTGATGAAGCGATGGCCTGCTTAACACGCGACAGACTAATATTTCGTTTTGATAAGTTTTACAGCTTAAAAAACGACCAATATCTGGTACAACGCCGTGTCAAGGGCAACCAAAAAGCGTTTGAAATGATCAAAACGGCGCGCAAGGTTGGTAATTTGCTTATTAAGTTCCCTTATGTACGTGGTATAGCCATTTCTGGCTCCCTGTCAAAACATTATGCGGATGATAACTCAGATATCGACCTGTTTATTATTACGGCCGCAGATCGCCTCTGGATAGCGCGTACGTTTATGCACGGCCTAAAGAAGCTAACCTTTCTGCTCAACAAGCAACACTGCTTTTGCATGAATTACTACATCGACGAACAGCAGCTTGAAATTGCCGAAAAAAATATTTACACCGCTACCGAGGTGGTAACACTGATACCCATACAAGGCGATACCACCTTTACAGATTTTTTTACTGCCAATGCCTGGACCCGTAGCTTTTTGCCCAACCATGTTATGCGGGTATCGTCTGCTAAATCGTTACAAAATGGGCTTTTCAAAAACGCGATGGAATATTTGCTAAATAATAGATTGGGTAATTATTTGGATAATATGTTTATGAAAATAACGGCGGCCAGGTGGGATGAAAAAACAAGATCAAAAAAGTTGAATGACCACGGTTTTGTATTAGCACTTACTGCCGCCAAGCACCACGCCAAGCCCGATCCCAAAAACTTTCAACTTAACCTTATCAACAGGTTTGAGCATAAGGTTGCCCAGCTTTTAGAAGAAAACGAACACAGTGTGGCTAACTGAACGCTGTAATATCAGTAATCTTTTGCAACACTTAAAAACAGCTTCGGCTTTTTAAATGGGATATTTAAAGGGGTATTTGTTATTATTGCAATACGCTATTATAAACCATGAATTTAAAAGTTATCGCTTTTGATGCCGATGATACCCTTTGGGTAAATGAGCCCTATTTTCAGAATACCGAAAAAAAATTTTGTAGCCTGCTGGAAGATTTTTTGCCCAAGCATGATATTTCCAAAGAGCTTTTTAAAGTAGAAGTTGATAACCTGGCGCTTTATGGCTATGGCATAAAGGGTTATATCCTGAGCATGATAGAGGCCGCTATCACCATCTCTGATAAAAAGATTGGCATTGATACCATTGATATCATACTACAATATGGCCGGGAAATGCTGAATGAACCCATTGAGCTTTTGGATGGGGTTGAACATGTACTGTCAACCCTTAAAAACAATTTCAGATTGGTGGTTGCCACTAAGGGTGATTTGCTTGACCAGGAACGCAAGCTAAAAAAATCGGGCCTGTCGCATTATTTCCATCACATCGAAATTATGAGCGATAAAAAGGAAGATGATTATATTAAACTGATCAAACACCTTGATATTAAGCCCGAAGAGTTTATGATGGTGGGTAATTCCCTTAAATCGGATGTGATGCCGGTTTTAAATATTGGCGGTCATGCTATTCACGTACCATTTCATACTACATGGGCACATGAGCATGTAGAAACCAGTCTTACTCATCAAAATTTTAAACAGGCCGACAAGCTCACTGATATTTTACCATCCATTTTGGAATGAAAAAAATTCAGACCCGATTTAAATTGATTTCTCCATAACAATAAGCTCTATTAACGCTTTAGGCTCACCAAACCGGCCATGGTCATGAAATGGCTGAATCTCGCCGGTGAAAGTATATCCGCGACGTTCATACCAACTTATTAATTCTGTACGGCTACGAATAACCGTCATGCTGATGATGTGTAGCCCCAATTGTTTGGCCACCACTTCGGCCTCCTCAATTAACGCCCGGCCTACTCCCCCGTTTTGTAACGTTGGCGAAACGCTAAACATGCCAAGGTATAAGCGATCTCCCTTCACTTCCAGGTAAACTGTGCCAATTATTTTCCCTTCATCATTAACATATTTCAGTATGGTTATGGCATCGTTATTCAGATACTCCATAAGCATAGGCTCATCAATGCGAATGCCGTCTATCAGGTCGCTTTCTGTTGTCCAGCCTTTTTTTGAACCTTCGCCGCGGTAAGCGCTGTTAATTAAAATATTAAGCTCGGGTACATCGGCAAGGGTAGCTTTAGTTATTGGCATATACATTAAGTTTTTGGGAGGGCAAACTTAATGTTTTAGCACGTTAAAATAAAAAGATTATACTAAGCAGATGCTTTAATATTTAACCTGTATTGCTCTGGCGATGAACCGATATACTTTTTAAAAATGCGCGAAAAATAATAAGGGTCATCATAACCCAAATCGGTGGCTACATCCCTTATTTTACTGATATTGCCGTATAATAGCTGGCAGGCCTTTTGCATTTTTATATGGATGAAATAATCAATAGGTGGCATGCCAGTAGCCTTGCGAAACAAGGTTGAGAAATGTGACACCGATAGATTATGACTTGAAGCCATTGCTTCAACAGTTAGTTTTTTATTGATGTTATCGCGCATATTATTGATGGTTTTAGCTATAATATCGCCATCATCTGCCCGACCGCTTTGAATATTTTTTTGCGGAAACAAAAACGTAGCAATTAAATGATACAGGCAAAAACTGGCATTGCACATGTTTTCTATACTGTAGCCCTTTTCAAGTGTTTGGTAAATAAACTGCCATATCTCCAATGCTTTTTCATTAAAGGGAATAAGCACCGGGCCGTTGGTAATGCCCAGGTTAAGCGCCTGGTTAAAGCCACTAATACCACTACCTGTGTAATGAACCCAATAAATAGTCCACGGATCATCCTTATCGGCCCAATAACGCATATACTTATCTGTAGCTGGTATAATGATATATTGGTTGCTGTTCACCTCGTAACGTTTATCATCCAATATATAATGTCCCTTGCCCTGTAAACAATAAATAAGGATATTATCCGAACACCCCTTGCGGCGTTCGCGGTAGTGAAAACCCGCTTTTGGAAAATATCCTATCTGGGTGATGTAAACAGAAAACAATGCCGGCTCATTCTTTTTTACATCCTCCAGCACTTTTAGCGGAACGGTTATTAATTTTTCGCCAATAAAGCCATCTCGTTTTTTAAAGCTGTTACTCATGAAAATTATAATTGGTTTTACAAGTGCATAAACACAAAACAAACATTTTGCCTCATATATGTAATGCTATGTTAGATAAAGAAAGGCTTAAAAACAATTAATTACGGGCTATTGCACATGGTACATATCATTATGCCAAAATCACATATCTTTAAAATAAAGTACAGCAGTATAATCCATCATTTGCAAATATTAACCTATTATGGTATTTAATTACCCTATTTAAAACAACTCAATTGAAGCCCTAAAAAACAACAATTAATGATGGCGTAATTGAAAAGCGCGTATATTTAATTATCACTAATTAAAACCAATTATTTATTTTCAGCATAACAGTACCTAACCATCAAATGAAAGCACAGATTGGCACAAAAGAGAGCCCCTTGGCGTTAAAAACACCACCCCTATCATCAGACTATACCATGCATGCCGATGTGAAGGATGGTAAAGAAATTTTAGTTTGTACAGTTGGCAAAACGGTACTGCATTATGATTACCGCTGCCTTGCAGATTTGCATGCCATGTTAAAAACCCATGGCGGCTGGATGGACCTTGGTAGTGCTGATGAACAAAAGCCGGCAAAGGACGGCACCGTTGAAGCCTGGGGACGGGCAGAAACCAATCCGGTTGGCGGTTGGTATGGTCTTAAGAAAGGCTTGCGCGGGCGCTTTGGCATGTATATTCCCCCTTTGATGGAAGCATTGGGATTGGCAGAGGTTACCCACGAGCCAAAAGGAAATAAAATGAGGGCAATTTAGCTATTGAACTTAATGCCGAAACTGCATCCCAGTTTCGGCATTAAGTATAAATTAGTCCTGGAATTTGTAACCGGCACTTTCCATTTCGGCCGTGTATTTGCCTAATTTAGCGGCGCTATTACATGCTGCTCTGTGTAGCAAGGCCTGCTGAGCCTCAACAATGTTTTCGTCTTTACCTTTCCATATTTCTAAAGCGGGTTGCTGCACGGCTCTTGAGTACGAAAAAGTAAGCGCCCATGGCATTACATCACCAAATTGCACGTGCATCTGGTTTAACCTTTCCGAAGCTAATTCGGCCGGCTGACCGCCCGATAGAAAAGCGATTCCCGGCACGGTTGCAGGCACCGTTCTTAAAAAGCATTTTATAGTAGCCTCCGCAACCTGGCTTGCCGAAGGTTTTTCAGCGCTATCCTCGCCGGGTAATACCATATTCGGTTTCAGGATCATGCCTTCCAGATCAACACGGTGCTGGTATAAGGCATTGAATACCGCATGCAGCACTTCGGTTGTTACTTCGGTACACTTTTCAAGCGAGTGACTACCATCCATTACAACTTCGGGCTCAACAATGGGTACCAAACCGGCTTCCTGGCAAAACATGGCGTAACGGGCCAGTGTGTAAGCGTTTGCCTTGATGCATGTTGCCGAAGGAATTTCGGCACCGATGGTGATTACCGCCCTCCACTTGGCAAAGCGGGCGCCCATGTTGTAATATCCTTTAAGCCGTTCGCCCAAACCATCCAAACCTTCCGTTATTTTTTCGCCCGGGAAACCAACCATCGGTATGGCGCCTTCATCAACCTTTATACCGGGGATAATGCCGTTTCGCTGTAAAATATTTACAAATGGCGTACCATCATCCGCGTTTTGTTTAATGGTTTCATCAAAAAGGATGGCCCCGCTTATGTACCTGCCCAAGCCAGGCGTGTTTACAATCAGATCGCGGTACTTGCGGCGGTATTCCTCCGTTTGAGGAATGCCCACCTCTTCAAAACGTTTGTTACAGGTGTTTGTACTTTCGTCCATGGCCAGCAAGCCTTTGTTATCGCGCATTAGCTGTGCCGCAATTTCCTTTAATGTAGTGGTGGTGCTCATAAATACAATGGTTAAAACTTACAGCAACAACGCTGCTAATTGCCACTTGTTTTACGCGTTATAAATTCATGGCCCGGGGTTGACAAAAATGGACTTATAAACATTATTTATACTTTTTAAATTTTCATAAAAAGTGTTGCGTTCGCAACAGGAGAAACAAATAAAAAACCACATTCAATTAAATATCAATAATTTACGAATTGTCATACTTTGCAAATCGCTACAAAAGCGAAACAAAAAACGAAACAGCGTGGATAATTAAAATGAAACCGGCACCTCAATAAAACTGCTATTATACCACTTTACGCTAAGGGGTGTTTTAGCATCTGCAATGCTTTCGGTACTTACATCTTTACCGGTACCGTAGTTAATTTGACAAAAGCGATTTTTGTTTACATTGATCACCACCACCAACCTGCTTCCCTTTTGCAATTGCCTGCTTACTATTTTAGTATTGCTAAACGGCAACCCGATTATTTTGCCCGGCGGTAATAGTTTGCGATGAGCGATATCCCATGAATAGCTTGCCCGCCCAACAAAGTAAGTAAGTTCAAAGTATTCGCCATTGGGCATCATTTCATATAGCACTACGTTATAGTCAAAATCCCTTTTGTTGATAGCCGCGGTTAGCTTGCCTATAAAAGCTCCGTTTACAATCACCGGTTCTTTTAAACTATCACTTACAAAAGTAAACCCGTTACTGCTAATGTCTTTTTGAATAATGGGAAACGGATAGGCAAACGTATTCATGGTTTTACGATCGGCAAAATCAACCTCTTGTTCCAGGCAGGCAAGTTTGGCAGGCTTTTTTGACGACAACTTAAACTGACTATCTCCTTTAACATTACTGAGGTAAAGTTTAAGCATGCTTTGGTGCATTTTATCTAAGGATGGTGCATGATCCCAACGATTGGCACCCATCACTTCGTAATTGACCCTGTCCTTCAAAATAGAGGGCTTTTTACCGTTTTTCATGATATAATCAAACCATTCAAAAGTGATCTTTTTGGTATTGATGAGTGCCACCGAGTCAACCATGTAATCGCGCAAGTTGGCAACGCCGCCTTTTTGCGCCCCAAAATGATCATATGGTCCCAATACCAGGTAATAATCTGCTTTGGGATTGTATTTGGCTAACTGGCGTATGTAATATAAGCCAGATGTTTGCCCATCATCATAATAGCCATCAAATGCCAGTACGGGGATATTGATTTTAGCATACTCCCTGCCATATGGAATTGTGGACTGCCAGTAGCTATCAAAGCCGGGATGTTTTAACCAACGCTGCAGCCAGGGATTTGGCGTATGGTCAACGCTGTCAATTTTGTTATAGGCCGCGCCACTCTGATACCAGTTGTCTTGCAGGTTTTGCCAGCGTTGCCGGTTATTGTAGGTAACGGTATCCAGATATTTATTGTTGGTTACGTAAAACGCCCAGCCGTAATTGGCATTCAGGAACACATTGTTTTCCATAGGTAAACCCATACCCGGTATGGCCGAAACGTAGGGAACAATAGTTTTAAGCGCCGGATGAACTTTGTATTTAAGTGCTGCCCATTGCGCAAAGCCCGAGTAGCTGCCGCCATACATCCCCACTTTACCGTTGCTCCAGGCTTGTTTGCTTATCCAATCTATAACTTCATAAATATCTGTTGCATCATTTTCATAAGGCGCAACCTCATCCGGACTAAGCCGTTTGCCGCGCACATCGGCAACTACGCCTACATAGCCATGATCTGCAGAGTATTTCGCCTCGGCCAAACTCCGCTTTGTATCGGAGTAAATAAACACGAACAGGGCAGTTGGCTGCGGGCCGGTCATATCCCGCCTGCGTACCACTACCGCTGATAGCGTATGGCCCTGTGGCGTTTTAATAAATACGCTATCATTAATAATGTAAGTCTCCTTATCCGGCTGAGGCAAATTTTGGGCACAAAGCGTTACGCACCGGCTTATCATAGCCAGTAAAAGCAATATTTTTTTCATGATGATTGGTTTTGTTTAAAACGGCGTTTTAAAGTCCGTTCAGGGTTTTAAATTTTACCGATTGCCTTTCAGATACCTCCAGCAACTCTCCTGTTTTAAGGCTGATGCTTAGTTTACCGCCAGGCAATGGACTAATTTGTTTAATAAAATTGGTGTTGATGATCTGCGCCCTGTTTATCCTGAAAAACATAGCCGCGTCCAGCTTTTCTTCCAGTTGATTTAGGGAGCGTTTCAGGTAAGTTTTTTGGTTATTAAAATACAACCGGGCGTAGTTATCCATCGATTCGATGAGGTACAGTTCGCTCAGCTTTATAAATTGGCACTTATCGCCATCTTTTACAAAAAGCTGCTTATCGGCTGCGCCAATGTTTAACTTGTACCTCACCTTGGCAATCGTCTTGGCAAAGCGCTCTTCGCGAACGGGTTTTACCAGGTAATCAAGCGCATTTGCTTCAAAAGCTTTTACCGCGTATTGATCATACGCGGTAATGAAAATTACTTCGGGTACATGCGCAATCGTCTCCAATAAATCGAAGCCGGATTCGCGGGGCATCTGCACATCTAACAAAAGCAGGTCGGGCCTGTTCAGGCCTATCAATCGCCGGGCTTCATCGGCATTAGCCGCCTCGCCCACAATTTCAAAATCGGGGAAATTAGCTAAGGCGCGCTTCATCTCATCCCGCGCCAGGCGTTCGTCATCCACAATCAATACGCGCAACTTTTTCATAGTAAAGGTATTTTAATGGTTGATAAAACCTTTTCGCCTGGTAATTCAATCATGGTAAACTTTGCCTTACCTTGATATTGCAAATTCAATCGCTCTTTCAGGTTTTTTAGGCCTAAGCCATTAGTAGCATTGGCGTAGATCAGCCGACCTGGATTTTCAACCCTTATAACAAAATATTCATGGTCTGCCGCTACGGTAATACTTACACAGCCGCCATCTTTTTGCTGCGCGATGCCGTGCTTAATGGCATTTTCAACCAGGGTTTGGATGCTTAAAGCGGGGATCTTTAAATCGTTAAGATGTTCATCTAATGTTATGGATATCTGCAGGCGGTCTTCATAACGGATTTTTTCAAGTTCAAGATAATAGTTCACCAGGCTTATTTCGTCAGCCAACGGCACAAGGCCAGTGTTGTTGCCATATAATGAATTTCTTAACAGATCGGATAGTAAATCAATTGCTCTGCGCGCTTTTAAAGGGTTGATACTAACCAGTGCCTTGACACTGTTGAGCGAATTGAAAAAGAAATGAGGGTTCAACTGTGTTGACAACTGTTGCAACTGCGCTTCATGAGCTATGGCCTGCAAACGCGCGTTATCTTTAGCGGTACCAATTTCCATAACGGCGTAATGATACAAGTGAAAAGCCAACAGCCAGATGGCCATAAGCCTGATTCCCGTAGCCGAAATAATTGGATAATTCTCTATAAAAAACCAGGTGAGCGTTTCATCGAACGAGTAACCAAAATAAAGCCGTACAGCGTATAACTTCAGAATAACCAGCATCATGTAAAGCAAACCCATAATAATAACCGCGGGAATTAAACGGGCCGGCATATTTTGAATCCGAAGGTTTATCCAACCAAACCTGTAAGCAAAAGCGTGGTAGGCATGTGTAACACCAATGCCGATAGCGATATCCAGCAAAAAGTGAATCGCTGCCAGTAAAATATTAAAATGCTGTGGCCCCTGCACCCAGGCCAAAAACGCCCAATACGTTGCCGCTCCCGACCAACCAATCAGCTGACACTTCCAATAATACGATATGTTGTTTTTGGGTTTCAATTTGATCGATTTACCTGCTTAACAAAACAAACCAACAAAATCTAATCGGTATTAAAAAGAGAAAATACAGCAGCGCGGCAATTGGGGGATAAACGCCGGTTTTTATGCCAAAATAGGGCTTGCGGTTATGCCGATGGGTAACGTAAAATAAAAACGACTCCCTTTACCTGGGGCACTTTCCACACCTATATGGCCTTTGTTTTTTTCTACAAACTCCTGACAAAGCATCAGGCCAAGGCCGGTACCTTGCTCATTTACTGTGCCACGGGTGGTAAAATTACCCAAGGCAAATATGCGCGACAGGTTTTCCTCGCTAATCCCTACACCGGTATCTTTTACGCTAATCATCAGCTCATCTTTTATTACCTCGGCGTCGATATAAACTCGATCGCCGGTACGGCAAAATTTAATGGCGTTGTTAACCAGGTTACGCAATACAGCCTGGATCATATCAGCATCGGCATAAACAAATGTTTGTTCGGCAACCTGGTTATTGATAATAATTCCCTTATCATCGGCACTACGCTGAAACAACCCAAGTAAATGCTCGGCAGCCAGGAAAAGATCAAAGTTTACCGGGTTTACAGTAGCACCACTTAACTGGCTTTTTGCCCAAAATAGCAGGTTATCTACCAACCCGGATGTATAAGTGATGTTACGTGATAATTCGGGCAGCATCGATACAAATTCGGACTGATTTAAGTCGCCGCTTTCTATCAGTTGAATCATATCGCCCAGGTTAATCATCGGGGTACGTAAATCATGCGCTATAATGGAAAATAACCTGTCTTTTAGCTGATTGAGTTCTTCCAGTTTTTGCTCGTTATGTTTAAGCTGGGTGATATCTCTGAATAAAAATACGTTGCCGCTATACACTGTTCGTTTTTCAAACAAGGGCGTAACTGTTACGGCGTAAAAACGGGTTTGCTCCTGCTCCTTCCTGTTTATTTCCAGTTGGTGATCTTTGGGCCAGTTTTCTGCTTGTTTAAATAGGTCCATCCCGCTAAAAAGTTCATCTATATGGCTGCCTATGTAAGATGCCCGCTGCTCTTGCAGCGTTTTTTTCATCCTTGGGTTCAAATCAATGATGATGCCATTTAAGTCGGTCACCAGTATGCCTTCCTGTAAAGCTTCGATAATTTTTTCGCGGGCAATGGGCACAATATCAAACAAACGGAACCGCAATAACCCAATGCCTATAACCAACGATGTTGCGATGAAAGCAAAAGGTGTAAGATCGATATGACGAAACGGGCGAATGTGCAACAGGTAAATGAGATTTACTACCCAGGGAAACATAGCGCCAAATAGTATAATACGGTTTTGCCGCCTTAGGATGCCCTCGGCTTTTTTAAACTTAGCTACAATCATCCATATGCCCCAGGCCAGCATGGCATAAAAGAAAATAGTATGTACACGATACCACCAGCCAGGCGTAATATCAAGCAAAGGGAACGGCCCGCTATTGGCTACCTTAACAGCCTGGTACTGCAAACCCCAGGCACCGGTCCATTTAAAAATGAGTGTTAGCAGGGGTTCCAGAAAAATGAGCGCTATTCCCCATTTATTTAACCATGCCTCCCGGCCGGTAAAACGCATTACAAAAACTATCCATAAGCTTGGCAGCGTGGCTACGCCAATGTATTCTAAATGCGTAAACAGTACCATGGTTTGCAAATCATTGCTGCTTAGTTCAAAGGCATAGGTAATAGCCCAAACAGCGGTAGCCAGAATGATGCTGCCAAACCAGCGAACCGTACCGCCCAGTTTTTGAAAAACGGCTACACCTACACCAAAGCTTATAAGCCCTGTGATAAGCAGCGTTAAAGCAAAAATATTATCGGGTAAGTGCATAATGAAGGCAGCGGTTTTTCTGCCCTTTATACGGATTTATTCCTAAAGGGTTTAAATTTTGTTTAATTTATGGGCTAATTGACAAATAATGAAGCAATTTGCCGGGCAATATCCTGTATAGAGTTAATTAATACAGGCTGATGTTTAAGATTTTTATCATGAAGCAAAGCGGCTATCATAGTTGGTAAATCTTCGGCATTATCGGGGATATGATGTTGGGCCGGCCTTACGTCCATAGGTTTTACCAGGCTCACCACGTGCGCGCCGGCATACAGCGCTTCGCTCAATACCGAACCATAACCTTCATAACTGGAGGTATGTAAAAACACTTTAGCCTGTTGCATTAATGATAATACCTGCCCGTGTGGCAGCTCGCCTTTTAGTTGAATGTTATTTTCAAGGCCCAGCCGGTTTATTTGATTTTGCAGGTTTTGCATTTCGGGACCTTTGCCGCAAATAACGGCTTTGATATCCGGAAAATCGGCTGTTAAACTTTTAATAACATTGATGAAGAGACTGTATTGTTTGAGAGGGATCAGTGAGCCTACTCCCAATACATCAATATTCCGTAAGCCTGTATTTCCATCAAAAATAGCAGTATCAATGCCTACGGGAATTACGTACCTGGGTTTAATGTTGTAATTGAGGTAAAACTCTTTCGCCAAAAAATCTGATAGGGCAATAAGCGCCCCCGGCATTGGCTGCACCTGGTCTACATAGTGATTTCCTGCTTTGGCATCCTGACCAAGGAGCCAGCAATAATGCAGCAGGTTGTTTCTTTTGGCAAACTTATTAGCTACCAGCGCGCATTCGCCCATCCAAAAACTTAGCAGGCCGGCTATATCATACTGCCGCCGAATCTTTTTTAACGCATTAAGCGCGCGCTGCCAGGTAAGCAGGCGATACATTCTCCCCCGCCCCTTACCTGCCAGGGCTATTATCTCGGCACCGTACCAAAAGTAGCGGGACGCCTTGAACGGGTATTGAAAACTGATAACGATAATTTTCAGTTCGGGATTATCCTGTTGAAGTGTACGTACAAAAATCTGTTGCAAAGGCAGGCAGGCGGTATCATCGCCATCGGCGGGGAAACCCGGACTTAATATAACCAACGCTTTGGGCTTAATCATTAAGCGGTATTATTTTGTTGCAGTAAGCCAGGCTTGCTACATTGTGTGTAATAAAAATGATCATTTTACCCTGGGATAAGGCCAGCTCCTTTAATTGAATCAGGATGGTTTCCTCTGATTGCTGATCTAATTCGCCGAAGGCCTCATCCAGTATCAGCAGGTCAAAATCATGATAAAGCGCCCTTGCCATCATAACGCGTTGCCGCTGGCCGCCGCTGATATTTTTGCCGTTTTCGCGAATGATGGTACTTAACCCTTCGGGGTAATTAGTTAACAGTTGATCGAGGCCGGAAAAAGCTACAGCTTCGTCCAGTTTATCAGGATTATACCCGTCATCGCTCAGGGTGATATTTTTGAGGATAGTATCATGAATAAGGTAGGTTTGCTGTTTTATGTAGGCGATATTTTTCCATTGCTGTTTTCTCTTTTCGATATCAGCAATTCGATCATTAATGTAGATATAGCCTGCATCGGGATTTAAAAAGCCTAACAGTAAATTAATGAGCGTGGTTTTTCCTTTGCCAGATGCCGAAGAGAGGCCCACAAAATCGCCGGGGTTAACTTCAAACGTTACCCCATTGAGCAACTCCCTATCTTTATAACTAAACCGTACGTTATGAAACCTGATAGAACTAATTGGTTGAGAAATATTGATTAGCTCGTTTTTTTGCAGACAATCATCTTCCTTAATTTTGAGCAGATCATCCAAAGTAAATTCATAGGTTTTTATCTGCCCGCTGCTGTTCAATATTTTGATTATTCCGGGGATGATCTTATACGCCGCCGCCATAAAAACCCCAATGGTAAACAGGTCAACAACTGGTCCGTGTGCCGACCACCGGTTAATCAGCACCAAAATAAAAAAACCTAAAATAGCGAACACCTCAACCAAACGTGAGGGCAAGCTCAATAAGGTTTGCTGACCGGCTATATTATTATTCAATTGCTGCTGATAACCGCTGTACCTGCTGGCCAGGAAACTGGTTTTATCATAAATATTGCTTTCAACAAAACCCGCTAATGACTCCTGCAAATGTTGAATGCTTTTTTCGCTGGTTACTTTGGTTTGCTCACGGATCTGTTTTGATCTTTTCCGGATAAAGTAAGCCAGTACAATAACCGGGGGAACCAACAACACTAACAGCAGCAAAAACAATAAGGGTTGGTAAATCAAGATTGCCCCTATGGTAAAAGCGATTAAAATTCCCTGCGAAATTATTTGCTGTACATTATTGAGGATATAGTGACTGAACTCGATAGGTTGCTGGCTGATTTGCCTGATATGGATGGAAGAATCCACATTAACAAAATCACCATAATCACCTCTTAAATAATGAATTATATTCCTATTGGATAAGCGCGCTGCGACATCATAAAAAAAATGATGCTGAAAACGCGTAATCATGTAACCAAGTAAATTTTTGAGGCAAAACAATACCAGGAAAATACCAATAGGTAAAAGCGTAGTGTTATTAATCCAGGCTATTGGAAGTAAAGTATGATGGCTTACGGAGGCGTTATTGGTATAAATACCGATGATGAGGAGCAGCAATCCTAAAAAGGCGATATCAAGCACGCTAATCAACAGATCGGACAGGATGAGCCTGTACAACCTTCGTTTTTCGTTAATATTAAGCAGGGTTAAAATCCCTTTAATAATGTGCTTCAAAGCGCCTGTTAAAGTGTATTTATTACTTTAAACATTACGCCCTGAATGGTAAAATGGTTGCTTGATATCTATAATAGTTCATGGATCATGGTTGATGGTTCATAGATTATAGTTAGGTTAATTGTGTTCAAAAAAAATGGTTCGAAAACCGCCAGCCCGTTGCGGACCCCGGCTTTCGAACCATCTGCCTTATAAATAAATTCTCCGGCTATGATCTATGAACCATCAACCATGAACTATCATCTAAAATCAATTAAGTTTTATTTCCACCCTGCGGTTCAAAACACGTCCTTCTTCGGTCGCGTTATCAGCAATTGGCTTGCTTTCGCCGTAGCCTTTAATACTTAAATTGGCAGCGCTGATACCGCTGTTAACCAGGTATGTTTTCACCGAGTTGGCACGTTCAACAGATAATTCCATATTGCGCTGGTCGGTACCCTCGGCAGATGAGTTTCCGTTTAATACAAATTTTACGGTAGCATCTTTTTTCATTTCGATAACTGCCGCGTCTAAAGCCTGGTATGATCCGGTTTTTAATACAGCCGAATTAAATTCAAACTGAATATTGCTGAAATTATAGTTTGGTTTTACCGGCGCAGGCGGCGGCGTTTGAGCTGGGGCGGCTGCGGGAGGCGGAGTTGGTTTTGGAGTAGGCGCATACATTTTCTCTGTTTCAACAGGCGCTGGTTTTTCGGCTAATTTTTTGGCTTTACAAGCAGGTAAAGCTAATGCTGCAGATGCTACTAATAATACAAAAGAAGATGTTTTTAGAATTTTCATTGCTGAGTTTGTTTTTTGGGTAAACATAAAAAATATTGGCTATTTAGGCCTCAACCAAAACAACCTAATTATAAATAAAGGGATAAAATGACAATTTGTTTGAGTTTTGCGGCTCCGCTCCAACATCGCCAGTTAAAACGACAATTTACAAGCCTAAGTATTAGCTTACTTTATTGTTGCTTAGCACAAAACACTCCAAAAGCTTTATTAAAACACCATACAACACTGCAAATTAGGTGTTTATACGCGCAAAAACACGTACAACTACTGGGAATATTTTGTAATTATTTGTGTTATTTAGACTATCTAAACAACACACCATGAAAGCCGAGACACCTTTTGAACCCATCCAAACCCCCGACATTCATTTTTTGCGCCGGATAGACGTTTTAAAAAAACATCCCGAAGTAAGAGAATTAATGGGCTATGATCCCTGGGCAGCTGTGCTTACCTTTTTCATAGTAGCCGGGCAAATCACCTTTGCCTGGGGCGTAAGCGTTTGGTTCCCATCTTTTGGCGCTTATTGGTGGCAAATTATTTTGCTATCATACGTGGTTGGCGGTACCATGAACCATTGGTCGGCCATGGCGGTGCATGAAATGGCCCATAACCTGATGCTTAAAACACCGGCGCAAAATAAAGCGCTGGCCATTTTTGCCAATATCCCGGTGTTGGTGCCGGGTGCCATCGCTTTCCGTACGCATCATATGAAACACCACTCCCATTTGGGTATTGAACAGGTTGATAACGATTTCCCCAGCCATTGGGAAGTTAGAATGGTAGGTAAATCGGGCATTCGCAAGTTTATATGGTTATTTTTTTACATCTTTTTCCTGTTCCTGGTACGTGGTTTTGATACAAGGCCAACCAAATGGGAATGGGCCAATATCATCACCCTGATCATTACAGATGCATTAATCTTTATTTTCCTGGGGAAAATAGCCATCATTTACCTGCTGCTTTCAACTTTATGGGGCTTTAGTTTGCACCCTGCCGCAGGGCATTTTATCCACGAACATTTTATTTTTGAAGAGGGCCAGGAAACTAACTCCTATTACGGATGGCTTAACTGGGTTTGCTTTAATGTGGGTTATCATAACGAACATCATGATATCATGAATATCCCCGGTCGTTTTTTACCTAAATATTACCGCATTACCAAGGAGTTTTACCAACACCTTGATTCTACCCACTCGTGGACGCGTATGTTTTATGATTTTATAACCAAACCTAATCTTGGGGCAGATAAACGTTATGTACGTACCGAGCAGATAAGAAAACAGGGGATCAAAATGGCCGAGGCTATGAAAAAGGAGAAAGAATTAGTTTAAGCTAAATCTTAGTATTGCAGGTGTTGGATTTTGTATTATCCAACACCTGCAATGGTGTTTATCAGCTAATCCTTCTGCGGTACACTGGTCATTTTAAACTCTAAAGTGCCGCCGTGACTGATTTGCTCATGGGAGATGATATGATTTTTGATTAGCTGACCATCAAACCTTACTTCTTTAACGTATTTATTTTGCGCCGATAAGTCTGTGGCTTTAATAACCAGTTTATTACCGTTTTGCAAATTCAAAGCAATATAAGGAAACTGTGGCGCGCCAATACTATACAGCCCGGATGCGGGAGTTAGAGGATAAAAGCCCATGGTACTGAATATATACCAGGCCGAAGTTTGCCCGCAATCGTCATTACCATTTATACCAATAGGCGCGTTCCTGAAATTTTGCCAGCCAGTGTGCTGGCGAGCCAGTTCCTGCGTTTTCCAGGGCATGCCGCAATAATTAAACAGGTAAATATAATGATGACCGGGCTCATTATCAGCGCGGTAATGCCCGTCATTAAAGTTATGCAGCAGCTTATCAGCAAACGCTTTTTCGCCGCCCATCAGGCTTATCATACCGGGAATATCCTGCATGGCGCCAAAGGTATACGTCCACTTGGTGCCCTCGGTAAAACCACTATCCGGCTTAGCCGACCATTGACCGTTAGCATTTTTAGGGGCCATAAAGCCCGTTGCAGGATTATAGACATTCTTATAATTAGTGCTCCAGTTCATCAGCTCTTTATAATCCTCTGTTTTGCCCAGGCTTTTGGCTACCTGCGCCACACAATAATCATCAATACCATACTCAATAGTACGTGAAACGGATTCCCTCACCTTATCTACCGGAACAAAACCCAGTTTATGGTAATAGGTAAGTCCTCCCCTGGCCTCATAGCTTGTCCATAGGTCCCTATCTCCCCATTTCTTTTGCATATCGCCATCCGGGGCCTCAAAAGCGTCTTTGTGCATCGCATCATAAGCCAGTTTGGTGCTATAACCCCGGAAACCTTTAACATAAGCATCTGCTACCACGGCATCAGCATGGGTACTTATCATGATATTGGTATAGGTTGGATTTGGCCACATCGGCATCCATCCACCTTCCTGGTACATTTGCAGCAATGATTTCACCATACCATTAATTCGCTCTGGCTGGGTTAGTATCAGCAACGGGTGTAACGCTCTGAAAGTATCCCATAAAGAATAATCGTTGTACGATTCGCCATTGTGAACCTTATCGTCAAAGGCGCTGTAATATCTCCCATATTCAGAAAATTGCCGCGGAAACAGCAGGGTATGAAATAACGCGGTATAAAAAATTGTTTTTTGCTCGTTAGTAATGCCGTTAACCTGTGCCACTTTAAGCTGTTGCTGCCAGTTATCTCGGGTATCTTTAACAATTTTTTCAAAATCCCATCCCGGTATTTCTTTTTTCAGATTGTTGCGTGCCTGATCAATACTAATAAAAGAGGTAGCGACCACGGCCTTAATTTGGGTATTTGCAAGCGTTTTAAATGAGATGAACGCGCCCATCCTGGTACCAAACTGCTCCTTGCTGCCTTTTTTTATGGTTTTATTATCCCAGGTACCGTACTTGCGAATCTGCTTATCAAACTTAATGATAAAATACCCCTTAAAATTTTTAAGCTCAGGACCAAGCTGTGCTGATTGCCTATCGGGGTTATAGCCGGTAATTTCATTATTGACTGTATCAATATGAACATACCCTTTTAGCTTTTTTAACCTCGATTTGTAATCGTTAGCCCAATCGGTAAGTTCGGGGTTCAGGTTAATACCCTGAATAATAAGGTGGGCCTTTTCGGCGGCCGGAAAAGTAAACCGGAACATACCACAGGTATTCGCCCCGGCAATTTCGGCCTTGATACTTGTTTTTGCGTCGGCTTTTAATTTTACCGAGTAATAGTATGGTTTAGCAATTTCATCTTTGTGATCATAGCTTAACCGCCGTTCATTGGGTAAAACGCGCAAATTGCCTGTTTGCGGCATAATGGATACATAACCATAGTCGCCCATCCAAACCGTTGGCTGGTGAGTTGCCAACAATCCAATAACCGCTTTGTCTTCATATTGATAACACATGCGCCCCATTTTGCTTTCGCCTGTTTGGGCAACAAAGTTTGTCATGGCAAAGGGCGCGTTAACGCAAGGCATGGTACCGCCACCGTCAAGCCCTTTGGCAAAGCCGGTTATGGCTGTTCCTATTAACGGGTTAACAAAATCGACCTCATCTTTGTGTACTTTTGATGGGCCTTGCTGCGCGTTTACTGCTCCGCAAAACAATAACGGCATTATTAAAAAATGAATATTAAGTTTCAATTTCATGCAGATGGTAGATGTTATTTTAACAAAATGTTTAGGCGTGTCTGGTTAAAGCAAATCTCTAATTTTATTTCATAATCATCACAAACATTCTTTTTTAAAATAAGATTTTGAGATTTTGCGCAAAACAAAAAAACCGGAACCAGCATGCCAAAGCACACCGGTCCGGTTTCACCCTTCCCTAATTAATGTCAATCTCTGTAGATATAGAACGCTAAAATTTAGCTATTTATAGAGGTACAAGTCTATTTCAACGTAAACAGCAATAGCACCGTATTTAACAGCAACAAGGTTGGTTGTACAATGGTTGATACATTTTGAATTTTATCATTACGTACAGCCCTTTTGTTTTGGCCTACATACACAATATCATCATTTTGCATAATAACCGCAGGGTTGGTAAGTGATTCCAGCTCGCTCAAGTTAATTTCGGTAACCTGGGGGTTTTCTGTACCGCCGCGAATAATTTTCACGCGCTTTTCATTTCCTTTATCGGTAATGCCCCCTGCCTGGCCTAATACATCTACCAGCGTGGTTTTATCTTTTACCAAGGCGTAATTACCGGGTGTCCTCACCTCTCCAAAAACAGAAACTTTTAAATTGATGATTTTCACTTCAATAATGGGGTCTTTGATCAACTTTTTGCGATAAATATCGGCGATAGCTTTGGCAGCCTCCTGTCGTGTTAAACCTGCTACAGATACACTACCAATTACGGGCAACGCAACCGTTCCATCCTGTTCAACGGGGTAAGTTTGCGCCGTTGCATTACTTCCTGCTGTTGTAGGGCTTGATGACGATGATGTATTTACATCGTCCATGATAAATTTAATGTTTTGCAGATTGCGCACCTGCAAAACATCTTCGGGCTTTATTTTGTAAACACCTGCTATAGTAAAAGGCCTGGCAGCTCCGTCGGCCGTATTGGTCTTCGCCTCAAACATGGTTTGATAGGGCTTACTTGAACAGCCGCTAAAGCCAATTAATCCACAAAACAAACAAACAAGTAGTGTATAATTATAATGGGGGATAGTTTTCATATTAATGATCTAATGAAAAAGTGATTTGTGGAGTTAATACCTTTTGAGGAGTTGCTTTTACTCTTTCGTAAACTATTGATTCAAAATGATTTGAATACGAGTTTATTATATTATCGTAGGTGTAAATGGTATTTATTTTATCCATGTTATTTGTTAATAATTGTTTGTAACATGTGGCGCTTTTTACAGTTACCGCCAATTGCAGCGCAACATCCGCGGCTGTATTAAAGTAAAAGGCATCGGTGCCCAGTATAGCCCTGTTAAATCTGTTGTCATTTGCGCATATTAAACTGTTTGAAGCCATTGCTTCCAGCAAAGACGGGTTGGTACCGCCCACCATATGACCATGGAAATATAAATTTGAATGACATCTTAAATTGTTTAATTTACCCATATCATAAATTGCTCCTGCAAAAATTATGTTTTTGTGAAACTGAAATTTTGCGCGTATATATTCGCCATAATCATTATCGGTGCTACCTACAACTAAAAACTTTCTGTCTAAACCAGCTTTTATAACGCCATCCAAAATAACCTCAATGCTGTTATCGGGTTCCATTCTTGCAATAAGCATATCGTATTGCTCATTTTCGAGGTTATAGTCTCCCAAAACAGATACATCCGGATTGTTAAAAGCCACCGCGCCATAGGGGATGTAACAAGAATCCTCATTGTATTTTCCCTTAAGATATCGTTGTATTTCAACCGAGTCTGAAACCAAATGATCGCTGTATCTCACAGCAAGTTTTTCGGCATATCGTAAAAAGGCCTGAACAGGCTTACTATATTTGGCTCTCTTCCATTCAAGACCATCCATATTTGTGGTAACAATAGCAGTGCCGGGCAACAACCACCCCCATACCGAACTACTGGTATACCCCAATTGCAGAATTACATCTACTTTGCGCTTGCGTACATCACGAATACAATTAAGATCATATAAAAACTGACCTGCAGTTCCCATTTTAAATTCGGGATCATAACAATGACAAATCTCTACCCCGTTCCAATATTTTTGTTGGTAGGGATGGTTGTGTGAATTGTATACTACAACCTCATATCCTTTTTTAACTAAACCTACTGCTAAATACTCGGCACATTGCTCAAAGCCGCCATAATGGTTTGGAATTCCCCTGGTTCCGATGATAGCTATTTTCATATTATTATGTTTTAATACTTTAAATACTTACAAATTAATATTTAACAACATTTCCAAACACGTATTCGGATTGGCGATATCGCATATTTAAAAGTATGCATAAACAAAGTATATTGGGCATAATTAGCCTTATTTGAACATATCGTATAGGAAAAAACAGAATGAACAGAATAAATAAAAACAGGTATATTAGTTTGATTAAAATGCATTATAATTATACTTTATAACAGATAATAATACCCCCGAAAAATGAGTAAAGCAATAAAGTTTATTAAGAGGGTTAATTTGCGAAGTATCATTTTCAACTTCAGGTACCTCTCTTTTAAAACGGCTCTTAAAATGCCGATATTGATATCGCGAAACTTTTTCTTGTATAAAATGAAGGGCGCGATTACCATTGACGCGCCTGTAAAAACAGGCATGATTCAAATTGGTTACGCACGCATAGGGGTTTCAGACTTTGAACGTACCAGGGGTATTTTGGAAGTTTATGGCGATATAGTATTTAAAGGGCGCGCATTTATTATGCACGGCAGTAAAATTATTGTCAGTAAAAATGCAGAACTAATTTTCGGTGACGATTTTTCCGCGAGTGCCGAGGTTACAATTATAGCAGAAAAACGGATTGTAATTGGCAACGGCACAGGCATATCCTGGCAAACTCAGATAATGGATACCGATTTTCACTACATAGCAGATGAAAATGGTGTCGTAATTAATGAACCAACGGAAATTATCATCGGCAATAAAGTTTGGATTGGCTGCCGTTGCAATATTTTAAAGGGTTCTTTAATACCAGATGGTTGCGTGGTGGGGTCTGGATCTTTAATAACTAAAAAACTATCTGGCGAAAACAACATTTTTGGGGGGAACCCTACCCGGATATTGAAAAGCAATATTACCTGGTGGTTTTAATTCGGTAAATAGATTATCCAAGGAGAGATCATCTATATTATAGGCAATACCGCGCCGCTCAAATCATAATTAAGGTTTTTGTTTCTGTTGGCTATTTGCTTAGCAGGCACTCCTCCAACAACCGTGTACGGCAATACGTTTCTGGTTACTACAGCCCCGGCTGCAACAACCGCGCCTTTACCAACTGTAACCCCGGGTAAAATAACCGAGCGGGAGCACAACCAAACATAATCTTCAATTATAACTGCCTGCCCGGTTTGCGCAAAATCACCCGCATTGTAATCATGATGCAGGGACCAAATCATTACTTCATTACTAATATTTACATTACTGCCAATAATTAATCCCATCCTTGCATCCAGCAAAGCATTATGGCCAATGATGGTACCATGCCCTATTTTCAATTTCCAGGGGCTTCTTACTTCAAAGCCGCGGTAAAGCCCTGTTTTATAACTAATTTTTGCTTTTAAACTCCGTAATAAAAATATTCTTAAGGAGTGAAACGGTAACCAACTAATAATTCCGCAAGCTATAAACAGGCACGATCCTTTAAATTTATCAATACTTTTATGACTCATAGCTAATTGCTTTATTTAAACAACTTTAAGGTTTATTTTATAGGCCTGGTCTTCTGGCAATGGAAAATCGTTGCGCGTTTTCATCACCTTGCCCGGTATACCTGCCACAATTGAGTTTGGCGCTACTGTTTTTGTAACAATGCTGCCGGCTGCAATCACACTGCCTTCGCCAATGGTTACACCTGCCAATACGGTTGCGCCAGCTCCTATCCAACAATTGTTTTTAATACATACGCCATTGCGAACAACACCCTGATCTTTAATATTTACACTCAAATCCGAAAACTTATGATTTTCAGAAAACACTTTAACTCCCGGGCCTATTATAACGTTATCGCCAATTTCTATCCCCCCTTGTCCGCCTAAATATGTCCCCGCGTTGATCCCTGTATTATTACCAATAACAATTCCATCACCTTTCTGCGATATCACTCCAGTACAAATCAAAGTACAATTACGGGCGATGGATACATTGTCTTTTACCGTAATGCCATTTACCGATAGCGCGTTTATATAGGTATTGTCTTCAATAATTAGGTTACACCCAGCGGTAAATTGATAGGCATGATCAATAACCACGTGGGTGCCAATAAACAAAAGCCCGTGTGTTTTTTTTAAAAAAAGCCGCCTTATTGCGCCTCTCAAAACCTGTTTTATTCTGTTAAACAGAATTGCAAACAATTCTCTGAAATTATAATTGCTTTCAAACTTATAATCGGGCTTATTTTTAAGCTTGCGTATTACGCTTTCAATTACTATGTGCATCGCTAATTAATTTAAGTATTCCGTTTGCTGATTTGAGCCAGGTAAATTCACTTGCGCGTTTAACTCCTGCTATTACTTTCTGCTTATATAAGTCAATGTCATTCAATAAATCGTTAACCTTGTGTGCTATATCGCCGGTATCGTCGGGATTTATGTAAGTAGCTGCGCTGCCGCATATTTCGGGCATAGCGGTTCTGTTTGATACGATGACCGGAACCCCGCACTGCATAGCTTCCAACGGCGGCAAACCAAAGCCTTCTGCATACGAGGGGAAGCAAAACACGGTGGCGTTGGCGTAAATAACATACAGATCTTCTTCTGGCACGTGTCCTGTAAAAATTACCCTGTTGTTTAAACTTTCTGTATTTATTTGTTCTTTTAAAGCATCGGCTGTGCTACCTTGTTCGCCTACTATTACCAATTTTATACTTTTATCATCAAGTAACTTTATCGCGCTTACCAGGCTGGATATATTTTTCCGGATGTTAACCCTCCCTACATAAAGCAGGTATTTGGGAGGCAAATGGTATTTGAAAGCTACCGATTTAATCCTCGATACCGAATAATTGGCTAATACCTTAAAATTGGTATTAACACCATGGTATATAACCGAAACCTTGTTTCCCTGCGCCACATTATTTTGTATTAACCGATCTCTTTCGGTATTGGAAATAGTGATAATCAGGTCTGATTTCGCTGCAAGGCCTTTCATTTGCCTGAAATAGAAAAGCTCGGTTTTTGAATAATATTGCGGATGATCGAGGAATAAAACATCATGTATATAAACTACTTTGAACAACTTCTTTGGCCATATGCTATTAAAATTCTGAAATAACATAGCGTCCAGTTTATACCTTTGGGCGTACATAGGTATAAGCAACACATTATTCAGTAAATTGGGTATTGCAGGTAAAAAAATAAGCTTAAGCGCACCCGGGAACTGCTCAATGGCCTGCTGTTTAAAATCTTTTGTTATAAATAAATAAAGTTCTATATCCGGATGGCTACCGGCCACCATTTCGTCAACCAGGTTTTTTACCACCATGTTACCACTCGGCGGGCCTTTAAAATACCATTTGGCATCTATTCCCAATTTCATCTTATTATTACTCTGGTTTTTCATAATCAAGAAGTTAATGACGAATAGATTAACGGCAAACCTGTAGTCCGTGCCGTATGAATGCCAATGGCTTTATTGTACATGCTATTAAGCGTAGTGAGCCGGGCATTCCAGTTATGTTTACTTGCCTCTTGCACGGTTGTTTGAGCTAACCCATTTAAAACAGAGGGGTTATTTAAAACGGCGACTAATGCTGCCCTCATTTTATCAACCATCACCGTATAGCCGTCATTCTTTATTTTAATGCCACTTTTATCAGAAATTACATCGCCCATCCCGCAATGGTCAATTGTTAATGTTGGTACGCCGTAAGTAAGCGCTTCAAATATTACAGCGGGATTATCTTCGGCTATACTGGTAATAATGTGTAAATGTGATGCCGATATGATGCCAATAGCCTCGGCGCGAGGAATGTGTCCATGCCATGTTATTTTATCTTGCAAATTCAGATTAGCTGCTTTTTGCTTCAGTTTTTGCTCATTTGGCCCACTGCCCAATATGTGAAGTTTCCAGTTTGCTTGTTGCAGGCCTGATAGCACATCCAGGCACATATCCAAATTTTTACGCTCGATGAGATTGCCACACCAAACAAGCTGTACACATTGCTTAATGTATTTGAATTTTAATTCGTCGAGAAAAGGGACAGTTATTACCCCTTGTTCTGACAGGTAATAACTTTCGACGCCAAATTTTTCCGAAATGGTTTGCTGCCCGGAAGATGTAGCCGCAATACATACGTCGGCCTGTTCAAAAGCCCGTGCTATCCTACCTGAATAGTTCAGCTGCAAATGATTGATATAATTTTTTAGCATGAATTTAAACCGGGTTAGCCATGGCTTATTTATCAGCAGGCGTTTGTCAATTTTATTCATCCCACCAATAGGTCCCCACACTAAGGGCTTTTGAAGCTGAGCTAAAAATCCCGGCTCCCTAAAGCCTATCGGACCTAACTGGTGCACTACATCTATATCAACAGTTTTGCAAATCTCCCGGGCTGCTTTCAAGGCATTTTTTTGCCATAAATAGTATGCGAAGTAAAAGAACCAACCCAGGCCTGCCTTATCAAGCAGCGTAATGCCTTTAGCCAGCCAACCAGGTTTTACCTCCACAAAGTGAACAGATTTTAAAGGCGTAGCGTCAACAAACGCCCGCATGGTTTGGGTATCGCCCATGTAACTATCGCTCATGCCGTATAGCACCCATAACTCATGTTGAGTTGCCAGGTTTATCACCGTGTTCCAGGCCGCGCCATATTCCGATCCCTTAACCGGGGATATCGCGTAGGCAGATATCAGGATTCGCTTTTTCATGTTATTTAAGAATTGGCAAGGTTTCTTAAAGGATCTTTATAAAAATACCGCCAGCGTAGCCTGTTTAAATAATTAAACAGGTATGAGCAGTAGTAACTTACCCCGTTTAAGTGTCTGCGCATAACGTTAAGCTCCTCGCGGTGCATTTTCACGGTATCATTGCTCACCCCATCAAGCCGCATGTAGGCCACCACTTTATCAATATGCCTTATTTTAAAACCTTTACGCTTAATGCGCAAAAACATATCAAAATCCATCGCTATTTTTAAGCCGGTATCGTAACTGCCTACTTCGCGATAAACCTCTTTTTTTATAAAACACGTAGGGTGCATAATATACATGCCGAAGTTGAGCCAGCCTACTTTACTTTTTTTCTGACGTTCAAAATCATTGGAGCCAACCAGCATAATATTGCCACAGCATACATCATCATGTTTAGATATGCCGTGCATCATCACCTCTACGGCGTTGGGGGTGTACCAGTCATCAGCATTGATCATCCCTATCCAACGGCCCGTGGCCATGGCTATCCCTTTATTAAAGCCATCTGCAATACCATTATCTGGCTCGCTGATGTATTGGGCTATCTTTCCCTTATACTTCTCAATAATTTTTTGTGTGCCATCGGTTGATCCGCCGTCGATAATAATATATTCCAGGTTTTCATAAGTTTGCCCCAGTACACTCAATATAGTAAGTTCGATAGTTGCGGCGGCATTATAGGCAATAGTAATAATGGTAACTTTTGGCGATAAGTACAGTTGCTTTTCCATATTGCTTATTTAAATAAATGATGGGCTTTCAAATTCTATTTGCAAGGCCTCTTCACGTTCTTTTTGTTTAAATACCAATGAATTAAAATTCAGATAGCTATATCCCAGTGTAATCATCAAAATGCTCATTTCCACATTGAAAAAGGCGGTTACTATGTAGTTGGTAAGTAACAGGCTAATAATGCATCCAACGGCCAAAGCGGAGAAAAGCCTGATTATAGGGGGACTGCTACTATCGGCATATTTGCGCCAATTGATGATAATAAGACTTAAAAAAACAGCAGCATAAACAATTATGCCAATAATGCCGGTTTTTACAAGTATGTAAAGCCAGCCATTGTGCAGCACCGGTATAAACTGAAAATCGGTATCCTCGCCAAGCCGCACAAAAGTTTTAAGATCAATTAATTTACCTAAGCCACCGAAAATCCAGTTTTTGGTATCCCCTTCAGTGTAGCCCTTTAACGCCATAAACGACTCGTAGCCACGATACTGCATATTAATATCCTGTTCGCTGGTGTACTGTCCTATACTCACTTCCGAGAATGAGCCCAATATTTTGCCCATAAAGGTGCCATCGGAGTTAACTTTTAAGGCATCAAACGGAATAAGTGTAAACGCAATAACCAATAAAAGTATTACCGGCGGAATCCAAAGCCGTTTTACCCGATCTGCTATAAGCAACAGCAAAAAGCAAAGTGTAATAATAAGGTACGTGCGCGAAGCAAACATGTAAATGCCCATTACATTGATGGCGGTAAACACGTTAAACCAAAGCGGCCTAAATAACCGGATATTAAACTTACGGGTAAGCAGCAAACAAGCCAATGCCACCGGCGGGCCGGGAGTACCAACAATACCCATGGCATAATGGGCCGAGTATGGATCTGTTAGTGCCCCAAACCCTATATAAGAGATAGAAATACAGGTTACTACGATAGAGGTAATAACACCCGCGTAAATCAATGTTTTTAAAAACTGATCAATAGTAAGGCGGCAGGCCATAACTATGCCGGCTGTTATAAACAACAATGGAATGGTGAAGTAATAGAAGTCTTTGAAAATGAGATAAGTATCATTTTCAAACCCAACCAGCAAACCCAATACTACAGGTAACATTAAAAAGAGAAATAAACGGGCCATTTTTATAGCAGTAGCTTGCTGATCCATTGGCAACAGAATAATTACCAAAGCAATTCCTAACGCTATAGCCTGGATGTGAAAAAATGAAGCCAGGATAAGTATTAACAATAAAAACGATGTTAACTTTTGCTGATTCATGCTACTTATATTAAAACTCCCGCATATTGATTTTCTTTCACAAACTTGGCAGGATTACCTATCCAGATTTGTTCATCCGGAATATCCTGAAATACTACAGAGCCGGCCCCTACAATTGAGTTTTTACCTATGGTTACACCTTTTAAAATAGTGCTGTGCCCGCCAATAAATGCACCGTCCTTAATAACCACAGGCCTTGATTTTACGCCATCCAGCCGTTCGGGATAGCTGTTCCTGTACCTCGCATCCAGCGAATGAAAATCGGTGTCGTAAATGACTGTATTGATGCCAATTTTTACATTATTACCAATACTTATCTTATCGTGGCAAATAATAGCTACAGATGTAACGCCAACATTTTCACCTATGGATAATTCGGCTCCCTCGGCCACTACAAAATAGCATTGCTGCTGCCGGCCGCCCATGGCATGGTATTTACCACTGTTAAACCTAAAACGCCTGCCAATGGTAAACCGCCCCCTCATGTTTATATCAAGAATGGGAATCCCAAACCCTATAAAATCACCTGAAAACTGCACGCCATTTAAATAGAATTTAAAACAACTGATGATCCATGAATATCCCCGCGCCATTTTGTAGTACAAAACACGCAACGCCCTGTAAAATTTTCTGATCAGATATATCATACTACACTGTTGCTAAAGTTGGTTCAACAAAATTTTCTATATCCCAAAACCTGGCAATATTAGCCTCAATCCATTCTTCGCTTCTGTTCCACCACTCGGTATCCAACAAGTATTTTATCTGCTCGTCGTCAAAACGTTTTTTGATGAATTTAGCAGGATTACCGCCCACTATTTCATATGGCCCAACATCACGTATCACCAATGAATTGGCCGCTATAATAGCGCCGTTACTAATATGTATGCCATCAATAATAATTGCATTTGCCCCTATCCAAACATCGTTACCAATGGTAACCGGCTGATGGTTTTTGAACTTAGGTTCCGTACAATAGTTTTTGACCAGGTTTGGCTGATTATTGAAAGTTACCGGGTGTGTGCTAACAAAAACAGAGGTAGGGTGCTTACCCGGAGCTATTTTTACATTGGGGCCTACTGAGCAATACCGCCCGATTTTTGCATTTAACACAAAGCTGAAACTGTTGATGTATGAAAAATCGCCAAGGGTGCAGTTGCTAACAATACATTGAGCCCCCAGTGTATTGTACCTTCCAAAATTGGAATTACTCACTTTACTCAAATACCCTATACGCAAGTGATTGCCCCAATATCTTAGCTGATAAACGGTTTTGCATTTTAGCCATTTTAAGTACTCGCCCAGTGGGTTTGTTATAAATGAACTATCTATATAGGCTTTCATAAGTATTTAGGTTTAATGTTTTAAATCATTCGTTAAAAACTCCGGTAGCCGTTTTGTTAATTATTTTATTGGTTTGTATATAAAAAACAGCGCTCATTATTATAAATAAAACGGTGTTGGCCGCTGTTACACCCGCCAGGCCAAACCACCTGCCCAGTAGTATAGCCAATGGGATATTTACTACGGCGCTTGCCGTAACCAGGTATAATTGAAGTTTAATTTTACCCGTGCCATTTAAAAGATAAACGTGTATAGTTTGCCATATAGAAACTATAGTGTAAAGGCACATACTTACCGAAAGGCTAAACGGAACGGCAACACTTTTGCCCAGCCACAACGCGTAAAGCCATGGCGATGCCAGTAATAACAGCACAGTGCATAAACTCAATACCAGCCATACCTTTTTGATACTTGTTAAAGTGCTTTTTATCCATTGATGATCGCCTTTGGTGTAGGCTTCTGTAAAGGCACTCCAAAACGGGGTAATCACAATAAGGAAAAACATGAGTATCACCGAGAATAGTTTATACGCGGCGTTAAAAGTTGTTACCTCTGCAGGGCCAAGCAGCTGGGTTATAACAATATTATCAGTTTCATACAGCACCAAGGCCCCTATCTGAATAATAAAGAACGCGCTGCCTGTAAACAGCAAACTTTTGGCATATTTAAAATTCAATGAACCCACGCGTGGCGCTATATAATTGTAACTGCCATTGTAAAACCAGATACTGCCGGCAATGAGGGCCAGTACCGGCAAGCCGGCCATAATGATAACCAGGTCTGTTAATGTACCTGCTTTAAGCTTCATTAAAACAATTATTGATACCAGGGTTAGCACCTGGCCTACCAGATTTATTACAGCGCTTTTAGCAGGCTCATGATTGGCTGTTAAAATGGTGTTTATGAGCTGTACAACAAATTGGATGCAAAAGAAACAAATGGTAAAAAATACCAATTGCCCCAGGTTGTTATATACGGATGAGTTAACATTAAATACGCCCTGCCAATTAATAAAAGGGTTTACGATGCAGAAAGCTGTAAACATTAAAATGGCAATAACAATCAACATCAGGTAGGCCGTACTTACATAACTGCGTGCTTTTGAAAAATCGCCAAGGGTAATGGCTTCAGCAAGTTTATTTTTCAGACCATTACCCATACCCAGATCAAAGAAACCTGCCCATATAATAAACGAGCTTAGTGTTAGCCAAATACCATATTGTGTTGGGTTTACATAGCTAATGGTAAGCGGCATTAACAAAAACGAAATAACCAGGCTGCCGCCCTTAAGAAACACCGATTTAAGGATATTCTTTTTAGCCTTAACAGAGCGTTCATGCCCCCTGTTAATTAACTTAAACACATTAGCTTGTACTGCCTGAATCATCTGTTGGTTATTAAAAAATGTGCAGTTTTTTTATCAGGTTTGATACCCCGTTTTGAGTACTCTCTTCTATAACATCGTACCCGTAACTTCCATAGCCGTGACCGTAGCCGGTTATATTATTTTTATGCAGATCAATATCATTTACAATGAGGTATAACCGCTTTGCTTTTTTTGTTTTGTACAAATCATTCACTATACCTAATTGCGATTTGTAAGTATAATTTTGTCTTACTACATAACAGGTCATATCTGCAAACTCCTCTATAATCAGGGCATCTGATACCAGGCCCACAGGAGCGCTATCTATAATTACGTAGTCAAATTTTGTTTTTAAATCGTCTATCAGGGTTTTAAGATGATCGCTCATCAGAATCTCGGCCGGATTTGGAGGTACAGGACCAGATGAAATAAAATAAAAGTTTTCGTTAAAGGTTGATGGTTTAATAATTTCATCAACACCGATTTCTCCGCCCGATATCACATAATTTGTAAAACCATAATCATTATCGACCCCCATATTTTTCAACAAACGTGGCTTGCGCAAATCGAGCTCCAGTAAAACTACCTTTTTGCCCGATATGGCTATAGAGTTGCCCAGGTTAAGGGAAATAAACGATTTTCCTTCGCCGCTCATGCTTGATGTAAACAGAATTACGTTCGATTTGCCTTTTTCCGTTACATACTTTAAGTTGGTACGCAGGGCCCTTATCTCTTCGGATATAATAGAGCGCGCGTCGTTATAAATCAAATTCCGGTTTTTGTTAGGGTTCCTGCTTATTTCACCCAATAGTGGTACACTTGTATGTTTGTCTATATCCGATTTTGAATTGATGCGGATATTCAACATTTCCTTTATACTGAGTCCGGCTACAGGTAAAAACAAACCCGCGAACACGCTCAATGTGTATATCAGCGACTTTTTGGGGGCAAATGGGGCCTCGTCGCTTTCGGCATCATCCAAAATGCGGCAGCTTGAAAGGGTTGCCGTTTGTGATATGGCTGTTTCCTCGCGCTTTTGAAGCAAAAACAAATAAAGGTCTTGCTTTAAACTCTGCTGCCGGGCGTAGTCCAAATAAATCCTTTCCTTTACCGGGGCGGTAGATATCTGGTTTTCGATAGTAGAATTTTGTTTGCGAAACGCTGATTGGGAAACTTGTAAACTATTACGATAATTACCTAAACTTGTTAAAAGCGCCTTGCGTGCCAGTGATATTTGCTGATCGAGATTCTCGATATAGGAACTGTTTTCGGTTAAGGTAAGTTTAAGCTCTTCCTTTTTTAAAAGCATCTCATTGTAAGCGTTAATAGCAGTGCCAAATGCCATATCTTTGGTAATCAATGAACTGGGCACAACCTGGTTGCTATTTTCTTTACTTACATACTTATACAGATCATTGGCTACCGCCAGCTGTACCTCGTTTTCGTTTAGCTTATCCTGATACTGATTTGCACCTTCAACCAAAGCCTTTGATTGCGCGTTGATATCCGATATTTTATTTTGAACCTTATATTGCTCCAGGCTTTTTTCCACTTTGTTCAACTCTGCCCCAACCACAACAAGGCGGGTGTCAATGAATTTCATGGTGCTATCGGCAATCCTTATCTTATTTGAAAGGTTATTTTGCATATACACCTTCATCAATGTTTGTAATATCCGCTCTCCCTTAACAGGATTACCGGTAGTGAGTTGAAGATTAATCACCGTAGCTTGCTTATCATCCAAACCCACGTTAAAATTTCCCGAAAGCTCTGCTTCTGCCTGTTTTACAGATTGCACCTTTACAACATAATCGCCTTTGGGTTTAAAATTTGAGGTTTTATTTAAAATAAGTGAGTATTTATTGAGTTCCAAAGGCTTACCAAATTCTCCGGCTAAAGCAATGTTTTCTTTATCATCACTTAATTTAAAGTGATAGTCGTCAATTACCTGGATATCGAATTTAGAGAGTTTTGAAAAATCCTGTTTATAGATGGCTGTTACTACAAATGGAGCATCCTCATACAATTCAAACTTGCGTAATCCATTGTTATCAAGTACATGCAGATTTAAATTGAGTTTAGATACCACTTGTTTTAAAAGGCCTTTTGATTTTAAAACCTTCACTTCATTATCGGCATTACTTTTTATGTCAAATAACGACGCCAGATCGGCGTTCACGCCGTTTGTTAGCGATTTTGAAGTTGAGTTTTTATCGTCTTCAACTATGATTTTACCCGCCACATTCCATTGAGTGGGTAAATAGTTAATATAGCAGAATGCGAAAATGGAGCAGGCGATAAGGCTTATCACAAACAAATACCAGTAATTAATACATATGGCTATTAAACTCATCAAATCACCTTGTCTAACTTCTTTCTTATAAGAAAAATCGAGTTTTTCTGCCAAAATATCGGTGTTGTTCATAGTGTTAGTTTATAAGATTTGCTTAATGCACTTGGTGTTAGATGTATAATTTGCAATTGTTTGTATTTTCAATCCTGATATTATTATGTAATCGTCTTTTTTTAATACGGGCTTAATAAGTGGAAAGTTAAGGCAGAAAAGGCAATATAAATGAGCTTCAGTTGCTTTGAATAAAGTGAATAGAACTCACACCAGTGAATGGAAAAGATAATATGATGGCTCGGCTTATCCATCTATAAAACAATTTTAAACAAGCCGTGCCCCTACGCAACAGGAGACTTTGACAACCATTACCGATGATTGCCGTCCAGCCCGGTAGTATACCTGATTATAATCATGATTTATACCGTAATTAACTTGACATACATATGCCTTATAGTTATATTTATGCAATCGATTAAATCATAAGTTGCTGTAAATTTATTGTTTGCTACCCTCAACTTGCCATTACCGGCAGGTTAATGGATATAAAATGCCATACTCAGTTAAAAAACTTAACCTAAATACCGCTTATAACGCTCCTTTTTTAACTATATCGCATAATTTTATATGCAGCCACATATTGATATAATGTGTTGTTGATTGCTTTAGATTTTTTATTGATTAAGATGAATCCCGATGCGATTTTTTTATTTATTACAAAACAATAACTATATTTATATATGAATAAAATATAATATAAGTAATAACTAAGCAAACCCTATTAATTCTATTGTTAAAACCGGTATAACTCTTATTCATTAAATGAAACCACATTCATTCCATTCATTTGTATTTTGGTAGCACCTTTTAGCTATTAACAATCGTTACATTCATAAATTATTATTCTCCCCCTCAAGTTGAAACCCCTTACCAACCTGGAATAATAAAAGCAATCGTTCCGTAGCAATATTTGACTATAACTTAAATCCTAAATATATGACAGCCACCTCTTCTCATTCATTTGAATTGTTAAAATCGTGTGTCTTAAATGTATCTAATCTTAAAAGTGTCACCCCCAGCGACTGCAAAGTGATCTCGGCGCTTATTTTCAACAAAACCAAATTTATTGTGAGTGAAACCACCTTAAAACGTATCTATGGTTTTGCATACAGTAAGTTTAATCCCTCCATATTTACCATTGATGTAATGGCTAAATATTGTGGATATAACGGATGGGATGATTTTTGCGAAAAACATGATAATAAAACCGCGAAATCAAATGCTACGAATGTTAATTGGGAAACATTAAACAGCAAGGCCTTAAAAATTACCAATTTTACGTTACAGGCCTTAAAAAACAAATCAGGTATTCCATACAATCAAACTATAAAAAGAGGTTTTATCGACGATCATTTTGCCGAATTTTTGAGAGGAGATTACGCGGCTACAGTATTCACCGCCCCGTCTGGCTATGGTAAAACAATAGCCTTATGCCATTGGATAGATGAGAAATTGGCAGATAACATAAACGCCCGAACCAACGATATTGTGCTATTTTTTAGCAGCAGCGCACTAATGAGTATTTTTTTAAGTGGCCGCGACCTTAATGACTGGCTATTAACGTTGCTTGGCTACACGCCAGAAGAAGATGTTATGTCATTACTCGATGTAAATAACCGTAAGGAGGGAAATTTTTATCTTGTTATTGATGGCTTTGATGAACATATGTTCAAGAACGATCAGTTTGAATTAATGCTTTATCAGCTTATGGACGTCTTTTCTTTTTACCAGGCACAAAACTGGTTTAAGCTGGTACTTACCATGCGTTCATCAAACTGGACTAATAACAAGCACACATTGGCCAATAACCAGGATAAATGGTATCATGGCTTTATGACAGATGATCAATCTGGCGATAATGTACCTCTTTTAAGTATCCAGGAGATAAAGGAACTCAGCAATAAAATAAACCCCGCCAATCAAAGCAATATAACAACAGATATTGCCAACGATTTTACTAACCCGTTATATTTCCAATTTTATTACAAGCAACATAAGGAAAACTTTACACTTAACCATATTGATCATTTTAGCATTTATGATCTTATATCAACCTTTATATTAAATAAGGTTTACCTGGGCCATTACGCAACCGAAAAAATACTCCTTTTAAACGGGCTTGTTGAAAATATGGACTTTGAAAACCGGGAGTATGATCTTAACAAGCTTAAAGTTAACGATCTGCTAAGGCAATATAGTCACGCTTATAACGAGTTGCTAAGTATTGGCTTTTTAAAAGAAATTAATACCAGCATTGAATCGCAATTTAACACCAGGGTGCAATTTGGAAATAACAATTTTTTAGAGTTCACTATTGCAACCAAATTTTTAAATGATAGTAACCAATGTTTTGATAACAAGTTAACAACTACCATAAACCAATTATTTAAAAACAATGAACGTAAAATTGCCGTATTAAAATGGTGCATAATACATGCTATCAAAAACAATCAAAAAGAGTGTTTTGAGCTATTATCATTAACAGAATTAACACCGCACGAAAAATCAGAGGTAGTCATCTTTTTAGGAAGCTTGCTCGAAAAAATGAGTGCCACTGTTACGCATAGCGAATCCATGTCGGGTTTCTTTAAACAAACATGTACCGATGAATTGTTTTATTACTTCTTTGGCCTGGAATTTATCAACATCAGCTATAAAAAAACCTTGCAAACACTTCTTAAATTTGAATTGTCGGCCACAAAAAGGATAATCACTTACACTGGTCTGGCAATAATAGCCATTCAACAGTTTGAGTTTAACCAGCTTGAGGGATATATTCATAAATTAAAAAGTTTCCCAACCGAGGAAATGCAACAGTTTATCATAAACCCATTAAATTGTGTTGATGCTATTTACCAGTTTTTCAAATACGGAATTATTAAGAAATCGTTTTTTAGCGATTTAACGCATTTTATTTTTAATCCTCCAAAGGCAGCCAGCGTTGCCAAGAATCCGGCAAACGATCTCATTTATTTAATTGCAGGGTATTCTTTAATAATTTGCCAACATCCCGAAAAAATACTGCGGTTTATCAACGTTATCAAACGTGTCAATCACAACGATGGTAGAGATACGCCGATATATAATTTCTTTTTAAATACGCTACAAGCAGAGGCATATCATAAACTTGGTAATTTAAAAGAACTCACCCGTATTTATATGCCTATTAATGATTTGTATGATAATGATGGAAACACATTTACATCATATATGAAATCGTTGGTTTACAGCTTAAAGATAAAAAAAGCGTTGCTGAGCAACGACTATACAAAATTAGGCAGCTACTGGCGTTTTGTTATACAAATTTGTGACGAGTATGGGCATAAGCTTTCTGCTACCTTCATAGCAGAAACACTATTAAAGAGCTCTAACTTTGAAGCAATAGAGCCCCACCTATACAAACAGGTTTATTACGATTATACGAAGATATTAAGACAGGCCGGTTTATCTAAAGAAACATTTTTAAAACCAGTGGAAGTACTGGCCGTCAAAAACTAAGCAGGCTGGCATTAAAAATAAAACGTCCGTTATTTATGGTGAAGTAACGGACGTTTTATTTTTAATGATGATTTTACATCTTAATCTTCTTTTCTCCGGCATCTACACCTTTGATAAATTTAATTAGCCCCGCCATGTAGGTTTGCTGATCATCATACATACTCATATGGCTGCCATTGGGGCAATACAAATAGCTGCCGTTTTGAACCAGCTGTGCTACCTTTTCCATATGCTTAGGGTCCATTGTATCGTACTGACCGGCAATGCTTAACGTAGGCACGGCAATTTTAGGTAAATCAGCCATTCTATCCCATTTAACTAATTTACCAGCTACTCCAAATTCACTTGGGCCTTGCATTGTTACATATAATGACTCGTTCAATTTACCAAGTGAACGGTTTAACGGCTCGGGCCATTGATCAAACGGAATACGGCAAATGTGTTTGGCATAAAAATTAGGTAGCAGCAACTGCATGTATTCTGGGTTCTTGAAATCGCCTTTTGCTTCAATAGCTCGGATCTTAGCTAATACTTTAGGATCAAATTGTTTAGCTAAAACATCATTGGCGTATTTACCATAATCGGGCACGCTCATCATCATGTTTGATATAATTAAGCCCTTTAAGTTTTTCTGATATTTTTGAGCATACTCCATAGCCAATATACCACCCCATGAATGCCCTAACAGGTAAAAGTTGCTGCTATCTAACTTTAAAGCCTGACGTACCTGCTCTACCTCTTCAACATAACGTGGCAAACTCCACATAGAGGTATCTTTAGGATTATCAGAATTACCACAGCCTAACTGATCGTAGTACACCAATTCTATCCCTTCGGCAGGTAAAAAGCTTTCCATGCACTCAAAGTACTCATGAGTAGCACCCGGACCACCATTTAGCAACAGGAGCTTTATTTTAGGGTTGTTACCTAATTTCTTCGTCCATACATGAAATTTACCTTTGGGGGTATTAATGGTAATCATTTGCACTCCACCGTCTTTTACTCCGGCTGTGGTATCTTTAAAATAGTCGCCCAGGCTAATACTGCTTTGTTGAACCGTAGTTGGTTGTTTACATGCGTAAAAACAAGTGATAGCCACCAGGGCAATCAGCTTTAAAAAATTCTTCATGATGTGAGGTTAGTTTAAACTTCACTAAAACTAACAATTAAAAACATCACTAAAAAAAGAAAAGGCCACCTTTTGGGCGACCTTTTACAGAATTTCCTATTTGATTATTAATCCAGGTATTTCTTTTTTAGTGTTTTGATATCCTTATCGCTTAAACCAATTTGTATTTTAAGATAATTGTCAATTGAGCCATACTTTTTAATGATTTCATTAAAGGTAGCATCAAGGTAGTCTTTTTTAGCAGCCATTACATTTTTAGCTACCGTTTCATCTATCTTCATAGCCCTTACCATAAGCTTTTCTGTTTTTTCATTTTCGGTAGCGCGGTAATAGTTTGTTGCTTCGTAATCGCTCATAATGGTATCGTAGGGCACACCCAAACTGTATAGCAATAACGCTGCGCCAATACCGGTGCGGTCTTTACCGGCAGTGCAATGAAAAACCAGGCTTTTATCTGCCGGTAAGTTCAATAGCTTCCCAAACATTGGCTTATACCTATCTGCAAGCGGGGTTATATTGCTGTAATAATTAATGAGGATAGAATCGCCGTTTCCTTTAACATTTTTAAAGCCACTCATCATATTGCCCACATTTTCGCTGCCAGCCGGGCATAGGATGTAATCTGTATTCGCATTCATCCTATCGGGTGCTTGCTTGGCTTCCTGTGTACCGCGCAAATCTACATCATAGGCTATGTTCCTTTTTTGTAATTCGGCCAGATCATCATCGGTAAGTTTGCTCATGTCTGCGCTGCGGTAAACTTTTCCCCATTTTACATGGTGCCCATCGGTAGTTGTATAACCACCCAAATCGCGAAAGTTTACAGCTCCTTTTAAATCAACTTTACGTTTGGCACTATCTGCAATCTGAGCCCGGGTACTACCCGCAACACAAACCGTCAACAATAAAACACTTAAAAATTTCATATCCGTTTAAATTATAAAACAGGAACCTATTGCTAAGTTCCTGTTCTGGTAAATATTAGTTTAAGTTTGGTTTATTTAGTAAGCCAGGTATCCTTAGTAAGATCATCTGTACCACCAAATTGTGAACTTAATGCCGCGTTGTAGTTGGCCGTGTTGTAAGCCGACTCTGAAGCCGGATACTGCCAACGACGAGGAATTAAGTTAGTTGGCGTACCAATGCCACTACCGCCTTGCACAAGGGCAGGTAAACCAGTACGGCGGAAGTTATAAAATGCCTCCCAACCAGAGTTGTTGAACAATGAGATGTACTTTTGAGTTAAAATTTGTGATAAGCCGGTAGCATTATCGCCAGCGTAAGCAACATTAGCCAAAAACTGGGTAGTATTAGCAGTTGCAGTTCCCCAGGCGTCACCTTGTTTAAGCCCCTTAGGATTAATAGAAGCTTCTGTTGACGAGATAGGGAAAGTAACTGTTAATGTTTGGCCATTGGTGATTCCGTACAATGCTAACGAAGCGTTGATACCATTGGTATACCAGGTAGCAGCACTTGCGCCACTTACCCAACCTCTGTTAATAGCTTCGGCTATATTAAAGCACATTTCAGAATAACCGATAAATACAAATGGCTCTGCTGTTGCACCTGTTGCGTCATTATAATAACGGGTAAAGCTGTTAAATGAATACATACCGTTATTAGAGTTAGTTAACAAAGCGGCCTGTGATTGATTAATGTCTGACCCTACGTAAGCCGAAAAATCACCGATAGCTTTACCACCGCTTACCTGTATAGGTGCGGGAGTTGAGGTCACGAACAAACGTGGATCTTGTGTAGCTACAGAAATATTCACATACGTACTACCCGGATTGGCAAAGTTATTATAAGGGTTTAAACCCAATGCAAATGTTGGATACCTGTTTACGGCGTTGAATTTATATACCAGATTATCGCCGTTACCGGTCATAACGGGGTATTTAGTAGGGTTACCAACTATAGCTGCAAAGGTTTGCGGAATTTGCAGGTCGGCATTATCGGTTGCACGTTTGCTTAGGCTGATCAATACACGTAAACGATAAGTGTTAATCACTTTTTGCCATTGCGTATAAGTTAAGCCATAAATATCGCCACTTGCATCTAATATAGTGCTGCCCAATGTAGGGTTAGCAGTAATGATATTGCCTAAAAGTGTGTTAGCATTGTCAAGCTCGGTAAGCGCAGCTTTGTAAACATCATGCTGGGTATCATATTTGGGGGTAAGCACCGATGGGTTACCGGCTTGTGAAAATGGAATATCCCCTACTCTTTGGCTAAGCCAAATGCCAGCATATGCTTTAAAAAACTCACCTAAGGCATAATATTTATTAGTTTGATTGCCTAATTGGGCAGTTGCCTGCTGTTCAAGCTTAAGCGTATATTTTAATATGTCATAGCTATCAGATGTGTTGCCAAAGTTATAAGTATTATTACCCCTGTAATAAGAGTAGTTAGCAATAACATATTGGTTAGCCACCTGCGAATAGCCCCATGGCTGCTCATCGCTGCGAATTTGTGTTGCAGTGATGTGGTTAAGTAACAAAGAAAGTGGAACGATTGAGTTTTCGCCGGCAACGTTAGGGTTATTGATCAAATCCCCTTTCTGACAACCGGTTAATGATGCCACACCCATTGTTAACAACAAGGCGTATGGAATTAATGATTTTATTTTCATAAATTTTCTTTAAATCAATTAGATAATTAGAATGTTAAGTGGATGTTGAATCCATAACGACGCGCGGTTGGGCTTTCCAGATCGCTGCCACCGTTGGTACCTACCAAACTACGGTCTGATGCATTGTAACCAGAAGCAAACTGATCAATATCGATATCCTTACGGGCAGCGAAGTATAATAAGTTACGACCAACGATACCAAATGACGCTCTTCTGATGAAAGTTCCTTTCAATAAGCTTTGTGGTAATGAATAGCTTAAAGTTGCCTCACGTAACTTAGCATAAGTACGGCTTATCATGTAGTACTCATCAAAGTTACCGGCAATACCGCTTGATACATAACTCTGTACTGTTACGGCAGTTGTGTTAGGAGCAAAAGTTAACTGACTTAAGTTACTGATCTGACCGCCAACATAAGTTGGTGTACCGCTCACAATATGAACACCAGACCCAACGTATGATGGTGTTGCGCCTACTGTACCTTCTTTAGTACTGTTCCATTCTGCTAAACGGGCTGCTCCAAAAGCGCCTGTAGCAGTTTCAAGGTTGGTACCACCATTCATTGATTGGTAGTATGTTCTGTCGTAAATTTTACCACCTACACGACCATCAAACTGGAAGCTTAAAGTGAAACCTTTATAGGTGAATGTATTGGTGATACCAAAAGAGAAATCGGGATTAGCATAACCTAACAAACCCTGGTTTGACAAACCACCTGGTGAAGTTAATGGTAAACCACCGGCAGTATTTACAATATTACCACTGCCATCGCGTATAAACTTAGTACCATATATTGCATCTGGTCTATCGCCAACTACATAGTTGTGATTGTTTTGCTGTAAGGTATTTTGACCTGCGTAAATTGATTTAATTGTTTCCCTGTAGGTTGAGTAGTTAGCGTTAACATCCCAGTTTAAACCGTTAGGGTTTTTCAATATCGAACCCATTAGCTCAATTTCAATACCATGTTTGCTGGTAGTTACGCCGTTAACCAGTTGATTGGCATCGCCGGTTGAGGTTGGTACACCTAATTGGAAAATGTTTGGTCCGTTGGTGGTAGTAAAATAAGTGCCGTTTAAACCTAACCTGTTACCTAAAAACTTGGCGTCAAAACCTGCCTCGTACGACTGAACGTCGAAAGGTTTGATTTTTGAGTTGGCAATAGTGTTTGATAAAGTTACCGAAGGAGTACCATTGTAAAAAGTACCTGTTGCAATAGGCGACGCGTTGGTATAAGCCGGACCGTTGTAAGGTGTGTATAACTCAGAGCCATAACCTAATAAACCGCTAACTGGTTTTGAATTCCAACCGGTACCTAATGCTGTTGACTGTAAAGCGTTATAAGATGAACCAATTGTAGTAGCCGTTAAACCGCCTTTAACATCGGCAAATGAACCACGTAGTTTTAAGAATGAAATAAACTCAGGCAATTTAACATAGTCTGTTACCACGCTGCTTAAAGCAACCGATGGGTAAAAGAAAGTATTAGCACCTGAAGGTAAGGTAGACAGGTTATCTACACGACCGGTTGTGTTTACGTTGAAGTAATTTTTGTAACCTAAGTCAAAAGAGTAGTAACCGCTATACACCTGCATTTTAGAGTCAAAATTGTAGATGTATGGTTTACCGGCAGAGTTGTTTAAGTTGTAAACACCTGGCAAAGCCAATACCTGGGTAGTTCCCCAATCAGAGTTATAGGTAAATGACCTTTCGTTGCTACCTGCTAATGCCGATACATTCCAATCACCAAATTTGTGGTTGTAGGTTAATGTTAAATCAGTATTGTTTTCTAACAGGTTCCGATCGTCTTGCCTGTAATCGCCATACCAGCCAAAAGTATACCATGAAAGGTATTGGTTAAGGTTAGCACCTGCAGGCACTTTCTCGGTATTCTGCTCATTGTAGGTATTTAATGCAGAACGTAAAGCAATGCTCAAATCCTTATTAAATTTATAGCTAAGCTTTAATGAACCGTAAACTGTTTGTTTTGTACGACCTTTAAGCCATTTATCGGCAACAAAATAAGGGTTATTTAAACGTCCGTATTCCTGCGCATATTGCTGCAAACCCGGTACACCCTGAGGACCTTGATATACATTTTTCAAATCACGTACATCATAATCGGCAGAACCGTATACTTTAAACATGTACACATAGCTTTGCGGGCTATAATCAACATCGGGGATGTTTGGAGAATATTGCTCGTTAAGGTTTAAGTCACCTTCGATGCGTAATTTAGATGTAATATCATAACCTGCGGCAATTTTAAAGTTATCGATGTTTAACCCTGTATTAGGGAAATCACCTTTTTGGTAAGTATGACCATATGACATGTGAATATCATAGTTTGATCCGCTGGCTGCAACCGCTAAACTATTGGTAGTTGTAATACCGGTTTGCACAAAGTTGTTAAAGTTATTTGCACCACGGGCCAACCACGGCGTTTTTTGCCTGATACCGGTAGTTGGATCATAAGGGCTATCATATTGTTGTGTTTGAAAAACGCCATCAAAACGTGGCCCCCACTCTGGCAAACGTTGCTTGTTATCATACAAAACGTTACCATAGCTATAGCCGAAGTTTGTACCACGACCGTACTCTGTTTGACTTTCGGGCATTACAATAAAGCCTTTCTCAGCCTCAGTGGTGCTATTGAAATCAATTTGCCAGCCTTTTTTATCTTTTGATCCTCTTTTAGTAGTGATGATAATAGCACCATTAATACCACGGAAACCGTAAAGGGCAGCCGCGTTGGGGCCTTTCAATACGGTGTAAGTTTCAACGTCATCGGCATTAAAGTCATAAGTATCAGATGCTACCGGCTCGCCGTCAACAACGTACAAAATATCTTTGCTACCACGTAAAACTACAGTTGGTGCACCGGCAAATTCAGAGCTGGCACCAATACTTAAACCTGCAATTTTACCAACTACCGAGTTAAGCGGGTTTGCATCACGTGCTGTTGTTAACTCATCGCCCCTGATCTGTGATTGAGAGTAACCTAATTTTTGAAATTCCTTTTTAACACCTAACGCAGTAACAACCACTTCTGATAACGCGCGGGTATCCGGTTTTAGTGAGATAGAAAGGTTAACATCGGTTCCAACAACCACTTCCTGGGTTGCAAAACCAATAACCCTGAAAGTAAGGGTTTGACCTTTTTCGGCAGAGATAGTGAACCTGCCGGCTACTCCTGTTGCAGTACCAACAGTTGAGCCTTTGATCATGATACTAACACCAGGTAATGGTTGGTTAGCATCATCCAAAACTATACCCCTGATCGTCAGATTCTGGGCGTATAAGTTACTGAATGCAAACACCGAAGTGATCACAATAAGCAACCATCGAGAAACTTTGAGTAATCTTTTTTCCATCGTTAAGTTAATTTTTCCTACAAAACTACCCTCACGTTGTTAAGACACTATGCGCCTATCAACACCAAACGGTTATGGAATTATTAAGAACAAACTTTAAAAACCACCAATATGTTCCCTGTGTTAAATTGCGTTAAAATCATAACCCTAAAGAAAAAATATCGCAGCGATTAAATACCTGCAAAAAAACGGGGCAATCTTTTTTGAGCATGTTAACGTATGTATTTCGTTCGCAAACAGCCCCTTAAAATGTCTCATCCCACCCTCATTAAATACTATGGTTACCGGTATATTTGTTTAAATCAATAAAACCGCTATTATGAAAATTAAACAAAAAATTACCCCCTTTTTGTGGTTTGATAACCAGGCAGAGGAAGCAATAACCTTTTACACATCTGTATTTAAAGAATCCACTATTGGTAATATATCCCGCATTGGAGAAAACGGCCCGGTAATGACAGGCACTTTTACCCTGGCCGGCCAGGAGTTTATGGCTTTAAACGGTGGCCCTATGTTTAAATTTACCGAAGCTATATCGCTGTTTGTTGACTGCCAGGATCAGGCGGAGGTTGACTACTATTGGGAAAAACTATCAGAAGGAGGCGAAAAATCTCGCTGCGGATGGCTTAAAGATAAATTTGGCCTATCATGGCAAATTGTACCACAAACCCTGGGCAAAGTGTTATATGGTTCCGATAAAGCCGGCTCGGCAAGAGCGATGCAAGCCATGATGAAAATGGATAAACTCATTGTTAAAGATTTACAGGATGCCTATGATGGGGTTTGATTAGGTTGATTAGGTTGATTGTCTCGTCCTGAAAAAAGTTTACGTTTTTTTTCTTTAATCCTGTTAGTTGTTTACAAATATAGATTAATCCCAAA
>NZ_JAUFPS010000092.1 GCF_030409315.1 Mucilaginibacter flavus | reverse complement strand
CCGGAATGCACTGGTCAGTTTCGCCCGGAATGGGTGGTCAGCTTGCGCCGGAATGTGGTGGTCAAGTTCAACAGAATCTCCAATGATAATTGAAGGCAATAAAAGATCTTTGGGTAAAAGAGACTTAAAATTTGGGCTTCCAATTAGGCTCGATTTGTTAAAAATCCAAATAATAGCAATTCCTCCCAAAGACAAATTCCGGTTTAACTCACTAACCTTTGCGCTAGCAACAAAAAACTCTTCCCAGTAAGCTTTTAAACTTTTTTGATCTGCCATAATTAAAACTTAAGACCCACTACCTGATTCAGTATTGCCTCCTTTTCTACCCGGGCCAGTATCGTCATCGCCACTTGCTATTTGTGACGTTTTATTGAACGCACCACTACGCTTCTTATCATTGTAAGCTATAGCATGCTTATCTAATGCTATTGTAAGGAATCGAAGAACCCTCTCGTCCCTCCTAAGCTCAATTTCTAGTTGTTATCTGTAGCGATGTCATCCGGCTTGAAAAACCGGAAAGAATCGAGCACGTTTTCCTGTAGCTCACCCTGATTCCCTTTTACAGCCAGTAAATAGTCACTTTCCTTATCTACAATGGCATCGGCTATAGCATGCTGACATCCCATTGCATCAATGGATACCAGGCAATCCTTTATAAATAAGGATTTTAATAGATCAGGGATGGCCGTAATCTCATTCGATTTTTCATAAACCCGAAGCTGACCCAATACCAGCTCGTTTTTATCAGCCCATGCGCTAACCATATGAACGGGTGACTTTTTACCATTTTCCTTCGCCCCACGGATTGTTTTTCCATCAATGCTGATCAATTGATCGTGTGTGATCCCTTCTAAAGAACTTATCCAGTCCGTAAAACAGCTTTCGAAAGTCGCGGGATCCATATTTGCAAAAAAGCAGTTAATGGTATCATGCGAGGGTATTCCATTATCAAGCTTTAAGAAGCTTTTAAACCACGTTTCGTTAACTACCGCAAATTCTTCAATTTCATACCAGTCTTCGGCACCACACACCACAGCGGCAATCGTGATGGCAATAATGTCATGCTTTTTTTCCGATCTAAACGATGGTCTTTCATCGTGATAAAGTAAGTGGGAATTCGGGGCTTTTTATTCATATAAGTATCTGATTGTCAGATAAATATGTAAAATAAAATACTGAATACTAATAGATAATTGACTGAATATCAACTATTTATTCACTCTTTTTGCTATTCCAATGAAAGTTATTTTAATGCGTCTGCCCTGGCATTATGTTGGGGTATTTTGATTATTAGGCCTATACGCAATCGCAATAATAATTGATTTCAAAATCAAAAAAAATCGTCAAATTTCCGCGATGGTTTTAGAGCAAGGGCCGGCAGGGAATTAACAGATGATTTTCATGCATTGCCTTGAAATCAAAGCCCCTGGCCTTAACACTAAAACTGTTCTTAAAACTGCGGTACTATCCGAAGGTAATGCATAAATCCTGCCATTCATTCGTAACCGCCGGCAGAACCATATTCAGGACTGTAAAAGCCAAATTTTTCAAAGAATTCCCTTGCAGTAAAAATGGAATGCAGGGGGATAAATCCACGTTTAAAGGAATTTACGCCACATGTTTTCGCCTGCCATTTGCGTTTAATTTTATCGGCAGGAAGCACATAGATCAAACTTCCGTAAACAGCATCCGCGTGAGGCCGACGGTAAAAATTCCGGACACAGCCCGTCAATGCCAGCCCATTAACAAATTTTTGATGGTTTGATGCGAAAAAACGGTTGAAAAAAACATAAATTTGTACCTTATACACTAAGGTCCTGTAATTGTTTACACCGGCATATTCGTTTATTATTCTCACCTATAACGAGCAGCAACACCTGCCGCGTTTACTGGCCTCCATCGAGGGCTTAAATGCTCCTGTGTTTATATTGGATTCGGGTAGTGAGGATGACACTATCGCGATAGCGCAACAAGCCGGAGCAGTAATTTTACAACACGTGTTTGAAAATCATCCTAGACAATGGGACTTTGCCCTGAAAAACTTCGGCATAAAAACCCCCTGGATCATTTGTCTGGATGCCGACCAGGAAGTTACGCCGGAGCTCAAAGAGAAATTATTCCAGTTTAAAGATGAGGAACACCGCGATATCGACGGTATTTACTTTAACCGCAAAAACTTTTTTAAGGGTCATTGGATCAAACACGGTGGTTACTTCCCTTTTTACCTGCTCAAAATGATTCGCTACGGTGCAGGCTATTCCGATCTTAACGAAAATATGGATCATCGTTTCATCGTCCCCGGCAAAACCATCATTTGGAAAGATGGTCATATCCTGGAAGAAAATTTAAAAGAAAACCAAATTAGTTTCTGGATTGCTAAACACAACCGCTACAGCGATCTGCTGGCTCGTGAAGAAGTTGAGCGGATGCAACAACTACGCCTGCAAACACTCAGGCCCTCGCTTTTAGGTTCGCCTGACCAGCGTACCGCGTTCTTAAAAAATTTGTGGTGGCAATTACCAAGATACGTAAGGCCTTTACTTTATTTTACCTACCGGATAATTTTCCAGTTGGGTATTTTGGAAGGCCGTACCGGCCTGATATTCCATTTTTTACAAGGCTTTTGGTTCCGGCTTATGGTAGATATTAAAATTGATGAGATCCTGCAGGGCGAACAAAAAAAAGAGGATAAAAAACCGGCCGCTGCTTCTCCGTTCAGGTTTGTCTTTACATTCCTGTTTTTATTCTTGCTTTTCTATTATTTCAATATCTTGTTTTTTGGTATTACAAGTCCGGGTAAATTGTATGCTCCGTTTTTGGCGGATCACCTGAATTACATACGGGGATTACGCTGGCTTCTGTTATGTTGTAGTGCGCAAATATTAAATTGGATGGGCTTTACTGCCATATATAATGGCACCGAACTGCTGGTAGTTGGCAAAGGAACCATTGTATTGATTTATTCCTGCCTGGGACTTGGGCTGATGAGTTTTTTTGCTGCCTTTGTAATCGCCTATCCAAAAAAACTGAAACAAAAGGTCTTTTTTTTGATTGCAGGTATTTTAACGATCCAGATTTTAAACATAGCGCGTTTTGTGCTGTTGGCTTTGTTCTGGAATAAAAAAGCCAGCCAGATTATTGATCACCATATCGTTTTTAACATTATGTTATACGTTATTATCATGATAAGCTTGTATTTTTGGGTTACCAAAAACAGCCAGGCTTCTGCCGATCAACATGCTTAAAACCGATCTTTCCTCGTATAATAACCACCCTTTTCACCCCGGCGGGAATGCCATTAAAAGATTGGTTTGGTTTTATGTAAACGCCGCATTCTTTAAAACCAGCCTGATCCCTTCAAGCGGGTTTAAAGTATTTATACTGCGGATGTTTGGTGCCCGGATTGGTAAAAACGTAACCATTAAACCTTGTGTAAACATCAAATACCCCTGGTTTTTACAAATTGGCGATGAAACCTGGATTGGCGAAAACGTGTGGATTGATTGCCTGGTAATCATAACCATTGGCGCCAACGTATGCCTTTCCCAAGGTGCTGTTTTACTTACCGGCAGCCACAACTATAAAAACAGATCTTTCGACCTGATTACAAAAAGCGTCATTTTGGAGGATGGCGTTTGGATAGGAGCCGGCGCAACAGTAAACCACGGAATCACCGCCGGCAGCCATTCGGTACTCACCAGCGGATCAATTGCCACAAAAGACCTGCTGCCATACAGCATTTACCAGGGTAATCCGGCGATTAAAGTGCGCGAACGCGAGATTACCTCATAAAAAAAATATAAAACCAATGCAGGCACAAAAACCACAAACACACCAGATAATCTTATGCAGCTTATACCTGGCCGTGTTGCTGCTTGGGGCTTTGATCTTTATTGCGCCTGCCGCTGTTTTTCCTGATCCATCATGGGGTTTCCAGGTGTTGCAAAAAATGCAGGCGGGCGGCGCCTTTAATATCGCCGTAAAGCCCGATCAGGAAGATCTGAGTAAAAATTACAGCGAGTTTTTATCCTGGTGGTCGCCGGGGCAGTATTTGATCCCCTTTTTTTTAAAATCTGTTTTTGGTGTTAATACCGGACAGGCATCAGCATTAACCACCACCATTTGCGGTTTACTGGGGATAAGTGGTTGCTATGCTTTTTTCAAAAAAGCAGGTTTTACACCCGCATTGGCCACGGTAAGTGTGCTGGTTATAGCTTTTCAGCAGGCATTTATTGTGCCCTACGTTTTTTACAACGGCGGCGAAGTTTTACTTTTCGGCTTCGCCGGATGGTTCCTGTATGGCTGTATCAATATGGATAAAGCAGGGTGGAAACTTGCCCTATTCCTGTTATTTTCAGGCTGGATAGGCTTTTTCTGCAAATCATCATTTTTATGGGTTTACGGCGCGGCGTGTTTATACCTGTGGATCTGCTTATCTCAAAACCAGTTGAAAGCCATACACTGGATTAAAAACGGCGCATGGATAGCGACCCCGGCAATACTATCATTCGTGCTTATAGAGCTCCTTTACCTATCAAAAGGAGCAAACCCTGCCGGGCAAACAGCCGGCTTTTTGCTAAGCTGGCAATCGTTGGCATTCCCGTTGGCTTCGCCGCTGTTAGCCGGCTTCTCTGTCGACGATATTTTTCATGGTCTTGTCTTCCAAAGTAACGCAGCGATAGTCGGTTCAACCCGCGCTGCAATTATACTGCTGCTCTCTGCAGTAGTAAGTGTTTTTTTGGTGGTAAATGTGATCAGACATGTTCCCCACAAAAAATATAGCTTTCTGGTACTGGTTTTTTATGCCGTGTCCGTCCTGTTTTTTGGCTATAGCTTTTTACACCAGGCCAGCATCTCTTACGAGGCAAGACATTTCCGGGTAATCGGCCTGTTGATAACGCCGGGCATTGTTTATTTGGTAAGCCTTTGGAGACAGCCTTTCAGGATAATGTTTGGTGTAATATGCCTGTTGATAGCGGGCTTAAGCCTGAGGTATTTTATACCGAGTTATATTCATAACAAAAACATCAGCGCCAAAGGGACATCGGGCCTGGCGCAAATGTTTATTGATCAGCATTCTTTAGATGAGATCATCAGCCTGGATAAGAAAAATACAGGCGCTTTGTTTGTGTTTATCAGCCCGGATCTGGGCCTGGAGATCAATCATAACCGTTACATCACTTTAGACCCTATTGGCGCTGATGTTAAGATTGACTTTGACGATTACGTGCATTACGGTCATGCAGGCCCCGTCTTTATCCTGCTTCCCGCAAGTTACATGGGCCCAAAATCAAACATCATCCGTAAGTGCTTCCCTGGTTATAAGGGCTTTCACATGGATATGCTGAGTGATGGGTATGTACTGTACTCGGCTAAATAGCTGTTAAGACGGTTGGCGGGCTTCCTCACCGGTTTTCTTTACCATGTTTCCCATATATCTGGGGGTTTAAGTCCGGGTCATTATACATTTTAAATTGCCTGTAAACCTTAAAACTAAGCTCGCCCCTCTCCAAATCATCAAGGACTCCGGCTAAACAAGTGGCTAAATCTTTGATTTGCTCATTTAACAGCGCCACCTTTTTTTCACAGTTCAACCGATGTAAAGGGGAAGCATCGCCCCTTGCCGCCTCTTCTCTCATGTGATAGATCTTAAGGGCCATGATGGATAGCCGGTCGATCATCATCCCGGGAGTTTCGGAATGCAGCCGTCCTTTAGGATTAACTTTTTTGACATTTAAGAATTCCAGTATCCATTCATCAATCTTTTCAATACAATCATTTCTATTCTGGTTAAACAGGTCTATATTCCTTTTAGCCAAAACCATTGCTGAAGGCTCAATATCGATCGTGCGGGCAACATCCTCCTGATGCCACAACAGGTAATTCCAGTGATTATTTTCCTGGATCAGGCTCATTGGAAGGACTTCTTCGGATAAAATTAGCTGCACATGCCACTTACTTATTTGTTCAGCTTGGTTTCGCACTACTTGTTGTACATTGATCATCTCCCGAGGTGAACTTATTTCATGCATTTTGTTATATTCATTTACGCGCCGCTTCATCGGAACAACCCAACCACCAACCGGGGGCATTTATAGCAGCACAACCTAAGACCGGGTTTTAACGAAAAAAAACATTTATTCGTTTTTACTCATTTTCTGATCAGGTTTTGATAAAGATCAGAATATTTTTTAACCAGGTGCTCTTCGTTAAAATCCTGGGTGATGATACCAGGTGCAGCATTTCTGATCCTGACAAGATCATCCCTGTGTTCCACAGCGATATGGTTGATATGCCGGGCTACCGATGCCGGATTCGTATGACAAATCCAGCCAAGGTTATTGACGTTTACATAATCTTCCAGGCCAACGTCTTCACTGATCAATACCGCGGTACCAACAAAAAGGGTTTCAATGACCACGTTGCCAAAGTTCTCATCATAGGAAGGTAATATGAAAAGGTCATGCCCTTGCATGAGCTCGAATTTATTTTCGTTTTGAAAACCTATCCACTCGATTTTACCTGTCAACCCGGTTTCTCCCGCGAGTTCCTTTAAAGATGTTACATAATCAGCATCACCATCGCCAGCAACAGTGAGTTCGTATGGAACGTTGACAGCCTGCAGCGCCCTGATCAATAAGTCCAGTCCCTTTTTTTCTTCAATCCTGGAGAAAAATAATAATTTAAAAACAGCCGAAATCTCCCGGGGAATAAATACCCTTTCTTTGGGCAGTTTTACAAAATTTGGCAAAACAGCTATACTTTTAGGCTTAAACAAATCACTTAAGGCATCCGCTTCCCTTTTGGACGTAGCGTGGAGATGGCATTTTTGCAGCAGCGTTTTTCCCAGTAAATGGTGAATCAGCCATTTAACGCCGATATTTTTGTTTTGAAATGAATATGGACTCAAGGTGCCCCTGGCAGATAATAAAACCGGCACGTTATTTTTCAGGGCGATCAGGCATGAAAAAATCGAAACCAGGTTCCACCAGGTATGAATATGGACAATGTCAAAATTTTTAACCTCCCTGCGTAATTGCCGGAAAAGCGCAGGAGAATAATGGCTGTGATCCCCGGTTAGCCTCCGAAAATAGGTTACCGGAACACCATCCACTACAACCCGCTCGCCAGGAATAACCGGCAGTTCTTCTTTACCATTTGCGGTGCTCGCATAGACTTCGGTCTCTATACCCGCATTCACCAGGCGCTCAGCGAGCATAGATACGGACATCGTAGGTCCTCCATAAATAAAAGCCGGCTTATAGGCTGCACATACCTGTAAAATCTTCAAAGCTTCTCTACAATATTTTTCGACCTGAAAACCTTGAACATCACTAACATACTGACATAACTCCAAAAAACGGAATTGATCAGGAACTCAAAACTGAGGCCACGCCAGAAGATCTGGAATAACCCGGTAAATATCAGGGCAGTACCCAATGTATAACCTCCAAATAACTCCTCCGCCTTGAGCGATATATATTGCGCTAAAGCGCCATAAATGAACAAAGAAACAAAAATCCCGAAGACCCCTCCGGACAGGTAGGCGTCCACGATAAAAGCCGGCTTGGCAGACACCGTAGAGGCCCTGTTGACCACACCTGCGGCATAGACCCGCTCCATCACCAGGTCTTCTGTCGAAGGCTTCGAAGGCCAGAATATCCTGGGCAGGATGGCAATGGCGGACTGATTAACCAACCGCATTCCGTAATAATCAATGTTGGACGGCGTAGACTCAACGAATTCTGTGAACATATCAATTTCACTCAAACGAAAAACAAGAAAGCCCCAATTGGTGTCCCCTCCTTCCTGATGAAGCGCCGCGTCAAGCGCTATCTGGGATGCATCCTCGGTAGATTCGGCACCCGACCAGGCATTTTGACGAAACGAGCTGACATACGCCGGCAGAAAAGCAAATAATAGAATCAAAACAGGCCCAAAGGTGATTATCACTAATTTCTTGTAACTCGGATAAAGGAAAATACCCAGCACAAGGATACTGACGATAATCGGTTCTTTAAAACCGGAAATGAATGCCTGGTAAAAATTAAACAGATAAAGCGTTATACAAATAAGCGTATTCCAGATTTTCTTCTCCGGTATGGCAAAGGCGAGCGCAAGGGTTCCCGAAATAAAACTCAAAGAATTAAGCTGATAATAAAATTGTGATAATCCTGGAATGCGCAGCAAAATGATCGAGACCGAGAGACTGACCAGGGCCGTTGTCAATAACAGCCCAGACAATTTACCTGGCTTTACAAAGTATTTTTGTTTAACGGGATAATTCATGAACAACAGGATACCGGAAACAAATGATGCATGTCCAAGGCAGTAATAACGCTGGCACTGTGCTGCGACCCTTAATTTATTATCGTTTACCAGGAAATAATTGAGCTTTTGAAAATTATCGTAACCCAGCAAATTCATAAAATAAAAAATGGAGCTGCAGGCCATATAACCCGCAAAGATGATCTGTACCAGAAAAACCGGGCGCATGATTTGCGATGCCACAGGCATATCATCCGGTAAAGGCCGGATCCAGCCTGACAAGGTTAGGTAAAAGATCACGAAAGAGCCGAGCCACGCCGTGAAATAAGATAAAACAGGGTCAGAAATAAAAAGTAACGAAATAAGCCACGGCATAAAAAGCACGACAAATCTTTCAATGGGCGTTGTATTATGCATCCGGTGCTAACATTAAGTTGGTACTTTGTACGCTTATTTCAATTCTTGTCGATTTCATCTTCAATAGCTTTGACAATATTAAGAAAATTCCACTCAGCTATGATGGTTCTGGATATTTCCCCCATGGCCCCGAGCTGGCTTTTATCGTTAGTCAGGCTGTCCAGGCTGGCTGTCAGGCTGGCCTCGTCGCCCTCATCAAACACCAGGCCGTTGACACCCGGACGGATCAAATCTGCGGCGCAACCCACCTTATCCGATACTAAAACCGCTTTTCCGCAGGCCATTGCCTCATTGACGCTCAAGCCCCAGCTTTCACTTTTCGAGGGTAAACAAAACAAGTCGGCAGATTGATACAACACTGGCATGTAGGTCTGATTTTTAAACTCCATGAAATGTACCTTGTCCATATTACTACTTTCACGGGCCTTTTTTTTCAAATTATTTTCCAAAATCCCGTTGCCTGTCACCAGCAAATGAATATTCGGCTTATTAAGGCTCAGAAACGCAGACAATAACAGTTCGATATTTTTTACAGGTTCAAACTTTCCGGCAAACAAAATTAAAATATCCCCGTAGCCGACATTTAAGGCTGTTCGAAGAAGATCACATTCAGTCCCCCTCATTTCACTAAACCTATCGTTGTCAATCGCGTGAGGAGCAAAGCTCAGCTGAGCTTCTTTCAGCCCATATTTAATATAGTATTCCTTGTTGTTCTTTCCAACAAAAAAAGCGTGATCCACGTGTTGATAGACCCATCTCAACAAAAACGTTTTTAATATTTGCTTTAGACCTGAACCCTCCTTCAATAAATTGGAATCTCCACGAAAATAAACCTTCCGCTTATTTTTAAAATACCTCATTATTTTCAAATGGCTTTTGCACGCCCAACCGATGACCAGTATAGCATCAGGCGACCAGGACTCAATTATTTTGATCGCCGACGGATTATCAATGCCCTTAAAATGATGATAGCCCGGGTCTTTGGCAACATTATCCAACCAGGTTAGGTCGTACCCCTCTAAAAGCGGAACATCCCACCTGATGGCTTTATCAAAACCCTGGTCATGCCCATTTTCCACTTGCCTGCCTGCCGTGTAAAATACTTTTATTTTTATCCGGTCACGTGCCTGCAATAGCTTAAATATGGGCGCGTAATACTGGATCGGATGGGTAGTGACAATTGCAAGTTTCTTCATTGGTTATCGAGGACCCGGTTAAATAATAAAACCTGCCTGTTTGCCATGGCAGGGGCAGAAAAAATGCTGAAACTTTTTTCATCGTATTGGTTTACAGTGGGCTTTTCTGTTGCCCATTGCTCGAGGATTCGGTAAACTTCAAAAAAGCCGTCATCTGATTCACCGGGAAGGGTGAATATATGGCTGCAGGGTGAACATTGCCGCAGGATGCTCAACGTGCTGCTCCCCTTGTAAAAGATGGCAAGCAGTGGTTTTTTTGCCATAATATAAGGGAATAATTTAGAGGCTGTATATCCGGGACTGTCAGACCCGGGTAAGATAAGCCCGTCCGAGGCGAGTAACATGGCTATTGTTTCATAATAAGGCAAGCGGTCTGTTTGCTCGCTGACAAATTCGCTAACGCCCATTTTTTGGGCTATTGGAAGGATACTGGGAATCCCCGTGCCTGCAGGCGCATAACTGGTCCCCAGGAAGTGGAATCTTATTTTCGAAAATACTGCTTTATTTTTCAATAGTCCTTCCCGGAAGCCTTCAAAAAGCAGGCTTACCGCCTGTGCCATGTCGGCACCGCCCCGGCCGACATAAACATAGTTCAGGAATCGCTGATCAAGACGCCGTCTGGCAGCAGCCAGCAGCTGTTGGTTTTGCTGGACAATTTCGAAATCCTTTTCAAAGGCCCCGAAAGTGATGACCTCAGAAGGGACAGGTTCCAGCTCGGGATACCGCTGCTGAAGGATAGTTAAATAATCTTGTGAGACGCTGACTAATCCCCCCACCCTTTTCATGGTAATAGCTTCCATCCGGCGGTGTAGCCAATAAACAATACGATAATTCGGAGGCCGAGCTGCCTTCGGCTTGTCTTCATAGTAATCAGAATACCAGGGATCCTGCATATCAATAACATAAGGCACACCAAATTTCCGAAGCCAGTATGGGCCCAGCACACAAACCGGAAACTGTGTAGTTGAAAAATAAATCAGGTCAACATCACCTTTCTGAAGTATCTTATTCACGGCCCTTAAATAAAACCATAAGGAGCGGTAGCCCAGGCTACCGAAACCTATCTTCCTCGACCACTTCAGGGGAACAGCCCTGATTTTGTGGACTGTTTGGTCATCGGGCAATGATAACAGCAGGCGTTCGTCCTTAACCATATCCGAATAGGCCGGGTCAACGCAAACGACTTCCGCTTTCCAGCCCAAAGTGCTGAAATAAGGTAGGCTCATGCGCACACGTTGCATGTCGGCCGCATTGGAAGGCGGGAAATATGGAGAAATAATCAACACTTTTTTCATTTAAACCGCCTCCACCAGCGCTTATTTTTTAGTCTTTCTCTCGCCTCTGACCAATCACACACTTCGTCGACGATATCGTAAAACCCGTTTTGTGTATAGGGTAAATCGCCGTCCTCTATACAATTTATAATCTGCGGCAAATTATCAAAAAAGGATTTGGTCCGGTAAGGCGGATGAAGTGACCATAAACCCTTACCAGAACCCAGAAAATCAATTCTTGAAAAACTGTGTTCGTCCATATAGGCAGAAATAATATTTTCCGGCAAATCCGCATTAGGATGTCCGTTAAAGATCGCTCTGATCTGGTCACGAAAACCCGGTTTGCGAAGCTTCAATTTATATTGTTCAAAAACAGACCTGTTAATCATAAATATCCGGGTGCTCATGCCATTCAGCGAGTAACGGTATGGTGCTAATTTAGCCCTGACAGATTGCCTGATAAGTATATCTTCCGGATGAGGGGGGCCGGGCAGCGGAGATACGGTAAAGCAGCCATCGTGATTTTTTATACAATCTGCCGCTTCGCTCACCCAATGCTGACTACCGCCCCCTAAAAACATGTCCGCGTCCAAATGAAAAACCAACTGATTTGAGGCAAACATCAATCCAAAGAAGTAAGCATAAAAAGGCCCTCCCCTGCAATCCTTGTCGGGCATCGTATCGAGCCCAAAAAAATATCGGGCGACATCCTTTTTGGTATTAAGGCTATAATCCACACTGATCACGCGCACAAGTTTATTCGGTTGTATTTCCTGCCGCAAAAATTCAGCAAGCTTTTCTTTATAAGTCTCCCATCCGGCGCTGAACCGGCCTTTGCTGGGTTTTGATTCAACCACCAGCAGTATTTCATCAACCTGCGCTGACAATATCTTAAGCTGATGCTTTAATGTTTCACGCACGAGCAAATAATCGCTTGGTGCAAGGTTGATCTGTAAACTAACTTTATACAATGGATTTTTGAATGAGTGCTAACATGATTTGCGCCTGGCTTTCCCAGTTGTAGAAAAGCGAAGCTTTTTGCGTTTCCCGTTGCGCCTTACGCAAGGCTTGTTGGTCGTTGAGCCAGCTGTCCAGGTTTCGGATATCAGATGGCAGGGGTACCAGGGGCAGTAAAAAACCAGGCGTGAATTCTTCAAAAATCTCCTGCTGTCCGGCTGTCGCCGTAGCGATAACCGGCAAGCCGGCTTCTATATATTGAAAAAATTTATTGGTTATGGTATAGTTCCGGCTTGGGGGTGCAGGCAGTTCTAACGCAAGTCCTATGTCGAAATCTGCGATCCGCGCTGCCAGCTCCTTTTCCTTTACTAAAGGATGGAAAAACAACAAGTGCTGTTCAGGCATAAGTAGGCATAACCGTTCCCTGTAGCCGGCATCAACATTTCCCAGTAAATGCAATTCGTGACCGACGCTTAAATTCCCGGATAAGCGGATAAATTCTTCGATTCCTCTGCCCGGACCGATCGTTTGGGAAAACCAGAAAAGTTTCAGCGGGGCGTCAAATACTTTTTCCTCCGGCAACCCTCCGGAATCTTTCGGAAAGACATTGTAAACAACAGCAGGCAAGGCGCTTTCATAACGGCGGCATAACTGATCTGCCATAGCGTGGGAGGTTGTCGTGCAAAAAGCGCCATACCGGAGCGCGGAAAATTCTGCGCTGCGAAGTAACCGGAGGGGCCGCTTTGCCCTTGCTGCGGGCAGCAGGTCCTCCGAGTACCAGTCCTCCAGGTCGAATGCCACATTAAACCCTGCTTTCAATAGCCTGGAGCCCGTATAGGTCGCCAATTCCTGGTGACAAATATACAGGTCGGCCTTTACCGCTTTGCAACATCTGAAATATCTCAAAGCACCATAGCCGAGGGCCCAAAAACTTTGAACATTCAGACCGGATGCAAGCAATGCCCCCAATTTGAATACAGCACGGTCCGCAAACGAACTAAAATCTCTCCGCGTCAGATCGGCGACTGGTTTGATTTGGATACGGGGGTGATTATTGAAAACGGTACTGTCTTCCTGACTTAATTTCTGCGAGACCACCGTGTTCAGGATAACGACTTCGAATCCTGCCCCCGCTATGGCCAAAGCCTCTTTCATCGCACGGGGATTGCGGCAAAGATGAGACTGGGTAACTATACATATTTTACGGATTGTTCCTGCTGGCATGCTGCTGCTCATGCGCCCGCCTCCTTAAAAAGGCGTTCCATTATTTTTTGAAGTGACTGCGGTATGGACAGGGAAGTCAATGCCTTTTGCTGTCCGAGTTTCCGCAATGCCATCCTCCGGGACGCGGAACTTCCAATTTCCCTGCATTGCGCAGTTAACTCCTCAGCGTTGGTATAGGTTTCTATCTCTTTGCCCAATTCATAGAGGCCCTTAAGCCCTGGCGTATATTCCGTCAGGTAACAGGCTCCTATCATCGGTGCTTCTATATCCCTTAACCTGCTGTAAACTAAAGAAGTCCGGCCGAATTCCCGGTATATGGGTACCCTGTTAATGCCTAACACGATATTGCTGTTCCTTGTTAAACTGATATATTCTTCAAAATCTGGTTTAGCGAAAATATACTCGCCGGGAATAGCTGTTTTGTCGCTGAACGTAACACGATTCAGGTGATGAATCAGGAAGCCCTTAAAACCGGTTTTCGCAAGAAGCCTGAGTTGATTTTTCAGCTTCGGGCGATGCGGGACTAAGTTACCGGAAATTGGCATTTCAGCAGCGGGTGACCAGCCCTCGCCCCGGATTTGTATATCCAGTTTGCTTTCAATAACCTCCATCAGTAATCTCGCTCTAAGAACATCCTTTGATCCGATAAATGATATCTTTCCGTTCTCATTCACCGGCAGGTTTCGGTAAACGGGAGCTACCCACATCGGCATCGGCAAATGAATATGATTTATTTTTGCCCTCCTGTACATCTCCAGTGCTTCAAATTCCGGCACCCACATCAGGTCGAACACCTTAAATTCCGGTGGAGGAGTCGTAAATTCACGGACATTATCACAATAGAAATTAACGCACGGCACTCCAAGCGCCTTTATTTCGTTAATTGCGCTCATATCGACCTGTTTGGGATAAAGATAGCATAAGAACACATCAAAACTGGCCCTGTTTTCCTTGATAAATTTAACGGTGAGCTCCCATGCACGCACTTTCCATATACCGAGAGCTGGTTCATCCTCGTAGGGCACCAGGCCTGCTGCCCAATCGACGCCAGGAATTTCAAGCCAGTGCATTCCCGCTTCTTCAATTCCCTGCCTGATATAGTAGCTCCAGAAACGATAAGCGGGAACCGGGTGCGGCTGCACGGTCAGGTCCTGCTGGAACGATAATAGTATTCTCACAATTCGGTTATTTTCAGCTGCATGTCATCAAAAAAAATCATTGGGGAAGCAGATGCTTATCAATAAAAATACTGTTGATATGTGTATCGGCGTATAGCACATAATCGAGGCTGATTAACAGTTCCGCAATACGTCCGTCTTTTTTTCCGCTAAGATTATTGGAAAACTCAACCGTTTCAACACAAATTAAGCCAGGTCTTTGTTGCTTATAGTTTATAGATGCGAGAATCTGATAGTCCAGCCCCTCCACGTCAAGCGAAAGAATCAGTGTATGAGCTGAAAAATGTGACGCGATGATATCGTTGACAGAAACCAAGGGCACGGAGATCTTCTTGATTATTTTTCGCTGATGCTCGATTACCATTTTTTGGGCCTCTTCAAGTGAAAAAGTATTTAATACGGAATCGTCCATGACGTAGAAATCGGCTTTATCTGTATTTTCCAGTGCGACCCCTGCCTGAATCAGGGTATCCATTGGCCGGCACCGTCTGATTTTCCGGTGAAAGGATGGATCCGGTTCAACACAAACCCCCTGGTAACCCTTTAGGTATAACAGGTAAGTGTTATTCATGTCCCGGGGATCGTTCGTCCCGATGTCCAGGTATTTAACATCCTGAATGTTTAATGAATTGATCAGAAACAACAAGATAATATCTTCGCCGCATTGCGAAAAAGACAACTTAAGATTTGCCTTTAATAACTTATTAACTATTTTATTTGCCAAGAGCAGGGAATTCATTTTTTTACGTGATGTTTAAGATGTTTAATAATCCGCCAGCCGGCTAACCGGATCAGCAGACGGGTCAATCCGCCTGCAGGGTAGGCAAAATCTGCCCCTCCCAATGCTTTTATCTGCTGTTTTGCAAATATACGTTGTTGCTTTAGCCTGGGATAAACCTCGTAGATATAGGCCTGCCACAAATTGGCACAGGATCGCCGGACTTTTTCATTTTTTCCGTAAACTGTAATCGCATGTTCAAACGAAAGCTGCATCGACCTAAACAAAGACATATAAGCCTCGTCTGTCTTTTGTGACGAAAGGCCATTAACCCCCGACCTGTAATAATATAATGCAGAAGGGGCAGGAACGATCATTTTCGCGTGTAAAGCCACCCTTGTAAAAAATTCAAAATCATCATTTAAGGTCAATTGCTCATTCCAGGGGCCGGCCTGCTCAACTATTGATCTCGGCAGGAACAGCCTTCCCGGCGGCGTATTGTGCTGGGAATTATACCAATTGGTAATAATCCATTCCTCCAAGGTGTGAGGGGTACTCAGCGGTTCTTCACATAATTTAAAATCCAGCCCGGTGTCGGTGTAAAAGCGCCCCCATGCCGAAACAACGATACAATCGGGCCACTGAAGGGCTGTTTGCAGCTGGGTAGAAATGAAATCGGGGCCCACGATATCGTCCGCATCAAAAAAAACTATAAAATCACCGCTGCTATGCTCATAAGCCATATTCCTCGCCCCGGCCGCTCCCCGGTTAGGAATATCGAGCAGCCTGATACGGCTGTCCTTGATCGCGTTGGCTCTATCCACCGTATCGTCATCAGAACCATCATTGACGACTATGATCTCGATGTTTTGGTAACTTTGCGCACAGAGACATCTTAACGTGTCCGCAATGTATAATCCACAGTTATAGGCGGGGACACAAACTGATACCAGGGAATGCTTTAGAGGATAAATGCTCAATTGATAAAAATATAAAAACCTATGGAAAAGCTTTGCAACCAATCAGGCGGTAATCTGCAGACGCCAGCTTTCCAAAAAATAAAACGCTTTTGATTCATTCACGTAATGGTGAAGCGTCCCGGTTTGTGCGCGAACTTGTTCAGGTCCCGGCATTACGATATATTCATGGGGACTTGCGACGATTAAATCGGGGCTTTTTTCAAGGATCATTGCAGTGATCATTTGTTCCAGGTAGTATTGAGATCCGAATTTGTCCTCAAAATCAACAACCAGGTTTTCAATGGCACCGAAGTCTATCTGCCTGCTATCAATCCCATACATTCCTGAATTAATATTGTGAATAATGCCCCCGGGCCATATTTTCCGGATACTTTCCTCGCTATAACCATAGCTTCTGTGCACATCAAGGATGCAGAACGCTGTAATTTTGCCGGTTTTAAATTGTTCAATCCAATTAAGGAATGCCACCGGCTTTTTTAGAAACAGCATATCCGAGTCAAAAAAAGCAGATCCACCCGATTGATTTAAATGGGGGTAGATCAATTTTTTAAAAAGGGGAATTGCTGCTACTTTCTGGTTTAAGCGGGGAAATAACGTTTCAGGCAGGTATTTGCGCAACGCATCCTTGGTATCGCTGTATGATACCAGCTGAATTTGCGGAAAGCGTGCTTTTAATACAGATACGACTTCGTCGCTCAATGTACCATCGCTGTAAAAGTTAACCGAAAACTGCGCGGATTCTTCCGGAGTTAAAAATTTAAAAAAACTGTAAACACAGAATAAACTTTGATGAATAAACCGGTCACCTGTCAACAGATTAATTTTGAATTCACCTGCAGGATGGAAGTTACTTTTGATTGTTAAAGCCTCCAGTGCATACTTTTTCATTTCCGCTTCGGCAGCCAACATCTTCTGATATTTTTTTTTTCCCCCGAATTTTTCAACAACCGCCCGTTGACTCTTAGGCTGATAATAAAATTTGTATAATAATTTTCCTATTAAAGACATACAGTATTGAGTAACTTTTGCAATGTTAATGCTGCAACAACCAAACTTTTCGCCATCTCATTATTTTAATAATTGATCCGTTTTATTTCTTAAGTTCATAAATGGGCGCTCTATCCAGATATAACTCAAAAAACCGGCAATCGCAGAAAAAAACAACGCCATGGAGATAAATGCCAGGACATGGAGCTTGTTACCGAAAATATGGAACAACAGTTGCTGTATTGGGAAGCTATAAATATACATGCCGTACGAGACGTCGTATTTAATTTTAAATTCGAACAACTGGAACAAATTGATCAGGACAAGCGCGATCAGAAAAGGCGATACAAGATTAAATCCGCCAAACCTGATCAGTATTAATGTAAACAGCAGCAAAAACAGCGTACCTTTTTTATCAGGCGTTACAAAATCCCGAAAAAGATAAATTACTGAACCTGCAAGATAGGAGGCATAGAGTTTTAATGCCGGCGAGAGCGTCAGCAAAGTTGGCCCAAAGCTCTTCGAGAAATTAACATTGATCGCAAAATAAGCGAATACAATCATTGAAATAAGCAGGTACAGGAATTTGTTCCTTTTAAAAAGCCCGAAAAGCCCGGCCGATAACGTAAAACAATAACATTGCATTTCCGGGAATAAACTCCATAGACTGCCATTGAGAGATTCTTGGTATGCCGCGTGATCGAGCAACGATTTGATACTCCATTGGTTAATCTTTAAAAAGAAATTTTGCTTTATAAAATTCAGCGCTCCTCCCGGTCCGAAAAAATCGAAAGCCGACCATGACCTGCCCGTTGAGATGAAAATCAGGGGCGAAATTAAAAATGCGGCGACGATAAGGCAAACCCAAAAACCCGGAAAAATCCGAAGCAGCCGATGGCTTGCAAAGATGAACACGTTACCTGACCGCTCAAAACTCGCCGTAATGAGGTAACCACTTAGAGCAAAAAAAACCATTACGCCCAGATCCGCAAAATTTATCTGCCCTTTCGAGAAAACGTAAAGGGGATCCTTCAAATCATATCCCCCTATTAAGAGACTGTGTTCCAATACAACCATCGCTGCCAACAGTATCCGAAGGAGATCAAATCCGTTTTTTGCCTTCGTCATTGGCTATCCCCCGTGTTAACCTTCCTTTTTACATAGTTACTTTTTGCCAAACCTTCAAATGTCCCGCAAGCCCCCCGCCATCGGATGTAACTAACTTCGTCCTTCCATGATTTATAGGTAAACCAGGCCTTCATCTTTCTGAAGGGAACTGTCCAGTTGTCGATCAGCGGCCAGGGGTTGATCTGATGACGTTCAAGTAACTGAATCCAGGACTTGTTGGTGTTATTGATCAGCCTGGCTATGTAATGCACCTTTGTTCTCGCTTCAGGGATGATGTGCAACAGCTGCAGATCAGGAAAATAACCAACTTGCAGGTTATTTTTCAGAACGTGGAGAACAATGTCATTATCGCCGCCGGAGCTCAGGGAGTCCCCCTTTCTGTCGGAGATCAGGCTGCCTCCAGACATTACACCGGCTACGTAAGGCGCGATTGCACTTCTCTTTACCGCCATTCCCGCACCTACGGGGGCGCAGGACGGATAAGTTTGATCCCAGTCACTCAGTATAATTTCGTCGCCCAGATCCCTTAGCGCGAGGTTGCCATAAAACCCACGGAGCCAGGCTGGCTCAGGCCCCTCAAAAATGGGAAAGGACTTTCCCCCGACCGCCCCCAGGTTAGAAAAAACTTCGAATATATTTAAGGTTTTTTCGAGATAATCCGGAGCGAGTAAATTGTCATCATCCACAAAGACAATGATATCACCGGTAGATTCTGTGCAGCCCCTGATCCTGGCAAATGTTAACCCGGGTCTTTCTTCTCTGACAATACGCGAAGAATGCTGCCAGGCGGTAGTAATTTGCCCTGAAAAGTCGTTCGGCGAATGATTATCTATGATAACCAGTTCCCACGATGAGATCGGTAAAGTCTGGTTTTTTAATGCGTCAAGAGTCCGACGTAGCCGACCAATGTCAGGATTGTAGGTCGGTATAATTACTGATAGCTTAATCATTATACAATTTATCGACAAAAGGTGTCACTTTCGGTTCTTTCAATTCTCCCAATATAATTTCCACTATTCTTTCAGCGGTGATCATTTTCATACATTTCCGGTCAAACTCACATGTATTGTGCAGCCAGCAGGGGGAACAGGATATATCGCTGTAAATATTGTTAAAACAACTATAACCTGACTGTGCTGGATTTTCGCGTCCACCGTATATAATCACTGCCCTGCAATCGACCGCTCTCGCAAGGTGCATCATAAAGCCCACATGGGTAACCAGCAGCAACGCGTTATGCAGGATAGCCGCACTTTCCCGAATGGTGGTTTTCCCACGTAAATCCCGGACATTTTTAAGCGCGGCATCTCCTTTTGTCCCTAATTGAACAAATTGATATCTCGGTGATAACCGGTCGACGATCTGCTGATATCGTTCATGTAGCCATTCTTTGTTGGCCATCGGCACTTTTGCTCCACTGGTAGATGTCACAATGACAATGACTTGCGATGACAGCCGCCCCGCTGTCACCTCCGACGGGGAAAGATGGAATACCGGTTTATTCTCAATTTCGCCCTTCAGGGGAATACAATCCGCCATTTTGAGTACAATATGCTTTTCCGGGATCAGATCCCGGTCAATATCCTTTTGGTACACGGTATATACCGGATGAATAACCTTAACCCGGAAAAGGCGGATTAACGACGAAGATAGGGTTGCCTGAAACGGCAACACCAATTTGACATCATTATTATTTATAAATAACTCATAGTGGTCGCATTTGACCCAGATATTCCTGGCACCCCGCCCCGACAGCGCTTTACACAGCGTGGTCAACAGCAGATTATCACCAAGCGAATCGCCGAAGTATAAAATATGGCTGGGCACACCATATCGGCAAAATCTGCCTAAGGTGCGTATGGTGGTACTTAAAAAACTACTGCTAAACATTTAAGTCAGTAAAGGACGCCTTACTGTCCGCTTTAACATATTATAAAAAACTTTAATCCGGAAGTTCAAGGTGGCCTTTTTTACGAAAAATACATAAAAAAGGAGGTTCCGCCAGGCCAAAGCGAGATTTTTTTTTGTCCCCGCCAGGTGATAACAACAATAAACTGAATCGGAAAGGCACTTATCGGGATCGGCAATCCTGTCCAGAGCCTTGTTGCATTTTAGTAAACGATAATGACCGCAAAAAAACTTGTAGTCAAAGTTTACCGAACTAAACCCACTTTCCCCATAATATGCTATATCCCTGTTGATATATCTTATCCGGTAACTATCGTTCAAAAAGACTTTGAGCGTAAAATCATAATCGGCCGCAACTGGAAACTTCAGGTCATATTTACCGAAATCATCAAAAAGCGAATGACGGTAGAACACGCTCTGGTGGTGAATCCCTTTGGATAATACTTTATCTTCCGTATTGTAAACATACCTGGTCGTACCCGAAATACCCACTACATTTCCATAGATCAGGTCGGCCTTTTCCCTTTCTAGCACGTCCTTGACCTCTTCCAATACTCCCGCATCACAGAAGCTATCGTCACTTCCCATAAAATAGAGCCATTCGCCGGACGCCCAGTCAACTCCCCTGTTCATTGCATCGTAAATTCCATGGTCAGGGCTGGAATGAACGATGACAGGCTGCTTTTTATTGTTTTTTACAAAATCAGCCACAATATCGAGGGTGTTGTCCGTTGAAGCACCGTCCATAAAAACAACTTCAAAATTACGGCAACGCTGTAAAGAAACACTTTCAAGCAATTGCGGTAGCTTGGAAGAGGCGTTAAACAGGGGAATAATGATCGAAAAAAAAGGTTTCATATTACTTAGTGCAGTCTCCCCGCTTCGCCGGGCGCGCTGACTCTGTAAGGCATAAAATCATAGCAATAACAAACAGCTGTTAAAGCACCCAGCGAAGGCGTATGACGGCCGCGCCCAGTTTTACAGGAACCAAAGACGAAATAGGATAAGTAATCTCGTTTTGCCCGGCCAAATACCACCTTAGTGGATGTGACATGATTCGCCGGCTCCTGCCTGGCACGCTGTGACTGTTATTCCATTTGAGCCGGTTGAAGTGATTCATGAAACTAAGCATGCCTTGGAACGCGTCACCGGAAACTACCGGTCTAAACAGAACCCCTGCTGACAGGTCAACTATAGAGCTGAGACCAGTCGCAACAGCAGGCGCCACTTTCGATATGCATTTGTCTTTTTTCGCAAGCGGTTCATGTGTGGTTAAGGATTGCCGGCATGATCATTTGCTTTCGTTCGGATATAAATATCACCAAAACAGGTTTGATTAAATTGTTCTGAAAAAATGTGTTGTTTCATGTCTGCAGCGGGCAGCCAATCTTTAAGCGCCCAAACGAGGTCTTCACCAATGCTGTAATTACATTCGATATGGTTATTGTATTTTTCTATCTGGGCGATACACAACACTGCACGGCCGGGTTGTTCCGGCACCGTATATTCAAAGCTGATCATGTTGACGGGCCGGGTTAAGCCTTTTAAAACCTCCAGTTCATATCCTTCAACGTCAATTTTAATAAATGAAGGATGCCCAAAGCTTTTTATAATATTATCGACCGTTGTCATTTCAACGGACACCGATTTGTCCCATTTTTTATTTTTAAAGCGGCTTGTTTTCTTTACGGCACTGATCCAGTCGTCAGAAAAAGAGGAAATAGTAGAATCATCTGACAAATGAAATACTTTAACCGCCTCAGCTTCACCCAGGCCTTTTTTAACAAGTGAGATCTTGTTTCCGAATTTTTTATCGAGGTATTTATAACAACTTTCCTGGGGTTCCACAGCTACTACCGAGGCACCGATTTCCAGCAACGGTGTGATGCGGTTTCCCATATTTGCACCAACATCAAAACAAATATCTCCTTTGTTGACAAAGGATGCGTAAAAGTTGGATTTTCGCTCGATCTCCCGGGCTTCCGCTCTGCGCTGTACCAATGAGGGAAACGATTCTCTGAACCGTGCGGTTAAATGAGGGCCAAACACCCGCTTCAAAAAAGTCTTCATGCTGAAATTGATTTAACGATTTCTTTAGTTATAATTAATATTTAGCCGCATTCCCGAAGGCTGTTTGACGAAGTACCCGGTCGGCCTCAGTCAGCCAGATATCAAAGCCAAGTGGATTCCAGTGCGTATCGCTGCGGTAGTACAAATTGGCAGGATTACGTTTAAACTGGTGATAAACACTGATGACAGGAAAAAGATTATTCCGTTCAACCCGCTCAAGCAAATGGTTATAAGACATCCGCCGGTCGTCATAAACTGAGGCTGCATTCGGAATGGCCGCCAGATAAACCGCTTTAAAACCGATCGCATTATAATAATTTTTTGCTTCCGCAAGATGCGCAGTAAGTCTGTTTATCTCAATATCAGGGATTGTCCTGAAATCAGACTGCCGGAAAGAAGTATCCACGGTAATATTCATCAGGAGCCTCTTTTTGTCGGTACTTACGGCAACCTCGCCGGGCAGCCTGCCAAATAGCTGGTAATTGAGGCTCGCCTTCAACTCCTTCAGTGGTGTCCACATTTTATCATCAAAAAGCAAGAGTTCAAGGTTCCGGCTTAATTCCCTGTTAAAAAGTATTTTGTTAAGCCGTTCAGAAAGCGCCGTCGCCCCCGCATTATTATCTGATGGTGCGGCGGCCTGAGGCCTAAAATTCAGTTTACCGGCGATGTCCTTTTGAGTCCACCTTTGTTCAGAGGTACGGTCAATTTCATAATCCACCAGGTTTCGTTCTGCGAATTCCATGATCAGCACATTTTGCTTGGTACTATCTAAAGCAACTGGCCCGAACGGGAAACGACGGTCCAGGAAAATGACATGCTCAAAGCCGTCAAACGCACCACTGATCGATTTGTCTGCCAGGTAACTATCGCCGATAATATAAAGGACACGTCCTGAAGCCGCCCCGGCGGGGCCATTTTCATATTTTTTAAATGGTTCCAGCCTGAATTTGTATTGCGGCAAATAGCACAATCCGAAAAGGTCCCCATAACGCCACCTGTCAGACCTGATCAAAATCTGGTGATATAATCTGTTACCACCGGGGCCGGAAGTACTTAGATGGTCAAAGTACCTGTCCCGTTTTAGCGTGTTGATCAAAGCCTGATCCATCGCCAGGATCAGGACAACAGTGGAAAACAACAAGATCAGCAGGGCAATAATTTTTCGCATCAAAACTGGAAGTAAATAAACTGAGCTTCGCTAAAAATACCTAAAAAATAACATAATATAACCAAAGAAACCGTCCACATCACGATCTTGGGCACCGAAAAAAACCGGACATTTTGAAAATATCGATCGGCAGCCAGCAATAAAATGATCAGGCCGGTGCAGTAGCGCAATTCCCCGGCAGGCATGGCACTTATCGATCTAAAGCTAAACTCTTTTACACGTGTTATTTTTTCAATAATATAAAAAGCATCCCCGACATGGTCCGCCCTGAAAAAAACCCACGCAAAACATACCAGGTTAAACGTCAACAGCCATTTGAAGAATGTAAAACCTTTTATAATTAATTTCATTTTTTTCATCAACTGGTAAATCACCAATAACAGTCCATGTATCCCTCCCCAGATCATATATTTCCAGTTCGCTCCATGCCACAATCCGCTAACAAGAAACACGATCATGAAATTGATACACAACCGAAAAAAATCGACGCGGTTCCCGCCCAAAGGGATGTAAATGTAGTCTTTGAACCAGGTGGACAATGAAATGTGCCAGCGCTGCCAGAATTCCGCGATGTTCCGCGAAAGATAGGGCATGTTAAAGTTTCGCATGAGTTCGATCCCCAAGGTTAACGCCGCTCCGATCGCAATATCAGAATAGCCGCTGAAATCACAGTAAATCTGGAAGGCAAAAAAATAGCTGGCCACAAAAAGCTCTGCTGCCGAATGTCCCCGCGGATTTGAAAATACCGGATCGACAAATAAGCCCAGCCTGTCAGCGACGACGACTTTTTTGAAAAGACCAAACGCCATTAACAACAGGCCTGCAACGAAAGTCTTTGGATTGTAACTGATAACACGGCGAAGCTGGGGCAAAATATGCTGAGGCCGTTCTATCGGCCCGGCAACCATCTGTGGATAAAACATCACATATAAAGCATATAATCCAAGATGCCTTTCAGCTTTTTGCTTACCCCGGTAGACCTCGATCGTATAACTCATCGCCTGGAAAGTATGGAAAGAAAGTCCGATCGGCAAGATAAAGTCCAGTAAGGGCACCTTCGGTCCATGTAAAAACTGGCTCAGGAAATTGATATTTTGGGAAAAGAAATTAAAATACTTATAAAAGGCCAGCACACCAACATTTGTGATAATACTCGCCAGCAGGTAAATTTTCCGGTACGCGCCCTTTGCATTTTCAATTAAAATACCGGCAACAAAGTCGACAATAATTGTAAAAAAAATGATCAGAATGTACTCCGGTTTGAAATACATGTAGAAGTAGCAACTCGCACCCAACAGCCAGAACCATCTGAATTTATGTGGAAGCAGGTAATAACCTGTTGTAACGATCAGGAAGAAAAACAAAAACAGAAGCGAGTTAAAAAGCATTTACTAGGTTAATTTAAACATTTGCCAGATTTTTTTTCTCACCCTATTTAAAAAAACGATCCGTTTCCATTCATATACCTCGCCGTGCGCGTCCGCTGACCATATCCTGCGGTGATCCTGATCCCATTGCGCCTTCATTTTCGGATCGTGCGTTTTGGCGTCCATATGTGCATTGGCTACCGACAACGGTTCCTTTATCCGGTACCGTTTTTTCCCTTTCACGAGCCTCAGCCAAAGTTCAAAATCCAGAGAACAATGTAGTTCCTCCCAAATCGGCTGGTGAATTGCCGCTAACCAAAAAGTAGAGGGCTGGATCAGGCTTGGTATCTTGATGAACAGATCCCAAAACGGTAAAACTTTGATCAGTTCAAAGCGTCGCGACTCCTGGGTCATACTATAACCAAACCCATAAATAAATTGGGTGTTGCTCGTCATGAACTTTTCAGTGACTTTCAAAAACACATTCTTCAAATAATAATCATCACTGTTTATCCAGGCAAAACAGGTACCCGAAGCAAGACTGAATCCACGGTTGATCGCCTGCCCCTGCCCTTCGTCCTTTTCGCTTTGCCAGTAACTTATCCACGGCGAATACTTTTCAAGGATCGTTTTCGTCCCGTCACTGCTTCCCCCGTCAATCACGATGAATTCAAGGTTCGGATAATTTTGTAACAACACGGACCTGATCGTTTCTTCAATAAATTGACCTTGGTTATAGGAAGGGGTGACAATAGTCAGCTTCGGCCAATGCGCACGCTTAACGTAAACCATAGGATTCGTTTCTTCCGTCCAGGGCCATCCGACCTTCCCCTCAGGCACATCCGGCAGCACACGCCGCAAACCCTCTGATGATGGCACCTCTTTTAAAGGCAATGTAATGCCTTTTCCTTGAAAAACAGACCGGTAGTACTTTAAATCGGGCAGGTTCATTTTGTATATTTTTCTTTTTTTTGCGCCCAGACGTTAGAAACGGCATCAAACACATCCTCACCGTCCACATCGGCTATTTTTGCAGGAGACCAGCTGGAGTAGTCCAAATATTGTGGACTAACATTTCGTGGCAAAACACAACATACTTTATCAAAAACACCTGAAGGATAGGGAACGAAGCGGCCGTAAAGGTCACCTTTACAGATACAAACAACCGGAACATTTAGCGCAGCGGCAATGTGAACAGCGACAGTGTCCCCCGAGACCAGAAGCGCGGCTCCGCCGATCAGGGTACAAAGCTCTTCCAGGCTGAGGTTATCAGCAACCCGGAACAAGTCGGCAGGTATGTTCAAATCAACAGCCGTCTTACCGAATGCTTCACCTTTTCCGGGCGCAACGACGATCCCGGCCCCAAGCGTCGTGTAAATACGGGAACAAAGGGCATAAAAATAACTGACCGGCCATTTTTTCTCCTCGGTACTTGCTCCAGGGAATATGATTATATCTCCATGGTCAATAATGTCCAGTTCGCTTTTTGCTATAATCGGTCCGGTAAGAAAGCATTTTTCCGACGCAATTAACTCAACAATTTGCTTGTTTCTTTCGAATTCGTGCAGGGGTAGTGTACCGACATCAAGCAGTTCCGAATAATACCTGTTCCCCTCATTTTTCAACACGGCTGTCTCATTGACACAGTCGCCGTCGACGCCGATCTTGTTTTTAACAGACAAATTACGGACCAGCCAGTCAACCTGGAAGCTCCTCGAATAGTTAGGATAAATAACGGTATCAAAGCGTGTTCGCTGGAGCTTCCACAATAAACCGATCAGCTCCCATTTTAAAAAAAAGCCTTCCGAATATGTGAAAAATGTGCTGATAATATCGCCATCAAGGTACTTTGCCAATCGGGCGCTGGATTGATTAACCGTCAGATAAAATTGATGGTGCTTATATTTCTGCGAACCCTTTAAAAAATGGAGAAAGTTTCTGAACAATAGGTAATCACCAATACCATCGGCTTTAATAATCAGAATCCGTTGCTTTTGCCGGGGCAAAGGGCTGCACAAAAGATAAATAATACTCGGCAGTACTTTGCGGATAATTACAAACTTGAATTTCAACCATAAAACATCTGTAAATGACAATTTAACTATGGTTTAATTCACCAAAAAAATGAAATTTCAAAATGAATCTGATTATGCCTATTTGATCACCCTCCCCATCGGAAAATATATTGAATCCGTATGCAATGATCGGGCCGTCCAAAGAATAGTCCAAACTATTGATAGCAGCTTTCGCAGCCCGTGGCTTTTGCTCAGCCGGTTCATTTTCCAGTCTGGCAAAATGCCCCGGGAAAACCGGCAGCATCCTGCGCGTGTCTTTAATTCTTTTTAGCATAAATATTATGTCATGGTTTAGGTCATATCAATCAGCCACTCACCGTCAAAGCAGCTGACTTTCGGGGTTCGGCCTTCAGCAACGATAAAATCTGACATTTCAGGTCATTATCCGGACGGATGATAGTTAATCAGGAATTTTAAAATATTTTTTATTTTTTGTTTGAAGGAAACCGGATCCGGCTTCACAAAATTCAATAGTTTGGAATAGTGCTTTAAATTGATGGAATCCTGGTAAATCACGGGCATTGACTCCGTGTAAAGTTCCTGTACGAGGTCTTCGCCTCCTTTATGGGTGCCACTGCCATCAAAGCCGATATTAAAAGTCAGTGATTTAGTGGTAAAAACACCAAGTCCGTTTCTGATAAATGCCGTATAATACCACCTGATATCCCAGGTATTCATGTACTTTAACATATACATTTTATTCATCAAACCCACATTAAACCTGTTTTGTAAAAAAGCATCAGTGTCAATCTCATTGATAAAAGCCGGATTAGGGTCGAACAGCCTCCATCTGTCTGCCCAGGTAGCCCATCCTGTTGAACTTGTTGCCACCGGGCATAAGAAGGTTTCCGGCGTACTTTCAAAGTCTATCGGGAGCATGTATGTGTTTATCGAAAAAATTTGCTTATCGTTTTCATAAACCTGCAGGCCGGTATTACAATATTGGAGAAAATATGGAGATGTAATTAAATCGTCATCCAGCATTATGGCTTTCCCGTACTGGTTGATCACCCTGGTTATTCCGTCAATAATATTATCCTCCAGGTTCATATTTTTTTCCCTTGCAACGAGGACAACCTCTTTGCACCATTGGTTTTCTTTAATCACCTCGCGGGCCTGTGCTATCAGGTTTAAATCCCCTGGTGTGGCATTTTCTTTCGGGCCGTCGGCAAAAACATATAATACTGACTCATCAGCCAGCAGATTCCGGCTTAATGCCTCAAGGGTTTTACGGGTGTGAAGCGGGCGGTTATAAATGAATAGCACCACCGGCGCTAAGTCGTTACCTGTAACTATCCTGGTTATTTCTTGCATGCCCCCTTATAAACTTTTGGTTGTTAGTATATCCTTGGTATGCTCGTGGTGCGCAATGATCTTTCTCCTGTTCCTGAAAAGAGAGTACCATGTCCCGTATGTCGCATTAAATTTTATTTTGTCCATCACCGTCCTTTTTTCCCACACCTTCATTTTTTGAATGGTTAAAAGGACAAGGCTCTTCAGGTAGGTTTTGGTTGCTCCCAGTAACCAAAAATTGATAATGTGCCTGATCGTCCGATTATCCTGGTTTAAGATCGGGTAATAACTGTTCATCAGCACATGTGAGTAGCTGATCCAAAACGACAGGTTGGTGATATAGTCGATTTTTTGCCGCTTTAAAGGAACAAAGTGCCGGAATTTCAGATCGTTATCTGCAACAACTTTATAGCCTCTCAAATAAATCATAAAGCAGATTTCGGAATCTTCGCCACAAATCAAACTTTTGCCTTTACGGCCCGAAGTTATTTGCTGCCATCCCTTATCTAAAAGTTCAATCAGAATACTTTTTCTATAGGAAGAGCCCGCTCCATATACCCAATGGTCAGTTTCAACCCAGGTTTGGGGACCGTTGACAAAATAATAGGTAAATTCTTCTACTTCCTTGTTAGCGGGTTGCTGTGGCTCATAAATAGCACATCCGCCGAGGGCTCCGATCTCCGGGTTGCCTGACATGATACGGAAAGTCCGCGCAATATAATCGGGGAATAACCAATTGTCGTCATCACAGGTCAGTACAAAATCATATTTTGCTGCTTTCAGCCCCATATCAAATGCGTGATTTTTACCAGGGAGTGGTTGCGACAATATACTAAATCCGGAAAGGGCAACGTCGTATTTCTCCCACTCCTTTTTTGCCACTATCGCTGTTGAATCCGTAGAGGCATTATCAATTACGATAATCTCCCATGGAATATCGGCAGGCACCTCCTGCAAAGCGAGGTGCTTTAACGTTTCAGGAAGGTTCATACTACCATTGTAGCAGCATATTAACACGGATACACCAGGATTCATTTAAATATTTTGTATAATAATAGTTATTTATTAGAGGTAAAGCGCGTCCATTTTCTTTTTGAAGGAACCGAAACTAAATAATTCCGAAACTCTTTTACGTGCATTTAAACCAAACTCTTCTCTTATGGCCGGAGCATTGAGCAACGCTGAAATCGCTTCGACATGATCTTGAACAATAGTAGGATTCACGACAAACCCGTTATATCCATGTACTACAGTCTCCGGCAAACCACCCGTTTCCGAAACAACACAAGGTAGAGATTGGGACATTGCCTCAACTACAGCTATACCCTGCGTTTCACTCAGGCTGGGTTGGTAATAAATCAAGGCACTTTTCAGAAACGGCACAGGGTTATGCACTGCACCCATAAATAAAACGCGTTCGATACTTTCGCTCGCGGCCTTAAACTCATCCCATAAGGGTCCGTTCCCCAGCCAGACAAATGTTACATGTTTATGTCTGGCTATCACCATTTTAGCCACTTTAAGCCAAAGGCCTGGATTTTTGTAATCAATTACGTGCCCCATAGTCAAAATAATGAGTCCATCACTTTTTGTTTGCGAAGTGTCTATCGGTCCATCCTCAAGAATGCAATTGTAAACGGCATAGACAAAGTTCTCCTTTAAAAGAGATACTCTCCATTTTTTGCAAATCAGGTCCCTGTTGGCGTTAGAAACCGTTATTATTTTTTTCCGGTTGCCTAAAGTATAGTTGCAGGTGAATGTTGTAAACCATGTATATCTTTCGCCAGGCGTACTGTGAAGGGTGTAAAATACTCTTGCAAATGGCAGCCATAGTAAATACAGATATTTTTCCGGGTCAACCGTGCTGATATTCACGTCTGCAAAGCCATATCTTATGCTTAAAAGCTGAACTAAAAAAATTGCACGGATGATATAGCATAATTCTTTAAAGTTAGTAGTAAATCTGTAGCTTAAATGTGCGTATTGATATAAGCTTGAATAGATCCGCGTTTGTATACCCTGAACATCTTCGATATTATTAAGATAAGCTAACTGATCCTCATGTTTTAGCACTATAACCACATTTGCCTTACCCCAATATTTGATCAATGTTTTGAGATGTGAATTACTCCCTCCGAACTCAAAAAGATCCACGATAACAAGATGCTTTTTCATTGGAGCTGTCCTGTTCTTATTTCCAGAAAAAAATACATTTTAACGTGAATTTAACAAGTTCATTAGCTGTAAAATAGCTGCCGCAGCTAAAAGAAAATAACACAGACGGTGAATAGGACGTCGAATGCAAATAAAACTTACGGATGATCTGACGTTTTTTATTGTTTATGTATTTTTGAAATTTTTGTTCATCATAAAATGACGATTGTTTGTTTGCGTCAGACAGGCGATCCAGCCAGGATACCAGTTCCTGTAGTTCTGAGAGGTTGCTGACCCCGCCGTTTTCAACGATAAACGCGCTTCTGCTTATATCAGATTGGCTGGGGCTAGACAAAGGATAACACATCATCCGGACCTTACACTGATAAGATTTTGTTAATTGAATCGACTGTTCCTTATTTGAAACCTGGTTTTCATGGGTTCGGTACCATAGTAATACTTCCGGAATATTTGCAATTTTACCGATGGCCGATATTCTTGTCCAGAGCTCGTAATCTTCCGCAGGATAAAACGAGTCGTCATAGGTCAGCTCATTTGCCGTTAAAAAATCTTTCCGAAACATCACAGATGGATGTCCCAACACACAATGATCCAATAAACTTATTTTAATATCCTCGTGCTCAACAGGATTTTTTATAATTTCATTAGATCCTGATAATTGATACCAGGTGCCGCAGAGCACAATGTCGGGGTTTGATGTTAACAACCGAACCTGCTTTGATAGTCTCGTTTGATGGCTGATGTCATCGCCATCCATCCTGGCTAAAAATCCCCCTTTGGAAATTTTGATGCCCAGGTTGAGGCTGGAAACAAGCCCGGTATTCTTTTCTTTTTTGATGAAAACAATCCTATCATCAGTGTACTTGCCGATTAGCTGCCGCGTGTGGTCCGTGGAGCAATCATCAATTATAATTAATTCCAGGTTTGCATATGTCTGGCTTAAAATACTTTCTATAGCGTCTGCGATATGTTTTTCGCAATTGTAAACGGGCATAATCACAGTAACCAACGGATTTCTCATAACCTGACCCATTTTTCAGGAACTATTGATGCTGACTGCAGATTCATCGCAGGATCGGCAAACCAATTTTTAGGTGCTACTACTATTTTACAAGGATCAGGGTTTAACCAGGCCCCCCACCAGCTAAAAGTACTGTTGGCAATAATATGATGCTTACAACGACTCATTAAAGCCATATCTTCGAAGGCCGAATATTCATCATTTATATCAACAAAAATAACTGCATAATTAATGGTTAAATTTTCTTTCGCCCACAAAATATCATCGGAGAAAACATAAAAAACCGGATCAGCAAGTTGTGTGGCAATGTACTGTATCCCCGCGAGATAATAATCGAGTGAGCAAACTCCATGGATATGATTTACAATCTTATTATTTTCAAAATCGCCTCGGCGAATATGCAGGCTCACGGCATTTGAACAATCAATCTTTTTCCGCAACTCGATATTAGGGCCTGAAGATTTAACTGTTACTTTAAATTCATTTCTGATGATATGCGAAATATCCGCAAAATACTTTTCAGACTGCCAATACCCATTAAATAAACATTCACCTTTGACCTCAAGATATGCTTGATTATAAGAGAGGCCATTTTCTTCTATATAATGTGGGTGATACCGGAAATATTTTCGGGCAACGTGCCTGAGTTTCGAGTTATGCTTAGCTACCAGGCGCTCACAATCAGCAGGCGAAGCAATATGTTCCATAACGGAATAATGATTCAGAGCGTAACGCCGTACGCTTTGATCTTCAAAAAAGGAAAGATCAAGCTTGAGCTCACAGGCATTTTGAATGGCAACCTTACGCCCAAACGCATATTGAAATAGTTGATTACCTAAACCGCCATGAATTTTTACTATAATCACTATTCCTTCAATTAGAACAATTCACAAATGATCATTTGAAAAACCATCTTTTGACAGCCGACAATTTCCTTTTCGTTTTCCCCCAAAGGGCTTTTAAATCGGCCAGGCGTTCAAAACGGCTATCGCGCGGAATAATGGCGGAGAGCATCTGATGATGGCCCGGAAAAAATGTTTTTGAAACGTAAAATTGATCGCCAGTAATATCATCTACGGTATCCTTTATTTTTACGAAATTATTTTCAGACATAAATCTTTCAATATCATTAATTAACGGCTGCCCTTTGTATAAGGTAATTTTAGAAACCTCAAGCCAGATCGCTTTCATTTTTGAAATTGAGTTCCTGGCACCATTTAAAACCATCAATTCTGCTCCTTGAACGTCCATGTGAACAAAATCAACAAGGTTGATTCCCTTATTTTGACAAAAAGCATCAAGCGTGATGGTTTCAACGTCAATTCTCTGTTTAAACTCGATAAATTTTACGACATCAATATGCTTGTCGGGTGGTAAAAGGGAGCTTGATTTATTGCCAAAATCCCAGTTTTCATTATTCTCCTGTCCCTCCGGTGTCCCTGATGAAACATAAAATGTGGAAATACCGCAGTTATCACTTAGGCCAAGTGGAACAATCGTAATGTTATCTTTTTGATACTTTACTATATTGTGCTGTATCTTTTGAAGATTCTTTGGAAGGGGTTCAAAGGCAAAAATATTGGAGTTCGGAAATAAGTTCGAATATCTTATCGAATCCTCCCCCTCGCAGGCACCAATTTCGAAAATCGTAATTGCAGCATCTCTTTTAAACAACATATCCAATTCCTGCTTTATTGGCACTGGAAGATCAATATAATACTCTCTGTTAAAGATCATAAAATTCCCGTTTTAAATAAAGATCGCTACTATAATATAACATGAATAATGTCATACTCAGTATAAATTTTGGCCGAAAGGTTATACTCTGTAATAAAATCGTTTAACTTTTCCAGGGTTGGGTAATCGTTGGCACCGACAAACAGCCGGGCATCATCGATAAGTAAAATATGATTAAATGGCTTCGCACTTAATATAGCTGACAATTCTTCAAAAATAGGACATTCCTTTTTTCCCATTGCTGTGATTCCCCCGGAGTAATGACCATCTAACCAAAAAATTGCCGGCCGGTCAATATCGGCACAAAGTTTAGCTAAAATATCCCCGCTATCTCCCTGAAGAATCTTGACATGTTTGTCATTCTTAAACCTATAAACAGCATCTGAATAAAGCTTCTCCCCTAATTCAATTGAAATGATTTCTTTAAAATTTTTCTTTTGGGCTTCAACCATATCTCCCATGTATGTTCCAGTTTCTATGAACAGATCATAGTTAAACTGTTGCTGGAGTTTTTTGATTATATTTTGTTTAACGAGATGAGGAGGGGGGACTGGTTGGCCGGCATCATTCCAATTTTCGATAACATTATCCTCTTTTTTACTCCTAGCAGTAAAGAGTCTTTGTAGTTTTTTTATCATGTTCATATAGCTTATTAAAGGAGATTATTTTTCAACATGGCTATTTTAATGCTCATGGGGTTTAAAAATAATCCGACATTATTAACTCTCAAGATCGTATTTTCCAATAGCGGATCACTGACTTGTGAGATACTTAAAGATGCAATATTTTCGACGTAATGGATCGGGCGCTCATAATTAGAAAGCCCTATAGTTAAATAATAATTCCCCGGAGCAAATATCAGCTGGTCTTCCCTGAATACTGCTTCATAATAACCTTCTTTGAGGCAGGCCTTTTCACTCCAACAAGTCCTGATGTTAACTTCATTTGAATTCATGATGCCTAAAGCGATGATAAAATGCTGCACTTCAACATTGATTTTGAAAAACACCCTTACTTGCCAGGTTTTTCCTACAGGAATTTCGGCGATCGGTTTGCCATCGCTATCCTCGATCTGTAACCTGGAAGCAAAACCATGCAAAGCGGTATGGTCTTGAGGCAACGGAATGTCAAAAGTGGTCTTTTGAATTATTGCGTTTTGAAGGTATTTATCTATGTTAGACTGTGTCTCTCCTATACCCGCTATTTCGCCGTTGTTTAATAAAACAACAGTATTACATAATTTTTGAATTGCAGTCATGTTATGACTAACAAATAATACTGTACGCCCCTCTCCCTTACTGACAACGTCCATTTTTCCAAGGCATTTTTTTTGGAATTCTGCGTCACCAACCGCCAAAACCTCATCTACGATTAATATTTCACTTTCAAGGTGCGCGGCTACGGCGAAGGCCAGCCGCACGTACATCCCGGAAGAGTATCTTTTCACCGGCGTGTCAATATATCGTTCAACTCCGGAAAAGTCAACAATTTCATCAAATTTTCTTTTGATCTCTGCTTTGCGCATGCCCAATATGGCGCCGTTGAGATAAATATTCTCACGCCCGCTCAATTCCGGATGAAAACCCGTGCCGACTTCCAGCAAACTAGCTATCCTACCCTTAATTTTTATAGTCCCCCGGGTTGGTGCGGTTACCCTGCTTAATATCTTCAAAAGGGTACTTTTGCCGGCACCGTTCCGGCCGATAATTCCAACAGCATCACCCTGCTTAACATCAAAATTGAGATCATTTAAACTCCAAACAATGTCATTTGTACCTTTTTGTGTTCTTTCGTTGGTTTCCCCTATTTTTAGAAAAGGATCTTCTTTCCCGCGTATTTTAGCCCAGAAACGTTCGAGGTCCCTGGAAATTGTACCCGTACCTATTTCGCCTAACTGATAAGCCTTAGAAAGTCCTTCAACTTTAATTACTACTGACATATTACACGGTATCTACAAAGTTCCGTTCAACTTGGTTAAAAATTACAATTCCAGTGATTAGTATCAACAAGGTCGAGCAGGTAGTTATCGCCAATGATTGCGTGGTAAAGGTTCCCTGTCCCAGGAATCCAAATCTAAAAGCCTCAATGATAGAAGTCATAGGGTTATATTCAACCAACCACCTATAGGCAGGGTATTTGCTTTCCACCACAGATAACGGATAGATAACAGTAGTCAAGTACATCATAAGCTGAATGCCAAATGTCAGCAAAAAGCTTAAATCCCTGTATTTTGTAGTCATAGCCGAAAAGATCATCCCAAGTCCCAAGCCCAGCATAGCCATTAGAATTAACAAAAATGGAAATAAAAGAATCCATTGAGTGGGGTGAAACGCAGCTCCTTTCAGCCAATATATCAGCATCATCAGGGCAAAAAGACTCATTTGAATTCCAAAACGAATAAGGTTTGATACGATGATACTTAACGGAACAATTAACCTGGGAAAATAGACCTTACCGAATAAAGCAGCATTAGCCGTAAATACACCTGACGTTTTGGTCAGACAATCTGCGAAATAGTTCCACCCAGTAATTCCAGCTAAGTAAAAAAGCGGCTGGGGTAAGCCATCGGTGGGTATGGAAGCTAGGCTTCCGAATATGAATGTATAGATAACAGTGGTAAACAACGGTTGTATGAAAAACCACAGCGGGCCTAATATAGTTTGCTTATAAAAAGAAACAAAGTCACGTCTCACCAGTAGAATAAGCAGATCCCGGTAATCCCAGATATCTTTCAGCTTCAAATCAAGGAGATTGTGTTTAGCGGAAATTTCGGTATCCCAGAAATCCTCTTTCTTTTTATCCATATTTAATTAACTCTTCTAAATTGATCATATAATTGTTTTCATTAAATTGCGAAACACATTTACCCTGTAAGTATCGTCTTTTATCTTCCGTCATACTTGTTTCGAGGTATCCGGCGATTGCCTCTTTTAATTCTGAAAGGCTGTCAGGGTTTATTGGAGTTCCAAGTTCACTGTTGTAAACCGCATCAATACTACCATCAACATTACCACAAATGACAGGCAAGCCGCAAGCAAGCGCCTCGATAAACACGATACCAAAACCCTCTTTTTTACTTGGCAAAACGAAAAGATCTGCCAGCAAAAAATGATCTGACAGTTCTCCCTCATCAATGAAACCAGTTAGCAAGACACACGTCTCTACATGGTGATCGGAAATAAGTCTTTCAATACGTTTTTTCTCTTTCTCATCGTATTGCCCGGAGAGGATATATTTAATGTCAGGAAACTGGTCTTTTAAAAGGGCTATGACTTTAATGACCTGATCATGCCCTTTATATTGTTCGGTCGATGCCAAACGCGTAAGGGTAAAAAGAACCCGGTCGTCTTCATTTAACCCATAACGTTTTAACAAATATTCCGGTTTTGAAAACGATTCAGGTAGTTTCATGAACGGATCGACGGCGTTATTTAAAACCGTGCATTTTGAACCATCGACATGGTGACGGCTGATCATTTGCTGCATGGTGTAATTACTTACACAAATGACTTTATCGCAGCGCTTTAGTAATAACTTTTTGGTTGCCGTCAGTGGCCTCCATACTTCAATACCATGCGCAATCAGCCACACTTTACATTTGGGATTTAGGGTTTTGATCAGCGTTCCTACTATTGCAAGGTTTATATGATTTAATATAACAACTTCGGGTTTTCCGGCATTGATAAGCGTCGTCAAAATAAATTTCAGCCGGTTTAGGCCGAACCCCCGGAAATTCTCCTTAGGAAGATATTGTGGCATCAAATCTCCGGCAGAATCATAAACCGACCATAAGCTAAAATTCCAATTATTTATTATAGAAAGACAAAACAATGAATGCGCTAGCGTCCGTGCCATTTTTTGAATACCACCGGTTGTGCTAAAAGTTTGCAGGGTAAATAACACAACTTTTTTAGACATGTTTTTGAATCTGGTAGAGCGCAAACATCTTTGACCAATGCATATTCCCCCTTTTAAATCTTAAAGCTTCGTTTCGGGCAAACGTACCTTTGTATAAATTCACATCACTAATTTCCCGATGCTTGCCCATCCATTCCTGCAAAGGAAAGGTAAATCCCATTTTTGGCCTGTTCCAGGTCATTTCCGGTAATACTTCCTTGAAGCTGTCAATTAATAGCTTTTTGGGTTGCTTGCTGTCGAACCTTATGCGCGGGGAAATACGCCATACAGCGAGTTGAAAATCTTCATCTAAAAATGGCACACGGACTTCCAATCCATGACTCATGCTCATGACATCGGTATCCCTTAATAATTGGTTTTGCATGTACAGATTTGTTTCGAACCAGGCAGCGTGCTCCTTAGTGTAAGATCTGAGTTCATTGAAATCAGGTTCATTAAATAAAATTTTATTCACCTCGTTTGCGTCCATGTCCAAAATGCGCGCGATGTCTGTCGAAACAAACAGGCCGCGTAACAATAAATAGTCTGCTAAATGATGTTCACGAGCCAAAAAAGACATTTTCCGGTATTTGTCCGTTTGGAAATAGTTCATTCCACGGAATAGCACGGATGGCATCATTCTGAGGTAGCGCAAATATTTTATCCTGTTAAATGAAGGGTACCCTCCAAATAACTCGTCAGCACCAACCCCGGATAATACGGCCTTTAAGCCATCATCATGCGCGTACTTACTGATAAACCAGGTGTTTATTCCATCAGTAGTTGGCATATCCATATCCGAAATAATCTTCGGAAAAAACAATTCAAAATCCTTTTGCTGGACCAGATGCGTAAATTTCTCACCGTTTATCTGGTCGAGCACATTGTTTTGGTAGGCGCGTTCGTCGTAGCTGGCTTCGTTAAAAAAAATCGAAATTGTTTTTAAGTTCTGCTCTTGCTGCTGATTTGCCAGTAAAGATAAAAGGCTTGAATCAACACCCCCGCTTAAAAAAACACCTATGGGGGCATCCGACACTAACTGCCGGTTAACAGCTGCTTTTAGGCTGCTTCGGATATATGCCTTGGCATCTGTGTCGTTGGTAATAAATTCCTCTTTAGCATCAGGAAAAAACTGATTTAAAGTAAAGACGGACTTATCTTGATGCCACAATAAATAGTGTCCCTTTTTAAGGCTGAAAACATTCTTCAACGTTGTAAAGGGTTCAGGAATATGGCCGAAAGCCAAAAATCTTACGGGCCAGGAATGATCAGTATCTGTTGCAATTCCAGCCGCTTTAAATGCCCTAATCTCCGATGCAAAAGTCAATATCCCATTACTACAATAATAATAAAGTGGTTTGATCCCGGTTGAATCACGCACCAGTATAGTTATCCCTTTCTCGATATCGTATAGCGCGAAAGCAAACATCCCACGCAATTTTGCAAACGCCGAAACGCCCCAAAGCAGGTAAGAATTTATGATCACTTCCGTATCCGAATTGGAGCAAAAATCCATCCCGGCAGCCAATAACTGTGCCTTTAGCGCAAGATAGTTATAGATTTCGCCGTTAAACGTAATCCACACCTTTTGATTAATATCAGCCATCGGCTGATGTCCGTTTATGCTAAGATCGATGATCGAAAGGCGCCGATGTCCAAACACCAGACTTTCATTTTCATTTGAAAATATGCCGACATCGTCGGGCCCGCCACGAGCCATCGTATCACACATCAGCCCTACTTTTTCAAGAAGCTGGTTTTGATTCAGCGTTTTGGATATTATCCCCGCAATCCTACACATATATACTCATAGCTTCGCCTCATAAGTCACACCTCTAATGCACAACTCATTATAAACCAATAATTTAAATAAATGCCCAGATTACTAATTTCAGTATTGATATCAATAAAAATGCCTTCGTCAGTTATCTACTTTCAATATTAAATCTTCCAATCAGCGATGCAGAAACGTGCACAATGATGGAATACCCCAAATTCTCTAACCTTAAGGCTAATGTTTTTTGCGACCGATATGCTAAAATTTCACCTTTAAGACCCCTTAAAGGCCCGGATTTAATCATGATTTGCTCGCCTGCCTGCAGGTTATCCTCGGTAATCTCCATCTCATAGGGACTGGCAATAAGCATTTTAAGTTCCTTGATCTGCCGGTCAGGCATTGAAGCAATCCGTCCTGAGAAATAGAGAAACCGCGCTATTCCCTTTGTCATTAATACCTCTGTTTGCTCATGTTCTTTAATCCGAACAAACAAATAGGATTTTATAAACGGTTCCTCTACCCATTTCTTCCTGTCGCTCCACTGTTTGAGCTGCCGTTGCAATGGCAAATAGGCTTCGATTCCCTTTTTTACCAATGCCTCGAACGCTTTTTTTTCAGAACGCGGATGGGTATAAACAGGATACCATCTACTTATACCGGCAGTTGATTTAACTGAGATCATTTACCTGTGCATTCTGTCATTTAATCCAATTCCTGAAATCCCACCATTTCTTCTTTTTTTCGTCTACATAATAACCCGAACTTTCATAGCCGCTATAATCTGAATAATAATAATACTTCGAACCATAACTTTCACCTGTAAACTTAGTGGTATAATATCTTGAATGTAATAAATCCTCCGAATAAGCATTCAATACGATCACCGTATTTTCCAAGTGGTATTCCTGGGCTATACGATTAGGAACACTTGCAGAATAAAATTTTGATTTCCCGGAGCGTATGACAAAGACATTAATGTCGCTCAGTCTGATCAAAGGTATGGAATCTGAAACCAGCCCTATCGGGGCGGTATCGATCATGATTATTTCATAGTCCTTTTTTAAAAAGTCTATTAATTTTCCAACCCTTGCTGAATGCAACAGTTCAGATGGATTGGGAGGGACCGGTCCCGAAGGAATGAAATCGAGATTGTCCTGCGATGAGTGCATAATAATGTCTTCTGCGGAGCATTGATTCGCAAGATAATTGCTTAAACCCATATCATTGGACACCTGGAAGGTTTTATGCAACTTTGAGCGCCGAAGGTCTGCTCCTATGATAATGACTTTTTTATCAATAAGCGATAATGTACTTGATAAATTTACCGCTACGAATGATTTACCCTCACCAGCGACTTCCGACGTGACACAAATAACCTTGCGTTCTTTGTCCGAGGCAAGGAAGCTTAAATTTGTCCGGACAGATCTGACTGATTCTGCAAAGATCGATTTGGGCTTACTTATGGCCAATATCTGGGAACTGTATTCATCAATAATATCCGGATATTTCCGGATAACCCCCAGAATCGGCACCGCTGTAAGACTTTCAATTGTCTCCTTATCATAAATATATGGATTCAGCATGCGGATAAGAACGATCAATCCCAAGCCTGTTATCAGCCCAAAAACAAGAGCTGACCGGCGGATATTATGCTCGTCGGGTGAAATTGGTGAATAATTAGGTTGCGCCGCATCGATAATTGTCGCCCCGGGTAAAATCCCTGACCGACTAATTTGAGCATTCAATTTTCGCTCAGACAAAAACGAGTAAACTTTATCATTGACTTCAAAATTCCTTTTTAAGCCGGCCATGTCATTTTCAGCCGCTGGGAACTGAGCAATCTGCTGGTTAACAGGTTTTAGTTGGCCTTCAATATAATTAACATTTTTTTGAACCAGCCCGATTGAAATTTTAATATTGTTCAGTGCGGTATTTTTAATCTGTAAAATCTGCTGGTTAATATCAGTAATCGGTTTAGAATTCTCTGTATATGTCTTAGCAAGGGAAAACTTGTCTGCAAGTAAGTTATCCAGTTTCTCGATAGATGCCTGCAGCTGGGGATCTACCACTCCTTCCAGGCTAAAATTTAACGTTACATTATTCTTCTCCTTAACAATGTCGCTTTTAAGCTGTTCGAGCGCGATTAACTGAATTTTTAACAGCGAGCGTTGCGTCTCCAGATCTTTTGCTTTAGTTAGCGCGGCTTCAGCAGCCGAATTAACATCCATGATCTTCAAATTTTGTTTGAATTTTTCAATCGATCTTTCAGACCCTTTAACCTCATTGGAAAGATATTTTAACTGGCTATCGATAAAATCAATCATTTGCGTGGCAGACTGCATTCTTTGTGCCCGGTCGTATTTTAAATACTCGGTCATCACGGCATTTAAGGCGTCTGCTGAAAACTCTGGATTTACATCGGTTTGCTGTAAAGAGACAATGTTCGAATTTCTTATCACTTCACTAGTACGCAGACCGCCCCTTATCCTATCAAAAAAGTCTTCAGGTGAATTGAACTTAAACTGGTAAAATACATCTTTCATAAGACCAACAGGCCTTTTGATGCTCAAAGCCATATTGGCTATCGTAAATGGCGTATTATAAGTAACTGTTTTTTCAACTTGCTTTCCAAATTCTTTATAGGTTAGTAAAAAAGAGTTACTGTTTTTAGGCTTAAAGCTGATGAAATCATGGAAAAAATTTGTGGAATCAAATTTCAACAGTTGAATATCAAGTGGCTTTTGGGGGTATAGTTCGTTCGTTCTGTTGAGCACACGCCCCACTACATAAAAACTAATCCGGTAATCCAGGTCTTTAATGGCGCTGATTATGACATTTCGGCTTTGCAGAACCATCGTTTCCGTCTGGACTTTTGACGGTCCCTTGTCAGACGTGGTAATTGCACCTACAAGGTCCGAAATTTCTGATTTTTTCTCCTCAAATTTCATGGTACCCGAGGTCGCATAAGTCTTCGGGGTATACCATAGATAAACGTTGGCAACCAAGGTGCCTATGGCAAGACAGCCGATGATCCAATACCATCTACTCAGTAATATTTTTCCGATTTTAAAATAATCGATTTCCTGGCTTGGCAGGCTAAACGGTTTGCTTTCTGTCTCTTTCATTTAATCCGCGAAAACGTAAAAATGAGCAATAGCGTATTGAGTAATAAAACAGCAGGCTGATAAACCGACGAAAAATTTTGGATCTTGTCGTTACGTATGGCCCTACGGTTTTTAGAAATATAAATAATATCTCCGTTTTGCAATATCGCCCTCGGATCGTTGATAGCGGATATTGCGCTTAAATCAATCCTGGTTACTTTGGGATTCTTTTCAGTTCCCCGGATAATTTGCACATTGGTCTCGTCTGCACTTTCAGTGATGCCGCCTGCTTCTCCTAAAAGCTCTACGAGCGTGGTGCGGTCCTTTACAAGCGGAAAATTCCCTTGCCCTTTAACTTCTCCAAAAACCGTTACCTTCAAATTGGTTATTTTTAAATCAATGATCGGATCTTTCAAAAGGTTTTTACGGTACAAGACTTCAATCATATTTTTTGCCTCTACCCTTGTCCGTCCACCAACGGTAACTGCTCCGACGATCGGAAGCGTGACTTTACCCTCATCATTGACTTCAAAAGTCTGGCCCTGGCCTGAGCTTCCGCCGGAGGAGCCACGATCCGCAGGTTGACTGACGATATAACTTATGTCTTGTAAATTCTTAATGAGCAGAAGATCGTGAGGCCTGATATGATAATCGCCAACTGTATCGTTGTAAATAACACTTTCCGCGGCGTTTTTTTGCTGGAATAATGCGATATACTGTTGTCTTCCGCAAGACGACAAGGTAAAAACAGAAGCAAGAACCAGACACAATTTTATTAATTTACACATACACACCTGTTCTTGTCAATATTATTTAATTAGAAACAACGCCAAATTTACATAAATTTGCGACTTCAAACAGCAATAGTTTCAACAAGTAGGTGATTTGAAAATTTCATTAATTACAGTGTGCTACAATGCGGGAACCACGATCGAGCGTTGTATTGCTTCGGTTCTTGCGCAATCCTTTAAAGAAGTCGAATATATCATCATCGATGGAAAATCGACTGACAATACAGTTCAGACTATACAAATTTTTAAAAATTTTATCCACAGATTTATTTCAGAACCTGACCAAGGTATCTACGATGGAATGAACAAAGGGATCAATCTGGCATCGGGTGACATTATTGGAATGCTCAACGCAGATGATTTCTTTGCACACAATGAGGTTTTGTCCCGGGTAGCAGAAGCATTTGAGGATCAAAATTTACAACTACTCTATGGCGATTTGGATTTCGTAAATTCGTCAGGTACAGTTTTTCGGAAATGGCGATCCGGAAAGTACAAGCCGAACGTATTTAACTTTGGCTGGATGCCACCACATCCTACTTTCTATTGCCGCCGTGAACTTTTTAAGGCCCACGGCGTTTACCGGCTCGATCTGGGGACCTCTGCAGACTATGAGTTGATGTTGAGATTTATACATACAAACAAAATTAATTCGTTTTACCTGAAAAGTGTCATGGTCAACATGGAGGCTGGGGGTGCCAGTAACCGCAATTTACGAAGCCGTATATTGGCGTTGCAAAACGACTGGAAGGCCATGAAGTCGAATGGAATCGCATTTCCGATTCTGGCTGTCCTTTTAAAACGAGTTCGGAAAATCGGTCAATATTTATAATAAGTTGTTGTAAAATTAGCAGAACGGAGCATCACGAGCCCGGTTTCAGCCTTCTTTCCTTTCTTCCTCTACCAGTTGCGACGGCTTTACTGCCAATACCGTCGCAATATCAAAAACCATTGAGATACTGGGGTTTAAAATGCCCCGTTCGATCCTGCCAATCTGCGAATAATCGGTATTTAACTTTACAGCGAGTTCCATTAAAGTCAGACCAGCTACCTTCCTGTATTTCCGAACGTTTTGAGCAAGGATCAAAATCGCCTCTTCATTACGCCTGGCTTTGCTGTTCTTAATCATCCTCGAATAAAATGAAAAAAAAACTTGTAAAATAGGGCATAAATAGCCTATTATTGTACCGAATTAACAAACATCAAAACGTCTATTTATGCCAGATAGCAGCCCAATCACCAAAAAAGTCAAAAAGTACACTCATTTTATTGGATTAGATGTTTCCAAACATGAGCTTGATTTTGCTGTATTTGAAGAAAAAACATTCCTTTTTCACAAAGAGATTAAAAACGAAAAGCAGACGATCCTCGACTTTATCGGCCGGCTCAAAGAAATCCCTTCTTTTAAACTATCAAAAGCAGTTTTCTGCATGGAAAATACGGGATTTTATGGTAATCACTTCCTGAACATACTTATAAAACTTAAGGCGAATATCATTCAGGAGCACCCTTTAAAAATTAAAAAGTCAATGGGGACATCCCGCGGAAAAGATGATAAGTCCGACGCAATCCGAATTGCTGATTTTGCTTGGAAAAACAGATCCGAATTAAAATTATGGGTTCCCAGAAGGCCGGTCCTGATTGAACTTTCTGATTTGATGGCGTATAGGAACCGTTTATTAGGCGTAGCTGTCATCCTTAAAAACCCAGAAAAGGAGAAACAAGATTATATCAACGCGCCTGCGCACAAAAAAATGGTGGAAATTTACAAAGCCAGCCTAGAGGCTATAACGAAAGATCTGTCCCATCTGGAAGAGAAAATAAAACTATTAATCGCCAAAGACGAACGATTGACAAGGCTACTGGAAATCATTACTTCTGTGCCTTTTATAGGATTTATTACGGCCGTCAATATCATTATTTGCACAAACGAATACCGTGATATAACTAATCCTAAAAAATTTGCTTGTTATGCAGGAATAGCCCCTTTTCCTTATGAATCGGGGACGGTGGTCAGGAGACGCCGGGTTTCTCCTATGGCTAACAAAAAAATGAAAGCGTTATTACATCTCTGCGCAATAGGTGCCGCTACCCGCGACGAGGAGCTGAAAGATTATTTTAAACGAAAAGTATCAGAAGGAAAGCACAAACTGTCTGTATTCAATGCAGTGCGATATAAGTTAGTATTAAGGGTCTTTGCGTGTTTAAAACAGGATCGCCTTTTTATAAAACCTTACCAGCGAGAGGGCATGGCTGCTATAGGTGATACCATACAACTGGAAGGGGCGCAAACCAATCAAGCAACAGGCGAAGTGAATGCTTTTCTTTCATAGGAATCAACTGTCCGGCCCATTATACCCTAAATAAGACCAAATACAGTGGGTGAATTACCCTTTTTTCAAAGCACAGGCTTAAGCCATGAATAGAATTGCCCGCTGTGTTTTTTTAACTATAGTAACTGAAGTACCGCCATAAAACCGTATGTACGTTAAGAATTATCCACTGAAATTGCCTCCACCGCTTTCTGATCAAGACCAGTTCGGAAATCTTTCCTTGCAAAAACTTGATATGGACTCGTTCGATTTCCGATAGTTTTAAAACGCAACCGCATATTTCCTGAACTGAATGGCCGCGGCATTTTTGAAAAACATATAAGCGAAGGAGCGCATTAAATCCACGCGAAAGTTAAGACTTGTCACCAGAATAAATCTCCTTCGCTTACTTATCCTTAAATTCAGGGGTTTTTATTCACTGAATCTTAATTTCAGCAAAACCGCTATTTCTTTTGGATCCAGCAGCAATTTTCAAATAAAAATTACTCCATTTAATCAATAATGCCCTATAATTCACTTATTATCAGTTAGCTTCAAAAACTGCAATAAGGGTTCAACTCAAAGTTGAAGTTTTCCCGCGTATACAAATCCGGTTGCTTTGTATCAACAAACGGCAGCAAACCTGCCCATTAAGGAAAACATAAAGCAATTAGACAATGAACCATCTTCTGCACCCAATCAGCTGACACCAATACCTAACAGCTGCCCTTTTAGCGGCCATCATTTATTACCTCTTGGTGATTCTGCGCTGCTACCGCCCCGAACTGCAAAACCTGCAGCGCCGAATCAGCGGTGACAAACCGGGCGAAGAATTACAAGCCCTGCAATACCAGCCCGACGAAGAAGCCATAAAAGCTGCACCCGTACATGAACGGGAAAAACATCCAAACCAGGAGGCAATTACCGATACGGACATCCTGGCCCTAAAGCTCAAAGCCTGCATTATCAAAGCGGCTGACAAACCCTTTGCACCGGCCATACTGATACCCCAGCTGCAAAAGATCCTACAGGAGAATCAACCTATTGCCGCTTCAGAGCGGCCCGCAATCAACCACGTGATCGTGAACGAATGTGAAAAAACCGGCACCGCCCTGCTGACCGAAGAAGAAGTGAATCAGTGGTGGGAACGTTAGCAGGCCTGCCGCTTCCGTCCCGTGTCCCCTGACCGGGGCCGGGCAACGGAAGAAAACCAATACCATCAACAGTCTTTGCTGACCGAACGTCCCGGCGCTAAGCGCCAAGGGTAATCCGAAAATGGGAAACGGCGGCAGCGAATTTTCAACCCCTCCATCCCGGAAAACCGGGACGGAGCGGGCATGGGAAAGTCATGCCAGAATATTTAACCAAACGATAAGTGAAAATGAAAACGTGCAAGAGAAAAATCGTAGACAAAGCCCTGAAAATAAGCGTGCTGTGGGCGCTGCTATTAACCGAAGCCATGATTGCCAGCGCCCAGGACGGCAACGCCGGCATCCAGCAGGCCAATACCCAGGTCAGAAGCTATTTTGAAAGCGGCACCAACCTAATGTACGCCATCGGTGCCATCGTCGGCCTGATCGGGGCCGTCAAAGTTTATCAGAAATGGAACTCCGGCGACCAGGATACCTCCAAAGTTGCCGCTGCCTGGTTTGGCTCCTGCATCTTCCTCGTGGTTGTGGCAACCATCATTAAATCATTCTTCGGCATCTAAGCACCACCCAAACCCTCCCCGGAAAGGAGGGCTTTAAAAATGTCTTAAACATGAAAACACAATTGATCAAACAGCTCCACCATTACCTGCTGCATAATCACACCGACCTGCTGATCGCCCTACAGGAAGAACACCGGCTGGAGCATTACCTGAAACAAAAGGTGGAATCCGTGAGCGATCTGCTTAACACCTTTCAGGAAGAAAACCGCCCGGCTTATGTCATCGAAGCCCTGTGCCTTGAAGAATTGACCCGTGACCTACGGCCCTCGCGCTTCAACTATATGCGCGAACTGCTGGAAGAAGAATTTGAAACGGACTATCGCCGGATGCTCCAAAGCGGCATCCTGACCTATGAGCTGATCAATCTGATCGGTGCGTGCGAGCCCATTTTCGAGGTCTTCGCCTTCGGTGAAGAAACGGAGGATAAGAGAAGGAAACCATAAATATATTATACTACCTCATTTCTTTAGGCTTCTTCCTTTATTTGTGTTACAAAGTTTACACTATCTTTCAAAATGGCGTATTGCGTAAGGACAGCCTTAAAAGAGACGTCATCGAAATGGTTTTTAAAAAACTCTTTGGGGCTTATCAAAATAATAGCAATGGCTTATTTTCGACAGATTTAACCCAACTTATTGAACTTCGCGAAATCTATAACAATCGTATTGACAGGATCATATACAATGACAAAATCTTTGAGCTTATAGAAGTGATAGTAAAGTCTCCAACATATGATGGAGAAGATACGAAAATGATCTACAAAAACATTTTGTTTGTCAGTTTTGTGCAAGAGGAGAATATTGACAATTATACTGAAATTACAAAATTACTGAATGTTACCGCAATGGTTGCTAAACAATATGCGGACAATCCCAACCTTAATAGTTTTGATAGTACTTATATAACTCAGGATTTTTTATTACAAATGTGTTTGAAACTTATCAAACAGGATGATATTTATTGAACAAATTCCTAAGGATTCTGCAACTTTTTGATACCGATCAAACAACCTACTTTAAAATTCATTTTCACGCTTTTCAGCATTCCCAATATGTCGTGTTGGTTTCAGAGATTAATCGCATAATTAGGCAATATCGCAATGGTACTTTGTCTGCGCGGGATAAAAAGCCCACGATTAACAACCTGATTGCCTATCTGGCATTCTTTAACAGCGGTAACAGGGAGATGAAAAAATTCGCTATTAAATCTACCATGGCTTTGCATCCCCTTATTACAATTAAACTTGCCAAGCGGCCAGAGATGAATTCGCCAGAAATTCAAGCTTTGATACGGCAGATAAAATATCCATAGCTATCAAAGAATACTTTTATGCAAAAAAATTAAGGACAAATCAATCTTAAATAAGGGGATAGCAATGTAAATTAGTCATTCCGGAGATAAAAATTCAGGATCAGATCAGTGCTTAGTTTCCGGCATACCTGACAACATTTGTCTGAACCAGATCAATGAAGGGTGTTCACAATTATTTATTTAAAAAAACCGAATCAGCAAGTTACCATGGTCAACGTGCAGCGGAAAAAGCTGAACTATTTCCCGGACCGTTTTGACCAGTTGCTTTGGAATATCCAATTGCACCGCTTTTTGAGCCTCCTAACAGAAAAAAGCCAGCGTATGAGGATACGCCGGCGATGAACAGCTGTTCCTTGTTCTTTAGACTAGCATGGATCTTTTCGCCAATGATCAGGAATATCCCTGTTTTGCAGATGACGCTCCCGTGCAACATGCACCGGACGGTACCCCTCTTTGCACGCATAGTCCTTTGCCTCGCGTTGGGTGTCAAATTTACCGCCAACGGACGCGCCGTTAACGATGACCACATGGTGGTCGGTAGCCGCATTCTTGTCTGAAGAAATGGGCCTGTGTTCTACATAAGCTGCTGACATAAAATTGATTTTAAAATGTGAACTCAAATATCTTAGTTCCCAGGCGCTGTATTTTCCGGTTTTCCGTAACGGGAGAATAAAAAACTATTTCTCAAATCCGCAAAGTGTCCTTCCCTCCTTCGCTGCATCCGCCAGTTTCATTTTCACGACCTGGTGCGTGCAGCGACTCAAACCCCGGCAATCAGACCGTAAATGATATTTCTTCCCTTTGGCGCCGCTGCAAATGTAAACGGTGTCAGAAGTGTTGTGCGCAAGCGACAAGGCCACAAATAATAATAGCGTTTTCATATAATCGGGATTAAAGATTTTATTCGAAATTAAAAACCCTGTGGTTGCTGTTTTTAGGGAAAACCGTACCTGGTCAAATCATGCCCAGGTCCTTACAGAAACCGATCAGCTGCTGGTTTTTACTAAAGTTCATGGCCTCTCTCATCAGTTTCAACCGTTTCTCCACGCTGCTCAAACGAAAAGGAGGCATACCGTTCAGTTCCAGCCAGTCCGCAATTTCTTTTTGCGAAAACCCTTCGTTAAGCAGCCGGACGATTGCTTTGTCACGATCCGTGAACTCATGCTGGTTTTCTTTCGCGGCAAGCGAGCGGTAATCGCGGGGATAGTAGCGGCGGTTTTCGGAGAGTTGTTCCAGCGCGTTTTTCAGTTCACCTGCATCCCCTCTCGCCTTACGCACAAAACCGTCGATACCCAGATCCTCATACAGGCCGCGGATCATCGCAATTTTACTTTCAGTTGAAAACACCAGCACCTTGAGTTCCGGCTGTAATAGTTTTGCTCCCCGGATGAGTTCCATACCGTCCGGCAATTGTTTTGCGGTGCCTTCCTCTTCAAAATACAAATCGGTAACCAGCAGATCAAATGGTTCATTTTCCGAAAGCGCCTTTTTTAACATGGAAAGGGCGTGGCCGGTATGGTAAATATGCACAGGGCGCGGCAGCTCCAGGCCCTCCAGCGTTAGCCTCAGCGACAAGTTGGCCAGGTCCTGGTCTTCAACAATAAGAATGTGGTTAAACTGCATATCAGTCAGAAATCGGTAATTGAATTAAAACCCGGAGGCCTTTCGCCTCCGCACCTTCAAAATTAACCGTACCCCTCAATGCTTCTATACGGAAAACCGTATTTTGCATGCCCTTTCCGGTGGTCTCTTTCCCATCCAGGCCGATGCCATCATCGCGGTATTCCAAAATCAGGCTGCCATCTTTCATTGAAAAAGCCACATGCGCTTGCGTCGCCTTACTATGTTTGCTCATATTGACCATCAGTTCCTGCAAAACCAGCAGCAATTGTTCCCTTATGCGTAAATCGACCGCTTGCCATAACTCCGTTTTATTGCCTTCCACGGCAAGCCGCAACGACGGGTTTTTAAAAGCATTAAGCATGGCGGCGATCCTTTCCGCGAAATCGACAACCGATTCGGCTTCATCGTGTGCAACGTTCCTGGATATGTTATACATGTTTTCCAGCCGGTCAAGCAAAATCGTACGATCAATCTCCGGCAGGTGTTCCACCTCGCTCATGATCCGGTAAATGCCGTTGGCGACCTTATCATGAACCTTTTGCGACAATTTTAATTTATTTTCCTGTATCTCCTGTTCGGCCTGAAGCTCTAACCGTTGCTTTCGTTTCCTGTACCACCAAATTGTCCAGAGTACCGCCACTCCGGAGAGTACCAATCCGGCTATCAGCTGGTAGCGTCGTTCCGTATTTTTCTTTTGCAGCTGCAGGTTTTCCGTCTTTGCTTTTTCAACATTATACCGGATTACTGCGAACTGGCTTTTTGCCGCGCTGCGCGCAGATTGAAGGCTATCCGCTAAGTGCTGGTATTGTTGAAAATAGCGCCCGGATTGTTTGGGGACAAGCACAATAAGCTTGCGTAATGCATACAATTTGTCGTCGGGGCTATTCAATTTACTGGCAGCACCAAACATTCTTCTGGTGTACCATAGCGCCGAATCCGGCTTGGTGTCCATGTAAAAATCCGCCAGGTGCGCATAGCTGGAGTTTTCGCCCCAAACATCTTTCGCCTGTACCCGGATAGCGAGCGACTGTAAAAGTTCCGGAGCAGCGTTATAGCGGGGGTTTTGCAGCCACTTGGTTATCGCCATGTTCGTCAGTGTACGGGCATATCCGGTACCTGCCTTTCCGGCTATACGGATCGCGGTATCGTAACTTGCCAATGACCGGGTGTAGGACTTGCCATCCTGATAGGCATTGCCCTGGTTATTCAGGAAGTAGGACCTTAGCGCGGGACTATCCGCATACCGGAGTGCGAGCGCGTAATAGCCGAGTGCCTGCCCAGGTTCCTTTAAATTGGCAAACGTCATGCCCAGCTGGTTATAATCCTCCGCCAGGTGACCCCGGTTTTTAGGATCATGTTCATCTATTGATTTTAAGGCCAGGGTCAGGCTTTCCTGGGCTCCGTAGTCATCGCCTGCTTCGGACTGGATAAGGGCCATATTCTGATAGGCCATGGCAACCTGTTCTCCGTTGACAGCATTCGTTGCCGACCGGTTAAAATAGTAAAAAGCGGAGTCTTTATTCTTATTTAAGAAGCCGTAGGCTTTTCGGTAGTCTGCCCATTGATCGGCAGGCCTGGTCGGGGCGGTCTTATGGCATGCCGTAAAAATCAGCAGGGGCAACATCCATATTGGTGATAAATTTCTCAAGGCTCTTGCTGCTAAAGTACAATAAATTACAAAAAAATAAGGCAAGCTTGCACTTGCCTTATTTTAAATTTAGCTGCCGGGCGGCGGCGGCGGTGGTGGCGGTGGCGGATGCCCGTTATCCCCGCCTACAGTATTAGTGGTTATCGTACCATTATCGTCGCCGTTAGAACCGGAATGATGTTGCGCGGGGCAGGCAAAAGCCAGCCATAACGCCAAAAAAACATTTAGCATTTTCAAGATATTTAAAAGGTTAATAAATCCTGCAGGCCCGCCCCGGGACTGTCCCGGGGCATCGCTGCAAACCGCGTAAGAGGCGCCTCTTACCATTTTTTGGGAAGGGAGAGCATTGACAGCGGAAGCAGTTAACCGCTTCCCAAGCCGGGTGGCTACCGCCGCTGCCTTTGCTCGCAGCAATCGTTCGAATCGATTGCCGGAACAAATATGCGGCGGGATAACAGACTTACTACCAATCGATTCCGGTATTTCCATTATTTCCGGCGCGATTCCGGAAATGCGGATGGAATTCCAAAAAATGTTTTAGATTTATCCTTGAAAAATTTAAAAATGTCTGAGTCTGAGTATAAAGAGCTGGTCCTGGCGGAGTATGACAGGCAAATGGAAGACGAGCCATCGCTTTCGGAGCTGTTGACCCCAACGCCGGCCAAAATCAAAGCACTGGTCGTAAAGATTTGCGAGGAAGGTTCGGAACTAAGTACCGGTGACGAAAAGATATTACGCTCTTTTGTCGGTAAAAAGGATAATGCCGCAGCGTACCGAAAGGCTTTCGCAACCGGCAAAGCTGATCCGTTTCGCCCATTGATCAACCTGTTTGACGACAGGTCGATAAAGACCAATATCAGGAACGTCGATTTACTGGCTTTGCTCATCGGCTTTACCCCCCGCCCCTATCACCCGGGGCTGCCAACCACAGGTGCTGCTAATCCGCCCGTCAAACCTCCTCCGACCGAAGTACTGACCGATGAACCTCCCGTAGGCCTGGATTCTGGAGAAGAAACTATAGAAACCGGCGAGGAAGCGGCAAAAGGCATGAGCTATAAATTTTTGTGGATTTTTTCAATTGTCATCATTTTAGGGATGACCTGGTACCTGGTTTCTAAAAAGACGGTAAAACACTGTACCGGTACGGAGGGCTGTATGATCTGGAGCGATGACCATTACGAATGCATCGAATGCAATGACAAGTCCACCTCCGCCTCGCACTATCCGATCAAATACCAACTTATTGATCATTTTAAACGCATCACCCGGCCGGACACGCTTAGCTATCATTCCGTGCGCAAAGTCTGGTACAGTAACTATAATGGCCGGGTGGAATTTTATACCGGCAGCGGCCCCAACCCGCTGGACACCAACTTAAGGGTACTCCCGATGACCACCCATATTTTAGAAAAATACGTACTCCATATCACAAATTGATCTTTACGGTTTTCCGTAAAAATGGCCCCGTAACACAATGTATTTTTGAGACATATTAAAGAAAAATAATATGTCAGTAAAAATCACCTGCATTAAAAAGGATAATGGCAATCATGAAAATCCATATGTTGCTATTAAAAGCATGACCTGGATAAGCGAAGACGATCAAAAAACCGGAACCAGCTCCCGAGAGGAAATGTATGATTTTGTAAAAAAAGGCGGCGAGGCGTATGTAAAGGATTCAGTGGGCAACAAGGCAAAACTTGTGGCCCAGACAACGGATAAAGGCACAAAATATGTGAAGACGGTCGCTGATGATGTTACATCCGATAACCTGCTAAAATTAAAAGAATGCTAATAAGTAGTTGACTGAACCTAAACCTTATCACTCATTATGCAAATCAATCGTTACGACACAACTGGAATCCGGAGCCAAAAGCTTGTTGGCCGCTACCGGCGTGATGACGAACCGGCCAAGGCCGATGCCGGTGTATTGCCTATTGATCCGCCCGCGCATGGCTCTTATGGAAATTTACTATTTGACCCGCGCTGGAAGGCTAAACGAAATGAAATCATTAGCCGCGATAAGGGGTGTTGCGTAATTTGCAACGGGACGGACGAAATCCAGGTGCATCACCGCCAGTACCAATATGTAAAAGCGATGAAGGGATTTAAGGTCCCCTGGGATTATCCGGATCACTTGTTGATCACCTTGTGCAAAAGCTGTCATCAACGAGGCCACAGTAAATTCAAAGTACCCGTCATAATAATTTGAACCTATGTTTAGCTTTTTTAAACGCGCCGGCAATAGCGGTGCACAGACCCCGCCCGTGAACGGGCACCATCCGAACCTAAACCCTGCCCTGCCAGAGGTTGAAGAACGCGTATTTATAGAAACGGGGGCTCCAAAGGAACATGCCCAGGAACCAGCGCAGGTTGATCATCATATCGGCATGCTATACGCGTTTATGGATAAAAATCACGAAGTGAAAGGTTATGACGATGCTTTGCTGAACCCGGATGTCAGTAACCTGAACCAAAACCTGGAGGCACTTCAAAGCGAATTGGTCCGCACCATCAATAAAATAAAAACGTTCTACGAAGATTTTGTCCGGGAAACTGAATTTCACATTACGAGCAGGTCCCGGAGCGGTATGGTGGATATGGTCGAGGAATTGGAGATGAAAAAAAAGATCGCACAGGGGCATATCGACAAGGTAACAGCTATCGAGACTGATACGGCACGCGGGGAAGGCGATTGCAAGGGTATCCTGATCAGTTATACCCGTGGATTTAAAAACGGCCTGGCAGCCATTTCCCACCACCATATTTTATCAAGGAGATTTTAACAATGAAGTACCGGTGGATCAAGTTCGGGTGTTTTCTTACAGGGTATAAATACGAAGTGCTGCAAGGTTGCAGTGAAATTGCACACCGTGCAGTTAAGCGTTACACAGCTGCGCTGATGATTATTTGTATCTTATGGGCATTTATAGGCTATTCCTTTGTCAGCAAATACCTGGCGGCAGAATGGTATTACAGTATTTTGGGAGGAGTTTTATTTGTTCTGATCATTTTGCAGGTAGAACGGCAAATTATTCTTTCTGATTCGCAAAGCAAATTGAAATATGGTGTGCGCGCTTTTATTGCCCTGATCATGGCGGTCATTGGTTCGATCATCATTGACCAGATTATTTTCCGAGAAGACATTAAACACAAGGAATTGTTCGAGTTAAATGCTCAGGTAGCTTCCCTATTGCCAGCCAGAGAAAGGGAACTAAAAGCCCAGTCTGCAGAAACGGATCGTACCATCAATAAAAAAGAAGCGGAACGCAAAGCGCTTGTAGATGAACTGACCAAAAATCCGACGATCAAAATGATTGGTAAGCTGAGTGATGTTATCGCTGTACCTACGGTTACCACTGATACCAATAAAAGGACGACAACTAAAACGAATCTTGTCAGAAAAACGGCAGTAACCATCAATTCAATACCCAATCCGAAAATGTCGATGCTCGCACCAATTGACGCACAAATCAAAGAAATACGGGCAATAAAGGTAGACCAGGAAAATCGGATATTAAAGCTAAGAGACGAAGTGACACAAGAGGCTAAAGCTAACAGCGGGTTTCTGTTTGAACTGCAACTGATGTACCATATCCTGCGGGATTCCGGACCGGCTTTATTTGTTTGGTCGTTGTGGGCCCTGCTCTTGCTGGGCATAGAAATTTTCATCATGATCAACAAAATGACCCATGGCGAAACAGATTATGATGCGACTATACAGCATCACATGGAATTACAGAAACGTAAACTGAAACTGCTGGCGATGCAGGTGCCGGAAGTTAACCGCTGATAGCAATTTGAACAAAGAAGGAACTGCTATTAAAAAACGTGGGGTATCAATGTTTACCTAAAAATAGGGAATATAGCGGGATGAATGGTACTGACGTATGGACATATAGCAGCAAGCGGAAACGTATTCTGCCCAGCGGCTACTTATCATCGAGCAACCCGGAAGCCATAGTAGACGGAACAGCGATTCCGGTATGCCTCCAGACCACATCGGCCTGGCTGTTTATATCTAATGCCCTAAACTGCTGTCTGGTCATATCCAAATATAATGTTTTGTTAGCTTCACGTCCTACTAAGGTTAAAATGGATACCTGCTCTTTAATTATCCACATAGTCCCTGCTACCCCAGGAGCTATTGATTTGATTTATACTTTTGCGCCATGGAAGGCAAACTCGAAGCACACTATCAGAACCGTATATACTATTTTTATATAGTTGACCAAAAGCCTGCCGCAATAACAATTACTATGTATACGACACCTTATACATTTGTGCAGGTTGGTGAACGCTGGGTTAATCACGGTTCCAATAGAATGGAAATGGCAACCGGTTTAATTGCCGCCGTTTTGGTAGCCGCGAATATTGTTTAAGTCGCCTTAGTTGGATGGCTGAATTGGACAAACTTGAAAGCACCCACCAGGCTTAACCAGCCTGGTGGGTGCTTTCGCTCTATTTAGCTATCGTTAGCTTATTTGTTTCAGTAACAACTATCTCTGGTTTGCCTTTATAATCTATCACGGTACCTTCTACGGTAACGGTTTTACCATCTAATTGGGAAGCCAATTGTTTAGCGTCACCTTTTAAAGCAATAGTTAGTAATTGATTCGGATAAGCTGCACCTAAGTTAACAAGCACCATGCTGCCGATATCTTTAACACTATATACTTTGCCACTAACTGAAACATTTCTGCCAACCATGTTTTTCACCTCTGTAAGCATGATCTTCTGAGCAGTTACCGGTGGCGGAGGTAATAACTCAACCTTTGTAATTTTAACCTGTTCATTTGCATATAGCTTGTTTAACTCACCGGCTAATCTTATACCGGCCTGATCAATTTGCAAATGGATGGTTTGAATATACTTCTTGTAATAATCGTCATTAAGCGTTTGCCCTGGCTTGATATCTGCATATAGTTCGCTGCTGATCTGGTAACTCTCCCAAAGCCATTCCATAGGACTATCGGTTTGCCATTTTTTGATCTGCGTTTCGTTGGCCCAATCATATTGTTTTGCAATTTCAGCTTCACTTAATCCTTCATGATCTATAAGCTTGCTATCCCAAAGACTGTGTAGGTTTGTTCCTTTGCCGTCAAATTGAAGCTGGATAGTATTACCGCCTTTATCTTCTTTACGGCTAACGTGCATTGGTTGGTGGGCATCACCTACAAAATGAATAAGGTATTTTAATGCTTCGTTCTTTTGATCAGGAGTTGATGCCTAAAGTTATTAGAAAGGAAAAATTCATTAGCCTTAAAATGACTTGGTCGTACCTATCGTAATTGGCAATTTTCATAACTTCCGACCTGTGGCATTTTTGATAAAGGCTATCGAGCTACTGCCAGCGGTTGTCGTTTTAGTCAGTTACCAAACTGTTTGTTTCTGCACCGGGGAAACATCCTGATACGCCTATAAAAACTATTGCTTCGTTCATTTCTTGCAATGACACTACTGTTGCCAAGCTTGCAATTGCATATTTCGTGTCGCACCAACTCGCGGTACAGTTCCGCTGTTCAAATGTCCCAGAACGCCTATCCTTGTCTTATTTTTGTAACTATTGTGCTCCCAAAATCGATTACAGACTTAATCCCAGAATCCCTACGCCGGGAAGCATAAATAGAGCACTATTTCAAATCACCTACCGTACTATAAATAGTAACCGCGCGGTATAAAAGGTGACTAAAGCAGAGTCTTTTATTTGCTTCCCGAAATCTCTTTTTCACGGCCCATAACTAAGCCTAACCCCAAACTCGTTTCGTTAAACTCCAATTCATTCTCATAAACTTTTAAGTATGAAGCAGCTATATAGTACTTTTCATCTTTAGTTTCTATTTCGAATAAGAAGTTTATATCTGAATTTAAAAATAAACCAACAGAATTGTATTTAATCAGGCCTTTATCTTTTTCTACAAGCTTAATGCGAATCCCCCAGAGAGAAGTAAATAACTGAACATATTTTGTACCAAAAAAAATGATGTCAATATTCTTTTTATTACTGTCATCTTTACTTGATCTTAATAACAGTTGGCCGTGACCTAACACAAAATCAAAAGCTGTAAAATATCTGTCTGATTTAAATATTTCCTTGTTCATAATAGATCATTTAAAATGGAGGCGGTATTAATTTTCCGCCAAAATAAAACATAGTTCTTTGCAATGCTTCTGGGTTGGAATATAATTGAAATAATTCCCAACTTGTGGCCCTACTAACACCTAAACCTTTTGCACCTTCGGTTATAGCCTTCCAGGCATTTATCATATTACCATTGGGACCAGTCAAATTAAAATGGATTTTGTTAGCAGTATAATTTATTGCATTCATAAATTGAGGACCTATTCATTGTTCAACAGCCACGAAACGTGGGTTCCCACTGAAGATTATTTTTTATCAACGAGTAATGAGTTATCATTTAATTGCCTCTAGTTTCAACCTTGCCTCATTTACTCTTATTCTTAATTCACTTTCATTAATATTGATTGGATCGTTAACATCGTATAATTCATTTGGTGTATAATCACTAATATCAAGAAAAAGTGTATAAAGAATTTGTCCTAACTGCTGTTCGAATGAGCCTGACATCCAATAGGAATCTTCTCTCCTTAATTTTATGAAATGTGTCTCAAATTCTTTTACATCAATTTGCATATCACAAAACAAATTAATCAACTTCAAATATTTTTTTAAATTAACTTTATCTAATGCTTCCATTGTTTTACCATAAAAATCCCCTGGTTATTACTGACTGTATTTGCGGAGCTTCTAATAACCAACCGCTTATAAATTTTCCTGATGGTGTAGCTATTACATTCAATCCGGTTTGTGGGTTTAAATAAAAATTAACGAGATTATTACTGTTTCGGTATGCTCCCTGAAATACCTGTGTTCCTATATCATTTATGTGCTGATTAATCGCCGCACTAAAACGTCCAGCTGCTGCTCTACTCCAATTTTCCTCAATTCCAAAATCTCCGGCACGCTTAAACTTTGCCTGCAGTGACTTGGACGTAAAGTTCAAAACACTGCTACTTTCGGGTGTTGAAGAAGTCATTCCCTCAAAGAAATCCGCTAATCTATCACCTCTATCAATCAAAAAGTTTCCCGCCGACTCGCCGCCGACTAATCCGCCGCCAATAACCCCGGTGGTTCCTATGGCCGTATACTTAGCAGTATTTAGCATCGGCGACCAAGACTTTATGCCCTTTTGAAATGCCTCATTCCAGCCCTTCCAAGAGTCAGTAATAGGATTTATATAATCCCAACTGTTTTTCCCAAACTTTACAAAAACCCCATCTCGCCCTATCGTCCACGTTTGACCACTTACATCTTTAGCTCCGGCACCATACTTTTTGGTTATTTCTGCCTGGCTATTCACGGTTTTATCTACAAATGTAGACCCATCACCTAGTTTGACTACATCCTTATTTGATGAGGATGCCGAATAAACAGTTGTTAAATCATCATCGGTAATCCCATGTTCCTCCATATAGCTTTCGGTAGACATCCCGTCAGGGTCAACGAATCTAATTGGATTATTGTCACCATAGTTATAAGGTGACATCCTCCTCGAAGTTTCCGCCAAGGGATCTATCGATGTCCACCTGCCTATAGCGGCATCGTATTGTCTTGCACGATAAACGCAGGCCACAACATAAAACCTTGCGGCAGCGGAGGAAGACTGTGGCTCATTTCAGTAGTTGTAGCAGTCTTCTTTTAGCTTTTGCGGTTAATCTTATTGGAGTTTGATCGTTCACAGAAACATATTACAATTCAAACTCATGAACATGCTGCCAGCAATTTTCATATTATTATCATATAAAATCAAAGCATAATCCGTAGTGAAACAATCAGGAAAAGGAGAATCGAAAGACTTATCAGAGGAAAAGTTCAATAACATCCTTGACTGATAAGTAAGATCATTTTCTTTTTAAATCAAGTTTTTGAATAGGGGCTAATCCTACAAAAACTATTGCCTCGTTCATCGATTTTAGGAGTACAATAATTACAAACTACATTTCGAAGTATTCGTACCTCTTTGACTACATACAATTACAGGCGGCTCCTGATTTAGGGAGGAACGCATATAGCAGTCAGAGATTAGCTTGTTATGCTGAATCAAAAAATATAACTTTATGTGATTCCAAAAATCTCATACCTGTCATATTGCTTTATACATAGCAGTGATGGACATTGGAACAGCGGAACTCTACGGACAACTATGATTGTGATTTAAATATACTAAAATTACCAGCAATAACAAAGCGCCTTATTCTAAAAATTAACTCATCCCCAATAATTATTAATTATTGATATACTTAGATGCGGCATTGACGTAAAACTGAATTATCGTAGAGTCAGGCTCCCTTGTAATCGTTTTTGGGGGACCTATCTTTAGAATGGTTTTTATTGCAATCATCTTCTCCTGATAAACACTAAAACCTTTATACCGTAAATCAGTCGACACTCTTGGGTCATCAGCATTCATTAATAGGTATGGAATAAAATCCATTTTCCCCGACTCCCCGGCTTTACAAGCCCCCTCAATCTGATCATCTAAAGTTTTACTTTGCAACAATGTCTTAATGCCCTCGTCGCTATTCACACATGAAGTGAATAGAGTAGAAACAATTAACAGTTTAACTATCTTTTTCATTTTAATTTCCTCCGTAGTGATTAAATTTTGTTACTAAACTCGGCATTGCATAATATGCTTCATTTAACGCATTGCCAAACTGGGCCGGTTTGGTAAAAGCTGGAGTTATAATTTCTCCAGTTGTTCCGAGGCCATGTATTCTAAGGTAAATACCCTCATTCTGAAGACCAGTTATTATTACGCTTGTACAGTTATTCAAAAATAAACTATAATTACCTGGATTATTCACGACATTTGATAGATAATTTTGTAACGACGAGAATTGTTTGGCCGTAATACTTAGGGTGTATTCCGTGTATCCTTGTTTTAAATATTCCCTGTCGAATGTACTTCTAGAAACAACGCTTGGCGCACCTTTACTCGACATCAAATCCCCTGAACCAAAACCATGACCACTGCTACTTGAAGGATAATACCCAAAGACGTAATTATCATTTAATTGAATAGCACTATGTCCTACGTCTAACAAACCTGAAGCATCAGCCACTAAAATTTTTATTAATACCCCCCCTGATTAGCATTATCCGCTCCATCACTCCCGCTTCCTTCAAACAAAGTTTCGCCATTATCTGCTGCATCGCCCCCGCTTCCTTCAAACGAAGTTTTGCCATTATTCACCATACCGTTCCCGCTTCCTCCAAGCAAAGTTCCGTCAAATACACTGTTAGTCCATTCCTGGAATTGAGCTTGGCTCGCCTCTAAACTTTCCCTAGAGTTACGGACAGCTATCTCTTTTTTTAATCTTTCTGCATCCGCCAGCTTATCATCGCTATACACATCCATCCCATCAGGGTCAATGAATCTTATGGGATTATTCACGCCATAATTGTAAGGCGACATTCTCCGGTACTTCTCCGCCAGCGGGTCCACGCTCGTCCACCTACCAATCACCGGGTCATAGAACCGCGCGCCATAATCTTATGGGCTACCACGATATTTCAAACAAGCCCTGATTTTGTCGCTCAATGCAAGTTTTTTATAAAGAACAAT
>NZ_JAUFPS010000091.1 GCF_030409315.1 Mucilaginibacter flavus | reverse complement strand
GCTAATTCAGGACACAAATCAACCTGTAAACTCATTACAGGATTAATCTAAAAACTGTAAACTTTTTTTAGGACGAGACAGTCATTAGTCATTAGTCATTAGTCATTAGTCATTAGTCATTAGTCATTAGTCATTAGTCATTAGGGCAAAAAAAATCCCGCTTCAATTGTTTTGATGGCGGGATTTTTTTTTGCTACCGCGGGCTTTCAGCCCGCGGGTTTCATGGTTGCAGCTTTCAGCTGCTCTTCGCCGTAAGCTGAAAGCTTACTCGTTTTACCCACGAGGTACGCTATCGCTAACCTCGCGGGAGCGAAAGAAAACCTAATGACTAATGACAACTCAGCGAAATGACTAATGACTACAAAGTAGATCCTTGTTTCTTTCCAGTTTGTGTTTCCTCGCCTCCGGTAGCTACATTACCTCCCCTACCTTTAGGATCAAAGGCGCGGAATTTGATGATACCACTTTTGTAATCAACGGGGCCGGTGTACATTTTGCTGCCTGCATCAGGGTCATTACCATTGGTGGTATACCTGATGGTTAAACCCGGGAACTCTACGTTTGATGAGTATTTACCATCCTGCAAGTTAATGCCCGGTTTAGGCACACGGTAGTTGTAACCACCATTGAAATACGTTAGTCGTGGCAATTCTCTTTTACCCAATACATTTAAAAACGTAGACCAGGCCTGCTGATAATCCTGCTTCGCTTTTATGCCATCCTTTTCGGTAGCCCAGGTTGGGTCTTGTGCCCATGCACGCTCTGCAAGGCCCAGCAAACGCGGGAAAATCATGTAATCCATCCTATCGGTGCTTTTCACCGTTTCGGCCCATAGCGCGCCTTGCAGGCCTATAATGTTGCTTTTGCCATAGTCGGTAAGGCGCTGCTTGCCTAAAAATATGTTTTGATTGATTGGCGCGCCGTTTCTATCTACATCGGCATTTTTAAAGTAATCGTAAGGAATAAATGAGTAAAACTTATCGATACCTAAAAATGCTCCCCAGTAATAACCCGGTTCATCAAATGATTTGTAGTTGGCCATATCAAAATACAGGTTGGTAACGCAGGTAAGCACTACCTTGTAACCGCCGTTTGCCAGTTTGTAGGCCAGGTCTTCCTGTCCGCCGCCTAATACGTTGTTCCAAACATCGGCATGCAGGTGTTCGCCGGCAAGGTCGGGGTTGGGCACGTAGGTATCGTTACCATCAAGCTTGGTTTTACGAAGGGCCATTTCTTCCCATCCCGACAGGTAAATGCCTTTTGCTTTCAATATCTGGTTAACACGACCGTAAAAGTAATACCACAGGTCGCCGGTACCTTGAATTTCGGGGTGCGTTGCTTTTAAGGCAAGATAAGCAGGCGATTTTTCCCAAACATGCGGAGGTACCTCATCACCACCAAAATGAATAGTTGGTAGTGGTGCGCCCGCTTCTTTGTAGATACCGATCAAATCATCGACAACGGTTTCAACAAAAGTATAGGTTGATGGTACAGATACATTGATCACGTTATCATTCCAATACTGTACAGAACGGTATTCTGATTTATCGTCCAAATCGCGCAGCAAATATTTAACGGCCTCGTCCTTTTTACCTTCGGCCATCAGGCGATCATAACGTGCATCCATAGCTTTGATAGACGCACGAGCATGGCCAGGGGTTTCAATCTCGGGGATCACTATAATGTGACGGTCGGTAGCGTATCTTAAAATCTCGATATACTCGGCTTTGGTATAAAAACCAGTACCGGTAGCATTATTTACATCCGGACCCGATCCATGCGATGCCGGAAGATGATGTTTGCTATCTAAAGTATGGCCGCGTTTTGACCCTACCGAAGTGAGCTCCGGCAATGAGGGGATCTCTATTCTCCAACCTTCATCATCAGTTAAATGCAGGTGAAGTACATTAAGTTTATAAAGGCTCATCGCCTCAATTAGTTTTAGCACCTGGCTTTTAGGCTGAAAGTTACGGGCCACATCCAGCATTACAGCGCGGTGCGGGAAACGGGGTTCGTCTTTAACGGCAACGCAAAGTAACTGGATAGATTTTTCTTTTTTGCTGTAAGCAGCAAAAGGCACCAGGCTTTTTAATGACTGAATACCATAAAAAGCACCAACCGGGGTAGACGCGTTAATGGTGATGCCTTGTGGTGTTACATTTAATTCATACCCTTCGGCAGCAATTCCACTCACTTTTTTCAGGTAGATATTTGCCCCTGATGCTGTAGTTACAATCTTAGCGGGTTTACCTGTCAGACTGTTGATGCTTTCGGCTAAAGAGGTTGCTTCCTTTGTAAAATCGCCATCGGCAGCAATAAGAGTTTTCTCACTCAATATAAACGAGCCACTATTTTCGGTGTAGCTTACCGGCGTAGGGAAAATTTTCGGTAATTGATCTGCCGGGATATCAGTTACCACTTTATTTCTGTCAAAAACAATTTCGGGAGTAATTAAACCCTGGTAGGTGGGTTTGTAGGGGGTTATATTGAATGATCCGATGCTGTAGCCTTTTTCGGGGTTGGCATCCCATACCAGGTAAATACCTTCGGGGGCATCGGTTACGTTTACTGCCGGATCATCGTTTACATATTCTATGCGGATTGATTCGCCGGACTTTAGGTCTTTAAAACCGGCAGTTGGGGTAATGCTATATAAATCGCCATTTACCTGGTTTATTTTGGCGTTGCCGCTCACAGCGTTTTCGGTAAATCCCCGCCCCGAGTTAAAATAAAACTTCCAGCCGGCGGCAGGTAAAGTTTCTTTCCCTTTGTTGGTGATCACTAATGCTGTCAGGGCTTCATTTTTACCCTGGTAGTTATCATCCATTACCTCCCAGCTGATGTGCAGATCGGCGGCATTAAATTTTACGGGATCAGTTTTAAAAGCAGTACTCATAAAAAATGCCGAAACCAGCATTAAGGTAAGGATTTTGCGCATGTGATTTTGTGTTATGATAATATAGGAAACGTAAATATATACAACTTTTTAAATAATTTTAATAAGTTGAAATATTATTGTTCTATAAATTAATGGGATATGAAAAACTTACGACGTTTTAAAAATTTCGTAAGTCTGGATACGCCTGTAATATACTTTGCATGCGGGCCACAAGGCAGAGCCTTGCGGCAGCACGAGAAGTTAGGTCCATCGTCCCAAAATCCCATATTCCCAATGTCCACCGGTCCCCAAGTCCCGCTACAGGCCAAACTTAATCCAGCCTTCGCCTTCGTAACCAAAAGCAAACTGTTTAGGGCGAATAATCTCGGCCAGGATCTCGATAGAATCAACTATCCTTGGGCCGGGGCGATTAAAGTATTGGTTGCCATCGGCAATGTACAGGCGGTTATTTTTAACGGCTTTCAAATCGGCAAAGCCAGGTTGCTGCATAAGTATACCCATTTCGCGCAGCGTACGCTCAATAGAAAAACCACAGGGCATCACCACTATGATTTCCGGGTTTTGCTCAACAATATCATCCCAGCTCACATAAGGCGAATGTGCGCCTGGTTTGGCCAGCACCGGTGTTCCACCTGCTATATCAACTAAACCCGGTACCCAGTTACCAGATACCATTAGCGGTTGAAGCCATTCAATACAGGCTACTGTTGGTTTACTATCGGCAAACTTTAGTTTGTGTTTAATAATATCAACACGTTCGTTCAATAACTCTAACAACTCCTCGCCTGCTTTCTCTACATTTAACGCTTTGGCTATAGTGCTGATATCATTAAAAATATCCTGCATACTGTTTGGTCGCAAAGAAATGATCTGTGCTTTTTTATCGAGATAATTATCTAAAGCCTGCTCCACATCGGTTAAAGATACCGCGCAAACTTCGCACTGATCCTGTGTGATCACCACATCGGGCGAGAGGTCTTTGATTACTTCGCGCTTAACGGTATATACCGATAATGCATCGGCCAGGATCTCTTTTACTTTTATATCGATATCAGCACTGCTTAATCCATCGGGGAAATTTGCCTCGGTACAAACCGGCAGTTGCTTTACAGATTCGGGATAATCGCACTCATGCGAGCGACCAACCAAAATATTTTCGAGCCCAAGGGCACATATGATCTCGGTAGCGGAAGGTAGCAGGGAAACTATTTTAGAACTTGACATGTTTGTTAGATGTGCAGATTACAGATGTGCAAATATGCAGATTATGTCTGAATCAGAATTTACAGGATTATTGAATTTACAGGATTCTGTTCATTTTTAAATTCTGAAAATTCTGATCAACATCTGCAAATTTGAAATTTGAAATCTGCACATCAACACCCTATCTTTGCGCCAATGATATTTCTAACCTTTTTTATCGGGCTTATCGCCAACTTTATTGGTTACATACCGCCCGGCAACATAAACCTTGCACTATTACAACTTACTATAAACCGTGGCATGAAAGAGGCTTTACGCTTCATCATCGCCTTTTCATGTGTTGAGTTTTTCTTCACGTATTTTATTATGCACGCGGCCGACTGGCTATCCGGACAGTTGCACTTAAGCGTAATTATTGACTGGATAATGGTTGTCTTGTTTACCGTAATGGGCACCATTACCTGGGTTAACCGCAAAAAACCGCCAGAGCCACGCAAATCAGAACATGACAGCATTAAATACGGCATTTTGCTCGGTTTTTTAAACCCGGTACAGGTTCCCTTCTGGATGATTACCGGCACATACCTTATTACCCACGAGTGGATATTGACCGGTAAAGTTGCATTGGTTATATTTAGTATAGGTTCTGCCGCCGGCGCATTCTTATGCCTGTTTTTATACGCCCAGTTTGCCCGGTACATGCAAAGTAAATTCGCGCTCAGCAACCGGCTAATCAATACCGGCATCGCCATACTATTTTTCGCGTTTGCGGCTTATCATATTGTGAAGCAGGTTTACCTTACGTTTTTTAAACACTGATTTTTTGATATGCAGAGGTGTAGATTACAGATGTGCAGATTTTAAATTATACGGTTAATGGCTTCAGAACGCACCAAAAACTAACATAAACAAAAGGCCTCTCAATTAAATGAAAGGCCTTTTATTTTTCTCTGAACCGGGATTAAACAGATTACTCAGATTTAACAGGATTTTGATTTTCTTCTTTTAGATTATCGTTTTCTTAATTGCCAAATCCTCAAATTTTAAAATCAAAAATCATCTGCACATCTGAAATCTGCACATCCGCATATCTACTACGCTATTTCCAGTTTGTTTTCTTTATAGTATCCGGCTTTTAGTTTATCGCCCATGGCGGTGTAAGCATCAAGCGTACGTTGTACATCTTCTAAACTGTGTGATGCGGTTGGAATTAAACGTAATACGATTAATCCTTTAGGGATAACCGGGTAAATTACGATTGAACAGAAGATACCATAGTTTTCACGCAAATCGCGGGTTAAAGCGGTGGCTTCAAAAAGATCGCCTTTTAAAAATACCGGGGTAACCATGGTATTGGTGTTACCCAAATCAAACCCACGTTCCCTTAAACCTTTTTGCAGTGTTAAAGCCACTTCCCAAAGTTTAGCGCGTAACTCTGGCTGCGAACGCAGCATTTCAAAGCGTTTTTTTAGGCCCAATACCATTGGCATTGGTAAAGCTTTAGCGAAGGTTTGCGAACGCATGTTGTAACGCAAAAAATGAACTATCTGCTCATCGGCGGCTACAAAAGCGCCTATGCCTGCCATTGATTTGGCAAAGGTGGCAAAGTATACATCTACCCCTTCAACGCAATCCTGCTCTTCATGGGTACCGGCACCGGTTTTGCCCATAGTGCCAAAGCCATGCGCGTCATCAACTAATAAACGGAAATTGAAATCTTTTTTAAGATCAACAATCTCTTTTAATTTACCCTGCGCGCCCGACATGCCAAAAACACCTTCGGTGATCAGCAGGATGCCACCGCCGGTTTGCTCTACTAATTTGGTAGCGCGCTCCAACTGTTTTTTGCAGCTATCAATATCGTTATGCTGATAAACAAAGCGTTTACCCATATGCAGGCGTACACCATCAATAATGCAGGCGTGCGATTCGGCATCGTAAACAATCACGTCGTTACGATCAACCAGCGCATCTATAATAGATACCATTCCCTGGTAGCCATAGTTCAATAAAAACGCAGCTTCTTTCCCCACAAACTGAGCCAGATTGTTTTCCAGCTCTTCATGGTGTTTTGAATTTCCCGACATCATTCGCGCACCCATAGGGTAAGCCATACCGTAATCGGCAGCGGCTTGCGCATCGGCCTGGCGAATATCGGGGTGATTAGCTAAACCCAGGTAATTATTAAGGCTCCAAACCAAATGCTCTTTCCCGTTGAACTGCATGTGCGGCCCAATCTCCCCTTCCAGTTTAGGAAATGAAAAATAACCGTGCGACCACTTTTGGTGCTGACCAATCGGTCCGCCCGAGTTTTTTGTTATTTTATCAAATAAATCCAAAATAAATTACCGTTTAGTTAGTGAATAATATGCAAATATAGCTGTATTTATAGCTTGCGACAATAGCTATAACTTTTTAGAATAGGTTATAACTTAGAAAAGAGAATCAAGAGTTAAGAGTCAAGAATTAAGATTTTTGAATGCAAGATTCTTTTAAACAAGAACAGGGCGGCTTTCATATTTGTATATGTTAACCGCCCTGTTTTCTGTCTTGATTCTTGACTCTTAATTCTTGATTCTATTCCTTAATCCGCATTATCGTGCAAAAACGAATTATTTCTCCTGATCTCGGTATTGCCTTCGCTGTCTGGCATCAGGCTGAAACGGGAGATGGCGCTTTCATCAGATTTTGGGGTATCTTGCAGGGCTACTTCCTTGCGTTTGTAGGCAGGTACGTTTTCCAGTTCCTGGATGTTGCCGGTACGTAGTTTCATACTCAGGTCTTTTAAGCGCATAATCCGCTCGCGCGATTTTTTCAGCTGCTCTTCTATTGATTCATTTGTTTTATGATCATCGGCGCCAGCTAAAGCAACCGGCTCTGGTTCTGGCTCGGGCACAGGAATAGGCTCTGGCTTGCGTTGCTCCTGTACGGGGGCTATGTAAGTTTCAGGCTCACTCATTTTAAAGGTGAAACCTGCCATATCCGGCTCGTTTTGTTCGTCTTGCTGTTCTTCTTCGTGCAGGTTAAACCTTACTACCGTTTCTTCTTTTGCTGCCTGAACACTGCCACCAAACATATCGAAAAGACCGGTTTGTTTTGGCTCTTCTTTTTGGTGTTTAATATATGGCTGTGCAGGTGCATCGGCTTTAACAGCATTGATAAACTCGTTAACAACCGGTTTTACCAAAGGCGCGTTTTCAGGCACCAGCATAGATACAATCTTTTTGTTGCTGTTTTCCAATTCACGCTCATCCTTGGTTTGGAAACCTGTGGCTATGATGGTTACTGATAATTTATCTTCTAAATTTTCATCAACGCAGTTACCCCAAATCAGGTCGGCAGCCAAACCGGCTTCTTCCTGTATGTAATCGGTAATAATGCTTACCTCATCCATGGTAACCTCTTTAAGGCCCGAGCTGATGTTAAGCAAAATGTAACGCGCACCTTCAATTTCATTATCTTTCAACAACGGCGATGACAAAGCACCTTCAACAGCTTTCAACGCACGGCCTTCGCCTTCGGCGGTGCTGCTACCCATTATACATACGCCGCTATCTTTCATAACGGTGCGCACGTCTTTAAAGTCGACGTTGATATAGCCCGGTAAGGTGATGATCTCGGCAATACCTTTTGCGGCAGTTGTTAAAATATCATCGGCCTGCCCAAATGCCGAACTCATGGTTAGGTTACCAAAAATCTGGCGTAACCTATCGTTTGAGATCACCAGGAATGAATCGACATATTTTTTCAATTCTTCCATACCGGCATCTGCCTGCATTTTACGGCGTTTACCTTCAAAAGAGAAAGGCGTGGTAATAATACCTACCGTAAGTATATCCATTTCGCGGGCGGCTTTGGCAATGATAGGGCTTGCGCCTGTACCGGTGCCACCACCCATCCCGGCAGTAATAAACAGCATTTTGGTATTAACACCAAGCATCTGTTTTATATCGTCGATATTTTCAATTGCAGAGTTTTTTCCTACTTCGGGTATTGATCCCGCGCCCATTCCTTCGGTAAGGCTGGCACCCAATTGTACCTTGTTAGGTATAGGGCTAAGCTCTAATGCCTGGGCATCGGTGTTACAAATTATAAAGTCGACACCGGTAATTCCCTGCCTGTACATATGGTTTACGGCGTTACCACCACCACCGCCAACACCAATTACTTTGATGATTGACGATTTTTCTTTTAACATCTCAAACTGCATAATCTTCGTTTTCAGCTATATGTGATTTTACCAACATTTAGATTTAACCATCGTAATAATAGGGCTTTTTCAACAATAGTTTTCCACAAATGTCTACAATGTGGAAAACCTTAACTATTGTGTATAATTATTTCAAAAAGTCCTCGTCGTTTATATCATCCTTAATAAAAGTGATGCTTTTCTTTAATAACCTGTCGAACAAGCCACCCTCTTTACCCTTGCCTTCAAACTTCGGCTTTTCAATTTTGGTAGCTGCCGGGATATCGGCATTCATGTATTCTGTTTTTTGGATACCTTTTATCAGCAAGCCAATACCAGTAGCAAACGTTGGGCTTTGCAGTTCTTCGTAAACGTTTTTAGGCAACACCTCATTTTTGGCCAAATGCTCTGTCGGGTAGCCTACACGGCAATCTAACCCGGTAACAAACTCAACTAACTGACGTAAATGTTTTAGCTGCGCGCCACCACCGGTAATTACTATACCTGCAATCAGTTTTTTCTCGTAGCCCGATGATTTGATCTCATAGTATACATGCTCAACAATCTCCTCCATACGGGCCTGGATAACATAGGCCAGGTTTTTTACGCTGATCTCTTTAGGTTCGCGGCCACGTAAGCCAGGCACACACACTATCTCGTTCTCTTTATTTTCGTCAGCCAGGGCCGATCCAAACCTCACTTTCAGCTGCTCAGCAATGTTGCGCATTACAGAACAGCCTTCGCGGATATCCTCGGTTACGCTGTTGCCACCAAACGGAATAACCGCGGTATGGCGAATGATACCTTCGTGGAATATGGCCACATCTGTAGTACCACCACCAATATCAACCAATACCACACCTGCTTCTTTTTCCTCTTCGCTCAAAACAGATTCAGAAGATGCAAGTGGCTCCAGGATCAGGTCCTGGCTATCAAGGTTTGCCTTGTTAACACATTTTACAATGTTTTTAATTGCGGTAACCTGGCCAGATATGATATGGAAGTTGGCCTCTAAACGCACGCCAGCCATGCCAATAGGATCTTTAATTCCCGGCTCATTATCTACCGTAAACTCCTGCGGTAATACGTGAATAATGTCTTCGCCCGGAGGCATTACCAGGTTGTACATGTCCTCAATTAGTTTATCAATATCCTTGCGGCTGATCTCGGACTGTAAATCACGACGGGTAATTAAACCACGGTGCTGCAAGCTTTTGATATGCTGACCGGCAATACCAACAAACACCACTTTTATATCCACATTTGATTGTGCACCGGCAATTTCAACCGCCTGGGCTATCCCCTGTACAGTTTTATCTATATTTGATACCATACCGCGCGTTACACCCGCGGATTCGGCTTTACCAATTCCTAATACCTCAATCTTCCCATTCTTGCTCCTGCGCCCCACAATGACGCATATTTTTGTAGTCCCGATATCCAATCCTACTACAATTGGTGAACTTTTTTCTTGAGTTGAGCTTTTGTCCATATTACATTTTTATTTGAGATGTATCCTTCTTCATTTTGAGCGAATCCAACCTTGCCGCTTTTGCTTTGGCCGAATCTGCTTTGGTCAGTTGATTTTTAATACCGATGACCTGGTTGGTATATTTAATATTTATTTTGCTGTACTTATCCCAGCCTACCTGCGGTAACACTTGTTTATAAAATGCTACGAGGTTTCTTAATTTCACGTTCAGCGAATCGGCATTGCCTATTAAAATACGCTGGTTGCCTACCCGGGGGATCAGCTCTATCTCTCTATCAACATTTACGTAGATCTGTGCTATCTGGGCATCCCACAATGAATCCTTGCGGATATAGTCGGCCGTTTTGTACAGGTCTTTTGCCAGTTGGGTGTGTAATGAGTCTACATGATTAGTAAACAATTCATCTATATAACCATTGGCTACCAATACCCTTGCGGTAAAGTTTGATGATAGCGGAATTTTTAAACCATGCTGATCTATATAAAAATCCATATCGTAATGGTTCATCACCCTTAGTATCGGTTGGCGCTGGCTAACCTCTACCCTCAGGATGCCATCCATTTCGGTATACACTTTGGCAAACTCAATAAATGGATTTGCCTTCAGTTTGTTTTCCAGATCCTGGATATTTATGTTTTCCAGTTTACGGCCAATCAGCGTATGGCTGTTGGTTTGCAAAATCTGGTCAACCTCCTGTTTATCTATAAAATATTGGTTGCCGGGGATGTTTACTTTTACCGCTGTACACAATACCGATGCCTTTTTGGTTTCAATAAAACTCATAAGCGCTACCAGGCCACCCAGGCATATTACCCAGGCACCACCTATCAGCAGGCGCTTCCATATGAGTTTTTTATCCATGCAATAATCCTTTTAAAGGGTGTACCAATGTATCTATATCGCCTGCACCTACAGTTAACAGCAATTCGGGCTGTTCATTTTTTACCGCGTTAAGCGCTTCCTGTTTGCTTAGTATCCGTTTATTTTGCAGCTGCATTTTACCTAATAGCATGGCCGATGTAACGCCTTCAATAGGCAGCTCACGGGCCGGGTAAATATCCAGCAGTATCAGTTCATCAACCATATCCAGCACCTCGGCAAAGCCATCGGCAAAATCGCGGGTGCGGGTGTACAGGTGGGGTTGAAAAATAGCGGTCAGCTTTTTATTAGGATACAATCTTTTTACCGATGATATGGCAGCCCGCAATTCTTCGGGGTGATGCGCGTAATCATCTATATAAATATGCTCCGGTGTTTTTACAATATATTCAAACCGACGCTTAACTCCACGGAATGAACCCAATGCGTCTTTGATAGAATCAGCCGGGATATCCAGTCTTAAAACAGCCTCGATGGCAGCAACCGCGTTTTCGATATTATGCATACCCGCAATACCCATCCTGATATTGGCGATGGTGATATCGGCATTGATAAAATCGAAATAAAAATCGCCGTTCTCTATACGGATGTTAGCAGCATGCGCATCGGCGGTTGCATCTTCAAGCGCATAGGTGTAACCGGTATCTAAAGGCAAGCCTTTTTTATGAACCAGCGTTCCGCCGCTTTTAATCTGCGAAGCAAACAGCTTAAACGACTCTGTTAAATGTGCGTGATCGCCATAAATATCCAGGTGATCGGCATCCATTGATGTGATGATAGCCACATCCGGGAACAATGTTAAAAACGAACGATCGTATTCATCGGCCTCCACCACCATTACGTTATTTTTTCCGTAAAGCACATTGGTTTGGTAGTTTGACGATATACCACCCAAAAATGCAGAGCAATCGTTACCCGATGCTTTCAGCAAATGCGCCACCATGGTTGAGGTAGTGGTTTTACCATGTGTGCCGGCAACAGCAATAGTGAACGAACTTTTGCTGATGAGGCCCAAAACCTGCGAACGCTTATATAAATCGAACCCCTTATTTTTAAAATAGTTTAATACCGCCGAATCTTTAGGGATAGCCGGGGTGTAAATAATCAGTGTATCATTACATGGCTTTTGAAAACTCAGCGGGATACAATCGGCATTATCTTCAAAACAGATCTGGATGCCTTCGTTGTGCAAATCGTTGGTTAAATCCGTAACTGTTTTATCGTAACCGCAAACAACACAGCCCAAATGCTGGAAATAACGGGCCAGGCCGCTCATCCCGATGCCGCCTATACCCACCAGGTAAACCCTTTGTATGTCGCGTAGTTCCATTGTAATGATTGTTTAAAAAAGGTCCTCCCCTTTTGGGAGAAGGAGGACCATAACTTTAATTGTTAACTGTTATTTGTAAAAGTTCTTTAGCTATTACTTCATCGGCATTTGGCATGGCCATTTTACCTATGTTGGTGCTTAGCTTTTTTTGTAAATGTTTATCTTCTAATAACTCAAGCACCCTATCTACCAGTTTGGCTTCGGCGTCCCTGTCGGCCACAAAAACGGCGGCGTCTTCCTGTACCAATGCCAGGGCATTTTTGGTTTGATGATCTTCGGCCACATTTGGCGAAGGCACCAGGATCACCGGCTTTTTAACCATGCACAATTCGGCAATGGTACCGGCACCCGCCCTTGAAATAATGACATCGGCGGCGGCATAAGCCAAATCCATACGGGTTAAAAACTCCCGTATTTTAATATCCGGGTGATGATCTTCGCCCAGTTTTTCAATGATGCCTTTATAATAAAACTTGCCCGTTTGCCATATTACCTGTACATCGGCAGCTATCAGCTTATCTAAACCGGCCATAATGCTGTTATTCAATGTACGCGCGCCAAGACTGCCGCCCGTAATCAAAATGGTTTTCTTAAACGTTGATAGTTTAAACAACTCCAGCGCTTGCATATGCTTGCCGGCAATGTTCACCGCATCCTTACGGATAGGGTTGCCTGTTTTAATAATTTTGCCAACAGGGAAAAACTGCTCCATATTATCAAAGGCCACGCAAATTTTTTGAGCGCCCTTACCTAACCATTTATTGGTAATACCTGCGTACGAGTTTTGCTCCTGGATGAGGTACGGGATCTTTTTCATAGATGCCGCGTACAACAACGGACCGGAGGCATAACCACCAACGCCAACCGCGGCATCGGGTTTAAAATCTTTTATAATTTGCAGGGCCTTACGCACACTACCCAACAGTTTTACCGGGAACATTACGTTTTTCCAAACAGAATCGCGCTGAATACCCCTAATATCTAACCCGATGATCTTGTATCCGGCAGCAGGAACCTTTTCCATTTCCATACGACCCAAGGCACCAACAAACAATATTTCGGTATCAGGATCAATAGCCTTCAAAGCATTGGCAATAGCAATAGCCGGGAAGATGTGACCACCCGTTCCGCCTCCGCTTATAATAATTCTTTTTGCCATGTTTTTTAAATTCTAAATAGATAAACCCTAAATCCTAATTTTTAAATCCTAAATGGAAAAAACTTAAACTCTAATATTCTGAAATTCTAAATCCTAATCTTTAAGCTCCGGTTCCAGCCAATCACTAATTCACTAAATCAATAATTCACTAATTAAATCAAGCTACACTTATCTCTCCCACAACCACCTTCTTCGGTTCCTCAATATCCTTACTTACCGATAGTATAATGCCAAAGGCCACACTTGTAAATAATATAGATGTACCACCCATACTAACAAACGGCAATGGCACACCCGTTACCGGCCCAAGCCCTACAGCCACCGCCATATTGGCAAAGGCTTGTATGGCCAGGCTAAAGCTTAAGCCGCAAGCCAGTAAAGCCCCGAACGCTTTTGGCGCTTTAGTTACTATTTTGATACAGCGATACAGCAAAAACAGGTAAATACCTATCAGCGCGAAACCACCCACCAGGCCGTATTCCTCTATAATGATGGCATAAATCTCATCCGAGTATGACTCAGGCAAGAAATTTCTTTCGGTACTATTACCTGGCCCTTTACCAAACAGACCACCACTTGCTATAGCTATTTTAGCGTGATCGGCCTGGAATGATTTATCTGTTTTGGTTGAATCGGGGTGCATAAACGTTTGCACGCGCGATACATAAGTATGCCTCCTTGGCCCTAAAAATATTACGCCCAATAACAACACAAAACCCGCCGCGCATACTATGGCAATTTGTTTGATACTGATACGACCGATGATCAGCAACAAAATACTTACCCCAAAAAGCATCAACGCGGTTGATAAGTTGGCTAAAGCGATTAAAATAAACACCACGCAAACAGAACCCATGATTGGCAAAAACGACTCTTTAACATCCTTAATATTTTCCTGCTTGCGCGATAAGGTACGCGCCAGGTAAGTAATTAAAGCCAGCTTGGCCAAATCTGATGTTTGGAAGCTTAAGCCGATAACCGGGATACTAATCCAACGACTTGCATTGTTGATATGGCTACCAAAAACCAGCGTGTACACCAACAGCGGTATGGTAACAATCATCATTATTTTTGACAGACCGGCGTAATACCTGTAATCCAGCTTATGCGAAATGTACATCAGCATTAAGCCACCCACCATCATAGCCAAATGCTTCATCAATATCGACTCGACCCCTACGCCACGCTTGTAAGCCAACGTACCGGTTGAACTGTATACCGCCAGCAAGGATATAACAGAAAGCAATATGACTATAAGCCATATCCACCGGTCGCCTTTTGTGTTGTTTAATATCCTATGCATTTAGCCCCCTCTAAATCTCCCCCTAAAGGGTGAGACTTTATATTTTAGTATTCGTTAATTATCTATTCTATAATCTATCATTTACACTTCTTTCATCTGCACATTTGCACATTTGAAATCTGCACATCTTATAACTCCCTTACCGCTGCTTTAAACTGATCTCCCCTGTCTTCATAATTTTTAAACAGATCGAAACTGGCGCAGGCTGGTGATAATAGTACAGTATCCCCTTTTTCGGCCAGGTGAAACGCTATTTGCGCGGCTTCCTGGGCCGAGAATGTATTTACAATTACATCAACGTCGTCTTCAAAAGCATCGTGGATACGTTTATTGTCTTTACCCAGGCAAACTATAGCTCTTACCTTCTTTTTTACTAAATCTTTAAGCATGCCATAATCGTTGCCTTTATCAACACCACCCAGTATCAAAACAACATCTGTGCTCATGCTTTCTAAGGCGTACCAGGTTGAATTAACGTTGGTAGCCTTTGAATCATTAATAAAACGAATGCCCGAAATATTGGCCACAAATTCAAGCCTGTGCTCAATGGCTTTAAAGTTGCCCATGCTCTCCTTAATCGTTCCTTCGCGCAACTCCAGCACCCTTGCTACAATACCTGATGCCATGGAGTTGTAAATGTTGTGCTTGCCCTGTAAGGCCAGTTCTTGAATTGACATTGTAAAATGTTCTTGTGTGGTGTTAATGACAATATTGTCGTTTTCGAGATATGCTCCCGGTTTAACTATAGTTTCAATTGTAAAAGGCAATAGTTGGGCTGCAAACGTTCTATCGGCCATTCCTTTAATGGTTTCAGGATCGTCGGTGCAGTAAATAAAATAGTCGGCCGGTGTTTGGTTCTGCATAATCCTGAATTTGGATGCCGCGTAATTTTCCAGCTTATAGTCGTACCGGTCTAAGTGATCGGGGGTGATATTGAGCAATACCGCAATATCAACCTTAAACTTAAACATATCATCAAGCATGAAGCTACTTAGCTCCAATACATAAAAATCAAACTTTTCGGTAGCCACCTGGTAAGCAAAGCTTTTACCAATGTTGCCTGCCAGGCCAACATTTAAACCACCATTTTTTAAAATATGATAGGTTAAACTGCTCGTAGTAGTTTTACCGTTTGAGCCGGTTATACCGATGATTTTCGCATCGCAATACCTGCCCGCAAATTCGATTTCGGAAATTACCGGGATACCTTTTTCTTTCAGCTTTTTGATGATTGGTGCCTTATCGGGAATGCCCGGGCTTTTGATCACCTCAACCGCGTTCAGGATCAGGTCTTCGGTATGTTGTTTTTCTTCAAAGCTGATATTCCAGTCCTGAAGTTGTTGTTTATACTTATCAGCAATAGCCCCAAAATCCGACACAAAAACATCATACCCCTGCTGTTGAGCCAGGTACGCCGCCCCAACCCCACTTTCGCCGGCACCAAGAATGGCTATCCGCTGAGTGGTGAGTAGTGAGTGATGAGTAGTGAGTGGGTGATTCATTGCTGTATTTATCCTTGTTCTTTTATCCTTTTGTCTTTATTCCTTCTATCTTGATACTTGATACTTACTACTTGATACTATCTAAGTTTAAGAGTTATAATCGTTATAATCGCCAGCAAAATCCCGATGATCCAAAAGCGGGTTACAATTTTAGCTTCGTGGAAACCTTTCTTTTGATAGTGGTGATGTAACGGTGCCATTAAAAACACACGTTTACCTTCGCCAAATTTCTTCTTGGTGTACTTAAACCAACCCACCTGCATAATCACTGATACGTTTTCGATTACAAACACACCGCACAATACCGGCAGCAATAATTCCTTACGGATCATGATAGCGAACACTGCGATGATACCGCCGATGGCTAAACTGCCTGTATCGCCCATAAATACCTGTGCCGGGTACGAATTATACCACAAGAAACCCACGCAAGCGCCCACAAAAGCACCGGCGAAGATCACCAGCTCGCCCGAGTTGGGGATAAACATAATGTTAAGGTAATCGGCAATTTCGATGTTACCGGATACATAAGCCAGTATAGCCAGCGTGATCCCAATAATGGCCGAGGTCCCCGTTGCCAGGCCGTCGATCCCATCAGTTATATTTGCCCCGTTTGAAATAAAGGTGACGATGATGATCACAAAAAACAGGAACACCACCAATGCGTAATATTCATAACCCGGACCAATAAACTTTAATACCTTGCCGTAATCAAACTCGTTGTTTTTATAAAACGGCATGGTTGTTTTGGTGGAGTGCACATCCTGCGTGTAAACGGGCACATTCCTTTTTAAGTGAAAATCGACAGGCGCGTTAATTTTAACCGGCAGCTTTACTTCCTGGCGGATAACAATGTTGGTATTGAAATACATTGTCCACCCTACTATCAGCGATAAACCAACCTGCCCTACTATTTTAAACCGGCCTGCTAAGCCTTCTTTGTTCTTTTTAAATACTTTAATGTAATCGTCTAAAAAGCCAATAGCACCCAACCAAACGGTGGTGATGAGCATCAAAATGATGTACACATTACCGAGTTTTGCAAATAGTAAAGTAGGGATAAGGATACCGGCCAAAATGATGATACCACCCATAGTAGGCGTACCCGATTTTTGCATTTGACCTTCCAGGCCTAAATTTCTTACGGTTTCCCCTACCTGTTTAAAGCGCAAATAGTCAATCAACCTTCTGCCATACACCGTAGTAACCAACAGCGATGTTATCACAGCCATAGCCGTACGGAACGTGATGTACTGAAACACCCCCAACCCCGGTATGCTGTAGTTTTTATTTAGATATGTAAACAGATAGTATAACATTCCCTTTTTTGATTACTCTTATTTATATTGGTATTCTTGCTTTTATTATCTGAACCACGATTCAGCAGATTAAAGGATTTACAGGATTCTGTTAATTCTTTAATTCTGTAAATTCTGATTCAGACCATCAATTTAAACTGCTCCTCCAACTCCTCCATATCATCAAAGTGATTTTTGATGCCGTGGATTTCCTGGTATTTTTCGTGGCCTTTGCCGGCTACTAAAATGATATCGCCGGGGTTTGCCAGCATACAGGCGGTTTTGATAGCTTCCTTGCGGTCTACTATACTTACCGTGTGCCTTTTGAATGCCGGATCTACACCTTCAATCATTTCCTTAATGATCTGCGCCGGATCTTCCGAACGCGGATTATCTGAGGTTAGGATCACTTTGTCGCTCCATTCGCTGGCTACACGGGCCATAATAGGGCGTTTGGTTTTGTCCCTATCACCACCGCAACCTATTACGGTTATTACCTTTTCGTTTCCCTTGCGGATATCATGAATAGTGCTCAGTACATTTTGCACGGCATCGGGCGTGTGGGCGTAGTCAACTATACCAATTACCTTATTTGGCGCAACTATATATTCAAACCGACCTTCGGCACCTGTTAATTTGCTTAGGCTGGTTAGCACTTTTGATTTATCCTGCTCCAACAGCATAGCAGTAGCGTAAACAGCAAGCAGGTTATAAGCGTTAAACGTGCCTACCATTTTAAACCAAACTTCTTCATTATCGATATGCAGCAGCAGGCCACCAAACTGGTTTTCCAAAATGCGGGCCTTATAATCGGCCATACTTTTTAAACCGTAGCTTTTTTTATGAGCCTGGGTGTTTTGCAGCATTACGTTGCCGTTTTTATCATCGATATTGGTAAGGGCGAAAGCGCTTTTTGGCAAACCATCAAAAAACGCCTTTTTAGCCTTCAGGTATTTATCAAAGGTTTTGTGGTAATCCAGGTGATCGTGTGTAAGGTTGGTAAACACACCGCCCGAAAAATGGAGATTAGCTACCCGGTGCTGTGCTACCGCGTGTGAGCTTACTTCCATAAAGCAATAATCGCAACCCTGCGCTACCATTTCTTCCATCAGGCGGTTAAGCTCGATAGGGTCTGGTGTGGTATGGGTTGATGGAATAACTTGCCCATTAATCTGGTTTTCAACTGTCGAAAGCAATCCACATTTATACCCCAAATCCCTGAATAACTGATATAACAATGTGGCAATGGTTGTTTTGCCATTGGTACCGGTTACACCCACCAGTTTAAGCTGGGTAGATGGATTACCGTAAAAATTGGCAGCCACAAGACTGAGCGCTTTAGCCGAATCGGCAACCATTAAAAAGTCGACCTCACCTGCTGTATGGGCTGGCAGGTCCTCGCAAATAATGGCAATTGCTCCTTTTTTAATGGCCTGTTCAATATAATCGTGTCCATCAACCAGGGTCCCTTTAATCGCTACAAACAGCGAGCCCGGAATTACCGCGCGCGAATCAAACTCGATAGAGGTAATTTCCACATCGGCACTGCCTTGTAGTTCTGTAAAGGCCAATCCATCAACTATATCGCTTAAATATCTCATTGCAATTCAATTGTTATGCGTGAACCCTTTGGTATTAAGCTACCGCCGGTAACCGATTGTGTGGCCACCGTACCGCTGCCGCGTACCGTTACTTTATATCCTGCATTACCCAATACATACAGGGCATCGCTTAAACCCATCCCGGTAACAGCCGGTACAGTACCTTCTTTAACTCTTGCGTCCTCAAACGGAATCCCATTACTGGTATCAACTCCGGCAGATGCCCCGTTTACCGAGGCGTATAGCGGTTTTACCCCCAATGTATTGTACACATGCTTTAAAGCTTTTTGGTTACCCTGTTTTACTTTAGGCATTGATGTGTTACCTACAAATCTTACCGGCGCAGGCTGGTTAATATCCATATCATTGGCGTAAACTTTATCCGCAACAGCCCTGAAAATCGGGCCGGCAACTTTAGCCGCCAGGTATGATCCCCGGGTTGGGTTATTAACCACCACAATCATCGAATACTTAGGATGATCGGCAGGGAAATAACCGCAAAAAGAAGCCTGGTATTTTTTATCCTTGTAACCTTTTGTACCGTTTGCTACCTGTGCTGTACCTGTTTTGCCACCTACGGTGTACAATGAATTTTTGATCACGTGGCGACAGTTACCTTCCTGTACCACACCCTCCAACATGCCCCTCAGTTTACCAAGCGTTACATCAGAGCATACATGCTCATTAATAACACGGGCCTGGAACTGCTCGATGGTATTACCCATGCGGCGAATTTCGCGCACAAAAATGGGGGCTATCATTTTGCCGTTGTTAGCTACCGAATTGTAAAACGCAAGCATCTGCAATGGCGTTAAATTCATCTCGTAACCGTAAGCCATCTCTGGCAGGGTGTAATACTTGTTCCAGCTGCGGTTTGATGGATTTTTAATGATCGGCATCCCTTCCCCTTTTATCTGTAAGTTCAATCTTTCATTCAAATGATAGCTATATACCTTATTGATAAACTCCCAGGGGTTATCTTTATAATTATTATAAACCAGTTTTGCAGCCGCAACGTTAGATGATTCTTCAAAAGCCTTTTTTACCGACATTTCGTAATTATCGTGTTCGGTATCGGTAATGGTTGGCCCTTTAGGAAATTTATATTTGCCACCTTCCGCATTCACAATGGTGCTGGTATCCAGTTTATGCTGATCTAACAAAGTCATGTACGATACCAATTTAAAAGTTGAACCGGGATCGATAGAGTTGCTGATAGCATAGTTTAAACTCTCTTTATAAGTACCGCTTTTGGTACGGGTAAAATTGGCAATAGCTCTTACTTCGCCGGTAGCTACTTCCATCAACACTACACAACCATGATCGGCCGCGCTTGAGTCCAGTTGATTTAGCAAAGCCGCCTGTGCTATCTCCTGGTAGTTTACATTGATGGTTGATATAATATCGGCACCGTCTTTAGCGGCAATTTCATCTTCATCGTTATTAACGGGCATCCAGGTACCACCGGGAATGCGCTGCATTAAACGCCTGCCGTTTTCACCATTGATGTATTGCGAATAAGCACCTTCTAACCCAACCGGGTTTTTAACGTTTTCGTTTTTGTAACCTATAGTACGTTCGGCCAGTGAATGAAAAGGCAAAATGCGCCTGTTTTGCTGTAAAACGATCAGGCAATTTTTGGTTTTGCGGTTTTTAAATATCGGGAACTCGCGAATTTGCTTTAACTCCTGGTAAGTAACCTTACGCCTTAACAACTGGTAACGCGAGCCATCTTTACGGGCATCCCTGAAAATGCGCGCGTACTCATGTGCCGAACGATCGCCATACATTTTTGACAGGTTGGCCGATAATACATCAATATTATCATTAAACACGCTATCAACCGCGATACCGCCGGCCAGCATATCCATGTGCAATTCATATTCAGGTACCGATGTAGCCAGCAGACTACCATCAACAGAAAAAATATTCCCCCTTGCAGCTTCAACATCCCTAAACTGGGCAGCCATGTTAACGGCTTTGGCTTTCCATTTGGCGCCTTGCACAAACTGCACCCTGCAAAGCTGTACCACCACCGCGAACGAAAAAAACACCACCAACCCGAAGGCGATGTATACCCTTAAAAGTATATTAGTCCTAATTTTCATCCTTATCCTCCTTCACAGTTATTTTCCTTGGCGGCTCAACAGATTGCCTTACGCCCAGTGTATCGGCACGTTTGGCTACTTCTGTTAAAGTGCTTTTAAAAGCCATATCGGCCTTGGTGGTTTTAAAATCCCAGCCGCGCTCTTTTACTTCTTTGGTTAAATCGTCAATAGCACGGATGTTTTTTTCGGCCAGGTGCATGTTACCGATGTATATCATGCCTAACAATGCCACGTACAACACAAACGGAAGGGCATTAGTTGCCTTCTCGCTTGTAATAAAGCGTTTGGTAAAAAGCTGCGTAAAGAAATTGTCGGGAATTTCCCTTTTCCTGGGTTTTTCCTCCACAATAAGCTCTTCGGCTTCTAACTCTTCTTCCTGAATTTCTGTACGTAAACGATTGGTCATTTTTTTACAGCTATCCTTAATTTAGCGCTCCGTGCCCTGTTATTGTTATTGATTTCATCTGCCGATGCAGTGATAGCCCCGCGGCTAACTGCATCAAGCGGTTTATTGCTATTTCCGTATAGATCTTTCTCCACCTCGCCGCTGAATTTGCCTTTGGCGATGAAGTTTTTTACCAGCCTGTCTTCCAGCGAGTGATAGCTCATTACCACCAACCTGCCGCCAACCGCCAAAGCTTCGGCGCTTTGTACTAAAAACTCTTTTAGGGCCTCCAGTTCCTGGTTAACCTCAATTCTTAGCGCCTGGAAAACCTGCGCCAGGTATTTATTTTCTTTCCCTTTGGGGATGCGGTTAATTATCGCGTTTTTTAAATCGGCAATGGTTACAATCGGGGCGTTAAGCCTTGCGGTAACTATAGTTTCGGCCAGTGATTTAGCATTCTGAATTTCACCGTAGATACCAAAAATGCGGTGCAGTTCGGCACCGCTATAGTTATTTACTATGTCCTTAGCCGTTAAATCGCCGCCCTGGTTCATGCGCATATCCAGCTCGGCATCAAAGCGGATAGAAAAACCGCGGTCGGCCTGGTCAAACTGGTAGGATGATACACCCAAATCGGCCAGAATACCATCAACCGGGATAGCACCATGCAGGCGACAAAAGTTTTTGAGGTATCTAAAATTCTGATCTACAAAAACAAAACGCTCATCGTCAATTATATTTTGCTGCGCGTCTGCATCCTGATCAAAAGCAAGCAACCTGCCATCAGGGCCCAGGTGTTTCAAAATTTCACGCGAGTGACCACCGCCGCCAAAGGTTACATCCACGTAAGTGCCGTCCTTTTTAATATTTAAACCCTCAATGCATTCCTGCAGCATTACCGGGGTGTGGTACTCACTCATTGTTCCTCCCTGCTTTACTACCCATTACCAGTTCTGCCAGTTCTGCAAAATTATCCGGCTCGTTATTAATCATTTCAGTATGAGCCGTTTTGCTCCAAACCTCAATTTTATTTAATACACAAACTAAAACCACATCGTTGCTGATGCCTGCAAAATCCAATAACGATTTTGGCAAAAGCACCCTGCCGGCAGCATCTGGCACCAAGGGCGTTGCGCCGCCGGTGAAATACCTGATAAAGCGCAGGTTTTGCCGATCGTATTCGTTAAGTTTGCTTAGTTCATCAAGTCTTTTATCCCATTCGGATTTTGTGTAAATAGCCAGATTTTTCTCCAGGCCGCGATTGATCATCAGCGTCTCGCCAACAGCTTCTGGAAGCTGTTTTTTGAGACCGCCGGGGATCATCATCCGCCCTTTGGCATCCAGTTTACATTCAAATTCTCCGGTTAAATGCGGCATTATAAGACTATGGCTTAATTTAATGAGTAAAAGTAATTCTCTTTTACCACAAATTACCACTTTTTACCACCAAAAAGTTTTCAACATTTTTGGCGGATTTTGATGCTACGTGCAAGTTTTTGAACGTAAAACATTGAGCCTTATAGCTAAAAAATAACATCGCTAAAAATGAGCAGGCGAAAGTGGCATTCCAGGCTTTTTAAGGACGGCGAGAATTGGGAATAGTAAACCTGAAAAAGTGGTGATTTGTGGGAGAAAAATTGGACATACAAATCGGGTTAGATTATTGCCAATAAAACCATACAATATTTGTAAAACACCTCCCCTTTTATCATTTATATTGCCATCTTTAACTCAAAAAAAGAAAACATTATGGGCGCCTGGGGATATGGACCTTTTGAAGACGATACAGCTTTAGACTTTATGGTAGAAGTGGAAGATTCTGACAATCCACAGCAAACATTAAGTGATGCGCTCGATTCGGCATTGGATACAGACTATTTAGAATATACAGAAGCACAGGGAGCCATTGTATCGGCAGCTTATATAGACAGACAAGTAAACGGGACAAGATTTTCATCGCCAGATGACGAAGACGGTTTAGACGTAGATACTTTTCCGGAGCGCCACCCCAACCAGGACTTTAGCCATCTTAAACAAAAGGCCGCAAAAGCCTTACGACAGGTTTTATCTGAAAACTCAGAACTGAATGAACTTTGGGCTGATAATGAAGAACTTTACCCTAAATGGCGTAAGGGTCTGGAAGAACTGATTGAAAGATTAAGCTAAACGTGATCTTTTAATCAGCCCCCAGCATTTCATCCTTTAACAAACCTGCCAGGCATTATTATACGCAACTGGCAATCCTGTTATTCTCTGTTACACAACAGCAAGCTTTTTTGCAGGCTTCTTCTTTTTGCGCGTTCTGTTAAGCCACATCATTACACCCGTTACCGGAAAAATGAGCGATAATAAACAAACCACAAAACTGATGATCTTGGTTGGCAAACCATAAACCGAGCCGGTATGCACCGGCTTCACCATCGCCTTAACACGTTGCCCCAGGCTTTTGGATGCAAATGTTTGTTCGCCCACTACCTTACCGTTATATTGGTCAATGTAATAAGTATCGGCAGTTGTTTCGATGGCTCCCTGCGGTAAAACGATCACACCATAAGTTGCCGATGAGTCGCGCGGTAAACGAACGGTATAGTAATCGGCTGTTTTAATGGCCGGTATATTTTGAACACCCGCATCAATAGATAACTTCTCTGTGCCTGCTGTATAATTTGATTTTGGTTGTTCGGGTTGTTCTTTTACCAACTTGGAACCGGTTATGGCAAACAAGGCCTGGTTGGCCCAGTTAAATGTCATAATCAGTCCTGTTAAAACTATAACTATCAAAAAAACTGAGGTATAAAAGCCCGTTACAATGTGTAAATCATGTACCAGACGTTTGGTACTGCCACCCCATTTTATTTTTAAACGCTGGCGCATAACGGTCTTAGTTTTTGGCCACCATAATACAACGCCGGTTATCAGGATAAATAAAAAAAACAAGGTACAAATAGCCACTACCATATCGCCGGCGCTATCCTTCCCGGCTAATAAAAACCGGTGCAGCATCTCTACCGAATACAGGAACGATTCCCTGTGGTTATATTGCCCCGTTACCTGCCCGGTATATGGGTTAACAAAAACAGTTAAATTGGGGCGGGCGACATCTTTATCTTTCTTACCTTTTTTTGCCGACGCACCTGTTGGCTTTTCTTTTACATGTTTACCGGCTTCTTGTTTTTTATCCTTACGCTCGGGTACAATCATACCTACTTCCACGGTTCTGGTGACATCGGTGTAAACCATAACAGAGGCTATTTTCGCTTTGGCGACCTGCTTCAAAGCATTTTCGGTGAGTTGCGAAACGGGTAGCCGCCTTTGTTGCGGTTGCACATAATACCTTTTGGCATGCAGGGTATGTTCTATCTCCTTTTCAAAAACCAGCATGGTGCCGGTAAGGCAGGAGCAAAAAATAACAATCCCTGCCGCAAGGCTCAGGTAAAGGTGAATAGTGCGAAAAAAAACTTTCATAATTTTTTATTACAAAACCGGGATGCGCCTAAGCACAGCCCGGTTTAACATTTGGTATCAATTGATATTAAAAGCTATATGAAACAGTAGTTAAAAACTGCCTTGGCGCTATTGGGTTAATACTATAGTTTTCATGTACGTTATAGTTTAACACGTTACCGATATTGGAAATTTTAGCTATGATGGATATCTTTTTATAAGTGTAGCCTGCAGATGCATCAACAGTGGTAAAACCGGGTACGTTAACCAACCTGGATAGGGTTTGCGTTTGGCCTACAGTATTTGCATTACCGGCAACCCTATCGCCCAGGTAATAAACAGATGCGCCAACTTTAAAGCCACGCAAAGTACCATCATAAAAATTATAAAAAACGCTGGTATTCGCGGTATGCTTAGGCACGTTTAGCAGGGGCTGCCCGGCTATGTTGCTACCTACAGATGTTGAAGTTTTTGAATAGCGCGCATTGGTATAGCTGTAACCCGCCAATATATCCAGCCCTTTAACCGGGTGACCTGCTATATCCAGCTCAACACCATCACTTTTGGTTTGACCAACCAGCTCTTTAATATTGGTATTAATGTTTACAGTAGTACCATCGGCCAAAAATGGTGCTGTTTGGGCCAGATTATTGTTGATGATGCGGTAAGCTGTTACGTTAACCGATAAATTACCGTTCAGGAAATCGTTTTTGATACCAGCCTCATACTGATCAACCAGTGAGGGCGATAGCGGGTTATTATTAACATCCGTACCGGTATTGGTTATAAATGAATTAGAGTAGCTGGCAAAAAGCGCGGTATTGGTAACCGGTTTATAAACGATGCCTACCCTTGGCGAAAACGCTTTATCGGTTTTACTTGCTGATGGCTGCACCAAAGCAGGCAGGTAATAATTGGTAACCACCGTTGGCGCAATGTATTGGTATGACCAGCGGATGCCGGCAAGTACCTTAACTTTATCAGACAGGCTGATTAAATCATTAAAGTACGCCCCAAACCTGCTGGTTTTAGTAAGGATATTGTAAAACGGACTCATAGCCGGCCTATCCGTACGCAACCTGTATTTATTAACATCAAAAATATTAATGGTATCATACAAAGCGGGCTTTAACGAAGTACCATTGTCCCAGTAACTTGAAACCTTATTTACAGTAGCTACATAGGTATAGGCGGTGTTATTATATCTATCGGCATCAATACCGGCTAAAATATTATGTTTTATAGCGCCGGTATTAAACTGACCGGTAACGTTAAACTGGCCGGTATAGTAATCTTCCAGCGTTTTTGCCTGGTTAAGGGTACGGCCCCAATTGCCGTTAGCATCTGGCAATACTCGTTCGGTAGTTTGATATTGCCTGTTAAAATGCTGGTAGTTAACACCACCGCTTAATTGCCATAAACTATTAATCTGGTGATTGATAGTAGCTGTAGCGGTACTTTGTTTGGTATTGCCGTTTGACCACGATGCGCCTAAATACCGGTTTCGTGGCACTTTTGCAATTACGTTGTTAATTTGGCCGGTACCAAAATCGGGAGTAAAATCATAATTGAGATAATCGCCCTCAACGGTGATGGTTGTTTTATCGCTTATTTTGTATAAAAAAGAAGGGTTGATATATTCTCTTTCAGATTTTACGTTATCGCGGTAGCTGTTTGCTTTTTCATAAGTACCATTTACACGGTACGCCAGTTTTGAGGTGATGGGACCATAAACATCAAATGACGGGCGATACAGGTCATAGCTGCCATATGTCATGGATACTTTGCCTCCTTGCTCAAACAATGGCTTTTTGGTTACCATGTTAAGAATACCGCCTGGTGCCACATTACCATATAACAATGCCGCGCTGCCTTTTAAAACTTCAATACGCTCCAGCGAGCTAACCTCTGGCACAACACCCGAATTTACCCTGAAACCGTTTTTAAACATATTGGTGCTCGAAAAATTGTATCCTCTTGCGGCAAAGGTTTCCTGGGTGTTACCACGTGAGCTGTACAGGTAAACGCCGTTCACGTTTCTGATAACATCACTTAAACGTAATGACTGCTGCTGTTCAAGTACATCTTTGCCAATTACGGTTACGCTTTGCGGCAAATCCATAGGCGCGGCGTTCATTTTACCGATGGTTATTTTTTTACGGTTAATGGTTTTGGTAGATGATACCACCACTTCGTTTAGCTGGGCCGCGTTTTCATTTAGCGTAAAATTTACCCTTACCGTTTGGTTGGCTACAACGGTTACACTTTGTTCTTCACTTTTAGTACCTACGTAAGTTGTAATTAACGTGTATGTACCTGGTTTAATATTAAAAAAGTTAAAAGATCCGTCATCGATAGTGGCTGTACTTTTATGGAGGCCTTTTATTGCCACATTAACCGAGGCGGCCGGTTTACCATCGCTGGTTTTTACAAAGCCGGATATTTTGCCGTTGTTGCCCTCTTCGCCGGCTTTTGCGGTAAGCCCGGTTACGAGAAACAAGAAGATAACTAAAGTAATTTTTTGCAGGTAGTTGTGTAGGTTATTTAACATATTATTTAGATTAAGTCTAATTAGTCGCAAAAATAACAACACAATCTTAAAACACAACAATTATTTAGAATTAGTTTAAATAAGATTAATAAAGTACGACATAACCTTGTTAACGATTTTGTTACAGCGCTTTACGGCAAAAAACATCTGCCTATATTAGCCCTATAAACCGCTCCTGTTATGAAATTTCTTTCACTATATGCCCTGTTCATGCTGGCCTGCTGCTGCTTTTTAAAGGCGCAACCCGGTAAAACCGAAATATGCAAATGGCAATACAACCGCAATGGAGCAGTATCCATTACCTGGGATGATGGCTCAATTAACCAATTTAAAATAGCGCTGCCCATTTTAAACAAGCTTAACCTCAAAGGCACCTTTTTTATCATCACAGGGCAAATCCCGGGTTCAAAGTACCAGGCAAAATTTATTGGCAGACCGATAAAAGATATCATTGCCGAAACCGCCAACACCCCTACCAATAAGGATAACTTTTTTGAGCGCGCCTCTGCTGCCGCGCATTTAGGGTTGATAGGTACGTTGGATTACCATTATAAGGCAGGGTCATTAATTGATGGTCATAAGGCCGACGCCGCTTATAAAGTAATGGATGAGTTGTACGCAAAAGTAAGGCATGGCGATTTTAAACCCGGCATCGAACACAATACCGAATACAACGATGCCCACGGCACCACCTGGGCACAAATAAAACAATACGCCGCCCAGGGACATGAATTTGCCAGCCATATGGTTACCCACCCGCGCCTCGCCGCGCTTGACGAAGCCAACATGAAGTACGAAATGGAAAGCAGCCGGCTCGATATTTTACATCATTTAGGGCTGGCTTATACCTTTAGCGCTGAAGGGCCTTTTGGCACCGAAAACGAACGCGCGGTACAATACCTGAGCACCGTTTATCCGGCTTTACGCAACCGCATGCCCGAACCATGGCTTAAAGAGATCAGTCGTGGCAATAAGGATACACCGGGCAATACCAATAAGGAGTATGTACAATACCAGCGCGGTGCTACCACTAAAACGCCGCTGCCCATAATGAAAGCCTGGGTTGATACCACCATGAACAGGCACGATACCTGGCTGGTACTTACCCACCACGGCGTACAGGGCATTGGCTGGGAAGCATTACCTGCTACCGAACTAACCGAGTATTTCACTTATATTAAAAATCACGAGGATAAACTTTGGGTAGCCACATTTGGCGACGTAACCAAATACATGCGCGAAAGACAGAGCGCCAAAATTATTACCGGTAATGAAAACGGCAAAATGGTGATTAAAATTCAACATCCTTTAGATAAGCGTTTTTACAACATACCGCTTACCCTTAAAACTTATGTGCCCGCAAACTGGAAAAATGCCATCACAATCCAGGCTGGCGTTAGCCATACGGTAAATGTAACTACCGACGCTAAGGGTACTTACATTATTTACCAAACCAAGGCAAACGGTACAGGTGTAGTTATTACTCAGAAATAAAGCTGCCCTTAATTAAAGGTGATTGTATCCGGACCGGATATTTTGTTAATATGGCAAGTGCAACCGCCGGCAATTTTAAGCGTGGCAGTTTTGGTTTGATGGGTATCCGGGTCGGTGGCAGAAATTTGCACATTGTCGCCTTCTGCGGAAAACTGCGCTTTGTTACCATCTGTAGCGATGGTTTTATAAGATGGTGAAAAACCGGGGTCGGTAACGCCTGCAGCCACAATCAAAGAATCGCTGCGCAGGTTTTTGGCCGTAAAATTAGTGACAACAACACCGGCACCTTTGCTATCTAGAAATTTAACACCTATAGTTGCGTAAATGGCTGTACAAATACCTAAAGAACAAGCGGGTTTTTGTTGGGTTTTATTACAGGCAATAGAGGATATAATTAGCAGGGATAGTAAAATCTTCTTCATCTTTTGAGCAGCTTGGTTATAGCTTCATTTACGGATAAAGGAGATTAAATGCTACATCAAGCATTTAAAAATTCATTAAAAACACTTAAGAAGATCAAAAGCGTCATTGCTTCGTTCCGCGCAATGACGCTTTTGATTTAACCTTTCTTAAGCAAGCTCGCTACTACTCTATCACCCTAACTTTCAAAAAGCTTGGCTCATCTTTAGAGGTATAAACCTTGTGGGTAGCCTTTTTAAAGTCGGTGTCCTTAGCTTTCATAATATCCTGGAACTGCTGGGTATTCCTGTCAATAAGCGGGAACCAGGTACTTTGAATCTGCACCATCAGCTTGTGCCCTTTTTTGAAAGTGTGCAACACATCCTGTAACTCGAAATTAACGGGGGTTACTTTGCCTGGCTCAAATGGTTGGGGTTTATCAAAACCGTTACGGTATTTACCTCGCATGGCCTCGCTGCGTACCATTTGCTGGTAGCCACTCAGGTACACATCTTTACCCGTAAACTTGTTGTTTTTAGTCGAATCAGGGTACACATCAATCACCTTCACAATCCAATCTGCATCGGTGCCTGTGGTTGATACTTTAAGATTTGCCCAAATGTTGCCGGCAAGGGTAATATCCTTGTCCAACACTTCGGTTTCGTAAGTAAGCACATCTGGCCTGCGGGCGGCAAAACGCTGATCGCCCGTCATGTACTCGCGCTTCATATCGTTATCAATGGTATTGATGAAGGGCACAGGTTTGTTTGGGTCTGATATAAACTCATCAAAGCTACCACCCGCGGCAGGGGAGTCAAAAGAAAGCTTGCCGTTTGGCAGCATATACAGGTTCTTTTCTGCAGCCTCTTTTGGCGGCCAGGTCTTGTAGGTTTTCCATTCGTTAACGCCTGTTTCAAAGGTCGAGATCGGCTCCAGGTCTAAGTCGCCGCCTTTAAGGTAATGGTTAAAAAAGGCAAACTCAATTTTTTCACGATAAAACGGACCAGTCGGACCGCCAAACCCTACATCGCCTAAATGATCGCCATCACCGCGGGACCAGCCACCGTGTACCCATGGCCCCATAGTAAAGTAAACCGGGGTTTTAGGATTTTCTTTAACCAGGGTTTTGTAGGTATTGATAGCGCCATACAAATCTTCGGCATCGTACCAGCCGCCGGTAACCAGTACCGCGGTTTTAATATCGTGCAGGTGGTAAAGTACATTCCTATCTTTCCAATGCTGATCATAATCCGGGTGATCAAGCATTTCGTTCCATAAACGGATGGTATCTTTATAGTATTTGGTATTGGAGTTTTGTACCGATCCCATACGCATAAAAAAGCCGTAACCATCATTGGTGCCGGCATCAAAGCCGTTACCACGGCGTTGTGTGGGCTTATCATCCTGCCTGTTTGTAAAAAACGGGTAAAAGCCAAAATTGGCGGTAAGCATAAAAGCACCGTTATGAAAAGCATCGTCACGATACAGATCGGCCATTGGTGCCTGCGGCGATGCGGCGACCAAAGCGGGGTGACGGCTTAACAAAGAGGCCGTAGTATAAAAGCCGGGATATGAAATGCCCCAAACACCCACTTTACCGCTGTTATTGGGAATTTGTTTTAGCAGCCAGTCGATGGTGTCATAGGTATCTGTGCCTTCATCAACATCGTTTTTTGTTTTGTGAATTTCCTTTTCGGGTGTCATTTCCTCAAAAATGCCTTCACTCATCCAGCGGCCACGCACATCCTGGTAAACAAATATGTAACCATCATGTACAAATAGCGATGACGGACCAAGCCCGGTTTTATAGGCATCAACACCATATGGAGCAACGCTGTAAGGCGTTCTATCCATCATGATGGGATATTTTTTGGTTTGATCTTTAGGTACATATACCGATGTGAACAGTTTTTTACCATCGCGCATGGGCACCTGGTATTCGTATTTGGTATAATTAGCTTTAATGTAATCGGCATCCGGGCCTTTAGGTTGTGCCTGCGCGCAAGCGGCTGATAGCACAAAGCAAAATACTATAAGGAGAATTTTTTTCATAAAATGTTAATAGTTCCCTAAAAGTACTGAATAAAACAAAATGGGCAAACCGGCCCACACCCTAATAATTAAAAACCTCGGCATTGTTACATAGGGACGATTCAGCAATTTTCAAAATAAACTACGAAGCTATTTTTTATTAACCGATGTTTAATTTTTATAAAATAAAAATTAAAACCTGTAGGCAATTTCCCCTGTTTAGTTGTCTTAACTATATAAACCAATAAACCACTGTTTGCAACGCCCCAATTGTAAGCATGCTACCTAAATAAGATAAATAAAAGATGATGCTAAACTTAAAGAGCTATGGCCTTTGTATGCCCGCTGAAAAAAGTCTTTATATAATCCTATTTATTCATTAACAAAAACAATTACTTTATGAGAACAAACTTTAATTCTTCAGTAACTAAAACCTTATCAGTCTTTTTTGGCTCGCTAATGCTCATCACATCGGCCTGTAAAAAAGGGGAAGCGCCTGTACCAGTCGAATCTGTTAAACCAGCTTCAACAAGCAAATTAAGTACCAATGCCATTGGGGTAAGCGGTCCTAAAGGTGTTTGCTACGTGGAGGTTAACAATAATGATATCCGTAATGTGGGCAATTATTATCTTTCAACCGGCCAGCAACTGTTTGATATTGCCATTATTTTCGCGGCTAATATCAATTATAACACTACCACTCAAAAAGCCGAATTATTTTTTAATACCCAGGTCACCAATGTGCTCAGCAATAAGGCCACTTATATTCAGCCTTTACAGGCCAAGGGAATTAAAGTGTTATTATCTATTTTAGGCAACCACCAGGGCGCAGGGATCAGCAATTTCCCAGATCAGGCTTCGGCTAACGCCTACGCGCAATTGCTTGCCAACGCGGTTACTACCTACGGTCTTGATGGTATCGACTTTGACGATGAATATGCCGATTATGGCACCAACGGTACCGGGCAGCCTAATTCAAGTTCCTTTGTTTACCTGGTTACGGCTTTGCGCCAGCTTATGCCTACTAAAATCATCTCGTTTTACTTTTACGGCCCCGCTGCTTCACGTTTAAGTTATAACGGGGTAACTGTAGGCTCAAAGGTTGACTATAGCTGGAACGCCATTTACGGCACTTATTCGGTACCAAGCGTACCGGGCCTTGCGGCCAGTAATCTTGGGCCCGCGGCTATTGATATCCAAAGTACCAGTTCATCAACCGCAGCATCATTGGCCACCCAAACTGTAAATAACAATTATGGCATCTACCTATATTATAACCTGCCCAATGCCGACTCGCACACCTATTTAAGCAGCGTATCTAACGCGCTTTATGGCAAGGCTACCACTTTTAATACCGGCACACCCGCCGCCGGCGTAAACTTTTACCAGGATATAAATTATACCGGCACGGCCACCGGCGCCATCCCCAAAGGCAGTTATACACTGGCGCAACTGCAGGCCTATGGTTTTGTGAATGATTGGGCATCGTCAATGAAAGTTCCGAGCGGATGGTCGGTAACGATGTACAGCAACGATAATTTTACCGGTACTTCGTGGACGTTGACGTCAAATACCACCAACTTTACCACGCTATCGCCAAACGCGAATGATGTGGTATCGTCGGTTAAAATAAACTAAAAACAAAAGCGGGGCTTTCCTGGTTGGGAAGCCCCGCTTTGTTGTTAGCTATAACTCATCAAAAAATAATCCCCCGGCTTTCCCTCCCCTTTTTCTTCAATTTGCCAACCATGCGAGCGATAAAACGCCAGCGCATATTCATTGCGGGTAAGGCATTTTAGGGTAACCGGTTTATTGAGCGCGGCTACAGCTGCATTTAAAAGGGCTTTACCCACGCCATGGCTTATGTAAGCGGGGTGCACAAATAAATGGTGTATAAAATCATCGGGCTGCCAGCAGGATACAAAACCTATAACCGCGCCTTCTTTATCGGCCACCATAATTTGCTCGCCTTGCGTATCTTTATCAAAATCGGCTAAAGTATAGCCCGATGTATCAAACCAGGTAAATGTTTGCTTACGGCTTACCAGGTAAATATTGCGGAGTGTTTCCCTATCGCTTTCAATAAAATTCCTGATGATCATTAAAAATGCTTTAAAACAAAAAAGTTCAACCGTTTTACAGGTCGAACTTTCTTTTATCTTTTAACAAAAATATTATTCGTTAATTGCTTTTACGCCGGGTAGTTCTTTACCTTCCATGTACTCCAACAGAGCACCACCACCTGTTGATACATAGCTAACTTCGTCGGTAAGGTTAAATTTAGCAACCGCGGCTGCAGAATCGCCACCACCAATTAATGAAAACGCGCCATTTTCTGTCGCTTTAACTACCGCCTCGGCAATAGCTTTGGTACCTACTAAAAACGATTCCATTTCAAATACACCCATCGGACCATTCCATAAAATGGTTTTTGATTCTTCAACAACCTTGCTGAATAATTTTACGGTTTCGGGGCCGATATCCAGGCCCATCCAGTTGTCAGGAATTTCGCCCGTTTTGGCAACACCGGTTTTAGCTTCGTTTGAAAAAGCATCGGCAATAACGTTATCAACCGGTAAATACAGGTTTACACCTTTATCTTTTGCTTTTTGCCTAAGCTCAATTGCCAGATTAAGTTTATCGGCTTCAACCAATGAGGTACCAATGTTGCCACCATCTGCCTTAGCAAATGTGTAAGCCATACCACCACCGATGATCAGGTTATCTACCTTATCCAATAATTTTTCGATCAATAAAATTTTATCAGAAACTTTAGAACCACCCATAATAGCGGTGAAAGGTTTATCGGCACCGTTAAGGATTTTTTCGGCATTGGCTAATTCGCCGGCCATCAGGTAGCCAAAATATTTGGCTTCAGGGAAAAACTGCGCGATGATAGCTGTAGATGCATGCGCACGGTGTGCTGTACCAAAAGCGTCGTTTACGTAGATATCGCCTAATTTTGCCAGTTTTTCTGCAAAAGCTACATCGCCTTTTTCTTCTTCTTTATAAAAACGAAGGTTTTCTAATAATAAAACTTCGCCATTGCCTAAGTTTTTTGATTTTTCAACGGCTTGTTCGCCAATGCAATCATCAGCAAACTCAACCTGCTGACCCAACAGATCCGACAGATGCGGAACCAAGTGTTTTAAAGAAAACTCTTCAGTAGGTCCGTTTTTAGGCCTGCCCAGGTGCGACATTAAGATAACTTTACCGCCATCTTTTAATATCTTTTTTATAGTTGGCAACGCGGCTGTCATCCGGTTATCATCTGTAATAGTATAATCTTTATCCAAAGGCACGTTAAAATCAACCCTGATAAGAGCTCTTTTGCCTGCAAAACTAATTTGATCTACGGTTTTCATATGATTTATATGGTCGTTTTATGTAAGGCGCGCAAATTCAGCATTTTATTCTAAATTCTGAACACAAAAGTAAAAAAGGTGTTTCGGCGGCCCTGTTATTTCATCTTAATTTAACATACATCACATAATGAGGGCCAATGCCAGGCACTTCAAACTCGGTCGATACGATCTCAAAAGCAGTGTTATGATAAAACGGCACAGCTTTTTTACGGGCATTGCACCAAACGTAATTTACTTTTTGCCCACGCAGATAAGTAAGCGCGAAATTTACCAATTGGTTGCCTATGCCCTGCCCGCGGTATTTTTCGGTTGTAGCCATACCGCGTAATTGATAACCGTTAGGACCAAATTTGTCATAAGGCTGCGGGTGGAACGACACGATGCATGCCAATTCTTCATCAACATAATACCCCAGGTGAAACGCGCCTTCAATTTTATCAGTGGGAAAACGGCATTCATCCAATGTTAGTCGCCCTTCTCGTAAAACTGTGTTACGGATGGGCAAAAGATTCTCAACTTCTATAAATTTTATCATAAAATGGGGTAATTATTTCCCTAAGTGGCTCTGCTTATACAACGGCCTGCTTTTTAAAAAGCAACCTTATACGAAAAATAGCAGCTTTGGTTGTGCCAGCTTTAAACCTTTTATGTTTATTTGATACCAAACACCAACAAAAGGCATATTTATTGCTCGTTGCAACATGTATTAAGCGCAATGAACAACATGAACAAATATATCAGCATATTAGTATTAGCCGTCATTTTCTCGGGATGTCACAAAATATCCGATAACAACCCAACACCAACAACTCCTACTACAGATAACTCAGCAGGTTCATACGCTGTAAAATTTGATATTGCAGATCAATCTGTGGTTACAACTGTTAAGCACGATACCTTGTATTTAACCTTTCATGAAACCGCTACTTTATTGGTTAACCCTACAGACTATCAAAAAGCATCGGCCTTACATTTAAAAGAAGATTTTAGCAAATCGGGGTTAACCGTTTATGACTATAAAGTTTTAAATGAAGACAAAGTTTACCGCTACAATTCTGTTGACGATAACATGAACAACAACCCCCCGTTCATTACCGCTACTACAGTAACAGTTGATGGCACAAAATTCACCAAGCTGGTTGTAAAACGCGATTTTATATTTTATAAAGCATACAAATTAGCGCAATTGGCAACAGAAGCACAAAACAATGTGACAGCAGTTACAACTGATAAAATCAGCTTCTCAACTTATTATTATTACGATAAGAAAAACACTACACCGGTAGTAACTACCGCCGCGCTGGTATACTCAAAAGGAAATTAAGTTATACTTTTTCAAGTACCGATATCTTTTCTACCAAATCGGCAAGGCGGCTGCTGTAACCCATTTCGTTATCGTACCAGCCAACTACTTTTACCAGGCCGCCAACAATGGAGGTGAGTTGGGCATCAAAAATACAACTATGCGGGTTGTCTAATATATCGGTTGATACAATAGGGTCTTCGGTATACTCCAATACGTTTTTCATTGGTCCATAGGCAGCCCGCTTAAACGCCTCATTGATTTGGGCAATAGTTGGCAGTTTTTTAAGACTACAGGTAAAATCGGTTAATGAACCATTAAGCACAGGCACCCTGATCCCCGCGCCGCCCAGTTTACCATCCAAATGAGGGAATATAGCTGTAATAGCTTTTGCAGCACCTGTTGTGGTGGGGATAATTGAGGCCGACGCTGCCCTTGCCCGTCTCAAATCCTTATGCGGGGCGTCATGTAAGTTTTGATCGCCGGTCATGGAGTGCACTGTGGTAATATAGCCATCAATAATGCCCCAGTTTTCATCGAGTATTTTAACCATGGCGGCCACATTATTTGTGGTGCATGAAGCATTGGATAATATTGGTGCCGATAGATCAACCTCTTCATCATTAACGGCAAGCACTACGGTAGGTACACTTTTATCACCCGATGGAGCCGATATAATCACCTGTTTAGCACCGGCATCAAGATGCATCTGGGCGTCTTTTTTTGAAGTGAATTTACCGGTTGATTCAATTACCAGGTCGATACCCAAATCCCTCCAAGGCAATGCAAGCGGATCGCGCTGGGCAAGTACTTTAATTTGTTTTCCGTTGATGAAAAGATTGTCGGCGTCAAAAGTAACTTCGCCTTTAAAGCCACGATGAACAGAATCATATTTAAATAAATGGGCGAGTGTTTGGGTATCTGCCAAATCATTAATAGCCACAACCTCAATACCTGGCCGGGCCAAAACGTTCCTCAAAAATATACGACCGATACGGCCAAAACCATTTATAGCAATCTTCATTGGTGCATGTTTTATAACAACAGCAAAGTTAATGAAGATGGATGGTTATTTGAAGAAATGAAAAGGTAATGACTTTGTAACTACTATAGGTTAGCTTAAATAGTTACGCGAAAAAATTACGGAGTGCTATGCGATCGCGCTCTTTAGAGCGTAAACTAAATGTGATGATCCAGTTGGCAATAATGGAAACTGAAAGAATAAGTACTATAAGCAGGGAATTATTTAAACCACTAAAAACAAACACCGTCCCTATAGATAGCAAATTGATCAATGACAGGCATATAGTTGTTTGCAAATGATTAAGGCCAAGCCCTAAAATGCGGTGATGTATATGGTTTCTATCGGCCTCAAAGGGCGATTTACCGCTTGCTATCCGTAAGGTAAAAACCCTTAACGTATCAAATACCGGTCCTATTAATATAGCTATGGTTAATGCAGGCACGCAATTAATTACAGGTACCCCAGCATTTGCAATTTTGCTCACCTCAATAAACTTTATAGCCATTACTGCCGATATTAGGCCAATTAGTAAAGCGCCGGTATCCCCCATAAATATTTTGGCGGGAGTTATATTATATCGTAAAAAGCCGGTTATAGCGCCCACCATGGCAAATGAAATAGCGGCAAGCTCATATTGTTTAAGATAAATAAACAGGGCGGCAAATGTGCTGTTAACAATAATTCCGGTTACGGCTGCCAGTCCATCTATCCCATCTATGAGGTTAAACGAATTAACAACCAACATGATAAGCAAAATAGAAAATATAGCGCTTGGTACATAAGGCAAAGTAAAAATGCCAAAAACACCGTACATACTTGTAATACGGATATCGCCAAGCAACACCAAAATAGCGGCTACCACAAACTGAATAAGAAATTTAGTGCTTGAGTTTACACCCGATAAATCATCCTTTAAACCCATGGTGAACAGGATAATACAGGCAATGAGGAGGTAGCTTATGGGTAACGCTTTATCAATAATACTAAATAACAGTATAGTAATGGTAAAACTCACAAAAATAGCAACCCCACCCAAACGCGGAATACCATGATCATGCTGTTTTCTGAAATGGCCTACATCATCATAAAGGTGTCTGGAACGCGCAACATGCAGAATAGAGGGGATAGAGATTAGTGTAATCAGGGTTGAAAACACTACTATTAATATATTGTAAATAAAATGAGACGAATGTAAAAGTTCAACCATACTAACGTATTATTTAAATCAGTTCATTTTTATCGTTAACCATTATACGAAACGGTTGAAAAAAAAGTTCTCATTTAAGTTAAAAATATTGACATACTTTTTAAAAAAGCGTGGCCATTGTGTTCATTACAAACCGTTTGATATAATTTGCACGCACAGGCTTTAAGTTCGCAGCGCATATATTGATATTCTTATCGCTTTTCTCGCGCAAATTACATAAACCCAAATCAAATATCGCCCGTAAATTTTCCCCAGTTATCAACTTTTCCACATTGATACGCTGGGTGACGGATATATTTTTTTATGTCAGACTAAATTGTTTGTTGAGCTGAAGGCTAAAAGCTTAAGGCAGAAAGCTTTTTTCAAGTTGTTTATAGCAAACGGGGAACATCATAGTAATGACATTCCCCGTTTGTTATCATATTTTTTTTAGCCTGTTCCCTCTAAACAGTTTGCTTGTTAATTTCAAGCCAAAGCAGATCTTTTAATCCGGTAAGGTTTTTTTGCGCTACCGATGATATGAATATAGATGGCACGCCTTCCGGAAGTTCCTTTTTCATTTCGGCTTGCAATTCATCATCAAGCATATCCATTTTGGTTACGGCTAAAACGCGGGGTTTGTGCATGAGCTCATCGTTGTACTCCTGTAGCTCGTTCAGTAATATTTCGTATTCCTGCTTAATGGTGCGGGTAGTATCGGCAGGTACCATAAATAACAATACCGAGTTGCGCTCGATATGCCGTAAAAATCTAAAACCCAATCCTTTTCCCTGCGATGCGCCTTCAATAATACCCGGAATATCGGCCATTACAAATGAGCGGTTATCGCGGTATGATACGATGCCCAAATTAGGTACTAAAGTGGTAAAGGCATAATCGGCAATTTCTGGCTTGGCAGCAGATACTACCGAAAGCAGAGTTGATTTACCCGCGTTAGGGAAACCTACTAAACCCACATCCGCTAATACCTTTAATTCTAATATATTCCATTCTTCCTTGCCATCTTCGCCGGGTTGGGCAAAGCGGGGAGTTTGCTGCGTTGAGGTTTTAAAATGCCAGTTACCCAAACCACCACGACCGCCAGGGGTTAATGTTTTGGTTTCACCATCCTGGGTAATCTCAAAAATCACTTCTCCTGTTTCGGCATTTTTTACGGTTGTACCCAGGGGCACTTCCAAAATCTCATCGCGCCCGGTTTTACCGGTACGTAGTGAACTTCCGCCCGATTCTCCGTCGCCGGCAATAACGTGTTTGCGGTATTTAAGGTGCAGCATGGTCCATAACTGGGCATTGCCTTTAACAATCACATGACCGCCACGACCACCATCGCCACCATCCGGACCACCTTTTGAGGTTAATATATCACGATGTAAATGCGCAGAACCCGCCCCTCCGTGGCCACTGCGGCAACAGATCTTTACATAATCAACAAAATTGGAACCTTGCGACATAATTTTTTCGTTTTAAATCAGTCTGAAAGTCCGAAAGTCAGTAAAGTCCGAAAGATAAGAAATTACTCCTCTTAACTTCCGGACTTTACTGACTTTCCGTCTTCTTAACTTTCGGACTATTACTTAATAGCTTTCAACAACTTCACCAATCTGGGTGAAGATTTCTTCAACAGAGCCAACTCCGTTAATGCTTTTAAATTTATCCTGTCCTTTGTAAAAACCAGCTACCGGAGCAGTTTTATCATTATACTCCACAATGCGTTTACGGATAACTTCGGGGTTGGCATCATCCGGCCGTCCAGATAACTTACCACGCTCCAATAAACGACGCTCTAACTCCTCGTCATTTACCTCAAGTGCTATCATGCCGGATATGGCAGACTCTTTGCTTTCAAGCAAGCTATCTAAAGCTTCGGCCTGGGCAACAGTACGGGGGAATCCATCAAAAATAAAACCTTTAGCTTCTTTATTGCTATCCAGCTTATTGCTGATCATACCAATTACAACAGCGTCCGGAACAAGCTTGCCATCATCCATCAACTTTTTTGCCTCTAAGCCAAGTTCTGTTCCCTGTGCAATTTCGCCACGTAAAAGATCGCCGGTTGATAAATGGATCAATCCATGTTTTTCAATAAGCTTTTGTGACTGAGTCCCTTTTCCGGCTCCGGGAGGACCAAACAATACCAGGTTTAGCATGCTCGTAATAAATTAAAAGCCTTTCGGTACTACACAGAAAGGCTTGAGATTAGTCGTTAATACTGTATTTATAAGTAATTAAAAACAGTATATTTTATGTGCACTCGAAGGGAGTCGAACCCCTAACCTTCTGATCCGTAGTCAGACGCTCTATCCAATTGAGCTACGAGTGCTTTTCCGAAATGGAATGCAAAGATAGATTTTTCGCGCATCCATTCAAAACTTTTTTAAAATATATTGCAATATAACAATCAACCTGTTGATAATGAATTGAAAATTTTATCATCAACAGGCCAATTGAATTATTTTACCACAGCGGCAATAGCTTCAAAGTTTGGTAAATCGGTAGCTTTTTCTAAAACCTCGGCATAAATAATGTTCTGTTCTTCATCGATTACAAATGCAGCACGTTTTGAAACACCTTTAAGGCCCATCACAAAATCGGCATAAATAGCTTCGTAAGCGGTTGAAACTTCCTTATTAAAATCAGATAGTAAATCAAACTGGTAATTATTTTCTTCTTTAAACTTAGCCAGCGAAAAAGGCGAATCGACAGAAATGCCTAAAATAGTTGCGTTTAAGCCATCGTAATAACCAAAACTATCGCGCATGGTGCAAAGCTGGGTAGTACAAACCCCGGTGAAAGCTAAAGGGAAAAAGTGTAAAACCACTTTACGGCCCTTAAAATCGGCCAGTGATACGGTTTGTAATGCCGATGATACTAATGTAAACTGAGGTGCCGCCTGGCCTGGTTGTAATGACATATTGATATGTGTTTGTTATACTGCAAATAAATCACATTAAACTTAAGTTATCAATAGTGCAGATAATTGAAATGTAAATTTATAATGCAAATCCAATCGCTTTTAAAACCCAGCCGCGCAATTTGGGGCTAAAGCCACCTTCATTTTTACTTTCTTTACATTTGGCTAAAGCCAAAACGGCAATAAATTTGAAAAATCAGATTGAAAACTCGTTGCCGTCCCATTTATGGGGCAGAAAAAAGCAATAATAAAGGTGGCTTTAACCAAAATGAGCTATAAAATTCAAAAAGCGATTTCCCTGATCGTGCACTACCAATTTAACTTACTTTAACTTTATTTAACAATCAGTTTGATACATAGTGAGCTAATTTAGTGTTGCCCCAAATCACCTTATAACAACACTTGCCGCCATGCTCAAAAACTTTATCAAAATTGCTTTTAAAGGTCTTTTAAAAAACAAAGCTTTTACCATTGTAAATATTTTAGGCCTGGCCATTGGGCTGGCAACCTGCCTGCTTATTATGTTTTTTGTAATTGATGAGTTAAGCTACGATGGATTTAATACCAAAGCCGACAGGATTTACCGGGTAAACATGGATTTAAAATACGGCGGCAATGTATCCTCCTTCGCTATTACTCCCCCTCCCCTCGCGGCAACCTTAAAAAGCAATTTCCCGGAGGTTGAGCAAGTTGCCCGACTTATTCATGACCAAGGTGTACGCATTAAAAAAGGAGAAGAATTTATACAGGAAGAAAAGGTAGTATATGCCAACTCCGATCTGTTTAGCTTATTTACCCTCCCATTAATTGAAGGCGATGCCAAAACCGCTTTAACCGGGCCAATGACTGCCGTTATTACCGAAAGCACAGCTAAAAGGTATTTTAACGATACGCACGTTACAGGGCGCACGCTCATATTAAGCAACAATACTGCCTATAAAATTACGGGGGTGATAAAAGACATTCCCAGTCAATCGCATTTTAACTTCGATTTTTTTCTGTCGATAGCAGGGCGACCGGATGCGAATAGTACCGACTGGAACAACTTTAGCTATACCACCTATATATTATTTAAACCTGGCGCCAATGTGCAGCAATTTCAAAGCAAACTGGCCGGGTTAATGAAAACCCAGCTTGGCGAAAACTACGCACGGCTGGAAAAAAGCGGAAACTACTTTCACCTAAACCTTACACCACTAACAGACATCCACCTCAAATCAAACCGGCAGTATGAATTGGGCACCAACAGTGATGCATCGTACGTGTACATTTTTGGGGCGATAGCGTTGTTTGTACTGCTGATTGCCTGTATCAATTTCATGAACATGTCAACCGCACGCTCTGCCAACCGGGCAAGGGAAGTTGGGGTGCGCAAAGTTTTGGGTTCATCACGCGGCTATTTAATAGCCCAGTTTTTGGCAGAGTCTGTTTTGTTAACCATCGGCGCGGCCATCATAGCCGTGTTGGCCGCCTGGGCTTTATTGCCTTTATTTAACCAGGTTGCCGGCAAGCATCTGGCAGTTACCGGGCAAACTGTAATGTGGTTATTGCCTGCGTTATTAGCTATCGTTTTAATAGTTGGGGTACTTGCCGGCTCGTACCCGGCGTTTTATCTTTCGGCTTTTCAGCCTATCAATGTTTTAAAAGGCAAAATAGCAACCGGTTTTAAGGGTGGTAAACTGCGCAACTTTCTGGTTGTTTTTCAATTTGCTATCTCTATCTTTTTAATCATCGGTACCATAATTGTTTACAACCAGCTCAACTACATTCAGCATAAAAATTTAGGGTTTGACCGTAACCAGGTATTGGTTATTAAAAATGTGGATGTGCTGCCAAACGCTAAGCTATTTAAACAACAGGTAAAACAACTTGCTGGGGTTAAAAGCGCGTCGCTTAGCGGCTTTTTACCAACCGGGGTAGTGAGGCAACCCGATGCTGTTTTCCGCAACAAGGTGGCAGATCCTAAAAACGCGCTCTTTACTGAAATCTGGCCTGTTGATGATGATTATTTGCCGACTATGGGCATGGATTTGGCAAAAGGCCGCAACTTTTCGGCCCAGCTTATTACCGATTCATCGGGCGTGGTGATCAACCAAACTGCCGCCCGCATGTTAGGCATTTTAAATGATCCGTTGGGTAAAACGGTGTACCGCCCATCGGGCCAGCCGAATCAGCCCATAAAAGAGTACCATATTATTGGCGTGGTGAAGGATTTTAACTTCAGTTCGCTGCGCGATAACATTACACCTGTGGTAATGATGCTTACCGATGATAAAGGCGCTTTAAGCATCAAAATGAATACTAAAAACCCATCTGCATTTATAACCCAAGTTGAGCAACTGTGGACCAGCCTTGCCCCCAACCAGCACTTTGAATACAGCTTTATGGACCAGGATTTTGACGCCGCTTACCGCACAGAACAGCGTACCGGCACCCTGTTTTTAACGTTCACCTCCTTAGCTGTAATTATTGCCTGCCTTGGTTTGTTTAGCCTGGCTGCCTACGCTGCCGAGCAACGCAATAAGGAGATCGGCATTCGCAAAGTATTAGGTGCAAGCGTATCGGCCATAGTAGGTATGCTTTCTAAAGATTTCATTAAGTTGGTGATCATATCCTTTATCATAGCCGCCCCGCTGGCCTGCCTGGCCATGTACAAATGGCTGCAGGGCTTTGCTTACCGCCAAAATATTCAATGGTGGGTTATTGTAGCTGCAGGTATTGGTGCCGTTACCATCGCCTTTGTAACCATCAGCGCGCAATCATTTAAAGCGGCTATGAGCAATCCGGTTGATAGTTTGAAGAATGAATAGATTTGTTCATTGGTTCACTGGTTCATTAGTTCATTGGTGAAAAGTTCAAGAGTTGGATTGCTGCTGTTATGGAGTTTAAGATTTCTTCGTGCGGCCCTTTAGTGCGTTCTGTTTAGTAATTTTACTAAATGAAAGCAGTAGTGATAACCCAGCCCGGTGGGCCGTTTGTTTTGCAAATAGCGGAGCGGCCTGTGCCTGTTTGTGCCGATAACGAGGTGCTGATAAAGGTGATGGCGGCGGGGGTTAACCGGCCTGATGTTTTTCAGCGGAAGGGTAACTATCCGCCACCCGCTGGTGCGCCGCAAGATATTCCGGGGTTGGAGATTGCAGGGATCGTTGCAGAAATTGGCAACACCGTTACGCATTTGATGGTTGGCGATAGGGTTTGCGCCCTCGTTGTGGGCGGCGGCTATGCCGAATATTGTAACGTACCGCAGGAACAATGCCTGCCTATCCCGGGCAGTCTTTCCTTTATTGAAGCTGCCTCACTACCCGAAACATTTTTTACTGTTTGGAGCAATGTATTTGATCGCGGTGATTTAAAAGACGGAGAAACCTTATTGGTACATGGCGGTTCGAGCGGGATAGGTGTTACAGCTATTCAAATGGCAAAAGCCCTTGGTCATACGGTTTACGTAACCGCCGGTTCTGATGATAAATGCCGCTTTTGCGAACAGCTTGGCGCGTCAAAAGCTATCAATTACAAAACAGAAAATTTTGCCGATGTAATTAAAGAGGCAACCAACGGCAAAGGCGTTGATGTAATATTAGATATGATAGGCGGCGATTATACCGCCGGCAATATCCAGTCGCTGGCGGTTGAAGGCAGGCTGGTGTTAATCAATACCATGAAGGGTAATAATGTACAGATTGACCTTGCACAGGTGATGCGAAAGCGGCTCGTTATAACGGGATCTATGTTGCGCTCGCGCGAGGTTGCTTTTAAGGGTAAAATAGCGCATGAGCTTTTAACTACCGTTTGGCCGCTATTGGTATCGGGGGATATTAAGCCGGTTATCCATTCGGTGTTCCCTGCCACCGATGCCGCCAAGGCCCATGAGTTGATGGAAAGCAGCGCGCATATTGGCAAAATCATACTCAATTTTGAGCAGCGATAGCAGCAATTAACAGGCACATGAACAGGTAGTGCAAAAATGTTGCTTTTGATGTTTAAATACTTAGATAGAAATTATATCTTTGCGCCTCTGAAATAGCATCTTATATTATTACTAATAAGATAACTGTTAAAAAGGAAAATTCTTTAAAAACACCAGGTTATATATGCCAAACATTGGAAAAATATCACGGATCATCGGTCCGGTAGTTGACGTAAGTTTCGCTGATGACGCTCATCTCCCTAAAATTTATGACGCGTTGGAGATCACGAAAGATAATGGCCAAAAAATCATTTTAGAAGTTCAACAGCATTTAGGTGAAGATCGTGTACGCGCGATCGCGATGGATTCAACAGACGGATTGCTACGTGGCATGAAAGTTTTGGATCTGGAGTCGGCTATTAAAATGCCTGTTGGCGAAAACATTAAAGGCCGTGTATTTAACGTAGTAGGCGACGCGATTGACGGTATTGCTGATTTGGACAAAGCCGATGGTCGTCCTATCCACAGCGCTCCTCCACGTTTCGAAGATCTATCTACCGAAACTGAAGTGTTGTTTACCGGTATCAAAGTAATCGATTTGTTAGAGCCTTATGTAAAAGGTGGTAAAATTGGTTTGTTTGGTGGTGCTGGTGTAGGTAAAACAGTATTAATCCAGGAATTGATCAACAACATCGCTAAGGCTTATGCAGGTTTATCTGTATTTGCAGGTGTTGGCGAGCGTACACGTGAAGGTAATGACCTTTTGCGCGAGATGCTTGAGTCTGGCATTATAAAATATGGTGATGCATTTATGCATTCAATGGAAGAAGGTGGCTGGGATTTAAGCAAAGTGGATAACGAAGCTTTGAAAGACTCAAAAGCAACCTTCGTTTTCGGTCAAATGAATGAGCCTCCTGGTGCACGTGCACGTGTAGCTTTATCGGGCTTAACCATTGCCGAATACTTCCGTGATGGTGATGAGGACGGCAAAGGCCGCGATATCCTTTTCTTTATCGATAACATTTTCCGCTTTACACAAGCAGGTTCTGAAGTATCGGCTTTATTAGGTCGTATGCCATCGGCAGTAGGTTACCAGCCAACACTGGCTACCGAGATGGGTACCATGCAAGAGCGTATTACTTCAACCAAACGTGGTTCAATTACATCTGTACAGGCCGTTTACGTACCTGCGGATGACTTGACCGACCCTGCACCGGCAACTACATTTGCCCACTTGGATGCAACGACCGTACTTTCACGTAAAATTGCCGAGCTTGGTATTTACCCTGCCGTAGATCCTTTGGATTCAACCTCACGTATCCTTAGCCCAGCTGTTTTAGGTGATGAGCACTACAATACCGCTCAACGCGTAAAAGAAACTTTACAACGTTACAAAGAGTTACAGGATATCATCGCCATCTTAGGTATGGACGAGTTATCTGAAGAAGATAAATTGGTTGTAACACGCGCACGTCGTGTTCAGCGTTTCCTTTCTCAGCCGTTCCACGTTGCCGAGCAGTTCACCGGTTTAAAAGGTGTATTGGTTGACATTAAAGACACCATCAAAGGTTTCAACATGATCATGGATGGCGAAGTTGATGAGTATCCTGAAGCTGCCTTCAACTTAGTTGGAAGCATTGAAGATGCCATTGAAAAAGGTAAAAAATTATTAGCAGAAGCTAATAATTAGTAGTAAGTATTTAGTATCAAGTAGTAAGACTAATTTCTGTTTTACTACTTGATTTTCATAAAATACTTGATACTTGATACTAACTACTTGATACTAAAAAGAAATGACTTTAGAAATTCTTACTCCCGATAAAAAGATCTACGAGGGCGAAGCCTCATCGGTTACCGTACCTGGTACTTTGGGATTATTTGAGATATTAAACCACCACGCGCCTATCATATCAACCTTGCAGGATGGTAAGTTAACCGTACGTGGAGGCAACGCCGGCAAAGAAGAAGTTTTTTTGATTAAAGGCGGCGTTGTTGAAGTATTAAACAATAAAGTAACTGTTTTAGCCGAAGGTATCCTGACTAAATAAAACACACTTTACTGATATTGAAAAAGGGTCTGGTTGCTTTGCAGCCGGACCTTTTTTGTTGCATATCTCTACTTCATCTCCGCTAAGTTATGCTGCTTATTTTCCCCCTCATATGCAAAGCTTGAACCATTACTGCCACCTTACCTTGTGCAGATCTGATATAAGCCATCTATGACAGATAGTAATTACTAAAGAGGGCCGTCAGTCTGAGCCTGTCGAAGACTCGCGCGCAGAGGCCTTCGCCCGCGTGCTTCGACAGCTATCCATGACAAGTTGAAAAAACAAAAAGGGCAGTCAGTCTGAGCCTGTCGAAGATTCGCGCAGGGGCCTTCGCCCGCGTGCTTCGACAGGCTCAGCATGACCCCATTTTTTTTGATGTTGTCATTTCACTTTCAGAGTCCCTGGATTTACATACCCGCAATGACGGTTCTATATATGTTTTTAAACTGCTTCTTACATTTAATTTTATCGTTGCCTCTTCCCCCTACTCATCATTATACCCGTTTTTATAATCCTTAAACTTTAGCTTATCAAAAGTTTGTTTTTTATAAAACTCGGTGGTTAATTTACCGCCCCGTAAGGTATCATCAAATGATACCCCGGCGTCTTTATGTAATATAAAATCCTTTTTAATCGGATCATATTTAAAGGTGATCATCCGTGTCCATTTAAACCGGCTGCCACCGTAATGATCAATGGTAAAGTATCTGCCTTTAATCTCTATCCCATCAAACGGATCGCCAAATACGCCGCCGCAGGCTTTGCAAAGTACTACACTATCATTACGTGCAAAAAGGGATAACTTGCCGCCGGGTTTTCCTAAAAGGATCAGCAAAGGCCTTGCAGCCTGGTCGCTATCTGCTTCGTGATTGTATTTCAATACCAGTATTACGTCGGCGTAATTATCGTGGTTGAGGTCGCCGGTTTCGTTGGCTAAAACGGAATAGCCGGCCGGGATAAACGGCTTTAACTTAGCAAGCGACACCTTTAGCACCTGCGCAAAAGGCGATTGGCTGAGTATAAGTAAAACAGCGAAGAGGAATATCTTTTTCACCTATCCTTACTATTTTTAAATCATACCTAACAATTGACAAAACCCGGCAACGCCCTGCATACAGGCTGTTTTGATTACAAGTAAGTTTCTCTTCATTTGCATCAAGAATATTTAGGTAATAAAATAGGTTGTATAAAAAGGAGTTGTTTATCTCAAAGTTATATAACCTTTTCCATTTTACCTACTACTCTTTCATCGCAGGCATCCCCTTACCGGTAGTAATAAAGCTATATAAACTGTGAGTAGCATACCGATGCCAGCCTTTACTACAGCTATTAAAACATTCAAACCCGGGCACTAAACCCTGATGCGTGAAATGGAGTTGCGTTTTATCGCCTTGCTTTGATATTTCAAAGATCAATTTTGTGCCGGTCCATTCGGTTTGGTTTTCTACAAAAGTGAGTTTACTATCGATGATAAACCAAACCACCTTTTCGCCTGGAATAACCTCTGTTAATTTTTGCTTACTGTAATGTACATCGCCAAAATGTACCGAATACTCATCATTGAGCTTTTGAGATTCGCCCTCAAAATTCTCGGTCCACCATCCGCCTATGTTGTTAATAGCATCAAAAACTTCCATCGGGGTTTTATCTACCAAAAAGGTAGTGCTGAAATCCTGGTTATCCATAACGTGTTTTTTAATTGATTTAATTCTTTTTGGGGTTGGGCTTTCCTTTGCCTGTTGTAATGAGATCATGTAAACTACCGGTTATATAACCAGTCCATGCGTCTGCGCATATCCCGTAACATTCATGAGCGGGAACCAGTCCCTGGTGGGTAAACTGAACCCGCGTTTTGCCGCCCCGCTCCTGTACTTCAAAAACTATTTTGGTGTCCTTCCACTCGCTTTGATCTTTAACAAAACTGAAATAGTTATCAAGCACCTGCCAAACTACTTTTTGATTAGGTATAACTTCAATCAACCGCATAGTACAGCGGTGCAAATCCTTTACCTCGTAAGTAAACTCCCGGTTAAGCTCACTTGTGCCCCCTTCAATATTTTCCGACCACCATCCGCGCACGTTAGTAATGGCATCAAAAACTTGCTTTGGGCTTTCATTTACCTCAAAAGAGGCAGTTAAATCCTGATTATCCATAATAGTTTTTTTTTACTGATTTAATAATCTTGCTACTTGATACTAACTACTTGATACTATTCCCACTTCGTTCATTTAATAAAGCTTCCAGCTTTTTAAGTTTACTACCCCAGAAGGCATTATAATACGTTAGCCATTCCTGCAGTTGTTTAAAGCCATCCTGCTTAAGAATGCAATGCCTTTCGCGGCCAATGTCCTGTATGGATATAAAACCGGCATTGTGCAGCACTTTAACATGTTTGGATACCGCGGGGCGACTCATATCAAAGTTTTCGGCCAGTGAATTGATTGTCAGGCTATCCTTTGATAACAGGTGCAGCATTTGCCTCCGGCTGGGGTCGGCAATTACCTGGAAAACATCAAGCCTGTGCTGTTCCATCTATCTTTTCGTTTATACGGATAAGCATTTTTTTCATATTGCTCAACCAGCCACCATTCAGGGCGTCAAACATCGGCACGCCAACGCCTGCAAAACCACGATGCACCAACTCTATTTCGGTGCCGTTGTCTTTTTCATTTAACGTCCAATTCACTGTCGAATCAATAAGTTCGCCGTTTCCGGGGCCAAATTGCCAGGAATAGCTCAGCGTTTTAAAAGGCTCTATTTCTAAAACTTTGCAATAAATAACGCCGTCAAAATCAAGCTGGGGCATGGGGTTTATCCTGAATTGAAACTCGTGCCCAAGTACAGGCATGAAATCGTTTTTCATTAGCCACAATGCCATTAAATCGGCATCGGTAAGGTATTCCCAAATCACCGCGGGCGGATGAGGGAAAAATAACTGGTGTTTAATGATCTTTGCCATAATAGGTAACTTTTAAGTTACTCAAATATATATGTAACCTGTGAGTTACGCAAATTTATTTCAACTTTTATTTACAGACTGATAAATCCTACTTCATAGACTAAAAACACCTCATCATCTATAAATCCCTTATCACTATCGGTTAAATGTTTAAAACAAAATGGCCCGGCTTATATTTGTTAAAACACAACACCCATTGCCCAATTCAATTGTTAGCTTTTTACCAAACCCGATAAACCATATGAATAACGTCTCGCAAATACAGACTCATGCATCTAAAAGTTTCATGAAAGCGCCTTTTAACCTGTTTGCTATTGGTTTAACTTTAATGTTGGCATTATGCTGTACAACAAATTGCCAGGCCCAAACCGGGCAGAAACCTTATCTCCTGGCCTTATCAAAAAACGATAAAACACTGGCCATTGTTGATCCTGTTTCCTTTAAAGTGATAGCACGCGTACCTGTAGGGCAAGATCCGCATGAGGTGATTGCTGCGGCCGATGGTAAAACCGCTTACGTAACCATTTACGGCGGCGGCAGTTTACATGAGATAGATGTTATTGACCTGGTGAATAAAAAAGTATTACCACCTATTGATACCAAACCATTCTGTGGCCCCCATGGAATAACATTTGCAGCCGGTAAAGTGTGGTTTACTGCCGAAGGCTCAAAAACGGTGGTAAGGTATAACCCCGCAACCGGCGCTTTTGACTGGGCGATGGGAACCGGGCAGGACCGTACCCATATGCTATACGTAACGCCCAACGGCAAACGTATTTACACCACCAACGTAAGCTCGGGCACGGTGAGTATTTTGGTTGATACGCTTATGCAGCAGGGCGGCTTTGGGCCTCCTCCGGGCGGGGGTGGTGGCCCCGGTCCGGGTGGCCCGCCTGCAGGTGGACCGCCACCGGGATTTAAGCCGCAACCGCGCAGCGATTGGTCGCAAACCGTTATCCCGGTATCCAAAGGTTCAGAAGGTTTTGATGTATCGCCGGATGGCAAACAACTGTGGACAGCTGCCGCTAACGACGGCACGATAGCCATTATTGACCTGGGTACCAAAAAAGTTATTGAAACCATTGACGCCAAAGTGTTAGGAGCCAACCGCCTGCAATTTACGCCCGATAATAAATATGTGCTGATATCCAGCCTGCAAAATGGCGACCTGACGGTTTATGACGCGTCATTGCATAAAGAGGTGAAAAAGATAAACATTGGCCACGGCGCAGCGGGTATACTAATAGATCCCGACGGATCACGTGCTTTTATAGGCTGCACCGCCGATAACTACGTTGCTGTTGTTGATCTTAAAACATTACAGGTAAGCAACCATATTGATGTGGGCGGTGGCCCCGATGGCCTGGCCTGGGCGGCGCGTGCCGAGTAAACAATTTTTAATAAAACCCAATCTATCGGTTGCGCTTGTTGCAAATAAGTACCACAGTTCGTTAACTTTAGCATAAAAACAATCTAAAGATGATAATGTTAGTTATGTAGACCAGAACGCGAAGCAAATCTGCGCAGGTTTTGTTCTATCGTTAACCTAATATCTTAGAACGATGCTCAAGCAAACCAACCCGTACCAGATATTTAATATTTTACCATCGCCCTGCCTGGTACTGTTGCCTGATGCTCCTGAGTTTACCGTTGCCGATTGTAACCCCGCATTTACCACAGTTACCGGGCTGTCGCAAACTATAGTTTCTGGTAAAGGGATATCAGCCATCATAGCTAACAGCGGTGCCGGCTCCGATATTTTCACGGCGCTTAACCTGGCATTAAAGCAAAAATCGGCTACCAGGGTAAATGCATTCCCGGGTGAATCTGACTGGGGTTATAAACGCTTTTTTGATATTAATATAACTCCCCTGCTAAGCGATAACGGTAATTTGTATTGCCTGCTGCTTAGCCTTACGGATGTTACAGAAGCCATAGCCATGAAGCAACAAGCCGCCATGGATGCCAGGGAGCTAAAACAGGCTGCTCAATTGATGAGCCAGGTTCAGGAAATGGCAAGCTTTGGCAACTGGAGGTGGGATGTGGCTCAAAACAAAGTAACCTGGTCTGATGCGCTTTACCATATTTACGGGCTTGATAAAACATCATTTAAAGCCACTTTTGAGGGCTACCGCGACCTGCTGCACCCAGATGACCGCGACCGGATAACCGCCAAAATTGGTGAAGCGCTTCAGTTGCAAAAGGATATTACCTTTGAAGAACGGATTATCAGGCCTGGCGGCGAAATCCGTTACCTGCAATCATGGGGACGGGTGCAGACCGACGAAAACGGAATGCCCACAGCCATGATAGGTGCCTGCCTGGATATAACCGACCGTAAAATAGCCGAGGCTACACTAAATTCAGAACGCCAGCTTCGTGTGGCCAACATAGAGCAGCAGAACAAACAGCTCAGCGAAATAGCCTGGATGCAATCGCATGTAATACGAGCCCCGCTGGCAAGGGTAATGGGGTTGATAGAGGTATACAGATCATGCGATGGGGATAACTGCGAGCAGGGCGAACTTATAAATCAAATTTCAGATTCGGTATGGGAACTTGATGGCATCATCCGCGAAATTGTAAGCCGGGCCGAGCGCGCTTAATTATCGCTAAGCAATATCTTTAGCGTATTAACATATACCTGGCATTAAAAAGCAGCCATAAGCTTCAGAGGCCCACTCAACTCATTCCATAGTCCACTTTTTACGCATACACGCGTAACATTGATATCTTTTTAGGGGGAGCCAGAATAAAAACAACTTCATAAACGCGGTGCGTGGAATTCTGGCCAAGTCGCTACGGCTTGTTTTACCACAAGGGCACTTTTTTTCATTGAGCAAACGATCAGTTATTACAGTCATAGTAGTATGATTTAGGGTACTACAACTCATATTTATTATTATAACTGGTATATCAAAGATAAGCAATAGAGCGTGAAGTTGTAATGAAGTTAACAAAAACTTATCTGTTGGGCTGATTATAATTTAAAAACAAGCATTACCTTAGAACAAAATACCATATTGGTTTTTGGTATATAAATTGATTTTTTATACCTTCACTATACCAGTAACAACCTATTAACAATTACAACACAACTACACTCATGAACTCCCAACATCCAAACCTTGCAATCATCCACTCTTTTTTTCAGGCATATGGCAAAAACGATTTTGAAGCTATCGGTAACATCTTATCACCAGATATTGAATGGCATATTCCAGGACACCATCCATTAAGCGGCACAAAAAAAGGCGTTGCAGAGGTTCTTGAATATTTTAGTCAGCTGCACCATTGCAATTTCCAGGCAAGCCCTATTGTTATGGGCTATAACGATGAGTTTCTCATTGATTGCCACTTAAACTGGAGCAACCGCGAAGAGGGCGAAAATATGAAGCGCATGTCATGCCTGTTATGGCAGTTTAAAAACGGTAAAATCATCAGTGTTTACAATTTTCCCGAAGATCAGCACATAGCCGATGCCTTTTTTAACAACGCGTATGCCGGTTTAAAAAATTAATTACTTTTGAACCAACACCAGTAACAAGGCAAACCAATTGAGCGACTATCTTTTATTTATCGACACTGAAGCATCCGGCTTACCCGCAAAATGGGACCAGCCCTACAGTGCCGATGATAACTGGCCTCATATATTACAGGTATCCTGGCTTATTTATGATAAACAGCGCCAATTAGTTAAGCAGCAGGATCATTATGTTGCTGAAGACGGCATTACCATTACTGACGCAGCCCGGCAAATTCATGGCCTTACGCCGGAGTTTTTGGCCTTGAATGGCAAGCGCCGCACCGAGGTGCTGCAATTGTTGGTTGCTGATGTACAGCAATACCAGCCTATGCTGATAGGCCATTTTATCCGGCTGGATTACCACCTGCTTGGCGTGGCCTTCCACCGGTCGGCAATGGAAAACCCGTTGAGCAAGCTACCTGTTTTTTGTACCATGGTAGCTACTACCCAATTGATAAACAGGCCGCTTACCCGCCATTTACGGTTAGAAGAGCTTTATTATATGCTGTTTGGCAGCAACCTGCAAAATCAGCACAACTCCCTGGCCGATGCCGAAGCGACGGCAGCTTGTTTTTTTGAGTTGCGCCAACGGGGCGAAATTTCTGACAAAAGCATCAGCCAGCAAAACCAGGATTTTGAACAACAGCGCGACCCTACCAAAAAACAAAAGGGATGCCTTATCCCAGCTTTAGTGATCATATTATTAGTGGCTATCATTATTTACAGCTTATGAACAATCGACTGGAATTTCTGAAAACCATTGCCCCCTTTAATGCCCTACCTGCAGATGTGCTGCAAGGCATAGCCGACCAGTTACAGGAAACCACCTATCATAAAGATGTGGTGATTTATCAGCAGGATATCACCATGATGAAAGGGGTTGATATTATTGTTGAGGGTAGCTACGAGTCTTTTTTTTACGACAGCACGGGTAATAAACGCCTGATTGAGCATCACCAGCCGGGCTTTTGCTATGGCGGCGTATCGGTATTGCTAAACAGGCGCAGATCATTACGAATGGTGATTGCTAAAAAAGGAACCCTGGTTTACTTTTTACACCGCAGGGATTTTAGGTTGTTATGCAAAACTTACGAAGACTTTTTTCTGCATTTTACCGCCGAGTTTGGCAAGCGGATGCAAAACGAGGAGTTTGTGCACTTTTTTAAGCAACCCGCCTCCTTTGCCGAAAGCTACATCGCCTCAGAGCAATTGTATTCGCGCCGCATGGAGAGTATTGAGTACCGGCAGTTGGTTAGTTGCAGTAACGAAACACCTGTATTTAAGGTGGCGCAGCTGATGGCCGCTCAAAAAACAAGCTGTTTATTTGTACTTGATAACCAGCAAAAAGTCGTCGGTTATGTAACCGATATCACCCTGCGCGATAAAGTGGTTGCCAGCCAGCAGGATACCGCCGCCGCTATAAGTACGGTAATGGATACGCCGATAGTAAGCATCAATGCCGATGCATTTGTTTATGAGGCCTTGCTCATGATGTTTCAAACCAAAACCCGCTACATCCTTATTCAAAAAGAGGGCGCTTATGTGGGCTTTATCAGCAGGAATAAATTATTGAGCGAGCAGGCGCAATCGCCGCTGGTATTTATACAATCGGTTAAGCTGGCTTTATCAACAGATGAGTTGAAACGCAAATGGCAAAGCGTACCGCAGTTTGTAACCCAGCTGCTTGGCCGCGGTGTTAATGCCGAAATTGTGAACCAGATTATCACTACCATTGCCGATACCATTGCCCAAAAGGTAATTGAAAGCGTAATTAAGCTGATTGGTCCGCCCCCGGCTAAGTTTGTTTTTATGGTATTAGGCAGCGAGGGCCGCAAAGAACAAACCTTTAAAACCGACCAGGATAATGCCATTATTTATGAGGATAAAGCTAACGAACACCGCGAAGAGGTGCGGGCTTATTTTCTTGACCTGGCTACCCGGGTATCTACCGATTTAAACCACATCGGCTTTGTGTATTGCACCGGCGAATTTATGGCGCAAAACCCCAAGTGGACGCACTCCCTATCGCACTGGAAACGTAATTATGAGTATTGGATGGATGAATCGATCCCCGAAACGGTTATCAACTTCTCTACCTTTTTTGACTGCCGGGCAATTTATGGCGAAAGCGCTATTATGGATGAATTGCGCGAGTTTTTAGATGAGCGATTACAGCATCCTTTAGAAAAACTATTTTTCCATATGGCCAAAAACGCCTTGCAATATGAGCCACCTTTAACCTTTTTCAACAACATCCGTACCTTTAAAAAGGATAGCCGCGAGGTATTTGATATTAAGCGAACCATGAGCCCCATTGTTGACCTGGTACGTGTTTATGCCCTTAAAAACCGCATTTTTGAAGTAAATACCGGTGAACGCTTAAAAGCCCTGAAGGCAAAAGGAATTTTCTCTGAATCGGAGTATCATGAGCTGATCCAATCATACTATTTTTTGATGAACCTGCGGTTAAAAAAACAAACTGAGCAAATTATCCAGGACCATACCGAGCCGGATAACTACATCGATATTTCCCAGCTATCAAAAATTGAACGGGTTACGCTAAAGGAAATCTTTAAGATCATTGAAAATTTTCAATCGAAAATTAAAGTATCGTTTACGGGGAGCTTGCTGAGTTGATAGGATTGGGATAACAGAAAAAAAGTTTCATAGTTCAAAGCAGCAGTATTTAGGCTAAAGCCATTTTTTATTATTTAGCTTAACCGTTGACTGAAGCCAAAACGGCAATGAAAGAAACAACCAAACTTTAATAATAATTAAAAACTCATTGCCGTCCCATTAATGGGACGGAATAGCAGCAACAGATAAGATGGCTTCAGCCAAAATAAATCTTGTGTTTTTAAAAGCTCATTAGCGTAACTGGCATCTTCATTTTTAGTGTCAAATAAGTAAATTCGTATAAAAGCTTTCATCTATGAAAATGTTAACCATCCGGCAAAAATTAATTACCTACCTGGCCGATGCCGACGATAACATAATAAGCGCTTTATATACGCTATTGGAACGCGATATCCTGGAAAAAGATCTACGGGAAGACGAAGGTTTTGACTCTACCGAAGAACAATTCCTGCTGCTTGAGGAGCAACGCGAATTGTATATAAAAGGGCAAGCTAAATCTGACATCCGGGGAGATGATGAAAACAATAAATGATAGATTACATTTGATATAACAACCTGTTATTAAACTTCAGTTCAATACTGTACATTTATTCATTATGAGAAAATCACCTGTTTTAACCCTTAAGCAGGCATCCGGCTTTATGCGGATGCAAATTGTTTTGTGTTTACTGCTGATATCGGCAATACAAGCCTTTGCCCAAACCACTAAAGATATCCCGGTTATTGGTAGATGGGATATTACGCTTGATAAGGCAGGAAAAAGTCTCCCCTCGTGGCTGGAGGTGCAAAAATCTGGCACGCATACGCTGATAGGCAGGTTTACCTATGCTTTTGGCAGCGCCAGGCCAATATCCGAGGTAAAGCCTGAGGGTGGTAAATACACTTTTTCTATCCCCCCGCAATGGGAAGAAGGCACCAGGAATATGGACTTTGTAGTAGAGGTGGTGAGCGACGATGAGATTAAAGGCACCATGGTTTACACAGATGGTGTTACTTACAATTTTACAGGTGTGCGCGCGCCCTTACTTACAAAAAACGCCGCGCCTGTATGGGGTAAACCTGTTAACCTATTTAACGGTAAAGACACCAAAGGCTGGCATACCGATGGCAAAAACCAGTGGATGGTAGAAGGCGGAATCCTGCGCAGCCTGCACTCGGGCGCTAATTTGATCACCGATAAAAAATTTACCGATTTTAAACTTCATATAGAATTCAGGTATCAAAAAGGAAGCAATAGCGGTATTTACCTGCGCGGTAGATATGAGGTACAGGTAATTGACACTAAAACCGGCGCGCCAGAGCCTATCAACAACCAGTTTAGCGCTATTTACGGCTTTTTGCCCCCCAATAAAATGATGGCTAAAGATGCCGGCCAATGGCAAACCTATGATATTACGTTGGTTGGCCGTTTGGTTACTATAGTTGCCAACGGCACCATGGTGATATGCAGGCAGGAAATCCCCGGTATTACCGGTGGCGCTATCGACAGCAAAGAAGGCGAACCAGGACCAATCCTGATCCAGGGTGATCATGGCCCTATTGATTACAGGAATATTGTGATAACTCCGGTGAAGTAAGGGGCTTGGCGTTTACGGGCATCAATGAGAAGCTATTCGTTATAAACGCCTAAAAGAGAAAGCGTCATTGCGAGGCACGAAGCAATCTCCAGACTATACAGGGCCGATCTGTCTATGTAGAGATTGCTTCGTACCTCGTATTATAGGTCTACGACATATCCAAATTTTATTTAAAAGAATCATTTTTTATGCGATTCTTCTATAGTTCTCCACAT
>NZ_JAUFPS010000090.1 GCF_030409315.1 Mucilaginibacter flavus | reverse complement strand
GCTGCTTCTTTGATACTATTTCTCGCCTGATCATGATTTAAATGATTTACTAATTTAGTAAACCTATTTCAGGACGAGACATTATTCACAAACACGTTGTAAGTCAAAATTCGATAAATCTGCTTAACTACGAAGTCTTCTCGAACGCCTTAAAAAAATTAAAATGTGAGAAATCCCGGTTCTGAAAAAATCCCTAAATGCGGTATAGCTTTCAGTCTTTTATCTTTTGTCCAAAAGTCCTTTGTCTCAAAAGTCCAAAAATCCCAAAAGTCTTACAGTCCAAAAATCTCTTCCATAAATCAAAAAAATATGATTACTTTGAAGGTTAAATTTTTGCAAGGATACAACAGGATAAATGCAGCTTACCCGCTTAGAAATCAAGGGCTTTAAAAGTTTCGGAGATAAGATCACCATTAATTTCAATGAGGGTGTAACTGCTATTGTAGGACCTAACGGCTGCGGTAAATCAAACGTGGTGGATTCTATCCGCTGGGTTTTGGGCGAACAGAGCACCAAGATGTTACGATCTGAAAAGATGGATAACGTAATATTTAACGGTAGCAAGAGTCGTAAACCTGCCAACCTTGCCGAGGTTTCCCTCACTTTTAATAACACCAAAAACGTACTACCTACAGATTATTCGCAGGTTACCCTTACGCGCAAGCTTTACCGTACCGGCGAAAGTGAGTACCGCCTTAACGATGTGCAGTGCCGCTTAAAAGATATTACCGATCTGTTTTTGGATACGGGTATCGGGTCAGATTCGTACTCCATCATCGAGCTGCGGATGATCGACGAGATCATCACCAACAAGGAAGGCTCGCGCCGTAATTTGTTTGAGGAGGCATCGGGCATATCAAAATACAAGCTTCGCAAAAAACAAACATTTAACAAGCTAAAGGATACCGAGGCCGATTTGGAGCGTGTGGAGGATTTGCTTTTTGAAATTGAAAAGAACCTTAAATCGCTGGAGAACCAGGCTAAAAAAACGGAGCGCTATTATCGCATTAAGGAGCAATACAAAACGCTCAGCGTTATGCTGGCCTCTTTCCGTATTGTATCCTTCAGCGAATCGTTAAAGAAAATTGAAAACCTGGAGCAACAGCAAAAGGCCGACAAAAGTGGCATTGTTGCTCAAATAGATACTTTAGAGGCCGCTTTACAGCAACAAAAGCTGGACAGCATTACGCGGGAGAAAAACCTATCGGTACAACAAAAAACCACCAACGAGTTTGTGTCCAAGATACGCGCTTATGAAAGCGATAAAAAGATCAAAAACGAACAACTCAAATTTCAACAGGATAAGGAAGCACGGTTAACCGACGAACTGGATAAAGACAAAAACCAGCTTAACCACGTACTATATAATATTAAACGCCTTAGCGAAGAGAAAGCTTTGGATGATGAAAACCTGCAAAAAATTCAAAGCAGGCTTTTTGAACTGAAGGAAGCCGTTGATGAATTGCGCGGACAACAGGCCGAAGCGCGTAACGAGTTAACCGAGATTACTGGTGTTAATACCCGCCTGCAAAACCAGGCCTACAAGGCCGAAAAGGATATCGACATCCTGCAAATTCAGCAACAGGCTTTGGAGCAGGAAAGCCAACGCAACATGGAAGATACCACCAACAAAGAGGTGGAACTTTCGCACTTTAACCAGGTAGTAGCCGAACTAAGCAACCGAAAGGAAACGCTGGATTATGATTATCAATCGGCCCTTGATTTTGAGAACAAGCTAAAAGAACAGATTGCCGAAACTGACGCGGAACTGGCTTCGGTAAAAGATACCATTATCAAAGAAAGCCGCAAGCTGGATGCCAAGCAAAACGAGTACAACCTAACCAAAAGCATGGTAGATAACCTGGAAGGTTTCCCGGAGTCTATCCGCTTTTTAAAGAAAAATACCGACTGGGCTAAAAACGCCCCGCTGTTTAGCGATGTATTATTTTGTAAGGAAGAATACCGTGTAGCCATTGAAAACTACCTGGAACCGCTGATGAACTACTACGTGGTTGAAAACTACGATGAAGCTATCAAGGCTATTCAGTTATTGAGCAACGCGGCCCGCGGCAGGGCACATTTCTTTATTCTTGAAAACTATACCGAAGAACATCCAACCAACCCGGCATTTGAAAACGCGGGCGCGGTATCCGCATTAAAGGTTATTGAGGTTGATAAACGATACACACGGCTTTGTAACCATTTATTAAAAAACGTTTACCTGGTTGACGACGATAAAGACCAGCAAATTAACAATGCCGCCCTGCCCGATGGCGTGGTGCTGATTGGTAAGAGCGGTAAATTCAATAAATCAAAACATACCATGGCCGGCGGGTCGGTAGGTTTGTTTGAGGGGAAAAGGATTGGCAGGGCCAAAAACTTAGAAAATCTGGCCAAAGAGATAAAGGGAATCGAGGTTAATGTAAATCAGCAGAGGGCAAAATCCGACGAATTGCAAAGTCGCCTGAGTGCCCTAAAAGCATCTACCAAGGCCGCCGAGATCAATGAGCAGCAAATGATCATTAACCGTTTAAATACCGAGCTGATCACCGTTAAAACACGCCAGGAGCAATATCAAACCTTTATTGAAAACAGCCTTAACCGCAAGGAGGATATTGCCCGAAAAATTGCGGGCATCAACGAGGAAATGATGAACCTGCACCCCCTGCTGGCCGATTTAAAAACGCAAAAGCAAATTCAAAACGAATTACTGGTTGATAAGCAGGCCGCGTTTAATGAATTGAACGAATACGTATCGGTACAATCAAACGCTTATAACCAGGAAAATATTAAGTTTCACCAGCAGCAAAATAAAGTATCGGGCCTGCTAAAAGATTTAGATTATCGCGATACCCAACAGGAAAGCCTGGAAAGCCGCATCCGCCATAACAGCAACGAGCTGGAAAAAGTTAAAATAGCCATTCAGGATAACCTGAAACAAGCCGATAACTCCGACGATGACCTGCTGGAAATGTACGAGCAAAAAGAAAACCTGGAAAAAGCCACCCAACAGGCCGAACAGGAATACTACCAATGGCGCGGACAGATTACCGAAAGCGAAAATGAGGTTACCGCCCTGCGCAGGAAAAAAGACAACCACGAGGTTATTGAAAACGAATTGCGTGATGAACGCAATAACCTGAAGTTAGAACTTAATGCCCTTAAAGAGCGTCTTTCTGTTGAGTTTAACATCGATATAGAAGATCTGCCCGAAACCGAGCCTCCTGCCGAAAGTGAACAGGAACTACGCGAAAAGGCGGATAAACTAAAAAAACAACTGGATGATTTTGGTGCCATAAACCCCATGGCGGTTGAGGCCTATAACGAAATGAATGAGCGTTATACCTTTATACAGGCTCAAAAGAAAGATTTGAGCGAAGCCAAAGCATCGTTATTAGCCACCATACAGGAGATTGACGACACCGCCAAAGAGAAATTTATGCATGCCTTTATTATGGTGCGCGAAAATTTCATCAAGGTATTCCGCTCGCTGTTTAATGACGAGGACTCCTGCGATTTGATCCTGACAGATCCTAACCACCCGCTGGAATCTGATATCGATATTATCGCCAAGCCGAAAGGTAAACGTCCGCTTTCCATCAACCAACTATCCGGCGGCGAAAAAACGTTGACTGCCACCGCCATACTGTTCTCACTTTACCTGTTAAAGCCCGCCCCCTTCTGTATTTTTGATGAGGTTGACGCCCCGCTTGATGATACCAATATTGATAAGTTCAATAACATCATCCGTACGTTCTCTAAAGATTCGCAATTCATCATTGTATCGCACAACAAGCGCACCATAGCGAGTACCGATGTAATTTACGGCGTAACCATGGTTGAGCAGGGCATCTCGCGCGTGGTGCCTGTGGATTTAAGGGAACTTGCAGATTAAACAATAAATATTGCTACAAACAGCAAGAAGGCCAATGACGATAATCATTGGCCTTCTTGCTGTTTAAAAAAGAGATTGGCTTTCTGCCTTGAGCCTTCGGCTTTCAGCTTATTTTTTCGCTTTAATACTTCTGCCGCCAATCATACCGGTAAACCTACGTTTATCAAGCGTGGTAGTCATCGTATTAATTTGCTGCTCAGACATCGTTTTGGTGCGCGAAAGACTTTGAACTTTAGGGCCGGTTACAGCGTAAGTACCCGTTTTGATATAATTAAGCGCGTGTTGCAGCAACACCTCTGTGCTATCGCCAAAATCTTTAGTTACGTCGTCATAATCGTTAAAACCCGGGTAATCGGCTGTTCCTGGGTTCATGCCCGAATAATAACCGCCCTGGCTGGCCGAGTTTTTAGTTTCAAACTGCGGCACATATAACTGGTATTTATTTATATCGATAGCGAAGAAACCTACCGGTTTACCATAACTGGTACGCCCAATAAACTTAACATCCATCTCGGGGCGCAGATTGTTAATAGTCAACTCGCTGGCAGATGCAGTAGAGCCCGTTACAATAAAAAACACCCTACTGATATCTAAGGTGCCGTTTTTGGCAAACTTGGTTTGGTTGTTGGCCGGTAAAAAGTCGCCTTTATTAATGTTGTAAATAGCGCTCAGTAATGGGTGGTTATCGGCCTGTAGTTTATCGTTATAATAATAAGTATACATCAGGCTTCCGCTTTTGGCGCTTGGTACAATCAGGTTATCCAGGTATTCAGCAGTTGCTACATACCCGCCGCCATTGTAACGTAAATCAACAACCAAATCTGTAATGCCCGCATCTGTAAACGCTTTGAACGCGGTAAGCAATTGCGGCCCGGCATTGGTTGGCGAAGTAAATGTATTGAACACCACATAACCCACTTTTTTGGTTCCTTCGGTAAATACTTTATAGGTTAAAACCGGATTGATAGTGTAAGTAGCGGTCGAAAGGTTTACATCGGCAGAAGTTCCATCGGGCTTTTTCACGGTCATGGTAATTGGGCTACTACCAAATACGGCATTTACAACAAAATTTGTGTTTGTGCCATTGTCATAATCCAAAGCGGTACGGCCATTTAGCTTGGTAATCTGGTAGCCGCGTTTTAGGCCGGCCTTATCGGCAGGCGATCCTGGGTATACGTATTTTACCCGCAGATCTGTAGTTTCCTGGTACAATACCGAAAAACCAAAATCGCCATTGGTACCACCCAGTTCTGTTGATACGGAGCCATCGTCGATAAAAGAATATTTAGCTTCGCCGGGGGCAGCAGCATAATATTCATAAGGCAGGTTGGTTGCCGGGTTTATTTTGTATTGCGATAGCGCATCAACCTCGCTGGTAAGCGCGGCAGCATCTGTTGAGCCGGTAAAGGTACGTGGCGCAAAAGTTTTATAATCGGGAATGGCATCATACCACAAATAGGTTTCTTTGGTATACAGGTAAACCGAATCTTTGATCAAATCAAGCGTTGATGGTTTCACTGTAGCTACGGTATCAACAGGCTTAATTACATTTTTGCTTTTTGAACAAGCACTTATTAAACCGGCAACGGCAACCAGGGTAAAGTAAAATATTTTTTTCATGGATAAATGAATTACAAGGACTTAACGAAATAAAAACGAGTATCTTACAAAAAACGCTATAAAAACTTCTCTACACTTAAATAGTCAATTCCAACAGTTTCGGCACATAAATTATCAACAGCAGAATTTCCTATCATCAAAATATCCCGGCGTTGCAGGTTATGCTCCTGCATCAACAGGTGAATAACGTCCGGCTCGGGTTTGGGGGCGGTTTCTTCCGCCAAATAGCAGGTAAGGTACGGTTCCAGTTTATGCCATTCAACCTGTTTAATTTTATTAACCTGTTGAGCCACATTTCCGTTGGTTACAATGAACAGTTTTTTCCTGTCAACAACAACCTCCTGGAGTAAGGTAAGCATATTCTGATACAAGAGCAATTTTAACGGGAGCTTGGCGGTTATAAAAAGGTTTTCAAATTTATCGCGGTAGCCTTCGGCAACCGGGTACTCTTTGGCCAATGTATCAAATACCTCGTCGGCTCCCTGGTTTATATACGTATCTGTCATCAACTTGGTTGTCTTTTTGGCGTCAACCAATTCAACATACTCCAACATATTGGCAAATAGGTAATAAACCTGGTATATATAATCTTTAACCGGGTAAAGTACGTCATCCAGCTCCAAAATGAACGCGGTTTTACGCTTGTCAATATCCTTATACTTCATCGGCACCGGCCACTATTTTTATATTGTATTCATTAAATAACACTTCAGATTGCTGCAGCAGCGCAATCTCCTGGTCGCGAAAAACGTACACCAGTTCAACACCAAGGTCCAGGCATAAAGCCAGCATTTCATGCGTGTAGCTTGCCGATGCAGGATTGGGCAGGCGTACCAGTTGGCCTGGCTTCAGCATAAAATCGGGCAGATCCATATAATCGCCCATGATAATATTATCGCCATTTAGTTTATTTTTTAAACGATAGGCGGGTGCGGCGTTTGCCGCGGTGATCAGTATCTTCAACTATTGTACAATTAAGCCATCCTTCATCGTAACCGTACGATCTGATAAGTTGGCAAGGTCTTCATTATGGGTAACAATTACAAAGGTTTGATTAAAATCTTTCCTCAACTTAATGAAAAGTTCATGCAATTCAAGCGCGTTTACCGAATCGAGGTTACCCGATGGCTCGTCGGCAAATATTAAAGCCGGGTTATTGATAAGCGCCCTGGCCACGGCAACCCTTTGCTGCTCGCCCCCGGAAAGCTGGTTGGGTTTATGGCTCATCCTTTCGGACAGGCCCAGCAGATCAAGCAGTTCTTTAGCTTTACGCTCGGCATCTGATTTAGATACACCTGCAATAAATGCCGGGATGCAAACATTTTCAATAGCCGTAAATTCGGCCAGTAAATGGTGAAATTGGAAGATAAAGCCAATTTTACGGTTCCTGAAATCGCTGAGGTGTTTATTATTAAGGCCGCTGAGCTCAATATCATTGATATACAATTGCCCGGAATCGGGTCTATCCAGTGTGCCCAAAATATTAAGCAATGAACTTTTACCAGCGCCGGACGCGCCAACAATGGTCACAATTTCGCCGCGCTTAACCTCAAGATCAACGCCTTTAAGTATTTGCAGCTGCCCGTATGATTTATGGATAGATTTTGCCTTCAGCATAACACAAAGTTAATATTTTGGCTGATTTTATTGTGAGGAGGCTAACCTTTACAAGTGAAAAGCTAAAAGTCTTTTGTCCTTTATCTTTCCATCCTTTATCTTTCTATCCTTTATCTTTCCATCCTTCATCCCAAAAACGTAATTTAGAGGCAATGAGGCAAAAGCTACCTATTGATAAAATCACCGATCCGGTAAACAAGTTTATACACCAGGAGCATACCAGCGGCATCGTACTTTTCATCAGTGTATTGGTGGCTATTATCTGGGTAAACTCGCCTTTCGCGCACTCCTATCACCAGGTTTGGGACCTTAAATTATCTATTGGTATTGGCCGTTATGCGCTTAATCATTCACTGCACCTATGGATCAACGATGGACTAATGGCCATATTTTTCTTTGTGATAGGCCTGGAGCTGAAACGGGAATTTATGGCCGGCGAACTATCATCCATCAAAAAAGCGTCGCTTCCCATGGTAGCCGCCCTGGGTGGAATGCTTATACCCGCCATCATTTATTTTTTGATTAATAAAGGGGCCGAATCAGAACATGGCTGGGGCATCCCCATGGCTACCGATATCGCATTCGCGCTGGCTTTACTTTCGTTGGCAGGCAAGCGTATCCCATCATCCGTAAAAGTTTTTTTATCGGCTTTAGCCGTGGCCGATGATCTGGGGGCAGTATTGGTTATCGCCATATTTTACAGTTCGCATATTGATTTAATACCGCTTACCATAGGTATTTGGCTATTGGTAATACTGTTGATTGGCAATAAAATGGGTGTACGCAGTATTATTTTTTACCTGGTAATCGGCTTCGCGGTTTGGGTAGCATTCTTGCTATCGGGCATACATGCTACTATAGCGGGAGTACTGGTTGCATTCACCATACCTGCCCGCACCCGTATTAACGAAAAAAGTTATGCCGATAATTTGCGCAAACTGCTGTTTGATTTTGAAAAACAAATCCCCAACAACAGCACCCTTACAACGCCCGAACAACACCATACTATAGAAAAAATAAAAGAACTAAGCACCTATGCCGAAACCCCGCTGCAAAAGGTAGAATACGCCCTGCATCCCTGGGTAGCATTTGTGATAATGCCCCTATTTGCATTGGCCAATGCCGGCATATTGATAGGCGCTAACTTCTTTTCATCGCTGCTAAACCCGGTAAGTATAGGTGTTGCCGTTGGCCTGTTGGTTGGTAAATTTATAGGCGTGCTATCCGCCACCTGGCTCATGGTTAAATTTGGAGTGCAACTGCCCGCAAAATCAAACTGGAAACAAATTATTGGCGTGGCCTTGTTGGCTGGGGTTGGTTTTACTATGTCGCTCTTTATATCGGGGCTGGCCTTTAGCAGTCCCGAAATGGTTGACCAGGCCAAGTATGGCATTTTGCTGGCATCATTGTTAGCAGGCGCGTTAGGGGTGATTGTATTGAAGAGGGCGTAAGTGTTTTGTCGGAATCAGAATTTTCAGAATTTAAAAATGAACAGAATTGTTGTCTGAACCCGAAATCGTCGAATTAGAGAATTAACAAAAATTCAATTCAAAAAATTCCTTAATTCGACAAATTCGGGTTCGGACAAACTCTTTATACTGGCGACTTACAATTGATCGAAACAATTTCAATTAACGATGAGTTAACCTAATAGCATTTTTAAAGCCTTACGATTATGAAAACATCAGCATCAACACCTCAACCCAAAACCGTAAAAAAAGAAGGCAGCACTGCAACCCAAGGCAGTAAAGAATTGAAAACCGATTTCCCGATGAGCGAAAAAGACGAGATAAAAAAAGCGGAAGAACAGATGAGGAAACAGGCAAAAGGGAAATAATTTTTGACCATAATTGCATAGCTTAGCGTAACCATTACAATTATGAAAAAACTAAGTTATTTGATTATCCCCATTTTGTTTTGCATAGCTGCATGCAAGCCATCACTTAGCGTAACGGCACTTACCGGTAAATGGCATTACGCCAAAGTGGCGCATCCAAATGCCAACCCGCCGGATACGATGAAAACCGCAGAACTGGCCGAGGTAGCACCTTACATCCAGTTTTCGCCCGAACGAAAATGGGTTATTGTTTGGGGAGGCAAATTTCTGTCGCACGGTAGTTACACCCTTAACGGCAGCAACATGAACATGACCGAGGTATTACCAGATGGCAAAACCCGTGATTTTGTTTTTTATGTGTCAGAGCTTACCGATACCAATATTATTTTTGAAAGTATGGGTGTTGATGGCTCAAAGGTGACAGCGGTGAAAGCGCCGTAGGTTTTGGTGAGGATTATCTTTAAGATACCAAGAAAGATTTACGAAGTTTTAAAAACTTCGTAAATCTGGCTCTGTTTGTTACGCCGGCAACTTCGCTATAATATCCTCTGTAGTACCAACCTCGCCCAACCTTGGGAAAATATTTTTGAAGCTGCTCTCATGCGCATCTAAAAACATATCGCTCATGGCATCGCTGGCAAAAGCGATGTTATAGCCAAACTCATTAGCCTGGCGGGCTGTTCCTTCAACGCCCACGCTGGTAGCAATACCGGCTAATACAATCTGTGTTATATTTCTTTTTTGCAATTCCTGGTGCAGAGCAGTTTCATAAAAAGCACCCCAGGTGTGTTTGGTTATGCGGATATCCTCATCACTTGTTTCAATTTCCGGCACTATATCCAGCCAGTCGGCCGCGGGTGCACCACCTGCAGGCGGGTTCCTGTCTTTACGTACCCCAAAAGCTTTGGAACCTATAGGATTAACATTTACCAATACTATCGGCAGTCCCGCCTCCCTGAAAGCGGCAACCAGTTTAGCGGCATTAGCCAACACCCCTGCAACCGGGTGCGCCACAGGCAATTTAACAACCATATTTTGCAGATCTATTAATACCAAAGCGGTATTTTTATCAATTGTAGTTATCATATGAAGATGTTTACTTAGTATTGTTTATATAGTTTTTCAATTCGTGTAATTAGATCAAATTCGTGCAATTTGTGTGCATCAGTTGGACGCCAACGTATTTATCGGTGAATGCTGCAAAGTATCCTCAGTAGCCTTCTCCAATTTCCTTTTCTTTAAAAAACGCATGTGCAGCAGGCCAATAATTAAAGCCACCACACCTTCGCCTAAAACGGTATCAGGCACGCCTATTTTTTGGGAGATCCCTCCTACCAGCAAACCACCAAGCGGCTGCATCCCAAAAAAGGCCATGGCATAAAAGCTGATCACCCGCCCGCGCATAGCCGGATCTACCGTGGTTTGAATCAAAGTATTACTAATGGTGATCTGCGACATCATCCCAAACCCGGTTACTGCTGCAAATAGCAAAGCGAGCGGATAATTGGGCATGTGAGAGAAAATGACCAATCCGGCTCCAAACACAAGTGTGTTGATAGCCAGGATCTTTTTAAGATCGTGCCCTGGTTTTAACGACGCCAGGAATATCGCCCCCGATAAAGCACCTAAACCAATCAGGCTATCAATAACCCCAAAGGTAGATGCTGTTCCTTTAAAAATATCCTTGGCATACACCGGGATGAGCGTACTGAAGGGCAGTACAAACAGACTGATCATGGCCAGCATAATCAACACAAACTTTATAGAAGGTGTGTTTTTGATATAGGAGAAGCCTTCTTTCAGCTCAAAAAAGATATTGTGGTTATGCGGTTTAGCTTCAGACTTTGGCAACCTCATCATGAGCAATGAGCCAATCACCGCTATAAAACTCGCGGCATTCGCACCAAAACATATGGTATCGCCAAATTTCTCTAAAACCAATCCTGCAATACCCGGACCAACCAACCGGGATAAATTTACCATTGATGAATTTAGGGCGAGGGCATTAGGCAGGTCGGATTTATCATCCACCATTTCGTAAACGAGCGATTGCCGGGCAGGGACATCAAAGGCGTTGATTACGCCAAGTAAAGCGCTCAACCCAATAATTATCCAAACATTATAATAACCAAAGAATATAAAACCGGTAAGCAAAACCGCCTGGATCATTGACGCGGCCTGGGTAGCCAACAGCAGTTTATAACGATCATACCTGTCAGATACCACCCCTCCCAAAAACGAAAGCATGAACGACGGAAACAAGCTGGCAAACAATGTAACGCCCAATAAAAATTTAGAGTGTGTTTGCGAATAGATAACCCAGCTCACGGCTGTTTTTTGCATCCAGGTACCAACCAATGATATGGATTGGCCGGTAAAATAAAGCCTGTAGTTACGGCTTTTAAAAGCATTAAATGTGCTGATATTCATTCCTCACCTATCTTCCCCTTACCGGGGACTTATTCAAAATTTACAATTTTTGTTAACGGCCCTATGGCCTGTTTTAGCAACTCCTGCTCTTCAGTGGTACAAGTTGCTTCAATGGCTTCATTGAGCCATGCATTGCGTTCGGTACGCACCTGGTACAGCATCTGGCTGCCGGTTTCTGATAAGGTGATAATAGCTTTACGCTTATCTGTTTCAGAAATGCGCCTTTTAATTAATCCGCGTTGCTGCAGGTTAGCCAATATCTGCGACATACTTTGCGTGGTGATCTTCTCCATGGTGGCAAGCTCGTTAGGAAGCAATTCTTTATGCAGATCAAGCGCCGCTATCACAGAACGTTCGGTTAATGACAGCTTATCGGCGGTTACCGAATGCTTGCGCAATATTTTAATAAGGCGGGTAACCACAGTGCGTAAATCAACCGCCAGTTGAATGTCTTTTTGCTGCTCCATTTTTATTTATCAAGTAAACTTGTAAGTTTACCTTACAAATATATGAATTGTTTTATCTTTCTATTGTCATAACATTATTTAGGCTTTAAGCCCAATGCAGTCGTTACTCTGCATAAAAATTGCATGGCTATTATTAAAATCCAACTCAAAATGCGTCAATTTGTAATATCAATATGGATCAACGCCACGATATATTAACCCTTGATGATGTTAAGCTATTGGTTGATACTTTTTACAATAAAGTAGCCGAAGATGCACTGCTTGCGCCAATTTTTATCGATCGCTTGGGAGATAACTGGTTACCGCATCTACAAAAATGTATACTTTTTGGCAAACTGTCCTGTTGGAAGAATATACTTACAACGGCGCGCCATTTCCGCCACATGCCAGGTTATCGGTTGATGAAAATCACTTTAACCAATGGCTTAATTTGTTCGCACAAACCGTAGATACCCTGTTTACCGGCGATAAAGCCAATGAAGCCAAATGGCGGGCCGCTAAAATGGCCCAGATGTTTCAGCACAAAATAGCCTACTTTAAAAATAACCCGCTGAATATATTGTAGCTGTAAATTCGCAGGCAGATATACAGGTCGTTTTTTGTAATTTTACCACGTGCCGCCTCCTGTAAAAAAAACACCTGCAAAAACCCCGTCACCCGTAAAGAGGAAACCTGTAGCTAAAAAGAAAGCACCCGCAGGCACTTCATGGGGATGGAAAATTGCGTTGGTCGGCTTATTACTCATCTTGTTATCCCCTTTTTATTACGGTTATATTTTAAGATTTGGCAGCGCCACCTGGCGATGGATATTAGATATTGGGCAGGATACCAAATACCGCACTTACAAAAGCTTCAATGTACGCATCCCGGGCGGGTATACCGTTCATGGTATTGATGTATCATCGTACCAGGGTAAAATAAACTGGCAAAAGGTAAAAGCCATGGAAGAAGATGGTGTACAGATCAAATTCGCATTTATTAAAGCTACTGAAGGTGTTTTATTAAGCGACCCCTACTTTCAGCGCAACTGGCGCGAGGCCGCCAGGGCTGGTATTACCTGTGGTGCTTACCATTTCTTTTTGCCTCAAAAAAGTGGTTTATGGCAGGCCCGGTTCTTTTTGCAAACCGTTAAAGTAGAAAAAGGCGACCTGCCGATGGTTGTTGACGTTGAAAAGCTTTACCGTACCACACCCGAGAAAATGCGCGCCCAGCTCACCCTGTTTATTAACCAGGTTGAATCAAAAACAGGTGTAAAGCCCATTATTTACACCAACATCAGCTTTTATCAGGATTACCTGCAAGGCTATTTTGATGAATACCCGCTCTGGATAGCACACTATTATCAGCCCCAGCTTAACATCGGCGCCAAAACCAACTGGCAGTTTTGGCAACACTCTGATAAAGCCCGAATTAACGGTATTAACCAAAAGGTTGATATGAGTATTTTTAGGGGTGATACCGTTGCGTTTGAAAAATTATTAGTGAAATAAATTGATAATTTCCCTACCAGTCGATTCTCGTTTTTGAAAACTTTATATTTGGTGATGCCTGATACCAATCCACCTGTTCCGGGAAAATATATCGATCCTTTAGTTGATTTTGCTTTTAAAAAGATATTCGGCAATGAGCCAAACAAAGATTTATTAATAGCATTTTTAAATGAAGTTTTCAGGGGCCGAAAACTCATCGTGGACCTCACCTATAACAAAAATGAACACCCCGGCGAGATCAAGGATGAAGGATCAGCAATTTTCGATCTGCTTTGCACTGGCGATAGAGGTGAGCGGTTTTTAATTGAAGTACAACGTGCTAAACAAGGCTACTTTAAAGAAAGGGCGCTATTTTATACCAGCCGCCTCATTAGCGACCAGGCCCCCAAAGGTAAACGAAACGCCTGGGGCTACAACATTGCCGAAGTATACTTGATAGCGTTATTAGAAGATTTTACTTTAGAAGACAGTCCGGCAGATGCTTACGTGCACGATATTTCATTGTGCAATACCGCTACTGGTAAAATATTTTACGATAAACTGGGTTATACTTATATTGAATTAAGTAAATTTGTAAAAGAGGATAAAGATTTAGAAACGGATTTAGACAAATGGTTGTATGTTTTAAAAAACATGAGCCGCATGGATAAAATCCCCACCTATCTCAGAAAGCCTATATTTGAGAAATTATTCAGCATAGCTGAATATACAAATCTAACAAAGGAGGAACGAACCATGTATGATAGCAGTATGAAATATAAATGGGATAACCAAAATGTGTTGGATTATGCGGTAAAAGAAGGGAAATTAGAGGAGGCGAGAAAAATTGCCCGAGAAATGAAAAATGATGGTTTACCGCTTGCCCAAATAGCAAAATTCACAAAGCTCTCCATTGAAGAGATAGAAAAACTTTAATTGAATATAAACATAATTTAAAAGCCCCTGCCGATTCATCTCAGCAGGGGCTTTCTCTTTTCTCAATTAGGTCAGCGGAGTTAATCCTCCTTATTGATCCTGCCCGAACCTGTATACCTTGCCTCTGCAATAACCGCGTTGCCGCTGTAGTTAATGCCACCAGAGCCAGTGATATGGCCCGAGATACTTTTTTCGGCTATAACATCAACACCGCCCGAGCCGGTGATTCCTGCATTCGTGGTTTGAGTACGTAAAGATTTTCCGGAGATATTTCCTGAACCTGAAATACGAAGATTGGCTACATCAGCGCTACCTTTAATATTAATAGACCCGGAGCCACTTACTTTGGCATCCAGTGAATTTGATTTAACCGCTACATCCATATTACCAGAGCCACTTAGCCGCACATCTACATCGTTGCCGGTTAATACACCGTCCAGGTCTACACTACCTGAGCCACTGTTTGCTAAACCGTTAAGCGATTTTGCAGTGATATAAATATCGGTCTTTTTAATATTACGGTTCCACGAGAAATGGTTCTTAAAATCAATTTTTAAAACGCCGCCTACTACTTCGGTTCTTATGTCTTTTAAAACGTCTGCATCCACATCAAGCTTCAGGCTTTCGGTGCCGTTTATTTTAACGTGTACGTTAAACGGACCGCCAGATTCAATTTTGCTAAAGCCCGAAACCGCCCTGTTTTCCTGGGCAACGCTATTTAAGGTCATCAGCGCGAAAGCTGATGCTAATAAGATGAATGCTTTTCTTTTCATAATTTGGTTGTTTTATGAAAAGACGCCGGTAGTAATTGAATAGTTGCACAGGTGGGCGATTAATCAAAAGAAAACATAAATAAGATCAACAAACGGTACCCGCTTTAATCCTGCGCAAATATGGTGACTACCCTATTTGTTTTTTTGGAGAACGCAATTCCCAAAGTGGTTTCGTAACCAATATTGTAGCTAAAACTACCGGCAGTAGGGTCTGCTTTAATATCCAGCCAGTTTTGCTTATCCGCAGGATCGGGATCATCAAAGCTATCTTCTATTTTTTCGTCCTTAGCTATCGCCGGTTTAAAAAAATTGCTTTTATCAAAAAAGTGTACCATTCTCACTTTGACACTATCTTCAATTTGTTTATTATCTGATAGTTCTGAGTCGCCCAACAAATCTGTCGACCAGGATTTTTCTTTATATAGAAGCTTGTTATTATGGTTACGTATAGCAATGATAATCCCTCCCTTAGCTATGCTTTCGCCATAAAGTGTTATACTGAAATGATCTTTAAATACAGTATCAGAAAACAACTCATCTGCCGAGTAGCTCAATAACTTTTTTGTAGTATCAATAATTAAGGTATCCGGCTCTGCTTTTAAAACAGGCTTATATAAAGATGCTGTACCGTTTTTTTTAGTAGATGTATCGTGTGCTAAGTATCCTTATTAGCGGTTTTTGTCTTAGTAGTACACCCGGCACCAAACAGCGCTAATAATGTAATAAGATAAATAGGTTTCATAGATGTATTTGTTGCAGCACATATATACAAAGAAAGCCCCGCATTTTCATGCGAAGCTTTCTTTTATCTAAACCGGGATTTTATCTGAACCGGGATTGAACAGATTTATCAGATAGACAGGATTTTTATTTGCATCCTTCTTCATTTTCCAATCTTCAAATCAAAAAATCATCTGCACATCTGTAATCCGCACATCTGCACATCTACCGGTGTTTACTTCCCATATAAAAAGTGATCTCACCGCCGTTCATAATGTCAGCATGGCTGATGAACAGGTCGGTTAGCTGTTTACCGTTCAATACCATCTTTTGTACATAAACATTCTTCGCGCTTTGATTTTTTACGTTGATGGTAAAAGTTTTGCCGTTATCCAGGTTGATCGTAGCGCCATCTACTGCCGGACTACCGGTTGAGTATTGGTCAGAGCCTGGTGCTACCGGGTAAAAACCCAATGAGCTGAAAATGTACCAGGCACTCATTTGGCCTGTATCATCATTACCACCCAAACCGTCTGATGTTGGTTTGTACATTCTCGGCAGTATCATACGGATGCGCTCCTGCGTTTTCCATGGCTCGTTTGTCCAGTTGTACAGGTAGGCTACGTGGTGCGATGGTTCGTTACCGTGTACGTAATTACCAATAATACCATCCCGGGTAATGTCTTCTGTTTCGGCAAAGTATTTATCCGGCAGGTTCATGGTAAACAACGAATCCAGGTACCTGGTAAATCTTTTGTTGCCACCCATCAATTGTATCAATGATTTGGGGTCCTGTGGTGCAAAAAGGGTATAGTTCCAGCTGTTGCCTTCTATAAAGCCTTCGTTGATCGTAGTCAGAGGGTCAAAACCTTTCCTGAACTCGCCGTTTGCCAGTTTCGGACGCATGAAACCTACTTTAGGATCGTACACGTTTTTGTAGTTCGCTGATCTTTTCATGAACGTTTCATATACATCCATGCGGTTTAACTTTTTGGCTAATTGGGCTATCGACCAGTCATCAAAAGCGTACTCTAAGGTTGATGATACCGATACACCGCTTTTTTCATCGGGAATATAGCCATGATCCATGTATTCGCCTATGCCTTCGTAATCCCTATGGGTGGCGGTAGCTATACAGGCATCCAGTGCTTTGTTGGCTATAGTTTGGTCTGTTACCGTTCCTTTTACTATCGCGTCGGCTAATACAGCTACGCTATGATAACCGCTCATACACCAGTTTTCGTTACCAGAGTTTGACCAGATAGGCAGCATATGCTCCGGGCTTTGGTCATAGTGAGCCAGCATGCTTTGTACAATATCCGCGTTCCGTTTAGGTTCGATGATATTGAACAGCGGATGCAGCGCACGGTAGGTATCCCATAATGAAAATGTGGTATAATTGGTAAACCCTTCGGCTTTGTGCACGTTTTGGTCGAGGCCTTTGTACTGGCCGTCGGCATCCATGTAGATGGTCGGGTTGATCATCGTATGGTACATGGAGGTATAAAAGTTCTCTTTGGTTTCTTTATTGCCTTTGATCTCAATTTTATGCAGTTCCTGTTCCCATTGTTGCTGGCCTTCGTTCTTTACTTTTTCAAAGTCCCAGCCGGGTATCTCGGTTTGCATATTATTCATGGCACCGGCCATGCTTACCGGCGAAATGGCAAACTTGATTTTGATCTTTTCGCCTTCTTCGGTTTTAAAATCGAAGTAAGCGCGAAGCTGTTTGCCTGCTATCTCGGGGAAGTTTTTGGTTTGGTTGAATTTACCCCAGAAACCGCCGTAAACTTCTCTTTTGTCGTATTTTTTGTAGCCGTGTTTAAAAAACGCTTTGTTAAAGCTCATGGCAAAATACAATGTTCTGGTCCTGGCCCAACCGTTGGTTTGGCGGAAGCCCATAACCGTACTATCATTCACTACCCTTAAATACGTCCATACGTTTTTATCGGGATAGTTGTAGATACCAGCCATCAGATCAAGGATGATATGCGACTCATCTGATTTGGGGAATGTATACTGGTGAAAGCCTACTCTTGCCGTAGTGGTCATTTCGGCCAAAATATTATGGTCGTCCAGTTTTACTTTGTAGTAGTTTGCCTGGCTCACTTCATTCTGGTGCGAGAACGCTGAGCGGTAGCCGCTGCCGGGTTTATCGGCTGTACCGGGGTTTAGTTGTAATGCTCCCGTTGTCGGCATAATCAAAAAGTCGCCCAGGTCTGAGTGGCCCGTACCGCTAAAATGCGTATGACTAAAGCCGGTGATGGTTTTATCCTCATACTGATAACCCGCGCAGTATTTATATACATCGGGATTATACTTACCGTTAAGCTCGTAGCTGGCCGTATCCGTTTCCGGGCTTAGCTGTACCATCCCAAATGGAACCGTTGCTCCCGGATACACATGCCCCATCCGCGCTGTACCGATAATTGGGTGAACGTATTGAACTAAATTCTCCGGGGAATGTGTTTGAGCCTGCAAAGAAAGAGCAGGGCTTAAAAGGATTGTAAAAAGAAATTTCTTCATTTTATGTTTAAAGAGAACTATTGTTATATAGCTGGATTGGCAGCATAAGCCTTCCAAAGCTCATCTACAGTTTTGCCGGTTTCCTTTTTCCAGTTATCATCTGTAAAAGTATGATCGCGTAATTGTTTGTCGAAAGTTTTTACCAGGTCTTTTTTGTAGTTTTTTTCAACCCAAACTAAAAAACGGGCGGTAACACGATAGGCGTTATCGTAGTTTTGTGTGGCCTTAAATTCTGGTAAAGCCCAATGCGCGCCTGCATTATCAACACCGTATTTGTTACGTGCATAATCGGCAATACCTTCGGTTAACCACCCCGGACCAGCACCATCACCATAACCTTGTACAATGTGCATTACCTCGTGGGTAACCACATCAATATCTTTAGGATGTTTGGTCATGTATTTTGAACTAAACTTTACTACACCACCACCGGTTTCGGCTACGCCTCCGTAAGCGGTATCAATTAAAAAAGTTACGTCCTTTAATGTTTTTTTGTTGTACTCTTTTTCCAGTTTAGGATAAACTACAAAAAAGGTTTCTTCTAATTTGCTAATCTCGGCTTTATCAAAAGCAGGGTCCTGGTTAATAACGGTTAATTTATAACCATTTTTGCTGATCACATCTTGAGACTGAGCATGACCGGCTGTACAAAAAGCTGTTACTAATAATGAACTTAATAAAAATGTTTTTTTCATTGTTGTTGGGTAAATATAGAGCTTATGTTTAAAATAAAATACCCGGCATAGCGTAAACGGCTATGCCGGGTAATAATTGTTTTGCTTTATTATATAGGATCGCGGGTAACGTGTTGTAGTTTTACAGTTATAAGGTAAGTACCTTCCTGGAAAACCCTCACCGTAAACCTAGGGTTGGCGCTATAACCCCTATCCGGCGTCGGCGTAAAGCCCGGATCTATTTTGGCAAATTTGCCCGGGATACGGTAATAAATTGTAAAGCCCTGAGCTGCACCCTGAAACGGGAACGGAATCACCTCAAAATTACAGGTTAATGATGTATCAGAAACCACAACCGGGTGAAACTTTGCAAAGGTTGTAAAATCGCTTCTGTCGCCACGTTTAATGTATTCGCCATTTTTAGGGTCGAAAGCAACGCCGTTTTTATCAACAATTTTTAAAATGGCAAGCGTTCCACGAGGTGATAATTTTGTTACAGTAACTTTTGGCTCACCAATATCGCCGCTTGTGGTAGTTCCATCTTTAAACCAGGCACCGCCTCCGGCATCAATTTCGGCAACCGGCCCATCATACAGGTTAAAATTGGCCACGTTTTTATAAGTTTTTGTGCCGTTTTCGTTCGTAGCACTAATATCGAACTCATAAAGCCCAACTGGGGCATTGGCAGATGAACCGAAGAAGGTAAAACCACCAGTATGTTCGTTAAATTCAAAAGCAGGTGAGCTTACGACCTTACGGGTGCTGTTAAGCAAAGCCACGGTTGTATCAACATTAGGATCAAACTGCGAGATGTATACATACCTATCCCTGTTTTTGTAAATTGAATCGGCGTGTTTGTGCGTCACCGCGTCTCTTATATCCAATAATTTATAGGTAACCGGGGCGCTCGATCCATCATTATCTACTGCTGATGTCTCTACCACGTTTCCGCGCACTATCTGGATGGGGCTATCCCTGTACCTTATTTGCGTACTTAAAAAACCATGAGGGGCCTTAACGCAGGCTGCAACGCTCGTTACCGCCAAAGCAACAAGCAAAATCTTATAATTTCTTTTCATTTCCTTAATCTGTCTAAAAAATTAATTAATTGGCCGATTGAACAAAATAGGTAAACGTGTGATTATTGTTAAGCACGTGTAGTATACCTGTTGTTGTAATTATTCCCGTTGTTTGGCAAAGATCGGATACCAACTGCCGCGGATCAGCGGCGCTTACGCCGGTAATATCTACCGGTACAGGGCCTCCTGGTTTTAAAGGAACAACCTTGGTTAAAAAGATATACTGCGGATCGGTAGTGAAGATGCTGTTGGTATAATCGGTAGTTGGGCGTTTGTTGATCAACCTGTATTCACCATCGTTAGCTTTTACGTAAACACCTGTTTGAGTCAACTTATCTAAAGTGAATTTATCTTTAAACATGTAGGCTCTTAACGAATCTTTAAGTGTTACAAAGTTCAATGAGTCAAACGTGTAAACCAAATTTTCGTTGTTTGTACTGATACGTAATTGGGCCTGTTTTGCCTGTACGTAATTATGGATAGAATAGTTGGTAAGCGCGAAAAACGTACCACTGCCATTCACCTCATCCTTTAACTGCATTTTGTTAATCATAATTACCAGGGTATCAAACGCGTGGTTGGTTTTAAGGTAATCATATGTGGTCATGTTCACATTGGCTTTAAACAAGTCGCCGCCTATGGTATAGTCCTTTTTGCACGAGAAAAAAGCCGTTGCTGCAAATAAGGCGAGTATAAATATTTTTAATGTTTTCATTTTAAAATAGTTAAATGGTTATAACTTACCTTGCCAGTAAGGCGTTTGTGTTAATACAAAATCGTCTTTAAACATGGTTGGGTCAATTGGCCAGTAGTTACCCCCGGCGTTAATCCTGGTATCGTCAAAGCTTTCGTTATAATCTGCAATGAAGCTTGAATTTGTGCTGCCAATGTGTTTGGTACGCACCAGGTCATAAAATGACTGACCTTCATAAAACAACTCGCGCAAGCGTTCTTCCAGAATAGTGCGGGCAAGCGCGTCGCCGGCTCCGGAATAATCAGCAATTTTAGCTCTCTCCCTCACTTTATTGAGCAATACTAAAGCTTCGGCGTCGCGTCCTAAATGATTTAAAGCTTCGGCACGTAATAACATAATATCAGCCAAACGGAAAATGATCAGGTTGTTTGATAAACGCGGATCATTTTTGGCAGATCCATCGGCATAAGTAATATTGCTGTATTTAACCGTTTGCCCGTTACCATCAGATTGTGCCTGGAAAAAGTACTTGGCGTACCTTAAGTCTAATGTATCGGTGTACAATTTATTCACATAATCCCTGTTCAACGGCCATTCAAGGTTTGTTTTCGAATAAACGTAAGGATAACGTAAGGTTGGCACGTAACCACCATTATTAATGGCTATACCTTCGCTTTGACCGTAGCTGATGTTAATTTCAAAAATACCTTCAATTGATTTACCTACAAACACTTTGCTGAATTGAGAAGTGTCGGTAACCAGGCTATAACCTCCGTTATTAATAACCTGAGCTGCAGCCTGCTCGCTTGCGCTGTAATTATGTATCCAGGCCTGGATATGAGCTTCTAATGCAAACGCGCTGCCTTTATTTGCCCTAACGGCACGCTGATTATCATCAGTGTAACCATATACCAGGTTAGCTTCGGCAATTTTTAAATCGGCAAGGCATTGTTTCATTACATCAGCAGCCGGTGTGCGCGGAAGATTTTTTGCCTGGCTGATATCCAAATCAGGCGCCAATTTCAAAGGCACATCGCCCCATACCCTACTCATATAAAAATAAGTGAAGGCCCTTAAAAAATAGGCTTCGCCAATGATCTTATTTTTATCATCCTGGTTGGTGAAGGTATTGATTGGAATGTTTGGAACTTTAACAATAATTAAATTGATTTGCTGCAATAACTGGTAATAGTTTTGCCAGTTCCAATAGCCCGATCCTACGTTTAGCCCGGTAAATTCGCCATTGGAGATGTTATAGTTTGCATCATCCTGACCAGAGTTGATATTAAACTCCTTTGCAGTTGCATCTCCATATACATGGAACGATGTGTTGTTAAGCAACACCGAACGCAAAAGCGCGTATGCACCTGCTATAGCGGTGTTGGCATCATTACCATTGGTAAAATAAGCATTAGTAAATGTGGAGTTATGAGGCTCAAGATCAAGCACCTTTTTACAAGATGTAATACCACCTATAAGGCCCGATACAAGCACTAACCCGGCTGTATATTTTAATATTTTTCTTTTCATTTCTTTTCTTTTTATCAACCTGTGTAAATATTATAGGCTTACGTCAAGTCCTAAAGTAAATTTCTTAGGAACCGGGTAGCCACTACCGTTGTAAATACCAAAAGCATCAACCTCCTCGGCATCCGGCACATTTGATTTTTGGAAAATATGCAGGTTATCAACCATACCATAAATGCGCAGGCGGCTGATGTGCAGTTTTTGCAAAATGCTTTGATTGAATGTATAACCCAATGATACCGTTTTGATACGCAGATAGGCGCCGTTTTCTACCCAGGCCGAACTAACCGCCGCGTATTTGTAATGAGTACCGCTTACCGAGCTTAAAGACGGATATTGCGCATTGTCGCCAGGGTTTTTCCAGTAATTGATGCCAGAAAGATCCGGGAAGGCATTGTGGGTAATATCATGGTAGGGATCAGGATCGCCATCGTCATTTGGTACCAGGTGCGATAGCTTACCAACCAGGTAATCATTATAAATATCCCTACCCAAAGTAAACGTACAGAACACGGAGAACGTCCAGTTTTTGTATCCGAATACGTTATTGAAACCGCCTGTAAATTTAGGGTTAGGGTTGCCTGCCGGTACATAATCTGTTTGATCAAGGGTGCCATCACCGTTTGAATCTTTCCAGATTGGGTCGCCCCCCTTAAACGGATAACCATAAAAGTTAATTGGCGCACCGGTAACCGGGTTAACTGGCACATCCTTATCGGTTTTATAAATGCCGGTTTGTTTAAACAGGTTGTACTCGTTAATAGGTTGTCCCTGCCTTAATAAAAACTTATCTAAATAAATATCGCGGCCACCGTTTGGCAACGCTGTGATCTCATTTTGGTTATAGGCGATGTTGAAATCAGTTTCCCACTGAAAAGCGCTTTTAGGATTAAAATAATGCGCTATGAACGAAGCCTCCAAACCACGGTTTTGTGTGCCAATGGAGTTGGTTACAATGGTTTGGTAACCGGTAGTAACAGGCAGATTTAAGGTAAAAATACCTTTGCTTGTATTTTTAACATAAGCATCGGCAACAAAATTGAACCTACCATCAAGGAAAGTCATATCAAAACCAACGTTTAATTGTTTTGAATGCTCCCAGGTAAGATCTTTATTACTCAAGCCAGCACCAAAGTTAGGCGAGATAGCTGCAACGCCATTATAAGTTGTTGACAGGTTTGCGCCTGTTTGCGGGCTGCTACTACCTGCGAAGCCACCAGCGCCAATATTGTACGAGTTAAATGACAGGTAGTTATCGCCACCATCGGGCTGCCTGCCGGTGATACCGTAGCTACCGCGCAGTTTAAATAGGGTTAACCAGTTTTTGGCAAATTTCATGAAAGGCTCATCGCTTATGATCCAACCGGCAGATACCGAAGGGAAATAACCCACCCTGTTACCAGGACCGAATTTTGATGATGCATCGGCATTCATTACACCAGATATCAGGTAACGGCCTTTGTAATCATAGTTTACGCGCACAAACTCGGTAGAAATGCCGCTTTCAATCAAATCAGAAAAAGCGGTTGAGCTGTTTTTGTCTAACACCTTAACTACAGAGATCTGATCATTAGGGATTCCATCGGCCGAAGCACTTGTTGCCCTATATGAGTGATACTCGGTGTTTTGACCTAATAATACGTTGATGTGATGAACTTTATTAAGCGTAGTGCTGTACTGGAAGTTACTGCTGAATAAATAGTTGGCAGAGTTATCAACAAAACTTGATGCATAACCATAACCACTTTGCCTTACTATGCCCGGTGTAAATGTATCCTTACGGCTGCCGGCACTTTCATAAGATATGATACTGTTGAATGAAAAATGGTCGGATATTTTCCAATCGATAGTGGGACTAATGGTGATGCTGTTATTGGTATTATTATCGGTTGAGTTGCTGGTGCTGCCAAAAAGAAAATCTTTATTATCCTGTGTTAAATATAAGTTTGATGGCGGCAGCGGGCTGTTGGCATAATAACCACCTGTAAACGGATTTACGTTACCGCTGATATCGCTTAGCGATGTAGGCCTGTCAACACGGTAAAACCTGATCTGAGTGCTTATTTTTAATTTTGGCGATATGTTGATACCAACGGTACTGTTTACTGCATAACGCTGTAAACCTGTTTTTTTGATAATACCGCTTTCGTTATAGTAGTTTAACCCATAACGGTAGGTTACAATATCGCTGCCACCGGTCATTGATAACTCGTAGTTGTCAACTACACCGGTTTGGTATAATTGCCCGCGATAATCATTAGCGTTGTTAAATGCCGGGTTTAAGGTATCCGTTAATATTTGTGGGATGTTTTTAAGGTTATCATAGTTACCGTAGTGCTGAATTAAAGCCAGTTTAGCCCTGGTTTCTTCGGCACCGGTAAGTACTTTATCTAAATTAGGTTGATCGGTTATACCATGATAGGTTGAAAAATTGATCCTGGTTTTGCCGGCTACACCTTTTTTGGTAGTAATCAATACCACACCATTTGCTCCCCTTGAACCGTAAACCGCAGCTGCCGAGGCATCTTTCAATATATCGATGTTATCAATATCGCCAATAGGGATACCTGCCAACACATCTGTACTGGTACCGCTGCCATAGTTTATAGCTGCAATATCCTCTGTACTTTGTGGTACGCCATCAATAACGTATAAGGGACCCGAAAGCGCCCTGGCTAAGCTTTGTTTGCCCGAAGCCGATCCGGTGTTATTATCAATATTACGGCTTACAGCGGTATTACCCCTTAAAACAACATTACTACGTACGCCAGGCTCGCCAGAAAAGTTCTGTACGTTTAAGCCGGCAACACGGCCTTGTAATAAAGCGTCGAAAGTTGGGGCAGGGATATCCGCGATGCTTTTAGGATCAACAGAAGTTACTGCGGCACTCACCGTTCTGCGCGATACCTGCTGGTAACCAATTACCACAACATCCTTTAAAGTTTGCTGATCTGTTTTCAGTACCACAATGAGGTTTGATTTTGCCTCGGTAATCTTAATGGTTTGGGCAATATAACCCAGCATCCTTACGGTAATGGATTTACCGGTTTCTACCTTAATGGTAAAAGCCCCTGATGTATTGGAAGAAATACCAGAGGTTGAGCCTGTTAATAAAATGGAAGCGCCAGGCAGTGGTCCGCTGGCATCTTTAACCACACCCGAAACCGTAACCTGGTTACCTGTCGGGGTATTTTGAGCTTGCACGGTAAGCGTTCCCAAAAAAAGCAAAATTGGAATTACACACGTGTAATAGAAGATCTTTTTTTTGTAAAAAAATTCAATCATAAGTAATAAATAAATGAGCAGTTAATAATTGTTGATACAGATGATGAGATATATCTGTATTATAAAAGGTTTTAACAGCATCGCTGTCGTTTTCATTAGGCTTTGTAGTTTATTTCTCCATTCAGTAGGTTTTAGTTAAAAATAATTATACGCTTCAATAAAACGTTTTATCAACAATTGTAAATAGATGCAGCACCTTGCAAATTATAAAGAACAAAAAATAGTGGCCGGCTAAAAAATGAAAGCCGGTAAAAAATGAAAGATCAAAAACGCCTGGCGAAGGTGACAATCCTCCCTCCTGCTTAAATAATCAAATGCTGCTTTTCAAAGTATACTATCCTTATGATGTGATGATAAAACGGGTTCAGATAAAACGTTTTATCTATAAGGACACATGTTTTTAACAATAGAATAATCCAAATATAATATACTAAAATGTTTTACCAAAATTTTCAAATTATTTTTATCAATAAACATTAATTATTACACTATTTACTTTTTACAAGACACTTTATTATTAAAATAGTTACACCTAAAGAGAAATTATTGTGAAAAACTCATCAAAAAGCACAAAAGCCTAAAAACGGGCAAAAGCAAATGCCGTTTTTAAGCTTTTAAAGACTTTAAGGAAGAAATTTTTACTTTGAAGATATTGTTGATCCCCGCTCAATAAGTTTAGCCGGAATCTGGAGTTTTATTTTGGAAATATTGTACTTTTCTGCCGTCATTTGGGATAACAACATGTCAATTGCCGATTTGGCTATCTCGTACGTAGGCTGCCGTACCGTAGTGATACCCGGCGGATACAGGCTAAAAATTTCGTTATCATCAAAACTGATCACGGCAAGCTCATCAGGGATGTTAAGCTTAAGCGCGTTAATGGCCTGCAGGCCCAGCGTGCCCAGATAATTGGTGGTAAAAAACACGGCATCTATCTGTTTTTGATGGCTGATAAATGTTTTTATGGCATCTACCGCGTCGCCCTGTTCGGCATCAAACGGTAATTTAAACAGCTTCTTTTTCTCTTCTTTAATGCCACCCGCTTTTAATGCATCCTTATAACCCTGCATCCTGTCATTAAGCTGAACAAGGTCCAGATCGGCTGTTACAAAACCAATATTTTTGTAGCCTGCCTTAATTAAAAACTCAATAGCATTGTAAGTACTGCCATAATTATCAACCAGCACATGCGGAATATCAATACCCGGAAAATAGCCGTCAATCAACACTACCGGCTTTTCATTGGCCACCAGGTTTTGAATTTCTTTTTCCAAACCTTTCATCGGCGTTATAATGTAACCATCAACCAATTGCTGTGAAAGCATTTTGATTACATCTTTGCCTTTTTGAATATTGTTATTGGTGCTGCAGTAAATAACACCGTATCCCGCCTTTTCGGCTTCTTCTTCAATAACTTTGGCCATGGCTCCAAAAAACGGACCGCCAATAGTTTCTACAATAAGGCCAATAACTTTTGATACACCTGTACGCAGGCCAATAGCCATCCTGTTGGGTTCGTAGCCGTTTTTTTGGGCTACCTCTAATATTTTTTTACTGATCTCTTTACTTATACGCCCCTTGCCGTTTAATACAAACGATACCGTGGTGATAGACGTATTGGTAAGCCGCGCAATATCCTTTATCGAGATCTTCTTTTTGACCATGTTCTATTATCTGTTTCAACTATTCCCTGGCTTAAGCAGGTACATTTAGTTTCAAAAATATGAATTTATGCCACAGCCCGGCATTTTATAAATAACAGGCCGGTATATGTTAACAATTTTTAACGTTTTATGTAAAGAGCATTGGCTCTTTTAGCTTATAATGGCGTTTATTAACAGCGTTTTGTTAAATATAGCAAAAACTTTAACTCACCAATTCAAAAAATTGATAAAACCGTTTACCCATATAATTATTATTTTATCAAAATGTTAACTTACCTTGCGGTTAATAAAAAACGGAGTTTATAGATGATACCTTTAAAAGCATTATGGACATAATCCCAAAGCTTAGCCGTTTTGACCTTTCAATGATTGTTATCAGCCTGGTAATCGGGATGGGAATATTTGCAACCCCTGCCGAAGTATCTGTGAGTTTAAGCAATCCATTTTTATACTTTGCGGCCTGGTTTTTTGGCGGCATGATAAGCATGTGCGGCGCGCTTACCTTTGCCGAGATAGGTGCCCGCTACCCTACTACCGGTGGCTTCTATAAGGCGTTTTCCTATTGTTTTCACCCGGCCTTCGCGTTCATGATCAATTGGATACTGGTAATCAGTAACGCCGCCTCGGTAGCCGCGGTAGCCCTCATAGGTGCCGAATATATGAATCCCGTTATTATGCCACCGGCCTTGCAAAATGATACCGGTGTAAAAATAATTTCCATCACATCTGTACTTATACTATATGTGATAAGCCTGCTTGGCATCAAAATGAGCGCCCGCACACAAAATGTGCTTACCTTGTTTAAAATTGGGATGATACTGCTGCTTTGCACAGCGGTATTTAAAAGTAATGCGCCTTTTGCCATTAGCCATCTAAATCACCCGCATGCCAGCCGTAATAATTTGGTTGGCTTTGGCGTAAGTCTTATCGCCATATTTTTCACCTATGGCGGGTATCAGCAAACCATCAACTTTGGCGGCGACAGCATCAATGCTAAAATAAACGTACCTAAAGCTATTTTCAGGGGGATGCTTGTGGTAATCAGTTTATATATGATCATTAATTTTGCCTATTACTATGTTTTAGGTATTGATGGCATACAGCACAGGCCTGCGCTGGCTGCAACTTTGGCGGGCGTTTTATTTGGAGCCACGGGATATAAAGTAATCTCGTTGTTGATGTTTGTTTCTGTACTGGCCTTCATCAACGTAAATATTATGGCAAACCCCAGGGTTTATTACGCCATGGCCGATGATGGTATCCTGCCGGCTATATTTAAGCATATTAACCCCAAAACGCAGGTGCAGGAATTTGGCTTGAGCTTTTTTGTTGCCGCGGTTCTAATCATCCTGTTTTTTGTAGGCTCGTTTGAAAAGATGATGAGCTATGTGATGTTTTTTGATACCGTAGGCCTTTCAACAGCTGCCCTATCCATATTTATTTTACGTAAAAAAACAAAACACATTGATGTAAATAGTATTTACACTATAAAATGGTACCCATTTATCCCTATCATATTTATAACCACGTATTGGTTGGTTACCCTATCCATTTTTATTGAAAACCCAACGGCCGCGCTTATATGCGTTTGCACATTCGCGGTAGGCCTTGTTATATATTTTATCACCAAATTCAGCCAAAAACAAAAAGCAACACCTTAATTATGGATCTTTCGTTTATATTAAATGAACTGGGCGAAGACCGGGAGAATTACTTTAACGCTGTTTCGCCGCCTATCATGCAATCAACAAATTTTGCTTTTAAAACCGTTGCCGATTTAAGGGTAGCCATGGCCGATGAATTTGATACCAGCACTTTGTACTCGCGCGGGCAAAACCCAACGCTTACCATTCTCAGAAAAAAACTGGCCGCTTTAGATGGCGCGGAAGATGCCCTGTTGTTTAACAGCGGCATAAGCGCTATCAGCGTAACCGCGATTTCGTTGCTTAAGACCGGCGACCATGTGATTACCATTGCCGATCCCTATAGCTGGACAGAAAAGTTATTCAATGACTTTCTACCTAAATTTGGTATCACCACTACGTTTATTGACGGCAGCGATTTTAACAATTTTGAAACCGCGATAAAACCCGAAACCCGGCTCATATTTTTAGAAAGCCCCAATACCTTTACCTACCAGTTACAGGATTTAAAAAAGGTAGCAACGCTTGCAAAATCGCGGGGTATTATTACCATGATTGATAACAGCTATTGCACGCCGCTATACCAGCAACCCATAAAAATGGGGATAGACGTGGTGGCGCAATCGGCCACTAAATATATTGGCGGGCACTCAGATGTGGTGGCCGGCGTAATAACAGGCAGCACAGCGCTTATTAAACAGATTTTCAGTAATGAGTTTATGAACCTTGGCCCGGCATTATCGCCGCACTCTGCCTGGTTACTATTAAGGGGATTACGTACGTTACCATTACGTTTACAACGAAGCTTTGAAAGTACCGGAATTGTTACCAAATGGCTTTCGGCACATGAGGATATCGAAAAAGTGCTATGGCCTTTTAGTGCCGGTTTTGAACAAGCCAAACTTGCACAGGAACAAATGCAGGGCTGCGGCGGTTTATTCAGCTTTGTTTTGAAAAACTCCTCGTTAAAAAAGATCGAAAACTTTTGTGATCGATTGCAGCACATCCTCATAGCGGTTTCATGGGGAGGCCATGAAAGTTTGATTGTGCCTTCTATAGCGTCAATCAGCGCGGATCAGTATGACGTTAACAATCCATCGCATCAACTCATCAGGATGTACATTGGTTTAGAAGATCCACAATATTTAATAGCCGATTTGCAGCAGGCTTTAGCGTATTAAAAAGCCCCGGATTGTTTAATCCAGGGCTTAAATAACAGTGTAAACTTTAAAACCGGGTTTTATTTGTTACCAACTGCGGTGGTAAATAATGGATCAGTTTTAAAATAAGTACCATCGGCAAAACTAATCACATAGTCCGATTTAAAGTGAGTGCTTTTTTGATAATAATCGGTACTGATAATTTGCGCGCCAGATTTTTGAGCAGCCACAAATGATGATTTATCGTTGTTGCGGGCTTCTTCGGTATCAGAATCGGCACGCGTACGGATAATGTATCCTTTCTTCACCAGACTTTTTATAGCAGCCAGATCTTTTTTAGCATTGTTCATGATATGAATAGCCGCCTCTGGCGTGCCGGGCATAGCATCAGCAAAAAGCACGCGCCCTTTAAGCGAGGGATGACCGGCTATATAAGCGGCTCTTTTAGCTCCTTTTTCGTCCAAAATAAAAATGAATTTACCTTTCGCTGCTTTTAAAGTTGGCCAGTTGTTGTGCAATACGGCTGTTTCCAACGTTTTATATTTACCACGCACATCATCAGGCGTAATAAGGTATGAGCGGCCAAGGTTATCTAATATAGCCTGATCAAGCTGGGCAAATACTTTGGATGTAAACTTTTCAGGTACCTTAAAGCCGGGTTTATCCATGGCTTCATCCTTGGCGTTCATGGTAATAAAAATAGGATTATGATCGGGATGCGCATCGCTCCATTTTTTTAGCTCCTGCAGACAAAGTTTAAAGGTTAGGCAGTTGCTGCGGTAATCAATGTCTTGTATATGAAAAACCTTAAAACCAGGTTCTTTCATTACCCCTTCGGTATCAAACGCAGGTTGGCCAGGTACCCAGGTAAGTCCGTTAGGGTGCGCGTATTTGCCGCCTTTGGCGTCGGCATACACATCAATTTCTAAAGCACCTAAACCAAGATTAAGCTGATCTGTAAGCCCGATGTGCTCATAGTCAATTTTGCTCATTGACAAAGAATCCCTTGATTGCAAAAACTTGAATAATTTAGGATCAATAGCACGTTTATAGCTATTGTGCGATCCTATTACCTGTATTTTATTGATGGTAATATCATCCCCGCCGGTTTTAAAAAGCGACATAGGGAATAAAAGACTTACCAATAGCCCGCTAATAAGTTTCATAGGTTTTTGTATTGGAGGTATTCAATAAAATACCATAAGCGCAAAAGTATAAAACCAATGCGCTTATGGTATAACATCAATTAATAACCCGGGTTTTGTTTCAGGTTAGGATTTGTTTTTAACTCGGTTGATGGAATTGGGTACAACCTGCGGGTAATATCGGTATTCATTTTCAGATCGTCGGTTTTACCACCGGCAACAGGCAGTGGATACTCTTTTTCAAACAAACCAAAACGGATCAAATCATTACGACGCCATGCTTCCCATGAAAGCTCACGTGCGCGCTCATCCAACAAACCATCCAAATCAATAGATGCTGCAACCTGCGCATGCGCACGGTTACGCAGTTTGTTTACCAAAGTAAGCGGAATTTGTAGCTCGCCGTTTATAGTTGTTGGGGTTGCACCACGCAATATAGCCTCAGCTTTCATCAGGTAAACATCAGCTAAACGGAATACCGGCACATCGTTACTGTTTAAACGGGTTGCCTGGATGATATTAACATCCGGGTAGTATTTAAGTGACCTTACACCTTCAGATTGCGCGTTAAGCACATCGTTACCCAAATCCATTGGTTTTAACCCGGTTAAGGTTAGTGTAGGGATAATATTAATTTGTGTGTTTGGTGGCACGCCTGCAGCCCCTACAGGGTAGTAAACAGGCTGATTGGTAAAGCCGCCATTACCATCGGGATAATATTGCGGACCGGCCAGCCAGGTTTTGGTACGATCGTCGCCTGGGATGTTGAAACGGTTGTAAAACTCGGGCGTAGTGCTCATGGCAATACTTAAGCCTACATTAAAGCCGTATGCATTGGCCAGGTAATAAAAGAAACCGAAACGGGTAAACTGGTTACCCGGTATTTGCTGATCATAAGGTACAGCAAATATGGTTTCGTTAATTGCCGGGCCATTGGTTGGCAAAAATATATCCCTGTATTTAGCATCTAAAAAATAGTTGGTATTGGCTTGAACGCTATCGCACATGGTTACAGTTTCCTGGTAGCGGGTGGTACCTACATATACGCCAGAGTTAAGGTACATTTTTGCAAGCAGGGCAAACACCATACCTTTTGTAGGCCTGCCATACTGCGATACGTTTGTTGCCGCGTTGGCGCTTTTAGCAGGCAATAATGGTAATACGGCTTTAAGCTCGCTTTCTATAAACGCGTATACCTGGGCACGCGGCTGATTGCTTGGCTGTGTAGTTACCGGGAAATCGGTGATGATAGGTACGTTGCCATACAAATCCATCATAAAATAAAGGTACAAGGCACGCATGGCTCTAACTTCGGCAACTGACGACGCTTTTTTTGCAGCCGATGATGATGAAGCGTTAATTACGCTGATGATACGGTTACAGGTATTGATACCGCCAAAGCCCCATTGCCAAACACCAATTACGTTAGGGTGGTCAAATGTCCAGGTGTGGTAGTGTAATTGTCTGTACTGGCCGCCATCGTCAAAGTTACCGTCGCGGGCGGGTAGTATGGCCTCATCTGTACTCATATCCTGCATGCGCCAGTATGGCACCGCGTAACTTGACGACAGGTTTGAATAAATAGTGCCCAGCAATGCGGTATAATCGGCATCGGTAACCGGGAAGTTTGATTTTACGTATTGTGATTCAACAGGTACATCTAATTTTGTACATGAATATGTGCTCATGATCACAGCAATTGCGGCACATATTATCATTATCTTTTTCATCTTTTTATCTCCTTCTGATTTTTTTAGAATTGTGCAGTAATACCTAAGCTAAACGTGCGCGTTTTAGGGTAAAAATCTTTATTATCAATACCAGGGGTTAAGCCACCGATATTAACTTCGGGATCAACACCGCGATATTTGGTAATGATAAAGATGTTATTGCCCGACGCGTAAAAACGCAAACTTTTGATAGCCTGCACGTGTGGCTTAATGGTATAGCCCAGTGTAGCGTTATCCAAACGCAGGTATGAGCCGCTCTCCAGGAAACGATCAGAGATCAGGTAGGCATTGATATCCTTAAATGATTCACCTAAAGTATAAGTTGGAATATTCTGCAGTTTTGAGTCGGCAGGGTTGTTCAATGACGCAAGGGTCGCGTTCAGGATTTTGTTGCCATATACACCGCGTACCAGGAAGTTAAGATCGAAGTTTTTATAGAAGAAACTGTTGCTCCAGCCGTAAATCAGTTTAGGCTGTGCATCGTATTTAATGAACTGATCTGTAGTAAGCGGCTGGGTAGCGGTTGTTGATCCGTCTGCCTTTTCATAGGTACTTACGCCGTTAGCGTTTTTACCCAAATAGTGCCACAAATCAAAAGTACCGATAGCATATCCCGGCTGGATGATCTGGCTGTAATTACCCGACTGACCTTTACCACCTAATTGAGCTGTTTGAATAAAGTTTAGACCAAACTGGCTGTTTGATAAACTTTGCACCACGTTTTTGTTATGCGAAACGTTGAACGAAGTACGCCAGGTAAAGTCGCGTGTTTTTACCGGTACGGCGTTAATAACAACTTCAAGACCGCTGTTTTTAATTTTACCTACGTTAGCAGTGTAAAAAGGGTAAAAATATAATGTAGTTGATACCGGGTAGGTATAAATCAAATCAGATGTTTTTTTGATATAGTAATCTACCGAACCTGTTAAACGGTTATTAAACAAACCAAAATCCAAACCAATGTTGGTGGTTGCTGTACTTTCCCATTTCAAATCGGGATTATCATTACGTACCGGGCCAATAGGGTTAACAATGTTACCATTGCTTAAAAATTTACCACCGCCCGGAGGAACACCATAAATTAACCTTGCAGTAAAGGCATCAAAACCCAAGCTGTTACCAGATACACCGTAACCAGCCCGTAATTTCAGGTCGCTGATAAAGGAGATGGATTTCATGAAGTCTTCGTTAGTGATTTTCCATCCCGCAGAAACAGCCGGGAAGTAACCATGGCGCTGGTTAATACCAAATGCCGATGAACCATCTTCCCTTAATGAAGCCTGTAACAGGTATTTATCAGAAAACTCGTACTGACCACGCGCGTAAAAAGACACAAACCTTAACGTTGAGATATAGTTAGGATTGAAAACTATTTGCGACAACTGGGTAGGGTTACTTAGCGCCAGGTAGTTGTAAGTTAAAGCATCGTTTGAGAAGCCCTGGGTTTGTACACCAAAGCCATCGTTGTTACGATCTTGCTGGTAAGAGTAACCACCTAATAATTTAACTGAGTGTTTACCAAAAACACGATCATAGTTAAAATACGCCTCAACCACGTTGCTGGTATTGGTATAAGCGCTGCGTACAGCCACACCACCCGCGTTAACATATATACCCGATTGGCTGGTAGAGTATGTGTTAACGTTATTTTGTTCTTTTTGGGTAGATCCTGATACGGTGAACTTTAAACCGTTTAATATATCAACAGAAGCAAAACCATTAATAAGCGTTTTGTTATTCTCGGTTTTGGTAAAGTTGTTATTAATTAAGCTTAGCGGGTTTAGCGGGCCGCTGCCGGTACGCGAGTAGTTTTCTTTATAAGTGCCATCCGGATTGTACGGACTAACCGTTGGCAGGTAAAATAAAATACCCGATAACACCTGGCTTTGAAATATATCGTTGTTTTTGGTAGCACTGTTGGTAAGGGTGATGCCCAATTTTAAACGGTCATTAAAAAAACGCTGGTTAATATAGCCCTTGTAAATAGTACGCTCAAGGCTGGTATTTCTTAATATACCATTGTTTTTCATGTAGTTTACACTTGCACCATACTCCGAATTGTTACTGGCACCACCGTATGAAAGGTTATGGTTTTGAGAGTAACCGGTTCTTTCGGCCAGTTTTTGCCAGTTGGTATTGGAACCGTCATCATCAGTTGGATTGGCCAATGGTTTTACACCATTGGCAGTTAAGTATTGACGCAACTGATCGCCGGTAAGTACGTCGATATTTTTTGATACGTTTTCAACCGCGGCGTAGGCGCTATAAGTTAACCTGGTTTGACCTGCTTTTGCGCGGCGGGTAGTAACGATGATTACACCATTAGCAGCACGTGAACCGTAAATAGCGGTTGATGACGCGTCTTTTAACACATCAATACTTTCAATATCTGCCGGAGCAAGCAGATCAATAGAAGCGCCCGGTACACCGTCAATTACATAAAACGGTTGTTGAGCAGCACCTTCGCGCAGGGTTGATGGTCCCCTTAAAATGGTAGCAGGTTGTTTGTTGGGGTCACCACTTTTGGTGATGTTTAAGCCAGCTACTTTACCTTGCAATAATTCGGCAGGAGTAGTTAAAACACCCGCGTTAAAATCTTCGGCTTTTACAGATGTAATAGCGCCGGTAACATCTTTACGGCTTGCAGTACCGTAACCAATGACTACTACGTCTTTTAATTGTTTGGTATCTGTTACCAGGGTAACGTTTACTGTAGTTTTTGTACCCACGGTAATCTCTTTAGGTACCGACCCTAAAAAAGCAAATTTGATCTCGTCTTCCGGACCACTTACCGTAACCTGGTAAGTACCGTTAACCGTGGTTGATGTGCCCTTGCCCGAACTTTTTACAGTAACCACCACACCTGGCAGGGGCGCGTTGTTTTCATCAGTTACTGTTCCTTTTATTGTTTTACCTTGCTGAGCGAAGGTAGTTGCCGAGGCTATCAGCATCAATAAAAAAAGCAAAATGCCCTTTTGCTTCAAATCATAAAATAGCCTTAAATTAAACCGGTAATTTTTTTTCATAAGTCTCAAATAAATTGTTTAAACCCTTTTAACCTGTAAGAATACTGCCCGTTACCAGAGTGGTAGCCCGGCGACATTTGGGTGCAAAGTAACATTTATGGTGTTAATTGTAAATCAAGCACACATTAACTTATCAGAAAACTTAACACTTGAATAACTTGAACAGAATTACTACCAAATTGATAATCAGATACCATATTTACCGATAGGAGAAAGCCCCCAATAAAAGAATTACAGTAAATTAATCATTGATTAATGCAATTTTAAAATGGGTTACTATTACTACCTAACGCTTTTCGGGGCAAAACCCATCCCCAAAATTGAGTGTAACAAAAAAAGACCGTCCTTACGGAACGGCCTTCTAATCAACCAAAACATAATCGTATAAGCCTAAGCTATTTTTTTATTTTAACCTGCTGCCCTGTTTAAGCTAATGAGGTTATTGTGGTAAGCCTCCAGGTAACCACTTGGCGAACTGCCTATCACGCTTTTAAAAACCCGGTTAAAATTGGTAATACTTTTAAAGCCGCAATTGGACGCTACTATGTTGATACTCTCAAACTTGTGCGCTATCAGTTTTTTGCATGCCTCGTTAATCCGCACCTCGTTTAAAAACGAAATAAAGGTATGCCCGGTATGTTTTTTAAAGTAACGGCAAAATGATTCGGGCGTCATGAAGGCCACTTTGGCTACATCCTCAAGCGTAATTTGTTTGCCGTAGTGCTGCATAATAAAGTTGTAAATATTACCTATCCTTATGCCCTCGTTTTCGGTGATCCCCGGCAGGTTACCATAGGTTGATAGTGGATCGAGCCGTTTTTTTATGCCCGATAAACTATTCAGCAGGTTAAAAAATTCGGCAAGCTGCGTGGTACCGGTAGCGTTTTTAAGCATGGTCATGATGCTGCAAACCTTATCGGCAACCGGGTGGGGCACTTTAAAACCCTGCTGGTGTTGTTGCAGAAACATTTTGTTGGCTTTAAGCTCGGGCAGGTCAAACAAATGAGCCAGCGAGCCTTCGGTGCTAAAAAATATGGTTAAGGCCTCTATTTGCTTATTGCCGTTAAAATACTCGGGATTACTTTTAAATACGTGCGGCAAATTGGCCCCCAAAACAAATACGTCACCGGGCGAATAGTCGTGCATGTTATTGCCAGCCACCAGGGTACCTTCGCCATTTTGTATCCAGGTAATCTGAATTTCTTTGTGCCTATGTAAGTACGGGTAGTGATAGGGTAAAACAACTTTCTCTACTATCACACTTTTATCGTGGGGCACCGGGATGGTAAATTGTAAAACCTTCATCTTAAATCTTTAAATCCACCCTTAATTTACAATTACTTAACCCTAAAAACCAATTATTACGCCCAACCGGATAATTTACGGTAAGTATCTGTTAATTTTTTGCACATACCAGGCTCTAAAAATTAAAAAAACGATAATTTACACTTAATAAATAAATGTTATATATACAATAATTAAACAAATTTTACCTATAAAAATTTATTAAACAAGACATAAAACAATAATTAATGTTAATAACACAATTAATAAATTATAACTCATTTTTAAATTGGATAGGCCCTAATTCGTGAAATTCGAAAAAATTCGCCCAATTAGTATCCATAAAAATACCCGCCTGCTTTATAAACAGACGGGTACAACAAAATATTAGGGGAAAAAGAATTACTTCACATCCCACCACAACCTATCGGTCAACTTAGCCGTTTGTTGCGGTTGTGGGTTCGATATAATTTCGGCCTCGGGATACAACACCCTACGTGGCACGGCCGAAAGCGCGTTAGGCACGGCCGGCAAAACAGGATAACCGGTACGCCTGTAGTCGGTATAATTTTCCAGCGACAGGAAGTTGGCTATCTGCTTTTCTTCAATGATCAACTGCTCGGCATTAGCGGCCGTTAATACCCTTGTAGCCAGGTAAGTGATTGCATTAGTTGTACTTATACCCAATTTGGTCATGTGCGATGACACCGCGCTTTGATAAACCGGTGCGGCAGTTGCAAAACCAGAGGTAATTAAAGTAGCTTCCGCTTTAATGAACAAGGCTTCGGAGTAATTTACAACATAGTTGGTTGCGCCTGCGGCACCGTAAAAATCACCGGGACGCGAGTACTCTTCCAATTGCCCAATAGTATTTAAACCTTCGCCAAGGCCGGTGTACAAACCGGTAGCTGTAGCAGGTGCTACCATTACGCTTAAACGCGGATCGTTGCGGGTTTTAAAACCATTAACAAAAGTATTAGCCAATACCACCGTGCTGGCCGAAATGAAATTTTGCTGCCATGGGTTCTCGGCACCTGCCGCGCCGCTGTAGGCCATTTTAAAATCGTCATCATTTGATTGCATGCCTTTTGTTAAAGCGGTAAGCGCCAGTTGGGCTTGCGCGGCGGCGGTATAACCTGTTGCTTTGGTCAAGTGCATGTAATAACGTGCCTTTAACGTATAGGCCAGTTTAGTCCATTTGCTCATATCGCCGGCATAAAAATAATCATCGCCAGCTGGTGTGGTGGTTCCGGCTTTTGCAATATCGGCAATACCGGCATCCAGTAAGCTTTGAATATTGGTATAGATGTCTTTCTGCGCATCGTACACCGGGGTAAAGTTGGCGCTGCCTTTAAACGCCTGCGAATACGGGATATCTCCCCATAAATCGGTACCGGTACCAAGGCAGTAAGCGGTTAATATTTTGGCAATACCCGCGTAGTTTGATTTGCCATCGACCACGGCTTTTGTATTTAAGGTTACCAGGTTGTTTAAACAGGTAACATACAGATTGGTCCAATCGCCATCCATATCTGAGTTGTACATTAAATAGGTACCAGCGTTGGGTGCTACCTGGTTTAATGCGGCAACCTGCATATATTCCTGCGCAATAACGGCTACGTTACCTGCAAATACACTTGATGATATATCCAGCTCAACCGGGGCCAGAATCTGCGCTTCGGCAACATCAATGGGTTGGTTGGGGTTTTTATTTACGTCGATATATTTTTTACACCCCGAAGCACTTATCAGGACACATGACGTTAAAATCATTAATATTTTTTTCATGATATTTTTGTTTGATAAATGATAATTAAAGTGTGAGTTTTAAACTAAGGTCAAATGATCTGGAGGTTGGGGTTGAGAATGAATAGATCCCCTGCGAGCCGTTTGAGGCTCCAAATGAACTTACTTCCGGATCGCCGCCGGTAAAGTGTGGCGCGTAGATCCACAAATTGCGACCGGTTACACTTAAATTAACTGTTTTAAACGGACTGCCCTTTAACCATGATGGTGTTAAGCTGTAACCCAAACTTACGTTGCGCAGTTTAAGATAGGTACCATCCTGTATCACAGATTCGGTAATACCGTTTATGCGCTGATAGTAGGCCTGGCCACTAACAGATACGGTATTTGGCAAACCGGTTGTGGCATTTACACCATCAACAACCCTTGGCCCACGGTTTTCGGTAACCTTTGGTGTGCCGTAAAAATAGCCGTAACCGTCTACGTTGTTCTGTATATCGCCACCTTTTTTCACGTCAAAAAAGAAGCTAAGGCTCAACTGTTTGTATTTTAAAGTATTGGTAACTCCGCCAGTCCATTTAGGGTTGGTGTTGCCAATTATGCCCTGTGTTGCATCGGCATAAGGCAAGCCATCGTCGCCAATTAATAATTTGCCTGCCGCGTTACGGGCATAACGGGTACCATAAATAATGCCATAAGGCTGCCCTACAATAAGCGATGTAAAGCCGTTACCCAATTGCTGCAAATCGCCGTAAAGGTTTAACACTTTGTTGCGGGTGCGGGTAAAGTTTACGGTCATGTTCCAGGTAAAATCCCTGCTTTTAACCGGCACTACAGATAACAATAACTCCACACCCTTATTTTGCATTACGCCGGTATTTACCGTAGTACCGCTATAGCCGGTTGATGGCGCGATACTTACACCGGGAATAATACCATCAACTGTTTTTTTGGCAAAATAAGATGCCTCCAGGCTGATGCGGTTATTAAAGAAACCTGTTTCAAAACCTGCCTCAAACTCGTTGATCCTTTCGTTTTTCAGGAACGGGTTACCCAATGTTGAACTCAACAAAAAGCCCGATTGTCCCTGGTATGGGAAGGTGATATTACGGATGGTTTGGCTATAGTAAGGCGTAGTAAGCGAATATGCGCCTACGTTACTGCCACCTACCGTAGCGTATGATACACGTAGTTTACCCAGGTTCATAATATCCTGGAAATCTTTTGAGAAAAACTCCGAGAAAATGAAGCTACCCGCGGCAGATCCGTATGGATAAAAGTTATGGGAGGTTGATAATACCGAGCTGCCATCATACCTGCCGGTTAATGATAATACAAGGAATTTTTTGTAGTCGATATTGGTTTGCAGATAAAACCCTATTCTGCGGATAAGCGCGTGGCTTTCCGAATAACTTACAGTTGAAGCAGAACTGATGTTATTCAAATCGGCCACCGAAAGACCGACACCGTTGGCGTAAGAATCTTCGGTATACTGCGAAAATATGTTGTTACCCAATATAGCATCGATGTTAAAATCGCCAAACTGGTGATTAGCGCTCACAATCAAATCGTTATTGATCTGCCTGAAATTGGCATTGTTCACCACAATACGCCCGTTGGGGTTAGATACCGATTGCGCCGATTCGTGGTAATTATCCTGTTCGGTATAAACATCGGCACCAAAACGCTCTGTAATGGTAATCCATTTTAAAGGCTTATAATCGGCGGTAAAAGTTGGCATAAACCGGTTTATGGCCGATGTATTGGAGATATTATTTAGCACCCAATAAGGGTTGTTGCGTGAGTAACGGTAAAGTCGTTGTGTTCCATCGGCATTTTCATAAGGTTGCAGGTTGTATGATATAGGGGCGGTAAAAATAGTCCATACCGGGCTTTCCAGCGCGTAGCCTTCAGGCAGGCGGTGATTTTGCGAATTGGTATAATTTAACTGGAAAGTAGTAGTTAAGTTGGGCAGTATCTGCGCGCCGTATTTGGCAAAGATGCTGTTACGGATAAATGATGTTGTTGGCACTGTACCCTGCTGGTTAAAGTTTGAGTACGATACATAATAATTGGAAGCCGGACCACCGCCATTAATACTTACTACGTTATTATAGGTATGACCTGTTCTGAAAAACAAATCAGACTGGTTATATTTTTTAGCTGCCTGTCCGTTTATTTTAAGGGTATCCATTAAAGGGCCCCATGAGGTACTTGTTTTTTTGGTAACACCATCGTAATAAATGCCGTTTGTACCTTGCGCGTATTTGCTTTGTATTTGCGGCAGCAAAGGGTTCTCAAACGAAAGATCTGACGAAAAATTAATAGTAGGCTTTTTGTTTGCAGACCCTGTTTTAGTAGTAATGATAATAACACCATTGGCTCCTAACGAACCATACAATGCAGTGGCAGCCGCGCCTTTCAACACGTTGATGTTTTCAACAATGTTGGGGTCTAAATCGGCAATACGGCTTGTACCCGGGCCCGAGTTTAGGTTACCTGTTTCGCTGTTATCAACCGGGATACCGTCAATAACCATCAGAGCGTTATTATCGCCATAAAATGACGACGCGCCCCTGATCACAATACGGGTTGAGCTACCAGGATTGCCCGATGAACTGGTAATTTGTACGCCAGATACCTTACCGGCAATATCGTTAACAATGTTTGGATCTTTGCCCTGTACCAACTCGCTGCCTTTTACTTCCTGGCTGCTGTAGGTAAGCACACGTTTGTCGCGCTTAATACCAAGGGCCGTTACTACAACCTCGCTAAGGGTTTTATTGTCTTCGGCCAAAACCGCGTCAATTTCAGTTTGGCCCGTTAGTTTAACTTCTTTTGAAGTATAACCAATAGCCGAAAAACTGATTACGCCGGTGCCGGGGTAGCTAATAGTATATTTACCATTAAGATCGGTACTTACACCTTTATTGGTGCCTTTAAGGCGTACGGTTACACCGGGGAGGGGAAAACCTTTATCATCTGATACTTTTCCTTTTAATACGGTGGTTTGCGCCTGCGTAACCGCGCAAAACAGCACCATACAAGTTAAAGATAAAATGAACTTTTTGAATAGTCGCTTTAGCTTCATAAACTAATTGTTGGGGTTAAAAATTTTATCATTCACGTCTCTGATTTTCAGATATGTAAATCTATTTGCCCCTGCTTTTCCATTTTATCAAAAACTTGCCAAAGCTTGCCGGATATTAACTTTGTTGTTACAATGGTGTTAATTAATAATGATGCTTATATAAAATAGGTGGGCCCACCACATCAGCATATACCATTATTTAACAGCCTTTTTAAAGCATTTTTATAAAACCGGATAAAATATGGGTATAACCGGCAAATTATTACTACTCATTATTAAACACGTACCGCTAATTTTATAACTTGAAACCATAGTAGTAAAAAAGGTATGTCGGTAAATCAGTATTTTAAAATAACAGCTTGCGCGGTAGCTGGTCTGTTGGGAGTGCAGGCTGTAAAGGCGCAATCATATGTGCCCGAGTGGCAGGATAAAAGGGTAAAAGTAGCTTATGCTACACCTATTAAAGCATATAGCTTTGATCTGAAGGATGTAAGCCTGCTCGAAAGCCCGTTTAAACAAGCCATGCGGGTAGATGAGGCTTATTTGTTAACGATAGAACCAGACAGGTTGCTATCAGCCTTCCGTTCCCATTCTGGTTTAAAAGCAAAAGGCAAAATGTATGAGGGCTGGGAATCGTCGGGTGTGGCAGGGCATACGCTTGGTCACTACCTATCGGCAATATCCATGCATTATGCATCTACCCGCAACCCCGAGTTTTTAAAACGTGTAAACTATATTGTTGCCGAATTGGGCGAATGCCAGGTAGCCCGCAAAACAGGCTATGTTGGCGCTATCCCTAAAGAGGATACCCTGTGGGCCGAAGTGGCCAAAGGCGAAATCCGCTCACATGGTTTTGATCTCAATGGCGGCTGGTCGCCCTGGTATACGGTACATAAAGTAATGGCCGGTTTAGTTGATGCCTATTTATATACCAACAATACCCAGGCCCTGAAAATTTGCGAAGGCATGGCCAACTGGACAGGCGAAACCATCAAAAACCTTGATGACGAAAAACTGCAAAAAATGCTGCTTTGCGAATACGGCGGCATGGCCGAAACCCTGGTTAACCTGTACGCTTTTACCGGCAATAAAAAATACCTCGATCTATCTTACAAATTTTATGACAAGCGCATCCTTGATCCGCTGGCCGAGGGTAAAGATATTTTGCCGGGTAAACACTCTAACACCCAGATCCCCAAAATAATTGCCAGCGCGCGCCGTTATGAACTTACCGGCGATAAAAAAGACCAGGCCATTGCAGGTTTCTTTTGGCAAACCGTTACCAACGATCACTCCTATGCTACCGGTGGTAACAGCAATTACGAATACCTGAGCGAACCCCGTAAACTAAACGACCGCCTTACCGAAAACACTACCGAAACCTGCAATACCTATAACATGCTAAAGTTAACCAGGCATTTATTTGCGGTGCAGCCATCGGCCATGTTGATGGATTATTATGAGAAGGCTTTATACAACCACATCCTGGCATCGCAAAACCATGAAACAGGTATGGTATGTTATTTTGTACCCTTGCGCATGGGCGGCAAAAAAAGCTATAGCACCCCATTTGATGATTTCACCTGTTGCGTAGGCACTGGCATGGAAAACCATGTAAAGTATAACGAAAACATTTACTTCCGCGGTGCGGATGGAAGCCTATATGTTAACCTGTTTATTCCATCGGTATTAAAATGGGCCGATAAAGGAATTTCGGTAACGCAGCAAAGTAGCCTGCCATCATCAGACCTAAGCACATTTACCATCAACAGTAAAAAACCGGTAGCGTTCGCTGTCCGCATCCGTAAACCAAAATGGGCCGGTAATGTAAGCATCAGTATAAACGGTAAAACACAGCCTGTTGTAATTGACGCGCAGGGCTACCTTGTTTTAAACCGCAAATGGAAAAACAACGATAAAATAACACTAACCACCCCAGAAAGCCTTTACACCGAAGCCATGCCTGATAATGCCAACAGGCGCGCGGTATTTTACGGCCCGGTATTGTTAGCGGGCGTTTTGGGCAATACTGAGCCCGATCCGCTTAAAGGTGTACCCGTTTTTGTTACCAGCGAAACCGACCCCAACAAATGGCTGCAAATGGTTGATAAAAAACGGCTGAGCTTTAGCGCTAACGGCATTTCAAAACCTAACGAGGTAACGTTGATTCCTTTCAATCAAACCAAAAACGAATATTACTCGGTTTACTGGGATGTTTTTACGCCTGATGCCTGGGTAGTGCAGCAAAAAGCCTACGACGAGCAACGCAAAAAACAACAGGAACTGGAAGCCCGCACCATGGATATTTTGCGCACCGGCGAAATGCAGCCCGAGCGTGACCATAATTTTGTAAGCGAGAACGCTACAACCGGCGAGGATCACCAAAAGAAATGGCGGTCGACAGAAAATGGCGGGTACCTGCAATATGATATGAAGGTTGATGCCAACGGTCAAAACACACTTATCAATACCTATTGGGGTATGGACAACCGCGGCCGGGTGTTTGATATTATGGTTGATGGCATAAAACTGGCTACCGAAGATTTAAACCAATACAAAGAAAGCCGTTTTTACGATATCAGTTATACCCTGCCCATTGAACTAACCAAGGGAAAGCAAAAGGTTGTTATCAAACTATTACCTAAAAAGGACAATAGCGCTGGTCCTGTTTACGGCAGCCGGATTGTAAAAAACTAATTTAAGGCGGCTGTAAAACAGCTCTTTGCTAACATTATGGATTGGGTGTCATATAACGGCCGCGATGTCCATAATCAAATTGATTCGTATTAATTTTGATTATGGACATCAAATATTCTGTTCTTGATTTGGCCACTGTAATACAGGGCCACACTCCCGCTGATACTTTTCCGCGCAGCCTGGAGCTTGCAAAAACTGCAGAAAAATTAGGGTATAGCCGTTTCTGGCTGGCCGAACATCATAATATGATCAGCGTTGCAAGTTCGGCAACGGCTGTTTTAATAGGTTATATAGCTGGTGGTACCTCTACCATCCGCGTTGGCTCGGGCGGTATTATGCTCCCTAATCACGCGCCGTTGATTGTAGCCGAACAATTTGGAACCCTGGCCTCGCTTTATCCAAATCGTATTGATTTGGGTTTGGGCCGTGCACCGGGTTCAGATCAATTGACCTCTTTGGAGATCAGGGGTCAAAATTATTACCAGCAACATAATTTTCCTGCCGATATTCAAAAGCTGCAAACCCTGTTTTCGGCCGAGAACGCCGGTGCCAAAGTAAGGGCAATCCCCGGCGAAGGGCTTGATGTGCCTATATGGATATTAGGCTCAAGTACCGATAGTGCCAGAGTAGCGGCTGCATTGGGTTTACCTTATGCTTTTGCAAGCCACTTTGCGCCTGCTCATTTTTTAGAGGCTATTGAAATTTACCGCCGGCTATTCAGGCCATCCAAACATCTGGCAGAGCCTTATGTAATGGCTTGCGTAAACGTAGTTGCCGCCGATACCGACCACGAAGCCGAGAAACTGGCAACCTCCTTAAAACGACTGTTTATAGGCGTTATCACCGGCCAACGCAAATTACTACAACCACCCACAGACGACATGACCTGGGACCCGTTAGAAGAACAGGCCGTTAACCAGATGCTTGCCTACAGCTTTATTGGCGGCAAAGAAAAACTTAAAACCAAGCTGGATACTTTTGTTGAACATACCGGCGTTAACGAAATTATGGCCACATCGCACATATTTGATCAGACCGCAAGGTTGCACTCTTATGAGCTTTTCTCTGAGGTGATTGGTGAGTTGAATAAAGTTGGAGTGGAATAAGCACGGGGGACACTAAGTTTAAAAATCTACAAACTCCGAAAATGGAAATCACAATTCAGAAAATAAAACAGTGTTATGTGGTTAATTATCCTGTTTTTTAACAACCTGTTTAGTAGTATCCTTCACAGCCTTTACCTGGGCAGGCTGTTTTGCAACAGTGTCTTTGCCAACTTTAGGGCCTTGATGCCTTGCGGTATCAACCTTTAGCATGCTGTCTTTCCCCATTTTTAGCGGGAGCTTTTTATTGAGACTATCGGGCACGGCACCTTTGTTAGATTTACCTGGTAATGCTCCCGGTTTGCCTTTTACAGCCGGTGCCTTTATAGGCGAAGTTTTTTTATGTGATGGAATAATAGATTCTTTAGATACCGGCCTGTCTTTCGGTTTCCAGATGAAGCCTTTAAGGATTTTATCATCCTCCACAACCTTTTTCAAAGGAAGGTAGCGATTTTCGGGCTTGGTTAAAAAACGGATTTTTACCAGCTTGCTGTCTTTAAAGGAAACAACCATACGGCTGCTGAGCGAGCGTTGCATGCCCTCCACCCTATTGGTGGCACTATCGCGCTTAAAGTAAATACTTTCGGCGTTGCCTACGGTAAACAGTCTGTCCAGTTTGTCGTTTTTAAAGAAACCACGCATCTTTTTGCCCCCCATCTGGTTAAAATGCAACGAATCTTCTTTTTCTATATTTACCACAAAGGCCGAAGGGAACAATTCCATATTGTCCATTTTCTTGTTCTTCATCTGCACGTAAATGGTATCGCCGGATAGCTGTGAACCCTGCGTCCAAAACATGGGTTTTACATAGCACCTGATGGTGGAGTCGCTGTTGCTGTAAAATATAGAATCGGCTTTGCCCTGTAAATCCGACTTAAATATTTTAGCATGATGGTGTGCTAAAACGATCCTTACACGGGCGGTATCTTTCAGGTTTATCACGGGCTGAGCAAATACCGGGTCGCGTTTATACTCTTCGGCCCGCACACTATCCTGCCTGGCTTTTCTTATCGCCGAAAGCTTATCCTTCTTGATCTGCGCCGAATCTACCGGCACCTTTTTAGGCGGACCAAAAAACAATGGATGTCTATAAGAGGTATCCCTGGGGATAACAAGACTGTGGGCTACCAGTTTTTTATCATTCTTTTTATTTTCAAGTACCTGCTTCCTTGCCGCTGCCGATGTATCCCGCACATAGGCATAAGCCTGGCGTTGTTTTTCCTGGTATATCTTCTGGTCTTTGTAGGTTGTAATCCAGGTTTCCAGCGTATCTGCCGTCATGAAAACCGAGTCGCGTTTCATTTTTGCAGGTTTGGTAGTATCTGCCGGGGCTTTTACATTATTTGAACCTTTGGTACCCGGTTTAACCGCCGCGGCAACCTGTGCCAGGTTACCTATTTTGCTTGCGGCATCGGCAGGCTTCATATTTTTGACCTGCTTGGATAAACTTTTAACCGCCGAATCTGATTTTGCAGAATCCTTCTTGCTTAAATTGGGCTTTACCTGGCTGGCTATGTTTGCTAAATCGGTTATGCTTTTAATTTTGCCGGGCGTTACCATGTTATCGGTTAATGATATTTTCCTCGCGACCGAATCCAATCGGGTTGAATCCTTTTTGCTTACCATCCCTGTTGGCTTTATCTGCCCGGCCAAATTGCCCATGTTGGTTATTTTCATGGTATTGGGCGGTGCCTGCATTTCCTTGCTTTTAGCTTTCGTTGTAGCAGGTAAAGGCTTAGGCTGTACCGAGTCGGTTTGGGTGGTATCCTTTTGCTCAGTAACCAATACCATGTAAGCGTTTTGGGTAACCACGGTGCGCTCATCTGCCCTGAAATAAGTGGCTAAATCGCCCTTCATGGTTATCTTTTGTTCCTTATCAGCAAAAGTTACGTTTTTAACCGCGCGGCCGTATCCTTTCAGCTTATCGTAAAACAAGCTATCACCCTTTAATGATTTTGTACCCTGTTTATATTGATTTTTTTTACCAAAAAAGGCCTGCTCAACAACCGTATTATAAAGTCCGTTTTCGGTATACAGGGTATCTTTATCTTTTTTGCCGTAGATATTGGTAGGGCCATAAAAGTATGCTATACGGGTGCCGGTATTATACTTCATGGTATCGGTTTTAATAATGGCATCAACCGTGGTTAAAACCACATCGTACCTAAAATAAGAATCGCGCGATTGAGCAAAGTAGTAACCGTTTTTACTCACCAGCACGTTGTCTTTATTTACCAGCTTACCGCCGCCTGTGTAAGTGCCAATGCGGGTAGCGGTGTTGTATGTTAAATAATTGGTAGTAAGAATGGCGTCCCTATCAATCATCCTTACATTATTGGTAAGGATGGCAATTTTGGTATTGCCGTTGTAATTTAACTTATCTGAATAAATGTTCAGGGTATCGCCCTGGTTAATGTTTACATTGCTGAATGCATCAAAGGCGTTATCCTGCGGATAAAAGTAGGCGCTGTCCGATCTCAGAATGGAATAATCCTGTTTAAAAACGCCCTTATAAACTTTAATAACATCGCGCCCGTTAATTTTGGTAACGGTGCTTACTTCCGATTGTATCAGATTTACAATCGACTTTTTTTGCCCCATAACAGTGGCCGCAACAGTCAATAACAGAAGGCTTAAAACATATTTTCTCACTGCGGCAAAATTAGTTTTTTGTTGGGGTTATTAAATTAATAATTTTGATGAATGCTGCCAGTTACCCGGTTTGTTAATTTTATGGAACAAAATGCCTTGTTTGCACCCGGCAGCAAGGTTTTAGCTGCGGTGAGTGGTGGCATGGATTCTGTTTTAATGGTGCATCTGTTAAAAGCCGCCGGCATTGATTTTAGCATTGCCCACTGTAATTTTCAATTGCGTGGCAATGAAGCCCTGCGCGACCAGGAGTTTTGCAATAACCTGGCCACCAAACTGCGGATACCTTTCCATACCATCAATTTTGATACCACGGCCTACGCCGCAGGCAACAAAATATCTATCCAGATGGCCGCCCGCGAACTGCGCTACCAATGGTTTGATACCATATGTAAACAAACAGGCTGCGAGACCATTGCGCTTGCACACCACCAAAACGATACTATTGAAACTATATTGTTAAACCTTACCCGCGGCACGGGTATAGCGGGTTTACATGGTATATTGCCCAAAAACGGAAGACTGGTGCGTCCGCTATTGTTTTTAGGTCGTGATGAAATTGCCAGCATTGTGGTTAAAGATAAGCTCGATTTTGTGGAGGATAGTTCAAACGCATCGGCAAAGTACGCCCGTAATAAAATAAGGCTGGAGGTGGTACCCAAACTGAAGGAGCTTAACCCATCGCTCGAAAAAACATTTGAGAACAACCTGAAACATTTTCGTGATCTGGAAATCTTATTAGAAAACCAGGTTACCAGGCTTAGAAAAAGCATGTTGAAGCAACAAGGTGATGAAACTTTTTTGCCCATTGCTGATGTCAAGAACTTAAACCCCGCCCGCCTGTTGCTGTTTAAGTTATTACAGCCATACGGTTTTAACGAAACCACCGTTGATGATGTGCTATCGGTTTTGGATAAACATTCTGGACGGGTGTTTGAATCGGGTGGGCACCTGTTGGTGCTTGACAGGCATAATTTAATCATTAAGCCGAGAAAAGCCGGAGGGCAGCAGGCGGTTATGATAAACGAGCAGGATTATGAAATAAATTACGGTTCTTATAAGCTTAATTTACTACATGACGATAGCCCGCTGATTGTAAAAGATAACCCCATGGCAACATCGGTTGACGCGGCTTTGCTCATTTATCCCTTAACGGTACGGGCCTGGCAGGAAGGAGATTATTTTTGCCCGCTGGGTATGAAAGGACGTAAAAAACTGAGCGATTATTTTATCAATCAGAAAATAGCCTTGCATCAGAAAGAGGAAATTCCCTTATTGGTGAACGGCAATGGCGAAATTATATGGATAGCCGGCTACCGGGCCGACGAAAGGTATAAAGTAAACAATAACACTAAAAAAGTTACTATCTTCGAAATGTACAAACTATCATGAGCGAAAAAAACGTATTTGTAGAAAAACAGTACCTGGGCAGGGAATTTATCCCCATAACCATACGCCTGGTTTTGGCCATGTTTTGCTTTGCCGCCTATTTTTTTACCGACGAGAGCGAGCATAACGGCAATTTACTGGTACTGGTAGGCTTTGCCATCATCATTATATCCATTATAATGGGTTTCCTGCTCCATTTTAGCACCCGGGTAGAAAACAAAAGCATCCGCCTTGCCGGCTTGTGGACAACCCGCATTGTAAAAATAGACCTGAACGGCATTGTTAAAGCCGAAAAGGGATCGTACAGTCGCTACTGGTTTAACAACCCTGTATACAACCTGCATACTAAAGGCACCATCCGTTTTTACGCCGCCGGCAATGATGCCATTCACTTAACCGATAGGGATGGCATGGTGTACATCATAGGATCGCAGCACGCCAACGAATTTTTACGTGCCATACAGGATGAAATGAAAAAGCGATAACACTAATTGTCGCGGATTTTTTCGGATTGCACCAATTATTAAAAGCTAATTTTAAGACTTGTTGATGTTTTGTATACTGCGATTAAAATCTCAGAAACTGTTTGCGCTGCACAAAAAAGAAAACGTAGTAGGGATCTGTAAAATCCGGGGAATGTGAAAGGGAGATGGCAATAGTTTTTAAGCCCGGCATCATGCTTGTTTCAGGGGCTTGCGAAACAAATATCCCGCATGGTGTATACTTAGCAAGTGTATTCGAAACAAGTAATAGGCATGACAGTGAGGATAAAGCGATTGTAATTCCCAACTTCAAAGTATGCGGGATTAAAAGCTACCCCTGGCTTCTTTAACTTATCAGGAGTGGAAGAACTGGGAATTAAAACAGGTAGATCACCTTCAAGCCCCAATCATTTGCCCAATCCACATCGGTATCAGCTTTTTGCGTTCTTTCATCAACTCAAAAAACTCTCCTTTTGTAGCGTCACCAAAATTGGTTACCTGCGCCAGGCTTAAAAACGGAAAAATCATCATGCTGCCCATGTTCAAAATAATATGAAAGGGATTATGTTGAATTTTGCCATCGGTACTTAAAGCCCGTACCTGGTTGGCAAAATCAGATTCCATAATTGCAGGAAGGTTCCTGATGAGTGGTAAACTGTTGGAGCCGGCCATTACTTCGCGCACTAAAAAGAGCGGCAAATCGGGGTCGTTTAAGGCCTTTTCAATAAAATGATCGGCCATTAATTCTATCTTTTGTATCAGCGATAAAGAAGTATTATAAAATACCGGCTCTATTTCGGCAAAGGTTTTATCGATGGTTTCGGCCATAATAAGTCGGAACAAATTTTCCTTACTACGAAAATAGTAATTGACAGATGCCACGTTGATATCGGCCTCGGTGGCAATATCCCGTACTGTTGTTGCCAAAAAACCTTTCCTGGTAAAAATTAATTTGGCTGCCTTTTTAATCCGCTCCTCGGCCGAAACTTCTGCTACTGTCTCCATATGCTATTTGTAACAAATTTAGACAATGCCGGGCGATTTAAACAGCGCAATCGTTTTTTAAAAAATGAGCGTATATTGTGGCTAAAGCCACCTTAGGGTTGCTATTTTACCGCCCTATAAATGGGACGGCAATGAATTTTGAGTTTGGTTATCACTATTTTATTCATTGCCGTTTGGCTTCAGCCAACGGTTTAATAGCGATAAATAGTAAGTGGCTTTAGCCCAATAATCTACTGTCTGGATAATCTGAAAGTCGGTGCCTGCAAATTGAGGTAGGTTCAAACACCCTATCATCAATGCGCATCCGTAACCGCTTTTTGCCCTTTTTTAAACGGTGCCAGATAAAGCAAGGGAATTGCGCAGATCATAATAACACCTACAATCCAATAAGCATCATTATAAGTAAGCAAAAGTCCCTGCCTGTTCACGGTATTATCAATGCCCTGGTAAGCCATATGCGCGGCATCTAAAGCGCTTTTACCTTTTGCCATAAAGCCTGCTGTAAGGGCGTTAAAACGTTGCGTAAAAAAACCATTATATTGATTAATGCTCTCTAACAGGTTGCTACAATGAACCGCCTGCCTGATGTGGATAAGGGTAGTTAAACCGGCGATACCAAATGAACCGCCCAACTGCCGCATCATGTTGTTAAGGCCGGTGCCCTGCCCTATCTCGTGCCCCTTAAGATCGCCAATGGCAAGTGTAGTTAGCGGAACAAACAATAAAGCCAAACCAACGCCACGGATGGCCAACGGCCAAAAGAAATCGCCTGTACCTACGGTTAAGGTTGAATGGCTAAGCATGTTGGAGAAAACGAAGAACAGGATTAAACCTACCGTTGCCATCAGTTGTGCAGGTACACCTTTGTTAAGCATTTTACCTACAAAGGGCATCATTATAATAGTAAATAAGCCGCCAGGCAGCAATACCAAGCCAGTTTGCTGGGCCGAGAAACCTAACAGCGACTGACAAAATACCGGGAACACAAAAGTAGACCCGTACAAACCCACGCCCAATATAAAAGAAGTCATCATGCCTGCAGAGAAGCTTCGTTTTTTGAGAATCTGAAAATTAACAATAGGGTTTGATGCCGTTAGCTCCCGCCAAATGAAAAGCAATAAGCCAAACACAGCGGTAACCGTTAACACAATGATGTATGGCTTTGAAAACCAATCCTCATCCTCCCCTTTTTCTAAAATAGTTTGCAGGCTGCCTACAGAAACGGCCAGTAAAAAAATGCCCCACCAGTCTATCGGTTTACCTTTTCCTTCGGCAGGGGTGCTTTTAACAAACATATAGGTTAAAACCGCGGCTAAGGCGCCCACCGGTAAATTCACATAGAATATCCAGCGCCATGCGGCATGATCTGTAATATAACCACCAATTGTTGGCCCTAATGTTGGCCCAACTACGGCACCCAAACCAAATAAAGCGGTGGCGGTACCAACCTGGTCTTTCGGCCAGGTATCTAACAGAATGGCCTGCGCTGTAGAAATTAAGCCACCGCCTGCTATGCCCTGTAAAATACGAAAAGCTACCAGTTCTGAAAGACTGTGCGCGTTACCGCATAAAAAGGAAGCGATGGTGAAAATAATTATAGAAGTTAAAAAGTAATTTTTGCGCCCAAAATAACTACCCAGCCAGCCCGACATGGGGAGAATGATCACGTTGGCCACACTATATCAAGTAACCACCCACGCTGCGTCTGTTAAAGTAGCCCCTAAATTGCCCTGTATCTGGGGCAAAGAAACGTTTACAATAGTGGTATCAATTAATTCAAGTAACGATGCTGTGATCACCGTAATTGTAATTATCCATTTTTTAAAGCCTGTTTCTGCCATTGTTCAATTATTAAATCCGGCACAAAATTAATCAATCGATTGTTTAAAACAATTGATAGAATGATTACATTGGAATGATACAGACTTTGTGGCTGATTGGGGTAAAACACTACGCAAACGTTTGCAATGATGCTGGTTGATCAATGTTGGACTGTGTTTTTATTTTTAATACAAGGAATTGAAGCGATTGAGTGTCAATTTTATTAGTTTAGGATAGTAGGTGGTCGCTGGCTACGACAAATAATCGTTACAATCAGTCGTTTTCGGCAAAATATTTTCTGCTTAATTTATCTATGCTAACGTTTGCACAAAAGTTTACACTCTTTTTTAGCCTGCAATGTTTTCATTTGTATATCAGTAATACCAGGCGATGATAATTTTGACACATTACCAAAGGAATAACCTTAATTTTTAATAAACTTGAACCATTGTCTGTAAAGACGGTGACATAAACACAGCTACGTTTTAATAATGAGAAAACTCACCCTGCTCCTATTAGCGCTTTTAATATGCTCGATATCAGTAAAAGCACAGGATAGCCACCAGTTTACTTTAAGCCCCGCGGGTTTTAGTCTTGATGGTAAACCATTTCAAATCATCAGCGGCGAGATGCATCCTGCACGCATTCCGCATGAATACTGGCATCACCGTATAAAAATGGCAAAAGCTATGGGCTGCAATACCATTGCTGCGTACGTTTTTTGGAACTACCAGGAAACCAGCCCCGGGGTGTTCGATTACACCACCGGCAACCACAACATTGCCGAGTTTATAAAGATTTGTAAGGAAGAAGGCATGTGGGTGTTGCTACGCCCCGGACCATATGTATGCGCCGAATGGGATTTTGGCGGCCTGCCATCTTATTTATTAAAAACACCTGATATAAAAGTACGTTGTATGGATGACAGGTATATGGCTCCGCTAACACGTTATGTTAACAGCCTGTCAAAAGAAATAGCGCCCCTGCAATGTGTAAATGGCGGCCCCATACTGATGGTGCAGGTTGAAAATGAGTACGGCAGCTACGGTAACGATAAAATATATTTAAACGCCTTAAAAGAACTATGGTTAAGTAATGGTATAAAGGTACCTTTTTATACTGCCGATGGCCCTACAGATTTTATGCTTGATGCCGGGCATGTAGCCGGCGCGGCCGTTGGTCTCGACAGCGGCGGCAGCGATGCGGATTTTGCTACAGCGGCAAAGGCCGATCCTACCGCACCAGCCTTTAGCAGTGAAACTTATCCCGGCTGGCTTACCCATTGGGGCGAAAAATGGGCCGGCGCGGATACCGCCGACATTCGCAAGGATCTTACCTTCCTGTTAAAAAACAAGCATTCGTTTAACCTTTACGTGGTTCATGGTGGCACAAACTTTGGGTATACAGCCGGGGCCAACGCTTTTAAAGAAACCGAGTATCAGCCCGATGTTACCAGCTACGATTATGACGCGCCTATAGATGAGCAGGGCAACGCTACCCCAAAGTATTTGATGATGCGTAAGCTTATTAAGCAATACGTTAGCTATAAAATACCGGAGATACCCAAGCCAATAAAAACTATCATTATCCCCGAAATAAAGATGCAGTCATTTACCAATATATGGCAAAACCTGCCTGCAGCTATCCATACGGCACAACCTAAACCAATGGAGGCCTTTGATCAAAACCAGGGCTTAATGCTGTATCGCACCAAACTAATAGGACATAAAAGCGGGATGCTTACCATAACCGAACCGCATGATTTCGCGCTGATATTTATTAACGGAAAATATGTTGATAGTGTGTACCGCGATGGCGGCAAATGGTCGGTTAAAATACCGCAAACCGATGTTAAAGAGCCTGTGCTGGATATTTTGGTAGAAGGTATGGGGCATATAAACTTTGCCCAGTATATGATTGACCGCAAAGGAATTACCGACCGTGTTGTACTTAACGGCATGACCCTCATGAACTGGGATACCTACAAACTCCCGCTTGATGAGCAATTTGTAAGCAACCTTAAATCAACAACAGAAACCGCGCCCAATGACAAGGCCACCTTTTTTAAAGGCGAATTTGATTTGAAAACAACCGGCGATACTTATTTTGATTTAAGCAAATATGCCAAAGGCGTTGTATTTGTTAACAGGCATAACTTAGGTAGGTTTTGGAACCGCGGTCCTCAAAAACATTTATATTGCCCGGCATCATGGTTAAAACAGGGTAAAAATGATATTGTTGTTTTTGATATGCAATCATCAACAGCTGCTGCTGTGACAAGCTCGGCGACGTTAAAATAATAAGGGTTGATCATTAAATGAAGAAAGCCATAGTTCTTGTGAACTATGGCTTTCTTCATTTAACTTTAACTTTCCCCATATCCCGTCAATTAAACGAGCGCCTGAACTCAAGCGGGGAAAAATTAGTTTTTGTTTTAAACAACTTGCTGAACGATTGCGGATGCTCAAACCCCAGCGCGTAGGCCACCTCACTCACTGATAAATTGGTGGTAGATAATTTTTCTTTCGCTTTTTCAATCAGTTTATCATGTATATGCTGTTGCGCGTTTTGCCCGGTGAGGGACCTCAGCATATCACTCAGATAACTTGATGAAATGTTAAGTTTCTCCGCAAGAAACTGCACCGTGGGTATCCCCGCTGTTAACGACTTTTCATTGTTAAAATACGCCTCCAGTATCCCTTCCAGTTGTTGTAACAAACTGCTACCGATTGCTTTGCGGGTAATAAACTGGCGTTTGTAAAAACGATCGGCATAGGTTAACAGCAACTCTACCTGCGAGATAATGACATCCTGGCTAAGATCATCTATCCTGCTGTTCAACTCCTCTTCTATCATCTGAAAAACAGAGATAATAGTTGCCTTTTCCTGATCAGACAGGTGCAGGCCTTCATTAGCAGCGTAGGAGAAAAAACCATATTGTTTGATTTTTTTGGCCAAAGGATAATTCCACAAAAAATCAGGGTGGATCAAAAGCGTGTACAGGGAACATTCGGCAGCATTTTCGTTGTTATTACTACCGATTACCTGGTTTGGCGCGGCAAACAGTAAGCCGCCTTCGTCAAAGTCATAATGCCCTTGCCCGTATTTTATTGGCGGGCTCAGTTTTGGCCGGTACGATATTTTATAAAAGTTGAGCACATGCGCCTGCGGCGGCCTGCTAAACTCGGCCCTGGTAGTAGTATTATTAAGCAGGCTGATTAAAGGGTGCTTTGGTTGAGGCAACCCTAAAGCCCGGTGCGCTTCCGTCAAAGAATCAAACCTGTGAGGGATATTTTCTTCCTTTTTCATGCTGAAATTTAATACAATAATAGCCGATAGTGTTTTAAACTACCGGCTACTGTTAATTGTTTACCAATAGATTACTTTAAACTCCCCTGCGCCGACTCAGAAACCGACTGCCATTTTTCCCAGGTTGACAACCGCTCTGCATAGGCAGCGCGCACCCAAGGCAAATTGTGACTACCAAGATTAAACCGTAGCGGCGGGTTTTCGGCGTCTACAATTTGAAAAAGCGCCTGGGGAGTTGCGTTCGGATCTCCTCTTTCACTATTTTTTAGCCTTTCAACAAATTGCGCTTTAAAATCTGCATAAATGTCAAGTCCCGGTGCAAATTTTAAAGATTCCGGGCTGCCAAACTCCGTAGCATAAGCCCCCGGTTCAATAATGGTTACTTTGATCCCGAAGGCCAAAACCTCTGCCGCGAGGCTTTCGTGAATAGCTTCAAACGCCCATTTTGACGAGCAATAGTAGCCGATAACCGGCAATGTAACATGACCAAGCCCGCTTGATGTACCCAATATATGCCCATACCCCTGCTGGCGCAAAAACGGCAAAGCGGCTTGTATAACCCCGAGGGTGCCAAAAATATTGGTTTCATAAAGCGCCCGCACATCTTCGGCAGTAGCCTCCTCTATGGTACCCACCAGTGAATAACCGGCGTTGTTAAGCACTATATCAAGCTTACCAAAGTGAGCATGCGCTTGTGCAACCGCTGCTTTTATCTGTTCGGGCTTAGTTACGTCAAGCTCCAAGGGAAGTATATTTTCGCCGTATTTTTCCTTGAGATCGGTGATGCTTGCCAAACTACGCGCTGTAGCCGCTACTTTATCGCCACGCTTAAGGGCGGCATCGGTCCAAACGCGTCCGAAGCCACGGGAAGCACCTGTGATAAACCAAACTTTAGGTTCCGAAATTGCATTTTGTTGTTCCATAATAATGCGAATCAAGGGTTAAAAGCTTTAGAAACCTTATGGCTTAACCACCTGATTATGAGTTTTTTATTTGTGATTTTATTTG
>NZ_JAUFPS010000009.1 GCF_030409315.1 Mucilaginibacter flavus | reverse complement strand
TGGCTTTAAAGCCGCCTTAATAAAACAAAATTAAAAATTATTTGATAATTAACACAGAATCTCTCTCCGACTGCGTCGCATAGAGGGGCGAGGAAAATATTCTTGTTTTCTTAACCCTCTTTGCGGCTTCAGCCGGAGAGAGGGTCGGCCAGCGAAGCGTTGCCTCATCGGGGTGAGTCGAACCGCGTTCTAAAAGCCAATGCTTATCCACCCCTCCCCCTTAACTGTCATACAATTACTACAAAACAGATTTTGGGTTTACCTGTATATTTGTTTAATTTGATAACCAACAATCAGATATCATGAAAAAACGAAATTTACTTTCGGCTATGTTGCCTGTAACAGCAATAGCCGGCCTTGCATTGCTGCTTAATGCCTGCAAAAGCGGCAGTACTGATCATAAAACCGGGGCAGATACAACTTCGACAAGCACCAGCTCGCCTAACGCCGGGCTTAAATTACCTGCAGGCTTCAGCGCCGCTGCGATTGCCGAAAAAATGGGTGGTACCAGGGAAATTGCCATTACCCCGCAAAACAACATCTACGTAAAGCTTAATAACTTTAAAGATGGCAAGGGTATATTATACCTAACCCAGGATAGTAGCAAAGCCACTTTAAAAACCAGCTTTGGTGATTACAAAGGCACGGGAGTTTATATAAAAAAAGGATATCTGTATACTTCATCGGATGAGGAAGTTTTCAGGTATAAACTGAATGATAAAAATGAGGTGATTAGCCCCGATCAGCCTGAAAAAATTGTTACAGGTCTGTTAAGTCGAGGCGAGCACGAGGCGAAAGCGATTACGCTTGATAACGATGGCAACCTGTACGTAAACATAGGCGCTTATTCAAACGCATGCCAGGTTGCGGATCGTAAAAAGGATTCGCCAGGCCAAAAGGGCTGCCCTATTTTAGATTCGGCTGGCGGTATCTGGCAGTTTAAAGCTGATAAACTTAACCAGCATTATGGCGATGGTATAAGATATGCCACCGGTTTGCGTAACGTGGTTGGTATGGACTGGAACCAACAGAACAACCAGCTTTTTGTGATGCAACACGGTCGTGACCAGTTACATGATTTGTTCCCGCAATACTTTACCACCAAACAATCGGCCGATTTACCTGCCGAATGTATGTATGCCCTTAAAAAAGGCGACAACGCCGGTTGGCCTTACATGTATTACGACTGGCAGCAACACAAAAAAATATTAATGCCCGAGTATGGGGGCGATGGCAAAAAAGAAGGCGGCGAAACAGCTATTGATCCTGCGGCGGCTTTCCCTGGCCACCTTGCTCCCAACGGTTTGTTGTTTTATACCGGCAGCCAATTCCCGGAGAAATATAAGAATGGTGCTTTCATCGCTTTCCACGGATCATGGAACCGCGCGCCGGAGCCTCAGGCTGGTTACTTTGTGGTATTTCAGCCGTTTAAAGATGGCAAAGCAAGCGGCGATTACGAGGTATTTGCGGATAACTTTGCAGGTTCGGCAGATAAAGCAGCCGGCGGCAGAGCAGAACATCGTCCATGCGGATTAGCTCAAGGACCTGATGGTTCATTATACGTAACCGATGATAACCAGGGAACCATTTACAAAATCACCTATAAAAAATAACAATGGACTTCAAAAAAGCCCTTTTAATGCTACTTGCTTTTAGTTTGTTTACAACTACGCTGCAGGCGCAAACCAAACATAAAAAGAGATCTACCGCAACCAATGCTCAATCGCCAGCCCTAAAGGCCTCGATTGCTGCAGGGTTGCCCATATTTACCGAAAATTGTATAGTCTGCCACCAGGCTGATGGCACGGGGATACCAAACACCAATCCGCCGCTCATCAAAACGCCCTTTGTAACCGGCGACCAAACCCGCCTTATAAAAATTATATTAAATGGTTTTAATGATGATGTGGAGATTTTGGGCAAGCGCTACGCTAACACCATGGCATCGCACGATTTTTTAAGCGACCAGCAAATTGCCGACTTACTTACCTACGTACGCAACAGCTTCGGAAACAAAGCGTCGGCCATAACCATGGCGCAGGTAAAAGCGGTACGGGCGGGGAAATNAAGGCGAAAGGCGAAAGGCGAAAGGCGAAAGGCGAAAGGCGAAAGGCGAAAGGCGAAAGGCGAAAGGCGAAAGGCGAAAGGCGAAAGGCGAAAGGCGAAAGGCGAAAGGTTGCTTCGCAACCTTCTTCAAAAAACCTTTTACCTTTCGCCTTTTACCTTTCGCCTCCTATCTTACTCTGTTACCTGGTAAGTATAAGCCAAGGTATGTTTCATTTTTGAGCGTACGCGTTTCAGACTCTGTTCAATATCTACTTTATCGCTATTGATGGTTACTTCCATAAAGGCTTTTTGGTAGTTGAGCAGGGCTTTTGTCCAGTTTTTGTTTTTCTCGTAAAACAAACCCAACAGGCTGTAAATTTCGGCGGTATCAACCCCGGGGGTATTCAGGGCTTTTACAGATACGTTGCTAACCAGTTTTTCCATGTTCAGAAAAACCAGCAGATCAAGGTAATCTGTATAGTTATCAGGAAACGATGGTTCCAGTTCCATGCAGGTTTTAAAATGATAGCCTGCTGTTTGGTAGTCCTTCATTTCGTAGTAATGTATAATACCCAGCTGGTAATGCGCGCGGGCAAATAAAGGATCGTTGTTAATGATCTCGTTCAGTAATTTTAATCCCTTAGTAGTTCTTCCGTATGAAAGTTTATCCACGGCCCGCAAATACTTTTCTTCGATAGTATAATCAGTGTCCATAAATTTTAAAATGTAATTGCGCCGCTTCAACGCAGTGCTTGGTCAATAAATAATGTTGTAATAAATTCTGTCCGTATAAATAATTATGGCGCTAAACCGGACTTGAGAAGAGTATCACAGATGCGTAACTCTTCTGCTGCGACACCATGGGCCACATTATAGTTTTGCAGAATGAGTTTTGAAATAGCATTGTATTAATTTTTTACAAATCTACAATTATTGTAGCAATTTGCAAAATAGCGTATTTGGTGTGGGGCGATGAAAACATCGACCATAACCGGAGAGGACAAATTAAAATTGCACATTCTCTTGATGTAGAGACGCAACATTTTGCGTCTCCAACAGTACATAGCAAATTTGTAACCGCTGATTGCATATTGGATTTGCACGCGGGAGAGGCAAAATATCGCGTCTCTACAAAAAAGTTTTGTTTGCAGATCTTAAGCAGCGATAGCAGTATTGGCTTTACCAGCCTCTATCAAAAAGTTGGCTTTCAGTTCTCTTTCAGATACTATTACGCTAAAATCCTCATATTTAATGCCGTGTTCAAGCGGATAAACGGTATAACCTCTTTTTAGGGCGTCATACGCTCCAAGCTCGAAAATTTCGTCTTGTTGCTTTCCTTTTATCTTGGCGCCGCTCACTAACTGGTAAGCGTCGAATATATTTTCAAAATTATTGTTTTTCATGGTACGCCTACCAATACAATTACTTTGCCAGTTTTTATCCGAACCATTCAAAAAGGTCATTTTGTTTCAGGGTAGCCTTTTTTTCGCCATCTAAATCATTGATGATCAACCCTTCTCCCATCTGTATTATCCTTGTGCCATAGGTGAAAGCATCTTTAAGATTATGGGTGATAAGGACGGCGGTAAGCTTAAAATCGCTGATCAGCTTATCGGCAGTACGCATTACTACCTCGGCAGACCGGGGATCAAGCGCGGCGGTTGGTTCATCTAACAGTAAAACCTTACAAGTATCCATCACGCTCATTAAAAGCGTGAGCGCCTGCCGCTGCCCACCCGAAAGGGTGCCCATAGGCTGCTCTATTTTATTTTCAAGGCCCATGCCAAGGGTTGCAATTTTATCTTTTACTTGTTGCTTAAATTGATCATTGATACCTATAGATAAACCTTTGGATTTAGTACGGAGAGCCGCAAGGCGAAAATTATCCAGGATGCTAAGGTCTGACGCTGTACCACTCATTGGATTTTGGAATACCCGGGCAATCCACTGGCTGCGGCGATGATCGGCCAGTTTGGTTACATCATTGTCATCGATAACAATAGTTCCTTTATCCGGGAACACGCTACCAGCTACCAAATTAAGTAGGGTTGTTTTACCCGATCCGTTGGAGCCAACAATCACCAAAAACTCCTCGCTTTTAATATTGATGCTGATGCCATTAACAGCGTTTACCTGGTTGGCCTTGCCCTTATTAAAAACCTTGTGAATATCGTTTATGGCTATCATGAGGCTTTATTAAAGGATAAACGTGGCAAACTAACAATCAACAGTACAAAAGCAGCTGTAACGAGTTTTAATAAGTTAGGATCAACACCCATTGCTAATGTAAAGGCGAGCACCAACTGAAAAATAACGGCACCGGCTAAAACAAGTGCTAAACAGATCCAAATATTGGTAATCTTAAACCAATTGATAAGCGTTTCGGCAATAATAACGGAGCCAAGGCCAACGATCACAATACCTATCCCCATACTGATATCAGCAAAACCCTGAAATTGAACAATGAGATAACCGCTTAAAGCAGTAAGCGCGTTTGCCAACGCAAGCCCGGTAATCTTCATCCTATCTGTATTAACACCCAACGCGCGGATCATCGATTCACTGTTGCCCGTAGCCCGCATGGCAATACCGAAATCTGTTTTTAACAGGTAGCCTATTAAAAAGGTGATCACAATAACGAATATGGAGATGATGATGAGTGTATTTTGATTTGGATCGGCTATTAAATGAAAGCTGTTAAACAGTGACGGCAGATCACTCACCGGTAGATTTGAACGACCTAACACAATAAGGTTTACAGAGTAAAGCCCCGTCATGACTAAAATACCGGCCAGCAGCGCGTTTATTTTAAGTTTGGTATGAATCAAACCTGTTAATGCACCCGCCAACGCACCGGCAATAATAACAACAGGTAAAATAACCCAGGTTGATTGATGATGAGTAAGCATTATACCAGTTACAGCACCACCCAGGGTATAGCTACCATCAGTAGTAATATCTGGGATGTTGAAAATTTTCATGGAAATATAAATACCCAGCGCTATAGCCGAAAAACACAAGCCCTGCAATAAAGCGGTTAGGTAAAAATCCATTTATTTAACAGCCTGGAAATTTGACGGAATAGCGATATTGTATTTTTTAGCAGCGACTGGATTGTATACCCTCGTCCTGATTTTTACCAATTCGGGTTTTATGCCATCGGTTTTATGCGTTTTTAAGTATTGTGCGGCTTGCTCGCCTGCCTGGTATCCCCATTGATAAATATCGGCACCAAAGGCGGCTACAGCCCCACGTTTAACCAAACCTGCTTCGCTGGTAAAGATGGGCACATTTTTTTCGTTACAAGCCTTCAAAATAGTTTCAAATGATGCAAATACAGTATTATCCGGATTGGCGAAAAACGCGTCTATATTTTTACTCAGAAGCGATTGTGTTACCAGTTGCGCATCGGCCGAAGTGTTTACCGGCAAGGCAACGATTGTAATATTCTGCTTTTCGGCCAAGCCTTTTATCCTCGCTAAAGCATCCTGTGATTGCGGTTCCGATTGATTATAGATCATCCCGATCACCAGTTTGGCACCTTTCGGCTTTAATAATTTAGGGATGATATTAAATGATGTATCGATATAATTCAGTTCCTCCAAAGCGCCAAACAAATTAGCCGGGGCTTTACCGTTCGCGTCAAGCACTTTCATACGCTCGGGCACCGGCGATACCATGGCAAATACCGGGATATCTTTTGTTTTTTGCAATGCAGCTACAGTTGCCAGCGTGGTACAGGTAGCCAGCAAATCAACCTTTTCTGATACAAAGTGATTAACGATAAGGCCAAGCGTGGGGATATTTCCCTGGGCGTTGCTGTATTCTATTTGAACAGTTTTCTTTTCTTCGCTAAAGCCGTTCTTTTTTAAGGCATCGGTAAAACCGGTACGGGCCTGTGAAATGGTAGCATCCTCAAAGGCATCAGCAAAACCAACTACAGGCACATCAACAGCCTTGGGTTTTGGCTTACAGGCCACCATCGAAATTAATAAAAGAGCAGCGGGTAGGTATTTAAAAAACTTCATTGTACTAAATTATATATTTATGCCGAAAGCTAAAAGCATAAGGGCAAAAGGTGAGAATTGTTTGACGGGCGGGGTGGATAATATCTACTCACCCCGCCCGTCATTGCGAGGTACGAAGCAATCTCTACGTATACAGGGCGGCTTTGCGTTATTCACTCTTTATAGCTTGGAGATTGCTTCGTAGCTCGCAATGACGGGTTTTTTAATGCTAAAATCCCCAAAAGCAAAAACAGCCTCCCGCAAAGGTGGCTGTTAAGAATAATATAGGATAAATGCTTTCGGTGTGTGATTATAAACCTGCATACTCGGCAGCTTTAACTTTTTCGCCGGTTAATTTTTCTGTAGCGTGGTCTGCAACAAGGTTGGTCCTGTTTACGCTTGATGATACATTGTGTATCAAATTGTATTCGCTTACGTTGCCGCTTAGGTTTGCTTTAGCGCGGTCGGCCATGGTTACGCTGGTGTTATAGGTGTCTAATTTAAGGTCGGCAGATGCGTTGTTGTATAGTTTAACATCCAATTCAATGGCAGATAAGTTTCCGAATGATTTTACTTCGGCATTATCATAGGCAGTGATAGCAGTTAATTGTTTTGCGGTAACCCAAACTACCAGTTTTTCATTTTTATATGATGAAATACGTAATACCCCTTTTTGTGATTGAACCAATGCGCTTTCGGCATAATACTGGTTGTAAACCTTAACCTGATCGGCTGTGCCGGTTGAAACGTAAACCTGTACGTTACCATAAACTTCTATTTTATTGATGCTGCTGATATCGGTTAAAACGACGGCTTTGTTGTTACCATTATTGGTAGTTGCGAAGGTTGAATTTGTGAAGCCAAGTACTGTAACTATTACTGTAACGATGGCGATAATGTTAGTTTTCATGATTATTAATATTTTGATTGTCAAGTAATTGTTTATTTATATTTTCTAAATACACCAATATGACGCCCTCAATAAAGAATCGTTACAGCCATATCCGGGCTAATAGTTGTACTGCGGTTTTTAGTCGGTAAGCGGTGGATTTTACCCGGTGAAATGAGGAGGAATTTTTGTGGTGCGGGTGGCGGGAGATGTGGTTCGGGTGGCGTGGTTCGAGGCTCGGGGCCTATTTTGTAACAAGTTTATGGGAAGGTTGCTAACCTCTTAAAGAGGATAAGATTGATGAAAAGCACAAGGATCTCTGGTATCAAAGTATCGTAACATAAAAGATACTTAAGCTAAAGTTAAAACTGGCACGGATTTGGTAAATAGCTTAGTATGCAAGTAGTACACATCAACATCAATCAACCGGTAAAAAAGATCACCAATAAGATTGTTGACCTTTTTACAAAAGAAGCAGTAACGCTTAAAGCTATCCATAACCAACTGATGGGCAATAACCAAGATAAAGCACCGCAATTTACAGGCTTCATCGCCTAATCATTATATACCCATCTACCTATGGAAACAAGCTTCTTATTTTAAGAGGCTTTTTTTGTTGGTGGAGGTTAATTAGGTTGGAATGCAATCAACGGATGCTTTGTTTTATTAATTTTCAAATATTTTTGAACTACAGCGTACTCAATCAACTTATTCTAACTCAATCAACCTAATCAACTCAAAAAAATCCAACTCAAGAAAACACAACTCAATCAACCGCATCCGGTTTCGCCGGATTGGCCGGATCATAAATCGCTACCCCTACCCTCGAATCGGCGCAGCCGTAGTATAAAAACCATTTGTTTTTAAAGTAAACCATACCTTCAATAAATACGGTACCATTTACGTACTGACCACTTTTTTCGAAGGGTTCCATTGGTCTTAAAAAAGGTAGATCGAGCCGGGTTATAGGTTTAGAGGGGTCTTTTTTATCGAACAAAGCCTGACCGGCACAATAGGAGTTTGCATTGAATCTTTTATCCCGGTCATCGTCGGCTTTATTTTTACCGTTGTAAAATAAAATGATCCCTTTATCTGTCATCAAAGCAGGTGGGCCACATTCTGTTAAGTCACTATCAAAATAACCTTTACGGGGCGAAATGAGTTGTTTCAACTCGCCATTAGCATCAATAACCGGTGCCCAATCAACCAGGTTTGTGGATGTAGCTGCATACACATGCTGCTCGCCCCAATACAACCAGTATTTACCGTTTATTTTGATGATCACCTGCTTGCCATTCACAACTTTGGTTAGTATCGATGCTGATTTACTGGCGATATTGAAAAATTTACCGCCGTAGGCCGTTTCAAAAATAGGTCCGTGCTTTTTCCAGTGAATCAAATCTTTAGATGTGGCTACACCCAGGCGGGGTAACTTGCGGTTCCATTCGGTATAAAAAACAACGTAAGTGCCGTTAGGAGTTACTGCTACCCGTGGATCTTCACAGCCGCCGGGCCACTCAAATTCTTTAGCATTATCATTAGCCGGAAAAAGCACCGGGGCCTTCCGCCTGTTAAAGTGAATACCATCACTGCTCTCGGCATAACCAAGGCGAGAGGTACGGAAACCGATGCCGATGCCAAACAGATCTTCGGCCCGGTATAAAACAACTACTTTGCCATTTTTGATAGTAGCGCCGGGATTGAAAGTATCATTGGCTTCCCATGGCACTTGCTTTTTACTCACCGGGTCCATAAAACGCGATGCAGTATCCGGCGAGATAATTGGGTTTACATCAATCGGCCTGGCAAAGCCACCGAATGCCCATGCAGGTAACACATTGGTTTGTGCCTGCCCAAAACAGGCATCAACAATTAGCAACAACACTAAAAACTGAACAGTTTTTAAAATATTTTTCATAAAAGCAGCTTATAATATGGTGGCTTATTATTGGCCTGGCATAGCCAGCAGGGCAATATTTGGTTATAAAAACGCTATACACTAACGCAAGCCGATTTATAACGTTTTCAAAAATAGTAAATTTAAACACCATAAATAAACCAATTACCTAACCTGCAAAAAGGTAAATCAAAAGCTAATGAGAAGATTATTTTTACTCGCATTTTTATTTTTTACACTCAGTGCAAAATCACAAACTTTAAGCCCGCGGCAACAGTTCCCAGGCTTGTTTGAAGAGGTGCAGCTATCTAACATTTTTCCCGATAACAAAACCTTTGTTGATGCGGTACCCAAATATGATCCGGCTGTGATTATGAAGGCTTACCGTGAGGAAAAGGGTAAACAAGGCTTTGATTTAAAAACATTTGTGCTGGCTAATTTTGATATGCCGGTATCGCACAATTCTTTTCAAACAGATATTGAAGCGGGTATCCGCAAGCATGTTGATACCCTATGGCAGGTTTTACAGCGCCGACCAGATGAGGCAAAGCCAAATTCATCAACACTTGCCTTACCAAATCCTTATATAGTACCGGGCGGGCGTTTCAGGGAAATCTATTATTGGGACTCGTACTTTACCATGCTGGGGTTGTTGGAAAGCCACCAGACTAAGGTGATCCATAACATGGTTGAAAACTTTGCCTATTTGATTGATAAATATGGTTTTATACCCAATGGTAACCGCAGTTACTACCTTACCCGCTCGCAGCCGCCATTTTTTGCAATGATGGTTAACCTGCTTGAGAAAGTTGAAGGTAAAAAAGCGCTCATTCGTTTCCGACCGCAATTAATCAAGGAATATGAATATTGGACACAAGGCGTAGGAACTATTGCCCCTAACCAGGCCACCCACCGTGTGGTAAGAATGGCCGATGGCGAGTACATGACCCGCTATTGGGACGAAAGCGACCAGCCGCGTGAGGAATCATATGTAAAAGATGTTGATGCGGCCAAAGAGACCACGCAACCCTTACCACAGTTTTATCACAACATCAGAGCGGCAGCGGCCTCAGGTTGGGACTTTAGTACACGCTGGTTTGATGCATCGGGCAAGTTACCAACTATACAAACTACTGATATTGTGCCGGTTGATTTAAACTGTTTAATGTATAATATGGAACTGACTATAGCCCGTAGCCTTGACCAAATTTATAACGCTAAATTGGCCAAACTATATAGAGAACGTGCAGCACGTCGCAAACAAGCCATCTTAAAATACTGCTGGAACTCCAAAACCGGATGGTTTGATGATTATAACTGGCAATTAAAACAGCCATCACCCATACCTACCCTTGCCGCCGAATTTCCTTTAGAATTTAAGATCGCTAACGAGGAGCAAGCCCGTTTAGTTGCTGAAGGCCTGAAAAACAACTTTTTAAAACCCGGCGGACTGGTTACTACGCTAAACTTCTCGGGCCAGCAATGGGATGCGCCAAACGGCTGGGCACCATTACAATACATGGGGATAGATGGCTTAGAAAAATACGGATACAATGCGCTGGCTAAAGAAATAGCCACCCGCTGGTTAAAACTCAACATCCGTGTGTTTAAGCAAACCGGTAAACTGTTAGAAAAATATAACGTGGTAGATACCAAGCTAACTGCCGGCGGCGGCGAATATCCCCTGCAAGACGGCTTCGGGTGGACCAATGGGGTGTTGCTGCACCTGATGAACCGTTACCATTTTGATGCCGAGCAGGAATCAAAGGGCTTGCCGGAGAATCAGAATTGATAAAATCTTCGTAGCTGCATTCAAACAGGGAGGCTAAAGACTTACGCAGTTTTAAAAACTTCGTAAGTCCGAGATCTGTATAAAAAACGTCATTGCGAGTTTGTAAATCCAGGGACTCTGAAAGTGAAATGACAACATCAAGAAAAAAAGGGGTCATGCTGAGCCTGTCGAAGCACGCGGGCGAAGGCCTCTGCGCGCGAGTCTTCGACAGGCTCAGACTGACAGCCCTCTTTGTTTTTTTACAACTTGTCATGGGTAGGCACGAAGCAATCTCCGGACTATACAGGGCGAACTCAGCAACGCCGATTTGCTTGTTTAGAAATTGCTTCGCACCTCGTATTATAGGTCTACGACATATCCAAATTTTATTTAAAAGAATCATTTTTTATGCGATTCTTCTATAGTTCTCCACAT
>NZ_JAUFPS010000089.1 GCF_030409315.1 Mucilaginibacter flavus | reverse complement strand
GCATTTGCTGCAACTCAAAAGTCAGCTAACCCAGTGGTCAATTTGGCCCGGAACAGGGTGGTCAACATCTCCATAATATACACGCTATCAAAGGAATGTAAAAAGATCTTAAAAGAATACAAGATTGATTACACAACTGAACCCTTTAAAAGCAATCTGGAAATATTTCTCGGAACACTTTACAGTTTAAGATTTTATCTTGATCAGACTAGAAATGAAGCGGAACCAGCTAAGGTCGATCAGGTCATCAATGCCACAAAGCACTTCATTCTCTAACAATGCTTAAATAAATATAACGAGGGTAAAGACACTGTAATCTTAAATAACTATCAAAATTTCTATCGCAAACTTTCTCTAAGAGATAGCAATCTCCCTAAGCCAAACATCTTCACTACAAATTACGACCTCTACTCAGAAAAAGCAATGGACGAATTGGGAATACCCTATACAAACGGCTTTTCAGGATTTGTCGAACGATATTTTAATCCGTCAATTTTTAATTATGCGTTAGCAGAACAGATGGACATAAGTTCTTTCAAATGGAGTGTTATCGATAGCTATATCTACCTCTTTAAGATTCACGGTTCGGTTAACTTTCGAAATTGCTTAACCTGGCGCCACAGTTAAATTGAGTGTTACCCGCTTCTGACAGCAATATCCAAACGGGAAGGTCGTTCATTTTGAATAAAGCAGGGAAGCCCCATTCCTGTTTTTTTTCACCTATTCCATTTTTGTTACCCCTATAAAAGTCTTCGTATGAATCCGTGTAGGCCTGTGTCCACCGCTCGGTGCTATCTGCAACATGGAAAGAAATATTCTCAGTCACAACATTGACGACGTCATGGTTACCCCCCGGGAATAATGTACCTGAAAGCTACGCCATCGTTATAAACCCTGAAATAATTTTGAGCTTTTTTTTATTTGTATTTACAAACTCAAAAGACCTTTCTGTACCGAGGTTACGGCAATTTTTACGTTTGCCCGTGAGCATTTGATAATTCTCATGAACTGTAGTCGCCGCACTGGCTGTAATCAAAGCCGGATTGCCGCTAAAAACCTCACCGGTCGTTTCTATTCCAAGTGCCGACGGAAGCAGTATTTCGTTGTATTTCCCTTGCTTTTATACAAAATTTAAAACTTCACACTACCAAAGGCAAGGGGGGCACTTTGGCTGACACCATTTAATGAAACCTTGATCATCTTGTCCGGCGAGCTGACCTCATAGGAACGCGTGTGTTGGGCGTACGTCATGGTGCCGGAAAGTAAAAAGGGAATGATTTTCAAAGCCCGGATCGACCTGGTAAATTTCATGTTTAGTTTATTTGTTTTGTAATTAGCGTTTAGCAATGTGTGTAAATAGTTGGTTTAGTTGGTTACCAGAATTTGCAAAAAAACACAGCGCCACCCGCACCCGGCGACGCTTGTTAATCGACTCAAACTCCATAAAGAACAATGTGCATTAGCGGAGGTAATTAAACTTTAACTTTATTCATAAACATTAATTTCTGAAAATCCTTTACCATTGGCAACCTCCAGCCGGACATAACGCGCGGTTATGGCGTTGAAAAAGTTGATATAATTAATAACCGGGTCGGTTGTTGAGCCGCCCTGACCGGCAACCGGCTGATATATCCCCTGCGATGTCCATGTTGTTCCGTCTGTGCTGGTGTAAATTTTTACAGATGAAGGATAGGTATCAAGACCATAGTTAAGCAGAACGTTGCTGTATGCTTTATTGTAGGCTATGGTCTTAATACGGCGTGAAGCCCCCATGTCCATTGTAATGGAACTATTGCCTCCACTAAAATAGTCTGATATCCAATCAGTTCCGTTATTACCATCTATTGCGTTTGAGGGGATGTAATTACTGCCGCCATAAGGTGTACCATCAAAACTACCGGATGAACTTACTACCCACCCCTGCCTGCTCAGTATGCTTGTCCCAACGGCACTGGTATTGCTTGAATTGTTAAGGTTGTTGAAATTGAGTTGCAGATATACCGTTTTATTTCCTGTTAGTGTATAAGGGTCTCCCGACACTGAGCTAATACTTACCGGAAGTAAATAGGTTTTTGTCCCGTCAAATTTCGATAAATCCGGTATATTAATATTTAAGGGAGCTGATGCCGTAAGCTGTCCGGCAGTTATGACGCTGCTTGCCGATGAAAGGGAATATGAGCCATCCGGAAAAGGCATAAAGCCACTGCCATAACCAGCGACAAGTGTGTTGTCTGCCACAGTATTAACAGTAATATTATCCGGAGAAGCCGGACTGATCTGAACAGATAACGGGATAGCGTTGGCTGACCCTTTTGCGCCTACCGGATAGGTGACAGTTGTTGAACTTCCGCCTGCAATTGCCAGGGAAACAACGGGCTGTTTTACATCCGTAAGCGTGATATTCAGGTAAACAGTTTTAACAGAATCGCTAAGTATAGCCGACGCATTACCAGACACCCTGGTAATAGTTAACGGCAACAAATAATTGGAAGCCCTTAAGCCGGCAAGGTTTTTGAAACTTACTTTTACAGAGTCGGCGGAGAACAGGTTACCTGCTTTAATAGTGAGGCCGTTGGCAGGCGCTTGTAGCGCATAACTGGCTGCCGGCAGCACATAAAATTGCGTGTTATTCGCAGCGTTGTAAGTTTTTACCTTAGTCGTATCTACATCGACTGTGGCCGTAATATCTGTCGATGAAGGTAGGGTTAAATTCAGGCCAACAGCAGCGGTTCCCGAAGCTGTACTAAGTACGGCTATTTTTTGCGTGCGGTTGAGGTTACCTGTGCCCGATATCGAAAGGAACAGGTTTTTTGATGCAGGCCTCTGGCTGTATACCATGTTGCTATTGTCTTTTTTACAGGAAAAAAGCAACATCAGGCAAAGGGCAATCACACCCGAACCGATAAAAATTTTATTTAATCTTTTCATTACTATCTTATTAGTGGTTAATTAATTAGGGCATTTTATGCCTACTACCCAATTATAGTTAGAACCGGCAGAGAACGAATACCCATGTCCTGAATAATCCGTAATAGCATTGCCGGTTCCTTCATTAAACTTCCAATAGGCAAGCAGACCTGCCGAGGCGGGGTCTACTCCACAAAACCCGTTCTGAATTTCACCGGGAGCCAATGCCCTTGACCACAATCGTAATTCACTGATTTGCCCGGCCAGATTTTGTCCATAATAGAAAAGCGATAATTCATTGAACATAAAGCTTTGTCCTGATGCCGCAAAGGAGCCGTCTGCCACACCATTGATGTACATCGTACACGTGCTGCCATCAAAAACGCATGAAATTGTATACCATGTGTTGGTGGCAAACAAGGTTTTTGAGGAAACCTTACCTACGTTATTAATCCATTGGAATTGATTGATGGCATCAGACAATTCACCAAATCTGAAAAAGTTAAATGTATGTGCCGAGGTATTCAAAGTATCCTGAAAATATCCAAGCCTGCTAATGTGTCCACTGGAGGCAAATTGTGAAACCTTGACCCTGAATTCGAACGTGAATTTATTAAGTGTTACTATCTTGGGGAAAGTCCGATCACTTAACGGCCCGTTAGTAACGTCGGCAACGTTGGTCGTTACCACCCTGTTTATTTTGTAAAAAGCTGTTCCCGAACTTTTAAGAACGCCCAAATTACCCTTGGTAACATCTATGGTAACCGGAACCATATAATTACGTCCGTCAACCAGTTTATTGGTTGAGTTTATAGTTAAAGAAACCGCATTTGATACGTTAGAACCTGATTTAATAATACCTGAATTGGCTGACAGGGTGTAAGTGCCAGCGGGCAACGCGTAAAAATTAGTACCATTAGTGGTATTGTACGCCTTAAGTAAGATACTATCCGTTTTGAAAGCTACCGTGATATCCTGGTTAACCATACCTGTTGCGGTAGCCGTAATCGCAGTGCTTGATCCTGCGCCATCAACGGTAAAATTAATCACGTTAGATACATCTGCACCAGTAATCAGTACCACATCCTTATATGCAGGCTCTTTTTTGCATCCGGTAATTACAGACAGCAATAATACCATCATCAAACTGATCGATAGCAGGGAAATTGATAGGCGTTTTCTGTAGAAAATATTTTGATTTCTCATAAAATTAAACTTTTAATTATTTTTTTGCCGGATTACATCCCTGAATCGCTGCCCTGATATATCCATAAGGGGCAGGGTTATAATAATCGCGCTGTCCGTAGAACACGCCAAATCCACCTTTGCGGCCCTGGGTTGGGTTCCACAGGCCAAAGCCTAAAAGGGACGTCACTACGGTTCCGTCAACATTGGTAAAAGGAACACCGCCGGTAGCGAAATAGTCGCCAAAAGTTTCAGCCGGAAAATATTGACCTGGCTTATATCCGTTTAAGGCATTGTAATTATTTTGAAGCTGATTAGCGGAACCATTACCATAAGCCTGCTGTACTACAAAATCAACATATGGTGCCAAAACAGCCGGGGGGATATCGCCGTAATAATCAATATCCAGCAGTTTACCGGTACCCGATTTGGGGCCCACATATTGTGACAGGTAAACCATCAATTTAATAAAGTTATCCGGGCTGGAAAAAATACTGCCATTAGGCTCATAGTCAATGTCTAAACCGTCCAGGTCATTATCATAAACATCTTTCACCAATTTTAACGCGAACTGTTTAATTCCGTTATCATCCTGAGAGTAGGAAGCAAAGCGGTCGGGCGTTACTAATGTAACATCAAGCAGCTTAGTTCCTTTAACCCTTTGATTAAAACGCATTTCCTTATAATCATTAGGATTGTTGACCGAATCAGGAATTCCTCCCCAAAGACTAATTATATCCACACTATCGGGTACGCCGGCAAAACGTTCTCCCAGCGAAGCAGAAATGCCCCCCTTTACGCCGTAATCTGCCAGCCAGATAAAAAACCTGGCATGGTCTGAGTTCTTATAAGCTCTTAATTTGACGTAATAGTCATTGCTGTAAACAGTGGGCTTTTGCAATGTTAGCGGTGTCGGCGTGTTTTGTTTTTGGCAGGCCGATAACCAAAATACCAAAGCCAACATCAAACTCATCTGACTATATATTTTAAATACTTTTTCCATTTTTTGATTTCTTAAATCCTTCAGATCTATTTTTTATCCCACCATAGTTTGGTACCACCGTTATCAGGCCCCCCAAGCAGTGCCACCCCTGTTTTTACACCCGACGCGTTGGTGTTATATTGCGCGGCAGGAAATGGCAAACGCCTCACCTGTATATCGGTGCTAATGGTTCCGTTGCTGTTGTTTACCAGCACCGGCAAAATTTTAGGGTAGCCGGTTCTCCTGAATTCGCTCCAGGCTTCCTGCCCGTCAGGATAAACTGCAATCCATTTTTGTGTGATGATCCGCTCGAGCTTTGTTTCAAAGGGATCAGCATCATTCCACTTTATGGTGATGTTGCTCGGACTTGTGCTAAAACTATTACTGCCGTTAACCATATCAGTATAGCTTACGGGCGTACTTGTAGCATTGTTGAGGTAACCACTGGCATCGCCGGCCCCTGTTTGTGTAAATGACGCGCTGACGCCCTGGTTGTAAAACGTGCCGGCAACGCCGCCCATATTCCATCCCCGCAAAGCTCCCTCCGCCCTCAGAAAAAATATTTCAGGGGCGCTCATCCACGGTACGGGTGTGGTTGTTGTAACATTAAGTTTGGAGCATTTACCATAGGCGGTACGGTCATTAACGTTAATGCCTGTACGGATGCCATGATAACCACCAAAATCAGACTGTTTGAAGTAAACACTCAACCGCGGATCGTTGTAGCCGGTCAGGTAGCTTTCCATTGTCGCACCCATTCTTATGTCATTGAAATTGTCGGTAATAATTTCGAGCGGGTTATGAAAATTGTACCCATTGTAAGTTCCTAAGGCAGCATTGTCGGCGTTAGATGTAAAAACCCCGTAGGAGTCGTTAACGGCGTCTTCCGCATTTTTCTGAGCCAGCGCAGCATCAGCATATACTACCCGCATAGCCATTCTTAACCGTAAAGAATTAGCGAATTTTACCCATTTAGTGTAATCTCCGGCATACACGGCGTCAAAGTTTACGAGCGGTTTACCCGAGGGATTTTTCACTATATAATCTTTCAAAACGGCCCGTGCCGAATCCAACTCCTTAAAAAAGGTCTGGTAAACAACCTGCTGGCTATCATAATCGGTGCTTAATCCCGCACCACCGGCACGCGTGTAAGGAAGGGGGCCATACATATCTGTCGTGCGCTGAAAAGAGGCAACTTTAATGATTTGTGCAACGGCGTACACATCCGGAGCTGTTGCTTTCACCTTTGTTTTTATTTGCAGATAACCGGCCAGGACGCCGGAGTAAGACCTATCGAAAGCTGCCCCGTACCAGCTTGGTATCAGGTTGTAGGTTGTGTTATTTGATCCTCCGAACCAGTTATTGCTTGCTCCCTGTTGTCCTGAAAATACGTCGCCGGCCAGGTTCTGAACAATCTGGTATACCTCGTCGCCAAAATTGTTGGGACCGCTTCCCGGATTCGCAATCGGAAAAACATTTTTTTCCATTTGAACGATAAAGGTTCCGATATACAGGTTATCAGCTTTCAGCATATCGTCTGTAACCTGCGCGGGATTAGTGTTTATCTTGTCGAAATTTTTTGTACAAGATACCAGCAAGCTTAAAAACAGTAAGCTACACGCTATCGCAGCCTTGATGCAGCGATGGCGTAAATAAATATTTTTTCTCATCTTATCTATGAATTACTTAATCGGTTAAAATTGCACAGACACGTTAAAGCCTATACTCCGGAAACTTGGCTGCCTGAAGAAATCGACCCCCTGGTAAAACGTGCCGGTTGACGCAGTTGATTCGGGATCAAAAGGTGCTTTGTTGTAAAACATAAAAATGTTTTTGCCTGTAAGGCCAAGTGTGGCTCCCTTCAATTTATTCCGGAAGAAACCGGCGGGAAAATGATAGCTTAAAGTGGCCTCCCGAAGCCGCACATTTGTCGCACTGTATACATAGGGGGCGCCTAAACCGGAAACGCCTCCACCTGTTACAGCATAGTAATCCTTAGCAGGTACAAGACCACCGTTGACCATTACTCCACCTGCATCACGTGCCTGGGCCGAAACTTCAGAAACGCCGTACCGATCAAGCAGTGCCTGGGTGGCAGATACGCCGATACCTCCAATCCGTGCGTCCACTAAAAAACCGAGGGTGAGATTTCTGTAGGAAATGCTGTTGCGAAAACCGATGTTAAATCTCGGGTCGGCATTACCTGCATATATATAGGTATTATTCGCCGCCGTAACCTGTCTTGTTCTCGGATCAACTACGATAAACCCATGTTCATCAGTTGCCAGTGTGTTCACGTAAATATCACCGGTCGTACCACCAACAGTGGGCCTTTGCAAATAACTACCGGTTGACGCTGCCACTATAGAATCAACTTTCACCGTATTACCTTTGCCGTCCGCATAACTGAATAAGGACCTGATTTTATTCCGGTTAAGGGAAAATACCATATTGGATGTCCATTTTACCTCACCGAACCGGGCATTGACTCCAAGATTTGCTTCGATGCCCTTATTATCTACCTGGCCGGAATTGACGCGCAGTGTCGATGCTCCATTACCGGATGTATTGGTTACACTGTAGTCAAAAATCTGTTTATAAGTGGAGGATCTATAAGCTGTAACATCAAGACTGATGAGGTTATTAAATAACCTGGTATTAATTCCGACTTCGTATGAGCGGGTACGCTCCGGCTGAAGTGTAGGAGAAACCTGTATACCCAACGTATTTACCGTCTGGTTGGTAAAATCATAGTGGGGGTTAGTCAGATATGGGTTGGGGGGAGTACCTACTTCACTGTAAGATCCCCGAACTTTCAGATATGATAAGGTGTTTGAGTTAATTCCGAATAGATCGGTTATAACGCCGGACAGGCCTATAGAAGGATAGAACAATGATTTTTGAGTTGAACCTGATAAGGCTGAATTCCAATCGGTGCGGCCTGTTATATCCAGGAACAAACCGCTTTTGTAAGCGAACTGTGCGGTTTCGTAGATTGCCTGGTTTTGTGAATGTACGGATGTAAAAGGCACTTTGGCGCTGGTAAGGTCTACATTGGTTAAGGTGAAGTAATCAGGAAGCGTGATCAGGTTGCCGCCTAAACCATTAACTAAAAGTTGCCGGTCGTCGTAACTCCCGCCTAAAAACGCGTTTACGCTAAAGTCCTTTAGTTTATAAGTGGCATTCAGCAACACATCTGCGTACGTTTGGGTCTGGTTGCTTACGTTCCTGAAATATGCACCATCAGGTCCTGCAAGAATGCCGGATGTGGAAGCATAGTACTTTGATTCGTTTACTACCTGCGTATTATCATACTTGGCGCGTGATACGACGTTTAACCAGCTGTTGATGGTATATTTAGCTGATGCATTCAGTAAATAACGCTTGGTTTTGTTGGTATTGATGTCGCGGTTTACAATCCAATAAGGGTTTTGCATAGCAAATCCCTGATCACCAAACGGCCAAAACTGGGTTTTAAAATTCCGCGTCGCATCATAGCGTTCATAAACCTGGTATTTAATGATATCATCTCCCCTCGGGAATAAATATATGGGCACCAACGGGTTATTATACAAGCCTTGCGTGAGCAAATTCTGATCGGCCTGCTGCACATACATCACGCCCAAATCCATGGTAAGCTTATCGTTAAAAAAATTGGCCGTATTGCGTAAGGTAAGGTTAAGCCTGTCAAGCTCATTATTAGGGATAATACCTTTACCATTGGTATTGGCCGCGGATATATAGGTCTGATTTTTTTGTGTTCCCGTTGATAGGCTCACGCTGTTATCAAGATACATACCTGTCTGGAAAAAATCTTTGGGTTGGTAGGTTGAAGGCGTTGCCAGTCTGGCGCCCCAGCTGTCAAACCCGCCTGGTGTTGATCCATAAGTATTTTGAAATTTCGGTAAAACAAAAGGGCTGAAAAAACTCGTACTGCTGGAAAAGTTGACACTGGTTTTATCGGCAGCGCCTTTCTTCGTGGTAATCAGTATAACCCCTCCTGACGCATTGTTACCATATAAGGCCGCAGCTGCAGGTCCTGTTAAAACCGAAACGGTTTCGATGTCATCCTGGTTTAGTTGTGAAATACCATCGCCGCTACTGTTTGCCCCGCTAAATACATCCGGTACTCCGCTTGCACCGTTAAAATTAAAAAGCGGAACACCGTCGATTACATACAGCGCGTTATTCTTGTCGTTACCTAACGATTTGGTACCACGCAGGACAACTCTTGCCGACCCTCCTATACCCGCAGAACTGGTATTAATGGTTGCACCCGCAACCTTACCGGCCAGGTTATTTACAAAGTTACCGTCATTTTGGGCGTTAACATCACTGGCTTTTAACTCCTGAACATTATAGGTCAGTGACTTAGCAGATCGCTTTATATTGAGCGCTGTGACAACCACAGCATTCAATTCATTGTTTAATTCTTTTAACGTGATCCTTACCGGGTTTTGGTCTGTCACCTTGAATTCAGCGGTGTTAAAGCTGATGTAGGAAACAACCAAAATATCTCCAATGGAAGCATCGATGCTAAAATCACCGTTGATGTCTGTTAAAACACCCCTGGTCGTGTTTTTTAACCTGATAGATACCCCTACGAGGGCGGTCCCTTTTCCGTCTGTCACTTTTCCCTTAACTGTAAACCGGGCCGCAGTCGTTCTGCTGATAGTGGTAGCAGCCACCTGGGGATTGCGCAGACTAACGATAATTGATTTATCCTGCAGCTGATATTGTAAAGGCTGTGTTTTAAATATTTCATCTAAAACAGTTCGCAGGTCGGTATCAGTCGTGTTGATAAAAACCGGTTTCGCTATTTTAAGTTCGCTGCCGCTGATGATAAAGCTGTACCCGCTTTGCAAGCTGATCTTCTTACAAACTTCTTTTAACGAAGTGTTTTTTTCAGAGAGGCTGATCTTTTGTGCCATCGAAGCAGCGCTAACCTGCATAAGGGTTACCAGTAAAATCAGGGTCGTCAATCTCATAATGAGCAATAATTTATTAATGCACCGGGTTGGCGCAGCACGTTTAGGAGTATAATTTTTATACATTTGTAAACTGGTTTATAAGTTAGTATGATCGCAATTTTGTTAACATGATCCAGGCTATGGCTATTAGTGTTCGAGCACTAATAGCTTTTTTTATGGATCAGGGCCAAATGTTTATTCTTTAACCATAATCCTCCTTCCTTCGTAGGTTATGTGAACTCCTGGTGATTGGACAAGCTTTAATACCTGATTAACACTCAGAAACTTAGATACCCGGCCTGTAAAGGTTTCCCCGGTTATTTTTCCGTCGTAGACAACATCCACATCGTACCACCTGGATATTTGACGCATAATGGTTTGTATATCAGTATCGGTAAATTCAAAGAAGCCGTCCTTCCAGGCTACGGCCTCCCGCACATCAACGTTTTCGAGATTGATCTTATTGAGCGTGACCGCCGCCTGTTGGCCGGGTTTAAGGGTCCTGGATGCTCCCCTGACCATTACCCTCACCGCGCCCTGCAATAAAGTAGTTTTACTAACCAATTCCTTATCATAGGCATTTATATTAAAATGCGTACCTAATACTTCAATAGTTTGTTTTTTTGTTATCACCCTGAACGGATGTGTAGCGTCATGGGCAACTTCAAAATATGCCTCACCCGATAATTCAACTTCCCGGTTCTTACCTGAAAATATTGTTGGGTACCTTAGCGACGATGCGGCGTTGAGCCAGACATTGGTGCCATCAGCCAAGGTAAGACGATATTCCCCACCGCGCATTGTAGTCATGGAATTAAATTCCGTCGCGCCGGTTTTTTGGTCGTCTGCGCGGTATACTATCTGACCGCTTGTCTTTTTATTAATAGTTACGCTACCCTGGCTGGCCAACATGCCGTTCTTCGCACCGGTGAGGACAATTTGTCTGCCACTAGCTAAAGTTAAAAAAGCTTTGCTGGTGTTGTGGTTAACTCCGTAACTTGTTCCCTGTACTTCTGACGTGCTTTGTTTACCTTTCGGATTAAAGTAAAACAGTCCGGCTCCTATTATCAACAGCAGGACTGCCGCGATGGACATGCTTCTGATCAAAGGAAAAGAGACACGCCGGTGAGGACTGGGCCTGTGAAGATCTATCTGCGCGTTTATATGCTGAAATATTCTGTCTTTTGCCCTTGTTTTTTGTGAAAGAGACATACCGTCGCCGTATTTGGCGGCAGAGGCAGGATGGTCATACCACTCATCTATTTCACGGCGCTCTGATTCAGAAGCGGTTCCCTTATTTAACTTGTTAATCAGCAAAATGATACGCTCATCGCTGTTTCCCTGATGCATGCCCATATCAATGTAGTCGTACAACTGGCATCAAGGTTCTATCTCCAAATTAAAATAATTTTGAAAATTTACAACTAATTGATTTACAGATAGAAAAATTACAAGGCCGAAATTGATTTCAAACAGGAATGCGATAAAGCCAGCGCGCAAATGATCATCAATTCCAAATGGCCGCTGTTTAATTCGTTTCTAAGAATATGTATCGCCTTGTTCAGGTGTTTTTTTACCGTGCTGACACTGATCCCCATTCTATCCGCGATGCATTGATGCGATAAGTGTTCGAACCGGCTTTTAACAAAAACCTCCCTGCATTTTGGCGGAAGTTTACTAACTAACTCCAACAGTTTTTTTTGCAGCTCTTTTATATTTAACTCATCATCCGGCATTAAATCGGGGACAGCGTTTTCCTGGATGATATTGTCAATGTTTTTGTAATGCAGCTGCTGAACGCGGTAAGCATCAATCACCTTATATTTAAGTGCCGTTTTAAGATAAGCTATCAAGGACCCGGCAGGTGAGATTTCCGCACGTCTGATGTATAAGTTCACAAATACCTCCTGAACTACTTCTTCAGCGTCCTCATGGGAATGAAGCCGCTGATAAGCGGCATCAGCCAGACTTTCCCAATGCCGGTTATAAATTTCGGTAAAAGCAGCGTGATCGCCTTTTTGTAATAGTAAAAGAAGTTTTTCTTCGCTGTAAGTATTATAAGAAGACACGCTAATTGGTTATAATAGGCCAATATAACTAATTGTTAGTTAATTATTAAATTCAGCGCTTACCTCAATGCAAACTATTCTTTCTTCTGTAATTATCAATTCAAAAATTCGTTAGTTGGGGCTGGTTTTACCAGATAGGGCGTTAACATGGCACATAACATTGTCGGGATGTCTTCCACATCGCAAATTAACCTGCCGGAACAGTAGTCAACAGTGATCACGCGCATCGTGCTGATCAGTATCCAAATCAGGCTGTCAACCAATTTTTCATCCCGAAGAATAAAAGTTTTTTCGATCTCACCCGCTGTAAGCAGCCGCTTTATAAAGTCGAACTGCCGTTTTTCGCGATGCTCTCTTAATAGTTTTAAAACATGGACATCCTCCATAACTTCACGGGAAAATACCACGGAACGGTTTATTCGCTTTTTTATAAAATTGCATTTAGCAAACTTGAATAGAACACTACAGAGCGAAAGGAACACTATGTTAAAATTCGTTAGCTGTAACAGAGTTGGTTGCTGGTGACCCGTTTATCCGGATGACTTTTGAAGATAGTAAAAAAGCCAAAGAAATTGCTTGCGAACGGGGTATCAAGATTTTCTTCATACGCTTATCATGAGCGAACAAGCTTCAATCAATCAGGTTAACTACTATAATTAAATAAAACATGGAAACATTACATCAAGAACACACCGAGACCAGCGGGATCGTCAAAAGTTACCTGGCAAACAAACATGGGGATATTTCTGCCCTGGAACTGGCCATAGAAAATGGAACCAAAAAAATTAGTTTTCCGCCTCATGCGGCAAAAAGCGTTATAGCCAAAGCCGGTCAGGGCAGTTTTATTAAAGCTGTTTACCAAGAGGAAAAGCCTAAGCACGAACCCAAAGGCGATAAAAAGCCCAAACTTAAATTACTGGCGATTAATGGAATACCCGGGGGAGATCTGGTCATTGAAACAATCAAACCTCAAAAAAACCAGGGCGATCCGCTGACGGAAACATTGACATTTTCCGGCTTCGAACTTCTTAAAGGGAAAAAAGGCGAGCTGGTTGGTATTAAAAGCGGGAAGCAATTAGTGCATATCCACAAAGAAGACCAGGCACTTGCGGAAATCATAAAACCGGGTTCGACATTAGAATTAACCGGAATTAAAAGAACGGATCCGGGTTTCGTTAATCAAAACCAGGACGATGTGTTTCATATCCAAAAATTGTTGATAGACGGACAGGAATATCGCTCAAAAAAATAAATACATGAACTCATCTCCCCTGATTTTCGCACACATTGGTGATCTGCATATCACGAAAGCCAAAGAACAAAACTATATTGACCTGCTATCGATCGTAGCGCAGATAGAAACAGAGATCAGTGATCAGCTTGACTTTGTTGTATTGCCAGGTGATAACGCCGATAACGGTTTACCTGAACAATACAAACTGGTGGCCGCGGCCTTAAAAATGCTGAGTGTCCCTGTTTATATCCTGGCTGGTGACCATGACATGGAGCAGGGAAGCCTGGATAACATGTATCAGATACCATTAACCAGGCAGCTTCCGCTATCCGTATTGCACAAGGATAACCGATGTTTGTTTATTGACGTTTGCGGGTCGGGTGATGGTGGGCCTGACTTTCGGATTGGCCACAAGCAATTTCACTGGTTACAAAATGAACTGGAAGCGGCCAGCAATGCGGGAGAAACCATACTTTTATTTATGCACACCTTTCCGGCCGACCTGAAAGAGCCGGCAGAGCGTCAGTTATTGAATATTTTACTGGAAAAGCATGCTGTACTGCTGGTTGATATGGGGCATACCCATTATAATGAAATCACCAACAACGGGCAAACCATATTTACGGCAACCCGCTCAACCGGACAAATCGAAGAAGGACCGGTTGGTTATTCGCTTACAGCTATTCATGATGGTGTTGTCAGCTGGCGTTTTAAACAGCTCGCCGATCCATTTCCCCTCGTCATGGTTACCGGGCCGGTTGATCACCGTTTACTGAATAGAGATAATCAGACGGTCCGGGGAGATCAGGAAATTTCAGCTGTTATTTTGGGTTCAAGGAAAACGATAAAAGCAGAATACAGGATTGGTATTTCGGATTGGCAAGAGATGTTTTTTTCTGAAACAGGTAATCTGTGGAAAGCAACCATTCAGGTGAAGGATAGGTCGATAAATGAGTTGACTGTTAAAGCTACCGACGCGACAGGCCGACCCGGTATCTGGACTATTCAACCACCAACGAACGATTATACCCAAGGTGAATTTGTTCGGGATGGCAGTGATGCAGATACCATCGGCGCCTGGCCGGAAAATGGCCTTTTTGGTACTCAACTTGGGCCCAACAGTAACGGTAAGCCATCATGAATCACACCTTAATCTGGGTCATTTCTTTTTTGGCTATTGCAAGTGTGATCATCCGTCCTTTCAAAGTTGCCGAAGCTATTTATGCCTTAAGCGGGGCAACACTGCTATTGATATTTCAATTGATTAAGCCATCGGATGCATTGACCGGCATTGGCAAAGGACTGGATGTCTACTTGTTTTTGACGGGGATGATGCTGCTTGCTGAAACAGCCCGGGAAGAAAAGCTTTTCGACTGGTTGGCAGCTCATGCTACGATAAGGGCTAAAGGATCATCAGGAAGATTATTTTTATTGATCTATCTTGTCGGCGTGGTCATAACTACATTCCTGTCAAATGATGCTGCGGCAGTTGTGTTAACTCCTGCGGTTGCCGCAGCGGTTAAGGCGGCTAAAGTGGAAAAAAACTTGCCTTATTTGCTGATCTGCGCTTTCATTGCCAATGCTGCATCGTTTGTCTTACCCATATCTAACCCGGCGAACCTGGTTATTTACGGCACGCACATGCCGTCATTATTGCATTGGCTGGGACAATATTTGATCCCATCAGTTTGTTCGATCACGGTAACTTACTTCATGCTCCGTTTTACGCAACGCAGCAGTTTAAAAGGTAGGATTACAAGGGACATCGACTTACCTCAATTGTCTCCGGGCGGCAAAACTGCCTTATTCGGCATCTGCGGGACAGCGGTAATTTTACTGGCATCTTCAGCCTCAAACTTTCAATCGGTTTACCTACGGCGATCACCGGCGTTATCACCACCGTAATCGTATTGGCCAGGGCAAAAAAAAGCCCCTTCACTATCATCAAAGGCATATCATGGGCGGTATTGCCACTAGTGGCAGGCCTATTTGTGATCGTTGAAGCTTTGAATAAAACTGGTATGACCCAGCAATTGTCCCTGCTTTTAAATCATATCGTTTCCAGATCCGAAACGGCAGCAATATGGCTGAATGGATCTGTCGTTGCATTTGCCTGTAATTTGATGAACAACCTGCCGGCGGGTTTGATTGCCGGAAGTGTTATCCAAAGCGGGCATACGCCTGAAATGGTAAAAAGTGCTGTTTTAATTGGCGTAGACCTGGGCCCGAACCTTTCCATCACGGGTTCTCTGGCAACAATTTTATGGTTGGTTGCTTTGAGACGAGAAGCTCAGGAAGTCAAGGCCTGGACATTCTTAAGATTGGGGAGTGTGATTATGACCACGGCGCTGATTATAACCTTACTCTCCCTTTGGATATGATAATTCTTGCATTGAGTAGTAATGTGGGTAATCGGGAGCCATTGAGTTGCTAAACGTGTTCCGCCCCAACTTGCTGTCCCATTTTGGAATAGCAAGTTTTTAAATTCTTCATCTGTCAGGCGAAACTCACTCATGATGATTATTTAAAGCTTGTATTTAAAGCTGTAAGGTCACCAAATCTGACCTTACAGCCTCTCTCATTTTGTTCTCTGGTACCACAAACCTGACATGTCAATTTGGAATATCAGGTTTGAAAAATTAAGATGTTACCAATACATAATTGTACTTAGCCAATGCCGGCACCGGCTTCACCGTATCCTATATCGCTTCAGCATGTTCCAATTCTGTTTAAGGCTCCGGCGCAGTAACCAGATATTTTTCACGTAACGGCGCCAAATCCATACCTATTTTACCGTGCAAATTTTAGCATAGTGTTGGGTCTGCCGGAGGGTCGTATGCCCCAGCATTTTAGCGACAGTTTCGATCGCTACGCCATTACTCAGCGTCACGGTAATCGCAAAAGTATGAGGACTTGCGTTTTGAAACTCTCGATGATTTTAACCTGTGATACAATCATCCTGTCCATTTCCGTTTTGATCGGAATGAGCAGCATATTTTCCTGGTTTCGGATAAAACCAATATACTGCTGGTGGTTTTTCATCAGCGCATTCTTTAACAACTCATCATTCAGCAACGGGGCTTTCTTGCTTTTATAAAAGTAGTCGACCATCTAGATAAACACTTGCCGCTTTGTTCTGCCCAGTTTAAGGGCAATCTTTTCAAACTTCTGGTCTACCGCAACCGGGTATCTCACTGATCTTACACTGATATCTTATATGCTAATTTTCCATATTACTGCATAGCTATTTATACATTTATGCCTTGATCCCTCTATGCGGGATACCGCTGAGTATCATGTTTTCTTTTATTACATAGGCGCAAGCGCTCTAAAGTATTATACGTCCCCCGTAGCGAAGCTTAGGACAAGCAAAGTAGGGCTCTGCCCAACCTCCGCTTGCTCACTTCGCTTTTCTTCCTGATTTGCAAAACAAATCATTACCGGTGCAGCCAATAGCTGCACCGGATTTATATATCTGTTTATCCGTATATCGGGATAACTGGTTATTCCGATATGCAACTATCCGTACAGCCCGGTATACAGCTATACCGATACAAAGTATCGGGCTACACTTCCAAATCGGTGGGCCAGTGAATCTGGCTGCCGAGTCTGGGGTGATAAGAGGGTTCATAATGGATATAACCATATTCGTCGAGTTCTTTGATACACTTGTGATAGGTTGCAATGGATGCGACCTTGGAAAACGCCATAAGCGTTTTCCGGGTCACACCAAACGGACTTACAAAGCCATTCCGCTGCCAGCAGATAAATAAGCCTGTGAACAAACCGAGATGGGTTGGCAGTAAGCGGTTGTCCTTTTCCATTCGCTTAAGCAGGCTGGCATAGCCAGCCAGTTCTTTAACAATTTTCTTATTCAACTTCATTTGCCATCACCCTCCAAGATCTTGTTGATATCTTCCAGTTTGTAGTACATAATGCTGCCGACTTTTGTAAATTGCAGTGTACCGTTGATCCGCAGGTTTTGAAGTGTGCCAGGCGAAATACCTAAAAGCTTTCTTACCTCCGCACTCTTCAGCCACTTCTTGGTACTGGCCTGTCCCGGATGTATGATCCTTTTAATTTCGTTGAGCAGATCGCTCTTAAATTCCAGTAAATCCCCTTTGGTGATCAGTTCCACATTCATCTGTTCCTCCTTGTTTTAATCGTTGTTCAAATACCTGCAAGTATTTTGCATTGCAGGAAACTTTATCCCTAGTATGGATAATTATGATCCGCACTTTCCAGGTGCAGGCGCTAGATCACAATGCACAGCAGGTTAGCTGTTCAATCCCCGGATACAAAGCGGGTCATTGAACGGTATGAAGGCAAATGTGAAAGCAAAAAGGGCAAAATGAATGACCATTGGGGGCGTTTGGTCATGGATAAAAAGACAAAAGCCTATTTCTTAGGCTTTTGAATAATTTTGAAGAGTTTGTCTTTTTCAGCAATGATCGTGTATTTCGGTGGTGGATTATCCTTATCAGCCGGGAAGTAATTCTGGGCGGTGCCGATAGCTATGGGTTTATCACCATTGAGAAAGTGCTTGGCGACCAGTTTGTACCAGGGACTTGCCGTTTGGCTGTTCACCAGCTTATTGCCATTCGGTAATTTCAGTTCCCTTATTTGGTCAATCAGATCGATAAATACCGGCATGCCGTCTTTGCTGATGACGATCTTTTCACCCGCTTCGTATTTCATGAATTCTTTAATCTGGTTTTCAAGTTCTTTGATCCTTCTTTCTAACTGGTCAATCTGTTTGTTTTTATCGCTGATGACCGATTCCAAAGGTTGCGTTTTATGCCACTTGTCAATGCTTTCTAAATACTTCAGAAAAACTTCCAATTTGGCGGTAAATTTCAATCCCTGTGCAGATGGCTTCAAACCTTTATAGAATTTGATCCGGGTGTTTATGATGTCATAAACGTGTTCGAAAAAAGCTTCTTCGTTGCCAGCGTTGTTTTCCAGGAAGTAATTTAATTGGTGATTGTAAAACGAAGCATATTCATCTTGTTTGATCTTATAGACCTTATTAACAAAGAAATTTAAACCGAAAATCTTGTCTGAAAATATCAGCCAGCCAATATCGTAACGATCAGGAAATAACTCAAAGCGGCCACGGAATTTAAAATAGCTATCTGAACTCATAAAAACTATAATATGTTTTTATAAACGATATATTATAATTTTAGTTTATCTGATTTAAAAGGAGATATTAATTATTGAAACGGGTTCGATTCCCCTATGGGCTATCAAGTAAAGCCGTTGTATCCAGATAATTTATTTGAGACAATTTTTTAGGCGGTGGAGGAGGCTCTCGTCGTTGACAAAATTTATCTTTCGCTTCAGTTTAAATTGTTCCTTAATCGTGTAATCCATTAATATTTTAGATTTAAATAGTCAATTAATTCTTATGTAGTAATATTTTTCATTAATAAGTTTTAGCACTTAGCGCAGGTTTTGAGTAGGAATTGACCTGCTTTACAAAGTATTTGTCTTAAAGTCACAAGTAAGTTAACCCGCATGCACCCACATAACATTTGCACTGAGGTGTGGGGGGATTAGAATAAATAAAATAGAAGCCCCTACTTATTTAATGATACGACCAAGCGCAGCGGTTAAATCGTCACCTATTAAATTTACTTCAATTATTTTTCCTGATGGGGCGATCAGGAAGTTTGCCGGTATGGATTCAACTTTGTAAAGTAACGCCACCGCATTTTGATACCTTTTTAAATCGCTAAGGTTGGTCCATGTTAACTTGTCCTCTGCAACGGCTGCCAGCCAGTTTTCTCTGTTATAATCTAAAGAAACACTTACGATAGTAAAATTTTGGTTTTTATACTTTTCATAAACACTTGCCAGGTTTTTATTTTCGGCACGGTCCCACCTGTTCCAACTTGCCCAAAAATTAAGCAATATGTATTTGCCCTTGAATTGCGACAAGCTAAATGGAATATTTTGCGTATTTGTTTGTGTGAAATTGTTGGCTTTAGTGTTTTTGAACGACAGTACGTTGGTCAATACCCTTATAAAAGAATTGCCGGCTGTATTTCCTTTAGCGAGGGCTTTTTTATACCATTCAAAAGCCTTGTCAAAATCTTTGGGTACACCCAGTCCTTTTTCATACATACTGCCTATTTGTACCATGGCGATGTCGTCGCCCTGATCGGCGGCCTTTTTCAATAATAGCATTGCGGTATTATACAAATTCTGATCCAGGTAACTGCTTCCCTGTTTCTGTAAATTTTCTGCAATAGTGGTTACATCGTAATATTTAACATATAAATCTAAACATCGTGCAGTACATTGCTCTGCAAATTTTTTTTCATCCGCAGAGGCGTTGTTGTAGGTTGCATCAACAATTTTAATCGTAGTAAGCAGCATATTGTAATAAGCATGCTGAAAAGCCGCGCGGTAATTTTCAATGTCATATTGTTTCGAATTTTTTTCATCCGCTGCATAGGCATGCAGATTACTTAAATAATAATTAATGGCCCTATCATATTGCTCAAAGGCTTTTTTTGTGTAGGCGGAATTATGGGTAACAGCGGCTGAATCGGCATAAATATTACCGATAGTTACCGAAGCATCCATTTGCGCCAGGCCGATAAAGCCAAGCTGTATTGTTGAGCCCCCTAGGTCTCCGAAATAAATCTCGTAATATACTTTATGGTGCAGGTACTTGCGTTCGGTAACAATTTGATCCTTATTTAAATATAAATTTTCTGCATGTTTTAATAAATTTAATGCTCTTAGTACGTCGACAGCTATATTGTTTTTGGCATCGCCTTTTAAATAGGCTAAGGCATTAAAATAACTTTTATAAAAATCCCCCACCTTTTCGGCGTATTTATCCTTGTTCACTTTATCCAGATATATTGTTTTGCGTTCGTAAACATCCGAGTAATAAGGCATGCTCAATACATCATCGGGTATGCCATGCATTTTTCCCATAGGCTTATTTCTGAAGGTAAGCGTTCCATCAGCATCTACGCTGCCCTGATCGCCCTGCACCGAATCCAACCGTGCGTGCAAACTGTTTAACAACATGAGGCCGGGCAATAGTCGCATAGGATACCGGCTTAATTCCGTTATCTTACGTGTACTGTTTATTACCACGCCAAAATTTTTCACCATGTCGCGTTTGCGTAGCTCCGCTGCCTTTCGCTCGGCCGACCATTCGTTAATCCGAGCAGTCATATCGGCATTATTCTCTTGGTCTTTCCTGAACTTCCTGTCCATTATGCCGCTTATCACGTTGGTTACCTGATCGCCTAACTGCTGCATTTGTTGTTGGCTTTGCTGTTGTTGTAACTGCTGCACCTGCTGTAGTTCGGCCCGGTTGCCACTGGCCTGGGCGTTGATGGCCGCTAAGTTGAGGTCAAGTGCCTTGTTAATATCGTTGGTATTATACTGGGCGTCATTAATATAGGCGTTGGCTTTATTTTGGTACTGCACCTGTTGCATTGTTTGGTTGCTATTTGTTAAAGCAACCGCTTCTACGTTAGGCCGGGTATTTTCTGCCCTGTCACCAATTACAGCTGCCCTGGGTCGCAGAGTATTATTCGCCTTTGAAGGCTCATTAAGCAATTTATTTGTTCTGTCCTGCGAAGATTGAGGTAGCGGGTTTTCATTTGCTTTTTTCTTTCCGGGTAATTCTTTGTACATCACGTTGTAAACCCTTATCACTTCATATCCTACCATAAAATTCCCTGAATCGGTAAAAACACCAGTTTTATCAAGTTTGACATATGAGAATGTCTCCGTTCCGGTTACCCCGTTTGGTTTTTTATAGTCTACCTTAAACATTAGGTAAGCATCCGGAATAGCAAACAGATTTTCAAACCTATACCAAATGTATTGGCAGTCTTCCTTTTTTGATATAGGCTGTTTGAACGATATTCGAAAATTGGTATTGGCACCAGGCGTGTTGAGATTTTGCCAAAAACCCCAGTCATTGTAGCAGGATTTGGATTGCGAATAGGCAGTAAGTGTTATATTTAGAATAATTACGGAAATAAAAAGTATTTTTTTCATTATCTGTTTACTTTGTTCTTGATGATTTTATTAAGCGCAACGATGAATACCTATATTTTTGACTCATAAATAGAATAACTGAAACCCAGCTTATTAAATGTTTCTTTTATTAATCTTTCAAAATGTAATTTAATTTTTCGTTTATCGGAAATCCGCCATGCTTACCGCTAAATCTTGAATTCTCGATTGGTTTGCCGTACTGGTCGTAAAAACCAAAGCTGGAATAAGCAGAATGCCGCGAGTTGGTAATAATAATATTGGGATAATTACTTACTTCACCAGCAAGTTTGCTTATCCACAGATTTTCTAAGCCCAAATACGAAAGATTTTTTTCCGTGTCCTCTGCCAACACAAAAATCTTCTTTTTAAAAAGCAACCAGACTATTTTAATTTCAAATGCGGCATTTTCTATCGTCTTATACTTGATTGTATCGGTCATCATTTTATTTTTTGCCATCGCTGCATAAATGAACCTTGCCTTCTTATAAATAGTTGCTTTGGTACCACAGGCAAAACCATCCATTTTACCTATGATGGCTTCTTCTATTTTGGTAAGTTCAAGAATTTTACCATCTCTGAATTGAATGCGGTATTTATCTGTTAGGGTATCTACTTTTTCAAATACCCCATTGCCTCCATATTTTGCCATGGCCAATTTTATTACAGAAATGGAGGCACAGTTTGCAGCAGTATCCTGATAAAAAGAAGTTATCGTCCCTAAATCAGGTATTTGTTGTGCTTTTGCACTAACAAGACTTAGAATAAATACGACAATTAAAAGGGCTTTTCTCATTTTTTACTTGCTTTTATACTGTATGATTTTTCTTTTATAAGGGTAAATTGAGATTTTGATATAAATCTCCTATTTACACCATCACTAAAAAATCCCCATTTGTTGGGATTTTTCTGTTGACTTAATTTTAGCATCTATTATTGCTTTTTTTTCGAAAATAACTATCATAAATTATTCATTTTTAATACTTTATTTCTATTTTTAATCATCAAAACCAATTATGCGCTTATCTTCCCCGCTTGATTTTACTTATAAGGGCCATCTTCAGAACGCATTTTACAACGGGGAGCAAACCGATGAGGAGGAAATACAGGGTATGCTGGGTAAATTCCGCGAATTGAGTAATTTTTCATTCCCATCCTTACCAACTTATTTCGCAATTGATTATTCAAAAGCATCCTACAAGCTGATGACGGAGAATTTTAAATCAGTGATAGGTTTTGACAGCAGGGAATTTATAGAGAGCGGTTTGGGCTTGGTTATGAATTTGTTTCATGCGGATGACTTTAAGGTCTACAATGAAAAGGTATTTAGCGCTAACATGCAATTTTTAAAAAACACGGCCCAAAATCTTCACAACGAATACATTTTTTCTTACACTTTCCGTGTCAGGAGTGCATCAGGTAAATACAAATGGATATTGCAGCGCGGCTCATACCTTACCTCCCAGGAAAGCGGCATACCATTAATATCGATGGGTATGGTGATGGATATTACTAACTTTAAAACTGATAGGGTTATTCTGCATACCATCGAAAAAACAGATCATGATAATGGATTATTTAATACCATTAATCTCCAGACCAATCACTTTTACCCTCATGAAGAAGATACTTTACTTACTCATCAGGAAATAAATGTACTGAAATGGCTAGCCGAAGGATGGAGCAGTAAACAATTAGCCGACAAGCTTTTTGTTAGTGAGCATACTATTATCACCCACCGTAAAAACATGTTAAAAAAAACCAACACCAAAAATGTGGCTGAACTTGTTGCATTTTCCATTAGAAACCGCATCATCTAACTATAAAATAGCTTTTAACAATCATGCTTTATAGTCAAACTACCGGCTCAGGAAATAAACATATTATTTTTTTACATGGAAATTCATCATCGCATGAAACCTGGGATAATGTAATCAATACAGACGCCTTGAACGGTTATACGGTAGTAACCTTGGATTTGCCCGGGCATGGAAAATCAGATAGAAGTTTAAACCCTGAAACGGAATATACACTAAAGGGTATGGGCGCTTTGATTTATGAGTTCATCTCAAAGTTTCAATATTCTGAATATATTATTGTCGCCTGCTCAATTGCTACTAACTTCGTTTCAGAAATAATGCCAAACCTGATTAACTGCAAGGGACTATTTTTAACAGGGGCATGTGTAATTGGTAAAGGGCTTACCACATCGGACATATTACAACCCAACCCCAATTTAGCAGCGTCATTCATATCATACCCTACTGATGAGGAATTAAATGCCTTCATTGATGATATAGCTTACTGCATATCGGAAGAAATGAAGCAGAAGTATAGAGACAGTTTTTGGAGCACCGATCCTTTATTCAGATCAACATTAGGTAAAGCTATAGCCACTGAAGAATGGGGCGATGAAATTGGGAACTTAGAAAATAAAAATATAGATATACCTGTTGCCATCGTTTACGGTGAGATGGAAAAGATAAACAACGTTAACTATCTCAATAAATCAACAATAAAAAAATGGATGGACGAAATTATCTTGATCAAGGACGCCGGACATTTTGCGTACCTTGATCAGCCAAGCGTAGTTGCTGACTTAATTAAGAATTTTGCAATAGATTGCTTTCAGAAACAAGCCATATTATATTGACCACTTTTGATACTGATAATAACTCGATTATTGAAAATTTAAAAACGGCGAAAAAAATCAAGAAATTTGGTTTAAAAGAAAAGTCGAAATGACTTTCATAATAAGACGAGGTTGCACATACTTGTATAAGTATCTATTGGCATATATAAATATGCCCTCCTAAAAAGGCTTTACCTACTTAATCTGACCAACTAATTCTATATGTCTACAATAATTGGCCTTTATCCACCCTGTTTCCACGTGCGCGTTTATGGGCTACTCCCCCCGCTGCTTAATCCACACAAAGCTCCAGATTTTTTGCATTTACATTGCAATAGCTTCCTCGATGTTATGTGGAAATGCCAATTTCTTTGACCCCTCTTCGCCAATTTGCAAATTCCTAACAATAAATTGGCTGTCAGTACAAAAAGTGGTCAAATCAAAATTGACGAAGAGCGGTCAATATAATGTGGTCTATCCAGGGATGCAACCAAGAATAGTTAGTATTTGTTTCTTTTGCTTCTTTTCTTTGTAAAGAAAAAAAATCGCGGCACAACGGGTTGCCTAAGGTTAAGTGTAAATGGGGCTGGGCGGTGTTAGATGGATTATTTCATCCGGCCAAAAGCCGTAAATCCGCTAAAAAGGGGTTCGAAAAGCTTCCCCTACGGGCTTAAAAGCCGGAGTGACTGCGGGTGTGAGTGTGCGCCATTCGCTGTGGCTTTTCTTCATCACTATCTCTGACAGCCAAGCTTTTATCTCATTCACCCTCAACATGTTCGATTGCGAAAATCTGGAAGTAGAAAATACTTTTGTTTTAATCATGTGGATTTATTATTAGGGATAAGTGAAATACGAAAAATATACCTACCTTGAATTTGTTTAAACCTTACTATTAATGATTACTGAATATAAATTTATTGATGGTCAGCATCCGAAGTATTTGATCCGACAAGGCCAAGGGAGACAAGCTTCGAGCAAACAAAAATCCCGAAAAACTCATTGGGGGATATTCCAACTTACGTTCTTTCTTTTAGTACCCCTATGTTAGTAGCTGTTGTAGCGTATCTGCTGCAAAAAAGAAAAGGCACCAAGTTCAAGCAAAAATACATTGAAGTACATCCGGACGGCAGAAGGATAGAAAAATCAGTTGAATATACGTTCCACTAAAATGAAGGTGTCGACAGTAAAACAATAGCTGCAATAATCGAACAAATTACTCATACTCCTCAATGAATTATGAAAGAAGCTTTTTTGATCCAATTGGTAATAGATTTGTAATCCCTCAAATTGAAGTAGAAAACCTCATTGAAAATTTTTTGCATGGGAAAATGCCAAAGTACTCTATCAGCACTAAACCATCTCAAAATTCATATTAACATCACGAAACCCATCTGATCAATGACAACGATCTGCTGACATTTACGTATCAATTGTTTTTTCCTGTGCTGTAGCTTGCTTATCAGCTTAATTCGATTACGCGATTTAATGAAGTTTTATTTTGGACAGATCTTGAATAAACTGTGTCGGGGTCTTACCGTATTCTTTTTTGAACGCTTTTGTAAAATAGGATTGTGTTTGAATGCCCACCCGATAAATCACCTCTGTTAGCAGCACATCTTCATGGGTTAAAATTTCCACTGCTTTTTTAAGCCGTATACTCCTTATAAACTCGTTTGGTGCCTGGCCGGATATTTCTTTGATCTTATGGTAAAGCTTGGTGCGGCTCATGCCTATGGATTCACAAAGGCTGTCAACATCCAGGTCGGGGTTGCTGAGTTCTTTATCAATAATGGCCAGTAATTTATCAATAAATTCTTTATCCTTTGATGAATGCACAAGCGCACGCGCTTCAATGTGGTGGTCTTTTTGATAGCGGTCTTTCAGTTTTTGCCTTTGCTCAAAAATATTGCGGATGCTTAGGGTAAGCAAATTAATGCTGATGGGTTTGGGCAAATACATATCGGCGCCAGAATCGATCCCTTCTATTTCGGCCTGTAAATTGGTTTTGGCGGTAAGCATAATAAGGGGGATATGGCTGGTATCAATATCCTGTTTAACCGCCTGGCAAAGGTCTATACCGTTCATGCCCGGCATCATTACATCGCTGATGATGAGGTCCGGAAATTCGCTTTTGGCGGCTGCAAAACCGGCATTGCCATCAACGGCTTCTGTGATGGTGTAATGCTCTTCGAGCGAGTTTTTGATAAACGCGCGGATCTCGTCGTTATCTTCCACAACCAATATCCTGTATTTATGCTTGCCAGCGGGGCCTGCTTTCGAGGGATACAGTGATCCCGTAGGTAAGGGCGGTTCCATCTGAATGCTCTCCAGCCGGGTGCCACCCGGTTGGGAGGCTGCGGTCCATTTTTCGTTGGCCTGGTAATCGCCCTGGGCAACCGGCAGGGCAATAATGATATCGGTACCGGCATGGCGCTGGCTGTATACGTAAATATCACCCTTGTGCAGTAATGCCAGGCTTTTTACAAAGGCCAGCCCTATGCCCGATCCTAAATGCGTTTCGGTAATGCGGTAATACCTTTCGAAAAGATGCTGGATAGATTCTTTGGAAATCCCGATGCCGTTATCAGAAATGCGGATGTAGGCATACTTTGCCGCCCTGAAGCTGTTTTTAAGGATTAGTTCATTTTCATGCGACGATTTAAAACCCTGTAAACTATCTAACGCCTCAACAATTACGCAACCATCCTCCGGTGTGTATTTGATAGAGTTATTAAGCAGGTTAAGTACTATCTTTTCCAATATCTGCCTGTCAAACCAGGTAGTAGCGGTGGTATTTTTACCCGTTTGTATTTTCAGGCTGATATTTTTTTGGCTGGCTGCTTCATTAAATTCCGCTGCAAGTTCGGCCACAAAGCTATCCAGATTACCCTCCATCACTTTTAATTGTAAGGTGCCGGTTTCTACCTTTCTGAAATCCATGAGTTCGTTAATAAGCAGCAACAACCGGTTGGCGTTGCGGTACATCACCTCATAGAACTGGCTCGACTCTGATCTACCTTTTTGCAGCAAGGCTTCCAGCGGACCTAATATAAGCGACAAAGGCGTACGAAACTCATGCGAGATATTGGTAAAAAACTGCAACTGCAACTGGTGCATTTCCTCCCTGCGGGATTCTTCCAGTTTACGCAGGTCCTGGTTCTCTTTAAAGCGCAGCAACTGGTAAACCGTTACCATAAAAAACAGGCCCATTAACACCCTAAACCACCAAGTAGCCCAAAACGGAGGCGTAATCGTGATCATTAATGATGTGTCCTGGTTGTTCCATAAGCCATCGTTATTGGCGGCCCGTACTATAAAAGTGTAATCGCCGGGAGATAGGTTGGTGTAGGAAGCTTTGCCATCGTTGGTAAAATGCCATCCAGGTTCAAATCCATCCAAACGGTATTGGTATTTATTATTTTCGGTGGCGGTATAGTTTAACGCCGCGAAATGCAGACCGATACTGGATTGTTTATAAGATAGTTTAACTTTTTTAGTGAGGCTGATATCGTTCGTAAGTGACGAACCCGCCGTATTGGGCTTCATTATTTTATCAAACACCTGCAAAGCGGTAACGTATACCGGTGGTAAATAAGGATTAGCCTTAATAGCCGCCGGGTTAAAAACGTTAAATCCATTTACACCGCCAAAATACAGGGTGCCGTTTTTTGCTTTAAGCGATGAGCCCGCCTCAAACTCCTGGCCCTGCAAGCCATCGGCAATGTTATACCGGGTAAACGCGCCGCTTGCCGGATTGAATTTGGTTAAACCGTTTGATCCCGAGATCCAAAAATTACCGGTGGCATCTTCCTGTATCGCCTTTATTATATCTATACCCAGGCCGGCTTTATCAGTATAAATTTCAAACTTGTTTTTATTGGGGTTAAACAGGTAAAGCCCGTTTTGACCAAGCCAGACCCTGCCGGTATGATCAATAAAAATAACCCGCAGATCGGGCAGTTTTTCCTGGTTGTTAAAGTAGTGGCTTATTTTTTTGCTGCGCAGGTTATAGCAGTTTAAGCCGCCGTCGTCGGTGCCTATCCACAGGTTTTTGTTATGATCTTCATTTAGCGCCACTATATTGTTGCCTTGTATCCTGGTTTTCCCATCGGGTGCTTGGGTAAACCTGCTGAATTGCAGGGTTTGCTCATTTAAAACATTTAGCCCACCGTAATAAGTAGCTACCCAAAAATTGCCTTCGCTATCCTTAAAAGATTGCTGCACATAGTTGGAACTGATGCTGGTTTTATCAGCGGCATTATTAGTAAAACGCCTGAAGCTTCCACTGGCTTTATCAAGGCAATTCAGCCCGCCTCCCCAGGTACTTACCCATACTTTAGCCTCATTGGCTTTATAAATATCAAGTACCGCGTCGGCAGCCAGGCTTTGGGTGTTATTGGGGTTGTTGCGGTAATAGCTAAAGGTGTTTTTTGCCGGGTTATAAATATTAATGCCGCCGCCATCGGTGCCTATCCAAACCTGGTGTGCTTCATCTTCGCAAAATGCCCGTACATCGTTATAACTTAAACTGTTGTGCTCGGGTTCGTTTTGCAGTAGCTTAAATTTATTGGCTTTGGGCGTGTATAAATTAACGCCCGCGCGATGAGTGCCCACCCACAGATTACTCTGGTTGTCCTCAAAAATAGCCGATACGGTTCTTTGCGACAAACTGCCGGGGTTTTCAGAAACGTTTTGATAGTTGCTGAACAAGCCGTTTTGTGGGTTAAACAGGTTAAGGCCGCCGTTAATACCGCCAGCCCAGATATTCCCTTTTCTATCTATAAGCAAACATTTAACCTGATCGTTACCCAGGCTGCCATCTGCATCCTGGTGGTGTTGATAGCGTCTAACCGCTTTTGAATTAAAATCAAGCGCCATTAGGCCGCCGTTTTCAATACCCAGCCAAAGGTTATGGGCGTGGTCTTCCTGTATGGTATTTACCGGCAGGTTTATAACATTATAACCTGGTAAACTAATAGCGTCATTAAATGAGTGGGTACGCCGGTCAAAGTGTTTTAGGCCCCTTTCGGTACCTATCCACAGGGTGTTTTTGCTATCCTCAAAAACACAGTTTACAGCACCGGTAGCAGTGCCGTAAAAATGGCCGAATGAATTATTTTGAGGTTGATACAGATTTAAACTGCCATCGGTGGTGCCAATCCAAAGGTTGCCCTGCTTATCGTTGTAAATACAATTAATGGTATTGCCGGATATGCTTAGCTTATTTGTAGCCGAGTATTTGTACCGGGCAAAAGTGTTTTTAAACGGGTTGAACAGGTTTAACCCGTTGCTGGTGCCTATCCATAGCCGGTGCTGCTTATCCTCATATAAACAGCGGATGTAATTATCGCTGATACTGCCGACATCGACAGGGTTGTTTTTAAAAACAGTGATCTGGTAGCCATCGTAACGGTTTAAGCCATCACGGGTACCAAACCACATAAAGCCCCGGCTATCCTGGTAAATGCATTCAACCGTACTGTTTGATAAGCCCTGGAAGCTATTAATATGGCTGAATTTAAGTTTGGGTGCCTGCCCAAAAACGGCACACGTTACCAATAACATTAAAGTGCTAAGCCTTAATATCGCCACGCTTTTAAAAAGGGCGGGGTATTTTTTTAACATGGGTAACAGTACAATTGATTTTTAACCGGCTGGTAAAACCGGTTTTCCTTTGGCTGATACAATGATAATTAATAAATGTTAAAAATACAGCTATAAACACCCTGTAAGCGTCGTTTGATTAAAAAGTATAACAGTTTGGACCAAAAGTATGATGATTTGAACAAGTCGGCTTGCGCTATTTATCTGTCATTTGTGCCAATAAACCAATGGCTTTTCTTTTAAACCGGGAAAAGTTTTTTTCAAACCAATTAAACTTATATATATGCAAAATGCTACTTTCCAATTTTGGAGAAGATTTTGTTGGCTGGCTTTTATCCTGCTAACAGTATCCATCTCTGGTGTTTATGCCCAACAAACGGTTACGGGCACCGTAACCGCTAAAGACGATGGCGCCGCGTTGCCCGGCATTTCGGTGCTGGTTAAAGGCACTACCCAGGGTGCTGCTACAGATGCCAGCGGTAAATTTTCCATTAAAGCGGCCAATGGCGCGGTATTGTTATTCCGCGGCCTGGGTTATGAGCAAAAGGAAATCACGGTTTCTGGCTCATCCTTAAATGTGGTATTAGAAACCCGCCAAAACGGCCTTAACGAGGTTGTGGTAATTGGTTATGGTACAACTACCCGCCAAAATATTACTACCGCAGTTACCAAGGTCGACCCTAAAAAGATCCCGCAATCGGCCAATAACTCTATCCCGCAGCTATTGTTTGGCAGGGCGGCAGGTTTGCAGGTAGCACAGGGCAGTTCGCAGCCCGGTGGTAACATTAACCTATCTATCAGGGGGCGTGGCAACCCGCTTTATGTGGTTGATGGTGTGATATTCCCGGGCGACGCGTTGGAGCCGGGCAACGGTACCATCGCTGGTGAAACCAATGGCGTAAGCCGTGGTGGTCTTGCCGGTTTAAACCCCGACGATGTAGAATCTATCGAAGTATTGAAAGATGCCAGCGCCGCTATTTATGGTGTTAATGCTGCCAATGGTGTTATCCTCATTACCACCAAAAAAGGTAAAGCGGGCAGGTTGAACATCACTTACAACGGCAGCTATTCATTCGAGAAAAACTACCCTTACCTGCAGCCACTAAAAGCCAACCAGTACGAAACCCTGTACAATCAATTAATTACAGATCAGTACCTGGCCGGTAAACAACAAACACCTTATGGTCCTAACCCACAATCGGGCATTCCTGCACCCAAATTTTCGGCTGCTGATATCGCTGCCGCTGGCGACGGTACCAACTGGCTGGGCCAGATTTTCCGTACAGGCAACATCAACAACCACCAGATTAATATCAATGGCGGCAGCGAAAAGGCTACCTACTACCTGTCTGGCGGCTATTATAATGAAGAAGGTACCTTAAAAGGAGCCGGACTTAATAAATATACCGGCAGGGCTAATATGTCATTTACCCCGGCTAAGTTTTTAACCATTAACGCCAACTTTACCGGTAATACCAACAGCTATATGAACTCGTCATCGGGCGGGCAAACCGGTGGCTCGGGCACACAAGGCTTTGGTATTATACAGGCCACTTTAGGTTACCCTGCAACGGTACCTGTAAGAGATGCTACCGGTGCTTATACCCGTTACGGCGTTATTGCCAACCCGGTATCCTTACTTGATGTGCAGGACAATACCAATTACCATTCCCTAAACGCCAATCTATCTGCCGATTTGAAGGTTATCCCCGGTGTTTTGGCAGGTCATATTTTATTTGGCGATAATTATGAGGCGGCCAACCGCAGCTTTTTTGTGCCAAGCACGGTTTTCTATTTCTCGCAAAACCTGTCAAGGGCATCCATGAACTATAACAACCGCGAAAACCAGACTTTAGAAGCTACCATAACCTTCAAAAAGGATGTAACCAGCTTTTTAAATATCGACGCGGTTGCTGGCGCAGGCCAGTACAAAAGTACTTACAACGCGTTTGGCAGCCAGGGTGCCGGTGGTGCCGATGTAATAGGTGCTACCAATCTATCTGCCGAAACCGCCAACATCGGTATAACATCTTTAAAAACAGCAAGCAAAACACGTTCGTATTTTGCACGTAGCTCATTTGGCTTTTTAGATAAGTACCTGTTAACACTATCATACCGCTATGATGGTTACAGCTTGTTTTTCCCTAATACCAAATATGCCTCGTTCCCATCAGCTTCTATCGGCTGGAAAATTACCAACGAGGAGTTTATGAAAAATGTACAGTTTGTAAGTCAGCTTAAGCTGCGTGCAAGTGCCGGTAGAACAGGCAGCACCATAGGCGCGGCAGGTTACGGTGGTTACGCGCCAGATGGCAATACGCTTTTCTTTAACAATGGCAGCGCTAACTATGCTACTATTGCCCGCTATGCCATCGATCACCCCGAACTAACCTGGCAAAAAACCGAGAACAAAAACATAGGCTTGGATTTTGGTTTCTTTAAAGACCGCGTTACGGGTTCTGTTGATGTATTTAAGGATGATATTACTAATTTGCTGAGAACAGCAGGTCCAACCGCGCCGCTTTCTTACCTGTCAACCCAGCCGGTTAATGGCGGGCACCAGTACAGGGAAGGTTATGATATCTCCCTAAATACACAAAACCTGGTATCTAAAGATTTTAGCTGGAGCTCGGTGATCAATGTATCGCACTATGTTTACAAATGGAAAAGCCGTTTTGTGTATGATAACCTGCTTACTTACCAGGGCGTAACCTACCAGGCAGTTAATGACCCGGTAGATGAGATCTACTATTTTAAAACCAAGGGGCTGATCCAGGCCGGGCAAACTATACCATCATCGCAGCCTACCGCGGGCGGTGCCAGTTTACCCGGCTCGCCTTTATATGTAGATGCTGATGGCGACGGTAAACTTACCGGCAGTGATATTTATAAACTGAACCCCGATCCTAAAATCAGTATTGGTTTTGGTAACAATTTCAGGTATAAGCAATTTGACCTGGGTATTTTCTTTTACGGCCAGTTTGGTGGTAAATCTATCAACTACAACTATGCCTGGGCCGATCCGGCAAGCATCGTATCAAGCACACAAAGCGGTACCGTGCAGGCGCTTAACGTTTGGACATCGGCAAACCAAAGCGGTACAAGGCCGGGTGTTAATTACATTGAAAACGCTACAGGTTTGCCACAAGGGAGTGATATCAATTTGGTGAGCACCAATTTTATACGCTGCCGCAACCTTACCCTGGGGTATACCATTACCTCGCCATGGCTAAGCAAATTTGCTAAATCGGTACGTGTTTTTGCCGATGCCCAAAACCTGTTCATCATTACCAAATACAAAGGTGTTGACCCGGAGGTGAGCTATGCCAGCGTAAAAGGCGGCTATGCGCCTTACCCTATGTTCAGGACGTTTTCTTTTGGCTTAAAGGCCGGGTTCTAACCTATAATCAGCAATCAACATGAAAAAAATTATAAGCATATGTTTAATAGCCGCCGCGGTAACCGTAAGCAGCTGCAAAAAAGGATTGGAGCCGCAAATTTATGGTTCGCTATCTACCACCAACTTTCCAAAAACCGAGGCCGACTTTGTAAACTACGTTACCGAGGTTTACAAACCATTTCAATCAAAATGGGGCTATAATGATCCGGCAGGTTACCAAAATGATTGGTTTAGCCCCGAGTATGGCGATATCATGATGTTTGATTATCCTACAGATAATTTAAATATATGGACAGGCTGGGGTGGTATTTTTACCCAGTTTAGCACCGCCAGTTTTACCTTTTTGGCTAACCAGGGCACAGGTAATAACCATTTTGAAAAAATCAGGTTTGTTACCCGCATTACCCAAATTATTGATGATATCAATAAATCAACTATCAGCGATGATGCCAAAAAAGAACTGACTGCCGAAGCCCGCATGTCTCGCGGATGGAACATGTATTACCTGTTGCAGTTATACGGCCCGGTACCGGTGATATTAGACGCCAGCAAGATCAATACCACCGCCGAGACTGATTTAACCCGCCCCACCAGGGAGGCTTTCCTGGCCTCGATAGTGGGCGATTTAACTTATGCCGCGGCCAATTTGCCAAAAACGCCTTCAGATTATGGCAGGTTTAACCAGGCCATAGCGCTTACTGTGCTGATGCGTACCTACATGAACGAAAAAGATTTTGTAAACGCCGAAAAAACAGGCAGGCAAATTACCGGTATGGGTTACACGTTGGTGAATGATTACGCCAGCTTATTTAATGAATCGACAGAAAAAAACACCGAAACTATGTGGGCGGTATCCTGCGTGCCGGATCAGGACGGTAACGAAAACCACGCCAGCTTTAACCCCTGGGATTTTTACACCTATCCTAAAGATTATCCCGGCAACCGTGTAAAAGATTCTTTTGCTGGTGGCGATGCGCCAATATCATGCACATGGTCGTTTTACAACTCATTTGATCCCGCCGATAAACGCCGCGCGCTTTTAATAGCCAGTTATATCAATAAAAGCGGTATGGTACGTAACCAGGCCAACGGCTTATCGGGCCCGGTTGTTGCCAAATATCCTGACAATGGCGGTGCCACCGTAGATGCTTACCAGGGTAATGATATTCCTAAAGCCCGTTTAGGTGATGTAATGCTTTTATTAGCCGAGGCTATTAACCAAAACAGCGGCCCTACAGCCGAAGCCGTTGGCCTAGTAAACCTGGTGAGGCTGGCACATGGCGGCGCTGCAATTGGCAATATGCCGGTAGCTGCCACGGCAAGCAAAGCGGCTTTTGATGCCTGGGTGTTGAAAGAAGAGGGTTGGGAAACTTACTTTGAGGGTTACCGTAAAATGGACCTGGTGAGGCACGGCCAATGGCAAAACGCGCTGTCATCGGTTGGTAAAACCGCCGGTCCGTACCTGTTCCCGGTACCTACTTATGAAATTACAGCCAGTAAGGGCAAATTAACACAAACAGCCGGTTACTAAACCAACATATGAAAGGTAAAAATATAATAGTATGTGTTGCATTCCTGGCATTGGCCGCCTGCAAAAAGGATAACCCGGCATCGGGCACCAAAACCACCAATACAACAGATACTACCAAAAGCAGTACATCGGCGCTTATTAAAGGTGCCGATGTAAGCTGGCTAACGCAGATGGAGGCATCGGGGTATAAATTTTATAACAGCGATGGCACGGCGGAGGATTGCATGGCTTTATTAAAAGATAAAGGCATGAACGCCATTAGGCTGAGGGCCTGGGTTAACCCGGCCGATGGCTGGTGCAACACCGATGATGTGATAACCAAAGCCCTGCGTGCGCAAAAGTCAGGTATGAAAATCATGATCGATCTGCATTACAGCGATACCTGGGCCGACCCCGGCAAACAGCCTAAACCCGCGGCCTGGCAAGGCCTTGATTTTACCGGATTAAAAGCGGCTGTGAGCACCTACACCCTATCTGTAATGAACGCGCTGAAAGCAAAAGGCATAACGCCAGATTGGGTGCAGGTTGGTAATGAAACCAACGACGGGATGCTCTGGGAAGGTGGCCGCGCTTCCACAAATATGGCCGCTTTCGCGGCGCTGGTAAGCAGCGGTTATAACGCGGTAAAATCGGTAAGCAGCAGCACCAAAGTAATTGTACACCTGGCAAATGGTTATGATAATGCCGTATTCCGCTGGCTTTTTGATGGGCTAAAAGCCAACGGCGCAAAATGGGATATCGTAGGCATGTCTTTATATCCCTCAACAACAAACTGGCAAAGTTATAACACGCAATGCCAGGCCAACATGAATGATATGTTTACCCGCTATGGTACACCATCAATGATTGTTGAAGTAGGGATGCCGGCTACAGAGGCCACAACGTGTAAAGCATTTTTAAGCGATCTGTTATCCAAAGTAAATACGGTGAGCGGTGGCCAGGGATTGGGTGTATTTTATTGGGAACCAGAAGCCTACAATTGGCAAAGTTACGGGCTGGGCGCTTTTGATGCTTCGGGCAGGCCAACGGTTGCTTTGGATGCCTTTAAATAGCAATTAAAACCAAATCTATAAACCAAAAAACAATCCATTATGAGAAAAATCACCGCCCTATCGGCAGCAGTTGTGCTTTGCCTGGGCATGAGTTGCCAAAAAGAAGGCGCAAAACAACAAAGCGGCGCGACAGATGCCGCCGCGACATCTAAATTAAAAACGGAGGCTACAAGCACCTTTGCTTATGGCTCTGATGCCAGCTGGGTTACACAGATGGAAGCATCGGGCAAAAAGTTTTATAACAGCAGCGGCACCCAACAGGATTTGTTTACCGTGCTGAAAGGTAAAGGGATTACCGCCATCCGTTTGCGGGTATGGGTAAACCCGTCATCAACCTATAACAGCACTGCCGACGTAGTGGCCAAAGCCCAAAGGGCCGCGGCGGCGGGTATGAGCATCCTGATTGATTTTCATTACAGCGATACCTGGGCCGATCCGGGTAATCAAACCAAGCCGGCCGCCTGGGCAAGCCTGGATTTTACCACCCTCATGAACACCATGTATAATTATACCTATAATACGTTAACTACGTTAAAAAACGCCGGCATTACCCCAACCTGGGTACAGGTAGGTAATGAAACCAGCGATGGTATGTTATGGCAGGATGGCCGGGCATCGGTATCGGCTACCAATTTTAAAAACTTTGCCTGGCTGGTTAACAGTGGCTATAATGCTACGAAGGCTGTTTTTCCATCGGCAAAAGTTATTGTGCATGTGGCTAATGGTTTTAACAATACCACCACCCGCTGGATTTTTGATGGCCTTAAAGCCAATGGTGCCAGCTGGGATATTTGCGGCTTTTCTATCTACCCAACAACCAGCAACTGGGCATCTATCAACAGCCAATGCCTGGCCAATATGCAGGATATGGTAAGCCGTTATGGCAAACAGGTAATGATTTGCGAGGCTGGGATGGATGTTACGGCAGCCACAACCTGTAAATCATTTCTTACCGATCTGATCACCAAAACAAAATCGGTATCGGGCGGCTTGGGCGTGTTTTATTGGGAGCCAGAAGCTTATGCAAGCTGGCAAGGCTATACCATGGGCGCTTTTGACAGCACCGGCAAGCCTACCGTTGCCATGGATGCGTTTGTGCATTAAAGATAAAAACCGGGCGTATGATAACACGCCCGGTTTGTTTTAAATTTATACGATAATAATATGGAAATGAAAATCACTTTTAACAGGTTAGGGATGTTGACGGCAGGCTTGCTGCTCACTGGTGCTTTATCGGCTTATAAACTTTCACCGGCTAAAACTTCACCTGTTAAATTTAAGCAGATTGTAGGTGCCGATATCTCTTTTATACCCCAATTAGAAGCCGAAGGGCGTAAGTTTTATGATAATGGGGTAAACAAAGATCCCTTTACCATTTTAAAAGATCATGGCTTTAACTATGTAAGGCTACGTATCTTTAATAACCCTAAGGCAGATAGCGGATATTCGCCAAAAGGTTATTGCGGCCTGGCAGATACCAAAAAAATGGCCCTGCGCATCAAAGCGGCAGGTATGGGTTTTCTGCTCGATTTTCATTACAGCGATACCTGGGCCGATCCGGCCAAACAATACAAACCTGCAGCCTGGAAAAATGCCAGCAACCAACAGTTGCAGGACTCTATCAAAGCCTTTACCGCCTTGGTTTTAAAAGAGCTTAAAAAGCAAGGTACCCTGCCCGATATGGTGCAGGTAGGTAACGAAATAAACCACGGCATTTTATGGCCCGATGGTAGGCTCAAAAACCTGGATACCCTGGCCGGGTTTTTAAAAGCAGGTACCAGCGCCGTAAGGACTTTTGATCCGCGTATCCGTATTATGCTGCACATAGCCTGTGGCGGCCAAAATGCCGAATCGAGATACTTTTTAGATAACATGCTTAAACGGGGCGTGAATTTTGACATCATCGGCGAATCGTATTATCCCGAGTGGCACGGCACACCCGATAGCCTGAAGAAAAACCTTACCGACTTAACCACCCGCTACAAACAAGATGTGATAGTAGCCGAATATTCGCAGCATAAACAGGAGGTGAATGATATTGCCTTATCCTTACCGGGCAATAAGGTTAAAGGCTCATTTATTTGGGAACCCTTTAGCTGGGGCGAAACCTTTGTTGATAAACAGGGCAATACAAACGCGTTCATCAAAACCTATGATGACATCAGCAAAGCTTATCACATCAGCCAGTAATACCTAAATGAAGAAAATTATTTTAATATCCCTTATCGCTTTTACAGCGGCTGTTGCCAAGGCACAGCAGGATAAGGCCATATCAACAACGCTTTTTAACAATAACTGGGAGTTTGTAAAAAATGCCGATACCAGTATTAATCAACAACTTTTTAATCCCCTTAAAACAGCGGTAGCGTGGCAGGCGGTTAGTCTGCCACATACTGCCAACATTGAGCCGGTTATTAAAACTGTGCAGCAATGGCAGGGCATTTGTTTTTACCGCAAGTTTTTTAGGCTGGATAAAGGCGATGCCGGCAAACATATCGCCATCCGCCTTGACGCGGCCATGAACCTGGCCGATGTTTATTTGAACGGCAAACTCCTGCAAACGCACATCGGCGGCTATTTGCCGGTTTACATTGATATTACAGCTAAGGCTTTATTTGGCAAGCAAAATTGCCTGCTCATCAGGCTCAATAACCAGGATAACCCGGTAATTCCGCCGGGCAAACCCATCAAAGATCTCGATTTTAATTTTTACAGCGGCATTTACCGCAATGCCTGGCTTATCAAAAAAAATAAGGTATACCTAACCGATGCTATAGAAACAAACCATGTAAATGGAGGAGGTGTGCTGATCCATTATGACAATATCTCATCGGCAAAAGCAACCCTGACTGTAAAAGCCGAGTTGAAAAACGATTTAACTAAAGCACAGCGCGTGCAGCTTAAAGCGGTACTTTATAATGCTTCGGGCAAGCAAGTTGTTACTACTACCGCAGCGCTGAAGGTAATTGATGCAAATGGCACAACTACCATACAGCAGCAATTAGTAGTGCCGAAGCCTGCTTTATGGTCGCCGGCGCATCCGCAATTGTATAAGCTGGTGGTGAGTGTGTTGAGCGATGGGCGTTTGGTTGATTCTGTATCCATACAAACCGGCATCAGGGAAATTAGCTTTAAAACCGATGGCTTTTATCTTAACGGCAGCAAATATGTATTGCGTGGTACCAACCGCCACCAGGAATATCCTTATATAGGTTATGCCTTATCAGATAACGCCCAATACCGCGATGTCTATAAAATAAAGCAGGCCGGGTTTGATTTTGTGCGATGCTCGCATTACCCGCCATCGCCCGCGTTTTTAGCGGCCTGCGATGAGTTGGGCATCTTTGTAATGGATTCTACCCCCGGCTGGCAGTTTTTTGGCGATGCTACGTTTCAGCAAAACAGCCTGCGAAACATTACCGATATGATCCATCGTGATAGAAACCACCCTTCTATTATTTTATGGGAAGCATCGTTGAACGAAACCGATATGACGCGCGATTACATGGAAAAGGCCCATGCCATTGTACATACCGAATTACCATACACCGATACCTATACCTGTGGCTGGATGAACGCCGTGTATGATGTATTTATCCCCGCCCGCCAGCATGCCAAAGCGCCAGATTACTGGAAAAAGTTTAACAGCAAACCTATCCTGATTGCCGAGTATGGCGACTGGGAGTATTACGCGCAAAACGCGGGCTTTAATCAAACCCAATACAAAGATTTAACCGCCGAAGAAAAAACTTCGCGCCAGCTGCGTGGCGATGGCGAAAAACGGATGCTGCAACAGGCTGTAAATTTCCAGGAGGCCCATAATGACAACCTTAACGGGAACATTACCGGTGATGCCAACTGGTTGATGTTTGATTATAAACGAGGCTACGCGCCGGATATTGAATCATCGGGCATTATGGATATTTTCAGGCTGCCCAAGTTTGCTTATTATTTTTACCAAAGCCAGCGCGACGCGGCGGAAAGCAAGCCCATGCTATTCATCGCCAATTACTGGAATGATCCTGCAACAGAAAGCGTGAAGATCTATAGCAACTGCGACCAGGTAGAACTGTTTTTGAATGGAAAGCTGATAGGAAAACAAACTCCCGATACCGGCAAAATGAGCAGTAACCTCAGGCACGCCCCTTTCACTTTCAATATAGCATATCAGGCGGGCAGCCTGGTAGCGAAGGGGTATTTAGATGGATCGGTAGTTGAAAGCGCCGAACGAAGAACTCCCGCAATTCCTTATGCTGTGAAGCTCTCGGTTGATTACAGCGGGCGAAAATTGATCGCCGGTAAAAATGATGTACTTTTTGTTTATGCCGCTATCGTTGATCAAAACGGAACAATTATTCCGGATGCAAAACAGAAAGTAAAATTAAGCTTGAGCGGTGACGGAAATATTGTTGGAAAAAAAATAGTGGATGCTGAAGCAGGCATTGCAGCATTTGTAATAACAACCGGGATAAAAGCGGGAGCATTAAAACTCTCGGCCGCTGCGGATAATTTAATTCCTGGAGTATTAGAGATCAAATAGAAACATAGTAAAAACTTGAGGTTGTTACTATGTCAAATTTGGAAAAGTAAACCTACCGTGGTTATGTCAATAATGATGAGCAAATATTTTACTGTTACATTTTAAATGCTTACTTTTATATTGCAAGATTTGTAACCAATCTGTATCAAAATACGCGGCAAGTAGTGAATTGTCACCTCTGTCGCCATCCTTGTGCCCTTTTGTACTAAATTCCAATCCCTTGTAATGATAGCCCCGGTTTCTTTTGTTTCACCTCTTCGCCTTTTAATACAAAGCGCTACCTTATGTCCACGGATGATAAAATCCTGTCGTCAGTAAAAAAGAATTAAATGCTAATGCATCAATGTGGAGAATATCGGATTATTAAGAGCCGTTATTGCATTACTCAAACTACGTTTTTGATGCTCTGAGAGCGGTTTTTGATTTTTCATTTTGCAGTTTTTAAGTGATTTTGGCAGTGTTTTGGCAGAGTTTCTCGCCGGAAAATCATTCCCAAAATCCTTGTCTATGATATCAAAAATGCGGTTTTTAAACTTTTTCAAAATTGCCTTTTATAAAAATACTGACTTTTTTTGTGATTTTTAGTCTTTTTTCATCTATTCTCGACTAAAAAAGCTTCAGCTGACCCTCTCAAGTCGATTCTATCTAAAAAAGTGATTTTCTTTATACTTGTGACGGCATCTGCAAAGCAAGCAACATCAAATTTGCATTAAAAAGTCATAATTTAGCTAAAACCTTACAACAATCCAGAGCTATGCCCTTTCGAAAATTGAACCGAAACTATGATGATGTACAAGGCCAGAAGCCCCATCAAGAATCAAAAAAGAAATCTTCATATTCTTACATAAGCTCCGTCTCTGAAAAGTATTTTTCCCTTGCAACTTTGGGTACGTCTACAGGTGGCGGATTAATATTATTTTATTTATATGATCTCCAGCAATACTGGAATGTATCCAACACCGATGCCCAAATAATAACGACCCTCGTGGGGGATTGGGTGGTTTTATGATCGCAATCCCCTTGTTTTTGAAAGATCTGCACCGACAGAACGACCTGTCTTCAATGTTTATTCGATTGGGTGTTCCAGTTCCTCAAACGAGATGCCAGCAAGTTCGAGCAGGCGCTGTAACACTTCCTGCGCCTGCTCCAACTTCTCCGGACGGGGAGCGAACTGCCAATTGTATAATTCATTAAAGCCGGCGTATGCTGATAGGAAATCTTGCTTGCGTCGCGAAAACTGAAAAGTTTGCTGTGCTTGGTTGGCTAAGCACTCCCAATAAAGCCCAATGATATGGTTATGGTTAGGTCTGATAAAATATCCTTGGCTAATACATGATAGATCACGAATCTATGTTGGTGAGAACACACAACAGTATTCAGTTAGGTGACACCAAGGAGCCAAAACAAAGCCAGTTGTAATCATTTTACATAAATGGTATCTACAGGTTCCTGAACTTTGTTCAATTGAACTTCAATTTTTTTCAGTAAGGAATGTGTCAAAATTCCATTCACAAGCTTTAGTTTTCGAAACTTATTTAAAGAGTCTAATTTGAGTATATAAATATACGTTTTCGCTGAATTTGGCGCATTAGTTAGATTGCTATCGGGCAGAGTATACGTATCATAATGTTGGGGTTGAATCAAATATCCCATATATGATGTATCGCTATAAAGCAAACTGTCCGTCATAATTCCATTTTTAAGTAATGCACAAGCTACAGTGCTCGACGTATTATTTTTCACTGTAGCAATCTTTGAGTTGTAGGCACAAGAAACCATGAATAATAAAACTATTAAGGCTTTAACACTAAGTTTTCGTTTCATCATTATTAATAATTATCTTAAAATACAAGTGAGCTTTATACAAAAATATCAAATAGCGAACGGTTTTTTGCCTGTTTTACTACCTCTTTATCTCTAAATGTAGTTGAACTTACAAATATGAAAAACAAGAGTCTATCAATAACAGATCAATAGACTATCAGCAGTAACAGAGTCATTATTAGGCAGCATTGTTAAGCAAAATATTGTTAAACATCTCGCGACCTATACTTTTGACATTTATAATTCTAAAAATGAAGATTATTAAAATTGGCAGGATTAAAAAAACGATATGATAATCTACAAAAAAAGAAGCAAACAGAAAAAAAACTACCATGAGAAAATCAAAAACAGACGAAATATAATAAGAAAATCTAACCGTATTTTCCTCCCCATTTTGAATTTCGAGGATTCCTCCGTCTACCGTACCAAACGAATTCATACGTGACCCTACCCTCCAAATATTATTTCTAAACTTAACGATATTCGGATAATTCTCCATAATTTGATAACTATTTTTCTTATTTAGTTGTTCCAAGAATCGTTCTTTTATTATCTTAGACTGAATTTGTGTTTTTGTAGAAATTTCATATTTTATTTTAATCATTGATTATATCCTCCGTTAATATACCAGTTTGAAATAGGGCCTGTATTGTTTTGAGTAGGTCCCATATACCTGGGAGAGCCTAGTAAATAAGTAATGCCATAATTATATGTTCCCGTTCCTTTTTCCGGAAGAGATACACCGGGGCCAAACCCCAAAGACCAAGTAGTATAAGTTGTTGAGGAGCCAAATGATAATGACACAATGCCATAATTGCCCCCCCATTCTGTTACCGGCCCTGCCCAATCAGAAAATGTACTAGTAAATCCCGGTTTGTTTGAAACATTAAAATAAGTAACTGATCCCGAAAGCGCAAGTGCCGTTTTAGTATTGTAGACCGTCATGTAATCTTGTACCCATCCCTTATTTGTGGTAATTGATCCTATTTCAATGGTTTTACCAACTTTTAAGATTCCCCCTCCTCCAATCGCTGAAAACCCTTGTAAAATGTAACCATATTTTGCCAATTCCTGAGCATGTGTTAATGGGGGATCTCTTCTTTGATTGTTGTCGAAAGCAGCAACAATTTCATAGTGGTAATTTGATGTTTCTACATTAAAATGTTCTCCTGTTTGCGGATCGATCTGTCCGGTCTCTGTGTATACCAATTGTACCTTGATGGGCGTTACGGAGAATGTGCCATCTCCGTTGTTAGAAATCCTCGTATCCCCCGGCGTTGCCATCGCATTTTTAACTGTATTTTGTAAATTCAGTTGGGCAGTTTCATTTGCTGACGCCTCCGCTGCTACCTCTATGGCGCCCTGTTCCCAGGACTGAGCATCCTGTATGAATTGATACCAGCCCCCCGCAGCCATTTGTGACATCTGTGCGGCCTGCTGGTCAGGTGAGGGAAGTTGGGGCGGCAATGCCGGACTCCACCCCCCTTGTACCGCCTGTCGCGCAAGAGGAGAAAGGAACCTTACATTCGGGTCATCACCACCGGGGTCATTCTTGTTTCCCGGGTCGTTAAAAGCAAAATTGTAAGGTGTCCAGTCCGCGTATTTATCTACCATAGGGTCGATGGCATTAAAACGGCCCAAAACCTGGTCATAGTCCCGGTAAAAAGTACTGTAGCTATTCTCGTATCCCAGGTCGTCCTGCAACTCGTTGCCAGCGTTATATAATAGTTTATTTGCATTTGTGGGCTGGGCTGTGCGTACCACCATACCCTGCATAGTCATACCGAAAGCGTAATACTCGTTCTCTTGTACCACTTTTGCCATGCCGCTCCCGTTGTCAACGAAGCTTACTCTTGTATTACCCAGGTTATCGGCAATAAAATACTCGTAGGTAAAATTTGTCCCGCTTACATCGACTTTTCCCTCGGGCATGTTAAAGTAGCTTAACGCACTGTTCTGATAAGTAAAACCGTCCATATAATCCAGCTGATTAATTACCGTCCCGGAACTGTTATAAACCGTTTTCCTTATCCTGGTGCCCGATGCATCATACATATACTCTATCCTTCCGCCACCCGTTACGGCTATCTTACTTACCTTATTCAAATCATTATACGTAATGGTTTGGCTTTTGTTGGCATCACCTGTCAGGTTGCCATTCGTGTCGTACTGGTATTCGCCAGTAGTATTGGCTCCGTCATTGAAACCCATGGTGGCCGTAGTACCTGTGGCATTATCCTTTACGGCATCAAGTTGATTGCTGCCAACAGTGCCGTTTTTATAGGCATAAGCAAGGTTATCTATCGTTGTGGCAACTGTAGCGCCTGATGCCAGGGTATTACGGGTGAGGCCCTGAATATTACCATTCTGATCATAGCTGGTTATAGTTTCATCATAACCGCTTATTTCGGCGTTCCACGAAGTGCCGCCATTGGCGGTGTAGTGAGCAGATAATAACCGGCCAATCGCATCATAGGCATAGGCATATCCCCGTTCCCGTACCGGGTTGGTTGAGGTGGAGGACACATCGTTAGCCTTCCATTTGATGGCCGATGCCTGGCCGTTATACCTTGGCGTGTTTACTATCCCGCCCGAAGCGTCTGCCTGGTCGTACAAAATCGTCATCCCCCAGATGTCATTGGTAGCCGTTCCGCTGTCGTCGGTAAGGTTACTTTTATTGATGCCCGTTATCCAGCCCCGTATGTTGTAGCGAAAATCTACCGTTTGCAGATAATTGCTGCCTGTGGTATTGCCCAGCTTTTTGTCCTTCAGCTGTCCTAATTCGTTATACTCATAGACGGCTATAACCTTCGGGGCGTTGCTATTGATCTGTATGCTTACCTGCTGCGGTCTTCCCTGTATATCGTAGGTAGGAGTGGTCAATACTTTAATGGCGGTGCCTTGTGTTTTTGCCTGCAGGGTTTGGGTAATGTGGCCGGCATATATATCGTAAGCGATATTGCTGATATCCAGAGCGCTTTGATTAATCAGGTTATTGGTCTGCTTTTGAATAGGGTTGCCAAAATTATCATAAAAAACAGCCTGATTTATCCAGCCACCGTTATTTCCGCTAACGTTGATTATCCGCTTTTTAGTACCGGTAAGCATTCCCCCTGCGTCTATGGTACACGCAGTTGCAAACCCGCTTTGATTGGGGTTTACAAACTGATTAGGTGGTGTGCCATTATTATTAAAATCGTAATCGTCGTAGTAATTCACTGTCAGCACATCTGCGTCGGCTACTGTTGCCGGGAAGCACTGGCTGCTATAGCCATAAGTGGTGCCAGCCTGTCTCTTTTCATAGGCAAACGTGCTTGTATTATCGTAAACAAGTCCGTCAAGGTAGTTTTGAAGCTTTTGCTGGTTAGTGGTTCCCGTGGCGTTTGGCGGCGTTGCATAGGTATACAACCCCAAAAGTATTACCCTGCTATATACATCATATTTGGTAAAATACCATTTGTCCGCAGTGCCGTAGGCATTCCTGATGCGCCCGTCCTGCATGAGCACCAAACGATTGTAGCTGTCATACACCATATAAACCGGCGCCGCACCGGCTGCCTGTTTGCTTACCAGCCTGTTTTTGGCATCGTAGCTGTAAACGCAGGCCCAGGTTGCTGTAAAGGTAGCACCCCAGCTTACAGATCCTGCATAAAGCCTTTTTACTCCTTCGGGAGATAATTGATAGTTAAGGTTTCCCAGATCATCGTAAATGTAAACTGTTTCAAGCCAGGTGCCGCTATCCCCCTGTACTTTCTTTTCTACCGTCTGGCCTAATTTATTGGTAAAAGTTAAAATATGGTGGCCCCCCTCATCGCTGACATCGTTTACCGAAAGCGTAGTTTCTGCATAATATCCTGCCGAGGGCCCAGCAGTTGTCCATATCCTGATATTGTCAGCTGCCACATTCAGCCTGAATACAGGTTTAACCGTATGCGTCCCTGGCTGCCAGTTTGTCCCCGGAGCGCCGGACTCTACTACCCTGTCCAGCGGGGACTGGTCATAGACTGTAACAGCATAGGGCGCGTTGTCGGTAGCCCGTTGTTGCCCGCTTTGTTGGTAAAAAGATGCCTGATCGGTAATCGCCGTTGACTGGTAGGCCCCGGTTGTCGTAGTAGCCGTATAGGGCAGGTATACGGTAGCCGGCCGGCCGTACTTATCATAGGCCAGCGGCTGTACTATATCTTTTTGTAAAGGACTGGCTTGTATGCCGACGCTTTGCACAGGTCGTCCTAAACCGTCCATGTAGCTGAGACGGCTTTGTGAGTTTGAAGGTGAAATCTGGCTTGCCGAGGTTACGCCTGAAACCTTGATGATATCGGTTCGTATGTTGTTATTGCTTACCAGCGCTGGGTTATCTGTTTGACAAAAGCCTTGTATACTAAACAGCAAGCTTGCAGCAACGATAAACAAAAATGGGAAGGTTAGGTGTTTTTTCATGATAAGCTGCATTATTAGTTGTTGCAATTAGGTGCAATGTAGCCGATGTGATAGGTTTGCACTAATGGGCTGCCGGAACCGCAATTAGGAGTAAAGGTACATCGCATGGTGTAGGATTGCGATGACGGCGTACTTCCTGTATAATGCGATGTAAAACTTGCCGTAGGGGCGCTCCCCGAGGAAACTGCCAACCAATTATTGGGTGCGTAATCATAAGCCATTTCAAAGGTAAAAGTCCCCGTACTACAGCCGACAAAATTGGCGGCGGTAAAGGTATTGGTACCTACCGGCATACTGGTACCGCAAACCGTACCCGAACTGCTGTAACCATAATTGATTACCTGACTGTTGCATACATTATAAAGCACCGCTCCGCAGGCATACAGTCCAAAAGAAGGTTGCGGCGTGTTGGGATTAATGGTAATCTGCTGGGTGGAACTTAGCTGGTACTGAGCATTAGATACGGTTAAATTGACATTATAGGTACCTGCTGTATTGTAAGCATGAGAGACACTGGCTCCCGTAGCCGACGAACCATCACCAAAATTCCATGTCCTGGTGGTCGTGCCTGCCTCGCATGCTGGTACAGTTGCAGATAAGTTGATGGTTGCGTTTACGTAAGCTTGCGCCGGAAGGTTAAAAAACGTACTCACCATCGGGGAAATATTATAAACGTAAGAAAGTTGCTTTAAGATGTTTTGATTATTGTCTGTTGTAATAGTGGGTCGCCCGAATGTATCGTATTGATAATTAATAGTATTGCCATGAGGGTCTGTATCGGATGATTTGAGCATATGCAGGTAATCATAATTGGAAAGTGATACCTGTGCGGAAGAAGGGTACAACAGCATATCATCAGCATAAATGGCTGTGCTGTTAACTACACTGACATTAAAAGCAGCATTGAGCGTACTGACCGGTAAGAAAAGTTTACAAAATACCCAGCTCCCGGAGGTATTGCTATACGCCACCAATCTGGATACCGCATGGCCCGAGCCATCGCTCAGGCTGACAGTCAGGTTGCCCGCCGATGTGGATTGTACCCAGCATGAAAAGGTATAGTTTATGGCTGTACCTTTATTTACGCCCGTTTTTGAAAAAGTGAAACCAGAAGGTACGGAAATGGCATTTCCTGCACGCCCGTTAGTCATCGATACACCGGATAAGGTGCTGATCACGAAGGCATACGGATTATCAGCAGTGGTGGTTAACTCAGACGCGAACGGTTGTCCCTGGTACTGGTAATCAAAGCCCGAGTAAACCACCTGATTGGCTGTCGCACCATTAATGGCGGCCACCGCGAACTGCCCGGTGTGATCGTAGTGTATCCCCGACAGATTTTGCTGTAGATCAGAAACAGAGGCGGCGTTTGAGCTTTTATTAAATTCCAGGTAATTGCCTGTAACTTTATACCTGTTATCCCAGCCGAACTGATAACTGGCGTTCACACCGGATTCCATAAAATCGGTCAGCGGTGTATTCGTCTTTAAAATCAGGCCTTGTGCAGGAAGCGGCCTGGCTACCGAATTAAGCGTAAAAGTATTATACTTCACTAGTTCAGCCCCGGTTACCTGCTCACTCCCCCCGGATTTGGTTATGGAGGATATTTTTTCAATAACCGTATTATGGATAAAGGCGTTTTTCAGGTTTTGCAATGCGGCTGTCATGGCATCAGCGCCACCTCCTGTACTCGTATTGGTAAAATCCTGGGGGTATTTAAAACGGGTTTTATAGATGGTAAAATTCGTTCCGTCGTTACTGACCGATGTAGTTGTGTTATTCAGTAAAAGATGGTTCGCGCCCGTGTAAAAATTATCGGTTTCCACGGTTGCCGATTTGGTAAAGTTGGTACCTGGATCGTAGGTAATATCTTTTTGGACACTTTGCAGTTTATTCACCCCAGAGTACAATACATATTTACTATAAGCATACGCCCTGGTAAGTGAGTCGGTAAAGCTGTAGGTAAAATAATCTGCAGCGAGGCCATAAATTGCGTTTGGCGTTGCATTTTGAAAAACAGGCGTGTATTGATAGTCCTTTTCCTTAAGCAGCTGCCCGGTTTCATTATAAACCTTTACACTTTGTAACAGGCCCCTTTCAAAATTGTAATTGGGGTTAGGTGCAAACGGGAAACCATAATAACCATCCATCATCGTCCCCTGGCTCATACATGCAGAGGTTGAAGGATTGCTTGTGGTTGCATATTGTGATTTAACAGCCTGCCATTGATAGGGGGCAGCATACTCGGGCGAGGTAAGCTGGGCATAGGTAGCAGGTTGCAAAAACTGGTAACTCGTAGAACCACGCCCCGTTTGACTTTCCTTTACAGATTGATAAATAACGTTTGGCGCATCGAAAGTATAAGGGTTTAAGTCATATTCAGATCTAGCCATGAAATATTGAGCCTGGGTCTGCGGATCGGCATATTGATCGATGGTATGCAAAGCCCCTGCTGTACTGTCCTGATAAACCGGTACCGAAAATGCAAATTGAGGACGATTAAGCAGGGCTCCTCCCGTGTAAGAATAATTTTTAATAATGTCACTAGCAGCGCTGATCCCATCGTGCATCGTTATTGTTTTAACCCTTATCCCTCCGCCGTTAAATGTCTGATTTGCTTTGCTATCAAAATATTGGTTGGATTCATAATCTATTTTAACATTTCCACCTGTGGGAAAAGTGATCCTCGACAAAGAGCCTGCAGCTACAGCAGCCGGGTTAGCAGCCCGGTTTGCACCACCGGTAGCATAATAAGATGTGCCCTGGTAATTGGGGATCTGCTCTATCCTGTATTTTTCCTGCAATGGCTCGTTTGGGTAAACATATAAATTGGGGACGAGTTTTTTTGCCCCGTTTGCGTTGTAATAACCCCAGTAATCCTGCTCAAAATAATCAGTGGAAGGAACAGGTAAAACTGCGCTTGGTGTGATGACTGACGAACTGAAAACCGTAGCTGGAAGAACTGTACCGGAGTACTCAAACTGGTAAAATGGTGTGGACAGACAGGCGTTAGATTCGTTCAATGATTGAAGGTACGTACGTCCCTGGACTTTGGCATAGTATAAATTAATGTTTTTGATCAGCGGCCCAGTTTTGCTGTTAAGCTGGAAATTATTGATAGATAATATGATGTAAGGATAATTGGTTACCCCATTAGGCCCGCCGGGAACTACCTTCACGCCCGGGTTCCACGAATAATTGAGCAACAATACATAATTAGCTGTAGTAATACCGTTCAGCAATTTCACCTCGGTTGAATTCTGTGTAGTAAACAGACTCCTCCTGTATGCGGTGTTTATGGCCCCGTTAGCTAAAAAGATATCGGTAGGGCTGGAAATTGTCGTAGTATAATCCAGGTTGATCCCCTGATTGTTCGTCCCCCCATAGCTTAATGTAATGGTTGCCCCTGTTGCCGATGTTACCTGTGTAAGGCTCCATTCGGTGGTATAGGTTGTCGATGTAATATATTTTATAAGCTGATCTCTAAGGTATGCCACAGATTTATAAATACCTGTAGGAACAATTTTTTGAGTAACAATGCTGGTCGGCGCAAACAAGTATTGGGTGCCATCCGGTGTGGTAACTGTAAATGAAGTTATGGCACCGCCGCTGGACGCGTAAGTTGGCTGTATATTTAAATCATTATAAGGCAACAGCTGAATGACTTTGTTGTTATTAAATACAAATTGCCCGGAGTAGCCACCAAAATTAAAGCTGAAAACGTCCGGCTCTGTATCCGTATTATTATTGGTGAATGAAGATAAGGTGCTGTAATTGGCAGCATCCCCTGCACAATTGGTACGGCTTTGAATGGCAAAATTATTTACCGCCGAAGCACCGCTTCCATATAACCAACCCATCCTGGTATCCGCACCGGTTCCCTGAAAATCATCAGGTAAACCTTTAACCGTACGTATAATACTTCCGCCTGCGCTTAAGCCCCACCCAATCCCAAGGGCATAATTGTCGCTGCCGTATTCCTGGGTTTCGGGTATACCAGCTGTGTAATGAAGGCTTACCGGTAGAGAAATATCCCCGACCGTTGCTGTGTAAATAGGAATATTGATGATGGGCCTGCCACTTTGCAGGTCGACCGGAACACTTATTTGCGCCAGCGACCTGTTGATGGATAATAACAGTAAGAATAGTATTAATTTGGTTATAGGTTTCATATGATCATGTGAAAAGCACATTTTATAGTGCTTGCGTTCAGGTTTCAAAATTGTACTTTAGAGCTAACCCTAAAGTTTTGGTCGCCATTGATAGGAAATCAATAAACTATCGTAATTGGATATTATCCTGTCGAATGAGATTATTACGGTTTGTACCGATATATTGGAAGTTTGGAATCATGTTAAGGCTTGTTTTAAAGTTTATGTTTGGCGTTTTAAATATAAAAAATAATTGTAAAAAAAACACTTTAATAACATTCTTTTTCAAATCTTAATTTTAAAAGATCACGGCAACTACTTTTAAGCATTTTTTTTCAATAGGTTAAGGTATGACTTCCCGCTTCGGCTGCATAAATGCGACCGGTCAATTTATTTTAAATAGAGACTAGCTTTATTAAACCACAATAACCAGCTTAGCCCCGATTTTTCAGACATATGTTAAAAAAAAGTAGTAATTCAGCATCTAATTAGCAAACCTTTAAGCCATACCAAGACAGCTACAATTCTAATAAACAGTTTTTTGTTGAGGGATAAACAATTTAGAAGCCATCCGTCACGTTGCCGTACTTAAGTATACCTTGCCCCATAATTGAGAACGCGACATTCGACACTGATACACGTTACACAGTTGATATTTAGTGAATTACTGAACTATTTAATAAAACGCCGCCAAATAAACTTTTTGAAAATTTACTTCAAATCAAGGTACATGGAACGGGTTTAATATCTGTCATTACACTCCACCGTTTTTGGGGACTTTAATGATTTTTTAAAGGATGATTTACTGATTTGCGGACGTGGTCAATCTATCACTTATGGCCTCGACTACAGGGGGGGGGTAGAGTAATCAATTCGAACAGAGGTTTCATAATTTAAAAAGAATTATTTTTCTCTTTTTCGTATATTGGTATGTAGCATTTACTGCTATATACTTATCAACAAAAAGTGGTAAGTAATTCGGTGAGTACGAAATTGAAAACCATTCGGGAAAACCGATAAGCGCAGAAAAACAGGGTTAAAACAAATCTCTCCTTCTCTCTAATAAAAAATCTAAGTTAATTTCCATCATTAAAATCTTTTTAAAGTTTCACTATTAGATAGAACACTTATATATTTGTATTATAACGATTAATGGCCAAATCTGTAGTTGTATAAATCGTTGAATGATCTATTGGCTATTTATAACTCATTATAATTTAAGGACTTACAAGGCTTGTTCAATTCCCGCCAAAAGATCGGCATTCATGGTATTAATCATCACATCGGCAGCTTTACATAAATCGCGCTCCTTTATATTATTGAAATACAACTGGTCATAATGCACTTTATTATATATTTCTTCTTTGAACACAGTAAGCGCATAACTATCTTCCATATGCGGCAGCCCTTTAGCTGATAAATTTGCAAACATTAGTTTGGCAAGATAACACTGAGCCAGTTCTGCCAGATATTTTGCAACAACAGCTCTGCAAAATCTCAGGTCTGCACAATAAACGATATTTTTAAACCCAATCCCGGTGTAATTTTCGGGTACAATGAGCAAGGGGCATCTCACCCTATTTAAAATAGCCTGCATGTTAGGTTTCTTCACCTCGAGATTGCCAAAACCATCCGCGCACCCTTTTATCATGAGCCAGATATTGTGGTTGATAACGCTGCTAATCATTTCATCATCTGTTAAACCATCAAAACTTATAACATCGATGCATGGTTTAAAATCCCCATCCATATTACAGCCGTTCCGCAGCTTATCAATCAATAAAAAAGGCTGTTCACCAGTATCTGCTTCATCATTATTTGCAATTTTTACCAGCGCCGGTTGTGATGGCTCACATACCTCATTCATATTCGCCAGTAAAATATTAGCCTCCATCTTTTTAGCAATATCTATCGCAAATAAGGCGGCATTCACTGCCCCCACCGACTGATCATTAATTACCAAAATAGTTTTCATAGTCAAATATATTTTTAGGTTAATCGCAACCGAATGTTAGTCAAAGTAAGTAAAGTTAAATGCGCAATTAGTTGATCTGAATCAATAACAACAATGATATAAATCACTCTTTTACAATAAACTGCAACTTAATTTTACACTATAAACAAAACACTTTGTTATGAAAACAATTATTGCCTTAACTGATTTTTCGCCCAATGCCACCCATGCTGCTCATTATGCATTCCAACTGGCAAATAGCTTAAAAGCCAACCTTGTGTTATGCAACGCCTACCTTGTACCGGCAGAAATTCCAAGTGCGTATACCATAGCATGGCCGATAGAAGAGTATAACTTATTAAGCGAGGAGAGTGTTGATATGCTTAAACTACTTAAGGAACAGCTTGAAACCTGGGCCGAAACTTTGCAAAACACAGATAACTTTACACCACAAATTGCTATCCATAGCAGTTTTGGTGCCGTTAGCAGTGTAATTAAAGAGCTTGTACCGGCAAATGAAATTTCAATGATAGTGGCTGGCACGCATGAAAGTAGTTTTTTAGGCGATGTTTTGAGCGGAAATAACGTTAACATTATGATTAATAATATTGATTTGCCACTATTGCTGATACCACCCAATGCTGCATTTAAAAATATCGAAAAAGTAGCTTTTGCGACAGATTTGAAATTTGCTGCCGAAGATGTAACTGCTTTAAAGTTGTTAAACACCATTACCGAACAACTAAATGCAACTGTAATGCTTGCCAATATTTATGATGAGCAGGCACATACCCCCCTTTTTGAAAAATGCGTAAAAGACAGCCTCGATGCACTTATTAGCCAAGGCAGCTTTGAAAAAATGAGTTCCAAAACAGTAATTGACGACACGCCCGAACGTGGCTTGCAGCTTTTATGCAACGAAGAAAAGATTGACGTATTAGCAATGGTTCATCACGATTTAAACACATTTCAACGAATGTTTAAAGGAAGCCACACTAAAAGCATGTTGGCGTTGATTGATATTCCTTTGTTAATTTTTAACACAAGATCAAATGCCAATTAACGATAATTTACAGGCAGTTTAATTAAGTTAACTAATTCATAAAGCACCGCTTACGCCCTTGTCTGTACTGCCTTATAGAAATATTTATTATACCCTATAGATATTTTCTCAACAAGGCCTGCGTTAACCAATCTTTTTAACCTGTTATTAAAAGCACTCCTGCTTTGCGGGTATCCTTCTTCGCGCATTTCCAGCCAAATAGTTTCGGCATCTTTTTCATTGGCGAGGGTGCTGATGTAACCAACTATCTGATCACTTAGCTGGTCATATAACTCCTGTTGTTTTGTGGTTCGGGATTTGGATGATCTGTATTGATATGGGTTAACCATTTATTTGGGGGTAACGGTGTGCAGGCAAATTATTATTAAACCTATTCTAAATTATTGCCCAAATTTGAAGCAAATCTGAAGTTGGCAATTATCCGGCGCTGTTTTAGGATAGTGTTATATTGATGCTAAAAGCAGAATGCACAAAGCCTAAAGCCAATATGCTGTTTATCAATACAATTTGTGACCTTAACTATTACACGCTATGTAACACCGTTAGGTGAGGCATGCCCTGCTTTATTACAATCATCGGAAAACCGCTTTTAAAACCCGGCTATGCAATTTGGGGCTAAAGCCACGTTTATGTTTACTTTCTTTAACCGTTGGCTAAAGCCCAAACAGCAATGAATTTAAAAAATCAGATTTGAAAGTTATTTGAAAACTCATTGCCCTCCCATTTATCTATTGTGTGTACACATCTTTTTAATTTATCATATAGATAAAAAACGTTGTCATTTCCTTTAGATTGGCATCAACAGAATAATAAGGGTTATTATTATTGT
>NZ_JAUFPS010000088.1 GCF_030409315.1 Mucilaginibacter flavus | reverse complement strand
TTCTTAACACCCCCTGCACCCCCGGTATAACAATAACAATCTTTTGTTTTATGTTTCTTTTGTTAGACCAAAGGCAATGACGGTTTTTTATTAATTTTTTATTTTCGGGAACACCGGATTTTAACTCCGTACAATCTCCTCATGTCCCCCCCTCAATTAACCAATCCCTTTTTAAATTGGTTAGGACTAATGCCCGTTTCCTTTTTAAACAGCCTTGAAAAATACGGCAGGTTTTCAAAGCCGAGTTCGTAGGCTATTTCTGATACGCTTTGGCCATCGCCTTTAAGTCGGTTTTTGGCTTCGTTAACCAGGTAAATATGGATAAGTTCTATAGCGGTTTTACCAGTTTCCTGTTTTAGCATATCGCTCAGGTAGCGAGATGAAAGGCTGAGTTGCGATGCCAGGGCGTTAACCGTAGGCAGTCCCTGGGTAAGCAGCAAACCGTTTTTAAAATAGGCCGCTAAGGCATCATTGAACTTTGATACCGTTTTACCCGAAAGCTCGGCACGGTTAATAAACTGGCGTTTGTAAAAACGCTGCGAGTATTTGAGCATCGAATCAATATGCGTAAGCATAATATCCCTGCTGTACTCATCGGTATTGCTCCGGTATTCGGTATCTATTTTATAAAAAAGATCCCACATAATTTCTTCTTCCCGTGGCGAAAGATGCAGGGCTTCATTGGCCTCGTAATCAAAATACGCGTATTTATTAATCTCTGCGTGCAGGGGATGGCCGTTTAAAAAATCTTCATGAATAAATATCATAAAGGCATCTTCTTCAAATTCTACGCTTTTAAACTCAATGATTTGCCGGGGCTTAATAAACATCATGCTGCCATTATCATGATCGTACCTGGTACGACCGTACATGATAGCGCCCGATTTAAGCTTTTTAAAGCCGATCATATAAAAATCAGATGTAAATTCCCTACCGCCAAGGCTACAGGTATTGGTACATCTGTAAATACTGATGAGCGGGTTCTCGGGCATCGGGAAACCGTTTGCCCGGTGCATATCGGCTAAGTTTTTATAATGCTGCATAATGATACAAGTTACACAAATCTACGCCGAAATACGGCGTAGATGATGTCAACAGATTATAATAAATTATTTACCGTGGGCGGCAACCGCTACCTCGTTCCAGTTTGCCCATTCGGCAAAACGGCCATCGTAATTTTGTTTAACCCATGGTTGAGCTTGTTTGCCCAGGAAGAAACGCAACGGAGGATTTTCGGCGTCAATTAATTTCAACACGGCTGGCGTAGTAGCTTCCGGAACACCAAAGGCTTCGTCGGTTAAACCGGCCTGGAAAGCGGCGCGAACACCATCATACTCGGTCATTGCAACCGTTTGCGCGGCAGATGCACCTGCCCAGTCAGTTGCAAAACCGTTTGGTTCAACTAGGGTAACTTTAATGCCAAAGCCTTTTACTTCGGTGGCTAATGTTTCGCTTAAACCTTCTACGGCAAACTTAGATGCATTGTATAAACCCAATACTGGTATGGTAATAAGGCCTAACACGCTTGACAGCTGAATGATATGACCATGTCCCTGTTCGCGCATTACGGGCAATACCGCTTGTGATAGCCATAACAAACCAAAAAAGTTAGTTTCCATTTGGGCACGGGCTTCCTGCTCTGAGGTTTCCTCCACGGTGCCAAACAAACCGTAACCGGCATTATTGATCAGTACATCAATGCTGCCGAAGTGTTGTTTTGCTTTGGCTACGGCTGCAAAGTCGGCGGCGCGATCGTTAACGTCTAATTGCAGGGGTAAAATATTGTTGCCGTATTTGCCTACCAGGTCGTCAAGGCTGCTCAAGTCGCGGGCTGTAGCTACTACTTTATCGCCTCTTTGCAATAATGCTTCGGCCCATAATTTACCGAAGCCACGTGAGGCACCGGTAATAAAAATTGTTTTGCTCATTGTTTTAATTTTAAATGTTGAAACAAAAGTATGGCGAGTATCCCAGCCAGAGTTATACAGAAGTAGGGAACACTGATACATTTTTACCAAAGGGATGATAATTGGTAATGGGATTGTCATGATGAGGGGAAAGCAGAGGATTGCTAAAACGATAGGAGATTTAATTAAGAAGCCTATATAAGTAAGTTTAGTTGAATCTGCTTCATTTTTTTCAAAACCGCCGATTTATTTTATTAGAATTGTGATTAACTATTTTTTTTGTATATTGCTGATACCTAAACCAGTAACATGCAAACAAAACCTTCGCCTCCTCCTAACGAAATGGTGTTATCCTACCGCCAAATCAGGCGCGCGGTGGGAATTTTGGGGTTAGTATTAGCCCCGGGATTGATACTCATTAATTACTTTTTTGGGCATTGCACCCAGATACAAGATTCCATCAGTCACTATTATTATACGGTTGCCGGAACCTTATTGGTGGGCATACTATGTGCAGTCGGCTTGTTTTTGTACACCTACAGGGGCGTTAACAAATGGGACCGGTGGGCGAGCAATTTCGCGGCCATCTGTGCATTCGGCGTTGCTTTTTCGCCCTGCAACATGTCGCCCGCTTGCCTCAAATGCGATGTGCTTCACTATTTGGATAATAGCTTCAGAAATGGCGTACACTTAGGTTCGGCCGTTAGTCTCTTTGTTACCCAAGCTTTAATGTCACTCTTTTTATTCACAAAAACCGACAAAGAACACCCGGGGCCGCGCAAAAGAGCACGAAATATGATTTACCGTACCTGCGGGATAGTTATGCTAATAGCAATGGTTGGGATGCTGGGATTATTAAATGCCGATTTTCAAAAATTAATGGGCCGCACAGCTCTTTTTATACTGGAAACAATTACCCTATCAGCGTTTGGTATTTCATGGCTGGTTAAAGGTGAAACCCTATTAAAAGATTAAAAGATTCAAAAAACGATCATGGCTAAACAAGACAGCGTAGAAGAAAAACTGATTACCTCATTTAACGACCAGTTTGCAACAAATCAAAATCATGCACAGGTTATATTCATCCAGTTCATGTCAGCCATTTTGGCCGTATTAATCGGTTACGGCTATGTTTACGCAAATACGTTATCAAGCGCATATCTTTTTAACGCACAAAAAAATGATGATAAGCTGATCAGTTTTTCTATCGCCCATTTATTCGGAGCGTTTTTTATTGCCGAACTGATTCTAACCATGCTGGCCACGGTGATTCTCAATACCGGTTATGGTTTCAGGCGCGATCAGTTAGTCATCTATAATATCCGGCAAAAATACATGCAATATCGGTATCGGAGCATATTCGGAAAAGCTTCTTTCAATCCCCGGAACAAAACCCTGATAGATTTTTTGCCAGAATTTAGCAGAAGCTTTTTTTTAGGCATCCTAACTTTACAGATTCTTTTGCTGATATCCTTTCATTATGCTATCTATAACCTTGTTTGTTACCCCTCATTTGGCTACTGGAATATCGGCACTAATTTGGTTTTCCTAAGTCCGTTAATATGGACATTATTCGTTTTTCAAAACTCTTTTAAGAAGTATTATTGGATAATGACTGATACCCACGATTACTGGCTACCAAGATATAGGAAATACCATAAAATGTGCAAAGCCATCGAAAAAGCAGAATCACACAACTCTATTTAATAAAACCCATTCTACATTTTGGCTAAAGCCATCTTGTTGAAGACATTTGCCGCCCTGTAAATGCAGTGGCAATTAATTTTTAAGAGGCTTTGAGATCATTTTTTATTTGTTGCCATTATGCTTCAAATAACCACCCGGAGCAAAAATTTAAAAAAGTGGCTTTAGCTCTAATCCTCCAGTTTTAAGCTTCGAAAGCGATCTTCCCTTGGCTTAATCACCCAAAAACTCCACCCACCCATCTGTCCCGTTTACCCTGATCCTTTGCCCGTCTTTAATCAGCGTAGTGGCATTTTCTACACCTACAACAGCAGGTAAGCCATATTCACGGGCAACCACCGCGCCATGAGTCATGAGGCCGCCAACTTCGGTTATGAGGCCTTTGATAGATACAAACAGGGGCGTCCAGCTGGGGTCGGTAAATTTGGTTACCAGGATATCGCCCTCTGTTATATCGGCATCTTCCATGTTCAGGATAACCCTTGCCCGCCCCTCTGTAATGCCCGAAGATACAGGCAGGCCAATGATAGCCCCCGCAGGCAAATTTTCCCGTTTGTATGTACCGGATATAATTTCACCATCAGAGGTGATGACGCGTGGAGGTGTTAGTTTTTCATTTAACCGATGTTGTTCTTTTCGTGTGCTTATAAGTTGATAGTCCAGTTTGTTTGCGCGCACTACTTCGCTAAGCTCTTCAAACGTGAGGTAATAGATATCTTCCTTTTCGGCTATAAGGCCGGCTTGTACCAGCTTCGCGGCTTCTGCCAATAAAGCCTGTTTGTAAATAAAATACCGGTTAACCATGCCGTATTTAGGGTATTCGCGATAACCAATAAAATTCCGTAGCAGGCTTATCTTTTGTTCTGTTTCCACGGCTTTTTGATCGCCTCCGGGCAATATTCTTAACCGCTCCAATAGTTCCTGCTCTTTTCTGAGGGCTTCCCGTAATCCATGCTCAAATTTTTGCCTGCCTGCACCATGTTCAAAGTTTCTGATATTGGTGAGTATTATAGGGATCAGTGTGCCGGGCTTTTCGCTCCAGCGGGTTTTGGTAATGTCAATTTCGCCGGCGCAGCGCATGCCATATTTTCGAAGGTAGTTGAGGATAGCGTTTCGGGTTTCCCGGCCGCCCTCAAACGCTGGCAGCTTATCTAAAAAGTTATCATCTTTTACCCCTTGTAAATAATCAATTACAGCCGGGTAAGGCCTAATCACATCGGCCACATCCAGCAGTGCCAACCCCATCTGCGAAGTAATATTGTTTTGCACCGATTGCGAAAGCGTATCCGCGGCGTTTTTTTCGCCCAACCAATCGTTCATTTTTTCATTGATCCATGCCGAAGCATCTATGGCAGCCATAAACACAGCCGAACTTTGCGGATCAAACAAATGCTGTTTTAATTGACCGATATCTTCCAGGATAAAATCAAACAGAGCGTTGCCCGACTTCCCTTGAATGTTTTGTTTTAATCCGGCAACCGACCGCTCATTTTTGTCTATCAAACCGGCCACTATCGCCGGGTCGTTTTCAATCTGCTGCTGTGGAATTGATAACGGATTGCCTTTAGCAACACCTTGAGGGGTATTTATTTCTTGTTTTATAAAATCGCCCCGATCTAAAATTATAGTCAACGCGTCTTTTATCAAGGGATCATGCTGCCCCATGGCATTTATAAACGCCCTGCCCCCGGCCGAAGCCAACTGTTGGGTAACATCTACAAACAACCTGCCGCCTGCAATAAACATTGGTCTAAAAGCGGTTAACTGCCATAATGATAAGCCTAAAGGCTTCATGGCATCCGTCATCATTTGTTGGTGGCCAACAGATATATAAACATGGTTTTCCTGGTCGGCAGCCGTAGGTATAGGGTATAAGGTGGTAATCGGCCGGCTTTGTACAATATAAAAAGTATTGCCAGCCAGGCACCATTCAATATCCTGCGGACAACCAAAATGCGCTTCGATCTTTCTGCCAATAAGCTCAAGCTGCAAAATTTGCGCGTTGGTAAGGGCCTGGTTTTGCTGCCGCGCGGGTTCAATCTCCTGTTGTTTGGTACCGCCATCTTCAAGGGGGTAAATAGCCAGCTTTTTGGCAGATATTTTTTTATCGATAATAACACCCCCGCGAACTTTGTAATTATCGGCGTTTACCAGTCCCGAAACCAAAGCCTCGCCAAGACCGAAGCCGGCATCAATAGAAAGTATTTTTCTGTTGGAGTTAACCGGGTGTGCCGTAAACATAATACCAGCCACATCCGCAAAAACCATCTTTTGGATCACTACAGACAGGTACACTTTACCATGATCAAAACCGTTTTGCAACCGATAAATTACCGCCCTATCTGTAAACAGCGAAGCCCAGCATTTGCCGATCGCGTTCAGTATAGCTTTTTTGCCGATAACATTCAGGTAAGTATCCTGCTGCCCGGCGAAGGATGCTGTTGGCAAATCCTCCGCCGTAGCGCTTGAGCGTACCGCGTAGGCGTTGCTTTCACCAAGTTGTTTTAAGTGTTGTGAGATACTATTATCAATAGCTTCGGGGATCACAATAGCTTCAATCAGCTTCCGGATTTTCGCACTGGTTTCGGCAATGGCTTTCCTGTCGTCTGCTTTCAAAACAGTTAGTTCATTTAGCAGTGAAGCAAGCGTGGGGTTATTGGCAACAACTTCTTTGTAGGCTTCGGTGGTAAGGCAAAACCCATCGGGAACCTGTATCGCTTCTATCCGGGATAATTCGCCCAGATTAGCCCCTTTACCGCCAACTATTGGCAGTTTTGTTTTATCGATCTCCTGGAAACCAAGTACGTAAGGCCTCATATTTTCCCCTGTTTTTTGATATACTTATAGCCAAATATATTCATGGTTTTACGTCCAAAATCCATTTTCAAACTATATTTTTTCGGGCGAACTATATCTTGATTTTTTGCGTTTACCAATTATAAGCAGTCAGTTAACCGGTGATATTCCTCACCTTGTAGCTGGTCGCAAAACGCCTCCATATTGCCGCTATCGCCCCGCATATCCTTCCTTTGTTCGTTTTAATTTTGTACAGGTTATATTTATTTTCACCTATCAAATAAAAACACCATGAAGCTTTTGCTCACCTCGGCCGGTATCAGTAACCCAAGTATCCATAACGCGCTGGTTGAGCTGTTGGGCAAACCGATCGCCCAAGCGAATGCCCTCTTTATCCCTACCGCCATATATGGTATAACGGGAGGCGCGGAGATAGCTCAAAAAGTAATTTGCGGTACCTTAGGCGACCCTTTCTGTCAACTGGGTTGGAAATCATTAGGAATACTGGAACTAACAGCGCTTCCCTCCATCAAACAAGAACTCTGGCTTAATATGCTGCAACAGACCGACGCCTTATTAGTTGGCGGAGGCGATTGCCAGTATTTAACCTACTGGATGCAGCAATCGGGCGTGGCAGATCTATTGCCCTCGCTGCTCAACAAAATAGTTTACGTAGGCCTAAGTGCAGGCAGCATGATCATGACCCAATTTGGCACCACTTATGGCAACCATACGTTACCGCCCGAAACGCCGAAATCATTAAACCTCGTTGATTTTGCAATCCACCCGCACCTGGATTATGAGGGCTTCCCCAATAACACCATGGCCAATATTCAAAAACTGGCCGCTACCCTACCGATGCCCTCCTATGCTATTGACGATCAAACCGCCATCAAAGTAGTTGATAATATTATTGAAGTTATATCTGAGGGTAACTGGCGGTTGTTTGAGGGAAGTTAACTTTAGCACCGACCACAGGCTTAAAAAATATATAAAAGCCGTCATTGCTGTAAGGTACGAAGCAATTGACGCTTTGTAGTTTAAACAAACGTTGGTTTCGAACGTGGGCGAAGACTCACCCGGCGAGGCTACGCCCGCCACCCTCTCTTCACCTACGGTGGAAAGAGGGGTTTGAACGCTGATTACTAAGGATATCCAAATAAAATACAAACTTTTCAAACCCCTCTTTCCGGCAAAGCCGAAGAGAGGGTGCCGTCCGCCAAAGGCGGGCTGGCGGGTGAGTCTTCGCCGCCATGTGATCTACGTCATTCACACTTTCAACGCGTCCGAGGTTTTATATTTACAGTGATGACGTTGGGGATATAATAGCTTTATTTGTTCGTTTTCAAAAATTCCCTAAAAAGCACAAAAAAGCCCGACGAAAATCGCCAGGCTTAATCCATCTACCTCACAAAATCAATTATTTCCAGCCCAATCCAGGTGCTACGTGTTTTAATATGGCTTCCAGTACATGCACATTGTAATCAACACCCAATGTATTAGGTATGGTTAAAAGCACGGTGTCTGCTTCCTGTATGGCTTCGTCCTGCGCCAGTTCTTTAATCAGTTGATCTGGCTCGGCGGCGTAGCTTCGGCCAAATATGGCGCGTTTGTCTGCTTCAATGTAACCGAATTTATCAGACTGGCCCGATTCCCTTCCAAACAAATACCTGTCTTCATCGTTCACCAACGCGAATATCGATCTGCTTACCGATACCCTCGGCTCGCGTTTGTGCCCTGCTTTTTTCCAGGCTTCCTTGTATAGCCTGATCTGCTCGGCCTGCTGCACGTGAAAAGGCTTGCCGTTTTCATCAAACTTAAGGGTGGAGCTTTGCAGGTGCATTCCGTTTTCGGCCGCCCAAACCGCGGTGGCGTTTGATGCCGCGCCCCACCAGATCCGTTCGCGCAAGCCTGCCGAGTGCGGCTCTAAACGGAGCAATCCCGGCGGATTAGGGAACATTGGGTATGGGTTAGGCGTGGCAAAGCCTTCGCCTTTCAGCTTATCTAAAAATTGTAATGCCTTATTGCGGCCCATGTCGGCATCAGTTTCACCCTCCGCCGGCTCATAGCCAAAGTAACGCCAGCCATCAATCACCTGTTCCGGCGATCCCCTGCTAATGCCCAGTTGTAAGCGGTGGCCCGAAATCAGGTCGGCAGCCCCGGCATCCTCCACCATATACAGCGGGTTTTCATAACGCATGTCAATTACCCCGGTACCTATTTCAATTTTACTGGTTTTGGCACCAATGGCCGATAGCAATGGAAACGGCGAAGCCAGTTGCGACGCGAAATGATGCACCCTAAAGTACGCGCCATCTACACCAAGCTCCTCGGCAGCCACAGCCAGATCTATCGACTGTAAGAGTGTATCGCTTGCCGTGCGGGCTTTATATGAAGGATGATTGGCCCAATGTCCAAACGATAAAAATCCTATCTTTTTCATAAATTTTTGAGGCTTTCAATTAGCCTATACAAAGGTAAATGATCGGGATAATAAATATACATGTTTAAACATTTATTTTAAGAATATGTTATTGCGACGACAAAAAGCACTACCAATCAATCCTGTTTCAAAACATCTATTAAAAACCGGAACAGGTTATCGGGATATTCGGCTATGCGGTTGCATAAATATAAATACCATTCCCTACCATATACAATGTACTGGCGACAGGGATAACCGCTTGCCTGCAGGCTTTTAAGCAATTCTTCCTGTATGCCGTAAAGCATCTCAAACTCGTACAATTCGGCAGGTGTTTCATGCAGCTTTAGCAGCTCTTTAACCGCGCTGTGAATTTTATCGTGATGTGAAGCGATAGCGCATTTACGATTGTTTATCAGCAACAACTCAACCAGTTGCAGGTACCGGGCATCAAGCGCGTCGCCACGTTGAAGAATCAAATCTTCGGGTGCCGCGAAAGCGCCTTTTACCAACCTTATTCTACCTTGTGTGTTATTTATAAGATTTTCCAAATCGCCCATACTGCGGTGTAAATAAGCCTGTACCGTTATACCAAGTTGCGGGTACAGTGGCGAAGCTTTACTAAAAATATCCAGCACATCGTTGGTCCGTTCTACCCCCTCGGCACTGATGATCAGCTCAATTGGGGTGTTTTTTGTAGCCTCGGCCAATTGCAACAAATTGGTAAAAGCCAGCTCCAGACTGACGGATAAACCAATATGCGATAAATCCAATGCAACAAACGACGAAAGTTTATCTGCCTTAATAGTTTCAATTAGTTCAAGAAACTCGGTTGTAGCCTCATTGGCTTCGGCGGCAGATGCCACACTTTCGCCCATAAATTCAACAGCTACGGGGATGCCGCTGCTATTGGTTTGCTTTACGGTGGCAATAACTTCGGCCAGGTTTTGCCCCCCAATGTAACGCCGGGCACCTTTTAATAAAAGATTGAACAATACCGGATTATTTAGTACGTAATTTTTGGCTGTAATATTGAGCGCGGCTTTTTTCAGCTCATGCCCGGCCTGGTATTTAAGATTGCTCATGTTAGTGTTTTGTTTATGATAGATATGGAAAGATTTAAGGTTTGTTACGCTATCGTAATCCGCGGCAAGCGTAGGTATTATCCGCAACAAAAACAATGATTTTTATGCTTTATGACATGGCGATGGAAGTGTTTTTTTGTTGAATAAATAACTTCCAATATGATATTAGCATGTTATACAAGGTTTGATATCTTATGCTTACATATTTATATTTGTACAGCAAAATATCCTTATCATGCCAAACGCCCGTAGCACCATCCTCTTTTTTACCATCATTATTTTATCCGGACTTTCTGCTTATAACGCATACGCCCAATATCCCGGGATGGCCGCATTCAGAGCACAGCAAAATCAACAATTGATGACCCAGCAAATGCAGCTAATGCAAATGAACATGTATGGAAATTGGCGAAAAAATGCAGGGCAAGGGCAAGGATATATCGTGACACTAAAGGACGGTCAAAGAAAAACAATCAAGTCATACATGTTTTTGGATACCGTTTTGCATAAGAATTTCCTGGTATTTGTAGATAAAAAATTCCCAAAAGCAGATAGCGCGCATCGTTTTCAGAAAATTTATCCGGATCAAACGTCAAACATAGCTGCATTGGTAACAGATGCTCAGGGTAATGAAGAAGCGAAATACGGCTTACCATCTGATAGCGGATGGACTGTAAAAGTAATGACAGGCGCCATAAATATTTATGCCAAAAGCGGCAACTATCTTAAGGTAGTTAGCTTCCCCGCATTTAGCGCACCTAAAATGGGCTTTGTCGATGCCGAAATAATTGGCATACAACTGAATGATGGCCCCATCGAAAAATTATCAAAAGAAAACGTGTTGAAAATTGTTACCGGTAACGCCAAGGCTACCGAGTATGTCGAAAAAAAGGGACTGTATGAGGCCGTGAAAAGATACAATAATGACGCAGAGAAGGCGGCGGGAAGATAGATTGATTGGCAGTATTCTTCACCGCAACATACCGAAACCACGTTGTTAGAGACAACATCAACAAAAGGCAATTTTTCTTACTCAGGCATACTGGTAATATTATTACGGGCATAAATAATAAAAGTGCGATGGAGTTACACTTCATCGCACTTTTTTGGGTTTTATAGCTGCGTAAAAGTAAATCTATTAAAACATTTTGAAGGAGTTTTGCATGTTATAAAGCGAATATTTCGCAATTAAAACGCCACATGCGCCCTCACACCAAACACGTTTACCGGTCCACGGTCGGCGTTATAAGCCGGATGCAGAATAAACTGATAATCTGGTGATAACCAAAGTTTCTTTTGATAAGCATTAATCTTGTAATAAAACTCCGCGATCATTTCCGGGGAATAATTAAGCTTACCATCGCCAATGATAAAGCCATAACCTCCGGCCGCCAGGTAGTCGCGGTGTTCAGGAGATAGGCCGTTAACCACAAACGCTAAAGCTACTTCATCATCTTTGCGGTGCCAGGATGTACCATTCAACCTTCCCCCAAAGCTTAATGAACGGTCAATCTCGGTAAAATACCAGGTTTCGGTATGCCCGTCGTTCCAGCTGGCTTTAGCAAACACACCAAAATCTTTGGTTAAGTATTGATCTGCGTTTATGCCGAAACCATATTTGTGGCGGCCGTAACGCTGGGTAGTATCAACCACCGGGGCCGCAGGATAAAGTTGCAGCGCTTCCCGGTAACTACCCATTTTGCCATTATTTAAAAAACTCATCAAACGCAAAGTACCCGCCTGGCCTGCTATGCTATAACGTTTTTCAAACTCGATGGTCTGTGTGTTGGCTTTAGCAATCTTCGCGTCCCAGGTAGATGAGTTTGCTTGCGTTACACTCATCGTCAATGCAAATCGCAAAGTCCAGGTAGGTTGTCCCAACGCTGTGTATAAACCCAAAACATATCCGCGGGTATTGGCCGGATAATCCCATGCACCATTATCCATCAATGACCAATTCATGAATTGAACGCGTGGATCATGGCTGAATTGATTACCGTCGAAAAAATCGGCCATGCCAAATTTGCCGGCAGTAACAGAAAAATATCTTTTACTCTGTAATCCTGCCGGTTGGTTATTATCGTCGGTGAGGGTATCTTTTTCTTTTCCCCATTGAAACATCTGGGTAAGGTATAAGCGTGCGATATAGATTGATGGCGCTACGCTATTTACCCGGAATGTTTCACCGTTAGGGAAACCTGCTATCCCCTCTGTTTTGCTTAAACCAGAGCCGCCAGACAATTCGGGATTAAAAACAGCTGTAGCGCCTGGCCATAAGCGCGCTGCACCATAAAAAGTAGAAGTGATTGACGATTGTGTTTCTGCAGATGGCGACAGGCTGTTTTTCCCGGAGTAGGCCGCATTAAAAGCAGGCTTATTTTGGGTGATGACGGTTTGTTGAAAATGAAAGCTGAAGCGCTGCTGTTTTACGGTATCCTGCGCAAAGGCATTAGCACCGAAGATTAAACATAATATTGCCAATATGGAAAGTGTATACAGTTTCATGATAAAATTTATTTTTTTGAAATCGTTTTTTCAATTTGTTGATGAAGTAATCTATTAACTCAGGGGCGCAGGCTGTGCCTATACCAACGATTTGCCCGCGCCGGTGTGCCGGTTTTACAGCCAGTGATGAAATTTATTGATGAACCAATTTTTGATAAATTGTGTAAACACACAATACATTATCAAAATGGTAAACAACCACGGAAAATAACTTAGCGACAAAGGCTGCATTTTAAGCACAGATGCCAGCGGCGAAAAAGGCAACGCTATACCTGCCAACATAATGAGCGATGTTAATGCCACTACGGGAGCCGCCGCCCAACTTTGTATAAAAGGCACCTTGCGGGTACGTATCATGTGTACTATCAGGGTTTGCGATAGCAGCCCTTCAATAAACCAACCGCTTTGAAAAACACTTTGATGCGCGGTTGAATTTGCTTTAAATACAAACCACATTACCGCAAACGTGGCATAATCAAATATGGAACTGATTGGCCCTATGTAAACCATAAACTTACTGATGCCGCTTGCATCCCATTTCTGGGGTTTTTCGATAAACTCGCTATCCATTGTATCCCATGGAATAGATATTTGCGAAATATCGTACAATAAGTTCTGCACCAATATTTGTATAGGCAGCATGGGCAAAAAGGGCAGTAAAACACTGGCACCAAGCATACTAAACATATTGCCAAAATTGCTGCTGGCGGTCATTTTGATATACTTAATAATATTGCCGAATGTACGGCGGCCATATATTACGCCCTTGCGCAATACCATCAGATCTTTTTCCAGCAGAATGATATCAGCGCTTTCTTTAGCAATATCAACTGCTGTATCAACCGAGATGCCTACATCGGCATCCCGTAACGCGGCAGCGTCATTAATACCATCGCCCATAAAACCAACAGTATGCCCCTTTTCCTGTAATAGCTTTACCACCCGTGCTTTTTGCAAGGGGCTAAGTTTTGCAAGGATATTAACAGCATCTATCTTTACCTTCAACACATCGTCACTCATGTTTTCCAGGTCCTTCCCCATTAATATCTCGTTAACAGGGATACCCACATCGTTACATATCTTTTTGGTTACTATCTCGTTATCGCCAGTCAATACCTTAATTTGCACTCCCAGGTTGTGTAATGCCTGTATAGCGGGTTTGGCAGATGGTTTTGCCGGGTCAAGGAAGCCTACAAAACCGGTAAGTATCATGTCTTTTTCATCCTCTACCGAATATGTTAAAGGGCGTTCATCAAACTCTTTTACCGCAACCAGCAATACACGCAAACCTTCCTCATTCAATTTCTTCGATTGATGTAACACGGTTTTGCGCATTTGCTCATCCATTGGAATAAGTTTGTCACCGGCAATTTGTAACTTGTTATCTTCTCCCGGATCGAATGCCCAGGTACACAGGTCAAGCATTTCCTCAACCGCGCCTTTGCAAATTAACAGGTGCTTATCACCTTTCTCCCGAAGAATAACAGACATTCGCCTGCGCTGAAAATCAAATGGGATCTCATCTATCTTCTCGTAGTTTTCGCCCTCGTGCAGGCAGGCATGTTCATGTACATGCTCCAATACGGCAATATCCAACAAGTTTTTTAATCCGGTTTGGTGATAGCTGTTGAGGTATGCCCATTTCATTACTTCATTATCTTCCGCACCAAACACATTCAAATGTCTTTCCAGCACAATCTTATCCATTGTTAGAGTACCGGTTTTATCCGTACACAAAACATCCATCGCACCGATATTTTGAATCGCGTTCAATCGTTTTACAACAACTTTGCGCTTTGACATATTCACCGCGCCTTTTGCAAGGTTGGCGGTAACTATCATGGGCAACATTTCTGGCGTTAACCCTACCGCTATAGACAAGCCGAACAAGAAGGCTTCGAGCCAGTTGTGTTTGGTAAAACCGTTAAGCAGCATCACGGCGGGTACCATCACCAGCATGAAACGGATAAGCAGCCAGCTTACACTATTAACACCTTTATCAAAACTGGTTTCGGCCCGTTTGCCTACCAGCGACTTAGATAATGAACCGAAATACGTTTTATCGCCCGTATTCACTATTACCGCGGTTGCGCTACCGCTCACCACGTTTGTACCCATAAAACAGCTATTGTTAAGCTCCAGAACGGATATTTTTTCGGGCGAAGGGTTTGCATCTGCTATTTTTTCGGCTGGTACCGATTCTCCGGTTAACATAGCCTGGCTTACAAACAGGTCTTTTGATTGCAGGACGCGTATATCTGCCGGAATCATGTCACCTGCGGCCAATTGAATAATATCACCGGGTACCAGTTCTTTTATATCAATCTCTTGCTTATCCTCGCCGTATCGTACAACGGTGGCAGTAGTTTTAACCATAGATTTAAGCTTTTCTGCTGCCTGGTTACTGCGATATTCCTGAATGAACCGTAATAGTACACTTAATGTAACCATAATACAGATAATGGCCACCGTAGAAAAATCCCTATCAGCAGGAGCCTGGATTACCACATCTGTAATTATTGAAATTGCCGCTAATACAACTAATACGCCAATAAAGGGGTTGACAAAGGCCTGTAGCAATTGAATGTACCAGCCGGGGGCTTTCTCGTGCGATACCTCATTTGCACCATGAATGAGGAAGCGTGAACGTGCCTCCGCTTTACTCAAACCTTGCTCACGCGTATCCAATAAACCAAAGCATTGTGTTTTGCAGGCACCGGCGATATTTTTGAGTTGAAGTTCTGCCGCCTGGTTAAGCCCTTTGTATTGAGGGCTGTTGTTGATGTTTTTTCTTTTAAGCATAAATGTAGCGTTGCCCCGTCGGGCCAGCTTAAAAGAGGTAGCCCGTCAGGAGATGTTGATTAAATAATGTTGATTACTACTTGGACCAGTATCCATTTTATTGTTTTTTAATGGCGCAAAGGTGGGAAAGAAAACAATGCAACGCAATTGCATTGTTCAGGGTTTACATTTGTCGCAATATCCTTTTACAACAAGGTTCATTTCGGAGTAACCAAACCCTTCAGGCAGGTCTATCTGAGGTAATTTTGAATTGGGAAGGCAGTAAGTTTCATGGCAACCGTTACAATAAAAATGAACATGCAGGTCATTGTGCTCTTCAGGACCGCAAGTATCATCGCAAAGGGCATACTTATGCGTGCCAGTACCATCATCAATGAGGTGTACAAGTCCCTTTTCTTCGAAAGTTTTAAGCGTACGATAAATGGTAATCCGATCTGCGGGCTGTATAGCCTTTTCTATATCGTTAAGACTAATAGCTGCCTTACGTTTTAACAGAAAATTTAACACCAACAACCGCATAGCCGTTGGTTTTATGTGATGATGGTGTAAGTGTTGTTCAGTGTTTATTGCCATGCCCGCCAATGAAACGCAAAACTACCACCTTGAATTTTGATTAAAGAAATTTATTAACAGAATAAAAAAACGGTTGTTTGAACCTGGCTTTTCAAAAAAGGTTCGCAATTTGCAAACCTTTTTGCCTGCGGGGTGAATCGAAATCTATAGCGCATTGGTTTATTATATATTATCAATTGAGGGAGCGATATTCATTCGGCGTTTGTCCAACCCGCTGCTTAAATAGTCGGGAGAAATATTGCGGATATTCGAACCCAAGTGAAAAAGCTAACTCACCGATAGATTTGTTGGAACTCAATAAAAGACTTTTTGCTTCTTCAATCAAATAATAATGAATACGGTCCTGCGCATTCATCCCTGTTTCTCTTTTAAGCAGATCACTGAGATAGTTGGCGGATAAATGCATCCTATCTGCCAGGAATTTTACCGTTGGCAAGCCTTTTTTGCTAAGCAGGGGCGATTGTATGTAATCTAATAACTCGCTCTCAACCTTTGACAGTATATCCTTATTCGCATGCTTCCTGGTTATAAATTGGCGATCGTAATACCGTGTACAATAATTAAGCAACAATTCAATATTGGAAACTATTAATGTTTGGCTGTGCTTATCAATATTTTCAAACAATTCAGTATCTACCTTCTGCACAATGTCAAATAACACGGTCTTTTCTTTTTCCGAAAGATGAAGCGCTTCGTTGATTTCATAAGAGAAAAAGGAATAATCCTTTATTAATTTGCCTAATGATGTACCCCTGATCAAATCGGGGTGAAAAAATAAGCCCCATCCAGAAATATCCACCTTTTTTTGCAAAGGCTCATCCAATGCTATAACCTGCCGTGGAGCAATACAAATTAAACTGCCCTCATTAAAATCATAAGATTGCTGCCCGTATTTCATTTGGTTAATGCAAAAATTCTTGAACATAACGGAATAAAAACCTAAAGTCAATTTCATTCCTGAGTAGAATTGCTCTTCATATTTGGAGAAATCCACAACTGCTACTAAGGGGTGTTTTACTTTTGAATCGGGAAGCATTTTATGCATCTCTGAAATAGTTTCTATATGTATAATGTTATTGATCATCTATCTAAATTTAGAAAATAGTTCTCATTGCCTGCTATTTTAATATCTCTAAAATCACTTTGTAATAGATCTCAGCCCTTTCCTGGGAAAAGTAATCAACCATCAAACCTGAGATGGCAAATAATGATAAGCCAATACCCCAGCCTTGCCATGACGGGCTTTTTAACAACCAGAATATAAGTAGTGTAAGTGAAAAACATACTGTTGCCACCACCTTTGAAATGGTGTACATGTATTGAAAGCTTTCTACGCGTTTTTTTTCGGATTGAATAAACTCCGATTGATTATGACTAAACTTTTGCTTGAAAACCGGCAACCTGTTTTGATTTGAAACATACATTGAGCCGCCTAATAAAACATACACAAAACCTGCGATAATTAGGGGAATGATGAGTGCTTTTGCATTTGGTGTTTCGCCAAATTTCCAGAATATAAGCCCCAATAAAATAATGAAGACACCGAACACAAAGATCAAAATACCCTCAAAAACCTCACCCTTAATCCATGCAGATGTACTATTAAAGAAATTCATAGTCAAACTTATTAATACACAGTTACTGATTGTAGCGATGAAATGTAGCGGTTTGACCAAACATAGATACGCCCATATACCCGCGCAGATTTAGCTTGCCGTTTTTGATCCAAACCTTGCATTTATAAGTATCTCCTGATGGAGGATTATAGATTTTACCGCCAGTAAATTCCTCTCCATCCCACTTTAGGCCGGTTACACTTACAATGCCGATGATGCTTCTTGAACGTAGTTTTTCGTCCGGGTTTTTGGCATCTTTTTTTGAAGTTTTGCCGTCGCTTTCTACAATTTTATTACCCCATAACAATTTTGCCTGGTACTCATTGCCCAATTTGAAGAACTCTAACCGAACATCTTTCTTATCAGATTCCCATGTGCCTGCTATAGCATTTTCGGCAGTTTGTGCTTTAACTGTAGTGGCAAAAGCGATTACTAATGCAATAGCTATTTTTAAGATTTTCATTTACTTGTTTTTAAACGTTATTTAATTTGCTTTGATGCTATTACATTTGACTCATAACGATTCTGTCAAATAGCCTGTCTCCCAGGTAGGTCCTCATCCAAACCATAGGTTTGGCAAACTTTCCAACCCTGTAACGTGTTTTCGGATTTTTACTACTTACTATTTTATTTACAGTATCAGCAATTACCGAAGGTTTCGAGGAACCGTTTCCCTGCGCGGCTTTTTTTGTACCCTCTATGATTTTATCCATCATGCCTGTGTAGGCGCTTTGCTTTGAAACTTTTGAAAAGTTGCCAATCAAAACAGATCCAAATTCGGTGGCAATAAAGCCGGGCTCCAATATCACCACCTTGATATTGAATTGCTTTAACTCTAATCGCATACAATCGCTCAAACCTTCCACGGCATGTTTGCTTGCATGGTACCATGCCCCCATCGGGAAGTACATTTTACCACCCATTGAAGAAGTGTTAATAATTAATCCGGATTTTGCTTTACGCATGTAGGGAACTACCATTTGCGATACCGCAGCAATTCCGAAAACATTTACCTCCATCTGTTTTCTTGCCTCAGCTAACGATACATCCTCTACCGAACCATAAAGACCATAGCCCGCGTTGTTCCAAAGCACATCTATCTTACCCTCTTCTTTGATAATGGTATTAATTACCTTCCGTATGTCGTTTTCACTTGTTACATCCATTTGCATTGGATAACCACCCAATGCCTTTAAATCCTGCATTTGGTCAATTCTTCGTGCAACTGTATAAACAGTATGACCCTCCCGGATGAGTTTCTTAGCAGTTTCCTTACCCATCCCAGAACTTGCACCAATTATTAAAATTATTTTTTTCATTTTGTTACTATTTCAAATTGATAGTACAAATGTCTGAAGGATAAGAGGGCCGGTGTTAACACAAATACTGGATAGTTGTACACTAATTCTCTTTTGTGACTGTAATTAAAGCGCAGAAGCCATTGATAGGTTTGGAGTGCAGAAAAACAAAAAACCTTGCTACTTTATTGCAGCAAGGTTTTTAATTTTTACGGTAAAGCCGGATACTACCGAACTTTTTTCTTGCGGGGTTGTTGGTGACAACGGAAATAATTAAGTAATAATCAATCAAAATAAATGTCCCTGGGGCGTTCATGAGCTGGCAGCATTTGCCTGATTTGTTTTTTTACATCGGTACGTTGGTGCTCGCCATCTTCAAAAAGGGTTAAAGAAACCTGTATCATGAGGTCGTTGCCTGTTGCTTTGGCGCTGATGTGGCATTCCTGAACATTTGCCAGTTTTTTTATACTTAAAGCAACCTGATCCAGGTTTACCAGCCGCCCTGCTATTTTCACCTGTTTATCTTTTCGACCGGTGATAGTAAAATGCCCCTGGTCATCTATCCGGATATCATCCATAAGTTTAAAAACGCGGTCCGTTTCCATATCTCTTATCTCGCCATCAGTCGCTAATGCCCAATAAGGGAAAAATTGAAAGCTATCGTCCCAGTGATTCCGGTAAGCCACACCCGAAGTTTCGGTAGCCCCGTACAGCTCAGTAAGCTTAATTCCTTTTGAATTGATGCTCCGATATAAATCTGAATATAATGGAGCCGCAGCCGATACGCCAAGCACTTGCACAGCCATATCTGGCAAACTATTGATTAATAACTGCCAGTTAAACGGAGTAGCAACTATCAGGGCGTTCGCCGGTAACCGCGTCCAATCCACCTGAGAGGGGTAGCATAAAGGCGCTTGTAACAATTTAGGCAAACCCACCGTTAGTAAAAACCCGTAAATTGAATAACCTGGTACATAAGGGATAATGCACGTAGCCTCTTGGAAAAGCGTTTTTAAGAATGCTATCTCCCTTTGGAGGTGAGCCATGGTATGCCGAATAACTTTGGTTTGCCCGGAAGTTCCGGATGTGTTAAAACACAAAATTTCATCGGCACGTTGCCGGGTTTTTAAAACCATTTCAACCCAATCATCAACTTTGGCAGATGATAACAGGTAGGGTGGCTCATTAACTGCAAACAGGTTAAATAACGAGTTTACCTCGGCGGCCAACCCCATCAACTCAATAGAATCTAAACCCAAATCGTGTTTCCAATCGGCACCAATTATTTGGTAAAGGGCTGCATCGCCTGTGAAGGGCATACCCCTAACCTTTAGCGATAAATCTAAAATAATTTGCTTAACCGACTGATAATCCCACATTACACAGCTGCCGGTAGTATAATGGTAAACTCCGCGCCATTATGGTTCGCTACAGTAATTGTGCCTTCATGTGCTTCTATAAACTGTTTAGCAATAGCCAGGCCCAGCCCGGTGCCGTTACCTTTACCTACAGTTACAAAAGCATCAAACAAATTTTCAATGATACTTGCCGGAATGCCGGGGCCGTTATCTTTAACTTTGATCACCACATCACTACCCACCTTATTTGCTAAAAGTTCAATTGAAGGGCTCTCTACTTTAAGCGCGGTCATGGCTTCGCAAGCGTTGTTCATCAGGTTCATTATCACCCGCTTAAGCTTGCTGCTATCTCCCTGTACAAATAAATCGGGCACTACCTGCTCACTTATGGATATCTGATTAAAACCGGGTGTATGGTTAGCCAAAGTGACACTATCGTTAATCAGTTGGTTTACAGATATGCGCTGGGCTTTTAGTGGGGTATCTCTTATAAAATCTAAAAAGTCGTCAAAAATTTCCGAAGCCTGCTCACCACTTTCATCAATCATATCTAACCAGGAACTGTTGAAACCTTCATCGCGTATGGCGCCAGTAAGCAGCGGAATATTTTTAATGGGTACGCGCAGGTCATGCATTAACATGCTCAGTGCTTTACCAACAACGGCCAGCTTTTCTTCTCGCGCGATTACTTCGTGTAATTGTGCGTTCTTGATGGCTTTAGCGGCACTTTGCACAAATAATTTCAGCAGGTAAATCTTTTCAGTTTTAAGGAACTGGTTAGCGGTAAGTGCTGCAAAAATATAATAGTCTTCAATTTTGATAAACACCAGTTCATCAACTTGTACCACCTCCTCTTCTTCGGTAATATCAGTTGAGGCAATGATGGCCGACAGGCGCTCTACATTGATCTTTTTTTCTACCGAGCCTACCGATCCGATAGAGAAGAGCTGCTGATATGTTTTAGAAGTAAGCAGTTTGCCCAATACAGCCATATCACTACCAATGTACATAGCCAGCTGATCTAATATATTTTGAAGTAATGGGTCAAGCTGCGTTTTTGACATATTGATATTGGAAATCACCGTGATTAGTTTTTCCAGGTTACGCAGCTTATTATAGTCGTTAACACCTTTGGTGGCTAATTGCAAGATCTCCTCAGAAGCATAGGGTTTACAGTGATAACCCACGTTTTGCCCAACCTTGTTAAATATCTCCTCGATGGATTTATCGCTAAAGGCGGTAATGATGATAATTTCGGCTTTGGGATCAGCCTCCTTGATATACATTGCCGTTTCCAGGCCGTCCCAGCCCGGCATCCGCATATCTAAAAATATTACTGCATAAGGTTTACCTGCCGCTACAGCGGCCTTAATTTTTTGCAAACCCTCCATACCGCTACTGGCTTTATCTACACTAAATACCGGTATGGTGCTGTTATTAACCGGGGTAAGAATCCTTTCTTCAGGTTCTTCCTCATCGTCAAAAAGAATACTCGAAGCATTAGTGATCATTTCATTGGCATAAGCCCGCTTAGGTACCAATATATCTTCGATATTATCCCTAACAACTTCTTCGTCGTCAATAATGAGCACTCTTGTGTTAATATTTTCCATAGGTTGATATACGCTTTAAAGGCTTATATATTAAAAATCACAACAGATGTAGCACCCTGGCCTACACCGGCGCTGGTGAGATAGATTTGGCCGTTATGGCCTTCAATAATATTTTTGCAGTTGGCCAGGCCAAGTCCTGTCCCTTCTGCTTTGGTAGTGTAGCCCCTGGTAAATAATTTTGCCCCGGTTGCCTCGTCAAATCCCCGGCCATTATCCTGGATAATTACCTTCACACTGGTTTTTCCCCGGCCCACAGCTACGTTGATTTCTTTAGCCTGTTCAGGGTTTTCCAGTTGTACAACGGAATCGGCAGCGTTCTTTAACAGGTTCAAAAAAACCTGCATCAGTTTGGTTCTATCGCCTTTAATCTGCACCATATCGCTGGATATCTGCAGGCCTAAATTTATCCCCCGTTTTTCAAACGAATTAGCCAGCATAGAAACCGAATCATTAATCAGGTCGCGCACGCTAACGGTAGCACGCTCAATATAATGCCCTTTAACATATTGCCGTTGTATATTTAAGATCTCCTGGATATGTGAAATGATCTTCATTTGGTCGGTAACAGAATTTCTCACTTCTGTTAAGTTACTTTCCTGATTAGTGATCACACCATCCAGTAATTCGGCTATAGCTTTACTTTTTTTTTCGCCAAGTGCGCCCGCCAACGCAACCTGGTTCTTTTCAACAAATGTTTTTAAACTTTGCAGCGTAGTAATATCATTCTTTTGTTCGATAGACCGCTTAATTTTAGTAATGTAGGAACCAAACCCTACCACGGCGTTACCAATATCATGCAATAGCCCCGATGCGATCTCGAACTTGTTAAGCTGTTCAATCGCCTTATCCTCTATCATTTGGTTTAGTTCTTTCTCCTTATGATAAAGCTCCGTAACGTCGTCAAACACGTAAGTAAATTGGTCCTCGTCCAGCTTTTCTACTGTAAACAAAAAACACAGATCGGTGTCTGAGCCATTCGCATGTGTAACAGGTATTTCCTGCCTTACTTGTTTGATTACATTGCCATTGGCGGGTACAAACTGTTGGGCGGCGGCAAGTACTTGGGGCGCTATCACACTCAAAAGGTGGTTAATGTTGTTACCCTTTAATTTATGAATATGAAACAAAGGCATTAATAACTGAATGCTTTTAGCATTCATAGCTGTAATCCCTCCATCTTTAGTTGCTTCTACCAACCCCATGGGGATCTGGTAAATGATGGAAAGCATCTTTTGTACCTGGCTCTCGGCCGAAATAGCGCTCAATTTTATGCGTTTTTAGCCAGCAGGTATTGATTGCCTTTACTGCCTTTAATGAGGCGCAGCTCAACCGGGGTAGGCAAAGTGATATAGGTGAACATGTAAGGCATAATTTCGTCCAAACTGTCACTTTTGTATTTCTCCGCTACCATAAAGTTATTGGTACATGGCGCCACCTGTGTAAAAAAATGCTTACCCCTGGCGTTTTCTTTAGATACGCCAGATAAATCCGATTGACCTTTGCTGTAGTTAGTCACTACCCCGTCGTAATTCATTTTTACTACCCCAAATGGCAGGTTATCATAGTCTTTTTCTGAACTGGTTTCAAGCCATTCTGGTAATGACGGGTCATTAAAGGTTAAATTCATGACAGTTTTTTTTCGATTTTAACATAAAATTATCACTTGCGTTTCGGTGTTTATTTTGAGTTTTAAAGAAAATATCATTTTGGGAATTTTCCAAAGGGTAGATTTAAAAAAAGCACAACTAAAAAGAATAAGCAAGCTGAATTTACAATCTTGTGAAAATAACGGGAGATGATAACAGAAGCTTTAACGCTTTTGGAAACGCTTAAAATATAAACGTAACCGCCTATCGGATAACGTTTTGAAAAAACCGGGACATTCGTACTGGACGACACATTTGATAAAAAAACAAAAGCCTGCAATTATTTGATTGACAGGCTTTTAATATTTTGATATTGGTATCAGCGGGGTGAACGGGAGTCTATTAGGACACTTGGAAGGTATTTTGGATGTAATTAAAAATATTTTGAAAACGATGTAACGAGTTAGATATGGTTAATTAATAGTTGAGAACAAATCGGATACTGTTTTTTATTATTTACCTGCCTGCTCTTCAAACGCAAATTGCCGCAAAGCTCCAACAAAATCAGTTAATTCAGAAGATAGTTGCATGGCTTGTGTAATATTAAAATCCTTCATCACATTTCTTGTATTTTGAATAGTTGAACTACCAAACCTCATGACGTAAATCTCTTTGTCGATAAAGCCTTCATGCCATCTATATAATTTTTCGTCAACCCCAGCAGTAATCCAAGCCTCGATAGAAGGATTAGCGCCAAATATTTGGACATTTTCCATAATTATATTTTCTTCAAGCTGACTTATGCTATCCCTGAAAGTTAATAATTGTTCTGAGCTTTTTGCATCGGTATCAACAAGGACTAATACCTTGTCAAAAGCTCTTGAAAATGGAAGTATATATTCATTAAATGTCTGTAAGATTCTATATTTACTATAAGCAGGTATTATAATAAACTCACCTTTAATTTTCGATTTACGGATGAGATTTTGAACAACAATACGATCAATTTCTCCTTCTACAATCACGCAAATCTTTTTACTAAGATGTTTTTTACTAATTGTGGTTTTCAGTTTTTGTTTGTCAAACTCGTTAATATAAACAACAAGCTTTTCTTCGAAGTCTACTATATTATTAAAGGGAATGATCCAGTTATTCCTTTTCTGTTTAGTTATCCAATCAATAAGGTCAAACAATTCATTTTTTTCAGCGTATGATGGTCTAAAGGTTTTTAAATACTGGTTGTGGCGTCTTGTTTCCTTTTCATCCATTGTTCTTTGACGAGCAAATGTGATAACATTTTTATTCAAAGCATACGCTCTCTGCAACTCACACCATGTTATACTTAATTTATTAATAGGGATTTCCAGATCTTCTTTTAGCCTCTCTCCTTTGTTATCTTTGCCTGTGACGGAGAATTTTAATGGTTTGTTGTTTGCCAACATTTCCCCTGCATAATTACCGCCATATCTTTTGTCTAAGACACATACCAGTGTGTCGCAATCTTCGACTGCCAAAAGACATTGGTCATGTGAATGCAAATCAACTTTTGCTGGAAATGTTGGGCTTTCGTGATAAATTACTTCATGCTTTTGCTTAGTTAAAATGTCAACTATCTTAGCTCTGATATCCCCTAAATCATAAGCCGTTGAGCTTAAAAATATCTTCATAATTATGATAAGGCTTATTTAAATATTTACAAAGTCTGCCAATTGCACGCTAAAGCAGTTTGATAAAAATAATTAAACAAATTCAAGTATTAGCATTATCAGAAAAAGTGCCCGATTATTTTGTTCTTTAATAATTCTGTAGGCATTATTTTCACCGTATTAATTCTAAAACAGTTATTGCTTTTAAGGTTTAAAAATAATAAAAGTTGAGTAGTTTGGGGTACTACTCAACTTTTCTTGCGGAGAGCTAGGGATTCGAACCCCAGGAACCTTTCACAGTTCAACAGTTTTCAAGACTGCCGCAATCGACCACTCTGCCAGCTCTCCGGGTGCAAAAATAGAAATATGCGGCGGATCGGCATTATTAATTTCAAAAATTGCAGCAAAAACTATACACCTCACTCTGTGCGAGGGATTTAATTTTTCATTTCAGCCCTTATTGGGGCAAAAAAAAGGTTTTATGCTCTTGTTTTTTGCCGGGTAAGCAGCTATTTATACCTAACGAATAGTCAATTTACGCAAACGCAGGTGAAGACTCACCCGACATCGCTACGCTCGTCACCCTCTCTTCGGCAAGCCGGAAAGAGGGGTTTGAACGCTGAATATTTTGAATTGCTAAACATCAAAGCAAAGCTAACCCGCGTTCAAACCCCTCTATGCGGCGTAGCCGGAGGGTTGCGTTCACCAAAGGCGAACCGTCGGGTGAGTCTTCTGCGCCATGCACCTACCGCTATCGTTTATAAATCTTAAAGCTCTTCGTCTTATTCTTACTATCCGTTACCGATACAATGTAATACCCCGATTGTAGCCCGCTTAAGTTTAGCTCATAATGTTTACTGTTAACGCCGCCTATGTTTTTTACAGTGGCACCGGTACCAAATGCGGTGAGCATTACAGTAGCCATCGCGTCGGGATTGTCAATATTTAAGGTATTGGCTACCGGGTTTGGGTAATAGGTAAGTTTGGTGGTTGATGTGCCATCGCTTTGCACAACATCGGGATTGGTAACGGCGGCCGAAAAATTCGCGCTTAAAGTGATGCGGTAAATAGCAGCATCGCCGGCGGGCACCGTAAAGCCGATAGAACTGGTAATGGTTGATGTTGTGCCGCCATATAACTCCTTCATGGTATATGTACCGCTTTGCAGGCCTATCCTGCTGTAACCTACCGAATACGCTTTACTACTTGTACCATAGTTAAAAGCCGCCAGGTACAGGTAATTGCCAATAACACGGGTAAACAGTTCGCTTGTGCCGGTACCGGTATTGCCATCTACCGGGCGAAACGCGATGCCGTTACGGGCGATATCCAGCACATCCTGATTTTGGAACAGACTTTGGGCAACGGTTGTCCACTGGCCGGTAGTCGAAAAATTGTCGCCGGTGATTACCGTACCCGTAATTACGCCCGATGCTACCCTCATGTGGTTGGCACCCAGTGTGGCGGTTGACAGCACTTCATGATCGGCATCAATGTAGTTGTACATATAGGTTTGCCACCAGCCGTAGTTGGTGCTGTTTAAAGTGTATTTGCTATCGCTGGTTGATGAAAAGGCATCGCAGGCAATGCGGCGCATGTGGGCGTAACGGGCAGTTGCCAAATTGGGCGATATGGCGGCGTACACCAGCATTTGCCCGGCCAGCTGATCTGTAAGGTATTCCATCCCTTTGCGGTAAGCCTCCATGCCGGTATGTACCGATGAATCATAATAACTATCGGCCTCAATAGCGGCATGACCTAAAAAGTCGATCTTGATCATCTGGAAACCGGCCGTTTTAAACCGGCCTATCATCCAGGCTATGCGCTGCTGGGTGCCGGGGTGGGTAGGATCAAGCGCGCGGCAGCCATCCAGATCATGGTATGCGCCGTTCTCTTTGGCCCATATATCGGTGTAGTTATAAGTGCTGCCCTCTACCCCGCGGCTTGTTTTACCCCAGTCCACAAAGGGTGCCCAATAAATGCCTGGCTTCAAGCCTTTAAGTTTGCAGTAATCGGCAAATTGCTTTAGTTGGGTATCATTCAGGTTATCCCAGTACGAGTCGAGATCAATATACGCCGTATTCCCGTTGCGGAACCCGGTTAACGTATTGGCAAAAAAATCGACAACCCCTTCGGCGTTGGTTAAATTAAGGCCGCTTTGGATAGATCCCCAGCTGTTCCAGCCGAAGGGCGTGGGCTGTGCCCAGTTAAAAATATAGGGCGGCTCGGCAATCCGGTTTGATTTGCCAAACTCTTCCATGCCATCGCGCCAATCATTAAAAAAGCCAACCATCACTTTGGGCGATTTGGCGTAAGTACCACCCTGACCTACCCAACCGTGGCCCTTTTTGTCGCGAGTGATAGCTTCCTGCGCTAAACCGCCAAAAACCGACAGCTGCGATAAGGTAGTGCCTGATGCCACCGCCTGGATGCCTGTTTTCCAATCGCTATGCTCAATAGAACCTAATACCATACCATTGCGGCTGGTGTTATCAAAAATGGCAGTCACCTCGCTACTGGTGGTGTTTACCCCGCTTAAAGCCTGGGCATCATAGGAGATAAAGGTATCATTATCAAAAGGCACTTTTAAAAACCGGTTGTCGCCGCTTACAGGCAACACTACGTTGGTTGATATGAGCGGCGCCATATAGTAACAGTTGGCACCGGCACCGCTTAATGAGATATCGGTATAAAAATAATTGCGGTTATTGTACACATAAAAGGTTTGTTGCATGGGGATCAATCCATTGCCTGATAAAGAAATGATATGTTTGGTTCCCGTACCCAAACCATCGCTCAATGCTGATGAACTATAAGTTCGGGTAGCGTAATTAGGGCTCGATTGCGCGTTGTTTGATTGCGCCGTAGCAATGGCATCTGTAATTACCTTGGTGCCGTTGAAATACACATTGTACTTGCCCGTAGCCAGGTTGTACTCAATGCGGTTGGTGCCGCCAAAATTGATATTTTTAATGGTTGATGGTACAAAGGCCAGGCTGAGCTTATCGGCGTTTGGCGCGTACCAGCCGTTATTATCTAACTTAATGGTGTTATTGCCGGCATTTAAAGTTACGGGAATAGTAGCCGCGGCGACGGTAGCCCAGCCGCCGGATGGCAAGCAGGCCAGTTCGGTACCCGCACCGCCATTTACCGATACGTAAAATGACCGCGGATCTTGCGTGGCATAATAAACCGTAAGGATGTAATTGCCGGCCACACCTACATTCACCGTATTGGTAACCGAGCCGGTACCTAAGTTACCTACCATAGATGTACCGGAGCATGCCGTACAACTTTGTACCGCCGCGCCGCCTGCCAGGGTGCCAGCTTCAGATTCATAATATTTAGGCGCGGTGCCAATACGGTCCACATTGGGGGCATAATCGCCGTTGTTATTGTTTAGGGTGATGTTATTGGTACCGGCCTGCAGGTTTATCACCAGGGTAGCCGTGGCAACGGTGCTCCAACTGCCCGAATTGCAGGCTATAACCACGGCCGCATCGTTGTTTACGGTTACGTAGAGGTTGCGCGGATCAGCCGAAAGGTAATTAACCGAAAGCGTGTATTGCCCGGCGTTGGCCACGGTTACAGGGATAACTACCGTGCCGTTTGTTGGCCCGCCCAGGTACCCCACGTGTTTGCCGCCGGAAGCCGCGCTGTTGGTTTGCACCACCGCTCCGTTTGAAACTGTACCTGTTTCGGCCTCTACCCAGGTTTGGGCAAAGCCGTTTACCGTGGCAAAAAGCAGGCAAAGTAAAACAGTGAGTTTAATACCGCGCGAACGCAGCAAGCCGGAGATTAAGTAAAAACATTTCATAGTGTATGATTTAGATAATTGGTTTAACCTGTAAATGCCGCGGGGTGCCGGCATTAATCACCAAAATGCTTTTAAATAACCTCACAAAAAACCACACGACAAAAGTTTATAAACCCCATTTTTCAATGGGTTATAAACAATGTATATCTATAAAAATCACGGATCAGGAATTAAAGGCTGTGTTTTATAACAAACTCATTAACATTCAGGCCGCGGCATAATTGGTAAGCTAAAGCTAATTGGTATGCTTATCTTAAAAAATGGAGAAAACTATGAAAGGGATGCACTATACTATTGTTTGCGTTAACAGCGGCCAAAAATTGCTATTACTTGTAATCCTTTTTTATATTTTTTGCTGAAAAGATACTATCCGCCTGATATCTTGAAATTTGCCGACTGCTATCGCCCAGGCTATAATAATAAAAAATAGAATCCTTACCTTTTCCCCTCCCGTATTGGGTTCTGATTGCCATATCACTTAGGGGGCCTTCTATTGGCTTAAGCTCATATTTATCATCTTCAAAATCAATCTTGTAAGCAGAATCTAAAACAATGGTTTTGGATTGATGCCCAATAGTACTATCCTTAGCCTGCCACGTAACTGAACGATCTGTTCTGTCTTTTATCTCCCAATTTGGCGGAATTTGTGGTGTGCCCCGTTTTTGCCTTTCCCGATTATAACCCCAACCAAACTTATCCAGCCGAACGTCACTATTGTATCTGCTTACTTCATGATACCCAAAGTAAACCTGCCAAAAAAGCATCATGCCCACAGCGCCGGCTTTTGATAGCCGGGATCTGTCTTTATCAATATAAACTCCAATAGATGCGGTGATATAAATGATAGCTAACCCAGCCTGTTTGCCCCATAACCAGTAAACGGATTGTATTTTATGCGTGCTATCAACATAAAAAACCCAACCAAGGTATATGAGGCAAAAAACAGTAAGAACTATGCTTAATATGGTACGTTTTTTCATTAGGTTTAGGATGTGCTACCTCGGTTGCTCGCTAATTTGTGAATACCCGTTTTTGGTATGCGTTTACGGCTATCGCGCAATAAATTTATGTTAATTACAACTGCATTGCAAATCTATCGTTACAAGCATGAATGATAAGTGTATCTTGTAAAAATTTAAGACATATTATTTATTGGTACTCGCCCAGATACTTTTTTACAGTTTTAAATGGGGTTTCTGCAAACACTTTCCCCCTAAATAGCGTTAAATGCAAAAATTACATAGCCGATGACCAGACATGTTGTACTGATAGAAGACGATACCGATTTACGCGAAAGTATAACACTGTTGCTGGAGGCAAATGGCTTCCGGGTAACGGCACTCAAGTCAATCATCACTCCCGAACACCTGATTGGGTTAAAACCCGATTGCTTTTTATTAGATGAGCAATTACCCTATTTGAGCGGTCATATCATCTGCATATTGCTAAAGTCGAAACCCGAAACAAAGGATATCCCGGTGATTATGATGTCGGCCCATGAGGAGATTGAGAATTATGCCTCCCTGGGTACAGCCGAGGCTTTTATCAGCAAACCGTTTGATAATATAGCGCAGCTAACCGCGCTTATTGAAAAGGTGCTTCAGGAAGCAGCGTAATACATATCCATAACTGAGCAGGCGGGCCACAAGGCTGGAGCCTTGCGGCAGCAATGATGGTATTATTAATTACTTCTAAACTCGATAGGGGTTTTCCCGGTTTTTTGTTTAAAAAGCTTGTTGAAATCCTGCGCGAGCTTCCTTCCTCTTTCCCCTATCCTATCATACCCCAACCTCAACAACTTCAGCGCATATCTAACATCATCCTCATTGCGGATGTAAAAGCTTATCCAGCCCGTGTTTTTGAAGGAGTGATGGTCAGTAATGAGGCCTTGCCGCATCAGTTCGGCTTTTATTTTGCGGGTGAGCAGCATATCCAATAGTCCGTTACTGTGAATGTGGCCGATTTCGGTTTTGTGCCGGTCAAACTGTAAGCCTCCGTATTTGTGGTTATGGGCCGTAACGCTTGGTAGCTTACGCATGTGAGTTTCTATATCGTCTATCCAATCCAGCAGCATGGGCCGGGTGAGCAGGGTATAAATTTTTAACCAGGCATCAAATACAACGGGCAGGCCGGGCACAAATTTTAAAAAGCCAAAATATTTGATGGTGAATAAAAACATATTACCGGGTTTCGCTAAGTTGTTTAATATGCTCCATCACCCGCAGGTGCACATTGCGGGTAATGCTTTGCGCCCACAAATCATAATACCAAACCGGGAACACGTATAAGCGGTACCAGCTGTTGCCAACTAAAGTTGTAGTGCCGTTGCCGTTGTCCTTCAGTAAAAACTGCCCGCGCAGGATGTCGATATGACCCATAATCTCCGGATCGCGCGGTTGGTGGGTTACGTCGAAGGTGAGGTTTTTGCCTTCATCGTAGGTAACTATCTTTTCATCAAACACATAACCATTGCTAAAAATACATTTGCGCCTGGCTCCCAGGTAATAGCCCTCTACCGTCGACTCTACCGGACTGGGCATGCCGGCCTTAAACAGCCAGTATTTGTTTGGCGAAGTGTTCCGTTTGTAAGCCACCACATACTTCCACACCTCGGCAGGCGGCGCCTTAACCACCATAGTATCGGTCACCTCGTTTTCATAGTGGTGGGTTGATAGGGAATCGGCTACAAAAGCCAGCAGCATGAGCGAGATTATGCTGATATTAAGAGTATTGTTATCGCGCCGGAACATGTGCCGGCCTAATAACCCACCCAACAGTATAAAGCAAAGCAGCAACGGCGACACGATGAACAGGCAAATGATCCCTTCGCGCAAAAAAACCGCGCTAAGCACAATAGCTATAAAGCAGTTAACGCATGATGCCCAGGCAAGCGTTTTGGTACGCATGCCATACTTGCGGGTAAACCAGGCGTACATCACACCCATCAGCATGGGGATAATTACAAACTCGGCATAAATAAGCACATTGGCATCATGCAGCAACAGTTTGTTAAGCCCAATGAGTACAAAGGCCAGCACGTTTGATGCCGCGTAGCCTTTAAATTTTGCAAGTTCCACTTTGTTCATGATAAGGTATGTTTATGGTGATTTTTTTGAGTTTAAATTCCGATGCTAATTTACTTATATTTTCAACAATTCCAAATATACTGAATTTTCAATAAATAATGTAAGTTTAAAAATCACAACCAACAGGAATCCTTTTAAATTTTTTCAAAACCGCTGCGTTTGGTTGTTAGTTAGTGCTTATTTGGTACACAAAAGGATGCCAAACTGAGTTGAAAAGGAGTTAGAAAGGTGTAGTTTGGATATTAACGGGTGCTTTAAAAAGTTGTGGATCTACATCGATTTGGAGCCTTCCCCTCCATCAATATTTTGACAATCCATGCATCCCCCATCCTATTCAAAATCCGTATCTTTGCACCAATTTAATTGACGACCCATTATGCTTAAAGGATTTTTTAATGTCCCGGCTCCCGTAAACGAGCCGGTTTTAAACTATGGCCCCCGAAGTTTGGAGCGCGCTGCACTCAAAGCCGCTTTAGATGAGGCCCGCGCGCAACAGTTAGACATACCCATGTACATTGGCAGCCAGGAAGTACGTACCGGCAGCAAACTGGAAATTCGTCCGCCACATGATCATCAGCACCTGTTAGCTACCTTCAGCGAAGGTGATGCCAGCCACGTTACCGCCGCCATTGATGCAGCCCTTGCCGCCAAGGCCGACTGGGAAAACCTGCCATGGGAGCAACGTGCAGCCATATTCCTGAAAGCTGCCGAACTGATTGCCGGTCCGTACCGTGCAACCATCAACGCGGCTACCATGCTTGGTCAATCAAAAAACGCCTACCAGGCCGAAATTGATTCAGCTTGCGAACTGATTGATTTTCTACGCTTTAACGTAGAATACATGACCGAAATTTACAAGCAACAGCCACCAGTATCCGGCAAAGGTGTTTGGAACCGTTTGGAGCAGCGCCCGCTGGAAGGCTTTGTGTTTGCTTTAACGCCGTTCAACTTTACCGCTATTGCCGGTAACCTGCCTGCATCTGCTGCTATGATGGGGAACGTTGTGGTTTGGAAACCTGCTTATACACAGATCTATGCCGCCAACGTGATCATGAAAATCTTTAAAGAAGCCGGTATACCTGATGGTGTTATCAACCTGATTTATGTTGATGGCCCGGTTGCAGGCGAAGTTATCTTTAACCACCCCGATTTCGCGGGTATTCACTTTACAGGTTCAACCAAGGTTTTCCAAAACATCTGGCAAACCATTGGTACCAACATACATAAATACAAAACTTACCCACGCATAGTAGGCGAAACCGGCGGTAAGGATTTTGTATTGGCCCACCCAAGCGCCAATGCCGATGTAGTGAGCACCGCTCTTGTTCGCGGCGCGTTTGAATACCAGGGACAAAAATGTTCGGCTGCTTCAAGAGCTTACATCCCGGCTTCATTATGGCCGGCTGTTAAAGCCAATATGCAGCGCGATATCACCTCGTTTAAGATTGGTCCGGTAGAGGATTTTGAAAACTTTGTGAACGCCGTAATTACCGAAGTATCATTTGATAAACTGGCCAAATACATCGACGCGGCTAAAACCGACGAAGGTGTTGAAATTGTTGCCGGTGGCAGCTATGACAAAACCAAAGGCTGGTTTATTGAGCCAACCGTACTTAAGGTAGATGATCCTTACTACGTAACCATGTGCGAGGAGCTTTTTGGCCCGGTATTAACCATTTACGTGTACGAGGACGATCAGTTTGATGAAGTGTTGAACATTGTAGATAAAACATCAATCTACGCGCTAACAGGCTCTATCATATCCCAGGACCGTTATGCCATTGCCAAAGCTACCGAGCGTTTACGCAACGCGGCAGGTAACTTCTATATCAACGATAAGCCAACAGGCGCGGTAGTTGGTCAGCAGCCATTTGGCGGTGCCAGAGGCTCTGGCACAAACGACAAAGCCGGATCGATGATTAACCTGCTACGCTGGGTATCCCCCCGCACCATCAAAGAAACCTTTGATCCACCGAAGGATTACAGGTACCCATTTTTGGCTAAAGAACTGTAGGGGGAAAGAATCAAGAGTCAAGAATCAAGAGTTAAGACTTTTGCCGCCTTCATAAGCAAAAAGGGCCGGAAATTCGAATTTCCGGCCCTTCTTTATTGCAGCTGTCTTGATTCTTGACTCTTGATTCTTGACTCTATAGATTACTCGAATTTAAACACGTCGCCCAGCTTGGTGTTGTTGCTGGTGCTCACTTTCATGTCGTTTATTTTGCCGGTGGCTAAGCTGTATACCCAGCCGTGTACAGATAGTTCCTGGCCGTGTTTCCAGGCGTTTTGTACGATGGTGGTTTTGCATAGGTTATAAACGTTTTCAACCACGTTTAATTCCACCAGGCGACTGGCACGTGCGTCATGGTCTTCAATAGCTTCCAGTTCGGCAGAATGCAGGCGGTAAACGTCTTTAATGTGGCGCAACCAGTTGTCAATCAGGCCAAATTCTTTGTTGCTCATAGCGGCAATTACACCGCCACAGCCGTAATGACCTGTTACTATTACGTGTTTTACTTTCAGCACGTTTACGGCATAATCCAGTACCGATAGCATATTCATATCCGAGTGTATAACCATATTGGCGATGTTACGGTGTACAAATATTTCGCCCGGCGAGGTGTTGGTGATCTGGTTTGCGGGTACACGGCTATCGGCACAGCCAATCCATAGTACCGGCGGGGTTTGGCCGTTGGCCAGTTTTTCAAAAAACTTTGGGTCTTCGGCTAAAGCATCGGCAATAAATTGTTCATTACCTTCCAAAAGGCTTTCGTAAGTGATGTGACTGGTGTCGTGTAATAACTTTTTAGCGCACATAGTTTTTTAGTTTTTAGTTTAGAAAGATGTTTTATACCGAACTGCTTTTCTCGCCCCCAAATAAACGCGAAATTTTATAGAGGGCAATGGGCGACAGATCATAGTACAATATTGTTAACAAAATTAGTGGAATGAAATAGAATATCGCAAAATCGTACATATTAAATAAAATGCCGCCGGCTATCGCCCCAATCAAATAAAACGACAATACCGTTAGGCGTATGTATATTTTATTGCGGATCACATCGGTTTTAGCAATTCTTGGGTGCAGCCATTCGGATATATCGCCGCCCAAATCGGTAAATAAACCGGTGAGATGGGTAGATTTGATGAGTCCGCCGGATATGGTTGACACCAGGCCGTTTTGCAATCCCATCGAAAATATGATAAACCCGATCACAACCTCACGTTCAAGATCTGTTTCGCGGTAAAAGTTATGGCCGTATATCGCCACAAACAATAACAGTACGGTTTCCATAGCAATAGGGATGGAATGTGCCTTATAGCGGCTTTTATGCTCAAACGAACGCACAATAAAGTTTGATAAAAATGCCCCGGCAAAAAACATCAGCAGCCAGATGGCAAATACAATGATCTCCCTGAAATTTTGCTGTACAATATGTTTAGCCAGGTTAGCCACATGGCCAGTTATATTGGCCGAGAAGGCCAAAAAAGCGACCATACCCGCAATATTGGTTACCCCGGATACAAATGCCGTTGACGAAGCGAGCATCAAATTTTGTTTAAGCGTACGATCTTCTTTTGATTGCCTAAGCATATAATTATTAAGCGGTTGTACTTAGGGTAAATTTAGTATAAAAAATTGGCCTCACCTAAATCCTCTCCAAAGGAGGGGACTTTAAAAGAATAGTTTAAATATTTTGAACTTTCCAAAACACGCAAATCAAAAGTCCTCTCCTTTGGAGAGGATTTAGGTGAGGCTAAAAATCCCGGCCGCTTTCGCAAGCCGGGATCGAACCAGATTAAACAAACAAGTTCTTCTTAGTGCGCGGCCACCGCGTTAACACCGTCAAGTTCATATACATAGCCCAAATTATTGGGGCTGCTGCTGGTTACTTTTAAATCTTTTACCAAACCGGTACCTAAGTTTATCACCCAGCCATGTACCTCCAGGTCATGACGTTCCATCCACGCGTTTTGGATAATGGATGTTTTGCAAAGGTTATACACCTGCTCGCTTACATTGAGCTCAACCAGGCGGTTTAGCTTCTGGGTTTCGTCAGTTATGCGGTCAAGCTCGTAGCTATGCAAACGGTACACATCTTTAATGTGGCGCAACCAGTTGTCAATCAGTCCAAATTGTTTATTGCTCATAGCAGCGGCAACACCACCGCAACCGTAATGACCGGCTACAATCACGTGTTTTACCTTAAGTACATTTACGGCGTAATCAAGCACGCTCAGCATATTCATATCCGAGTGTACGCATACATTGGCAATGTTGCGGTGTACAAACACTTCGCCGGCTTTGGTGCCGGTAACTTCATTGGCCGGTACACGGCTATCTGAGCAGCCTATCCATAATACCTGTGGCTGCTGACCTTTAGCTAATTTTTTGAAAAAGTCGCTGTCTTCGCCTAACTTCCGCTCTACCCATTCGGCATTGCCTTTAATCAGGGCGTTGTAGCTATCAGCCTGGGCCAGTTTGATGTTGGTGGTATCTATTACTTGTTTTTTATTTTCTGTTGATGACATGATTTTCTTGTTAGTTAGGGTTATAAATTAATTCTTTCAAAGGAGGTACATCGTACTTATCCCTTATGTTTAATAATTGCACCAATATGCCTTTAGTAAAAGCATTGTGCTTGTAATTATGGATGATCTCCAACACATCCGGATCAATGTAACGCGAGTTTGAGCCATCAATCACTACATCGGTACCACTTGGCAAACTGGTTAACGTAACCTGTATAGCCGCCTTGTTTAAAAAGGAAACCTCCTCGGCCAGCTTGATGTTGATGGTCTTTTTATCACCGTTTTTCACTATCTGGTAAAAGTAGGGATTGCGTAAATTGGTGCGTAAAATATAGAAGATGCCTACCAGCATACCGATGCCTACGCCTATCAAAAGATCGGTAAGTACCACCGCTATGATGGTTACCACAAAAGGTATAAACTGATTTAGGCCCTGGTGCCACATATGTTTAAACAAACCTATGCGGGCCAGTCTGTAACCTGTCATGAGTAATATTGCCGCCAAACATGATAACGGAATCATGTTGATAAGCACCGGTATAAACAACAGCGATATCAGCAACAATAAACCGTGAACTATGGCGCTCATTTTGGTGCGGGCACCCGAGTTTACGTTTGCAGATGATCGTACAATAACGGCCGTCATGGGCAAGCCGCCCAAAAAGCCGCTGGTAATGTTACCAATTCCCTGCGCCACTAATTCGCGGTTGGTAGGCGATACGCGTTTAATAGGGTCTATCTTATCTACCGCTTCCAGGCTTAACAAGGTTTCTAAACTTGCCACTATGGCAATGGTGAAAGCCGAGATCCAAACCTGTTTATTGCCAATGGTGCTAAAATTGGCCGATTTAAACAGTCCAAAAAACTCATTGCTGCTATTTACAATCGGGATATGCACAAACTGCTTAGTAAGCAAGGCCAAACCTGTTCCTTTAAACACAGTGCTTAAAATAACGCCGGCAACCACTACCAATAACGGGGCGGGCACCATGGCCATCTTTTTAAACTTTGGCCAGTATATCATTATCAATAATGAAACCACTGCAATAATGATAGCACCATAGTTTACCTTATGCAAAGCGCCTAATATTCCCGAAAAGCTGTTATGCTCATCGGCCTGGCTAAAGCCTTCGTCGCCTTCAAAATCGGCATCGTAACCAACAGCGTGCGGAAACTGCTTCATAATTAAAATGATCCCAATAGCCGCCAGCATCCCTTCAATTACTGACGATGGGAAGTAATTGGCAATAGTACCGGCTTTTAAAACGCCCAGTATTATCTGGAAAAACCCGGCAAGTACAAGCGCCATCAGGAAGGTTTCGTACGAGCCAAGCGTGGTTATGGCGTTCAGTACAATAACCGTTAAACCAGCCGCCGGACCGGCCACGCTGAGTTGCGACCCGCTTAAAGAGCCTACTACTACGCCGCCAATAATACCGGTTAGCACACCCGCGAAAAGCGGCGCGCCCGATGCCAGGGCAATACCAAGGCATAAAGGCAATGCTACCAGGAATACTACAAGACTGGAGGGAAGGTCTCTTTTTAAGTTTTTGGGCAAAAAATATTTTTGTAGGTTAAGATCGCCCACGGCAAATCCACCTTGCTTAATTGACATAAGAATTGTGTTTGGTTGAAAATTTAAATGAATTGTAAAGCGTTACAGTCCGGATATGTTGGTATCCGGTTAATCATTTAAACGTTGGGAGGCGGGGTAGGTACTACCGGGTGGTAAAGCTGTATGAGTAAGCTGTGTTCCTGGTTATGGAGTATGTTGCTTTCGTTGATGAAGGTTATAAACTCCACGCTGTGAAAATAGTACTCGTCAAAAACCTTTTTCTCTTTAAAAGTATCCTTATCCGGCGTATCTTTTTCAGATTTTGTTTCCTGCTCCAATTGCATGATAACCGCCCTTACGGCTTTGCAGTCAAGTGCCAAAAACGCAGGTGCAAGTGATATGCCCATCTTTATTAAAAAGACGCCCATAAACAATGCAACTATTAACGTTTTGAAATTCCTCGACTTCATTGTCACAAATATAGATAAAAAACATTCTTTTAAATCAAGTCGAAATCAGTTTTGCGGCTATCTTACAATTTAATTACTATTTTTATCAGGTTACAAACAACCTGAATTGTGGATAAAAAGCTTGGAGTATTAAGGCAAAAACGCCAAAAGGCGCTGGAAGGTGGCGGCACGGTACGCATTGAAAGTCAGCATAAAAAAGGCAAATTAACAGCACGTGAAAGGCTTCATTTTTTATTGGACGAGGGTTCGTTCCAGGAAATTGGTATGCTTGTGGCCCACCGGTCGACAGATTTTGGGATGGAGAAAGAAAAATATCCAGGCGATGGCGTTGTAACAGGTTACGGTACCATAAATGGCAGGCTGGTCTATGTATTCTCGCAGGATTTTACCGTTTTCGGCGGGTCGTTATCCGAAACCCATGCCGAAAAGATCTGCAAAATTATGGACCTGGCCATTAAGAATGGCGCACCGGTTGTGGGTTTAAATGACTCTGGCGGCGCGCGCATCCAGGAAGGCGTGGTATCTTTAGGTGGTTACGCCGATATCTTTTACCGCAATACCATGGCGTCGGGCGTGATACCTCAAATTTCGGCCATTATGGGCCCCTGCGCGGGCGGCGCGGTATACTCCCCTGCCATCACCGATTTTATTTTGATGGTAGAGAACACCTCCTACATGTTTGTAACCGGTCCAAATGTTGTAAAAACGGTTACTCATGAAGTTGTTACGTCCGAAGAGCTGGGCGGAGCTAATACTCATGCAACCAAATCGGGCGTTACGCATTTTGCCTGCGCCAATGAGATAGTGGCCATTCAAAATGTTAAAGCGCTGTTAAGCTATATGCCGCAGAACTGCGAGGACAGGGCACCGGCATTAGCGTACGAGATACAAAACGAACTTAGGCCTGAACTGGATACCATACTTCCAGAAATCGCTTCGATCCCTTATGATATCCGCGAGATTATTGACCATGTAATTGATGCCGATTCGTTCCTGGAAGTGCATAAAGATTTTGCCGAAAACATTGTGGTTGGCTTCGCAAGACTTGCCGGGCGTAGTATTGGTATTGTTGCCAATCAGCCCGCGTTTTTAGCCGGCGTGTTGGATATCCATAGCTCAACCAAAGCTGCCCGCTTTGTGCGTTTTTGCGATAGTTTTAATATCCCTCTGTTGGTTTTTGAAGATGTACCCGGCTTTTTGCCCGGCACCGACCAGGAATGGAACGCCATTATAACTAACGGCGCCAAATTATTATACGCCTTTTGCGAGGCCACCGTGCCACGCGTTACCGTAATTACCCGCAAAGCCTACGGCGGAGCTTATGATGTAATGAACTCCAAACACATTGGTGCCGACATGAACTATGCCTGGCCAAGTGCCGAAATCGCGGTAATGGGCGCCAAAGGCGCTGCCGAAATCATTTTTAAACGGGAGATCAGCACCGCCGAAGACAAGGAAGCCAAATGGAAAGAAAAAGAACAATTGTATTCAGATACCTTTGCCAACCCCTATCGCGCCGCCGAACGTGGTTTTATTGACGAGGTAATTGAACCCGCCGAAACCCGCGTAAAACTTATCCATGCTTTTAAAATGCTTGAAAATAAAGTGGTGAATAACCCGAGAAAAAAGCATGGGAATATTCCATTATGATTTGGGATTTCGGATGTTCGATTTCGGATTTATTTTGATTTGCAAGGTAGATAAATATCAATCTTAATAAATTTGAACGCTATTTCGTTTCAATAGGAAGCACAGCACTATATCTAACATGACTAAATTCGAAATCGAACATCCGAAATCCGAAATCAGCGTGGAACAAATCCGTCCCGAACTTACCTGGAAATTGCGACAGCAGGTGCTTTATCCAGCGCAAACCGTGCGCGAAATGGGAATGGATGAAGATTACGACGGACTGCATTTTGCCGCCTTTAAAGACAACTATATTGTGGGTGTGGTATCCCTGTTTCAGCGTGGCGATGATTTCCAGTTCCGCAAATTCGCTATAGATGAATCGGTGCAAGGATTGGGGATTGGCCGGCAATTACTTGATTATATCACCCAGTTTACCATTATAAACGGAGGCAAGCGTATCTGGTGTAATGCCCGCGTATCGGCACTTGACTTCTATCAAAAATCGGGCTTCACCACCACCGACGAGATATTTTCAAAGGGTGGATTTGATTACGAAATATTTGAGAAAAACTTGTAGACTTTTGTCTGAACCGGGATTTATGGGATTAAAGGATTAACAAGATTTTTTTTGTCTCGTCCTGAAAAAAAGTCTACACTTATTTCTGACTGCAAATCAAAATCCAAAAAATCTGATGAATCTGTTTAATCACGGTTCAGACAAAATCATCTGCACACCCCAAATTATTCCTTCATCAAATCAACAATCAGCGCGTTGGCAAAATCGTTGCGGTTTTTATCGTTTGATAGTTTGGCGGTTTTAAGGGCTTCTTCAATATCGCCCTGGGCTTCATAAACTACAGCCAGGTTGTACGCGGCTTTGCTGGCCAGTTTTTTATCTGGTCCGTCTATTAATGGGTTAAGGATGTTGTAGGCCAGGTCAAATTTGCCTGCTTTTATATGGTTCACGCTTGATTCCAGCATATCTCCGCCGCCGTAAAGCGGGCGATCGTTTGTTATCGAATATGGTAAATAATCTTTGAAAGCATCTAAAGTGGCATCCGCTATAGCCCTATTGAGTGCGGGGATGGTGCTTCGGTAAGTAGGTCGGTAAAACATGGAAGAAAAACCTCCTCCATAGCCTTCATCCTGCTGCACTTCGGCCATTCCGCTGAGTTTCTTTGAATAAACACCATTGCTTTCATGCAAAGAAAAACGGGTTTTAACTTTAGTGGCATAATAAGTATAGGCCATACCCTGGTTATAACTGGTTTCGGTATAAACGCCGGCGCTTACATCATTTAACTCCAGTACGTAATTTGCTTTATACTTTTTGGCTAAAACTTTAACAGAATCGGCATTGGGGATAAAAGTTACCGAATCAACCAGGTTAATGATGCCAACCTTAGGTAAGTATTTGAGCTGATTAGCCGCGGTTGATAAAGCGGTAACACCCATCTTTTTTAAAACGCTAATCCTCCGCGGGTCTTTTACTTTTGATGAAGTATCGGGGTTAAACCTGCTAACTATTACAACTGTTGATGTATCCAGGCTGAAGCCCGTTTTGGGGCCGTAATTAACCGGCACCGTTACATATTGCACCACATTACATGAGGCCAAACAGACAATTACAGGGATAAAAAAAAGAAAGAACCGCTTCACGATTTGATAAGAATTAAATAACAAAATCAAAATTATACTAAATAACCCACATTTACAGATTACTGTAAAGCGTACATTTAATGACAAAAAATTAATGAAAAGGTTTAATTGTATGCATAATTAAAAAAAACATCAAATAGGGTTGCTTAAATATTAAATTAATAATAAAAACACTCGTTTGTTTAAAATATGGCAAGTTATTTTAATGTCATTTCCACAGGTTTGTTATATTTGCTTTATTGCATACTTATAGGTTACTACAAATAACATGGCTAAAAAAAAATCAGATGCCTCACCGCATATTTCTGTTGTAAACGAAACCTCGCTATCTTTTTTAGAAAAATATATTAATAACGCTTCGCCTACCGGTTTTGAATGGAAAGGCCAGGAATTGTGGTTAGATTATTTAAAACCTTACATAGATACCCACTATGTAGATAACTACGGCACCGCTGTAGGTATCATCAACCCAAAAGCCGATTATAAGGTAGTTATAGAGGCCCATGCCGATGAAATTTCATGGTTTGTAAACTACATTACAAATGATGGTTTAATATACGTGATCCGTAACGGCGGATCTGATCACCAGATAGCGCCTTCAAAAAGGGTAAACATTCATACCGATAACGGCATTGTAAAAGCAGTATTTGGCTGGCCGGCTATCCACACCCGTTTAGGCGGCGAAAAGGAAGAAGCCCCTACGCTTAAAAACATCTTTTTAGATTGCGGCTGCACTTCAAAAGAAGAGGTAGAAAAATTGGGAATCCACGTAGGTTGTGTTATTACCTATGAGGATGAATTTATGGTACTTAATGATCGCTACTATGTAGGCAGGGCTTTGGATAACCGGGCAGGTGGTTTCATGATTGCCGAAGTTGCACGTTTGTTGAAAGAGAACAACATTAAATTGCCGTTTGGCTTATACATTGTAAACGCCGTACAGGAAGAGATTGGCCTGCGTGGCGCCGAAATGATAGCCCACAAAATAAAGCCAAACGTGGCCATTGTTACCGATGTTACGCATGATACCCAAACCCCAATGATCAACAAGATAGTGCAGGGTGATTTGGCTTGCGGCCGGGGTCCGGTGGTATCATACGCTCCTGCAGTACAAAACAACCTGAACAAGTTGCTGATAGAAACCGCTCAAAAAGCCGAGATCCCTTTTCAGCGCCAGGCTTCGTCACGCTCAACAGGTACCGATACCGACGCGTTTGCTTATTCAAATGATGGTGTTCCGTCGGCACTTATTTCATTGCCGTTACGCTACATGCATACCACGGTTGAAATGATCCACAAAAATGATGTGGATAACGTGATTCGCTTAATTTATGAAACCTTGCTAAACATTAAAGCCGGTCAGGATTTCAGGTACATCAAATAAATAAAAAGATTAAAACAATTTTACATTCCTAAACGCTTATTCACCATTATTAAAAACGATATTAGATACATACCCCACTCATACTTATGAAACCAACATTATTAATTTTGGCCGCCGGAATGGCCAGCCGCTACGGCAGCATGAAACAGGTTGACGGCTTTGGCCCAAACGGTGAAACGATTATTGATTACTCTATATATGATGCCATAAAAGCAGGTTTTGGCAAAGTAAGCTTCATTATACGTGAAGAATTTGCCGAAAACTTTAAAGCTATATTTGAGCCAAAGCTTAAAGGCCGCATTGAAACCGACTACGTTTTTCAAAGCTTCGACCTTAAACCTTTTGGCATTGATAAAACCATTGAACGAGCCAAACCATGGGGTACAGCGCATGCCGTACTTGCCGCGCGTAACCAAATAAACGAACCATTTTGTGTAATCAATGCCGACGACTATTATGGTTACGATTCATTTGAAAAAATGGCTAAGTTTTTAACTACTGAGATCACAGATGATACCTATTCATTGGTAGGTTACCAGATTGACCGCACACTTTCTGATTATGGATCGGTATCGCGCGGTGTTTGTAAGGTAAATGATGAAGGTAACATGATTGAAATTAACGAGCGCACCGAAGTTTACTTTAAAGAAGATGGCAGCGTAGCTTATAAGGACGCGACCGGCGAACATTCATTACCAAACGATACCCGTGTATCTATGAACTTTTGGGGCTTTACCCCGGCTGTGTTCAAACAAAGCGAAGACATGTTTACCAAATTTGTTGAGGCTAACGAAAACAACCCAAAATCGGAGTTCTTTATTCCTTTGGTTGCCGATGAGTTGATCAAATCTGGTACAGCATCATTCAAAGTTATCCCAACCGATTCAAAATGGTTTGGTGTAACTTATAAGGAAGATAAACCTATTGTTCAAAAAAGCATTTCGGCATTGGTAGAGAACGGAACTTATCCGGCTAATCTTTGGGATTAACGCCCAACTCAAAGTCGTGCTGAACTTGTTTCAGCAACCCACAGGACAGTTAAACCTCATGATGTATACTTAGCGCGTGGGGTGCCGAAACAAGTTCGGCATGACTGGAAAAAATCATAAAACAAGAAAATCCCGCTATGGCGGGATTTTCTTGTTTTATAAGGTTACTGCACTCAGTCAACAAAAAAGAACCTTTTTTTATTATACTCATCATAAACGTGGATGGTTTTGGTAACCACTTCATCGTTTGATCTGATCTCGAATTTGTAATCGCCGTTATCAAGGTTGGTTAATACGTAACCTTTGGCAACATCAACTTTGCTTGGCAAAAAGTCTTCCATCAGGATGTTGTTTGCCTGGTCAAAAATGGTTACATATGATTTGCTGGCTTCGGCTTTTGAAATCATTACCGCAACACCACGCTCATGTTTTAATGACGATACGGTGATCACGTCTTTAGTTTCGGTGGTATGTGGTTTGGCGTTTACAGCAGTTGTAGTAAAAATGCCTGCGCTTAATAACAAGAATAATGCTGATAATTTGATTGAATTTTTCATGATCGTTTTTATTTTAAAATGTTGTTTTTAAATGTGTTTGTTATTTTCAATATCCAAAACAACAACATCTTTCAGGATCAAAAAAATGCGATAGACCACCTCCTTATAAGAATAGACGAAGGGTAAATCACAGTCGGTAAACCACTATATCAATGTTAATAATCAAGCGATTATACTTTTATAGTTCAAAACATGGGCTTCGTCGATGCTTTTGTTTCGCTCGTCGGCTGTGATGGGCTCTTCCGTTGTTTCACATTAAAAAAAACCAACAATACCTATATGCGTTCCTTTTTTGTGCCCCGGTAATTAACAGGGCTATTTTTACAATGGAAACAGTAATAGCAGGGAACGTACAAGGGTTTAAACAACAAGCTGGTGTGCTAAATATACAGATAGCACATGCAGAGGCTAAGGTATTCATATATAGCCCAACCATCATCCGCGTAAGCATCAGTAAAAAGCATGCCGATACCGATGGCTCTTTCGCGGTGATCAGGCAGCCATTGGCCGATTTTGATGTGGATGAATCTGCAGAGTTTATCAAAATAAACACCACCGCGCTAAAACTTCGCATCAGTAAATCGCCTTTAAGGTTTAGCTTCTTTACTGCCGATGGCAAGCCTCTTAGCGAGGATGATGCGCGCTTTGGCACCACCTGGCAGGGCGAACGGGTGATTACCCATCGTAAGCTATATGCTGATGAAAAGTTTATTGGCCTGGGCGAAAAAACGGGCAACCTGAATCGGCGTGGTACATCATACACCAACTGGAATACCGACGCGGTTGATTATGGTCCAAAATCTGATCCGCTTTACAAAACATTTCCATTTTTTATAGGGCTACATAGCGGGCTTACCTATGGCTTATTTTTAGATAACACCCACAAAAGCTACTTTGATTTTGGTGCCACTACCGATGATGAAATGAGCTGGTTTGGTGCCGATGGCGGCGACCTGAATTATTATTTTTTTGGCGCGCAGGGCGTAGCAAAAATTATTGAGGATTACACCTGGCTCACCGGTCGCATGGAAATGCCGCCTCTGTGGAGCCTGGGCTACCAGCAATGCCGCTGGAGTTATATGAGCGCCAAAGAAGTTTTAAAAATTGCCAAAACCTTCCGCAAGAAGAAAATTCCGGCCGATGTGGTGTATTGCGATATAGACTATATGGAAGGCTTTAAAATTTTTACCTGGAACAAAAAAACGTTTGCCGATCCTCAGGGTATGATGGACCAGTTAAAGGCAATGAATTTTCACCTGGTTACCATTGTTGACCCCGGTATTAAGATTGAAGAAGGCTATCACCAATATGACGAAGGCATTGCTAATGATTATTTCGCCAAATATCCCGATGGCGAAAATTACACCGGTTACGTATGGCCTGGGCGCTGTCATTTCCCTGATTTTTTTAGGGAAGATGTGCGCGAATGGTGGGGCGCGGCTTTTACCTCACTAACGGATGTGGGCGTTGATGGTTTTTGGAACGACATGAACGAACCGGCAGCATGGGGCCAAAATATGCCCTGGATTGTAAAGTTTGGCGATAAGTATATGCCCGAAGTACGGAATGCTTACGGCATGCAAATGGCGCGGGCCACTTATAACAGCACTAAGACCATCTTAAAAAATAAACGGCCATTTGTACTAACCCGCGCCGCATATGCCGGCACACAGCGCTATTCGGCTGTTTGGACAGGCGACAACATGGGTACCGATGAGCATATGTTGCTGGGGCAGCGATTGGTAAACAGCCTGGGCATTACAGGTATGTCTTTTACAGGTGTAGATATCGGAGGCTTTACCAGCAATCCAACGCCGGAGCTGATGGTTCGCTGGAACTCATTAGGAGTTTATACCCCCATGTTTCGCAATCATGCCATCAAAGGCAGCAAAATGCGCGAGCCCTGGGAATGGGGAGCGGCCAACGAACAGATCATCAAAAAAGATATTGAACAACGTTATCGCCTGCTGCCTTATATTTATTCGGGCTTTTATCAATCTGCCTTAAATGGCTTACCCATTAGCCGCACGCTGGCTATTGAATTTCCGTTTGAAGAAAAGGTTTATTACGAACGTTTCCAAAACCAATTTATGTTTGGCGATAACCTTTTGGTGGCCCCGGTTGAAAGCGATAAAATGAACACGGAAGTATACCTGCTCAAAGGCGATTGGTACCGACTTAGTACCGACGAAAAGTTGAAAGGCGATAAAATTGTGAACGTACCCTCGCCATTAACAGATCTGCCTGTATTTGCAAAAGCGGGCGCAATAATCCCTATGCAAAACATTGTGCAAAGCACTACAGAAAAAGGCGACGGCATTTTACAGCTGCATGTTTGGAACGGCAAGGAAGCTACCGAATTTATGTACTACGAAGATGACGGCGATAGTTATGATTATGAAAACGGGGCTTATTATAAACGTATAATCCGCTTTGATCCTAAACACAAAATAGTGCGGCTTTTGGCTGTGGAAGGTAGTTTTGTATCGAGGTTTAGTAAGGTGAAAATAGTGTGGCACGGGTTCGAAACACAAAACAAGCCAATTACATCCATCCCGTTCATTAACGATGTCATCGAACTTAAATACTAGGGAGTTTCGGAACTTAAGAAGCTGTTTAAAAACGAATAAATAAAATTACTATATCCGTTACGTCATTGCGAGTTGTGAAATCCGGAGACTTTGAAAGTGGAAATGACAACATCAAAAAAAAAGAAAAAAAATAGGGTCATGCTGAGCCTGTCGAAGCACGCGGGCAAAGGCCTCTGCGCACGACCCTTCGACAGGCTCAGGGTGACAGGCCGCCTTACTTTAAAACATAACTTGTCATGGGTAGGTACGAAGCAATCCCCGACTGTACAGGGCGGATTTGCATATTCGATCTGCCTCTTGGGGATTGCTTCGTACCTCGCAATGACGGCTTTTATATGTTTTTAAACAGCTTCTAAGATTTGCGAAGTTTTAAAAACTTCGCAAATCTAATCGTCTTCTACTCCATCCCAATCGGCGAACCATCGGGCATATTCAATGTCGGTGCCGGTTCAAATTTATCAGGATTATTTTCAAACTGTTTGATCTCGGCTAAACCAAATAACAGATTTGCTTTGCGACTATCTGTAACGTTGACAACTGAGGTTTGCATCCATTTTTTTAGCTCATCTATTTGTAGCAATGCGATGCCACGTACACTGGCCGGTGCGCTTTTTGTTGCGGCAAGCGTAAGAATTTGTTTAAGCACCAGATTATTTACTAAACCTTGCAATTCGCCTTTATAGCCTGCCGGTTGCGGGGCTTTCCAGGTTTGGGCTACCAGTTTATTAAGCACGGGTAACAAGCCGGGCTGTGTGTTATCTCTCGATTGATATTCCACCAGGCGCACGGCCCGCTCTGGCTGCAGCATAAATGAAAGTGTCGCGCCTGCGGCAGATTCTGCGGCAGCCATCGGATCAAACGTTAATCCGGTGTGCGCTTTAAATGTTTCCCTTGTACGTGGATAACCAATCGGGCGTGGCGGAATTTTTTCGATTAGCTTTTCGGGCAGGGCAAGCGCATCGGGGGTAATGGTGCCCATCAAGGCATTAAACGCTTTCCATTGCTCGGCTGGGGGCACAAAACGGGTGATAGTTTGTCCGTCGTTTTTTAAAGCGAACGTATAATACAGGCCGCCCAACATTTTGGAGGTTGCTTCGGCCTGGAAACGGTGCAGCAAATACATCGGCACCAATACCTCTTCTAAAGTGGCCATTGGCGCATCCTGCCGGATGGCCTTTTCAGAAAAATTATCCAACACATGTTTACGCAATACCATCAGCCTGTTCAATTCGTCGGCAGCGTTGTTGCCACTATCCCAAAGGTGGGCTTGCGGATGGGCGCTGCCAGCGGGTCGGGCGTCATCGTCAGATATAAATAAAAAGCCTTGTTTAATGGTTTCGGCGATAATGCCTTTTAAAGCATCGTACTCATTGGTGCCGTTTGCAAAATCCTGATAACCATAAAGAATAGCCCGTTTATCGTACTCGCCAATTTCGGTACGGTAGGCTTTACTCAGATCGATAGTGCCATCGGTGTTCAGGCTGATCACCGGTGGCGGGTAATCCATTACCGAAGCCCTGCCGTTTACGCTGGCGGTAAAGTTATGCTGTAGTCCTAAAGTGTGCCCAACCTCGTGCGCGGCTAACTGGCGCAGGCGGGCAAGGGCAAGCTTCAACATTTTATCGCTGGTGGGTTTGCCATCTTCATAGGGTTGTACCAGGCCTTCGGCAATTAAAAAATCCTGCCTATCGCGAAGCGAGCCTAAAGAAACCTGGCCTTTAATGATCTCGCCGGTACGTGGATCGGTGATTGATTCGCCATAGCTCCAGCCACGCGTTGAACGGTGTACCCACTGAATGATATTATACCTTATATCCATCGGATCGGCATCCGCAGGCAGCAATTTTACCTGGAACGCGTTTTTATAACCAGCCGCCTCAAAAGCCTGGTTCCACCAGCCGGCACCTTCCATTAAGGCGCTGCGCACCGGCTCGGGGGCGCCCCGGTCAACATAATAAACAATAGGGTCTACGGCTTCGCTAATGGCAGCGGTTGGGTCTTTCTTTTGCAGGCGATGCCGGGTAAGCATTCGTTTCATAATTGGCTCATCTATCGGCGTGGCGTAGTCCATGTACTCCACATCGTAAAAACCAGAGCGTGGATCAAACTTGCGCTGCTTGTAATTGCCATCGGGCAGTTTTATAAAAGACTGATGCATCCGCACAGTTACCGCGTTAGCATCCGGCGTTACCGAACTAATCTCATAACCTTTTCCTTTACCGGCCAACGTAATGGTGGCCTCAAACTCCGAGTTATCGGGAAAACTTTTGGTATTGGGTAAATAAACGGCCGACCGGCTTTCATCAAACCCAAAACTGCCCTGCCCATTATCATTTAACCTATCGGCTATTTTATGGCTATCTCGAAGCAAAAAAGGCGTGAAATCTACCAGCACTTTATCACCCACCTGCGCAACAACCGTGGTGCCCCATATGGCCGATTGCGCAAAGGCTTCTTCTACAGATTTACGTTCATCAAGATTATCGCTGATGGCGCGGTAGCTGTAATTAGGTTGCACCAACATTACTTTAGGTCCGCTTTTGATAAATTTTACAATGCGGCTATTGCCAATCTGGCCCCGGTCAAGCCCAAGATCATTGGAGCCTACCCCAGCCGGCAGCGAGTTAACGTACAGAAATTCCTGGTCGAACTTATCAATCTCCAAATAGATCTTACCGGACTTTTCATCCCAATAAAAATTGAAATAGCCGGTGTGTTTGCTGAGGCCTTTGGTTTTGGCATCAATGTCATCTCCCTTTTGGGCTTTAACATTTAAAAACGTTGTGCTGAGGAAAAATAAGAGGAGGAAAAGTTTTTTCATAAGGGCCAGTCGTTGTTAAGCCCTAAAATAGGTATAAAAACAGAAAGGAGGTACAATTACCTCCTTTACTGTCATTTATAAAATCAGCATTAATTATTTCATGCCTTTTTGAATAGTTTCGATCTCGGCCAGGTGGCTTTTGATGGTAGGCAATGTTTTAACAGCAAAAGCTTTCAAATCGGCATCTTTACAGTTTTTTGATGCATCTTCAAAAAGTGATTCTACTTTTTTGTGACCATTAACCATGGCATCCACATAAGCCTTATCAAAATCTGCTCCCGATTTTGCAGCCAGATCGGCTTTCATTTTTTGATGATCGGCATCAGGCTCGTTTGGTAAAGTGATGTTTTTGGTTTTGGCGATAGCCATTAATTCTTCGTTGGCTTTGGTATGATCGGTAACCATCATAGCACCGAAAGCTTTTACTTTAGCATTAGTTGCCTTTTCGCTGGCCAATGTACCTGCGGCAACCTCAGCTAAACCGGCATTTGCGGCGGCTGTAGCAAATTTGGCATCATCTTTATCAACCGCGATACCTTTTGCGCCAGTAACACCGGCGGTATCTTTAGCGGCCATGGTTGATGTATCCTTTACGGCGTTTACACTATCGGCAGCTCCCTTGCTGTCTTTTGATCCGCCGCATGATTGAAACGATAAGGCAGCTATGGCCGTAATCGCTATTAAACTTAACTTTTTCATAGTAGTAGTGATATGTTGTTTTTTATTTACAACATATTTCTTTAAGATAAGTTTTGTTTTCTTAAAAGTAAAATACAGGAATTGCTGATCAACAGAAAAAAAGTGTGGCAATGTGCGATTCCTTCCTTGGGGAAGGAGGCAATGTCATTAAGTTAAGGATTTAATGTTGATTTTAATATCGAACACTGAATGTCCAATATCGAATAATGAAGTAAAGCACTTCGGTGTTGGACATTCGAAATTCATTATTCGATATTATTTCTAAGTCTGTTTTTCCTTAACTTAATGACATTGGGGGAAGGAGGAGGTAGGGGTTTGATGAACTATTCGTTAACATGACGGATGGTCGCACGTAGAAACCCCTCCCTGTCTTTGCGCTCATTTCCGGCGCACCCCTCCCAGGGGCTACTGTGTGTACACATCTTTTAG
>NZ_JAUFPS010000087.1 GCF_030409315.1 Mucilaginibacter flavus | reverse complement strand
TGTGGAGAACTATAGAAGAATCGCATAAAAAATGATTCTTTTAAATAAAATTTGGATATGTCGTAGACCTATAATACGAGGAGGTACGACGAAGCAATCCCCTACTTTACAGAGAGAATATGTAACGAAGCTTTGTCTATTAAAGTTTGTATAAGAACGGCTAGTTTAATAATAATGTTATTTAATATGGGAAGAGGCGGTTGCGTCTACATTTTAACTAATCAAACACATTCTGTATTATATATTGGTGTTACGTCTGATATTATAGGTAGGATATGGGATCATAAAAATAAAACTTATCCGCTAAGTTTTACCGCGAGGTATAATTGCAATAAATTGGTTTACTATGAATCGTATGCGCACATTGAAGAAGCTATCGCAGCCGAAAAGTTGTTAAAAGGTGGGAGCAGAAATAGCAAAATTAAGTTGATTGATGCTTTTAATTCTAAGTGGATAGATTTGTACGAAGAATTGATTAAAGAATAATCACTTACAAAAACGTCATTGCGAGGTACGAAGCAATCCCCGAGCGGAAGATCGACTGGTAAGTTTACTCTGTACAGTTGGGGATTGCTTCGTACCTCGCAATGACGTGTGTAAAAATAAATTTTCGGAAAAATTGAGCGGAAAACGGGATTCGAACCCGCGGCCTTCAGTTTGGGAAACTGATGCTCTACCAACTGAGCTATTTCCGCTTAAGTTGCAGTCAAACATAAAGAAAAAATTACTCAGTCACTAATTGACTAATTAAAAAACATATGCCGGTTATATTACCTGTTAAAGATAAAAGCCCCAGCTGGGGTAATGATTGTTTCATAGCACCTAATGCTACTATTGTTGGCGATGTGGTAATGGGTAATAACTGCTCGGTTTGGTTTAATGCCGTTATCCGTGGCGATGTGCATTATATTAAAATAGGGGATAACACCAATATACAGGATAATGCCTGCATCCACGCTACTTACTTAAAGGCGCCTACCAATATTGGTAGCAACGTGTCTATAGGGCATAACGCTATTGTGCACGGCTGTACCGTGCACGATCATGTATTAATAGGTATGGGCGCCATTGTAATGGATGATGCCGTTATCAATGAATTTGTAATCATTGGCGCAGGATCTGTGGTATTGGAAAAAACTATTTGCGAAAGCGGTTTTCTATATGCAGGTTCGCCGGCTAAAAAGATAAAAGCATTAACCGACGAGCAAATAGCATTGCTTAAGAAGCTTCCGAATAATTATATCATGTATTCGGGTTGGTTTAAGGAGTAATAGGCTCCTTAGGCACTGCAATAGGCTCCTCGGCCTCCCAATTGGGGCGTAATACTATCTGTTTTTCGTTAATCCAGATGTTTTCGGGCTGTTTCTTTAAATGCACATTACCGCTATCCCATTTGCCGTTGCGGTTTTCGTCGTATATCACGCGTACCATGTATTTGCCGGTCAAAATACCTTTATAAGTGATGGATTTATTTCTGGTGATAGGATCACTTTGTAATACTACTTTCTGTTCGTTTAATAATTCAACTACATAAGCTTTTGAAGTATCGGGCACAGTAACCTTTAAAGTTAATGAGCTGTAATTTTCGGGTTTATCAACAGTAAACCTTTTTGGGGCGTATTTATTTTTGTCGCCGTAAATATCGGTGAATGCACCGTCGGCAAATACAAGCTCGTATTTGCTGTTTTGTCGCCAGCGATATTTTAAGGTTAAACTTTTAACGCCGCCAGTATCTTTTTGCAGCGTATAGTCAGATGAGCCTAAGCCTATAGAATCCTCTTTCAAAGTGATCTGTGAGGCATCGATATTTTCTATAGGTAAATTACTATAAATTTTAAGATCGGTTCCTGGCTTAAGCTTATCGTTTGATACGTTGTATTTGAACTGGAAGATTCTGGAAAAGGTTTCTTTCTTTTGTTTTTTCAGATAAGTGGTATCAACTGGTTTGCCGTTATCATAAACCGCTACCCTTATCGAATCAAAGGTCATATTCTTAACAAATACAGACGCCGTATCCTTCGTTTTACTGAACTCTACATATTTCTGATCGTTTATATCATCCGGGTAAATAACTTTTAGCGAAGGGTGCAATAAAGCCTTGTTGAATACAAACAACATCTTGCCGTCTATATCAAATCGTTTTTCCGAAAACCTGAATTTCTCCGGGTTTTGCTTAAACAGGTTCAATTTAATATTTGAGGTATCTGTTTTTAGATTGATGGGCTTTTTAAGGAAAGCGATCAATTCATTATCGTTATCGAAAATTTTATTGGGGCTCGCTTCCTTCAGCGCGTAGATGCGGTATTGATCTTCATGTAAATTATTCAGACTAAAATTGCCCGATGAATCTGTTGTGGTAAAAATGGCAGGTTTCTTTTTGCCAAACAGGAGGGAGTCTTGTTTTAACGGAAAAAGCATTACCGTAATATCCTTCTCTTTTTCCTGGGTTAGGGTATTGGTAACAGAACCAGAAATGCTCAACGAATCGATGTGTGGCCCGGTTGAAAAAACGTAAGTAAAATTTTTCATCACGTTACTTTCATTCACATCCTGGATGGCCTTTCCAAAATTGATCACATAAGTTGTATTTTTTTGAAGGGTATCTTTTAGCTGGATGCGGAGGTTCTTTTTATTGGCCGTGTACTCCGGTTGTTTTTCCATTGCCGGGCTCATGGTAATTTCCTGGTAGGCGTTGCTTAATTTTATAAACTCGTCAAATTGCAGGTTAATTTCTTTGCCTACAAAATTTCTTGTTTTGTTGGCCGGTAAGGCTTTCACCAAAACCGGGGGAGTAACGTCTCGCGGACCTCCCTGGGGCTGTTGTTGCGCAGCGCAGCCAGAAATGAGTAAAATGACGAAAATCCCAAAGAAAAAAGTGTAAAAATTAACCCGTTTTTTGTTTAACATAGTTTTTAGGCGATATAAGCGACTTTTATATTTTGACGACCGATAATATTAAAAACTCAAAATAATTGATTTAAAAAGATATTTTATAAATTATTAATTATCAGTACTTTAAGTATTATCTGGACACATGAATCATCAAAACCGAGATATCCGACGGCGAAACGCCCGAAATTCGGGAAGCCTGGCCTAAAGTGCGCGGTTTTATACGCGCTAATTTTTCACGGGCTTCTTTTGATAATGATACTAAAGTTTGATAATCGAAATCTGGATTGATGGCGCGGTCTTCCATTTTTTTCATCCGGTCAACAATCTCCATTTCTTTTATAAAGTAACTCTCATATTTGATTTTTATTTCAGCCTGTTCAATTGTTTCTTTATCATAGGCCGATAGCAATTCATTTAAACCAACATCGGCTTTTTTAAGATCGTTAAAACCCACCTGCGGACGGCTCAATAAGTTGAATAATTTAGAAGCCTGGTTTATGGCCGAAGTGCCCAACTCTTCTAACAATTCATTTACTCCTGCCGGATCGATAGACTTGCCGCGGGTGTAAGCTACAATATCATCAGAGTTTTTAATCTTCTGATTTACCTTTTCTAAACGCTCATCGCTAATCAATCCTAATTCATGACCCATAGGGGATAGGCGGATATCCGCATTGTCCTGCCTTAATAACAGGCGGTGTTCGGCCCTTGACGTGAACATACGGTATGGCTCTTCAGTACCTTTTGTTACCAGGTCATCAATCAATACACCTATGTACGACTCTGATCTTTTCAATATCAGCTCATGTTTATCATTGATTTTTTGATGCGCGTTGATGCCTGCAATGAAGCCTTGTGAGGCTGCCTCTTCGTATCCGGTGGTACCATTTATTTGACCTGCGAAATAAAGATTGCTGATCAGTTTGGTTTCTAAAGTTAAGCCAAGTTGGGTAGGTGGGAAGTAATCATACTCGATTGCATACCCCGGGCGGAACATTTTAGCTGTCTCAAATCCGGGAATTTGGGTCAACGCTTTGTATTGTACATCCTCGGGTAGGGAGGTGGAGAAACCATTTACATAGATCTCTACTGTGTTTAATCCTTCCGGTTCTACGAAGATTTGGTGACGATCCCGCTCGGCAAAACGGTTAATCTTATCTTCAATAGAAGGACAATAACGCGGACCTAAACCTTTAATTCTGCCAGTAAACATAGGCGACTTTTCGAAGCCTTCTTTTAATGTTTCGTGTACATTGGTATTGGTATAGGTTATCCAGCAACAGCGCTGTTCTTTGATCTGTTCTACATCGGTATAAGAAAATCTGCCACGTTCTTCATCGCCCCATTGTTCTTCCATCAGGGCGTAATTAAGGCTTCTGCCGTCAATACGGGGAGGAGTGCCGGTCTTCATTCTACCGGCTTCAAAGCCTAATTCACTTAGTTGTTCGGTAATTCCTGTAGCCGACTTTTCACCTGCCCGGCCGCCGCCAAATTTCTTCTCGCCTATATGAATGATGCCATTTAAAAAGGTGCCATTAGTAAGCACAACTGCATCAGCTTCTATCTCTACGCCCAGGGATGTACGTACACCTGCAACGGTATTTCCTTTAACTAAAAGGGACGAAACAGTGTCTTGCCAGAAATCTACATTGGGTGTCCTTTCCAATGCTAAACGCCATTCTTCGGCAAATCTCATCCGGTCGCTTTGCGCTCTTGGGCTCCACATGGCGGGTCCTTTTGACTGATTTAGCATCCTGAATTGGATAGAAGTTTTATCTGTAATAATACCGGAATATCCTCCCATAGCGTCAATCTCGCGCACTATTTGTCCCTTCGCAACGCCGCCCATTGCGGGGTTACAACTCATCTGTGCAATTACCCCCATGTTCATGGTGATGAGCAAAACAGACGATCCAAGGTTAGCAGCGGCAGCAGCAGCTTCACAGCCTGCATGGCCTGCGCCAACTACAATTACATTGTATTTCCTAAACATTTTATACCTCCATGTTCCACGTGGAACAGTAAAATTATTGTATTAAATCAATTCAAATAGCAAGGTTTGTTTACCTGTTTTAACCTCGTATTTCACTTGGAATACTGGTAACATAACCTTGTTTTTATATCTGCATTGAACGTTTGAAATCAACTTAAATAAAGGTTATTTATACATAGGGCTCGGTATATGTTCCACGTGGAACGTTGCTTGCCACTGGTGATAAATACCCTGTTTGCCGATTGGTATTATCCTATCTGATTAATTTAAATAGGAGTGTTTTATTCTTTATTTACTTGTATGTTCCACGTGGAACATACTTTTGTTTTTGGCTATTATAAGTTAAAGCGCTTTACTTATCTCCGCTGTGTTTATATTAAAATGCAGCATGTAGTATCAGTATTTAGCTATAAGAGGTTGCAAAATTAAATGCTTTATACTGATGTTCCACGTGGAACCCGTAATAATGACACCAATGCTACAGTACCCCAAACGCCTTCTAAAACTACAAAAGGGTAGAAGCTTACCATATATGATGCATAGCAACATGTGCCTGCACCTATTAAATTCAATAGCATATATACCCTGCTTTTGGCCGATAATTTATTTGTTAAATTAAGTACAAAAGCAATCAGAAGGATGATGACACCTATAGATGCAATGATATCAGATAGCTTCATTTTATGCTTCGCTTAGTTCTGTTAATTCCATCCAACGGGTACTTTTAGCATCCAGTTTTTTGGTTAATTCTGTTATTTGCGCTACGGTTTCATTCAGCTTTGCAAGCTCAATACCTACCTTGTTTAACTCTTCGTTTTTAGCCTTTATCTGGTTTTCTATTTCGATAATTTCAGCCTCAATAGTCTCCAGTTCTTTAGCTTCTTTAAAGCTTAGTTTACTTTTTTTAACTACTGGTGCAGGGGTAGGAGTGGGAGCGACGTTACCTTTTTTATTTTGTTGTTTGGCTTCATCCAGCTCCACACGGTATGATGAATAGTTGCCATTGTAAATACGCACCTGCCCGTTTCCTTCCATAATAAATAGCTGGTCGGTTAGCTTATCTAACAAATACCTATCGTGCGATACCATCATTAATATGCCCGAATAGTTGGTTAAAAACTCTTCCAATACATTCAGCGTATCAATATCCAAATCGTTAGTAGGCTCATCCAGTATCAGGAAGTTAGGGTTCTTCATCAGGATGCTCATCAGCTGTAAACGTTTCTTTTCGCCGCCACTTAGTTTTGATATGAAACCATACTGCTTGGCAGGAGGGAACAGGAATAACGTAAGCAGGGCAGAGGCCGATATCATTTTACCATCGGCCATGGTGATAAATTCAGCAACGTTTTTTACCACATCAATAACCCGCTCATCATCTTTAAAGGTAATGCCCGATTGATGGAAATAACCAATTACTGTAGTTTCACCTTTTACAACGGTTCCTTTATCGGGCTGTAAAGCGCCGGTAATTAGGTTAAGCAGGGTTGACTTGCCTGTACCATTCTTGCCCGCCAAACCAATTCTATCGCCTTTTTTAAATATGTAATTAAAATCGCTGATATAAGTATGGCCATTGAAACCTTTGTACAGATGTTCCATCTCCATAATCTTGTTGCCCTGGCGTGCTGTTTTAACACTCAGTTCAACCTTATCACGGGCGCCACCTTGTTTGGTTTTTTCTTCCAGATCATAATAAGCATCAATACGTGCCTTTGATTTGGTACCGCGGGCCTGTGGCTGGCGGCGCATCCACTCTAATTCCTTACGCAGTAAATTGCTGTTTTTTTGAAAAGCTGCTTCATCGGCAGCATCACGCTCTGCCTTCTTTTCAAGGTAGTAGGCGTAGGTACCATTGTAGGGTACCATCTTTCCGCGGTCAATCTCTAATATTTCGTTACAAACGTTATCTAAAAAGTACCTGTCGTGTGTAACCATCAAAATAGTTTTTGATCCCTCGGTCAACAGTTTTTCAAGCCATTCAATAGTATCAATATCCAGGTGGTTGGTAGGCTCATCTAAAATATAAAGCTCTGGGTCTTCAATTAAAAGCTTAGCTAAAGCCAAACGTTTTTTTTGCCCTCCCGATAGCGTGCTGATATGCTGATTAAGATGATGAATATCCAGCCTGCCCAAAATGGTTTTTATTTTGTACTCATACTCCCAGGCATCAACCTCGCTCATCTCTTCCATGATCTTTTCAAGCGCCTTGGCATTGTCGGGGTCGTTCTCCAGTAATTCTTCGTATTTACGAATCATTTGCTGCTGCACATCATCGGCATGAAAAATATAGTCACTGATGGTAACGGCATCCTTAAAGCTGGGGTCCTGCTCCAGGTAACCCATATTAAGGTCGCGGCTTTGAACCACCTTGCCTTCAGTAGGTTTTATTTGCCCGGCTAAAATTTTTAATAAGGTTGATTTGCCCGCGCCGTTAACACCAACCAGTGCAACCCTGCGGCCGCGGTTAATGCCTATGGTTGTATTTTTAAACAACCAGTTGTCATGAAATTGATGGCCAAGGTTCTCGGCAGATAGATAAGTACTCACGATAATTGTTTTATTTGATCAGACTCGTATATAAACGTGCCCGTATTGTTTTTAGTTGATTGTTTGTACATGGCCGTAGCTACCGTTTCGTCACTAATGCTTCGGTACTTTTTCCAGCTGCCAAATAATAGCGGATCTATAAATTTGTAGAACGCTATTAAAGTTTTTTCCATCGTCCGCTTTTCCCGCCTATTGCCGGTTAACATAGATGGACGGTAGATATGTAAGACAGGTAAACCTATCGGCTCAATATCCGCCTCCGTTTCGCCTTTAGTTTTGGTATAAAAAAAAGACGAATTTACGTTTGCCCCTATAGACGAAACCAAGTGATACTGCTCAATACCGTTTTTAAAAGCAAATTGTGCCAGTTGTACCGGATAATCATGATCAATATGCCGGTAAACGGCCTTATTAGGCGTTTTGGCATTTGTTGTACCCAGGCAGCAAAATAGCGCGTGCCCATTTATCGATTGGGCATAGCTATCCAACTGGTCGAAATTGACCACCAGCTGCGTTAATTTTTTATGCTCAACGTTAATTTTTTTCCTCACCAGGATTAAAACTTCGTCGTAAAAAGGTTCATGCAGCAAAATCTGGAGCAATTTACTGCCAATTAGTCCGGTTGAACCAGCGATAACAGCCTTTTTTGCCATTGATACTTAATTTTTTGCAAAAATAAGCATATTTAAATGAATGCTTTTTTGACTGGGCGTAGAAGACCCACCCGACGAGGCTACGCCCCTCACCCTCTCTTCACCTGCGGTGGAAAGAGGGGTTTGAACGATAGATAGTATAGGATAATTTGAAGTTATCGGATTTTCAAACCCCTCTTTCCGGCAAAGCCGAAGAGAGGGTGCCCCAGCGTAGCGATGAGCGGGTGAGTCTTCGTTACCAGGAAATATAAGGCCTGGCAAAACTACCTTGGCACATATATTGTATGTTTAAACATATAAATGGAGATATAACAATGAAAACAATATTTTATCCCGAAAACGAGAGGGGCAAAAATGATATAGGCTGGTTAAAAGCTAATTTTTCTTTCAGTTTTGGGCCATATTATAACCCCGAACTAATGAGTTTTGGTGCTTTAAGGGTACTTAATGACGATATTATTGCCGGAGGCAAAGGTTTTGGCCTGCATCCGCATGATAATATGGAAATTGTGACTATCCCTTTAGAAGGTGGTTTAGAACACCAGGATAATATGGGCAACAAAGGCGTGATTAATGCCGGCGATGTGCAGGTAATGTCGGCTGGTACCGGGGTTTATCACTCCGAGTATAATGCATCGGCAACTGATATCGCTAAAACATTACAGATCTGGCTTTTTCCTAAAGAAAGGAACGTAACACCACGTTACGATCAAAAAAGCTTTCAAAACGAATTTGTAACAAATAGCTTAACTACGTTGGTATCGCCGGATAGGGCAGAAGGAAACCTCTGGTTGCACCAGGATGCTACTTTTAGTATGGGCAGCTTTGAAGCTGGCAAACCGTTAAATTATACCATAAAATCGCCCGGAAATGGCGCTTATGTGTTCCTGTTAGATGGTGCGGCTAAAATAAACGGTACCACATTAAACAAAAGGGATGCGATGGGTGTTTATGATACCAGTTCATTTACAATTGAAACCGAAGAATTTTCCCGTTACCTGATTATTGACGTACCAATGTCATAAACCTGCAAGCCGACCCCAAAGGTTAATTTTCTTGAACTGCAAAACATTTTGACCATACGTTGTTGTATGTCAAATTATAATGTAAACTATGGCAGAACAGGCAATTACCGGCTGGCGGAAGTGGATGATAGGCATTGGCGAACAATGCGTTTTCTTCGGCAGGTTTTTCAGAAATATTTTTGCCGGCGGCTTCGAATGGTCGGAGTTTGTGCGGCAATGTTATGAAATAGGCTACAGGTCCCTGATGTTGGTGGGCATTACCTCCTTCATCATGGGCTTTGTGCTCATCCTCCAGTTAAGGCCATCCCTGGTTTCCCTTGGCGCGGCAAGCATGCTGCCCAAAACACTGGCCGTGTCATTCGTACGTGAAATGGGGCCGGTTATTACGGCTATCATCTGTGCCGGTAAAATAGCCTCCAGTATTGGTGCCGAACTGGGCAGCATGAAGGTTACCGAGCAAATAGATGCCATGGAAGTATCGGGTGCAAATCCTATTCAATACCTGGTAGTTACGCGCATTATAGCCGCCAGTTTAATGGTGCCGCTATTATCTATAATTGGCGATGTTATCGGCCTTACAGGGGGCTTCCTGGCACTTAACATTAACGATAGCATCAGCTTTACGTTATACTTTCAGAAATGCATTGGTTCCCTTGATTTTTCCGACTTTCTTCCCGCTGTTATCAAAACTATATTTTTTGGCTTCGCGATTGGCTTTGTGGGCTGCTATAAGGGCTATAATTCAAATAAAGGTACCGAAAGCGTGGGTATAGCGGCCAATTCTGCTGTAGTTACCGCGTCGCTTTGGATTTTTGTGATTGATGCCATCGCTGTTCAGATCACCAGTTTTTTATTTTATAAATAACATGGCAGCAACAAAGGAAAATATCGAACCAAAGAAAAAAACACCTGCTGCTAAGGATGAGGTTGTTATACACGCTAAAGGCATTAAAAAAGCTTTTGGCGATAAAGAGGTATTGAAAAATATCACTTTTGATTTGAAGCGTGGCGAAAATATGGTGGTGCTGGGTAAATCGGGGCAGGGTAAATCTGTCACCATACAATGCGTAGTAGGCATGCTAAAACCCGACGACGGCGATTTGCAGGTTTTTGGTGAAGATGTTACACAAATGAACGATGAGGACCTTAAGCAACTACGGATTAAAATAGGCTTCCTTTTTCAAAGCGGTGCCTTGTATGATAGCATGACTGTGCGCGAGAACCTCGAATTCCCGCTCACCAGGGTGTTAAAATTATCAGACCAGGCAGAGATAGACAAAAAGGTAGAAGAGGTGTTAGATAACGTAGGATTGCTTGACGCGATAGATAAAATGCCTTCTGATCTATCGGGCGGGATGCGTAAGAGGGTAGGCCTGGCCCGTACGCTTATTGTTAAGCCCGAAATTATGCTGTATGACGAGCCTACAACCGGTTTAGATCCCGTCACCTCGCGCGAGATCAGCGAACTGATCCTGCATATGCAGAAAAAATATAAAACATCATCTATCATCATTACCCACGATTTGGAATGCGCCCGCATTACGGCCGACCGTATTGTAGTAATGAACGATGGAGAATATATAGCCGAAGGCTCCTGGAAAGAACTCCAAAAGTCTGATAACGAACTTGTAAAGTCATTTTTTAACGAAACCACATGAAAACTACTTCATCTCAAAAAATAAAAATAGGGTTGTTCGCCTTCGTTGGCCTGGTTGTGCTGCTATTGGCCGTGTTTTTTATCGGCAGCAAAAAAAATATGTTTAGCTCAACATTTAACGTTTACGGTACCTTTAAAAATGTAAGTGGCTTACAGGTGGGCAACAACGTGCGTTTTGCAGGTATCAACGTTGGAGTGGTAGAGGCCATTAATATTGTAACGGATAGTTCCGTAAGGGTTGATTTAACGCTTAACAACACCGTAAAAAAGTTTGTGAAAACCGACTCCAAACTCAGCATAGGCAGTGATGGCTTAATGGGCGATAAATTAGTTGTCTTGGCCCCGGGCGGCATCACCAGCAACCAGGAAGTGGCTGATGGTGGCCGGCTGGCTTCTGTGAACCCTGTTGATGTTGACCGTATTATAAACAAACTTACCCGTGTAGCAGATAATGCCGAAAAAATGACCGGCAGCCTTGCCGAAATTGTAGATAAGGTAAATAGCGGCAAAGGCAGTATAGGCCGGTTGCTAAACAGTGATAAGCTTTCAAAAAACCTGGAAAGTACGGTTGCCCAAGCCCAAACCACCATGAAAAATGTACACGCCACCACAGGTACTTTAAATGAGGATTTAAAAGCCGCGCAATCAAACTTTTTGCTAAAAGGGTTTTTCAACAAGAAAAAGAAAGCAGCTAAAGCTAAGCAGGATTCTATTAAAAAGGCCCAGGAGAAGTTGCAGAAAGATCAGGATAAACCCAAGGATAATAATTAGCGCATATCTTTAAAACGCAAAATGCCTTGATTTATCAAGGCATTTTGCGTTTTATATAAAAAGTGGGTAGAATCGGCGTAAAAGTTTTGTCATCCTGAGGAACGAAGGATCTTCTTCGCCCTGTAAATCGCCTACTTTTCTAATGAAGAAGATCCTTCACTACGTTCAGGATGACAAATGTTTTTTGGAGATATAAACAAACTTACTCTTTATCTTCTTTCTTAGGCTTAGCCGCCGGTTTCCTTGCAGGCGCTGCCTTTTTAACCGGTTTTTCAACCTCGGGATGATCTATCACCAAAGGTAATTCCTGCTGACTGCCTTCGTTGGCAATTACAGTAGGTTCCGGGTCATTAACTGGCATTACTTTAGCCGCTGGTTTTGCTGTTACTTCAGATAAAGCGCTTGGCAATTCGGCTAAAATCGTACGACCACCCTTTACCACATCACCTATATTTACCAATATTTTTGTACCTAAAGGCAAAAACAAATCAACCCTCGATCCAAATTTAATAAAGCCAAATTGCTGGCCTTGCTCTACAATATCGCCTTCTTTTACATACCATACAATCCTACGGGCCAAGGCGCCTGCAATTTGCCTGAACAGTACTGATACCCCTTCGCTGTTTTGCACGCAAATGGTAGTACGCTCATTTTCGGTAGATGATTTTGGATGCCAGGCTACCAGGAATTTACCTTTGTGGTATTTAAAATAGCTAACCACGCCCGCTATAGGGTTACGGTTAACGTGCACATTTACCGGCGACATGAATACCGATAACTGGATGCGCCTGTCTTTCAAAAACTCTGTTTCATCGGCTTCTTCAATTACAACCACTTTGCCATCTGCAGGGCAAAGCACGGTGGTTTCGCTGGTGGTGATATCAAAAAACGGGCTGCGGAAAAACTGCACGATCACCAGGAATAAAAAGCCCGATAAAATGTAAATGATCCACTTAAGCACATGTGCCTGCGGTAAATAAAATTGAACCAATGCATTCAGTACAAAAATAACCAGTACTGTTAACGCGAGTGAGGTATAGCCTTCTTTATGAAAAGTCATATTTATAGGTGATTTATTACAAAACTACTAATTTGAAATGAAGTACAGGTATGCATAAACAATTGGTGCAGCCATTAATAAGCCATCAAACCTATCCAGTAAGCCACCATGGCCAGGTAAAATGCCGCCACTATCCTTCACGTTAATGCTGCGTTTAAACATCGATTCAACCAAATCGCCCATGGTACCAAAGCACGAAATAAGGATGGCTATGGTTACCCATTGTTTCCAGGTGTACTCCACATAAAAATGGCTTAATATTAAAGCCGCTACAGCGCTGATGAGGATACCGCCAATTAAACCTTCGTAAGTTTTTTTAGGCGAATGGCGTTCAAAAAGCTTGGTTTTACCCATTTTGCTGCCTACAAGGTAAGCGCCGGTATCATTGCTCCACAGCATAATTAAAAATGCCAGCGGTACGTGAAAGTTAAAATTTTCGCTTCCCCGGATAAATGCCATAGCATGGAAAAAGATAAATGGGATAACCGCGAATATCATCCCCAAAAAAGTAAAAGCGATATTGCTGAATGGGGCAGGTGTTTTTTTATATAATTCCTGAATAAAAATGGCGCTGAAAGTTACCGGAAGACAAAATATAAGCGACCATGCCGGGAAATAACAATTGGCTGCAAAAAAAAGGAACAACAAACCGGCGTTAATAATGCCGGTTTCGCGACTGGTTTTAATGCCGCTTTCACGCACTAATTTATAAAATTCAAAGAGGCAAAATAAGGATAGCGCCAGGTAAAAAAGGCTGAAAACGTAGGGGCCCAATAAATTAGAGCCAATCATTACGATGATAAAAAAGAAGCCGGTTATGGCGCGTAATTTCATAAACTGAGTTGATTGAGGATCATGATTTCGATGGCCTTGCTAAAATCCTCCTGGTGAATGTAAACTTCAATATCGCCGAAGGCCCGGTGCGATGAATCTTGTTTGTTTAATAATACGGTATCAATATGATGGCCGGTAAGTACCTGCTTAACAATCTCTGATTGGTAAAAATTGGATGACGCAAAAATTTTGACCCAGTTTTTTTCCATCAATTCAATGCAAGCTTTTTATCCATAGCCACTTTACGATATACAAACAGCAAAAATAAAACAATTATTAAGCTAAAAGCATAGGCCCCTAAATTAAATACATGCTGATCATCGGGATCTAACTTAGTAGATTTATGCTGATACAGATAGGTAATTACTACTGCCGAGCTGTTGTTTAAAAAATGCGCCCAAACACCCGTCCAGATGCTGCCGCTGTAAGCAACAAAATAGCCGAATACGGCACCCAGGAAAACCCTTGGCAAAAACGAAAAAAACTCCATATGAAACGCGCTGAACAGGATAGCGGTGATCCAGATAGCGGCGTGCTTATTTTTTGTCGACTTTAAAAAGATGGTTTGCACTACCCCGCGGAATAAAAACTCCTCGGCAATGGCGGTTAATAAACCAACTACGAAAACGGCCCAAAGCATATCCCAAAGGTTGTTCATATGCAGCATAGCCTCGGTGGCTTTTTGCGCGGCCTGTTCGGCGCTTCGCATCCAGTCTTCAAGGCCTTTCAGGGCATGCGGTAATACCAGTTTTTGGTTGATATTGCTAAGCACCTCCATTATTGGCATAGAAAATGCCATAATGCTGAATATGATTGCCAGTAAAACAGGCGTAAATTTAAATGTTGGCTTAAGGTATTCCTGCGGTTGCTGAACAATGAACCTGGCAAAAATAACAGGAGCTATGAACAGCGGCATAGTGGTGCTTACTATTTGTAATATCCACAGGGCAACCCCTACATGAGGGTCTTGCGTATTAAAACCAAAAGTATTGATTAACGTTTTTAAGCCAAAGAGCGCCAGTATTATACCCGCTGCAATAGCGGTAAAAACAATTAAACCGACGCCAGTTATTCCCACCAATGTCAAAAATTGTATAAACGGACTAATATAACCACGTTGAGGTATATACTCCTTGATGGGTTGTTGTATCATTTGGGGTAAAAATCGTATTTTTGCAGCGATAAAGATAAGGATGTCTGTACAAATAGGAAATATTGATTTAGGGGAGTTCCCGCTGCTGCTGGCACCGATGGAAGATGTGAGCGATCCGCCCTTCCGTTACGTGTGTAAGCAAAACGGCGCGGATATGATGTACACCGAATTTATCTCAAGCGAGGGCCTGATCCGTAATGCGGCCAAAAGTCGTCAAAAGCTCGATATTTTTGAATACGAGCGTCCTATCGGTATCCAGATCTTCGGCAGCGATATCGAGCACATGCGAGAGGCTACCGAGATTGCTTCTTTAGCCGGGCCCGATTTGATGGATATTAATTATGGATGCCCGGTAAAACAGGTGGCCTGCCGTGGTGCCGGTGCCAGTTTATTACAGGATATTGATAAAATGGTAGCCATGACCAAAGCGGTTGTTAACGCCACCCATCTGCCGGTAACTGTAAAAACCCGTTTGGGCTGGGATGATAATACCAAAAATGTATACGAAGTGGCCGAGCGCCTGCAGGATGTGGGTATCAAAGCCTTAACCATCCATGGCCGTACCCGGGCGCAGATGTACAAAGGTGTTGCCGATTGGTCATTGATCCGTGATATTAAAAAGAACCCGCGTATAAAAATCCCCATTTTCGGTAATGGCGACATCGACTCGCCCGAAAAAGCCGCGAACTGGAAGATGGAATACGGCGTAGATGGTATGATGATTGGTCGCGCTGCTATTGGTTACCCATGGATTTTCCGCGAGATCAAGCATTTTTTTGCTACCGGCGAGCATTTGGATAAGCCAACCATTACCGAACGAATTGCAGCCTGTTCAACCCATTTACAAAAATCGGTAGAGTGGAAAGGGCCTAAAACGGGCATTTTTGAAATGCGCAGGCACTATTCAAACTACTTTAAAGGGGTTGACCATTTTAAAGAGTACAGGATGAGGCTGGTAACAGCGGCTAACCTGGAAGAAGTTACCCAGATACTGGCTGAAATAGATGAAAAATATGCCATCGAAATGGCGTAATATTTGTTCGGAAATTATATATTTGAATTTAACGACACAAAATTAACATGGTTACCACTATAACTGAAGGTGTTAAGGTTTCCATCGAAACCATATATCAGCCTGAATATTCAAACCCGGCTAATGATCACTTTATGTTTGCTTACAAAGTACATATTGAGAACATGAGCAACTACGCTATACAATTAATTAGCCGCCACTGGTACATTTTTGATTCAAATGGTGCCAAACGCGAAGTAGAGGGGGAAGGAGTAGTTGGTCAGCAGCCCATTATTGAACCGGGCCATGCTCATGAATACGTATCGGGCTGTAACCTTAAAACAGATATGGGCAGTATGAAAGGCGAATACCAGATGAACCGCCTGCTGGATAACGCCAGTTTTAACGTACAGATCCCGGAATTTTACCTTATTGCGCCATATAGGATGAATTAGGTGGGAGAGTCAAGAGATTAGAATCAAGAGTTAAGATAAAAATCTTTAAAGCCTGGATAAGTAATTATCCGGGCTTTATTGTTGATAACACCCATTTTAATCATGTAATTATCATTTCTTAATCTACGTCAAGTGCGGCCGGTTAAAATGGCCCCATCTTTGAATCAACAAAAAAATACATCACTTAAACAACAAAACAACATGAGCACTATCACCACAAAAGACGGAACCGAAATTTATTACAAAGACTGGGGTACAGGTAAACCATTGGTTTTTCACCACGGCTGGCCATTATCTGGCGATGACTGGGACGCGCAGATGATGTTTTTCCTTAAACAAGGCTACCGTGTAATAGCGCATGATCGTCGTGGTCACGGCCGGTCGAGCCAGGTTGACACAGGACATGATATGGATACCTACGCGGCTGACGTTGCAGCGCTTACCGAGGCGCTTGATTTGAAAGACGCCATCCATATAGGGCATTCTACAGGTGGCGGCGAAGCCATACACTATGCCGCTAATCTTGGCAAAGGCCGGGTAGCTAAAGTAGTATTGATTAGCGCCGTTACACCATTGATGGTACAAACCGAAAACAACCCCGATGGCGTGCCAATGTCGGTTTTTGATGAGATACGCCAGGGTACAGCATTTAACCGGGCCCAGTACTTTAAAGATTTTACCGTTCCGTTTTATGGTTATAACCGTGAGGGAGCCAAAATATCGCAAGGCATACAGGATAATTGGTGGCGCCAGGGCATGATGGGCAGCGTAAAAGCCCACCATGATGGTATCAAGGCTTTTTCTGAAACAGATTTTACCGAAGATTTGAAAAGCGTAGATATTCCGGTTTTAGTTTTACATGGCGAAGACGACCAGATTGTTCCGTTCCCGATTTCGGGTGCCAAAGCATATAAATTATTGAAACATGGCACACTAATCTCTTACCCTGGTTTCCCTCATGGCATGCCGGCTACAGAAGCAGATACCATTAATAAAGATTTATTGGCTTTTATTAAAGCATAACCGCAATCTGTATAAGTTAAAAAGCCATCCTTTGCCGGGATGGCTTTTTTTATGTTAATTTTTTTCATCTGCCTGTAACCTGTTTTAAAACAACGTTGTCAGAGTTTACAAATACACCAGTTGGGTGATTGTAAAAAGAGAAATTTATTAACTTATTAAAACTTAAATAAAATGAATACCGGGAACTTAGGCATATTGGCAGGCATTGTGATTTCGCTTGGCTTTTTCATGATGATATTTGCCATCATTTACTTATACAAACGCGAAAGGATGGCCATGATTGAACGCGGCATGGACCCACGCAGCTACAAACCACAATCGGCACCATACCAAAATTTAAAATGGGGGTTGTTACTGATAGGCTCTGGCATAGGCTTGTTTTTAGCCTTTGTGTTAAGCCACGGCGTTTTCAGGGATATGGACGATGATATCTTCTTCTTATACCTTTCGTTGATTGCTATTTTCGGCGGCGCAGGCTTATTCCTGTCATACAAAATAGAGAAAAGGGAAGTGTTGGATAGGGAAGATGCAAGGTTAGAAAAGTAAAAAACAACTGCGCTGCACATCTAAATAAGAAAGGCCCGGGAAAACCCGGGCCTTTCTTATTTAATATTCAAACTATAAACTCAGCCACTTTTTCCTTACCGCTAATTGCTGCGGTGTTGGGTTATCTAAGGATACAATTTTATACTTCACCCGGTTGCTTTTCAATAAGGTTACCGGTAAGGTGATGGCCTGTCCGTCGCGACTTACAGCGACCTCAATTTTATCGCCAGGCTTTTTACCGGCAATCAGGTTGGCAGCGTCGGTAACGGGATTGCCGTCGATAGCGGTTATTTCATCGCCAACGTTAATGCCGTCAATATAGCCGGCTGTACCGCGGATTACACCGGTTACAATTATTTTTTTTGCCGCTGTTGTCCCTGTGGTAATACCTAAGGCCGCGTCATTATTATCGGCAAGTTCATCATTAATTTTATAGCCGGCATAGCCCAGGTATTTGTTGTAATCAACGGGATCAAGGCCGTTCACATATTTTTTGTAAAAATCATCCAGCTTTTTGCCTGCAAACATTTCAAACCCTTTTTTAAACTCCGCATCGGTATAACCGCGCTTTTGGGTTTTGTAATAGGTATTGTACATGTACTTCATCACATCATCCAAATGGTATTTTTGGTTGGAGTTGTTGATGATCTCCAGGTCAAGCATCATTCCAATAATAGCGCCTTTGGTGTAGTATGATATGGTAGTGTTGTTTGAATTTTCGTTAGGGCGATAGCCTTTAATCCAGGCATCAAAACTGCTCTCGGCCACGGTTTGTACATTTTTACCCGGCAGATTTTCCAGTATGTTAAACTCGTTGGCTATCTGATCAAGGTAATTCTCCGGCGAATACAGGTTGGTACGGCGCACTGCTATTTCCTGGTAGTATTCGGTAAAGCCTTCGGCTATCCAAAGGTTGGTGGTATAGTTTTCGTTATCATAATCAAACGGACCTAATACTATCGGCCTTAAGCGTTTTACATTCCACAGGTGAAAATGCTCGTGAGCGACAAGACCCAAAAAGCTTTGGTAACCTTTTTCTGATCCATAGGCATCGCGCGAAGCACCTAAAACGGTAGAGCTTAAATGCTCAATACCGCCGCCGCCACGCAGATGATTGTGTACTATAAAAGTATAATGTTTGTTAGGGTTTTCGCCAAATACGGCAGCTTCCTGTTCAATAATGGCATGCATATCTTTTTTAAGGCGCTCTTTATCATAATTGCCGCCGCCGTACATACATACCTCGTATTTAACGCCGTTTACGTCAAAACCAAAAATATCCTGGTTACCTACTTCGATAGGCGAATCGAACAAAATATCAAAATTAGGAGAGTGCCTTACAAACGGGTTATTGTTAACCATTTCCAAACTGGTTGATACTTTATCCCAGTTTTTATAGGGCACAATAGTAATAGTTGATGGCGCATGCAACATATTGGCCGGGTACACAAAAATGCCCGATGTTGACAGAAACGCGTGCGATACATCTAAATAGCTGGTGCGTACCGAGTTTTCGTTGGCGTAAACCCGGTATTTGATAGTAACCGCGGCTTTGCCTTTGGTATTAACGCGCCAGGTATTTTTATTGATTTTGGGCGATGCTACCGTTTGGCCATTGATATTGGCGCTAAAAGCCTCAATATTTTTGGCAAACTCCCTTACCAGGTATGAGCCTGGCGTCCATACGGGCATTTTTAGGTCGAGCGTGTTTTGCTTTAGCCCGGTAACATGCATTTCAATCTCGGCATAATGGGCCTGTGCTTCGGGAAAGGAAACATTGTAGGATATATTGGCGGAGGATTGCGCCTGCGCGGCAGATAAATTCATAAATAGTAAAATTAATGATACAGTTGCGGTCAGCTTAATTGGTTTCATGCCCGCAAGTTATAAAATTTATGGTTTTTATGAATAACTGGCTTTTAAGCACTTGTAAAATGGTTGATACATGCAACTAATAATCTTGTGGGCTAACTATGTTTGCGGCAATATTAAAATGCAATTAGTAGAGCCTATATCACGCAAGCTAATACGGCTGGGTAAATTATACCTTAACGTACTGGCAAAGCATACCGAGCACCTGGATGTGAAACGGTATCATTTTATACTATCGCTTATTTATTACCACGATGGGCAGCTTACGCAAAACGCGCTGGCGCAAATACTGGATAAAGATAAATCGGCCATGGTAAGTATCATTAATTTATTAAGCGCTAAAGGCTTTGTTTATCGCGATAGCAACCCTAATGATAAGCGCGAACATTTATTGCGTGTAACCGAAAAGGCTAAAATAGCGGTACCGCAAATCGTAGAAACCTTTGAACACATCAACACCGATATCACCAAAGGTATTACAGCCCGCGAAATGAAAATTTTTGAAAGCGTGCTGCAAAAAATGCAGCTTAACATAAAACCCTTACAACCAAACCCAATCCAAAAAATCGCAAAATGATTGCGGATACAGTATGAAAACAAAATACATTATTTACACGGCCCTTGCTTTGCTGGTAGCCTATTTAGTTTACAACAAGTTTTTTAGCAAAAACGCCAAAGAAAGCGCTGCTGCGCAGGCCGGAGGCAAAAGCGGCAAAAAGAAGAACGGCCCCGTAAACGTTAACATTATGGTTGTGAAGGATACCGCCGTAAACAATACTATTGATGTAACCGGCAGTATTGATGCCAATGAAAAGGTAAGCCTGGTAAGCCAAACAGCGGGTAACATTACCGGCATTTATTTTACCGAAGGTAGCAAAGTGCAAAAAGGCCAGCTGCTGGTTAAAGTTTATAACCAGGATTTAGAAGCATCATTACAACAAAACCAATACCAGGTAACGTTGGCTAAACAGGTGGAGTACCGCAACAGGGTATTGCTGCAAAAAGAAGCCATAAGCCAGGAGGAGTATGATACCTCGCTTACCTCTTTAAACTCATTAAAAGCCGCCGCAGATGTTATTAAAGCGCAGATTGTGCGTACAGAAATCCGCGCGCCTTTTTCTGGCACTATTGGTTTGCGTAATGTGAGTCCGGGCAGTTACCTGTCGCCGGCATCGCCTATAGCGCAATTGGTGAACATCGATCCCGCTAAAATTACATTTTCGGTACCGGAAAGATACCTGACCATATTGGGGGTTGGCAGCAAAATTAAATTCAATACCGAAAGTTCAAGAGAGGGATTTACCGGTACGGTTTACGCTATTGAACCATCCATTGATGTTAACTCGCGTACCATTACCGTGCGGGCCAAAGCGCCAAACCCCAAAGGTTTGCTAACCGCGGGCAGCTTTGCCAAAATTAATTTAACGTTGGATCAGATCCCGAAAACCATATTGCTACCAACCGAAGCGGTGATTCCCGATCTGAAAAGCAGCATTGTATACATTGCCCATAACGGCGTGGCCGAAACAAGGCCGGTAAAAACCGACCTGCGTACCGATACCAAGATCCAGGTAATAGATGGCTTAAAGCCTGGCGATAGCGTGGTGGTTTCGGGTTTAATCCAAATGCGCCCAAAGGTGCCTTTGAAAATTAATAATGTAATAAAGTAACACCATGAGTTTATCCTCAGTTAGTATAAAAAGGCCGGTATTGGCAACAGTAATGTCTGTAGTTATTGTTGTGTTTGGTATTATCGGCTATAAATTTTTAGGGGTGCGGGATTTTCCATCGGTCGATCCGCCTATTATTTCGGTATCTACCAGTTACTCGGGTGCCAATGCCGATGTAATTGAATCGCAGATTACCGAACCGTTAGAGAAATCCATCAACGGCGTGCCGGGTATCCGCAATATCTCCTCAACCAGTTCGGTTGGCTCAAGCAATATTACCGTAGAGTTTGACCTGGATGCCGACCTGGAAACAGCCGCGAACGACGTGCGCGATAAGGTAGCCCAGGCCCAGCGTCAGTTACCGCAGGATATTAACGCGCCGCCGGTTGTTACCAAAGCCGATGCCAGTGCCGACCAGATCATCACCCTTACCGTAAGCAGCGATAAACGCAACCTTACCCAGTTAGATGATTATGCCGAAAACGTTTTGCAGGAAGGCTTGCAAACTATACCGGGCGTAAGTACCATTAACATACAGGGCCAGCGCCAGTACGCTATGCGCTTATGGATAGATCCTAATAAACTATCGGCCCTGGGCTTAACCGCCACCGATATTGGCGCAGCCCTGGCTAAAGAAAACGTGGAGCTGCCTGCCGGTAAAATAGAAGGTAATAACACCGAAGTAACCATCAGGGCGCTGGGCAAGCTATCAACCGAAAAAGATTTTAACAACCTTATTATCCGGGCCGATAGCAACCGGGTTATTCACCTGAGCGATATTGGTTATGCCGTTTTAGGGTCGGCTAATGAGGAAACCATATTTAAAGAATCGGGCGTGCCCATGGTGGGCCTGGCTATTGTGCCGCAGCCGGGTGCCAATTATGTGCAAATTGCCAAAGATTTTTACGCGCGTTTAAAGCAAATTCAAAAAGATTTACCGCCCGATATTAAGGTGAAGGTGGCCCTGGATAATACCCGGTTCATTAACCAATCCATCACCGAGGTACAGGAAACGCTCATCATCTCTTTTGTGCTGGTGGTAATTATCATCTACCTGTTTTTCCGCGATTGGTTAATCGCCTTCCGCCCGCTGATAGATATCCCGGTATCCTTAATAGGAGCCTTTTTTATCATGTATATTTTCGGCTTCTCTATCAACATCCTTACCCTGCTGGGTATTGTACTGGCAACAGGCCTGGTGGTAGATGATGGTATTGTGGTAACAGAAAATATTTACAAAAAGGTAGAAGCCGGTATGGCCATCCGCAAGGCGGCCTTTGAAGGATCTGCCGAGATATTTTTCGCGGTAGTATCTACATCGGTAACATTGGCGGCAGTGTTTTTACCCATTGTGTTTTTACAGGGCTTTACAGGCAGGTTATTCCGCGAGTTCGCGGTCGTCGTCGCGGGCGCGGTATTGATATCTGCATTTGTATCGCTGAGCTTAACGCCGATGCTGAACGTAAAGCTGATCCGTAAATCAAACAAAAAATCGAAGTTTTACGAACGCACCGAGCCGTTTTTTGTAAACATGACCACCTCGTATACCGAAACCCTTGTTAAGTTTATGAAAGTGCGCTGGGTATCATTTGTGATCCTGGTGGTTTCATTGCTTATTATTGGTGTGTTGGTTAAAGTTATCCCCTCAGAGCTCGCCCCTTTGGATGACCGTAGTTTATTGCGCTACAGCGTAACCGGATCTGAAGGTGCTACCTACGAGTACATGACCAAGTACATGGATAAGGTTGCCAAGCTGGTAGAGGACTCCATACCCGAAGCTAACATTAACCTGGAAATTGTTTCGCCATCATTCGGCGGTGGTGGTTCGGCAAACTCGGGCTTCGGCAGGATTGGTTTATCCCTGCCGGATGAACGTACCCGCACCCAGCAACAACTGGCCGACTGGATGAACAAAAAGCTAAGCAAAATGCCGGATGCCCGCGCCATTGTAATACAGGAACAAACCATAAGCGGTGGCGGCAGCGGCGCGCGTACATCATTGCCGGTACAATATGTAATACAAAACCAGGATTTTGAGAAGATACGAAAAGTGCTGCCGCAGTTTTTTGCCGAGGTATCGCGCAGCCCGGTTTTCCAGGGAACGGATGTGAACCTTAAATTTACTAAGCCCGAACTAAGGGTAATTACAGATAGGGATAGGGCACGGGATTTAGGTGTATCTGTTGACGACATTGCGCAAACCCTGCAATTGTATTACAGCGCCGGCCGGTTAGATTACTTTTTGATCAACGGTAAACAATACCAGGTAATTGCCCAGGTTGACAGGGCCAACCGCGATCAGCCGCTTGACTTGAAATCGGTATATGTGCGCAGCACCAAGGGTAACCTGGTGCAGTTAGATAACGTGGTAAAAACCACCGAGGGTGCAACACCGCCGGCTATTTATCACTTTAACCGCTATAAATCGGCCACTATACAGGCCGGACTTGCTCCCGGTAAAACTGTTGGCGATGGCATTGCCGAAATGGACCGTATATCCAAAAGCCTTTTAGACGAAACGTTTAGTACAGCCTTAAGCGGCCCATCACGGGATTACGCCGAAGGTTCATCAAACATTTTGTTTGCCTTTGGTTTTGCGCTGCTGCTGATATACCTGGTATTAGCCGCCCAGTTTGAAAGCTTTATGGACCCTTTTATTGTAATGCTTACCGTGCCATTGGCTATATCTGGCGCGTTCCTGTCGCTTTGGTTATTTAACCAAACGCTTAATATTTTTAGCGAGATAGGGATCATTACGCTTGTAGGGCTGGTAACCAAAAACGGGATTTTGATTGTGGAGTTTGCCAACCAACGGATGGAACACGGCGTGGCCAAATACGAGGCCGCTATTGAAGCCGCCACCGCCCGTCTTCGCCCTATATTAATGACCAGCTTGGCCGTGGTATTGGGTTCGGTACCAATCGCGTTCGCGTTGGGGGCCGGTGCAAAAAGCCGTACCTCATTGGGTATTGTAATTATGGGAGGGATGCTGTTTTCGTTGGTGTTAACCCTGTACATCATTCCGCTTATGTACGTGATTTTCGCATCAAAAACCCGCCGCGATCCGGACGATGAACCAGAAGAAGAAACCACGGAAGAGAAAAAAGAAATAAAGCTGATTGAAAATCTGTAAACGATATGATCATTAAAAAAATAGCGTTCCTGGTTATTTGTTGTGCCTTTTTAGGCGGGCAGGCCATGGCGCAGGATGCTCCAATGCTTACCCTGAAAGAAGCCGTGGAGATTGCCCTTAAAAACAACTATAACATTAAACTATCGCAAAATAATAAAGCCCTTGCTGCCAACAACGTTACGTTGGGCAGCGCCGGTATTTTACCAAAGGTGAACGGCAATTTCGCGTCAACAAACAGCCGGTTAACTACAAAACAAACCAGAAGCGATGGTACAGTTAATAACATCAATAACGCGCCCAATACAGGCATTAACTATGGTGTAGCCTTAAACTGGACCATTTTTGATGGCTTTGGCATGTTTGCTAATTACGATAAGTTAAAGCAACTTGATCAATTGGGAGCGCTTCGCTTGCAGGATACTATCCAAAATACCGTGGCTAATGTTATCAATACTTATTATGACCTCATTAGCCAAAACGAACAGATCAAAGCTTTAAAAGGGGCTATCGATATTTCGCATACGCAGTTGCGTTATGCCAATGATAAATTTCATGTTGGCCGGGCATCTAAATTAGATGTGCTGAACGCGCAGGTAAATTTAAATACCGATACGGCCAACCTGGTTACACAATACCAGCTGTTTAAAACCCTGAAGATTCAACTAAATCAAATCCTGGTACGTGATCTTCAAACCGATTTTTCTGTTGCTGATACTATTGTAATTGATGAAAAACTGATGCTGGGCGATATCATTAACAATGCGCAGTCGCAAAACCCGGGCATACTATCGGCTAAATTAAACAGCCGGCTGGCCGAAATTAATTTGAAACAAGTGCGGGCAGCCCGCTATCCACAGGTAGGTGTAACTACCGGCTATACCTTTAGCGATAATAAAACGCCGGCCGGTTTTACCTTGTCACAAAACCAGCATGGGTTAAACTATGGCCTAACCGCTACCATCAATATTTTTGATGGCTTTAATCAATCCCGTAAAGAGCGTAACGCCAAAATACAAATAGATAATGCCAACATTACGGCCAAACAAACCCAGCTTAATATAGAAACACAGGTAAATACTCTTTTTGCGGCCTACGTTTCGGGCCTGGATTTAATTAAACTTGGGCAGGCCAATGTAGTCATCGCCAAAAAAAACCTCGATATTTCATTGGAGAAATATAAGCTGGGTAACATTACCCCGCTGGAGATTCGCGAAGCGCAACGAAACTACCTTACTGCACAATCAACTTTCTTTGCAGCGCAGTATCAATCAAAACAAGCCGAAATTACTTTGAAACAAATTACCAACAGTATCAGTATACAGTAAATACCCAAAAAGTATTGTTTTTTTATTTGTTTGTAAACGTATATCTTTGAAAAGATGTCAATTCGCTACAAAACCTGCCTGCTGATCGATGATAATTACATCGATAACTTTGTGACGCGCAAAGTTTTGGAAGCCAGTAACTTTGCCGAAACCATTATTGTACGCCAATCGCCAACAGAGGCTATTGATTCGTTACGCTTTGGTATAGTAAAGCCTGATGTGATTTTCCTGGATATCAGGATGCCTACAATGAGCGGGTTTGAGTTTTTGCAGGAGTATGATCAGTTAGATATCGATAAAAGAGGCATTAAAATATTTATGCTTTCATCATCGCTTGACCCGGTTGATATGAAACAATCGGCAAGCAATAAATATATTACCCAGTTTATCCACAAGCCTTTAACCACAAAGGCCCTTGAGGAACTTAGTGCATGATTTTAGTAGCCGACAGCGGATCTTCAAAAACAGACTGGTTGCTTCACATTCCTCAACAGGAACCAGTTTCATTCAAAACAGCGGGTTTAAACCCTTATTTTTTAAACGAAAAAGAAATAGCCCGTATTATTCAGGACCAGGTACCGGAAATGCTGGCCTGCGCCGATAGGGTAGAGGAAATCTATTTTTTTGGCGCTGGCTGCAGCAGTCCGGACAGGCACGAGATTGTATCAAACGCCATAACCACCTATTTTCCCAGGGCCTATATTTCTGTTGATAGCGACCTTTTGGGTTGTGCTTATGCCACTTGCGGTTATGAAAAAGGGTTGTGTTGCGTGCTGGGCACAGGGTCAAACATTTCGTTTTTTGATGGCGAAGATATTCATGAGGGTCATCATGGCTTAGGTTATGTTTTGGGTGATGAAGGTGCAGGCACCTGGTTTGGCAAAACCTTAATTACCGATTTTTTGTATGGCCGTATGCCTGCGGATATTAATCATCGGTTTGAGCAAAGCTATCGCCTTAACAAGGATATTGTTATTAAAAACGTATACCAAAAGCCTAACGGAAATACCTATCTGGCCACCTTCTCTAAATTTGTGAGCGAGATTAAAACTACGCCATACGGCCAGGAGTTGATGGAAAGAGGGCTAACCGAGTTTATAGAAACCAACATTAAATCGTACCCCGAATACCATAAGTACAAATGCCATTTTGTAGGCTCCATAGCGTATTTCTTTGCCGAAGAACTTACTTCGCTTTGTCACCAGGCGGGCGTAAAAACCGGCAAGGTGATTAAACAACCCATTCATGATTTGATGGCGTTTATTATAAAGAGGAACGAAGGGTAGATTTTTGGATGTGCAGATGTGCAGATGAAAAACGGTCGCTGCCGCAAGGCTCTGCCTTGTGGTCCGCGTTTAGATAAGCCAGGGAAGATCTATCAAGGAGTATTCTTTTGCATATTGACCACAAGGCAGAGCCTTGCGGAAACAGAGAAGTTTATCACCCAATACTATACCTGTCCCTGAATAAATTCAAATGGTGCAACTCGTGCCCGGCCATCATATAAACAAAAGCCCTAACCGTAAAGCGCGCATTGCTGGCAATGCCCTCGCGAAGCAGTTGCTCCGGACTAAAAGATTTTATCAGATAGAGGTTTGATTCCCTTGCTGCTTTAAATTCCGAAGCTAAATCCTGTACCGTACGGCTATCTGAATCTGAATTAGCCACGTACACATCCTGATCAAAGCCGGGTAGTTCGGTATGGTTGCGTGAAAATACCATGGCGCGGTAAGCAAACGTACGTTCGGTATCAATCATATGGCCAAGGGATTGTTTAACCGTCCACTTGCCGGGCGCATAGGCGTAAGCGCCCTGTTCTTCGGTAAGGCTGCTGAATAGCTGGTAGCTTGAAGTCATCAGCTCCTCTAATTTTTCAATTACATTTTCATCAGGAACCAGGGCCACGTAGCCGGCTGCAAATGGTGAATATTCGTCAGTATTTGGTTTGCTTATCATTGCGGGTATTTTTTAATATAATTCTAAATGTTGTGCCCTTACCAACTTCAGAATCTTTCACAAAAATCTGCCCGTTGTGGTAATTCTCAATCATACGTTTGGTAAGCGAAAGGCCTAAACCCCAGCCGCGTTTACGGGTAGTATAGCCCGGCTGAAAAACGGTATCAAACTTAGAACGTGGGATGCCTTTGCCTGTATCGGTTACATCAATAAAAACCTGGTTTTTTACTTTATTACCGCCAATTTCTATTTTGATGCTTCCCTTACCATCTATAGCGTTTACCGCGTTTTTCAGCAGGTTTTCTATCACCCAATCAAACAGCGGAATGTTAAGTCCGGCTTTTAAATGCGGGTTTCCTGATAACTCAAAACCAATATTTTTACTCACCCGTACTTTAAAGTAATCAACAAAATCTTTTACAACGGCGTATACCCCATGCTCTTCCAATACGGGTTTAGATCCGATTTTGGAGAAACGATCGGCCACAATTTCAAGGCGTTTTACGTCGTTTTCCATTTCGGCAACTAATACATCTTCTTCGGCATTGAACTTCTCTTTCATCAGCTCAATCCAGGCCATTAAGGAGGATATCGGTGTACCCAATTGGTGGGCTGTCTCCTTAGCCAAACCAACCCAAACCTGGTCTTGCTCCGATTTGCGTGACGAGCTGAACGCGGTATAAGCCATCAGCAAAAATATAGCGATCACGGTAAGCTGCACATACGGGAACAAACGCAATTGCTGTAACAAGGCCGAGTCTTTATAATAAACAAAAGTTTCCTCTCCTAAAATTTTCAATTTAATAGGTTCGTGCTGACTTTTCATATACTCCAGCTCTGCCTTAAAATAGGCGGGATCGTATTTTTTACCGGGCGAAGGCAGATCAATATAATTTTTGGTAGTATCCAAGCCGCGTACCCCTTTAATATCGCCTTTAGCATCAGCAACAATAGCAGGCACCGTTAAACTATCACGAACAGCAAGGGTATACTGTAAAAAGTCGTTATCATCTGAGTTGAGGATCTGCCGCATGCTCATGGCCCAAACCTGAGCGCGGGTACGTTCGGACCTGGCAATGTTATGCACCAGATAATTGGTGTAAAACAAACTACCGCTGGCAATTACAACTGCAAACGCGAGTAGTAAATACTTCCACCTTTTTTTTCGCTGATACGGGTTCAAACTGGCCACGATTCAAATAACGGGATTTTTTTAGATTTCAGATGTGCAAATTTCAGATGTGCAGATGAAGGAACAGATTTTTTAATTTCAGATATGCAAATGTGTAGATGAAAAAACGTTTTTCGGCTCATTTTAATATATATTATTGATCGTATCTTTTCAAAAGCATCTGCACATTTGAAATCTGCATATCTGCGCATTACTCTTCATCTGCACATCATTCTTCATCTGCACATCTGAAATCTGCACATCTGCACATCCAAAAAATGTATCTTTGCCCTCATCATGACCGATAAAAAAGTAAGAGTTCGTTTTGCGCCAAGTCCTACAGGTGGTTTACACCTGGGTGGGGTGCGTACTGTGTTGTTTAACTATTTATTCGCCAAAAAGCATAATGGCGATTTTATTTTGAGAATTGAGGATACCGACCAAACCCGCTACGTGGAAGGTGCCGAACAATATATTTTAGATTGCCTGGCCTGGTGCGGCTTAAAAGCCGATGAAAGCCCGGAAGTGGGCGGCCCTTATGCGCCTTATCGTCAAAGCGAGCGTAAAGCCGCCTACCGCCAATATGCCGAGCAATTGGTAATGCAGGGACATGCTTACTACGCTTTTGACACCGCCGAAGAGTTGGATGCTAAACGTAAAGAGATCCCTAACTTTCAATACGGCCTGGCTTATCGCGAAAGCTTGCGTAATTCTATTGCATTACCACAGCATGAAGTTGATGCCCTGTTAGATGCGCACACCCCGCACGTGATCCGCATAAAAATGCCTGCCGATGAAACGGTGAGTTTTAATGATTTGATTCGCGGCCATGTAAGTTTTGAAACCAACCAGGTTGATGATAAGGTATTATTAAAAGCCGATGGTATGCCTACCTATCATTTGGCTGTAGTGGTTGATGATTTTTTAATGAAAATAACCCACGCTTTCCGTGGTGAAGAGTGGTTGCCATCGGCACCGGTTCATTTACTGCTTTGGGAATATTTAGGTTGGAAAACCGATATGCCGCAATGGGCGCATTTGCCATTGATATTAAAACCAGATGGGCACGGCAAACTAAGTAAACGTGATGGTGCCCGCCTGGGATTCCCGGTTTATGCCATGAGCTGGTATGATGCCAAAACAGATGAGTTAACACCAGGGTTCCGCGAGTTGGGCTTTTTACCCGAAGCCTTCATTAACCTGTTAGCCACCTTAGGCTGGAACGATGGTACCGAACAGGAAATTTTTACGTTGGATGAACTGATTGAAAAATTCTCGTTAGAACGCGTAAGCAAAGCCGGAGCTAAATTCGATTTTGAAAAAGCCAAATGGTTTAGCGCCGAGTGGATCAAAAGATCGTCAGTTAGCAGTTTGAAGTTGGCAGTTAGCACTATTTTGGCCGATAAAGGCATTGTAGTTAATGATGATGCTAAATTGGAAACGGTTATTAATCTCATTAAAGACCGCTGTGTAGTACTGCCCGATTTTTACCAGCAGGCGGGCTACTTTTTTGACCAACCTAAAGAATATGATCTTAATGCCGTAAAACCAAAGTGGACGGATGCCAAAACTGATTTCTTTAAAGAGTTTGCCATTTTATTAAACGTCGAAACCACAATTGAAGCCCATGATCTGGAAGCAAAATTTAAAGCCCTTGCCGAAACAAAAGGATTGAAAGTTGGCGATGTAATGTTGCCGTTGCGTGTAATGTTAGTGGGCGGTAAATTCGGCCCGCATGTGTTTGATATTGTGGCGCTGTTGGGTAAAGCCGAAACGATTAGCAGGATGGAGAAGGCGGTGGAACAATTCATAGCCCCCCCGGCCCCCTAAAAGGGGGAGCTTTTGGTTGGTATAGCAACTTTTTTGAAAAGTCCTCTCCTTTGGAGAGGATTTAGGTGAGGCTTTTTCCGTATTATTGGGATAAACACTCATCCCAAACCATATGAATAAAAATTACTTTAAAAGCATCGGCGTAGCTCTGATGCTTTTTTGCGTTATGCCAGGTTTTGCGCAGCAGGCCGATAGCGTAAAATATATTAAAGCCGGTAAGTTTATTGATACCGATAAGGGCAAGGTATTAACCAACCAGGTTATTGTGGTTGATCATGATACCATTAAGGCCGTAGGTGGCAATATCAGCATCCCTGCCGGGGCAAAGGTTATTGACCTGAGCGATGCCACCGTAATGCCTGGTTTAATTGATTGCCACACCCACCTCACCAGCCAGCCCGGCGAAAACTACTACGATGACATTTTTCGCAAAACGCCGATAGACTTAGCCATTGTTGCGCCGGTTTATGCTAAACGTACGCTGATGGCGGGCTTTACCGCCTGCCGGGATGTTGGCGCGCCGGCGTTTATTGATATCGCTTTGCGTAATGCAATTAATAACGGTGATGTACCCGGTCCGCGGATGTTGTGTGCTACCTTGTTTATTGGCAGTACCGGTAGTCATGGTGATTTGAATGGCTTTTCGCCTTATTTGGATTGGATAGGGCCGAAAGAAATGAGCGGCGTAGCTAATGGCGTTGACGGTGTGCGCAAGCAGGTGCGTTATAACATCAAATACGGCGCAGGTGTTATCAAATTTGGCGCAAGCGCCGGGGTGTTATCAGAAGAAGAAAGTGTTGGAGCACCGCAATATACCCAGGAAGAAATGAATGCCATTGTTGATGAAGCGCATTTATGGGGATTAAAAGCCTGCGCGCATGCCCATGGCAACCTTGCCATAAAAATGGCGGTTAAAGCCGGCGTTGCCTCTATTGAACATGGCAGCTTTTTAGATGACGAAGCCATCGCCTTGATGAAACAACATGGTACCTACCTGGTAGCCGATATTTATAACGACGACTATATCCTGAGCGACTACGCCAAACACGGCACACCGGATAAGATCATCAACAAAGAAAAATTAGTAGGCAAAACCCAACGGTTGAGTTTTGAACGCGCGGTAAAGGGAGGAGTAAAAATCGCCTTCGGTACCGATGCCGGCGTTTACCCGCATGGCTGGAATGCCAAACAGTTTAAATACATGGTAAAATTTGGTTTAACACCGATGCAGGCTATCCAGGCTGCAACATCCAGCGCCGCCGACCTGTTGGGCTGGCAAGCCAAAGTAGGCTCTATCACGGCAGGTAAGTACGCTGATCTGATCGCCGTAAAGGCTGATCCATTGGCTGATATAACTACTTTAGAAAATGTTCCGTTTGTGATGAAGGGTGGTGAGGTTTACAAGGATGAATTGCGCAAGTAACAGTGGTTCTAAATTCAGATGTAGAGACGCAATATTTTGCGTCTCCCGCTGTACAGGGCGGATATTTAAGCCTCAAGCTGCCGCAAGGCTCTGCCTTGTGGCCCGCTTTTAAGTTGCCGGCGAATTAACTTAACGGTTTAAGCAGTGTTGCTTAATAATTTACGAAGTTCTTTTATCTCGTTTAGCAGCTTTGGAATATCTTGTTTTGCATTTGCAATGAAGTCATAATCTTCTATAGTAGCACCATTCATTTCAATGTCGTTTCCCCTGTTTATGTCATTGCCTGTCATTATAAAATCAGACCCGGCTTCATGATCTCGACCTTCAATAAAAGCTTTCCATGGGCCCGGTTGGGTAGTATGCCACCTTATTTCAATTTCCCGTAATTCGATATCAGATATCATATAATGTTGAGATAGAGTACTAAGGTAAAGTTTTCTATCTCAAAATTAGTTTAAGGTAAATGCGATAAAATAGATGCCCGGTTATCATCGGATAGGGCGAATGTAAAAAGCACGGAAATTGGATTTGCATGCGGGAGACGCAAAATATTGCGTCTCTACAGAAAACAAAAAGGGCTTGTTGCATTCGCAACAAGCCCTTTTGTTATACACTTCAAAATCGATTATTTAAGCGAATAAATCCAATTGATGATCTGCTTAAGCTCTGCCGGTTTTAGGTTAGGGTGGGCGGGCATATCCACATCGCCCCAAACACCGTGACCACCGGTTATTACTTTTTTAGTAAGGTGACTGGTTGATGCCGCGTTGTTAGGGTATTTTTTAGCTACCTCGGTAAATGCCGGGCCAACAGATTTTTCGGCTACCTTATGGCAGGCCTTGCAATCAAGCGACATCATCAAGGCCTGCCCCGCGGCATTGGCTTTGATATTGGCCATTTTCAGTTTCATATCCGGCGAATCCTGTCCGGCCAAAACAGCGATGGTTTTACTTTGCGTAGCGGCGCCTTCATCATCGGCTACAGAAACAGATACGTTGTAATTCCCCTTTTTTACATAGGTATAAAGCAATTTGGGAACTGTGGTTGTTTTTTTAACGCCGTTACCTAAATTCCAGGTATAGGTCATTTTGTTTTTCTCTGGGTCGGCTGCTGCAACGGTAAAGGTTACCGGTAACGGCAGTTTGCCATACAGGTTATTGGCAGCTATGCTTTTTACCTCGGGCGCGCGGTTACCGGTATTGTAATCAATACGGGCCAGGCCGGCATCCTTGTTTTTGCTGAACCAACCGGAGCCGTACTCCAATATATAAATACGGCCATCAGGGCCCATTTCCATATCTATAGGCGAGTTGAATTTAGTGCCGGCCATAAATGGCTCCATTTTATCCAGGTCGCCATTTGGTTGCAGGGTAAGTACTTTTATCCAACCGCGAATCCAATCGTAAAAGAATACTTTTTTGTTATAGTAATCGGGCATGCGGACGCCTTTAGGGAACAGGTCCGAATAGTAGATTGGTCCGGCCATTGCGGTGCGGCCGCCTGAACCCACCTGCGGGAACTCTTTCGATTCGCCATAAGGATACCAGATCATCGCTTTTTGCGCCGGTGGCAACTCCCTTAAGCCGGTATTGTTTTTTGAATCGTTGATGGGGTGCAGCGGATCAAATGCTGGACCGGATACTCCTGTTTCATAATTATAAGCATGGTACGGAATATTTGGGCCGATAAACAAAGGCCAGCCAAAAAAGCCTGCTGCTTTGGCCTGGTTAAACTCATCGTAACCACGTGGCCCGCGGGTAGCCAGGCTATCGTTATTAGCATCGGGGCCAACCTCGCCCCAGTACAGGTAGCTGTTCTTTTTATCAACTGCAATACGGTATGGGTTTCTATCGCCCATTACATAAATTTCGGGCTTGGTGCCTGCTGTACCTGGTTTAAATAAGTTACCTGCCGGGATGGTATATGTACCATCATCTTTCATTTTTATACGCAGGATTTTTCCGCGCAAATCATTGGTATTACCGGCCGAGCGACGGGAATCGTGGTTAATATAGCCCGGGCGATCATCCAAAGGCGCAAAGGCGTGGGTATCATGTGGCAGGTTTTTACCTTCATCAAACGGGGTGCTGTTATCCCCGGTAGATACATACAACATATGATCTGGCCCAAAGGCGATAGAACCACCGGTGTGACAACAGATCTCGCGCTGAGAGTACAATTGCAAAACTACTTTTTCGGTTTTGTTATCGATGGTATCGCCGGTCATGGTAAAACGCGAAAGGCGGTTAACCGATGTATCTGCCGGGCTGTAGTAAATGTAAACGTAATGATTGGTTTTAAAATCGGGATCTATTTGCAAGCCTAAAACACCTTCTTCGGCATTAACGCCTTTGGTATGTACTGTTTTAAAATAGGCATCTAAAAAGCCCACCTGTTTCACTTTTTTGGTGTCGTTTTTATACAGCATAATTTCACCACGACGCTGGGTTACCAAAATATCTAAGTTTGGTAATACAGCCATTTCGGTAGGCTCATAAAAAGTACCCTGGATCAACGATGTTTTGCTAAAGCGATTTTCTTCGGGAACCCTTAGTGTAGTACATTTTGAATAATCCAATTTCCTGTTATCGCCGATGGCATACTGGATACCGCCAAGCAAATGTTTCAAATAAGCCGGATCGCTGTATGATTCGTCGGTATGGCCCAGCTCGGTATAAAACGATCTGCCGCCTTCAAAGTTATGGTACCAGGCCATCGGGTGGTTTGCGCCATTTGTACCGCCTTTGTAGCTGTTTTCATCAATATTGATCAGCACATGGATATCCGGACTAATCATTTTAAAGTTGTACCACTCATCCTTTCTTTTCCATTCATCGGGCAAAGTACGGGTGGCAGGGTGATTTTTATCAATCACTTTTAAAACGGCTTCCTGTTGGGCCGGGTGACTATCAAAATAAGCACCCACTAAGCGGCCGTACCAAAGCCAGTCGTACTCGGCATCGGCGGCAGCATGTACACCAACGTAATTACCGCCGGCCTGCATGTAGCGTTCCAGGTCGGCCTGTTGGTAGTTGTTGAGCATATAGCCGGTAGTGCTTAAAAACACCACTGCCGAATATTTTGAAAGGTTGGTTTCGGTAATCTTCGCAGCATCAGATGTGGTATCTACAGAGAAGTTATTTTCGGCTCCAAGTTTGATGATGGCTGCTGCACCCACCGGGATAGAGGCGTGGTGAAAGCCGGAGGTTTTGGTAAAAACAAGCACTTTGGGCTTCGTGACTATCTTGCCAAAGTTGAATACCAGCACGCAAAGCGCGAGCAGTAACGTAAGTTTTAATCGCATAGGTTTAAATAAAAGGTTTTATCAGTTTGGTTCACAATGATTTTGGGCCCAAATATATACTTTTCAATCGATTGCGTAAATGGAGTATCTTAAATATTACAAGATCTTCATTTTGGAATATAAGCCGTATAATGGGTGTTTGGGGTAAGGAAACCAATGGTGAAATTAAAATAATTTCCTTTTGTGAAAATATAGGGTATGGGCACTATCAACAATGTAACAAAATTGAGTATTTGGTATTAATTTATTATAAAAAGTAATAAATTATTGACAAAGTGGGGTTTATAAATTACTTTTAAGTCCCCTTAATTAAATGCGATGATCCGTATACGATCTAAAAATGTACTATTGGTTGCACCCGATAATTTTTCGGTTGAGCTGTTGCCGAACAATAAACAGTTCAGGCATATTTCGGCTCCCGGCAATATTTTTCCTGCCATTCACGAGCAAAAGCCCAATGTCGTGATTTTTCATTACGAGCACCTGAGCACCGATATCGAAAAAATTTTACGCCGCATTCAATCAAATACCGCCTACAACAAAATTAAAATTTGTTGCTACAAGCAAAAGGAGCATACCAAGGTAGATAGCCTGTTAAAAGTGCTTGGTGTTGACCAGATATTTTATCCTCACGATTTTAAACAACCCGAGAAAGGCAAAAACATGGTAACCGCGGTTGTCAATGCTTTTGATGTTACAGTAATGGGATTGTTGGCTAAGGCGTAGGGTTAAGAACGCGGGAGAAGACTCACCCGACATCGCTACGCTTGTCACCCTCTCTTCGCTTCGCGGAAAGAGGGGTTTGAACGCTTTACCGGGAATTATACAATTAAATATCAGTCTGCTGCTATTCAAACCCCTCTATGCGGCGCAGCCGGAGAGAGGGTGCCGTCCGCCAAAGGCGGGCTGGCGGGTGAGTCTTCTGCGCCACGCGATCTACGTCATTCCCTCTTTCAATGTGCGCCGGGTTTTTGAACCAGCGATAATAAAAGAGGAGGAATTTAAAAACTCCCCCTTTAGGGGCCGGGGGGGGCTAATCAATCCACTCAAACTTAGTATAAGGCACCAAAACCTCCGGTATTTTAATCCCTTTTTCCGTTTGGTTATTCTCTAACAAAGTGGCTACAATGCGAGGTAAAGCCAGCGCGCTGCCGTTTAAGGTATGCGCTAATTGGGTTTTACCTTCGGAATTGCGGAAACGCAGTTTAAGGCGATTGCTTTGAAAGGTTTCAAAGTTTGATACTGATGAAACCTCTAACCAGCGTTGCTGGGCCGCGCTCCAGGTTTCCATATCATAGGTTAAAGCTGATGCAAAACCCATATCGCCGCCGCAAAGGCGCAATACACGGTAGGGCAGGCCAAGGTTTTTTAATAGGCCTTGTACATGGGCGCTCATTTGCTCCAGGGTTTCGTATGATTTATCGGGATGTACTACCTGTACAATTTCTACTTTATCAAACTGGTGTAAGCGGTTCAAGCCACGTACGTGCGCGCCGTATGAGCCAGCTTCACGTCGGAAGCAAGGTGTATGACCACAATTTTTTACCGGCAATTCATCTGCCTTCAAGATCACATCGCGGTATATATTGGTAACCGGTACCTCGGCGGTAGGAATTAAATATAATTCATCCTCGGTAACAAAATACATCTGACCTTCTTTGTCTGGCAGTTGGCCTGTACCAAAACCCGAATCTTTGTTAACCATCAGCGGCACACTTACTTCGCTGTAGCCTGCTTTTTCGGCCTCGTCAATAAAGTAATTGATGAGGGCGCGTTGCAGTTTGGCTCCTTTGTTTTTGTATACTGGGAAACCAGCGCCGGTTATTTTAACGCCTAATTCAAAATCTATCAGGTTATATTTAGCGGCCAGTTCCCAGTGCGGCAATGCATTTGCCGGTAATTCTGGTTTTGCACCGTTTTCTAAAACAACCTCGTTTTCTTCGGGCGTTAAGCCTTTAGGTACCGAGCTATGGGGCAGGTTAGGTAATAAAACTATTTTCTGGTAAAGTTCTTCTTCGGTTGCGGCAAGCAAATCACCAAACTTTTTGATGTCTTCTTTCCAGGCACCGGTTTTGGCTTTAATCTCTTCTGCCTCGGCTTTTTTACCGGCGCGCATCAGTTCGCCAATTTGTTTGGCGGCTGCATTGGCCTCGGCCGATACGTTATCCATGCTGGTTTGGGTGGAGCGACGTTTATCATCCAACGCAATTATTTCATCAACCAATTCGGGCTGTTTAAAATTTTTTACAGCCAAACGATCCAAAACCTGTTCCCTGTTATCACGGATATAACTAACTTGCAGCATTATTTTATTTTTTAGGCAAAGATATAATCAGTTGGCGGTTTGCAGTGCGCGGTTTGCAGTTTTTTTCCATGGCTTGTTTTGTATGCTTTTAAGCAAGCCAAAATGTTTACTGCAATCTGATAACCGCAAACAAACTGCCCACTGCAAACTGATAACTGCAAACTAATATGCCCGGTAAATTATATTTAGTTCCTACACCAATAGGTAATTTAGAGGATATCACGCTTAGGGCGCTTCGTGTTTTAAAGGAGGTGGATTTGATTTTGGCTGAAGATACACGCACGTCGGCACCATTGCTGAAACATTTTGACATTCAGCAAAAGGTGTTCGCGCATCATCAGCACAATGAGCACCAGTCATCAAACGAGATCATTAAGTTTTTACTGCAAGGGCAAAACATCGCTTTGATATCTGACGCGGGCACACCAGCAATATCAGATCCGGGTTTTTTCCTGGTGCGCGAGGCTTTAAAGTTCAACATCGCGGTGGAGTGTTTGCCCGGTGCTACGGCTTTTGTACCGGCGCTGGTTAACTCTGGTTTCCCTACAGATAAGTTTTGCTTTGAAGGTTTTTTGCCATTGAAAAAAGGCCGCCAAACAAGGTTTAAGGTTTTGGCGACGGAGGAGCGCACCATTATACTATACGAATCGCCGCACCGTTTATTGAAAACGCTGGAAGAAATGGCCACCTATTTTGGTGCCGACCGCCAGATATCTGTATCGCGCGAGCTGACTAAAATGTTTGAAGAAACCGTAAGGGGCACTGTTACCGAAGTGAAATTATACTTTGAAACGCACCCCCTGAAAGGCGAGTTTGTAATGTGTATTGCCGGTGCCGAGCCTGTAGTAAAATCATCAAAAGACAAGTACAAAAAAGATACCGACGACGAAGAAGATTAAACAGCCATGGAAGCATACCTGGAAGCATACCTTAACAGCGCGATAACGCAGTTTGCCTATTACCGCAAATTAGGCGAAAGAACATTTGAGCAATTGAATGATGCCGACCTGTTTTGGCGTTTTAATGACGAGAGCAACAGCATCGCTATCATCATACGGCACATGGCCGGCAATATGCTTTCCCGCTGGACGGATTTTTTAACCTCTGATGGTGAAAAAAACTGGAGAAACCGCGATACCGAATTTGAAGATACAGTAAGCACCCGCGAAAACCTGATGGATACCTGGAACAGCGGATGGGAATGCCTGTTTAACGCCCTCAATTCCATTACGCCTGCCGACTGGGAAAAAACCATTTACATCCGCAACGAGCCGCACCGCATTGAAGACGCCATTAACCGGCAGTTGGCGCATTATCCATACCATGTTGGGCAAATTGTGCACATTGGTAAAATGATAACCGGCGCTAAATGGCATTCGTTATCCATTCCTAAAGGTAATTCTGACCAGTACAATGCCGATAAATTTGCCAATCCCGGCGACACGTTCAAATAGTTTTGATAAAACACATTAATGAAAAAAAATCTTCCTTTAGCTATACTCTCCGGTTTATTATTGTGGATAGCATGGCCGCCAACGCCCTATACTACTTTCCTGCTTTTTATTGGTTTTGTACCCATGTTGCTGGCGATGGAAAACATTATTCAATCCACAACGCCTAAAAAGGGCAGGCAAATTTTCAACATCACCTTCATCGGCTTTTTTATCTGGAACACAGGCTCAGTTTATTGGGTTTATAACGCGCTTAAGCAGGTTGGCAATTTGGTGGCTATACCAATTACGCTTATTCCGTACTCGCTTGGTCCGCTGTTGATGGCTACTGCTTGCTGGCTGTATTACAGGCTGAGGTTATTAACCGGCAGAGGCTGGAGTTTGGCCGGCCTGGTTTTCCTTTGGATTGGTTACGAGTACCTGCACCAAAGCTGGGATTTAAACTTTCCGTGGATGACGTTGGGTAACGGTTTCGCGGTAAGTCACCAATGGATACAGTGGTATGAGTACACCGGCGTTTATGGCGGTACCATTTGGGTGTGGATAGTAAACATCCTGGCATTTTTAATTTATGTGGGATTGCGCGAGGTACAAGCAAAAGCGTTAAGGTTAAAGCTCATAAGCGGTTTGGTGCTGGCTGTAATATTGCCAATAAGCTTTTCTTTATATACCTATTACAACTATACCGAACAACCCAATCCTTCAAATATTGTAGCGGTACAACCTAATATCGATCCATATGAGAAAGAGGGCACTATCCCAACAGCGTTGCAGATAGATATCATGATCCACCTGTCGCGCGATATTGCCCAACCCAATACCGAGTTCTTTTTATGGCCCGAGACGGCTATTCCCGACTATATGGACGAAGACAGGATACAAAGCAACCGGTACTATAAGCAAGCCCACTACTTTTTACGAAATTACAAAAATGGCAACCTGCTCACCGGCGGCGAAACCTATAAGCTATACAATACCCGCGCGACGGCAACCGCGAGCCCGACAGAGCAGCCCGGTGTGTTTATTGATAACTTTAGCAGCGCTATCAATATCGAAAACGACGGCAAGCCACAGTTTTACCATAAATCGCGCCTGGTGCCGGGGGCGGAGTCGCTGCCGTTTGGTAATGTGCTATCGTTTTTAAAGCCGGTTTTTGAGCATCTTGGCGGCGCTACGGGCATGTATGGTATCCAGCCGGATGCCGAAGCTTTTTACTCGCAAAGCGGTATCGGGGTTGATCCGGTGATTTGCTACGAATCTATCTATGGGGCCTATGTAGCCCGCTCGGTAAAAAAAGGAGCACAGTTTATAGCCATTATCACCAATGATGGCTGGTGGGAAAACACATCGGGCAAAGATCAGCACCTGGATTACGCCAAGCTGCGCGCTATTGAAACCCGCAGGTGGGTAGCCCAAAGTGCCAATACCGGCATCTCGGCCTTCATCAACCAACGCGGCGATGTGGTACAACAAACCAAATGGTGGACAAAAACGGCAATTAAGCAAGACATCAACTTAAATTCTGATATTACCTTCTACGTGCACCATGGCGATTATATCCCGATGGCTGGCAGCGCTATTGCTGTTTTACTGATATTGTTTATTGGAGTAGGGCCGTTGTTGAGGAAGAGGAAGGTTGCAGCCTGAAAAAGCAGTTTTCCTTAGACACTTTTAAAACTGATTTTTTTGGAAAGATGTAATGGTCAAAAAACATTATTGCTTAGTTGTTACTTCACCCATAGCATATTAGCTTGCACGCAGGCTACGACTCACCCGGTCTACGCTTCGCTGGACCACCCTCTCTCCGGCTAAAGCCGCAAAGAGGGTAGGGAAGACAAAACAAAGCCTTTTTGCCCCTCTATGCGACGCAGTCGGAGAGAGGGGAGACGGGCGCAGCCTCGTCGGGGTGAGTCGTCTGCGCCTTGTTCACATAACGCAGTTCTTCAGCTATCGAGAATCCTACCAAAGGCAATAACAATCAGTTTTTCTTATTTTAAACATACTCTTAGTAAAACTTTCAAAATAACGTATTCGTATCGAAGTTAAAGCTCCCCTTTACGGAAGAGATTATTCGTCATTGGTTTATTGTTTTGTGTTTATGATGACTTTGCCGTTTAGAAAGAGCTTTTACGGAAGTTAATTTGAAAAACCGCCTTAAATAAAAGCCGATAAACGCCATTTTTTCCGGCGTAAATTATATTTTTATACCCTATGCCATCACCCGCTGCTTTAAAAAAGATACGGCCTATACAGCTTATTGCTGTTATCTTCTTTACCGTATCCGGTGGCCCGTATGGTTTGGAGCCGTTGCTCAGTTATGCCGGCGACCATGGCGCGCTGCTTATCCTGATGCTCACTCCGTTGTTTTGGGATGTGCCTGCCATTTTTACGGTATTGGAACTCAACAGCATGATGCCCATAACCGGCGGCTATTACAAATGGGTAAAATACGCTTTAGGCACACGCTGGGGATTTTACGAAGGCTGGTGGACCTGGCTGTACACTTTTGTGGACCTGGCTATTTACCCGGTGCTCTTTGTGATGTACGCTTCTTTTTTTTACCCCGTTTTAGCAGATTATAAAATTCCTGTTTGCCTCATCATCATCTGGGCATCGGCTGGGCTGAATATATTGGGGATTGTACCAGTAGGCAAAGTATCGCTGTTTTTGAGTGCCGTGGTACTGGCGCCGGTTATTATTGTGATTGTGCTGGCGGTGCATCACCATGCGGGGCCAATGTCAATCCCGGCACCTTCATTAAAAGGTATTACTTTTCCATCTTTCGGGATGGCTTTGTATACCGTGATGTGGAACTGCCTGGGTTGGGATAATATAACAACTTATGCCGAGGAGGTTGAAAAACCAATCCGCTCGTATATGATATCTATGGCCATCGCTTTTTTGCTGGTGATGGTAGTATACGTTTTGATTACCTGGGTTGCGCAGCAATCGGGTATTAATCATGATACCTTTAGTACTGATGGCATGCCTTCGTTAGGTGTGCGGATAGCCGGGCATTGGCTGGGTGTGCTCATCGCGATAGGAGGGATGGCCAGCTCGCTTGGTATTTACTCGGCGGTGCTGCTATCGGTATCGCGGGTGCCGCAGGTAATGGCCGAAGATAATTTATTGCCACGCGGCCTTAACCGCCTGCATCGCCGGTTTAAAACGCCTTATATTTCCATCATCATCTGTTCCATTGTGGTAAGCTTCATGGTGCTTTGGACTTTTGCCGATCTGCTTATCATCGATGTAACCGTTTACGGCGCAGGCCTTTCGTTAGAATATATTTCGCTGATAAAACTGCGGCTCAGGGAACCGGATAAACCACGGCCGTTTAAAATCCCTCTGAATGTTACCGGCCTGTGCATGGTGATAGCCCTGCCATTCTTAGTTTACGCGGTTGCCCTGGGCGGTGCGCTGTCATCAACCCCCGAGGCATTGAAGGCCGCCGGTTTTGCTATCGTTGCCCTGGCGAGTGCCGAAGTGGTTTGGCAGGTCATCCGGCTTAATCGCCCGCAGTTTAAAAAGTAATATCCGGCCATCAACATACCCTCCGTTTTGTATGCCGGTTTAAAAGGAAAAAAGAGCTGAAAAAACAACAACCGGTTGGAATTAATTGCCTGGCTGTAAGAGAAAACGCCGTGTTTTATTTAAATTTGAACAAACACATCTTCATGACTATAAAACAAAACTTTCTGTTGCTGATTGCCGGTATTGCCGTTGTGGCCGGCTGTAAGCAAAACAGCAAAACCGAACAAATTGATAAATCCATCAGCGCCGACGAGATCAAATCACAAATAGCCGTATTGGCAGCCGATTCGCTGATGGGCCGTAAGCCCTTTACCGCGGGCGAGAATAAGGCCATCGCCTATATTTCATCACAGTTTAAAAAGGCAGGGCTTGAACCAGGCAACAATGGGACCTATTTTCAGGATGTGCCTATGGTTGAAATTACCAGCAAGCCATCGGCAACCATGCAGATCACCGGAGGGAAAACGCCAATATCGTTTACTGCCGATAGTGATTTTGTGGCCTCTACCAGACAGGAAGTGCTGGGTGTGGAACTTAAAAAATCGCCTTTAGTATTTGCCGGTTATGGCGTTGTAGCGCCGGAATACGGATGGAACGACTATGCCGGGTTAGATGTTAAAGGCAAAACCGTTATTGTGCTGGTTAATGATCCCGGCTACAAAAACGGCAATCCTGCTTTTTTCAAAGGAGATACCATGACCTATTACGGTCGCTGGACTTATAAATATGAGGAAGCCGCTCGCCAGGGAGCCGCGGGTGTAATTATTGTACACCAAACAGACCCGGCAAGTTACGGCTGGAAAGTGGTGCAAAACAGCTTCACCGGGGCCAAACTTTATCTTACCGAAAAAGATAAACACATGTCGCGCTGTAAGGTTGAAGGCTGGATAACAGAAGCCGCCGCAACTAAACTATTAGCCGATGCAGGCATAACCGGCGATATCCGCTCCATAGCCCGCAAAAAAGGGTTTAAAGCAATCCCGTTAAACAGGGAGATTTCCTTAGGGGTTACCACTAAATTGAAATATTCCACATCGCATAATGTAATCGGTATTATAAAAGGCAGCGCCAGGCCCGAAGAGACTATTCTTTACACCGCCCATTGGGATCACTTGGGTGTAGGCAAGCCAGATGCCAAAGGCGATAGCATTTACAATGGCGCGGTTGACAATGCCAGTGGTGTTGCAGCTATTATAGCCGTGGCAAAAGCCTTTAAAGCATCTAAAGAAAAACCGCAGCGCTCTGTTGTTTTCCTGGCGGTTACCGGCGAAGAGCAGGGTCTGTTAGGATCTGAGTATTATGCAACGCACCCAATATTTCCGCTAAACAAAACCGTAGCCGATTTAAATATGGATGCCCTTGGCGATTACGGATCGACCAAAGATATCGCCATTACAGGTAAAGGACAAAATGAACTGGAAGACTATGTAGAAGAGATTGCTAAAGCCGAAGGCTTAACCACAGTAGGCGACCGCAAACCCGGCTCGGGCAGTTACTACCGCAGCGATCACTTTAACTTTGCCAAACTGGGTGTACCCGCGTTAGATATTAACAACGGCAGTATCAGTGTAGCAAATGGTGCCGACTTTGGTGAAAAGCGCCAAAAAGATTATAACGAAAACCGCTACCACCAGCAACAAGACAACTACAGCGATAGGATGGATGTAACCGGCATGATGCAGGTTGCCGGCATCATGTACCAGATAGGCACAAAGCTGAGTAACGAAACCACTTTCCCCGGTTGGAAACCAGGATCGGAGTTTAAGGCCGTTAGGGACAAATCTATGGGGAAATAGAGTCAAATAGAATCAAGAGATTAGAGTCAAGAATCAAGAGAACCTCCGCAATAGCCCGGCGAAAGACTTCCGAAGTTTTTAAAACTTCGGAAGTCTGGTTTCTGCTTTTTGAAAGGAAGGTTGCTTTAGTCCACAAAAAAATCCACCCCGTAACAGAAGGTGGATTTTTTCATTATATATATATGTTGAAACTGTGCCCGCTGTAGGGGGATCTTAGTTGGTCATTTTAGCCATGTTGAAGCTTTCGAAAGCCATTTTTTGATTGTATTCGTTAGCGATGGCTTTGTAGTTGATCAAATCGATAATGGTACCGATAAAGCAAAAGCCGGCAGTGAAAAAATATAATAAGCCCATCCCAATCTGATCTGTCATGAAACGTTGTACACCTGCCGCGCCTACAAAGCCAAGCAGTGTGGCCAGCATTAAATCTTGCGGGTTGCGGCGTTTGCCATAGTAAACACTGGTAAAGTACCGTTGTTGATTTTCATCAAGTGAAGCGGTAGCCTGTTGTAAAAAGGCAAATTCTTCGGGTGTAATCCTTGAGTGTTCGAAACCTTGAATAAAAATCAATCATCGGAATACTATATCCGGATTACCTCCGCATGCTTTAACAATGATTA
>NZ_JAUFPS010000086.1 GCF_030409315.1 Mucilaginibacter flavus | reverse complement strand
GCTGCTTCTTTGATACTATTTCTCGCCTGATCATGATTTAAATGATTTACTAATTTAGTAAACCTATTTCAGGACGAGACATCGCATGCAATCTCTGATGTTGACGAAAAATCCTGTTAATCTTAAAAAATCTGCTTAATCGCGGTTCAGACAAATAGACGCAAATACTTCATTTGAGATTTGCTCAAAGCTTTTTACATTTGCGGCGAGAGCTTAACGCATGAAAACAGGTTTGGTTATAGGCAAGTTTATGCCTTTGCACAAGGGGCACATTGCTTTAATTGATTTTGCTTTACAGCATTGTGATGACCTGATTGTGTTGGTAAGCGCCAGTTATGATGAACCCATTTGGGGAAGTGTACGACTGGAATGGCTGAAGGAAACGTATAAAGACAACCCCAAGGTACGCCCCTGGCTGCTTAATTACGATGAGGCTGTTTTACCCAATACCTCGGTATCATCAGAAGGGGTTTCGCGCATTTGGGCTAATTACCTGATTGAGCATTTGCCACCTATTGATGTCATTTTCGCGTCCGAACCTTATGGAGCATACATGGGGCGCTTTTTGAATTGCGAAGCTGTCATGTTTGATGAGCCGCGCACCATGGTGCCGGTATCTGCTACCCAAATAAGGGAAAAACCTTTTGCCTATTGGAATTTTTTGGCCGATGCCGCCAAACCATATTTTACCAAAAAGATTTGCCTCTTAGGAACGGAGTCGACCGGTAAAACTACCATGGCAAAAAGACTGGCCCATCATTTCCACACCATAGCAGTGCCCGAAATGGCGCGTGATATTCTGGAAAATACTAACGAATGTACTGAAGTCGATTTGTTACAGATAGCCGAACTGCATGCCAAAACCATTACCGAAAAACTAAAAGAAGCCAACAAAATTCTTTTTGTTGATACCGATATAAACATCACCCGATCGTACAGTCGGTTCTTGTTTGGTAAAGAATTGCAGGTGCCGGAGTGGGTAGATGCTGCCAATCATTTCGATTTGTATTTATACCTTGATGTGGATGCCCCTTACATACAGGATGGTACCCGGCTTAACGAAGAAGCTCGCCTAAAACTTGATGAAAGCCACAAACAGGAGTTAGCCGAACGAGGGGTTAGCTATGTTTTGATTCAGGGTGATGATTGGGACGAGCGCTTTGAAAAAGCCGGCAAAGCGGTAGTGCAGTATATTAAAACGGGGACGGTGTAATAATTGCTGTAGATTGGTTTTAAGAAATAAAAGGCAGTTATAGCAAATAATTAAATCCACCGTATATTTAAGGTGGAAATGCTGCTTAAATTTTAGCTTATACGCAAAGGCGTACCTGTTTACATGTAAACAGGTACGCCTTTTTATTTTGAAGTATACTTAAATGTATTTATAAAAATATTAAGCCTGAGCTTTCTTTTCGCCTGCGTAAGGGAGTGAGCCCATAAAAATAACAAGGCCAATACCAAAAGTAACAAAGCCAGCAAAAACCAATGCTGCTGAAGCGTCTAAGCCGTTAACAGAATCGGCAGCGTTAAAAGTGTGTTTTGGAGTAAAAATAAAGCCATATGCAATAGCTAAAATACCGGCGAATGTAACAGCAAGCCCTAAAATCTTTTTCATATTGTGTAATATAAAAGCTAAATATCCGGCAAATATAGATATAAACTTAGCTTGTGAAGTAATTAAATAAAAATTTCCATCAGCAAAATTCCGAACCCGGAACCCCGCAATCCGAACCTAATAAGGTTTCCCTGCGGCCAGTTCCTTATTAGCCCATTTTACGGCCAGTTCTTCGCGGAATTTGGCATATTTTTCTTTAAATACCATTTTAAGCACGCTATCAACTCCGCCTTTTACGGCAAGGTTATAAATACTCGCGGCTTTACGGCTTATGGATGCATCCCAGGCACGCAGGCTCAGGGAGTATGAACCGTCGATGTATTTCATCCAGTGCCAGTAGCCGGTAGGCATAAACAAGGTATCGCCATGCTCTAAATGTACGTCGGTACCTTCAACACCATCTAAAGCAGGGAATTTTTTAATATCCGGGTTTAATACATCATAATCCTCCAAAGCATAGGTTGCATTGGGGATACAGTATAAACGGCGTTTCCATTTGTTTTCAAACAAAATCACATGTTTGCGGCCGCCAAAATGGGTATGGAAAATATGTGGCAAATCAATATCGTAATGTAAAAACGTAACCGAATTTGAGCCGCCGAAGAACATACCCGGCATGCTTTCTAAAAAGCCACCCATGAGGTCTTTAGGTAACACTATATCGTTAAGCAGTTGTGGTGCTTGTTTAAATATATTGAAAAAGAAAATGCGTAATTCTGTAGGTTGACTACGGATGAGGTCCATATAGTCATCAAAAGGCATTTCTGTAGCCGATGAGTTAATAGGTTTTGAAGGATCGGCTTTGGAGTTATCATACAAAGGCACTACCTTTTTGCCAACAACTTCTTTCAGGTATTCGGGCGTCCATTTTTCGCGGGCAGGCCAGTTTTTGGTAAGGCCTTTAATTACCAGGGGGCGGCGCGGATCTAAATAATTCTTCTTAAAATCTTCAGGAGAAATATTTTCAACAGTATCAATCGGGTTAAGTATAAAACTCATATATGTTACCTTCCGGTTGTATTAATTTAAAATAGGGTACTTTTATATTACCAAAAAGTAAACAAAGGAACGAAATAAAATCTCAAAAGGTATCTATCCTAAGCTAAAATAATAAAACCGGGCGTCAAAAGCCACTCGACTAACCTTCATAAAATAAAAAGAGTTTGCAAACTGCCCAACGTGCAAATTGCAAACTCTTTTAAAAAGGCAGTAACTGCTTACCGCAAACCGCCTACTGCAAACTGATTATTTAGGCATTAAAACGGCGTTCACCACGTGAATAACACCATTGCTTTGGTTAACATCGGCAATGGTGATCCATGATTTGCCACCTTTTTCATCAACGAGGTATAATTTTTTGCCTTTGGCCATTACGGTTAATTTGCCACCGCTTACTGTATTCAGTTCGGCCTTGCCCATACCTGCTTTTACTTTGGCCCACAAATCGGCCGCGCTTAATTTGCCGGCTACTACGTGGTAAGTAAGAATTTTGGTAAGCGTTGCTTTGTTTTCTGGTTTTACCAGGTTATCAACGGTACCTGCCGGTAATTTGTTAAAAGCCTCGTTAGTTGGCGCAAAAACGGTGAAAGGTCCTGCAGATTCTAAGGTTTCAACCAAACCGGCAGCTTTAACAGCGGCAACCAGGGTGGTATGATCTTTTGAATTTACCGCGTTTTCAACAATGTTTTTAGTGGGGTACATTTCTGCACCGCCAACCATTTTAGTTTGGGCATTTGCTTTTGGGGCTACCGCGAAAGTTGCTAATGCAATAGCCGCTATGATTAATTTTTTCATAATGATAATTTTGATTAATAATGTTTAATGGCACCCTGAGGTGCGCAAGGGTTTTCTTTTACGGTTATTAAAATACCACGAGCTCTTGCTATTTTAATAACCAGGTAGTGTATGTTATTTAATGAAGATACGGGAGGTAATAAAGGATGGTTTTTACAGAACCGGTGTTTCTTACTCTATTACTGACTAATGAAAAAAAGATGTGAAGTTTGCCAGGCTTAAAAGAACAGTCCCGCAGCTATATGATCGGCGTATAACTTACCGGTGGGGGTTAAAAACAGTGTATTATCTTTTTGGATGATCCATTCCTTATCAAAAAACTCGCCGGTAGTTTTCATCAACTCATCGGCCGAGCCTTTTGCAATGGCATTTAACCGGTTAAGGTCAAGCCCCCAGATGGTGCGGATAGAGGTCATGATGTACTCATTCAACCGGTTTTCTTCTGTTAAGATTTCCGTTTCGGCAGGTATCTTGGCTATGTTGATAGCTTTGGTGTATTTGGCATTGTTGGCGATGTTCCATTGCCGGGTTTCGCCATTATAAGAGTGCGCCGATGGACCGATGCCCAGGTATTTTACACCCTGCCAGTAGTTGGAGTTATGCCTTGAATAATGCCCCGGTTTGCAAAAGTTTGAAATTTCGTAATGTTCAAAGCCATGATCGGTCATTGCTTGCATTAAAACCATAAACTGGGCGGCGCTTTGCTGCTCGTTCATGGGGGGCTGTTTCTTTTTGCTGATGAATGCCGCCAGCGCTGTCTCGGGTTCAACCGTCATGGAATAAGCCGAAATATGTGGAATGTTCAGCTCGAACATTTTATCAAGGTTGTGCTTCCACTTGGTATCGGTTAGCAACGGGTAGCCGTAAATTAAATCGGCAGTGATGTTTTCAAACCCGGCATCCTGTGCCCTTTTTACGGCCGATTCTGATTCCTTGGCCCGGTGCGCGCGGTTCATCCAAACCAAATCCTCATCAAAAAAAGATTGAATGCCGATGCTAAACCGATTAACGTTGGTTTGGCGCAGGGCCTTTATTTTAGCAGCGTCCAGATCATCGGGGTTAGCCTCCAGGGTAATTTCGGCGTTTGAGGCTACGGTATGCAGTTCGGTAATGGTATTGATAAGCAGGTGAATCTCATCGGCGGCCAACACCGACGGGGTGCCGCCGCCGAAGTAGATGGTTTCGATGGTTTCGCCGTTCAGGTAGTTTTTTTGCAGACCAATTTCGGCAACCAGGGCCTGCACCAACTCATCTTTATACTGCGGCGATGTACTAAAATGAAAATCGCAGTAATGACATGCCTGTTTGCAAAAAGGAATATGAATGTAGATGCCGGCCATGAGAAATAATAAGATGCAAAGTTAAGCTATGCTTGTGAGGAGCAGTTATTATTTTCACTTAATTAATTTATAATCTTGGGTATCTGTATATTTATCGGTAATCCATTGGCAAACATATCCGTATTCGTCCCAGGAAACAACTCGGACAAATATCTGTGATGCGGAAGATTTATCATTGTTTTTAAATGCCTGTTCATCGATCAATCCGAAAGTGTCTGGCGAAAGAAAGCCCCATACTAAAAATCTTCTTAAATCTACATTTCCTTTGTCGTCGGTATAATCCATTGAAATGTCATTCCTTGTAAATGTTGTCGGATCACCGTTAGTAGAGGCAAATCTTCCGGTTTTAATATATTCAGGAACAAATACTTTGTCGGTATACGGACAGCTAAACCAGGTGTCGGAAATATTCTCATTTAAATGAACTGATATTAGGTCCCATGTTTGTATTTCTTTCAGGATATTTTTAACCTTAGATTTAGCAAACGAGTTCCCAATTTTGGAATTAACAAGAATGCCGTCTTTGAAAACATAATCCATCAGGACTGATTTATTGCCATTAGGATAAATCACCATGATTAACCTGTAGTTTTTTTTGTCAAAAAAGTTTGTGGTTGTATAACCATTCTGTGCCTTTGCCTCTACCACAAAGCAATCAGCGTTTTCAAATTTGTGGTCGGGAAGCCGGGATAACTGATAATTAAGTTTTTTATAACCGTATTGAATTAGGCTATAGGTTTTGAGTTTCACTTCTTCTTTCGATTCAATATCAGTAATTTGAGTTACTGAGCTGCCATCTACCTTACTGATTTTTTCTCCATCGAAAAATATAGTCTGGGGGAGATAAGTTTTTGATAACATGCACTGAACATATTTCTCTCCCGTTTTTAATTTATCATGCACTACTTCTGTTGAATCGTTTGGCTCGGTAACCAAATAAGTAATCTGGGCCGAATTTATTTTTGATATTTGGAGTTCACCACCGCAAAAAACTAACGAAGAGTCTACAATTTGACTTGCAGTAAGCTTTTCCTGGTTCTGGGCAAATAAAAATGTGGGTAGCAAATAAATTAACGTTATTAAACTTCGTTTCGTCATCTTCATTATTATCAATGTGCTCTTCTTCTCAAATATATGCAGCAAATCTTTCTTTTAAAAACACAGGCTTTGGGGTATTTAAGCATATTGGTTTAAGCATTTGATTTGCTTAGGGAAATATTGGAGCCGGAGAGATGACCCTGGTGAGTTTCGAGTATTTGCAAATTAATTAAACATTCAATGTCTGCAATGTTTACCAAAATTTCTGCAATTTTATCGCTCAGCACAAGATGTCGCTATTTGTTAATGAATGGTGGCGAATCATTTTGCAGGCAGAAACCATACCCTTTATATACTTTTCTTATCACGAACTCACGTTAATAAAAAATTAAATGAGGTTAAAAACTATTGACGCGTCATCAGTAACACCGGCAGAAATGCAGGGTTATTTGCACTATGCCATTGCGCCCCGGCCCATATGTTTTGCATCCACTATTGATAAAAACGGCGAGGTTAATTTAAGTCCGTTTAGCTTTTTTAACGTGTTTAGTATCAATCCACCAATATTGGTTTTTTCACCGACCAGCAGAGCACGGGATAACACCACTAAGCATACGCTCGAAAACGTTTTGGAAGTGCCCGAATGTGTGATCAATATTGTGAGCTATGGTATGGTTCAACAAACCTATTTAACCAGTGCAGATTATCCACGAGGAGTAAATGAGTTTTACAAAGCAGGGTTTACTGAATTGGCTTCGGAGACAGTAAGGCCACCCAGGGTAGCAGAATCGAGCGTTCAATTGGAATGTGTAGTGAATGATGTGATATCATTGGGAAAAAACGGAGGAGCCGGCAATTTGGTTATCGCAGAGGTAAAACGGATGCATATTAATGAAGATATTTTGGATGCCGATGGAAAAATAGATCCTCATAAAATAGACCTGGTTGCGCGTTTAGGTGGCGATTGGTATTGTAGGGTAACCCGCGATAATTTGTTTAAAATTGCCAAACCAATAGATTGTAGCGGAGCAGGCATCGGCATAGATGCCTTTCCTGGAGAGGTTAAAAACTCCAGTATATTAACCGGGAATAATTTAGGGTTATTGGGACTTGTTAATGCACTACCGTCTGATGAGGACGTAGAAGCGTTTAGCAAAACCGATGAAATGAAAGTATTGCTTGATGCTGACATCGATAACCACATCCGAACCATGCGCCTGCACTTAAAAGCTAAAGATTTGTTAGATAACGGCCGTGTAATGGATGCCTGGAAAGTGTTGTTGATGTAGGTTGTACACCTTGTCATTTCCAATGGGTCAGATCTCCTACTCCAGACAGCATTGTTTTAGGGACAAAACAGCTTTATTGTTATTTAACCCTATTCTACTTCACATACCTACCGGTGGGCAAACTACCTGTTCTTAAAAGGAATATCCCAGCGATAAGCTAAGAGTCTTATTTTTTCCGTTGTATCTGGGGTCGTTTGATAAATTGGTAAGTCCCTGCTCATAATTAAAACTAATAAGCCATCCTTTATTTAAGGCAAATCCAAGTTTAGCGCCTAAGCCAACATCCGTAGCTTTTAGGTCGTCATAGCCCGAGCCATAGGTCACACTTTTACTGTCTTTAGTTGTTTGATTTGTGCTTGTTTCGCCGGGGCCTTCTTTAATATTGTAGCTTGCTTTGCCAGAAATGCCTATTCCAACATATGGCCCTCCTCCAAGGAAAAATTTACCGGGTCCAACCGGCAAATTGTAAATAACATTTAAAGGCATCTCCAGGTAGTTTAATCGCAATACGTCTTTTCGGCTAAGCGAATTATTAGCATTGCTACCGGTCGAAAACGAATATGGTACGCCTCCCTTTGTGGTATAAAGCAATCCTGCTTGTATAGCTATTTTTCCAACAGGATATGCAGCAAGTACACCTGCATTAAACCCGATAAGCTTTGAATTTGGGAAGGTTTCACCAGCTATGGCTACCCGTTTTATAAAATCGTCTGGAATATTGGATGCCGTAGATGAATTTACTCCGGCGACAATTGTAAATTTCATGCTTTGTGCTAAAGCACCAGTTACAAACCCTGACAAAACAATTATCAGTAAGAATTTCTTCATAAAATGATAAGGCTATATTAAATGTAATGTTAATATTAAATAGAATAAAAAGCGATGATGGATTAACTTAAATTATACCTCTAAGTAGCATGTATATGAAGTTGTTAATCTATAACTTTTTTCGACAGATTAATATTATGAGTTATACTCTGTTTTTAAAAAGACGATCTTGACTACAGTGTTGCGCAATAATTGACTTTCTTAAGTCAAGTTATTGTGTGCCAATGATAAACTCTATTTTTGGCATGCTATAGCTTGGCTAAAAAACTTATATTCGACAGAATAAAAATTTGAAGCGGCCATATATCAATCTGAATAAGCAGCCCCAATACATGTGGTATAAAAATTGCATTTCAATAGTTTTAAAATTTAATCTAATTTAATATGTTTGTACAATACAACAAATAAAACGACTAACCTCTGTATGTACGCTAAAAAAAGAATATTAATTGTAATAGGATTGTTTTGCTTTTACCTGTTAACCGCAACCGCCCAGCAAAAAGTAGTATGGCAAATAGGCAAGGCTGATAACAGTAGCGCCGGCCTGGCATTAGCCCCTGCCGACTATGATCATTTTTTATATAAAGATTTTGGTTGGGAAGATCGCTATTACCTGGTTGGCTTTTCAAAACCAGGAACAGACTGGCCATATGCTTTACCAGGTATTAAAGATGGCTGGGGTGGCACCGGTGCTACATCTGGTACCCGCACCAATGTGTTAAACATTCTTTTCGGCATAGCAAACCTGCCGCAAAATAATTTTGGCAGTCTTATCATTAATCTTGCCGGTTATAATAATAATGAGCCGCCTTTATTTAAGGTAACAGTGAACGGGCAGGAGTTTAAATACCAGTTTCCTAAAAAAGCAACGCGGGATAGCTCTATTTACGGCAACTTGAAAAAAAGCAACCCTTATAAAATAGTTATCGATATAAAGCCTGGCATGCTGCACAAAGGGGGCAACGAAATTCAGCTAACTACGCTTGATGGCTCCTGGATGGTGTTTGACCAGGTGGCGATGACCGGCTCGCAGAAACTGGAATTGGTAAACCCCAAAGATATTTTTGTGCGCGAAGTTAAAGCGGCCGATTACGAGGTTAGTAATAACGGAGTTCGTTTTCAACCCCTGTTGGTTGATGTGCAACACCTTACCGGTACACCAAAACTATCAGTTAAGTTAGATGGAAAACAGGTGTTCGAGCAAAATGTCGATTCGGCCAGGTACCAGTTGGAGGTACCTATGCCTGCGGTTACATCGCCCAAAACAAGTAATTATGCTGTATATAGTAATGGCGTGTTGTTGCAAACCGGAACCGTGAAAAGATCGGCACAAGCGATTGCCACACCTGCCGATTATGGTAATACCCGTATAGGTACAGCTCATTCGCGCTGGATGATAGCGCCGGGGCCGTGGATGCCTTTTAGCATGGTAAAGTTAAGTCCGGATAACCAGAACGAGGGCTGGTCGGCAGGGTACGATCCTGCTTTTGAAAGCGTAGGCACCTTTAGCCACATTCACGAATGGACAATGGCGGGCCTTGGTGTTTTCCCAACAAGTGGCGGCTTAAAAACCCAGGTTGGCGATGAAGCTAAAACCGGCGACGGTTATCGTTCAAAAATTGATAAAGCTACCGAAGAAGCAAAAATAGGTTACTACAAGGTACAGCTTACCAATTACAATATTAAAGCCGAGCTTACTGCTACTACCCGTTGCAGTTTTATGCGCTACACTTACCCTAAGGGCACCAATGCCCGGGTGATGATTGATTTAATGATTCCGGCCGAGTATGGGTATAATTTAAAAGATATCAGTTTTAAAAAGATAAGCGATACCCGTATTGAAGGCTACAGCAGGCAATTTTCTGGCGATGTATGGTCGGGAGGGGTTAACCAGGACTATACCATTCACTTTGTGATAGAGTTTGACAGGCCTTTTAAAAAGTTTGGTACCTGGGTAAATAACAATGTTACCGATAAAGATGTAACGGCAGCTATCGACCCTAAAAAGGCGGGCGCTTTTGTTGAGTTTGATACCAATGTTAACCCGGTTATTCAAGTGCGTACCGGTATTTCATTGGTGAGCATTAACAACGCTGCCGAAAATCTGCAAACAGAAATTACAAAACCTTTTGGCTGGAGTTTTGATAAAGTGCGCCAGGCGCAAAAAGATACCTGGAATAATTTATTTGGCCGGTTGGAAGTAAGCAGTAATGATTATCGCGAAAAAATGCGCTTTTATACCAACATGTACCGCGGCCTGGCCAGCCGCAATACCTGGAGCGATGTAAACGGGCAATGGATTGATGCTTCAAAGCGGGTACAACAGTTTACAGATGGTAAGTCGGTTGCTTTGGGCTGCGATGCCTTTTGGAATACGTTTTGGAACTTGAACCAGTACTGGAATTTGGTTACACCGGAGTGGTCGTCAAAATGGGTGCATTCGCAATTGGCTATGTACAATGCCAACGGTTGGCTGGCTAAAGGCCCCGCCGGGATGAACTATGTACCGGTAATGGTTGCAGAGCATGAAATTCCGCTGTTGGTGAGTGCCTACCAGATGGGCATCCGCGATTTCGACGCGCAGAAAGTTTTTGAAGCCGTAAATAAAATGCAAACCACACCGGCTCAAAAAGTGGGAACGGCCGGCTTTGCCGGTAATGAAGATTTACAGGCTTACCTTAAATATAAATACGTGCCTTATGATCTGGGCCGTTTTTCAAACACTTTGGAATATGCTTATGACGATTGGACGGTATCGCAGCTAGCTAAATCATTAAGCAAGCAAAAGGAGTACGATGTGTTTCATGAGCGCTCGGGCTATTGGAAAAACATCATCGACCCCGAAAGTGGTTATGCCCGCTTAAAAAAATCTGATGGTACGTGGTTCCCTAATTTTGATCCCTTTAAATCTGGTGCTAACGAGCACTATGTAGAAGGCAACGCCTGGCAGCTTACCTATTTTGTACCGCAGGATGTACCCGGCTTAGCCAACGCCATTGGGGTTGATAAATTTATCAAACGCCTGGAGTGGGGCTTTGGAGAAAGCGACAAGCTAAGGTTCAACGCACCCGGCGATCAGTATTGGGATTTCCCGGTAATACAGGGTAACCAGCAATCGATGCATTTCGCGTTCCTCTTCAACTGGGTTAAAAGGCCCTGGCTTACCCAGCGCTGGAGCCGTGCCATTGTTGATCGTTTTTATGGCTTTGGCGAATCAAACGCCTACCTGGGCGATGAAGACCAGGGGCAAATGAGCTCATGGTTTGTGATGAACGCGATAGGCCTGTTCCAAACCGATGGCGGCGCAAGCGCTAAGCCATTGTATGAAATAGGCAGCCCGATATTCCCAAAAGTTACCATCCATCTGAATGGGCAATACGGCAGGGGGCAAAGCTTCACCATTGAGGCCGTTAATGTATCGCGCAATAACAAATACGTGCAAAGCGCTACGCTGAACGGCAAAGAATGGCAATCGTTCAGTTTCCCGGCGGCCGAACTGTTGAAAGGCGGTAACCTGGTGCTTAAAATGGGCGATAAGCCTAATACCAATTGGGGTACGGCGGATGTGCCGGTATCGCAGTAAAAGTGTCGCGGATTCCAGACTTACGAAGTTTCAGAAACTTCGTAAGTCTTTCGCTGGTTTGCCTATCTTTAGTGCAACCAATCAAACATGAACTTTAAACTTATAGCCTTTTTATTCCCCTGCCTTTTGATGGCATCCATTAGTATTGCCCAGCAAAAAGGGAAAGTGATACAAATAGATATTGATACCTTATTAAACGCACGCCCGGTAACCACTTTTACAGATGGTAGCTTAACCAGCTGGACAAAAGGGATAGATGGTGGCGGCGATGGCGATGGGTACCTTACCATGGCCGCAGCGGTATTTCATGGCGATAAAGCTCCGCATGCCCTGCCCGATGTTTCTTTAATCCCGGCTAATGCCAGCCATCCGGCCGTTAAACTTCATTATGATAATGCCAATAATTGGAACAACCAGGCCCGTTATGTGGCAGGCGAGGGGAGTTTTGCTTTTGATGTACTGCACAGAAAGTATACAGGCATGTACCTGGGCCTAACCAGTTCTGAAGGCCCATCGCAATTAAAAATCACGTTGGTTTACCAGGATGGCATCGAAACGAAAGAATTTAACCTGCCCGATTATTATAATGATATCCCCGCCACCGATGCCAATTTTAGCTACCTGGTGCATGACCTGGCCAAATGGGGTAAAAAAGACGTGATGACCGAAAAGGATCACCACAATATCGATGTTCTCAATATTCACCCCGACCCCAAACGTATTCTTTTAAGGATATCGGTAAGCAAAACTAAGCCGGGCTTCCTGGTGTTTTGGTCGGCCACTGGGGTAACGGTTGTTCGTAAGTCTATACACGGCGGCGGTGTTAATAAAAAGTCGCCCCAGCCGGGTGAGAATTAATAGCCGGCTACCAAAACAACCAATTATTACCGTAATTTTGCAGCCAAATTAAAAGGTTGATTTTTAGATGCGATTTTTTGCCTGTTGCTTGCTAATGGTTTTATGGGGTATAACTGCTGCGGCTGCGCAACAGGATACTACAGGTAAACCAGCAACACCTAAGTACAGGCACATCAGCATGGGCGGTAACTCCCTGCTCGATTCTGTAGCCAATGCCATGCAAAACCGCAAAGCATTCGTATCAGATTCCATTGCCATGCAGTACATCCGCATGCCCGATTCCACTACCCACAACAGCGCTTATCTCGATAGCTTAATAGATCATACGGTATATAAGGGCTATGGCTTTTTAGATCTGCACTTAAAAACCAAAAGTAAAGTTAAGGATGGCCTTACCCGCCCCCTGCGCGATCCTTGGGTTATCCTCATCATTATTGGGCTATTACTGTATACCGCCTTGCTAAACATGGCCCTTAATAACGATGTAACTTTTGTATTACAATCGTTTTATAGCAAGCGGGTACTATCGGCAGCCGGTAAAGATGACGGTGTGGTAAGCACCTGGGCATTTTTGGGGTTGTTCCTGTTGTTTTGCTTAACACTGGGCTTATTTTTATACCAGTTGGCAGCCTATAAGGGGGTTTATTATACCTCAAGCGGTACCCGGCTTTTTGTGTTGGTTACAGTGGGCGTTGTAACATTGTTTGCCTTAAAATTCATTGTGCTTAAGGTGCTTGGGTTTATATTTGATATTAACCGGCTGGTAAGCGAATACCTTAACATATTACATCTTACTTATTTTAATATAGCGTTTGTGTTTTTACCGGTGGTGATATGTTTTAGCCTACTTGCAGCGCAATATATACCTGCATTGCTTTGGTTTACCCTCATCATTATTATTATAATTTTCATATGGCAATACGTACGAAGCAGCGTAAATATAATTTCTACTTTCAGATTTCATAAGTTTTATTTATTTACGTATCTTTGTGCCCTCGAAATTTGCCCTATTTTGATTTTAATAAAGGCATTGAATATTAGGATTTAGGTTAGTTAAAAGAATAGACTTGGAAGACAGAAAGAAAAAGGTTAAAAGTATTTTAGTTACTTTATCAAAGCCCGAAAACGATAAAAATCCGTACGCCGAGCTGGCCAAAAAGCTTAACCTGAAAATTGATTTCAGATCATTTATTCATGTTGAGGGTGTGCCCGCCAAGGATTTCAGAAAGGAAAAGATTAACCTGGCTGATTTTACCGCGGTTATTTTCACCAGCCGTAACTCTGCCGATCATTTCTTCCGCATTTGCGAAGAGATGCGTTTTGAGGTACCTGTTGAAATGAAATATTTCTGCCTTTCAGAAACTATCGCGCTTTATCTTCAAAAATATATTCAATACCGTAAACGCAAAATCTTTTTTGGCAAACAAACCGCGGCCGACCTGGCCGAGGTGCTTAAAAAACACTCTGCCGAAAAGTTTCTTTACCCATGCTCTGACGTGGCTGCCGAAGAAACCCAACGCTTTTTGTTAGAGAACGGTTATAACTTTACACCTGCCGTGCTTTTCCGTACGGTTTGCAGCGATCTTTCAGATCTGGCTGATGTATTTTATGATGTTATCGCTTTCTTTAGCCCATCAAGCATTCAATCCCTTTACAAAAACTTTCCCGATTTTAAACAGAACAATACGCGCATAGCTGCTTTTGGTGCTACCACGCACAAGGCGGTGCTTGAGGCTGGTTTAATCCTGGATGTACCTGCTCCAACTCCTGGCGCTCCATCCATGACTATGGCTATTGAGCAATACTGCAAACTGGTAAATAAATAAAAAATAGAAATTTATTTAACCTTATTGCAACTTTCCCGTTTGCAATAGCGTATTAATGGCATCTGATAATCACCGCTGTGGGGTATCAGATGGTAATATTTCATATGGTAATTTGCTGTTAAAATAATGCCGAACGCATTTCATAGGCCTTTTTATGGCTTTAATCAAATGTTTTTTGGCACGTAATGCAAAATTGATATATTCGGGGGTCTCATAATGTTATAGTTTTTATAACTGAATTTTGATTTTAAAAATGAAGCAGATATACTTTTTAATAGTTGTTTTAGCGAGTGGAATTCTAAGCGGTTGCGGTGGCGGCGGCGACAGGGGTGAATTAACCGGTGTTCCGCAAAGATCATTTAAAGCCGAAGTGCCTTACGGAATGGTTTATATTCCCGGTGGCTCTTTTATGATGGGCCAAACAGATCAGGATGTAACCTTCGCACAAACAGCACAGCCTAAACAGGTTACCGAATCTCCATTCTTTATGGATCAAACCGAGATCACCAATAGCCAGTACAAAAAATTTGTTTTCTGGGTACGTGACTCTATCGCTATCACCAACTACGTTAACGACAATAAATATTATATCCAAACTAAAGGCAAGCCTGCAAGCGCGAGCGGCAAAAGATATATCAACTGGGCTTACGTTCAAAAAAATCCGGTTTGGGCTAATAAAAAAGGTGCTGCAAGCAACAAATCAAAACTTCAGGGTATGTTTTACCAGAATGAAGACCGCGTATTTGACCGCGACGAGCTTGACGTTCGCCTTTTAAAATACAACTACGCTTTAATGGTGCTGCGCGATGCGGCTAACCACCGTAACGATCCAAAATCACGCCGTTCTGATTTCATTTTACGCGATACCGTAAATGTTTACCCGGATACGCTAGTTTGGTTAAGCGATTTTTCATACGCCGCCAACGAGCCAATGGTTGAGGCTTATTTCTCTCACCCGGCTTTCCGTAACTATCCGGTAGTGGGCGTTACCTGGAGGCAGGCAAGGGCTTTCACCGTTTGGCGCACACGTTATAACACTGCTTATAAAGACGCGCATCATTTGCCGCCACGCGCAGACTACCGCTTACCAAACGAAGGCGAATTTGAATATGCCGCCCGCGGTGGCAGGTTAGGTACCGATTACCCATGGGGTGGCCCGTACATCAAAAATGCTAAAGGCTGTTTACTGGCCAACTTTAAGCCGGGCCGTGGTAATTATACCGATGATGGCGGCGCTTATACTGTAAACGTACGTTCGTATTTCCCTAACGATTACGGTTTATATAACATGGCAGGCAACGTAGCCGAATGGACTTCATCGGCATTCGACGAATCTGCATCAACATTTGTACATGATTTAAACCCAACATTCGCGGTTGAGGCCAAATCTTCCGATCCTGAAGTGATTAAACGTAAAGTTGTTCGCGGCGGGTCATGGAAAGATATCGGTTACTTTCTACAAAACTCAACCCGTACTTATGAGTATCAGGATACCGCTAAATCATACATCGGTTTCCGTTGCGTAACCAGCTACCTGGGGCGCGATATTAGAGACAAACATTAACAAAACACATAAACACCAACACACTCTAAAACAAAGTTATTTCTGATTATTATGGCAGGAAAGAAAAAACCATTCGGGATAGGAAACATAATTTCAATCGGTGCAACGGTTGTTATCATCGGGTTGTTATTTAAAATACAGCACTGGAAATTCGCATCAGAGTTCATTACAGCAGGTTTAGGTACCGAAGCAGTGTTATTCTTTATTTTAGGTTTACAACGCGAAGACAAAGAAGTAGACTGGGTACGTGTGTATCCCGAACTTAACGAAGATTTTCAGGGCGAGTTACCAAAATCATCATCTCGTCCGGCAGCGATCAGTGCATCAAACAGCACAGCAGCATTAGATAAAATGTTAGATGATGCCAAAATTGGTCCGGAGCTGGTACGTAGCCTGGGCGATGGTTTAAGAACATTTGGCGATAAAGTTGCCGCTATATCACGGGTAACCGATGCAGGCGAAGCCACAGTGGCCTTCACCAATAAAGTAAAAGCAGCTACAGCAAGCTATGATAATTTAAGCACAGCTTTTGAAAAAGCATCGGCTAACTTAACCGAAATGGCTAACTCAAATGTTGATTCAAAAGCTTACCATGACCAGGTGAATAAACTGGCTAAAAACTTAGGTTCATTAAATGCGGTTTATGAATTGGAATTACAGGATTCAAGCGCGCACTTAAAATCAATGAACAAGTTTTACCAAAACCTTGCTTTAACCATGAACAACTTCAACGAATCATTAGATGATTCAAAACAGTTTAAGGATGAAGTAGGACGTTTAGCTAAAAATCTGGGTGCATTGAACGCTATTTACGGCAATATGCTTACCGCGATGAACCACACGCGTGTTAGTTAATTATTAATAGATTTTTTTAAAAGCTAAGATTTATAATACATGGCCGGAGGTAAGGAAACCCCAAGACAGCGAATGATAGGTATTCTGTACCTGGTGCTTTTAGGCTTAATTGCCTTAAACGTACCAGAGAACCTGTTAGATGCTTTTAAAAATATAACCCGAAGCTTAGATGCTTCAACCAAAAACGTTAATACGAGTTTACAAAATACATATGCTTCTTTTGAGGCTAAGGTAAAAGCGCAGCCCGATAAAGCAAAATACCTGGAAGCTGCTAAAGAAGCAACTAAGGCGACTTCGGATTTGAACGCTTTTATTGAAGAAACCAAGGATAAATTAAAAACTGCGGGCGGTGGCATGAATCCCGAGATTGATGACATCACAGCAAGGGACAACCTTGACATCTCATCAGAGATTATGATCAACGGGAAAAGAGCCGATGAGTTGAAAGAGAAAATTGATGCTACGAAAGCAAAATTACTTCAGTTATTGGGTAAAGATGCTGATGGAGTGAATTTCTCCTTGAATACAGATCCGCCGGCATCACGTCCGGGTATTCAGGATAAATCATGGCAGGACGCTTATTTTGGTGAAGGTATCCCGTTGGGAGCTACGATTACCACTTTAGCTAAAATTGAAGCCGATTCTAAAAATGCCGAGAACGAGGTAGTTAAAAAGTTATATGCTAACGTTGATAAGGCCGAAATAACGCTAAACACATTCAAAGCCGTTGTTGTGGCGCCAAGCAGCTATATTTTATCAGGTCAGCAATACAAGGCAGACATTTATTTAACAGCCTATGATTCGCACACTAATCCATCTATTACGGTAGGTGGTTCGCCGGTGCCAAGTAAAGATGGTATAGGTACTTATACAACTACCGCAAGTGGCGAAGGCAGCCATACCGTATCTGGTGAATTAGTTGTTAAGGCAACAGATGGTGGCCCAAATAAAACTTATACTTTTTCACAAACTTACATGGTAGCCCGCCCGTCGGCGGTGGTATCGCCAGATAAGATGAACGTATTATATATTGGTGTACCAAACCCGGTTACTGTTTCTGCCCCTGGTGTACCAACATCGGCTTTAAATGTAAGCATGAGCGGCGGTTCTATCAGTGGTTCTGCTGGTCACTATACCGTTAAAGTAAGCAGTATTGGCGATGCCAAGATCACCGTTACCGGCGAAAAAGGTATGGTATTAGGAGCATCGGCTTTCCGTGTAAAACGTATTCCTGATCCTAAAGCGCAGTTTGGTGGTAAAAGCGGTGGTTCAACCAGCGCGGCTAACTTACGCGGACAAGACAGGTTATTTGCAAAGCTTGATGGGTTTGACTTTGATGCTAAATTTAACGTAACCCGTTTTACTTTATTTATCATAAAACCGCGCCAGGACCCAATTATATATTCGGGTACCAGCGGCGAACTTACCGGCGCAATGAAATCGGCTATGAACAGCGTTACAACAGGTACTACCGTTGTGTTTAAAGATGTTGTAGCTGTTGGTCCAGACGGTTCACCACGCGCGCTTGATGCCATTGTGTTAACCGCTAATTAATACGCGTATGAAAAAGAGAATTTTATTAGTAGTACTTTGCTTAGCTTGTGTAAGTGCATTTGCGCAAACAAAAAAGAAAAAAACAAGTACTCGTGGCAAAAAGCCGGCTGCTTCTGCCTCAACCAGGCAGCGCCAGGTACAGCCTCAGCCTAATAATGTAGTAAGCTCGGCAGCACCTGTTGATTCTGTTAAGAAAAAACCTGGAAAGCCGTTTGAAAGGCCGCTTGACGGGTACTTTAAAAAGAACAATATTTTAAGTGCTAAGGTAACGCCTTATGCCAGCCTGCGCGAAAGCGATGTTGCTTTTCAAAAAAGGATCTGGCGCGAAATTGACGTTCGCGAAAAAATGAACAATTACCTGGCATCGCCAAAATGCCGGTTAATTGACGTATTGCTGGCAGCAGTTATGAGCGGCGAATTGACCGCTTACGACCCAACACCAGGCAAACCCGAAGATGTTAATGGCGATAGCTTTTCAACTCCTTTAACCGCTGCGCAAGCAAAAGGCCGTTTAGCCGGAGCCGACAGTAGTGTGGTTAACAAATTGGATAAAGATGGTAATGTTATCGGTTCATCAATGGTGGCCAGCGAGTTTAACCCCGATAGTGTTCTTAAATTCCGCATCAAGGAAGACTGGATATTTGACAGGCAGCGTTCAATATTTGAGCCACGTATAGTTGGTATTGCGCCGCTTGTTAAGCCAAAAGGCTTAGGTACCGCTAATGTGGATTACCTGCCGGCGTTTTGGATTTATTTCCCTGATGCCCGCCAGGTTTTATCAACCAAAGAAGTAGTAAGCCGTAACAGCGATGCAACTGGCCTAAGCTTTGATGATGCTTTCATGAAAAGGATTTTTACCAGTTATATTGTGAAACAAAGTAACGATAAAGACGAACGTATAAAAGATTACGCCCAGGGTATTGATAAGCTTTACGAAGCAGAAAAAATCAAGAAAAACCTGATGGATTGGGAACTTAACCTTTGGCAATACTAATTGTTAAGTCAAAATTCAAAAGTAAAAAGTCAAAACTGTTATGGTTTTGACTTTTTGCGTTTAGAGCGGACGAATCCTATTTTTCCGAGATAAAATTACGGAAGCGATGAAAACTTACGAAGTTTTTAAAACTTCGTAAGTTTGGATATTCATTTTGCTATCTGTGTTCTTAAGGGAGTAAACATTCTTTTAACTCACTTCCTCCGTGCTAAAATAACTCCTTATCGCTTTAGCTTGTTTCAAATTCACAACCTCTAACAACATTTCCTCACTTGCTTCGCGAATCTTTTTAACAGATTTGAAGTATTTTAAGAGCTTTTCGGCGGTGGTTTTACCTATTCCCTCTATCAATTCAAGTTCGGTGGCCAGGGTGCCCTTATCGCGAATTTTGCGGTGAAAGGTAATCCCGAACCGGTGGGCCTCATCCCGAAGGTGTTGAATAACTTTTAAAGTCTCTGATTTTTTATCGAGGTACATCGGGTACTGGTCATGCGGGTAATACAATTCCTCCAGGCGTTTGGCGATGCCAATAACGGTTACCTGTTTATCAATCCCCAATAACTTTAAACTATGCATGGCCGATGATAGCTGTCCTTTGCCACCATCAATAATGATCAGTTGAGGTAATTCGGTTCCCTCATCCAACATTCGGCGGTAGCGCCGGTGTACGGCTTCTTCCATGGTGGCAAAGTCGTTTGGTCCTTCAACCGTTTTTACATGGAAGTGCCGGTAATCTTTTTTTGATGGCTTTCCATCTTTAAACACTACAATGGCCGAAACCGGGTATTTACCCTGGAAATTGGAGTTATCAAAACACTCAATATGTTTTGGCAGCTGATTCATGCGTAAATCCTTCATCATCTGCGTAAGCAAACGTTCGGTACGGATCTCGGGGTTCAGTTTCTCGTACTGATCTATTTTTTCTTTTTTAAAGAACTGCACATTCTTTTGGGATAGATCAAGCAGTTTGCGTTTCTCGCCCAATTGGGGTACGGTAAACTTAATCCCTGGTGCATCCTCCACGTCTATTTTAAACGGAACAATCACCTCTTTTGAGGTACTGTTGTACCTGCTTCTAAACTCGATGATGGCAAGCGTGAGCAAATCCTCATCGCTTTCGTCCAGGCGCTTTTTTAGCTCGATGGTTTGCGTTTGGATGATGGTGCCATTCATCACCTTTAAGTAGTTTACAAAGGCTAATTTCTCTTCAGACGCGATGTTAAATACATCCACATCAGTAATGGATGAGTTAACAATGGTTGATTTGCTTTGGTAGTTATCCAGCAAATCAAACTTGCGTTTCAGGCGATGGGCCAGCTCATAATTATAATCGGCCACGGCGGCCTCCATTTCACTTTTAAGGCGACGAAGGATAGCCCCTATCTTGCCATTCAGGATATCGGTGATTTCGCCAATACTGTTGTCGTAATCGTCCTCGGTTTGATAGTTTTGACATGGGCCTTTGCAGTTGCCCAACTGGTATTCCAGGCAAACTTTAAATTTTCCCTTATCAATGTTTTCGCGCGTAAGTGCCAGGCTGCAAGTGCGCAGGGGATAAGTTTCCTTAATCAGCCCCAAAATATTGTGCATCATACTTACTGATGCGTACGGACCTAAATATTTTGATCCATCTTTAACAATACGCCTGGTCCAGAAAATGCGGGGATAGTTTTCGTTTTTAATAATAATCCAGGGATAGGTTTTATCATCCTTGAGCATTACGTTATAACGCGGCTGATGCTTTTTGATCATGGCGTTTTCCAACAGCCATGCATCCACCTCGGTATCAACTATGGTAAAAGTTATATTACGGATTTTGGATACCAACACCCTTGTTTTGGCATTGATATGCGCGTCCTTATTAAAATACGAGCCAACGCGATTGCGCAGATCTTTAGCCTTCCCAATATAGATCAGCTCATTCTCCACATCCCAATACTGGTAAACTCCAGGCTTGTGAGGGATGTTTTTTAAAGCCTCTTTGTAATCAAATTTCTCACTCATGTACCGAAAACAAATAGCAATGCGTCATTCCGGGTATCCATCAGGGGCAAACCTGGGAAAATAGTGATGACGTTATTTATTGAGTCGTCATTGCGAGGAACGAAGCAATCCCTAATAGGCAGGTGCGTTTACAGATCCGCTCTGTAAATCGGGGATTGCTTCGTCGTTCCTCCTCGCAATGACGCGTATTAATTATTTTAATGCCTTTAAAAATCTAATTTCTTGTCCACCTCATTAGTCCCCTGTTGTTGCTGCGTGTACTGCCCGCAATCCAACACGATGCTTACACCGTTCTTGGGTGCATCAAAATCAACTGTTTTTTTGATACCGAGAGCAGGGTTGGCATATACCTTTTTCATATAAAGGGCAAAAATAGGTAAAGCACTGTTGGCGCCTTCACCCAGGCGGGTTGATTGAAAGGCGATATCCCTGTCTTCGCAGCCTGTCCATAAACCGGTAACCAGTTGCGGGGTTATCCCTATAAACCAACCATCAGAGTTGTTTTGCGTTGTGCCGGTTTTGCCGCCTATAGGGTTACGCAGGCCATATTTATAGCCTAACCTTGCACCTGTACCTTCTTCAATAACGCCTTTAAGCATGTAGGTCATTACGTAGGCGGTTTGCGGGTTCATGGCCTGTACCACTTTTGGCGTATGGGTGTATAACACGTTACCGTTTTTATCTTCAATACGTAAGATATAAGTTGGCTCGGTCCATAAACCGTGATTGGCGAATACCGAGTAGGCAGCAGTCATTTCAAACACCGAGGCATCAAATGTGCCAAGGCATATAGATGGGTATGGTGGTACCGCGCTGGTGATCCCCATTTTTTTGATAAGGTCAACAACTGGTTCGGGTTTCACTTCGCTCATTACGTGTGCCGTAACCCAGTTTTGTGAGTGAGCTAATGCCTGGCGCAGGGTGATAAAGCCGGGCAATGTTTCGGACGGTGATGACCGCGGGCACCACGGATCGCCATAACCACGAATGGTATCCGGTACGTTATTGATTTTCATACATGGCGAGTAGCCATTATCAATAGCCACAGCATAAGTAAACGGTTTGGCTGTTGAGCCCACCTGGCGGGTGCCATTTTTTACCTGATCATACTTAAAGTGTTCAAAGTTGGTACCGCCAACCCAGGCTTTCACGTAGCCGGTTGTTGGGTCCATACTCATAAGGGCGTTACGCAATAGCATTTTGCTGTAAACTATAGAGTCGATAGGTTTCATTACCGTATCGATACTGCCATGCCAGGTAAACAGGTTAACCGTATCGGGCGTGTTGAAGTTGGTTTTAATATCTTCATCATCCATACCTTGTAACTTCAGCTGTTTATACCGGTCGCTTTTAAGCATGCCCTGGTTAACCAAAAACTTAAAGTTGTGGATGTTTTTGGCCAGGTTTTGTCCGCGCCAGTGGTCATTAAACTGCACCTGCAGGTTTTTCATGTACTCCTGCTGCGCTTCCTCGGCGTATTGCTGCATGGTTGCGTCAATGGTGGTATAAATTTTTAAGCCATCACGGTCAAGATCATATGGAGTGCCATCCGGACGGTTAATGTTTTGCTCCTTAAATATCTTCTGAACCTCTTTTTTTAATACCGATCTGAAATAAGGGGCAGGGCCATCTATATGCGTGCTGAGGTGAAAATCTAAGCCCAATGGTTTTTGCTTTAACTCCGCTGCCTGGCCCTCACTTAATGAACCTTGCTCAACCATACGGTTAAGTACCAGGTTGCGGCGGTTAATGGCATTTTTGGGGTGCCTTATGGGCGAGTAGATGCCCGGTCCGTTTACCATGCCAACTAATAAAGCGGCCTGATCTGGCGTTAGCTTATCCGGGGTAGTATTAAAATAAGTACGCGCCGCCGATTTTATACCATAGGTGTTATAAGCACCAAAATCAACCGTATTTAAATACATGGTAAGTATTTCCTGCTTGGTATAATGACGTTCAAGCTTAACGGCGGTAACCCACTCCTGCATTTTTTGAATAACACGTTTAAACGGATTGGCGGCTCTTTCGCTAAAAAGATTTAAGGCCAATTGTTGGGTAATGGTACTGCCACCTTGTTTTTGCCCAATAAGCAGGTGCAGAAAGATGGTAAAACTACGGCCAAAATCAATACCCGAGTGATCAAAAAAACGTTTGTCTTCGGTAGCAACAAGCGCGTTGGTTACATTAGGCGATATCTCTTTAAAAGTAACATTTGAGCGGTTTTGGATATAATAAGTACCCAGCACCTGTTTATCAGACGATATTACTTCCGAAGCCAGGGCGCTTTTGGGATTTTCCAGACGCTGGAATGATGGCAGCTGACCAAATACATCAAAAATGGTAAGTGTAATCATTAGTGCTACAAAAACAAAAAGCGCGATAACTGTACGCCAAATGTACCAGTTATAGTGCCTTATATCCTGTGAGCTAAGTGTTGGTTTCTTATTATAGGTGGTCTTCATTTGTGTCAATAAAATTTCTGATAGTAATCAATATAACTATCTAATGTTTTTTGGTCGGCTAATTTATCCAGATTTTCCTTCGTAATGATAAAAAAACTGTATTTATCCTTGGGCACCTTCATAATATCGGGTAACAAAGGCACAATGCCGCGGGCGTAATTTTTAACGTCATCCAGGCTGTAAAACCGACCAACAAATATCGCCTGGTCATCGGCCCCAAGGGCTTTCAAATCGTGCTTAATGGCGCTATTGGCAAAATGGGTACGGTTAAACTGCCCTACACCAAAACGTGAAGAGGCCAGGTTAGTTGTACCGCTGGTAACGTTTATAACAAAATAGTAGTTGGTACTATCCCGTAGGTTAAATATATAGGTAACTGCCGGCGCTGTTATTACGGGTTGTGTGGTTTGCTGCGCCGATGCTTGCTTAACGGCCGCGTACTGATCAAGCAGCTTACGCACCGAATCGACAGTGGGTGGTGCCACCGCTGGGGTAGTTGCAGGTTGCTTGGGTAGTTCAACCACCGTTTTTACTGTGTCTTTATGAGTTGTAACTACCGCCGTCACTTCTGTTTTAACCGAATCTTTATGAGTTACAACGGCGGCAACCGGGGGCTTAACCGGTTCAATAGGCTTAGGCGGGGTGGGAGGCGGAGGCTCGGGCTTCGGCTTTGCCGGTGGCGTTACTTTGGGTTCCTGCCTTACCTGTGCTACCTGAATATCTGCCGATGGGTGGTAATCCGGGCGGTATTCTGTTTTCTTTTGATACGCAACAGGGGGGGTAAACGGAATCTCGTTTAAATCATTACCCGATAATACAACAACGCGGGTTGCCATCTCCGTTTTGTTTGAATCTATGTAGCTAAGGTGCTGTTGTGCTAAGGGTGTTACCAGCCTGTCATTAGGATATTTAGCTACAATTAATTGCAGATCTGTTACAAATGGTTGTAGTTTTTCCTGGTGGGCGGCAGCTATCGTTTTTAAATAATACAGTTGCGCGGCAAATTTATTGTCGGGGTAACGACTTAGCAGGTCATTAGCCTGGGTAATTACTTCGGTGTATTTACGGTCGCTGTACAAAGCATATACATTATTGTAGTAGCCATTAAATTCCGAATTGGCATCGTCTAATCGTTTGGCATAATTAGGGTCGCGGATAACTTTGGCAAAAACGGTATCGGGGAACTCTGTAAGGATCTTGTTTTTATAGTCTTCAGATTTTTTAACATCTACATCGGCATATAAACGATACAGGTTATAATACACAGCCGCTTTATCATTGCTTTTTGGGAAACGCAGTAATAAAGCTTCGTAAGTTGCTATAGCTTCTTTTTTATCGCCCAAAATATCGCGGTAAAAATTAGCCATATCCATGTAGGCATTGTAAACCCTGATGTTTGAGCGGTTGAGCAAATCGGGCGTGAGCGGTACATTTTTAACCAGGTCCTGCCGGTAAGCGCCAACATCGCCTTTGGCTGCATTGGCCGCATCCTGTTGCGATGGCACGAAAGGGTCGTCGGGCTGGCCGCCGGCTGTATTAACCGTTTGGGCAAGGGTGCTTGTTGATCGTTTGCTGCGGCGCCAGTTATCTTCTAATTTGCGGTTACCCCATTGCCTTTTAAAATCATTTACGCCCGAGCTTAATGCCGCCGGATTGTAAAAGTAAAAGGTGCTGCCGCCAATTTTGTTGGCCTGCTGATTATTTAAACCGGCGGTGTTCCTGTTGTTTTCAAATTGCCCGTTATTGCTGTCGGTAGCTTGCTGGGCCACCTTATCCTGCAAAATTTTGCGGTTAACCAGGGCCTCAATACGTGCGGCGCGGGCTTTTTCATCAAGCGAGGCCAGCATTTGCAGGGTATCCTCGCGCGATATGGTTTGCAGCAAACCGGTAAGAATTTGCAGGTTATTGGCTTTTTTACGAATGATCTGGTAGCCGGGATAAGTGGGGGGCAGGTAGGTAAGGGTACTATCGTAATATAATTTGGCACCGGCATAGTCGGCTTTGTATTTAAAGTCGATATCGGCAATACGCAGGTAACTCAAACCTTTCTGACTTTGGTTTGCGGTGCTGTTACGTACCGATAGTTTATAATTTTTAACCGCGTTATCAATATCACCAGTGGCATAAAACTGTTGGGCAATCTGGTAATAGATCTGATCTTTAAATTCCTTGTTGTTTTGATTTTTGAGCAGGCGGCGAAGGCGTTCGGTTTTATTAAGCTTGATGCCGTTTTCCATATCCTGTAAGCGGATGCGGTTAAGGTTGGCGTTAAAAGCCATCTCGAACGACGCGTTACTTTTAACAATACTGCCATAGTTGGCAATGGCAGCATCGGGTTTTTGATTGAGCTCCTGTAGCTGGGCCAAAATAAAGGTCCACCTTAGTTTAAGGTTACCGTCGTGGCAATATTGCAGGGCTGTTTTGGCGCTTTCTTCTGCGGCGGGGTACTCTTCGGTATTGATGTCGTGCTGTAGTTTGGCAGCATATATACCGGCAGGAATGCTTTTTTTAGGGTTGATGTTATTAATCGCGGTATCAATAGCCAGTTTAGCTTCGGTAGGGTTGCTGAGGTATAACAAGGCCCTTGCTTTCCAAATGAGCGCCTCCTGTTTTAAGTTAGCCTGTTTGCCGTATGATGCAACAACGTAGTTAAAGTACTCTACCGCGTCGAAATATTTGCCCTCCAAAAACCGCGATTTGCCCAGCACCAGGTAAGCATCGCCCAGGTAATGGCTTTGCTCCTTAATATTAATAATCTTGTTGGCTTTGCTGATGGCCAGTTCAAGGTCTTTATCGGGCGTGCTGCTTTGCGCCGCTGTATCCGGATAAACATTTAATAGTTCGTTATAAGAATCAACAAAGGCGGCAGCATAAGCTTCCTTTTTAATGCGAAGAATCTCATTGGCATTAAACAGGATGTTATAATGCGCGGTTAAGTTTTGCATATTGCGGTTAAAGCCGCTTTCCTTTTCGAGCGAGCAACCTGCCAGGAGTAGCATGAATGCAAACAGCGCAAAACTGACTTGCCTTAGGATGATGTAGTTAGAATTGCGCCTCAAAGGTTTTTATATTAGTATATGAGTTTTAATAGGTCTTTTATCGCCATGTGCCATTTGTAACATACAATTTAAGCAAGCTCATTTAATAACTCTTCGGCAGGCTTTCCCTTTAGCTGTCCGGTTTTTATCAGTTTGATTTCTTCCACGGCGTATAATAATTCTGTTAAAAATACATGGTTAGCGTCGGTGTTAGGTTTTGTTTTGGCATGCTTTTTTAAAAGTGTTTTTACAAAGACAGCTTTGTCGTCATTTGTGGCTAACGAGATCTTCATAAATATTTATATTATAATTAAAAGCATTGCTAAAATACTAAAGATTATACAATAGGTTTAATAAATTTGCGCATGGCCCAAAATGAACAAAATAACGGCGATGGCCGTGATGAGGTAAATGGTTACGCCAAATATATGGGGGTAGCATTTCAAATGCTGGTAATTATTGGCATTTGTACTTTTGCCGGGTATAAAATTGATGAGGCGGCCAATCATCAAACCAAGTGGGTAACCGCTTTACTGGCATTGCTGGGTGTTTTTGCCTCTTTATTTTTAGTAATCAGATCTGTAAAAAATTGAAGCTGCTTAAACCTGCCCTTTCATTTCTGTTATTTGTAGCACTGATAGCTGCACTGCCTGTAATAATAAGCCACAATGGGCATCCGGACTGGCTTATTCAAAAATTTTGGGTGCTATTTGGTTTCGTAAGCATATTTACGTTTTTAACCGTGATGCTGGTATTGGTTATAGGCCAGGTAAAGCCACAGTTGTATGCACAGGCCTTTTTAATTGGTACCACCGTTAAGATACTTTTCAGTTTACTTTTTGTGCTGATATTGGTAACCAAAACCCCAATTGACCGGTATATTTTCATGGCAGATTTTGCTTACATATATATCTTAAATATGGGCTTTGAAATCTACACTTTGTTACGTAACTTGCGCAACCAAAATTTATAGTAAGAATCTCGCAATTAATGGATTTTAGCCACATTTTGAACTCAAGAAAAATAACCACCAGCGTAGTTTTGGGCGTTTTTTTAACGCTCCTTTCCTTTGGCAAGCTTTACGCGCAAGAGCAAAAAGCCCCCGAAAACAGCCAGGAAACAAAAACTGAACAGAAGTTTGACCCTACAGAAACCATTATGACACATATTGGCGACTCGCATTTTTATCATGTGGGTGGCGGTATCGCGTTTCCTTTGCCTGTAATATTATATACCAACAAAGGTGTAGAAATATTTATGTCATCGGCCTTTGGTCATGAAGGCGAAGAAATTCACCAGGGAAAGTATGCTAAATACGCGCTTATTAATGACAAGGTAAAAGCTGTTAGTGGCGACGATAAAACTATCGATACCGCTGTTTCTGTTTTTGATCTTTCAATAACCCGTAACGTGGCGTCTTTATGGATGTCTGTTATCTTGTTGCTTATCATTTTCTTAAGTGTGGCATCAAGCTATAAAAAGCGTGTTGGCAAAGCGCCAAAAGGATTGCAATCATTCCTTGAGCCGGTTATTCTTTTCATAAGGGATGATGTGGCTGTACCTAATATTGGTTACAAGTACGCGCGTTTTATGCCGTTGCTGTTAACCGTATTCTTTTTTATATTGATCAACAACCTGATAGGTTTGATTCCTTTCTTCCCGGGAGGTTCAAACTTAACCGGTAACATAGCGGTAACTATGGTGCTATCGGTAATTACTTTATTGGTAGTAAACCTTAACGGTAACAAACATTACTGGGCGCACATCTTTTTCCCGGGTACTGTGCCTGTTTGGTTGTGGCCGCTTTGGTGGGTGGTTGAGTTGCTTGGTATTTTTTCAAGACCGTTCGCGTTGATGATTCGTTTGTTTGCCAACATTACTGCCGGTCACATTATTGTGCTTAGCTTAATATCACTGATCTTTGTATTTAAATCAGTTGCTATTGCGCCGGTATCTGTTGCGTTTGTGGTGTTCATGGATATATTGGAGTTGCTGGTAGCATTGTTGCAGGCGTTTATCTTTACCCTGCTTACCTCATTGTTTATCGGTACTGCAATTGAAGAGCATCACCATTAATAGTAAATAACTATAATATATATTAACATTTAAATTTTAAATCATGATTGGAAGTATTGCTGCATTAGGTGCAGGTTTAGCGGTAATCGGTGCTGGTATAGGTATCGGTCAGGTTGGTGGTAAAGCCATGGAAGGTATATCACGTCAGCCAGAAGCTGCTTCAAAAATCCAAACTGCTATGATCATCGCTGCGGCTCTTATTGAAGGTGCTGCTCTGTTTGGTATAGTTGTATCATTCCTGGGTCTTAAATAAGAAACCCGGTTAAAAAACTAAAAGCCGTGCCTGGCGCGATTGGCACCAGCCCGGCTTTTAATTAAAATGTTCATTAAAAAATAGAATATATAAAAGATGAATCCATTAGTAACACCGGATTTAGGATTAGTAGTTTGGACAACAGTAGCGTTTGCTTTCCTGTTTTTTATATTAGCTAAATTTGCCTGGAAACCAATTATGGCTGCCATTGGCGACCGCGAAGCTTCAATAGAAAAAGCATTGCTGAAAGCTGAAGCCGCTAAAGAAGAAATGGAACGTTTAGTTCGCGAAAACGATTCACTGATTAAACAAGCCCGTGCCGAGCGCGATCAGATTTTATCTGATGCCAAAAAAGTAAAAGAGCAAATGATTAGCGATGCTAAAGAACTTGCTCATAAAGAAGGCGCACGTATGATTGAGCTTGCCCGTGTTGAAATCAACAATCAAAAAGCGGTAGCAATGGCCGATGTTAAAAATCAGGTTGCTACATTGTCTATCCAGATTGCTGAGAAAATTTTACAAGGCCAGTTAGAAGATCAGAAAAAACAAGACGAGCTGGTTAGCCAGTTATTGAAGGAAGTGAAATTGTAAGGATTTCGGATTTGGGATGTTCAATTTCGGATTTATTTCCTTGCCGCGTCCAAAACCAATTTCCAGAAATTCAAAATAAAAAATTCCGATATCGAAAATTCGAAATCCGAAATACATAAAATATGTCAGAATTAACAGTAGCAGCCAGGTACGCCAAATCACTTATTGATCTTGCACAAGAGCAAAACAGTGTTGAAGCTGCTAAGAGCGATATGGAGCTTTTTGTGCATACATTGAAAGCCAACCCGCAGCTTAGCGCTGTGTTGGCAAATCCGGTAGTATCGCACAGTAAAAAATTAAGCATCCTCGACCTTATATTTGGTAGTAAGGTTAGCAAACTTACGCTTGCTTTTTTTAAGTTAATGGTTAATAAAGGCCGCGGTGAAGTTTTATTGACAACAGGTTATGAATATATTAACCTGTACAATATCAAAAAGAATATCACCAAAGCCCGTATTGTTTCGGCTACTTCTTTATCTGAAGCTAACAAGCAAGTGATCATTAGCGAACTGCAGGCTTCAATAGGTGGTACTGTACAATTAAGTGCCAAAGTTGATGCAGCTTTAATAGGCGGGTTTGTACTTACCGTTGGAGATCAGCAATTGGATACCAGCGTAAGCAGCAGCCTTAAAAAATTACAAAAAGAATTTACCCAAAGCGGGGTATTATAATATTAAACACAAAACTCTAAATAAATTTAAACAATGGTAGAGGTAAGACCAGACGAAGTATCGGCAATTTTGCGTCAGCAATTGGCAGGCTTTAAGTCAGAATCTGAATTAGAAGAAGTGGGTACTGTGCTCCAGGTGGGCGATGGTATTGCCCGCGTTTATGGACTAACAAAAGTACAATCAGGTGAGCTTGTTGAATTTGGCACAGGATTGCAAGGTATCGTACTTAACCTTGAAGAAGATAACGTAGGTGTGGTATTGTTAGGTAAATCTGACGATATCAAAGAAGGTGATACTGTAAAACGTACCAACCGCATCGCGTCTATCAACGTTGGTGAAGGCATGCTTGGCCGTGTTGTGGATACCTTAGGTAACCCAATTGACGGTAAAGGACCTATTACAGGCCAAACTTACGAAATGCCTTTGGAGCGTAAAGCACCGGGTGTTATCTACCGCCAGCCGGTTACCGAGCCTTTGCAAACCGGTATCAAAGCTATCGACGCGATGATCCCTATCGGCCGCGGCCAGCGTGAGTTGGTTATTGGCGACCGTCAAACAGGTAAAACCGCTGTTTGTATTGATACCATCATCAACCAAAAAGAATTTTATGATGCCGGCAAACCGGTTATCTGTATATATGTTGCCTGCGGTCAAAAAGCATCAACAGTAGCAAACATTGTACGCACGTTAGAAGAAAATGGTGCTATGCCATATTCTATCGTTGTTGCTGCAAATGCTTCAGACTCTGCTACCATGCAGTTCTTTGCTCCTTTCGCGGGTGCTGCTATCGGCGAGTATTTCCGTGATACAGGCCGTCCGGCTTTGATTGTTTATGACGACTTGTCAAAACAAGCAGTTGCTTACCGTGAGGTGTCATTGTTATTACGTCGTCCACCGGGCCGTGAGGCTTATCCTGGTGACGTGTTTTACCTGCACAGCCGTTTATTAGAGCGTGCCGCTAAAGTTAACTCAAATGATTCTATCGCCCAGGCGATGAATGATTTGCCAGAGTCAATCCGTGGTATTGTAAAAGGTGGTGGTTCATTAACCGCGTTACCTATCATCGAAACACAAGCTGGTGACGTATCTGCATACATCCCAACCAACGTAATTTCAATTACCGATGGTCAGATCTTCTTAGAGTCTAACTTATTCAACGCTGGTATCCGTCCGGCCATCAACGTAGGTATCTCGGTATCACGTGTGGGTGGTAACGCGCAGATCAAATCAATGAAAAAGGTAGCAGGTACTTTGAAACTTGACCAGGCCCAGTTCCGCGAATTGGAAGCCTTCTCAAAATTCGGATCAGACCTTGATGCTTCAACCAAATCTGTACTGGATAAAGGTGTACGTAACGTAGAGATCCTGAAACAAGGCCAGTACTCGCCGGTATCTGTTGAAAAACAAGTTGCTATCATTTACCTGGGTACTAAAAACCTGATGCGTAGCGTACCTGTAAAAGATATCAGGAAATTTGAGTTAGAATACACCAGCCAATTAGAAGTTCGTCATCCGGAAGTTTTAGCTGCCCTTAAAGCAGGTAAATTTGATGATCAGATCACCGGCGTACTGGAAACAGTAGCTAAAGAACTGGCAGGAAAATACTAAATTAGTAGCAAGTAGTTAGTATCAAGTATCAAGATTTTTATTTTGGTAAATGTTACTAACTACTTGATTTAGAAAATAGCTTTAGTAAAAGTAAAGATAATGCATCTTATTACTTGGTACTAAATACTTGATACTTAAAAAAGCATTATTCAAGCAGTGCGGCCAGGTACTTGATACTTGATACTAACTACTTGATACTCAAAAAAAATGGCTAATTTAAAAGAAGTAAGAAACAGGATAAAATCTGTAACCTCAACGCAGCAAATTACCAAGGCCATGAAAATGGTTTCGGCAGCTAAGCTAAAGCGTGCTACAAATGCTATCATTCAATTGCGTCCTTACGCTACCAAACTGAATGAGTTGCTGGCAAACCTTTCTCAAAGTTTGGAAGAGGGATCGTCACCATTTTTACAGGAGCGCGAGCCGGTGCGTGTTTTGGTTGTTGTTGTATCATCGAACCGCGGTTTGGCAGGTGCTTTTAATGCCAACGTAATTAAAACGGCCAATAATCTTATTGCCGAAAAATATAGCAAGCAATTGGCGGCAGGTAATGTTTCAATTGTAGCTATTGGTAAAAAAAGCCAGGAGTTTTATGAAAGACGCAAGTACAATGTAATTGGCAACAATAACGATTTGTACCAGCACCTTAACTTTGAAAATGCTTCTAAAATAACTGAAAGCATTATGGAAGGTTTCATTAAAGGCGATTACGACCGTGTAGAATTGGTATATAACCATTTCCGCAACGCTGCTGTACAGTTTTTAATTACCGAGCAGCTATTGCCTGTTCCTAAACCAGAGAAAAAAGAAGAGGTTAAAGCATCTAACGTTGACTACATCCTTGAGCCATCTCAAAAAGAAATAGTTGAACAGCTGATTCCTAAAAACATCAAAATTCAGTTATACCGTGCCGTATTAGACTCAAATGCGTCTGAACATGGTGCCCGTATGACGGCGATGGATAAAGCTACAGACAACGCCGGCGAATTATTGAAAGCCTTAAAACTTTCATACAACCAGGCCCGCCAGGCAGCCATCACCACCGAACTTACCGAAATTGTGAGCGGTGCGGCGGCATTAAGCGGCAGCTAAGCCAATTATTAACGTATTTATATATAGGCTCTCTTGCAAAAGAGGGCCTTTTTTGTGGAATGGCGTTAAAACTTATTGACGATGAAAGGATTATTAACGATAACCTCCTGTCATTGCGAGTTATAAAATCCGGGGCTTTTGAAAATGGAGATGACAACAACAAGAAAAAAATGGGGTCATGCTGAGTTATAAAATCCGCGGATTGTGAAAGTTGAAATGACGTATATCGTATGGCGCAGACGACTCACCCCGAACATCGCTACGCTTGTTCTGCCCCTCTCTCTGACTGCGTCGCATAGAGGGGCGGGGAAAAAAAAGGAATGTTTTTACCCTCTTTGCGGCTTTAGCCGCAGAGAGGGTCGGCCAGCGAAGCGTAGCCGGGGTGAGTCGTCGCCAGCGTTCAAACCCACCGCATTAGGCTAAAACGAATACGTCATGGGTAGCCTGTCGAAGCACGCGTGCGAAGGCCTCTCCACGCGTGTCTTCGACAAGCTCAGACTGACAGCCCTCTTTAAAAATTACGATTTGTCATAGATAGGCACGAAGCAATCTGCAAATGCTACAGCGCAAACTATGCAAGGTTGATCTGTTTGCGTGGAGATTGCTTCGTTCCTCGTATGACGGTATTTTAAAAAACACTTCTTCCCGCCTAAACTTCGGGCTATAATGCCCGACACTTTTTCCCGTCTTAATTCTTGCCGCTATCCGTAAAGTATGAAGATTTTATGTGTATTTTAATCAATTTACTTAATCATGATAGCCGCTTGTTTAAGGGTTTGGGGTTTTATCATACCTTTGCAGCTAAATTTTTCACAATAAAGGCTAATGCAGGATACCGCCATCAACAATACGGAGGCCCAAACCAGGAATAACAAGCCCGTTCTTTATTTTTTACTAATTTGGACGGCTTTTAACATTCTGCAATCCTGCCGCCTTGAACTGCATGCCGATGAGGCCTATTACTGGGTTTACTCCCGTATGATGGATTGGGGCTTTTACTACCATCCGCCTATGGTAGCCGTATTTATCCGCATGGGCGATGTGCTGATGCACAATGAACTTGGTGTACGGTCGGCAACCATATTGGCCAACAGCGCGTCTATTTACCTCATATGGTTAATGCTAAAACGTTACCAGGTAAGTGCTAAATGGTTTATCCTGCTAATTTCAAGCATTTGGGTAATACACATATATGGCTTTATAGCCACGCCAGATTCGCCTTTGCTTTTCTTTGCGGTACTGTTCTATTTCTTTTATCAGCGTTATTTAGATAAGGATAGTTGGTTGCTGGCGCTGGTATTGGGCGTAGTGGTAGCGTGTTTAATGTACAGCAAATACCATGGCATTTTATTGGTAACTTTTACGCTGCTTGCCAATTTGAAGCTGTTAAAGCGTCCGTCATTTTACTTTATTGTATTGCTGGCGTTGGGCTTATATGTGCCGCATATTTTATGGCAATATCACCACGGTTTCCCGGCGCTAAACTTTAACCTGTTTGAGCGCGATGATACCATCAACTTTACGTTTGGCTTTACTTTTATAGGGATGCAGCTATTGCTGGGCGGCGCTTTTACCAGCTGGTTTTTATTTTATAAAGGGTTTACCACTAAAGTGCAGGACGTTTTTACACGTACCATGAAGGTGAACGCGGTAGGTATCTTTGTATTTTTTTACCTCAATACTTTCAAGGTAGATGTGCAGCCGCATTATACCTTGATCGGTTTTGTGCCGCTGATCATGCTAACGCTTATCCACTTTAAACAAGATGGTAAAAACCCGCCCGCTTGGTTTTATAAATTAAGTATTGCCAACATAGCTGTTTTTGTGGTTTTCAGAATTTGTACCATCATTGGTTTCGATGCTATACAGCATGCGCCCCAGTTATCAACTTACTACGGCTTTCACAGTTGGGCCGATGCTGTACACGCGAAAGCTGGTGACGCTTATGTGGTAATGCGAGATGAATATCAAAATCCATCTAAATATGATTTCTATACCAACTCCTTAAAAGGCTTTGGGTACGATTCCCGTTATTACCGCACTACCCAGTTTGACATGTGGCCTTTTGAGGACGATATGCAGCACAAAAAGGTATACTTTTTAACCGATAGCAAAATCCCTGGTGTAACAACTGATAGCCTTAACAACCTGGGTAAATGGTATGGCGGCTGGATTGAAGACACGCGCACTTATCAAAAAGTGATATGTAAACCTACATCATACATAATGGCAGGTATGGCGGGCCAAACGCAAATGATCGACTTGGAAATCACAAACCCTTATCCTTTCGCTATCAACTTTACTAATAAACAAGTAACGCATCAACTTACTATGGAGGCATGCTTCTTTTTAGGAGTTAACCAGGTCGACGTTCAAAAGGCATCTGAAGATTTTTATAATATATCGATAAAACCGGGGCAAAAAGCCCATTATAAATTTCCGCTAAAAACGCCGCTAAAGAAAGGGCTGTACCAGCTTTATTTCTCATTGCGTACCGATCCTTTTTCAGGCAGCCGCAACAGCGGCGTTATAAAATTTACAGTTAAATAATACATTTCTTATGATCAGAAAAATATACTTATTAGCCATTGTTTCAATTATTAGCTGCACCGCCGCAATGGCACAGGAAACCATCGATGTGCATTTTAACGCGTTGGGTTTTATGGATAACCGCGAGTACAAACCATTTGTATTGCGCTCCCACACCTACAACGGTATCCGTACCGAGCTGGATTTTGGATTTAACCTGGATAGCCTTAACCATTTTGTGTTTGGTGCCAATGGCATCCACGAGTTTGGCGCACAACCTTACTTTTTAAAAGTTAACCCGGTTGCCTATTATAGCTTTACCGGTAAAAGCTGGTTGTTTAATGCCGGTGCTTTCCCGCGCGAAGGTTTGCTTACCGATTATCCACGTGCTTTATTAAATGATACCTTGCGTTATTATCGCCCCAATATTGAGGGCTTATTGGCCCGGGTGCATAATGACCATTTTATTGAAACCGGCTGGATTGATTGGGTAAGCCGCCAAACCAATACCGATAGGGAGCAGTTTATCTTCGGTTTCTCTGGTAAATACAAGCCGGCAGTGAATGGCATGTTTTATGTATCGCATTATTTTATGTTAGAACACGATGCCGGTGCCGCGGTGGCTGTACCTAATGACAATATCAGGGATAATGGCGGAGGCCAGATTAGGTTAGGCCTGGATTTTGGACACAAAACCTTCCTCGATTCTTTATCGGTAGAGGCTGGTGGTATGATGTCATTTGAGCGGGTACGCGGTTTGGATGGTTTTCAAAAACCTGCCGGTTTTGTAGCCAATGCCTATTTTGGTTATCACCGTTTTGCGCTGTACGATGAATTTTATAAAGGCGAAGGGCATCATATTATGTATGGCGACGCGTTTTATGAAAAGAAAACATATAACCGTATGGACATCATCTGGACACCGTTTTTGTACAACCGATTCAAAGGTCAGTTTATCCTGAGCTTTCATCAAACCCCCGGATACCAGATGAGTAACCAGGAAGCTTTCAGAATTACATTTGACCTGGGCAGGCGTGTACTGGAAAGGTTAAAAGACTAAATTGAGTTTTTAATTAATATATATACCTTATGCACCTGAAAAAACAATTAGCTCTTGCAGCTATCCTGTTGTTCGTAGTTCCTGCAACTCTACGCGCACAGGACAATCAGTTTTCGGCCTGGGGAGCCCTGTTCCACACCCAGAAGCTATCAACCCATTGGGGTTACTCGTTTGATGGCCAGTTACGATCTCACGATGAGATCAGCTATTTAAAGCACATCCTGCTGCGCCCATCCGTGAATTATTACTTTGCTAAAAACAAAGTTGGCGCTTTGGGCTATGCCTATATTGCCACTTATGGCCGTACCCCGGCCGGCGATCAAACCTTTCGTCCGGAGCATCGCACCTGGGAGCAATTCATTTACTCGCACAAAATTGGGAAAGATGTAGCGATGCAGCACCGTTTCCGGTTAGAACAGCGTTACCTTGGCAACACCGCCGCCACCAAAAATGATCATTACTTTGCCCAGCGTATGCGTTATTTTGCCCGGGCAGTAGTGCCGATAGGGAACGATTCGGTAGTATTTAATAAAGGGCCATTTGTGGCTTTACAGAACGAAGTATTTGTAAACGTACACAACAAACAAAAAGTGAACAAACACTTTTTTGATCAAAACCGCGCTTACGTAGCCATTGGTTACCGCATCAACAAAATGATAGATGTAGAAACGGGGTATTTAAACCAATACATTAAACAGGCTGAAACATATACGCTGAACCACGTAGCGCAGCTGGCGTTTTATACGAGGTTTTAGGAGCCTCATCTAAATTTGTGATTGCTTCCTACCTATCCATTGAGGTATTATATATTCCGTCATTGCGAGGTACGAAGCAATCTCCAAGCTATACAGAGCGGATAATATAAGGCCGATTTGTCTGCGTAGAGATTGCTTCGTACCTCGCAATGACGATTCTATAAATTACCTCGTGTCGATTTTTTGGGGTTTCCTTGATGGGATATTCGCGATGACAAAAGTTACCCCATAAAACAGTAAAAGCGATGATCACTGATCGCTTTTATTGTTTTATATCAAATTCAAGAGCCCTCTCCTTTGGAGAGAGGGCAGGGTGAGGCTTCTACATCCTGCTCACATCTCCACTACCAATTTTTGAAGTACTCACGCTTTTAACGCTGCCGGTGTAATGGATATCACCTGATCCCACTACGCTGGCATCTAATTTTGTGCTTACATTAATTTTAACATCACCAGAACCAGCTACGCGTACGGCGGCGGTGTTGGTCACCAGGCGGGTTGCCGAGTAATCGCCAGAGCCGGCCACGCTTACGTTTGAGTTATCGGCGCTGCCGCTGATGCTGATATCGCCCGAGCCTGCCAAAACGCAATCGAGGTTTTTAACTTCTAACTTGCCGCTTAAATCGCCGGAGCCGGTTAGCTTTAATTTAAATGAATTGGCGCGCAGACCTTCTTTAAAAGATACATCGCCAGATCCTGAAAGTGTAACGCCATCAAGTTCTTTGGCCGATACATAGATCATGATCTTTTTATGGCCGCCATCAAACCAATGCCAGTCGTTATCGCTTTTGGTGTAAATTTTCAATACGCCGCCGTCAACTTCGGTAATGATGCGTTTGATGATATCGGCAGGGGCCGTTACTTTAACAGATTCGGTTGATCCCTGGGTAATTACCACATCAAAAGAACCAGATACATTTACCGAACTAAAACCTGAGAGGTGACGGTCTTCGGTATTGCTTTGGTCGTCATCGGCAACAATTTTAGCAACAGGCGCTTTGGCAATAGTATATTGTACGGTACCGGTTGCCAGCGCTGCAACCAATAATACTTTACTTAAACACTTCATAATTATATCGTTTTGTACCTATAAGACCCAGGTTGTAAATAAAGGTTGCATGGGTGGTGAAAATTTATTAAGTGAGTGGTTGATTGGGTTGATTAAGTTGGAGTAAGTTGATTAGGTTGACCGGTGTCGAATTGGGTAGGAAAATATTTTTCTCAATTATTGTAACCTATTCAACTCAATTCAACTTAATCAACCACTCACCTAATCAACCCAATCAACCACTCACCTCAACATCAATCCACCAACACCCCAATATAATAATTAAAAGTATCAACCTCAATATTGTCTTTGGTTGCGCCTTCAAGCTCAACGGGTTTAAAGCGGGTTGTTGGAGTGATAAATTTATAGTCGCCGCCTTTAATGCGCACTTTAACCGGCATGGCAAAATCTTTGGCGTCGGCGCTTGTCCAACGGGCAAGGGTTTTGCCGTTACGTACTATAAGCTCCAATATCGGGAGGGTTTTATAATGCAGGTACTGATCAAACACCGGGGCCAGGTTCATGCCTGTTTCTTTACAGATGTAGTCGACAACCTGATCGTAAGTAACGGTTTGATGGTAAAAAGTTTTGTTTAAACCACGCAGGATGCCGCGCCATTTTTCATCGTCGTTAATAATAGTGCGGATCATGTTGAGCATGTTGCCGCCCTTATAGTACATATCGCCCGATCCTTCTTTATTTACTCCATAAGCGCCAACTATAGGCCTGTCATTAACAATAGCCATGCGGGTGCCGTGCACATATTCCTGACCGGCCTGTTTACCATAAAACGTCTCCACAAATAACGACTCGGAATAGTTGGTAAAACTTTCATGAATCCACATATCGGCCAAATCTTTTGAGGTGATGTTGTTGCCAAACCACTCGTGCCCGCTTTCGTGTACCACAATAAAATCCCATTTTAAGCCCCAGCCGGTGCCAGAAAGGTCGCGCCCGAGGTAGCCGTTATGGTAGTGGTTACCGTAGGCAGTACCGCTTTGGTGCTCCATACCCAGGTGATGGCTTTCAACCAGTTTATAGCCATCCTCGTAAAAAGGGTACGGACCAAACCAGTGTTCAAAAGCCTTAAGCATGCGAGGCGCGTCAAGGCCCCATTGTGCTTTGGCTTTATCAAGATTATAGCTTAACGGCCAAAAATCCATAGTTAGCTTACCTTTTTCGCCATTGTATACGCCTTCATAATGGGTATAGTCGCCAATGTTGGCTTCAATATCGTAGTTGTTGATGGGGTTTGATACAAACCAGTCGAATTTGGTATAACCATTTTTCAGATCGGTTACTTTACGCAAACGGCCGTTGGATACATCTTTTAAACCGGTGGGTACGCTGATGCTGATCAAAGCGCTATCCACCTCATCGGCCTGCTGATCTTTAGTAGGCCACCATACACTGGCTCCCATGCCCTGGCAGGCGGTGGAAACCCAGGCATGGCCTAAGGAGTCGGTATTATACTCAATACCACCATCCCATGGGGCACGTTTAGCAATAGTTGGGTTGCCCGAGTAGTAAACGGTAAACTCGTCCTTGCTGCCTTTGGCGATGTTTTTAGGGAAACTTAAAAACACGGCGTTAAACTCGCGGGTATATTTTAGTTCTTTGCCTTTGTAAACCACCTTTTCAATGGTGAGGTTATTCCACAAATCGAATTGTAATTTATCAAAATCAGCATCGGCAGTAAACTTAAACAGTACGCTGCCACTGATGAATTTTTTATCGATATCAAACTTCACATCAAGGTGATAATAGTTGATATCGTAGCAGGTACGCAATGGCGTGGTCAACGATCCTCGTAAAGTATCGGCCCTGGTAAATTTCTCTTTCACCGTACCCAATTGCGCCTGCGCGGACATGAAAGCGCCGCCCGCCAGTAAAAGGCTCAATGATAATTTGTATAGATATTTAGTTTTCATGTTCATATTTTACTCATTTAATATACTGCGCCCAAAGCAGCTTGCTTTTTAAGAACCCTCTCCTTTGGAGAGGGCAGGGTGAGGCTTCTAATCAACTAATTCCCCCACATAAAAATTCAGTTTATCAATCTCAATGTTATCCTTATTGGCCCCCTCTACATCAACCGGAGTAAAACGGGTAGTCGGGGTAATAAATTTGTATTCGCCGCCTTTTACGCGTACCAAAATGGGCATGGTAAAATCTTTCGCGTTGGCTATCCAACGGCTACAGAATTTACCACGTACGGTTGCAAACTCCAGTATAGGTAAATCTTTATAATGCAAATACTGATCAAACACGGGCAGCAGGTTTTTGCCCGACTTTTCGTTTATGTAGTTTACAACCTGGTTGTAAGTAACCGTTTGATGATAAAAGGTTTTGTTGAGGCCACGCAGGATGTCGCGCCATTTTTCATCATCATTAATAATAGTACGCACCATATTAAGTATAATCGCACCTTTAGGATACATATCGCCCGATCCTTCTTTGTTTACGTTGTATGGTCCAACAATAGGGCTATCGTTTTCTATCCCGCTACGCAGTCCAAAATTATATTCCTGTCCGGCTGCTTTGCCCCAGTTATCCTCAATAAACAACGATTCAGAATAACAGGTAAAGCTTTCGTGAATCCACATGTCGCCAAGGTCTTTACCAGTAATGTTGTTGCCAAACCACTCGTGCCCGCTCTCGTGGATAATAATATAATCCCATTTTTTACCCCAACCCGTGCCCGACATATCATACCCCAGGTAGCCGTTTAAAAAGTGATTACCGTAGGCTGTGGCGCTCTGGTGCTCCATGCCTAAATGCGGGGTTTCTACTAATTTATAACCATCTTCATAAAAAGGGTACGGACCAAACCAATGTTCAAAGGCTTTAAGCATAGGCTTGGCGTTGATGCCAAAATGTTCTTTAGCCTTGGCCAGGCTGGCGGGGAGTACCCAGTAATCCATGGTGAGTTTGCCTTTTTCGCCCATGTAAGTATCCCCAAAATGAACGTAATCGCCAATGTTGGCTACCACATCATAATTGTTGATGGGGTTGGCTACAAACCAATCAAAGCGGGTATAGCCATCGGCAAGTGGTGTAACCTTGCGCAGCCTGCCGTTTGATACGTCTTTTAAGCCTTTGGGTACGCTGATGCTGATGAGCATGCTATCAACCTCATCGCTTAAATGATCTTTATTGGGCCACCAGATGCTGGCACCCACACCCTCGCAGGCAGTAACCACCCATGGTTTGCCCAATGAGTCTTTTTTGAAAACCACGCCACCATCCCAGGGCGCGTTTACAGCTACAGTTGGCTTGCCCGAGTAAAATACCGTAAACTGATCTTTACTGCCTTTAGCAATTGTTTTTGGGAAAGTAACAAACACTGCGTTGGCATCCCGTGTAAACGGAATTATCTTGCCTTTGTAAATCACTTTATCCACTGTTAAATTGGCAAACAAATCAAACTGTAGTTTGGTAAAATCTTCTGTTGCCGTAAACTTAAAAAGGTTGCTGCCGCTGATAGCGCGTTGGGTGATATTGAACTTCACATCCAGGTGATAGTAATTAATATCGTAACAGGTACGTAAAGGCGTAAGGTTACCCCGCAGGCTATCGGCATGGGTAAAGCCTTCTTTTTCTTTAAGGAGTTGGGCACGACTTGTTAGCGCACCAAAGGATAGCAGAATAATGAGAAATCGTAGTTTCATTAACGGAGGGCTTCGATAATCAGTCAAAATTTAAACAGCCTAATTTAGCAACATAATCGCTAACAAATAATTAAATACAACACTGTTACATTAAGGAGCTAATAAGTGGCTAATGTTTGGTAAAATTGGGTTAAGGTAGCCTATGTTCGTAGCGATGGGTTTAAAACCTTGAGTGTTCGAAACCTTATAAGTGGATTTTTATTTTTATTTTCGGTGTTTGTTCACATTTTA
>NZ_JAUFPS010000085.1 GCF_030409315.1 Mucilaginibacter flavus | reverse complement strand
TCTCAATTCATTAAATTGTCTAATCTTCGATTAGCAGATTATAAAAAAAGACTGTACCATTTGTTTTATGATACAGCCTCTTCTTTGTTTTAAGCGGGTTTTATATTTTACAGATTACTGATGGTCGTTTAAGAGATTAAGCCCCTTATTTTGTTGCCGATTTAAAATCCGGAAAAGACCGTGAATTACACTTATCTAATTGCAAATAAACCGATAACTTGGAAGACTCACCCGGCGCCCGTCCTTCGGCTTCGCCAGAAAAGGTGCCTCGGAGCGGTGGTGGATATTGTGTATAGATGAAAAGCCAACAAATTCCTTAAGTGCTGTTTCCTCTGCAGGTGAAGAGGCGTGACCAGCGAAGCAAGCCGAACAAGTATTTCGACAGCGCTCAGATCACATATTCATGCCCATTACATCCTGGGAATCTTCTTTGCCCTGTAAGACGCCTATTTTTCTAATGAAGAAGAGCCTTTACTCCGTTCAGCATGACTTCATTTTTTAACATTTCATAGCCGGTATATAAATCCCCAACTATACCGAGCCGTTTTAATACCGGGTATCCTGGTTTATTTATTCAGAACCTCCAACGCTTTATTCTTTGTCGCGTCTATTCCGTTTTGCAAATCCTTGATGGTTCTTTTCACGGTAATATCCGGCATAATACCCACTCCAACAAATTCTTTTCCATCGGGGTAGGTGTCGCGTTTGCCACATACCCGTGCGGCCCCCCCGCCAGGTAAATTGAAAGGAACCGGCTGCCCGGTACTGCCGCCCGTTGGCAGACCTATTAATTTACCCCGCTTCATGTAATCAAAGGCCACCGTAAAATCTTCGGCTGCCGAAAATGTACGCGGGCCAATTAACACCACTACCGGTTTTTTATAAAATATTTTGCCGTGTGGTCCCCATTCGCCGCTGCCGTTCTCAAGCCATCTTGGTTCGGCATAAGGCTTAGATGTGATGGTTAGCACCTTTGATGCCGAGTTTTCAAACGGTTTATTGGTTAAGCGTTTAATTATCGCAAAGCCAATGCCGCCATCGCCGCCGCCGTTGTACCTGATATCGATAATGAGCCCTTTGGTTTTGCTTATTGAAGTGGTGTAAAGCTAATCGAGCTGTTTTATTATTTTATCGTCCTCAAAATCATTGATGGTTAAGTACCCAATATTGCCTATGGTTTCGTATACCAGGGTTTTTATTTTTTTTATATCATGATAGCCGGTACGGTTAATTGTGCGGTTTATAATTTTACCGACTTTGTTTTTAAACTCAAAAACAATGGGTTCGGTTGGCGGGCCCGATAGCAACCCATACGAAAATTCCCTGATCTCCATATCCTGCGGAGTTGAGCTGCTTTGGTAAGGTTTCACGTTCTTTTCGGCATAGCTTATAACCGGCTCTTGATTTATTTTGATAATTTCTAAACCTGGTACTATGCCCGATTTATACAGACTATCACTGAAAACCTGGTTTACAAATACTCGCCCCTCAACTAATTCCGTGCGGAAAGGTGGCCGACTATAAAATTGTGAAATTACGGAGTCTGGTGGCACAACGTTGCTGTGCCCATCTTTTAGCTGTGCATAAAAGTTGATGAGTACCTTGTAATATTCGGCTGTCGATTTGGTGTTTTTAACCTTGGGCAAATAATCTAAATAGGTTTGGTTCCAGTCGATATTAACCAGGTCAAAATTGGCAAAGTTGTACTTGGCCTGAGCCCATAATAAAGATAAGCCTGCTATTTTTTCGGCTGCGGGGATATCTGGCCGATATTGGGTACTAAACGCGGTATTTTGCCAAAGGGCTTTTTGGTTGTTTAGCTTTTGTATAATGGCAATATAACGGGGCTCATCACGTAAGCCATTTAATGCCGGCTCCCCCTGTAAAAAGTTGACTACACCACTTGTAACCCCATTGGCGTACATTTTTTCGAGCGATATTAAAGCTGAATCTTTTTTGTTTAACAAGGCGTAGCCGGTGGCCAAATTGCGGTTAACGTCAGACCGGCGCGACCATAGGTAGGCGTTGGCAGGAGCCATTTCTTTAATAGGGAGGCTATCTAAAAATGCAATGGAGTTTTTTAATATGGTTATGCCTTTCTCTATCTCGGCGGGCGTTGCATGGGTTTTATAAAATATTTTATTGGCTTTTTCCCGTTCTGCCTGCACTCTATCGGCAGCCTCATTACCGGTATATGATTTTTGGGCGAAAATACTTGTCGAAATGCTTAACAATAGAGGTAATACACGTAATAATTTGCTTTTCATATGGTGATACTAATAATGGCAAAACAAAATACTTATTTCCTTTTAAAAATGCAGATTTAAAAAAGGTGTAACTATGTTATTACAGATTGATGTGTACCTTTTTAAACCACGATATTGACTATTGAGTTCACCTTAATTTAAATTTAACATGTCCGGCATTTTACCTGTGCTTTTTTTTTACGAGATTTGCGACCGTTAGAACTTTTAGTTATAGGCTATAACCATCTATTAATATGAATTACACTATCAATAACTTACCAGAGCGTACAACTAAACCCCGGGATAAAGGCATTACCATGGTAATGGATAAGGGACTAAGCTTAAGGCAGGTTGAGGATTTTATTGAAGTTGGGGGTACTTATACTGATATTGTAAAACTGGGCTGGGCTACCTCCTATGTAACTCCAAACCTGGATGAGAAAATAAAACTATACAAACAGGCTGGTATCCCGGTTTATTTTGGCGGTACCCTGTTTGAAGCCTTTATCGTTCGTAACCAGTTTGATGATTACAGGCGCCTGTTGGATAAATACCAATTGGAGCATTGCGAGGTATCAGACGGATCTATCACCATTGAACACGATATTAAATGTGATTACATTAGCAAACTGGCCAAACAGGTTACTGTAATATCTGAAGTGGGTTCAAAGGATGTACAAAAAATCTTCGCGCCATATAAATGGATCAAATTAATGAATGCCGAAATTGAAGCCGGTTCATGGAAAGTTATTGCCGAGGCCCGTGAAAGTGGCAACGTTGGCATTTACCGCGATTCGGGAGAAGTTAGGCAGGGTTTGGTAGATGAAATATTGACCCAGATACCCGAAGGCACCATTATTTGGGAGGCCCCGCAAAAAGCGCAGCAGGTTTGGTTTATTAAACTGATTGGCGCCAATGTGAGTTTAGGCAACATAGCCCCTGCCGATATTATCCCGCTTGAAACCTTGCGCCTGGGTATCCGCAGCGATACATTTGATCATTTCCTGGGGTTATAATTAACCATAATTACAAAAATTATAAAGCCTTTGGGGAGTACCTCCAAAGGCTTTTAAAGTTTAGGTATACAAGTGGAAAAGGGCGGTACAGCGAGTTTTTTTTAATTGCCCTAAAACTACATGGCTATTTGAAATCTTTAATTGGGCGTTTTAATTACCCATATCACCACAGCTATATAAGCTGTGGGATATTTTGCCGATTAAGCCAAAAACCGGCTGGGTAAGGGGGTAAACAATTGGTAAAAGATTTAAAAAAATTATTTATCTGATTTATAGAATTTTTTGAAGCACCTATCGCAGAAGTAATGTTTGACCGATAACCAGGGGAGCAGCAATTTTACTGTAGATCCGCGTGGAATTCGTTGGCAAAAGTTGTTTTTACAACGTGGGCAACTCACCGCTATTTTTATTTGCTGAGGTTCATTGTTTTGATTTAACATTTGTTCGTTAACTATCACATTCATTATTATAGGGGTAACTTTATGCAAGCAAAAGTGAATCAAACTGCCTTAACAAAACTGCCATTTTACTATACAAAACCGCCAAAAAGACAATAATGTCGATATTTTTGCAGCTTTTAGGCAAAAAATTAACTTAATAGTTATAGTAAATCGTTTACATCACGGCCATATTGCTCTTTAAATAATTTGGCAAAATAGGCGGGTGTATCAAACCCTGCCACGTACGAAATTTCGGCAAGGGTACGGTATTTGCCGCTTTCAATGGCCTCGCGCGCAATTTGCAGCCTTATAGCACGTATGTATTTGTTGGGTGTAAGGCCGGTTACGTTTTTAATGCGCCTGAATAGCTGCCGCTCGCTGATGGATAAATCATAACTTAACATGCCGAGGTTAAACTCTACTTTGCCCACCTGTTTCCGCACAAGTGCTTCAATTTCGGCCAGCCAGGCCAGATCGGCAGGAGAAACCGCCGGTATGGCTGTTTTCACGTCGGCCGCATCACCCAATTCTTCCAAATCCGGATTTGACACAACTGCCCGCGCGGCGGCATTGTTAATGAGGTTGGTAGTACGGGCAATAAGTTCGCTACTTAAAAATGGTTTGGTGATATAATCATCAACACCGGTATGCAAAGCCTTTAATTTATTATGATTATCGGCAAGGGCGGTTAGTATAATTACAGGTATATTACAAAAGGTGAGGCTTTCTTTAAGCTTTTGCAATAACGTAAAGCCATCCATTTCGGGCATCATTACATCTGTAATGATCAGCTGTGGCAATTCGGTCATTTTATGAAGCATGCTTATGGCCACCGCTCCGTTCAGCGCGGTTGTCAGCGTGTAAAAAGGGCTCAATATGCTGGCAACATAGGCAGCCATTTCATGATGATCTTCTACCAAAAGAATGGTGGGCTTATTAAACGCGTTGCTGTTGATTTTTGCATCTATTGATTCATAATGTAAAGTTGGTACAGGGGTTAAGGTTGCAGGTTTTGCGGGTATCAGAGGAATGGCGACATGAAACGTAGTGCCAACACCCCAGGTGTTATCAATAAATACGCTGCCGTTCATAAGTTCGGCAAATTCACGGGTAATGGCCAGGCCAATACCGGTTCCGCCCTCATAGGAATCTTCTTGGCGCCGGCCCTGGTAATACCTGTCAAAAATATGGGGCATATCGTCGGGGTGGATGCCGGTGCCTGTATTAGCCACCATAAATTCTATTTGCTTACCTGCTATTCGGGCGGAAACCGTTATTGAGCCTGATGCCGGCGTAAACTTTATGGCATTACTAATCAGGTTATTGCAAATTTTTTCAAATTTATCTTCGTCAAGCTGCACAAAAATATCGTCGGCAATGGCGCAATCCAACCGGTATTGTAATTTTTTATACTCCGCTGCCGAAGAAAAGCCCTGGTAGGTTACTTTAATAAACCTTGCCAATGCTACCGGTGTTACCTTTAGTGTTAATTTACCAGCTTCCAGCTTACCCAGGTCAAGCAGTTCGTTAACCATGTTTAACAATTTTTTGCTGTTGCGCGATATGGTAGTAAGATTTTTTTGCTGTTGATCTTTACTTTGTTCATCGGGGCTGTTAAGTAATTGATCTGCCGGCCCCAAAATAAGCGTTAATGGCGTGCGTAATTCATGGCTTATATTGGCAAAGAAGCGTGTTTTAAGCGCATCCAGTTTTTCCAACTGTTTGTGTTCTTCGGTCATTAAGGCTGCTTCGCGTTTCTTTTTGGCGATGAGCCAGTTGTACATAATACCAAAAGCAATCACTACCAGCGCCGCTATGGCAATAATATAATCGCGCTGTACAGACAGGAGCTTGGTTTGCGTAGATGCCAGCAGCAGGCGCTTATCTGCCCGGTATTTTTTATCAAGTTCATCGGCACTACGCGCGGTTTCGGCAGCAGTGATGCTATCGTTTAGCTTGTGATAAAAATCGGCGTATTTAAGCGCGTTTTTATAATCTTTAGCCCCCTTGTACGATAACATAAGCTGGTTATATATATTCCTTTGCAGGGATATGCTGGTTTGCTCACCAGGTTCAACCGCAATGGTTTGTTCGCCGTATTTAATGGCCGTTTTATAATCGCCCCGGTTACGGTATAAAGTCATTAATTCATTTAAATCGTGCTTTAGCAGGGATTTAAAGTTTCCCTTTTTGGCTATATCCATCGATTGAATTAAAGTTGCTATAGCAAGGTTATCCTGTCCGTTTCTGATATATAACCGGGCCAGGTTGCCTAAATAGCGCGAGCGTGTAAAATCGCTTATAAACTTTTGATACCTGGGCTGTAATATTTGTTCCAGTATGCGGGCCGCTTTTTGGTTGGTGGCCTGCGTGGTATCATTTTCAGAAATGATGTTGGATATGTTGCTTAACGCAAACGTATAAGCAGCGGTATCTTTTATGCTTAAAGCATCATTGGCTGCCTGCTGGGCATAGGGTAGAGCCTGCTTTACGTTTTTAATAACGCGATAAATATCAGCCAGGCACATTTTGGCATCTATACCGGCGGCCTTCCACCCACGGGCTTCGCACTCTTTTAAAATGGTAAAAACAACATTCAGGGCATCAACGGTTTTCCCTTGCCTGCTTAACATGTAAGCCACCATCGTTGCCGATTTTTCGTAGGTGGTGGTATCGGCCGGCGAGGCTGCCTTATGGGCCTGCCTGCCAAAGGCAAGGGCTTCTTTTTCATTGCCGATGCCATAAGCCTGGTAAGCTTGCGCCAGTAATACACGCGCCTCAAAAGGTTGATCGTGATGTTTGCGGGCCGAGTCGATCAGTTTTTTTGCAAAAACGGCTGCCGAATCGGTTGCCTTCATGCCGCGCAGTATTTTTAGCTGCGGCTCTTTTGTTTTTTGTTGCGAATAGGCACTTGCAGTTATTATTAAAAACAGGCAGGCCAGTAAATATCTTTTCGGATAAAGCGGGGGGCGTTGATTATCAGGGGTCATAAGCAATGGCTAAAAATACATTTTTCTGCAACAAACGCCTTGTATTTCTTAAAAACAGATGTTTTTACCCTGAATTAAAAGTTTTTTCACCCTTTTTAATTTTAGTTAATTTAAATCGTTAATAAGCCTGCTTGTTTCCATTGTTACATCATAACCTTAATTTGATTGCGACAGATATACTTTATGTGTATATCTTTAGCTTTTCATTTTTTAGGCCATACTAATTATTGATACATGAAACATTACGGGCTTATTGGCTTTCCGCTTTCGCACTCCTTTTCAAAAAAATACTTTACCGAAAAATTTAAAACAGAGGGTATTGAAGATGCCGTGTATGATCTTTACCCGCTGGAAAATGTAAAAGATTTGCAGGATCTGTTAGATGAAAACCCCAACCTGGTTGGCCTTAATGTTACCATCCCGCATAAAGTGAACATCATCCCTTACCTGGACTGGGTTGAGCATGATGCCCGCACTGCAGGCGCCGTAAACTGCATTTGTATAAGCGCCGAAAGCCCTTTACAAGCGGCCTTTACCGGTGAAGTAGGTATTCAAGGCCACGATTTCAGGCTGGAAGGTTATAATACCGATTTGTACGGCTTCGAGATGTCTATAAAGCCTTTAATAAAAGATAGCAATGATGAAGCGCTGGTTTTAGGCGATGGCGGCGCGGCTAAAGCCGTAAAATGCGTATTGGAAAACCTGGGTATCACTTATAAGGTAGTAACCCGTAAGCCCCATCCCGATCATCTTTTATTTAGCGAGTTAAAACCGCATCACATTAAACAACACAAAATCATCATCAACACAACGCCGGTTGGTACCGCGCCTAATATTGATGAATGTCCGCCAATTCCGTACGAGGCTATTACTGATGATCATTTATTGTACGATTTGATTTACAATCCCGAAGAAACCTTGTTTTTGAGAAAAGGCCGCGAGGCTGGCGCTACCACTAAAAATGGTTACGAAATGCTGGTTTTACAGGCCGAAAAATCATGGGAAATATGGAACACTAAAGACCTTAGAGTATGAGATACGCGGGATTAATGCTTTTGGTGATGTTATTTTTAGCGGCTTGCGGCGGTAACCATGATTATTCGCCAAAACCGCGGGGATATTTTCGCATTAAATTTCCTAAAAAAGAATACCAGGATTACAATGAAGGCTGCCCCTATAGCTTTGTATATCCTAAATACGCCATTATTAAGCCCGATTTGAGCAGTAATGCCAAGCCTTGCTGGATCAACATTCAGTTTCCGCAATTTAACGCTACCCTGCATTTGAGCTATCAGCCGGTAACAAGCAAAAAAGAGTTTAATCAACTAATTGAAGATGCACGCGCCTTCGCGTTTAAAAATACGGTAAAAGCAACCTTAATAAAGGAAGATCTTATCGCATATCCGCAAAATAAAGTTTACGGCCTTTATTACACTATTGATGGGAATACGGCATCATCTGCCCAGTTTTTTTTAACAGATAGTACTAAAAGATATATCCGTGCCGCGCTGTATTTCAACAACGAACCCCGACTTGACTCCATTCAGCCCGCCCTTAATTTTATTAAAAAAGATATGGAGGTGATGATCAAGAGCTTTAAATGGAAGTGAAGCTGCGAGAGTCAAGAATTAAGAATCAAGAGTTAAGACAGCTGCGAACGCGGATGATCTAATAAGAAGAGTAGAATTAAGAATTAAGACAGCTACGGCTTATCTTATGTATCCAGATTTACGAAGTTTTTAAAACTTCGTAAATCTTTCAATTGCATTAATAAGCTAACAGCTTCTCCACCGTTTCTTCCAGCCTCGCCTTTGCCAAAAACTGGTCTTCCAGGGCTTTGTTCATGGGGATGGCGGTATCCAGGCTGCCGCAACGCATTACGGGGGCGTCCAGGTATTTAAAGCAATGCTCGGCTATGTGGGCGGCAATTTCGGCACCGAAGCCGCTGGTTAGGGTATCCTCGTGTAAAACCAAAGCCCGGCCTGTTTTTTTGACGCTGGCTTCAACGGCTTCTTTATCCCATGGTAACAGGCTGCGCAGGTCAATGATCTCTAACGGTTGATCTGGATGTTTGGCGGTATATTCCAAAGCCCAATGCACGCCAAGGCCGAAGGTGATAATGCTTGCCGCAGTGCCCTGCTGTACAATATTGGCTTTGCCAATTTCTATCAGTACATCATTATCGGGTACCTCGCCGCTTATGCTGCGGTACAGGTATTTGTGTTCAAAATAAATAAACGGGTTAGGGTCTTCAATGGCAGCCAGTAACAACCCTTTTGCATCCGCCGGGAAGGCGGGATAAACCACTTTTAATCCGGGTGTTTTGGTGAACCAGGCCTCGTTACTTTGGGAGTGGAACGGTCCCGCGCCTGTACCCGCTCCGGTTGGCATGCGCACCACCATATCAACAGCCTGCGCCCAGCGGTAATGCGTTTTGGCCAGGTTGTTTATGATCTGGTTAAAACCGCAGGTAACAAAGTCTGCAAATTGCATTTCAACAATCGCCTTGTAACCGTTAATGGCCAGCCCCATGCCGGCCCCTACAATCCCCGATTCGCAAATGGGGGTGTTGCGCACCCGGCCTTTGCCAAACTCTTCAACAAAGCCTTGCGTTATTTTGAAAGCGCCACCATATTCGGCAATATCCTGGCCCATGATCACCAGGTTGGGATATTTACGCATGCCCTGCCTTAAACCATCGCTTATCGCATCTATATAACGCTTGGTTGTGGCTGGTGTAGCAGCGGGTTGAGCAGCTGGAAAGTTGTACGGATGGTACATATCTTCCACCTCGGTATTAATATCCGGTACAATGTCGGCCTCGTTGTAAACTTTTTCAAATTCTGATTCAATAAGCGTTGTAAACTCCTTGCGGATAAGCGGAATCCACTCGGGTAAAAGTGCCCGTTGACTCAGCAGGTATTTTTCATAGTTGGCCAGCGGGTCTTTAGCGCTCCACCATTCCATCAAGTTTTGGGGTACATATTTGGTGCCGGATGCCTCTTCGTGCCCGCGCATCCTAAAAGTCATGCATTCCAATAAAACCGGGCGCGGGTTTTCACGGATGCTGTTTTTGATATCGGTAATAGTATGATAAACCTCCAAAATATTATTACCATCAATTCGGCGGCCCTCCATACCGTAGCCTATAGCCCTGTCAACTAACTGTGCGCAATGATATTGCTCGTTGGTTGGGGTAGATAGGCCATAGCCGTTGTTTTCGATGAGGAAAATAACAGGCAAATTCCAAACAGCGGCAATGTTAAGGGCCTCATGAAAATCGCCTTCGCTGGTAGCGCCTTCGCCTGTATAAACTAAGGTGGTTTTCTTTTGGTTCGATAATACATCCGCCAGCGCAATGCCATCGGCCAGGGCCAGCTGCGGACCAAGGTGGGATATCATCCCGATGATCTTATACTCCTGCGTTCCAAAATGAAAAGAGCGATCGCGCCCCTTGGTAAAGCCCGAAGGTTTACCTTGCCATTGGGCCATCAGCCGGGATAATGGTATGTTTCGCGTGGTAAAAACCCCCAGGTTGCGGTGCATGGGTAATATATATTCATCATCGGCCATAGCCAATGTGCTGCCCACGGCAATAGCTTCCTGGCCTATACCCGAAAACCATTTACCAATACGTCCCTGCCGTAACAGGATTAGCATTTTTTCCTCAACCATGCGCGGTAGCAACAGTTTTTTGTAAAAAGATACTAACGTGTCATTATCAAGGTTTTTACGATCGAAAATCATAACGTAAAACTAATGAAGTTTTTACATGACGGTGTCCCTGGGTGGCTAATATTTTCGGGTTAAACTTTGTATGTTTGGTAATCGTAAATGAAACTATGAAAAAAATTGGATATGGATTGATGGCCCTGCTATTGGTCATCGGGTTTGCGGCATATGCCCAGGATTATTTTTTATTGCCGGGCAGTTTTTACATGAAAAAAGGCGACAACATAAACCTGCATTTGTTGAGCGGCAGCGAGTTTGTAAAAGAAGGCGAATACAAATATGAAAGCGGCAAAATTTCAAAATTTGTGCTTTACGAAGGCAAAAAGCAAACAGACCTAAGCAAAATGCCTAAAGATACCGCGTCAAACATCCTAAACTATAAATTAGAAAGCCCGGGCCTGGCCACTATTGAGGTGATTAAAACCGAAAGTGTAGAATCTGAGCGGAACAAGTTTTTAAAATACCTGAGTAATGAGGGTTTGGATAAAATTGCCGAAGACGCCAAAGCCAACACGCAACAATACTTTGTTGAAAAATCGACCCGCTACCTTAAAACCTTGGTATCTGTTGATAAGCCCACCGACAGGGATTTTGATAAACCCCTGAACGAGGAGTACGAGATAGTGATCAAACAAAACCCCTACAAATCCGACTATGGTGATGATGTAACAGCTGAGGTGCGTTTTCAAGGCAAACCATTAAAAGACGCCGTAGTGATCCTTTACATTAAAACCATCAACGGAAATGTATTCCCTCAAAAGCTAAGTACAGATGCTACGGGCTTGATCTATTTTAAACTAAGCCGCGAAGGCATCTACATGTTAAGCTCGGTACATATCGAAGCCTCAAAAGATAAAAACGCCGATTTTGAAAGCTGGGGCACAACGCTAACCTTCGCCTTCACCAACAACGGCACCATGCCAGATACCTATAAGGAATTTGGTTTCGGGAATAAACATTAGTCTTTAGGACTGTGAGACTATTGGACTTTGGGACTATTGGACGAAGGACAAAAGACAAAGGAGGCTTGGACAAAAGACGGAAAGACAAAAGACAAAAAGCATCTCTCGGCGTTTAGCCATATTTAAAAGAAAAAGGACTAAGAAGTAATATTCTTAGTCCTTTTTCTTTTGTCTTTTCGTCCTTTGTCCAATAGTCTCAAAGTCCTACAGTCCAAAAGTCCGCAAATCCCAAAGTCTACTTCACCTTTTTCCCTAAATCAACCAGTGATAAACTTACCATACGGCCTATTGGTTTTTTGCCGCGGTAGGTAATTACTTTTAGCATGGTAGCATCTTTTGGCGCATCGATTGGCGCGGTGTATTTGGGGTAAAAGTTATCGGGGAACGAATTATCGAAGCTGTAATATGTATCTAATCCGGCAACTTCATTACTTACCGTTACTTTTAGGGTACCATCTGCATTACGGGTAGCGCTGAATGATGGATCGTAGGCACTTGGCGCGTATTTGGTTTCGGCTTCGTCAAAGCGTTCAAATTGTTTCTCTACCTTACCAAAAAAGTAGTTCCAGTTCTTCTTATCCTTTGGCGACCATACCGATTCGGCAATGGCCATACCTCTTGGCCAGGTCATGTATTCGGCCTGGCGAATGTTGTAAACCTGCTCGGTCCATAAGTTGGCTTGTCCGCCTTTAATCAGTTTGGCATCAACGCTATCGGGTACAGGCTCAAATTCGTAGGCTTTGCTCAGGCGTAGTTTGGCGTAAACTTTGGTTTCGTTTACATCGCTTTGCATATAATCAAGGTAGGCAAAGGTTGTAGGGCTCATCACCACATCATGGCCCATTTTGGCAGCCTCAATGCCGCCTTTGATCCCTCGCCAGCTCATCACAGCTGCGTTAGGACCTAAGCCGCCTTCCAGGATCTCGTCCCAACCCATAAATTTTTTGCCTTTAGCTTCTACTATTTTTTCCAAACGTTTTTCAAAGTAGGCCTGCACTTCTTGTTGAGTTTTCAGGTTTTCCTTCGCCATTAGTGCTTTTATGGCTTCGCTTTGCTCCCAAAAGTTTTTGGCGCATTCATCGCCACCCATGTGGATGTATGGGAAAGGGAACAGTTGCGCTACTTCGGTTACTACCTTATCTAAAAACGCGTAAACATTTTCATTGGCAGGGCACAGCGTGTTATCAACAATGGCAGTGTTGTGCGGTCCGTTCCAGTTCATAAATGGTTCGCCAGAGTTTACTACGTATTTATCGGCACCAGGCGTGCATGACAGATCGGGATAAGCAACAACCGCTGCAAGGCTATGGCCGGGAACGTCAATCTCCGGCAAAATATTTACGAAACGGTCTTTAGCGTACTGCACCAGCTCTTTAATATCTTCCTGGGTGTAAAAGCCGCCGTAGGTGCGTGGCTCATCTGCCGCAGGTGCTGTGAATGTACCAAACTGACCAACTTTTTTAACATTGTATGCGCCAACGGTAGTTAAACGTGGCAGGCTTTTAATTTCAACGCGCCAGCCTTCATCATCAGTTAAGTGCAGGTGCAACAGGTTAAGTTTGTATTTAACCATGGCATCAATATATTGCTTAACCTCGGGCTTGGTAAAAAAGTGACGGGCCACATCAAACATTAAACCTCTCCAGGCAAACCTTGGGTAATCGGTAATATCAACGCATGGGGCTACCCATTTTACGCCTTTGGTGTATTCCTTACTTTCAATTTCTTTAGGTAACAGCTGCATAAAGGTTTGTACGCCATAAAATAAGCCCGCAGCCTCATTGGCCCTTATGGTAACCTTTTTGGCTGTTACAGACAGGTTATAACCTTCGGCACCAATAAGCGGATCATTCTTTTTATTTAAAACGAATTTGATAGATGCTGATGGCGCTAAACTTTTTACGGCTACCGCGGTACCGGCGGCTGTACTCAGCTTGCTTTTAAGATAAGCTATAACGGGTGTTACTTCGGGCTGACTGGCTGCTTCAAGTACAACAATTTTGGGCAAAACAAAGCTGCCCACCTTTTTGGTAACCTTAACAGGCTCGGGTATAATGCCCAGTCCGTTGGTGGGTGCCTGGCCGAACGATAAAAAATGCAGGCTACAGCAAGCCAGCAACAGGAATATTTTTTTCATAAAAGAAATGGTTTATAGAACGCGTTAATTGGAAACGCTACGCAAATTAAACTTTTTAAAGAATATTAAAAAGTTATAGCCCCAAATTTGTTTAAAAACAAAAATCCCCGTTTTGAATGTTCAAAACGGGGATTTTAATATTTAGTTCAATAGCTTATTTAAGTGTGAAGCCGGTTTTACCCATAGTGCCACCATCTGCATAAAGTATTACGGTGTACGTGCCTTTAACAAAAGGAGGGGTTGGGTTAACCCAGTCAATAATGTACTCACTGCCATCATCCTTAAAGTCGATAGAGGTTTTATAGGTGTATTGCAGATCGGAGTTATCGGCGGTAAATGTACCACCGTCCGGCGCGGTGATCAGGTTACCGGTTGGATCTATAATGCGGATATAAATATCATGCATGCCTTTTGTAGCTAAGCTGTTGCTTGCCACAGTAAAGTTTATTTTGATTTTTTTAGCCGGACCTGCTCTTGTAACATCAACCTCTTTGCCACTACCCCTAATTTTGTAGGCTACAATGTTTGATTCGGCCAGTTTGAGGGCCTGCGCCACTTTTACCTTGGCATCCAGATCCTGGTTTTGCTTGGTGAGCGTATCGGCTTTTTTAGCCGCGTTGACCAGGCTGTGCTTCAGCGTATCCCGCTCATTAGTGAGGCTGGTATTCTGTTTGTGCAGTTCTTCAATATCGGCAGTGTATTTGGTTACAAAATACCGCAGTTGTTTAACATCTTCTTCGGCTTTTACCAATTCGGCTTTGGTTAATTTGCCTTTGGCTAATTGCACCCTTAATACTTTGATTTTAGCTTTCAGGGAATCATTTTTAGCAGTCAACTCGGCCGACATTTTGGCTTTGCCCGCGTTTACCTGCTCCACCTGCGCTTCAAGGCTATCCAGGTCTTTTTTCAGGCGGGTTTGCTCGTCTTGTTGAGTAACTATACGCACATCTGATTTATTCTTTTGCAAGTACAGGTATACGTCGGTACCTAATAAAGCCAAAACCACCACAATCAAAAAATAAATTACGTTTGAATTTTTCTTAGGTGGCTGTTGCCCGTATTGATTTTCCATAGCAATTAAATGTTTAATGTTTATATACAGTTTAAAGCAGTATGTGTTTTAAAAACTACTGTTTAACCTTGGTGTTTAATGTACAAGCATATCCAAAATAATTGGTAATACCTGCGTTTAATGCAATTTTAACTGTGGGTTATGTTTGAACACACAACGCTATTGAACGTAAAAAAGTTTCAATTATGATATTTACATGAAAAACATATTTGAAAAATGGCAATTGGTAATGGCTAAAAATAAGTACAAAATGCCAAAAACGCAATATAGCGTCAATTTTTATAAAGTATAATAAAAGGGGTACCATGTGAGTTTTATATCTTTGCAGCTTTTAATTTATCCGCTTTAATGCATATATACCGCCACTTTTTACTCCTGATATTTGCCCTGTTTATTATTGTAAAGGTTAAGGCCCAACCGGCTGAACCTGCTAACGCCCCCGCCGAAGTTAAAATGCAGCCCAAGCGTGAATTTAGGGGCGTATGGATAGCTACTGTTGTAAATATCGACTGGCCAACAAGCACTAAATTAACTGCCGATCAACAAAAAAAACAATTACTTGATATTTTAAACTCGCACCAGGAAACCGGTATTAATGCCGTTATGCTGCAGGTAAGGCCTGCTGCCGATGCCTTTTATGCTAAAAGCCGCGAGCCATGGTCAAAATATTTAATGGGCAAACAGGGGCAGGGCCCTAATTACGATCCGTTGGAGTTTGCCATTACCGAGGCCCACAAACGCGGGATGGAGCTGCACGCCTGGTTTAACCCGTACCGGGCAACTTTTGATGGTAACTTCGCGGCGCTTAGTCCGCAGCATATCACCAAAATAAAACCGGAGTGGTTTTTTACCTACGGCGGTATCAAAACCTTTAACCCTGGCCTGCCCGAGGTGCGCGATTATATTGTACAGGTGATATTGGATGTGGTGGATAATTATGATGTGGATGGCGTACATATGGACGATTATTTTTATCCCTACCCCATTGCCGGCCAAAAAATTAATGATGATGCTACTTACGCCAAGTATGGTGAAGGATTTGATAACATTAAAGACTGGCGCCGCCATAATGTTGATTTGCTGATAAAAATGATTGCCGATAGCGTACACGCGCATGATCCTAATATTAAGTTCGGTATTAGCCCGTTCGGCATCTGGGCCAATAAATCGCAAAACGAGGAAGGATCTGAAACCAACGGAGGTTCATCGTACTATGAAAACTACGCCGATTCGCGCCAGTGGCTTAAAGAGGGGTGGATAGATTACATCAACCCGCAGCTATACTGGCCAATTGGCAACCGCGCGGCCGCGTTTGATAAATTGTTAAGCTGGTGGAGCGATAATACTTACGGAAGGCATCTGTACATTGGGCAGGCCGCTTACCGCGTTAATGAACGTAAAACGCTGGCCTTTAAAAACCCATCGCAATTGCCAGAGCAAATTAAGCTGATCAGAAATAACCCCAGGATACAGGGAAGCGTATACTTTAGTTCCACATCGTTAACCAATAACCCCCTTGGCGTTACCGACTCTTTGAGGGAAAACTACTACCGTTACCCTGCCCTGCCACCGGTAATGCTCTGGCGCGATTCAATCGCCCCAAACCCGCCTTTAAATGTTACCGCCCGCCCGGTTGTAAATAAAAACGCGGTAAGCGTTAAATGGCTTACCCCGGCGTTGGCTAAAGACGAAGAACCTGTGTATGGCTATGTGATTTACCGTTTTGACGCCGAGAAGATCAATATAGATGACCCTAAAAATATCCTGAAGATTGAGTATAACACCAATTTAAGCTACGAGGATAATACGGTACAAAGGGGCAAAACCTATTTTTACGTGGTAACGGCGTTGGATAGGATGAAGAATGAAAGTGAAAGATCGCCCACGATTGCGGTGACGGTGCCGTAGTTGGAAGATGTCATTTTTTTAATCTCCTCTTGAGAGGGGGCGCGTTGGTCTGAGCGGTGGCAGGGGTGTGTTTAGCCAGCGTTTTATCGCGTTTGTAAACACACCCCTCCGCCCCTCTCAAGAGGGGATTCGCACTTGGCCATCCTTCTTACTCCAACACAATCAGCCCCTTTTAAACCAGCCGGTTCAAGTAAATATCTATCTCCCAATCGCCCATACCAAAAATGCCTTCTGTTTTCCAGAATGCCGTATATATAGCATGCTTTGTTTTAGTGCCGCTGTTGTAAATGTCAAGCAGCTTTTGCTCAATATAACTTAAGCCTTCGGCATTAACTTGTACGCGTTTTAAATGAGCGGTTAGGGCTGGTTTAAGTAATGGCAGGCCTCCCCAAAAAGTATTTTCATTAAGCCATTTGGCTAAACCTTCGGTATCATTGTTTACATACAGTTGCCAGGCTTCGGCGGCAAGGGTAAACTCCCATTCGTTAAGGTGTTCGCGGGCATCAAATAATTCTTCAAACTGGCTGCCGTTTAATTCGCCCAGGCCTTTGGCATTGTTAAATTGTATGCAATCGGCAAGACAGATCAGGTAAATGGCCGGGGCTGACAGATCCGTGTGCAGAGCGAGCATGCGCAATACGCCCAGTAGGTTTACCTGGCAATGCAAATCAAACTCAAACCATAAATTGATTTCGGTATACTGGCTGTTAAGTTTTTCCAATTCATCGAGTACCTTATGCTGATAAGCTTCGGGCGGCTCATTTTGACTGATCCATTTTGAACGGGTGGCCCAAAAGCTGGCCGATAAAATGTTTTCCTGCAAGGGGCCTTCAGAAAGCACCTCGCGCCAAATCATTACATCGCCATCAAGTCCGGTTTGGTTAAAGCCGTCAAGGGCTGCATCGCCGTTTAAAATATGAAGGATATTGCTCATAAGCTTGTAGGGTAATAATAGCAAAGCAACGTGTTTTGCCAAGGATTGAGTACATATTAGGAAAATAAATTTAGAAGGGCCCTTTGTACGGTAAAATTTGATTCTTGATTGACATGCGCCTGTAAAAAGGGCCATTGTTTATACATCAAAGTCATGCCGAACTTGTTTCGGCACCTCATATGCTTGGTGTACTTCATGTTGATTACCTATCCTGTGGGTTGCTGAAATAAATTCAGCATGACATCTTTTTTAATTGGTCATCTATAATTAATTCCATGTATATAATTTTCTTAGTCTGCCCCAAAGCAAAAACGGCCACTTCATGATTGAAGCGGCCGTTTTTGGTATTTAAAATTGAATTTTTATTATTGATTATCGGGCTCGTCAGATGGGGTACCTACAATTTTGTAAACGGTATCGCCATTGTTGTTCCTGCTTTCCTGGTAGTAAAAACCATCCGGAGAAACATATAATTTTTCGCCGTTGATCTTTATTTTCCTGCAATCATCTGGCAGGTTGGTAACAATATCGCCAATTTGCGGGCCTTGTTGTACATCTCCGTTGCCACCGTTATCGGTATTCAACTCACCATCTTTGCCGGCAATTACATAAACCTGGGTGCCATCGTCTTTAGTATATGGTTGATAGTAAACACCATTTGACTCGTAATACTGTTCGCCATTGATCATAATTGATTTGGCATCATTTGGTAAGCTTTTAACTTCGGCACCTACCGGCGGTTCAACTACGGTGTACTGGTCATTGTATTGACGGTAGTATAAACCATCGCTGTAATAGTATTGGTAATCGCCATACCAGAACGGATAGTATCCGTAAGGTAAAAAGCCTATGCTAAAGCCAATACGTGGTAAATAGTATGAGCTGTAATAGTTATGATATGGATAGTAGTAATGGCTGCCAAAATAACCGCCACGGCCACCATAACGGTAACCACCGTAAACACGGGTACCGTAACCGGCACCGCCGCTATAGTATGAACCACGACCGCCGTTGTAAGAACGCCTGTCTAAGCTGCTGTAGGTACGGGTGCCTGTACCATTGCTGTAAACACGTTGACCGCCGGCTACCGCGCTACGTTGTGGCGCTACAGAAACATTGCCCCTGTTGCCATAACCGTAATTACCGCGTTGCGGTGCAACGGCTACATTGCCGTTTCCGCTAAAGCCACGTGATGGAGCTACAGCTGTACGCTGACCACCGCCACCTCCGTTAAATGAAGGACGTGCAACACCTATGCTGCCGCCACCGCCTGATGGACGGGAAACGCCAACACTACCGCCACCACCGCCGCCGGAACGGGAGCCACCGCCACCGCCGCTGCTTCCGCCGCCACCACCTCTACGTTGTGCATTTGCGGTAAACGCTAAAGAAAGGCTTAACAAGCCTCCTAAAGCCAATGTGAATAAATTTTTATATGCCCTTTTCATGATTGAAAAATTTTAACTGTTCAGCTTAATTCTGCTGGTTGTAATATATAGACTAAAAAATGTTTAAACGGTTTAATCGCGTTTCAATATTTTTTGCAATATATATTACAAAAAGCGCACCAATGTAATTTTCACCCCAACAACAACCCTTAAATTGCCTTTTTATTGTGTGTGGCTTACTAATTTAAAGCCTCGGCAATCAGCAAAAATGGCTGCTCAAACTGCAGACTAAAAAAACCATCATCGGTAGTACTATAAATACCTGCCGATGTGTTTTGCAAGCCACTGTATTTTAGTATTTTAGTTGGTGTAATTATTTCAATTTGCTCACCCGCCGGTTTCCACTTGCTGAAACCCGTTGTTACCGGATAAATTTTTTGCCTGGCGTTAAAAATAACCAGGTTTATTTTGTCGGCGTAAGGCAAAAAGATGCTTAACTCCGCTTCGTCTGTTATAATGTTCACTGCCGGGTAGCCATTAGCTGTTAAATACTTTAAGGCTGATACTGCCAGGCTATCGTTATCAACAGGAATTAACTTAATGTCTTCCTGCAATGAATCGGCCTCGCCATTGGTAATTATGCCATCAACCTTAATCCCAAAACTGTTTAATTTTTCGGCGGTATCGGGAGTGGTAATCACTGTAGGGCTCCATTCCAGTAGTTGACCCAGCAGTTCCTCTTCAAAATTGTCTATCCCCAGCACCAGTAGAGCAGGTTCCTGTTTTTCGCGAACGATATGATGGGAAGACATTTTATAAAGTTAAATGGAATAAATGAATAATTAATGAAAAGCAGACATAGGAAAATGTTAAATTATTTGCCCAATGCATCTGGCTGAAAATCCAGCGAAATGGAGTTCATACAAAAGCGTTTGAATGTAGGCGGCGGGCCGTCATCAAATATATGCCCCAGGTGCGAGTTGCAGCGAGCGCAAATAACTTCGGTACGTTGCATGCCGTGCGAGTCATCATCTTTATAAATCACGCTGTTTTTACGTACCGCTTCATAAAAACTCGGCCAGCCGCAATTGCTGGCAAACTTGGCATCAGAGCGGAATAGTTTGTTACCGCAAACAGCGCAATAGTAAGTTCCCTTGGCGGTTTTATCCCAGTACTGGCCTGTAAAAGGCTGCTCGGTGGCCTGTTCGCGCGCGGTTGCATACAGGGCAGGTGAAAGAATTTTTTTCCACTCGGCATCACTAACCTTAAGCGGCTTAATATCGGTATTGGAATAATAAGGGTTATTTTCGTGGCCTTTAGTGGCTTTTAAATGTTGGGCATTGGCCCCAAATACGGTTGCCAGTAAAATGGCGAATGCTATGATTGCTGATCTCATTTCTTTAGTTTTCCTTTAAATACTGCCTTAAATTTTTCCAGCTCCGGTTGTATTACATATTTGCAATAAGGTTGATCGCCGTTTTGGTTAAAGTAATTCTGATGATAATCTTCGGCTTTGTAAAACACGGTGTAGGGGTTTACTTGTGTAACTATAGGGTTGGGGTATACCTTTTCGGCATTAAGCTTTTTAATGTAATAGTCGGCCTTTTGCTTTTGGGCCGCGTTATGATAAAATATGGCCGACCTGTATTGCGTGCCTACATCATTACCTTGGCGGTTAAGCTGGGTTGGGTCGTGCGCTACAAAAAAGGCTGCTAATAATTCGTCATAACTAACCTTGGTTGGATCGTAAATAATGTTGCAGGTTTCGGCGTGGCCGGTTGTGCCGGTGCAAACCAGCTTATAGCTTGGGTTGGCCACATGGCCGCCGGCAAAGCCCGATACTACTTTTTTAACGCCTTCTATCTGCTGAAACTTAGCTTCGGTACACCAAAAGCAGCCGGTTGCAAAAGTAGCGGTATCCAAGCCTTTTGCTTTAGGGGGATTATTGCCTACGCCGGGTTTGGCAAAGGCCGATACGCCGGCCAATAAAAATAGGACTAACTGAAATGTTTTTTTCATGGTTGTTTTAATTGTATGAGCGCTTCACAAGCACCACTATGTGATTAACGTAAAAAATAGCGGCTTGGTAACGGGGTAGTCGTTAAAATTTAACGTTCCTTACAAAATTTGCCCAAATGTGATGATTTGTTGACAAAGTGCTTGTAGTGTTGACAAACAAATTGAGCCTGAAAGCATGGTAACAGCTATCTTGCCATATCAATCTAAAATTAAACCATATGAGTACCGGGGAGCAACTACAGCCAGAACTAAAACTTTTTATGATCCTGTTAGGCTCAAAAGCACCGGGAAGACATGTAGAGCAGCATGATTTTTTCTTTGGGATAGCTGCCTCGCTGAAAGATCTTGTGCCCGAAATTAATGCTTTTTGGCCCGAAGCTGTAGGCAAGATTCACATAGATGGCTGGCGTGAAGTTACTGCGGTGGACGGATACCAGGTAAAAATAGCCCCTGCCGATTCTGCAACCGAAGTTGGCCCGAAGCTGTTTTTCATTAACCTCGGCGGTTACCTGCCTAACCGCTTTGAAGAACAGCATTACGTTGTTTTAACCGTTAAGGACGATAGGGCAGCCGCGTTTAAAGAGGCCAAGGAAACCACGTTTTTTAAACACAATCATTTTGATGGTGCCAACTCGCACATCGATGATAAATATGGCATTGATGTAGATGATTTGTACCAGATAGAAGATATTTTATCGCCCGGGCAAAAAGAAAAATATGGTATTGAGCTAAGTCCCGCTGTTAATTTGCCTGAAGATAAATTGCATTTGGGGTATTTTAAATTGAGTTTGTTGTAGCAGGCAAAGGCTGGGTTTAATAATTAATATGAACGTTTATGTAAGATGCAAAGTACTACGATTTGCATCTTACATAAACAGCCAATTTACATTTTAATTTTAATTCCTCCGTTTACAACGAAGCCATCCAGCGGGGCATAAATATCCTTAAAAGTAGGGTTGGTTATACTGCCGGTATAAATAGATCCGAATTTGGTTTGCCTTACATCGGTAAGATTTTCAAAGTTTATAAATAGCGAAAAGCGATGCCACATTTTTTCGGCCATGAAACCGGCTGTCCAGTAGGCCCTGCCGATTGTACCGTCGTTTAATGGTTGCGATCCAAAATAGTAGGCCTCCAAACCCAATTTAAGCTTGTTTTCAATTTCATAAACCAACACGTTGTTCAGCCTGGTTTTTGAAACAAGAGGGTAGGCGCCTATATTTTTGCCGGTATGTTGGCTTACATCGGCCAGCGTATAGCCTATAAACAGCTTAAATGCATCATATCCAAGTTTAATGTTGGTTTCAATACCTTTGGTATTTAAATCACCTTGGGGTTGCTGGTATTGCAGGTTGCCATTATCTAAGGCGGTTAACAAAATAGGGTTATTGATGCGGGTATAAAAAAACAGCTGGTTAATGCTTAAGCTAACTTTGTCATCAAATAAACCGGTGCGGTAGTTAATATCATAATTGGCACCATATGATTTTTCGGCAGTGGTGTTGTGGATATCAATAGGCAATACGTTTCTGAATTGAATCCGCTCGGCATCTTCTGTAAATACATTAGGCGCTTTATAACCTAAGCCGCCGCCTAAACGGGTAGATAAATGTTGATTTATTTTCAGTAATCCCGATAGCCTTGGTAATAGTAAAAATCCGTATCTGTTATGGTAATCACCCCGTAAACCAGTTTCAATGGTGAGTTTTTTTGTGGTATTCCAGGTGTTTTGCAAAAAGCCGCCAAGGGTATTGTAATCATAACTCCGGAGCGGGAAACTGCTGTTTTTATCTTCGGTAAAGTTTTCGGTAATATAATTTAATCCTGCAACCCAATCAGATGTTTCGCCTTGCCGGGAGTAGCTGGCCTCGCTATAGGTAGAAAACTGCTTGCCTGAAAATCGATAGCCCGGTAAATTAATAGCCTGGTCGAAATAACTTACGCTGTTTTTAAACACCAGCTTTTCTTTTTCATTTAAACTGCGGTCCAGTTCGGCTTGCGTACTATACCTGCCGGTTTTGTTTTGTTCAAAATAACTGTGCTGTGCATTGCCGTTACCTTCAATATAATGCAAATCGCCGCCGATGCGGTTTTCAATAGTGCTGTTGATTCCGGTGATGAGCGTAGTTTTATCATTGAGGTAAAAAAACAACCGGGGATTAAAAGTATACCGGTTGTATTTGGGGATAGCTGTAAGATCGATATGCGCGGGATCATACGCCGTACTGTGGTTATAAGCAGCATATAGCGTTACCCCTATGTTTTTATCCTTTCGCGAATAAAAGCTACTGGCATCAAGCCCTAAGGCGGAGGTGCCGTTTAGCAGGAAGCTAAGTTCTGGTTTGGTTGTTGGTGTTTTTGATACCAGGTTTACCAACCCGGCAATAGCGCCGCCGCCATATAGGGTTGACGATGATCCTTTAATTACTTCTACCTGTTTCAAATCGAGCGGGGCTATCTGCAATAAACCCAAACCGCCCGAAAAACCGGAATACAAGGGAAAGCCATCCCTGATGATCTGGGTGTATTTTCCGTCGAGGCCCTGGATGCGGATACTGGAATTTCCACTGGTGGCCGATGTTTGCTGCGTTTGGATGCCGGTGCTCTCAGCAAGCATCATCCGGATATCGCCAGGTTTCATATTGGCTTTTTCGCCAAGTTCTTCACCGCTGATCACTTCAATGCGGGTGGGAATATTGGCAATAGTACGGCTGCTGCGGGTTGCAGATACGGTAACTTCTGTTATTTCCTCGCCGTCGCCATTGCCTTTGGGCTGTAGCAGGATGAGTATGGGCGCCGCTTGCTCCATGGGAAATGTTAAAGTATCAATCCGGGTTTCATATCCCACAAAGCGAAAATGAATGATTTGTTTACCCGACGGGACATTATTAAAGACGATGGTATCCGAGGTATCGGCCATTGCCCCCTTATTAAGTGCTGGAATAAAAGCGGTTGCCCCAATTAGGGGCTCATTGGTTTTAGCATCTTTAATAACCGCTTTAAATATATATTGAGCCTGCCCGGTGGCGGCGTATAGGAGTGCCGTAAAAAGCACGAAAAGTTTTTTCATGATAAATGATTAGTTAATACAAAATGGACCGGGAACCCGGTAAAACATATGGAGTGTATTAACTTAATTGCGGCGGTAGCCAAATGGCAAGGGATACATCTTCAAGATGCGGTTGCTGATAAGGATTATTATGGTTGATAGGGTTTACCGTAGCTTGCGCTAAATCATGATAAAACGATTGCTCAACCACAAACCCGGTAGCACACGCGCCGCATGAAAAAAATGGCGAACAACCCTGGCAATCTTTTTCTTTGGGGGCAGTGCTGGTTTTAGCAATATTTGAAGTCCTTTGATTTAAGCAGTCGTTATCGCTACAGCAAGGCTTTACAGAAAGCAGCAGTACAAACAATATGGCTATAAAACTTAAAAACTTCACGCTGGGTATTTTAAAATAAGCTATCGATGATATCAGCAGCGCTAAGCCCCTCGGCTTCGGCGTGGTAGCTGCGTACTATACGGTGACTCAAAATAGGTTTGGCCACGGCTTTTACGTCTTCAATATCGGGCGAGTATTTTCCGTTGATCACCGCGTGGCATTTGGCGCCCAGGATCAGGAATTGTGATGCTCTCGGACCAGCGCCCCAGGTGAGCAAGCGGTTTACCTGCGGCGTAGCAAACTCTGTATTAGGGCGGGTTTTTGATACCAGCTTCACAGCGTATTCCATCACATTATCGGTAACCGGGATGTTGCGTACCAGTTGCTGAAAATAAACGATCTGCTCGGCATTCAGGATTTTATTCACCTCGGGTTTTAAAGTGCTGGTTGTATTTTTAACTACCTGCAACTCCTCTTTAAAGGATGGATAGTTTAAGGCCACATTGAACATAAACCTATCTAACTGAGCCTCGGGCAAAGGATAAGTACCTTCCTGCTCAATTGGGTTTTGGGTAGCTAATACAAAAAATGGCTGGGCCAGTTTATGGGTAACACCAGCCGCGGTTACCGCTTTTTCCTGCATGGCCTCTAATAAAGCGGCCTGCGTTTTTGGCGGAGTACGGTTTATTTCGTCGGCCAGGATAATGTTACTGAAAACAGGGCCGGGTATAAATTTAAAATTACGGTCTTCGCCTAAAATTTCAGAGCCGATTATGTCTGATGGCATTAAATCGGGCGTAAACTGGATGCGTTTAAAATCCAGATCCAACACCTGCGATACCGTCTGTACCAGTAGGGTTTTTGCCAAACCAGGCACACCAACAAGTAAGCAATGCCCGTTGCTGAAAATAGAAATGAGCACAAACTTCACAACCTCATCCTGTCCAATGATCACTTTACCAATTTCGGTGCGTATTTGCTGGTAAGCAAGCTTTAAAGCATCTGCAGCTTCAACATCAGAGCGGTGTGGCATAGATAAGGTTTTTGTTATTATTTAGCTTGTGCAGTAGTTACCGGCGTGGCTATCCATTTTTTTAGGATATCGCAGCTTTGGTATTCAGGATCAATTTTGATAAAGGTTTCTTTACGGCGTTTATCAAACCACTTGTTAATGGTTTTGGTGTTTTTATCCTCATACGCCATATCTTTTAGCTTGGGGAAATCCTGCAACAGGTTGGCTTTATGCGCATCGGTTGCCGATTTAAGGTAAAGGATCTTATAACTCTTTTTACCGTCGGCACCGGTAAATAAATCTGGCTTTGAAATATTGCCCACTTTCATGGTATCTACAGTAAGGGCAACTTTAGGATCAAGCTTATCGGTAGGGATAAAAGTTGAACGGGTTTGAACGTTCTCGGCGTTCAGCATCATACCTCCATTAAATTTGGTTTCCTTATCGTCCGAATAGAAATTCGCGGCGGCCGAAAAATCAAGGTCTTTTTTGTGAGCCTGCATCAGGGTATAAATACTATCGGCTTTGGCTTGGGCCCTATCCAAGCTGGCCTGCGTAATTGCAGGGGTGATAAGGATGTGCCTAACGTGTACCTGTTCGCCACGGCGTTCAATTACCTGTAAAAAGTGAAAGCCGAAATCGGTTTCAAACACCGGCGAAATTTCTCCGGCTTTAAGCCTGAACGCATTTGCAGTAAATTCCTTAACAAATGTTGTACGATCGGCAAAGCCAAGATCGCCACCTTCAACTGCCGACATTGGATCTTGTGAGTAAAGCCTTGCAAGCGTGCCAAAATCCTCACCTTTTTTAACGCGGGCAAGCAGTTCCTCGGCTTTTTCCTTATAAAGCTGTTTCTCCTCTTTGGTTAATTTAGGCTGAAAAACAATTTCGCCAACTTCAACCTCTTTGTTAAATGACGGCAGGCTATCTTTAGGGATGGCGTTATAATAATCCTTAACATCCTGTGGGGTAACATTCAGTTTTTCGGTAATTTTTGACTGCATTTTTTGAGCAATCATTTGCTCCTTCATGTCTGGACGAATCTCGTCTTTATATTGGATGAGTGATTTACCCAAAAAGCCTTCTAATTTATCCTGGCCACCGGCGCGCTGCGTCATTTCGCGCATGCGGCGGTCAACGCTGGCGTCGATATCATCTTCTTTTACGTCGATACTATCAATAATTGCCTGTTGAGCCAATAGTTTTTGAGTTAATAACGATTGTAATACGCGGCATTTAACTTCGGGGTTTGGCTGCATACCTTCAACCAGGTAACGGGCGTATTGCTGTTCAATATCTGACAATAAAATGGGGGCGTTACCAACAACTGCGGCAATTTTATCTAATGTTTTGCCCGGTGTTCTTGGGGCGATAGTATCTGTTTTTGCTGCTGTGGCGGCATCTGTTGTAACCTGTGCCTTTGCAACTGTAAATAAAGAAACAACCCCTAAAACTAATAACCCTAACTTTCTCATGTAATGCTTATGTACTAAATAAAACGGAGATAATGAATCCGTTAAAACTTCAAATTTCGGTAAAATTTATTAATAATGGCGGTACAAATAATTTCAATTGAACACACCATGCTATAATTGTGCTAATATGGTTATAATGCTTCAAACCGTTTAACTACTTTTGGTTAAAATTTGTTAAAGTGAAAGTTGAAAACCCGGTTGCCCTACGCTTTATTTTACAGGACGAACTTTACCTGCTCAAGGCAGATAAAGCTACCTACGAAAACCTGGCCGTTGCAGAGCCCACAATAGCCGAGTCCGTGGTAACAGCGCCTATAGTTGAGGAAGCCCCCGTTATAACCCCAACGCAAATACCTGTAATTACCCCACCCGCACCGATAATAGAAACGAAGCCGCTTAGCTTTAATTATATGGGCAAAAATCAAAAGAGTTTTTTGGTATTGGTACATTACCCCAGCCTTGAGTTTATTGATGAGGCCCACCTAACCGCCTTAACTAATATTATTAAGCGAAAAGACCTTGAGGTAAATGACCTTGCCATCCTTAACCTTGCAACCTATCCCGATACAAAATATGATGAGTTGCAACAGTTTTTTAAACCCGCCAAGGTTTTAATATTGGGCAAAAACGCGCTACCTGCGGGCATCCCTGCGCTAACGTTAAACGCGCCAAAATCGTTAGGCTCCTCAAACGGCTTATTCAGCTTTAGCTTTGGCGAAATGATGGATAACGTAGAATACAAAAAAGCCTTTTGGGAGCAAGTGAAGGGATTTTAAATTCAAAATCCTTGCTCTTTTGTCCATAAATCCTTTGTCCAAAAGTCTCAAAGTCCAAAAGTCCAACCATCCCATACTCCAACAAAATGCAATTAGTTTTCGCCACCAATAACCGCCATAAGCTTGATGAAGTAGCCGCCAAAATTGGCAACCAGTTTCAGTTGCTAACGCTTGATGACATTGGCTGTTACGATGAGATAGAAGAAACCGGTACTACCTTTAGCGCCAATGCTTCTATTAAAAGCAACCACGTTTACCAGCAATACCACCAGAATTGTTTCGGTGATGATAGTGGTCTGGAGATAGACGCGCTTAACGGCGATCCTGGCGTATACTCTGCCCGCTATGCCGGCGAACATGGTAATCATGCGGCCAATATTAAAAAAGTACTGGATAATTTAGCAGACAATACCAATCGTAAAGCCCGCTTCCGTACCGTGATTTCGCTGATGTGGGAAGGCGAGGAACATTTTTTTGATGGCGCGGTTGAAGGCACAATCCGCACAGAGCCCAGCGGAACCGATGGCTTTGGGTACGACCCTATATTTGAACCCGATGGCTATAACATCACCTTTGCCGAAATGACAATGGCCGAAAAGAACCAGATTAGCCACAGGGCAATTGCGATGGAAAAATTGATCGGGTTTTTAAGTAAAGTTGAGGATAATTAATAAATAATTAAAAAAGATGTAACCTTAATGCAATGTGTCCGTTAAATAGAGCTATAAGGAATATTTAAACCTATGGATCTTATTAAAAACCTACACCGCAATTTATTTTCAAAAGACCTTGATCATCGCTTTGCTAAAAGTTTGAAAAAAGTTAAAGAGGCCGATATCGTAGCTGCATCCATCAACAAGCAATTAAATGAAATTGAAAAGCAGCTCAATATAAATCCCGTTAAATATCATTAAAACTTTTTGGCAGGGTTTATGCTTATACGCATATAAATATAACTGTCATGAAGAACCTATTTAAAATTTCGATAGCATTGCTATCCCTTATCTTTGTATTTACAGCCTGCTCAACTCCTAAAAACACAACAACCGGCGCAACAAATGTATCCCGTGGCAAATTTGTTGGCACCTGGACATTGAATAATGTGAGTTACGATGGCTTAGTGCAAAACGCGGTACAAAACGTATTTGACCAGGCCGCTCCCGAAGCTTTTGTTGGCAGCACCTGGAAACTAACCAATAGCGGTAACGGTATCTATACCTTAAATAACGGCACGTCGCAAACCATCTTTTGGTCGGTTTATAACGGAGGCACTACCGGTACCCAGTTTCAATTCAAAAAACTTTACCAGGGCGATAAAGCTAAAAACGTAGCAGAAGGCTATCGTTTGGATATAGCCAATAACGATGGCTCGACCATGGTACTTAAATCGCCCGTAGCCGTGGGTAACAGCACAGGATACATTATTTACTCGTTCACTAAGAATAATTAGGCGAAAGGGGAAAGGCGAAAGGTAAAAGGTTAGCCTGTCACTGATAAAATAAAAGGGCAAAGGCTTAAATGAATTTATCTCATTTAAGCCTTTGCCCTTTTTTGTTTTATTCAAACCTTTTGCCTTTGCCCTTTATCCTTTTACCTCTGGAGGCCTTCGCCTCTATTCCGCTGGGGTAAATTTCAGGCAAACGGGGTTGCCAATATCTAATTTAATACCTGTTTGTGTAAGCTTGCCGGTATTGGGGTCAATCTTAAATACAAACATATTGTCGCTGCCCTGGTTAGCTACCACCAAAAACTTGCCGGTAGGGTCAATAGCAAAATCACGAGGGTTTTTACCAAATGTTGATTGACGGGATACAAAAGCAAGTTCACCTGTTTCCTGGTTTACAGCAAAGCAAATGATCTCGTTAGTTTCTAAACGGTTTGATACGTACAGAAACTTGCCATCGGGCGATAAGTGAATAGCTGCCGCGGCGGTTTTACCGGTAAAGCCATCGGGCAGTAATGATATAACTTGTTTTTGTTTGAATTTGCCACCATCGTAATCAAATACAAAAACGTTCGATCCCATTTCTGTTGCCAGGAAAACGTGCTTCCTATCTAAAGAATACTCCAAATGGCGCGGACCTTCGCCCGGCTTTACGCTGATAAATGATGGGTTTGCCGGACTTAAAGGCGATTCTTTACCGGACTTAAAACGGTAAATGTTAACCCTGTCGGTACCCAAATCATTATAAAACAAAAACTTTTCATCGGGCGATAAAATGCTCATGTGCGCGTGCGGGCCTTCCTGGCGCTCTTTATTCGGGCCCAAACCATCTGCGTTGCGTATGGTTTCGGTGCCGTTGCCTAATGAGCCATCTTTATTAATTGGTAGTACGGTAACTTGCCCGCTTGAATAGTTGGCCACAAACGCTGTTTTCTGGGCCTTATCTACAGCAATATAGCATGGATCGGCACCAAGAGACGATTGTTTGTTGATAAAGTCTATTTTGCCCGTTTTGGCATCAAAAGAAAAGGCGCTTACTTCGCCCTTAGGCAATTCATTTACCGCGTAAATAAATTTATTGTTTTTGCTCACCTGCAGGTACGATGGATTGGTAACGCCATCTATCTGGCTCAAATAAGCCAGCTTGCCGCTTTGGGTGTAAAAACGATAAACCATTATCCCTTTGCTGCTACCGGTAGTGTAAGTACCCACCACCAGATCGAACGTTTTAGGTATTGGTTTTTTATCCTGGGCAAAATTGAACAGCGGCGATAGTAGCGCTGCAATTAAAAGAACTTTTTTCATGTTGGTATTTGGGTTAAGGAACGCAAGTTAATAAAATAGACAAAAAAAACGCCCCGATGTTTAGCGGGGCGTTTTTATTTTAAGAGGAATGACTTATTAAACGAAAAGGGTATCAGTCCAGTTAGACACGTTTCGACGCTCCAAGTAGCAAATGGTAGATCCAGACTTACGAAGTTTTTAAAACTTCGTAAGTCTTTCGTCGCTTTGTTATCCACGCTTCCAAAGTATATGAGGTTAGGTAAAGAAAGATGGTCGCTGGATAGTTGTTAATAAGATCAAACAAAAAACGCCCCGATGTTTACCGGGGCGTTTTATTATTTTATCAGGTGTTTAAGCTGGATAATCTCGCTTTCTTCCAGGTGGCGGTAGCGGCCGCGAGGAAGGTCTTTTTTGGTGAGGTTGGCATAAACCACTCTGTCTAATTTTACCACCTCGTAACCAAGGCTTTCAAATATACGGCGCACCACACGGTTTTTACCGCTGTGTATCTGGATGCCTACTTCTCTTTTTGAAGCACCTGCCACGTACGATACCGAATCGGGTTTAATTACACCATCTTCAAGTTCAATCCCAAATTGAATTTTGTTCAAATCGCCCTGGGTTAAGGCTTTGCTTAGTTCAACCTGGTATAGTTTGCTGATGTTGCTGCGCGGATGCGAAAGTTTATCGGCAAGAGCACCATCGTTGGTCATTAATAATAAACCGGTAGTGTTCCTGTCTAAACGACCGATTGGGTAAATACGTTCCTTGGTCGCTTTTTCAACCAGGTGCATCACGGTACGGCGTTCCTGCGGATCATCTGTGGTAGTGATATAGTCTTTGGGTTTATTTAACAATACATAAACCATTTTTTCGCGACGAAGGGTTTCGCCGTTGTATTTGATCTCATCTTTCATGGGATCAATTTTGGCACCTAATTCGTCGACCACTACACCGTTTACAGATACTACACCGGCAATGATCAGCTCATCGGCCTTGCGGCGTGAGCAGATACCAGCGTTTGAAATGTAACGGTTAAGGCGGATAAGCCCGTCGTCTTTAGCTTTTTTAGGCTCGCCGGCGTTTTTACGGCCACGCATGGTCCTTGTAGGAGCATCAGGATCTTTGGTTATCTTATCGTAAGCAGGCTTACGTTGCGGCTTATCGGCATTGTAAGCCGGTTTATCTTTTGAAAAGCTGCCTTCGCGTTTTTTAAATCCGCCTTCGGACCTTTCATTGAATTTTTTGTCGGTTGATCTTTCGGCACCGGCGCCAAAACTTCTTTTCGGCTTATCGCCAAAATCGGTATTTGCGGTACGGGTACGTGGTGATGAATATGGTTTTTTATCGCCGGCGCTGTTGTTGCCAAAACTTCTTTTTGGTCTTTCTTCGCCCTCGCCGCCAGATGGTCTGCCAGAGTAAGATTTTCTATCGGCCGATGCGGAACCCGCGCCGAAGCTTCTTTGCGGTCTCTCGTTATCGCCGCCAGATGGTCTGCCAGAGTATGGTTTGCTGCGTGGCGAAAAGCTTTTTTTATCACCTGCGCCATCCCTGAAATTGCTTTTAGGTCTGTCGCTATCGCCTGTACTTGGACGACCCGAGTACGGTTTTGACCTGCCCGATGAGCGGCTATCCCCATTAGATGAACTGTCCCTAAAATTGCTTTTGGGCTTATCGTCGTTAAATCTGTTGCTTTGGAATGTTTTCTCCGGTCTGGAGGTGGCTTTCTTTTCTCCGTTTGGAGTGGCTTTGCCTTTCGTGGTTGCCGGTCTTTTCGGCCTGTCGTCGCGACTACCTGTTGGTCTCTTAAATACCATATTTTTTTGTTTAGCGCTTTCGCAGCGTGAGGGTCAAAGTTACGCTTTTTTGGCAAAAATTAACCAAAAACCTAAAAAAAATTATCGGGTCTAAAAACAAGGTTTAAACCGTTTTAAACGTAGTTTTTGAACCAAAAACCACAGCTAAAAAAATTAGTAAAAAGCTAAGTATTTGATTATGTGATTTGTATGACATACCTTTGCAGCACATTTTACCTAATGTATAGTTAATGATAAAAAAAGAAATGATTAAAAAACACTTACTTACGTGCTCCGTAATGCTGGTGCTGGTTCTCATTTCCAAGCTTAATATCTACGGTACAACTATCGACGCAAACAGCGCCAAACGTGCCAGATTAAGCACCCGAACCTCGAAGTTTATTTTTGTTAAAAGCAACGCGGCAGCATACAATTTTGCCGACGAAGCTTTACCCCTTAATGATGCCCGGGTTACATTTAAATTAAACAAATCGCTTAGGCGACACGCTTTTAAAAATGTTCAATCAACCTTATTGCACCGTAAGGCCGAAGCATTATTTCCCATCATTGAGCCTATCCTGAAATTTTACGGGATACCTGATGATTTTAAGTACATCCCGCTGGTGGAGTCGGGCCTTCAATCGGGCACATCGCCTAAAGGAGCTAAAGGCTTATGGCAATTTATGGCCGGCACCGCCCGTACTTATGGCTTAAAGGTTGGGCATGGTATTGACGAGCGTAAAAACGTACGCAAATCAACCATAGCTGCCTGCAAGTATATTAAAGAACTGTACGGCGAATTTAATAGCTGGACATTGGCCGCCGCTGCTTACAATAATGGCTCGGTTAAATTACAACGGGCTATTAACAAGCAAAACGAGGACAATTACTTTAGGATGAAACTAAACCGCGAAACCGGGGCCTACGTTTACAATATAATTGCCATGAAAGCAATTATTGAGCAGCCTAAAGAATTTGGCTATAAAAACTATTACAACATTACCCAGCCAACAACCTTGCTGGCCTTTAATTGATTAACGCGTAACGTTATCAGTTAGTTAAGAATATTAGTTACGGAGCACTTTAAGGCCTGTTTTCCCAGACGGAAAACAGGCCTTTTTTATATGCTTAAATATTTCCTCCTCCTATCTTTTATTATCTCCCACTTATAAAACAACCACCCAAATCACCGGTTATATTTTCACGGTAGTTTTTGAGTCAAATAAACTTGCGGGTACTTGCATATCTTATAATGCACCAGCTTTTTACGTATATTTGCGAAAAATATTAGTATGGCTATAGCCCATTAAAGGCAGGCCTGCTGCATCGGTTTAAAAATAAATATGAGCGAAAAAACAATAGACCTTGGCGAACAAAGCGAAGTTGAAGTTTACGGAGCCAGGGTACATAACCTAAAAAACATTGATGTTTCTTTTCCGCGTAATCAGCTGGTGGTAATCACCGGGTTAAGCGGCAGCGGTAAATCGTCATTAGCGTTTGATACCATTTATGCCGAAGGGCAGCGCCGGTACATGGAAACATTTTCGGCCTATTCGCGCCAGTTTATGGGCGGTATGGAACGACCGGATGTGGATAAAGTATCGGGCTTGAGTCCGGTTATTGCCATTGAGCAAAAAACAACCAGCAAAAATCCACGGTCTACAGTTGGTACCATTACCGAGATCTACGATTTTATGCGTTTGCTTTTTGCCCGTACCGGCGACGCTTACTCGTACACCACCGGCGAGAAGATGGAGCGCATGAGCGAAGACCAAATCCTGAAAACCATTACCGAAAAGTTTGACGGGCAGCCGGTAAATATCCTGGCGCCGGTGGTAAAAGCCCGTAAAGGCCATTACCGCGAATTATTTGAATCTATCCGCAAGCAAGGCTATTTAAAGGTTTGGGTTGATGGTGCCATGATGGATGTGGAACCTAAAATGCAGGTAGACCGATATAAGATACATGATATTGATATTGTGGTAGATAGGCTGGTGGTATCTGATAAAGATGCCAAGCGTTTATATACATCTGTACAGGCCGCGCTTAAAATTGCCAAAGGCATTATTCGTGTGGGTGATAAAGACGGTAACGTAGCCTATTATAGTAAGTATTTGATGGACCCGGTTTCGGGCATATCTTATGACGAGCCACAGCCTAATACCTTCTCTTTCAACTCGCCTTATGGTGCCTGCGAGAAATGTAACGGTCTGGGTTATATTTTTGAGGTTGATGAAGCATCGGTGATTCCTAATCCTAAACTTACCATTATGAATGGTGGTTTAGCTCCGATAGGTGAATACCGCGAAACCTGGATTTTCCAGGTGTTGAAATCGCTGGCCAAAAAGTACGAGTTTTCATTAACCACGCCGATTGAAAAACTGAGCCGTGAGCATTTGGATATCATCCTGAACGGAGCGCCGGATACCATCAGTGTTTCTGTTGAATACAATAAATGGAACGTGCAAAGCTATACTATTACTTTTGATGGTATTGTGCGCATGCTGGAAGAGCAGCAGGAACGCCGCAACGATGAAGGTATGGACGATATGGAAAACTATCGTGTACTGAAAACCTGCCCCGTTTGCGATGGCGCGAGATTGAAAAAAGAATCGTTGCATTTTAAGGTAGATAATAAAAACATATTTGAGCTGGCCACCATGGATATCAACCACCTGCAAGAGTGGTTTGATGGACTGGAAGACCGGCTAACCGACCGACAGAACGTAATTGCCAAAGAAATTCTGAAAGAGATCCGCGCGCGTATTGTGTTCCTGCTTGATGTTGGTCTGAGTTATTTAACCTTAGACAGAACAGCCAAAACCCTATCGGGCGGCGAGGCGCAGCGTATCCGGTTGGCTACGCAAATTGGTTCGCAATTGATGAATGTAATGTACATTTTAGATGAACCAAGCATCGGGCTGCACCAACGCGATAATGAGCGTTTAATAAACGCCCTCAAAAACCTACGCGATTTAGGCAATACCGTATTGGTGGTTGAGCATGATAAAGACATGATTTTGGAAGCCGACCATGTGATTGATATGGGCCCCGCTGCGGGCGTACACGGCGGCCAGATAGTTGCCCAGGGAACACCGGCACAGCTAATGGCAGAACATACGCTTACAACCTCCTATATTAATGGCGAGCGTGGTATAGCTATCCCAGCCAAAAGACGGGACGGCAATGGTAAAACCCTGGGCCTTAAAAAAGCTACTGGTCATAATTTAAAAAAGGTTTCTGTTGATTTTCCTTTGGGTAAATTAATTGGTATTACTGGGGTATCCGGTAGCGGTAAATCAAGCTTAATAACAGAAACGCTTTATCCTATATTAAACCATCATTTTTTCAGGGCAAAAAAGCATCCGCTGCCTTATGAAAAAATTGAAGGCCTGGAAAATATTGATAAGGTGATTGAGATAGATCAAACGCCAATTGGCCGTACACCACGCTCAAATCCGGCTACGTACACCGGGGTGTTCTCCGATATCCGTAACCTGTATGTAGCCCTGCCCGAGTCGAGAATCAGGGGTTATAAGCCCGGTCGTTTTTCATTTAACGTAAAAGGTGGCCGTTGCGAAACCTGCCAGGGAGCCGGTATGAAAGTTATTGAAATGAACTTTTTGCCCGATGTACAGGTACCTTGCGAAGAATGCCAGGGCAAACGCTACAACCGCGAAACGCTGGAAGTACGTTATCGCGGCAAATCAATCAGCGATGTATTGGATATGAGCATTGAGGATGCTACGCCGTTTTTTGAGCATATTCCATCCATCTATCGTAAAGTAAAAACCTTAAACGATGTTGGTTTGGGCTATATCACCTTAGGGCAGGCATCAACAACCCTATCCGGCGGCGAAGCGCAACGTGTTAAGCTGGCTACCGAGTTATCTAAAAAAGATACCGGTAATACCTTTTATATTTTAGACGAGCCGACCACCGGTTTGCACTTTGAAGATATCAACGTATTGTTGGGTGTACTTTACCAGTTAGTGGATAAAGGAAACACGGTATTGGTTATTGAGCACAACCTCGATGTGATTAAAGTAGTAGATCACGTTATAGACCTTGGACCGGAAGGAGGATCTGGCGGTGGCAAGATATTATTTAGCGGCACACCGGAAGGGCTTTGCAAGGTTAAGGAGAGTTTTACCGGCAGGTTCCTGAAAAAGGAAATGGGGATTAAGTAAACTCGCCCTTCCGCATAGCGATGGGTTTAAAACCTTGAGTGTTCGAAACCTTGAATAAAAATCAATCATCGGAATACTATATCCGGATTACCTCCG
>NZ_JAUFPS010000084.1 GCF_030409315.1 Mucilaginibacter flavus | reverse complement strand
CCTAAACAGGCTGGCTTTAAAGCCGCCTTAATAAAACAAAATTAAAAATTATTTGATAATTAACACAGAATCTCTCTCCGGCTGCGCCGCATAGAGGGGCGAGGAAATTTTGTTTTTTTAAGCCCTCTTTGCGGTTTACCGGAGAGAGGGCAGGTCCAGCGAAGCGTAGACCGGGTGAGTCGTCGCCGATATACAGAGCCTGGGAAAACCCTTTATCCATTACCCCCCAAACCCACAAGAAACAGAGCCCACAGTTGTAATCGCACAGTAATCTTCTTTTAGATATACGCAACCTAAAACAGCCTGCCTTTTAGGTTGTTGTGACTTATATGAAGGTTTTACTTGCCGGTGCTAACGGATATATAGGAACAAGGCTTATCCCTGTTTTGCTGGAGAAAGGGCATGAGGTGGTTTGCCTGGTACGTGATAAGCGCCGCTTTCATGAACAAAGCGATTTTGGCAATAAAGTTACCCTTATTACCGGCGATTTATTGCGCGAACAAAGTATTGAAACCTTTCCTGAAGATATTGATGCCGCTTATTACCTGGTGCATTCCATGTCGCAAGCGGCAGATTTTGCAGCTTTAGAGGCTTTATCGGCCTATAATTTTGTTCACACGTTGGATAAAACCCATTGCAGGCAAACCATATTTTTAAGCGGCATTACCAATGATGATAATCTATCCAAACACCTCGAATCGCGTAGGCATGTAGAGGATGTATTAAAAGAAGGCAAATCGGCCTTAACTGTTTTAAGAGCGGCCATCATCATAGGCTCGGGCAGCGCCTCATTTGAGATCATTCGCGACCTTACCGAAAAATTACCCATCATGACAGTGCCGCGCTGGGTAAAAACCCGTTGCCAACCTATTGGCATACGCGATGTGTTAGGTTACCTGGAAAGCGTAATGCTGAACGAAAAAAGCTTCAATAAAACTTTTGACATTGGCGGCCCGGATATTTTATCCTTTAAAGATATGATGCTCATTTACGCTAAAGTGCGTAAGCTTAAACGGCATATTTTTATCATCCCGTTTCTATCACCTAAAATATCATCATACTGGCTATACTTTGTAACATCTACCAGTTACACACTGGCCCAAAGCCTGGTAGACAGTATGAAAAACGAAACCATTATGCGTGATCATAGCATTGATGATGTTGTGGAACGTAAGTGCATCAGCTACGAGGAAGCCCTTAACCTGGCCTTTGTTAAAATAGAGCAAAACTCTATTGTATCCAGCTGGAAGGATGCGTTGAATCAAGGTTATCTTCACTCGGGTTTTATGGATCAGATAAAAGTGCCGCAAAACGGCACACTGGAGTACAAGGTTAAAATGCCTTTTGAAAGGGAGAGCCAGGATGTGTTTACCAATTTTATGTCGATAGGCGGTAACCGGGGGTGGTACTATTGGGACTGGATCTGGAACATCCGCGGCTTTTTAGATAAGCTGTTTGGCGGCGTAGGTTCAAGGCGTGGCCGTACCAGCAGCATCAATATAGGCCCGGGCGATGTGATTGATTTTTGGCGGGTTTTACTGGCCGATAAACAAAATAAGCGTTTACTGTTATATGCCGAAATGAAATTACCTGGCGAGGCCTGGCTTGAATTTAAAATAATTGAACGCAACGGAAAGAAAAACCTGAGCCAGGTTGCTACCTTTAGGCCTAACGGCCTGTGGGGGCGCTTATACTGGTACGCCATGTGGCCGTTCCACCTGTTTATTTTTAACGGCATGGCAAAAGAAATTATACATTATGGGGAAGGGGTTTAGTTCATTGGTTCACTTGTTCATTGGTTCATTAGTACTTGCAGACGGCAAATGTTCCAGACTCCTGAACTATTTACCAATGAACAAGTGAACTAATGAACTATCCACCAATGAACTAATGAACAAGTGAACTAATGAACAAAAGTATTTTAATAACAGGCGGTTCCGGAGGCTTAGGTGGTCATTTGAGCAGGTTGCTTTTGGCTAAGGGCTATACTGTAAGTTTTTTGAGCAGGAAGCCCGGCAAAAATAAGGATGTAAAAACATACATATGGGATGTGGCCAAAAGTACTATCGATGAACATTGTATTGATGGGGTTGATACCATTATACACCTGGCAGGTGCGGGCATTGCCGATAAACGGTGGACGGATGAGCGTAAAAAGCTTTTAATTGAAAGTCGTACCAAATCAATCAGCCTCATTTATGAGTTGATCGGGAATAGGGCTAATAAGGTTACCTCGGTAATATCCGCATCGGGCATTGGCTATTACAGCGACAGGGGAAATGAGCTGATGACCGAAAATAGTGCCCCTGCAGGCGATTTTTTAGCGCGCTGCTGTGTTGAATGGGAGGCTGCCGTTGATGAAGGCGAAAAATTAGGTTTACGCATCCTTAAGTTTCGTACCGGGGTAGTTTTGGATAAAGATGCAGGGGCTTTGCCTATACAGGCGTTGCCAGTGAAACTTTTTGTAGGTTCGCCCATTGGCAGCGGTAAACAGTGGATTCCATGGATTCATTGGCAGGATGTGGCAGATATGTACCTTTTTGGCATAGAACACACCACGCTTAAAGGCGTTTATAATATGGCAGCCCCAAATCCGGTTAACAATGAACAAATGACTCAGGCTATTGCAAAACAATTACACAAACCCTTGTGGGCACCCAAAGTACCCGCCTTTTTGTTAAAGCTATTGATGGGTGAAATGAGTACATTGGTTTTAGGTAGCACAAAAGCATCTGCACAAAAAATTATGGATGCAGGCTTCAGTTTTAAATATGCTGAATTACCTGCAGCGTTAAAAGAAATTTATGGATAACAAAACCCTGGTAACCATCTTTTGGTTCCGCCGCGATCTTCGTTTAAACGACAATGCAGGTTTATATCGAGCGCTTAAAAGCGGCAACCCTGTGTTACCTTTATTTATTTTTGACAAAGAGATTCTGGATGAACTGGAAGATAAAGACGATGCCCGCGTAACTTTCATTTACAACATCATCGAATCGATTCAGACAGAGTTACATAAACATGGCAGCAGTATGCTGGTAATTTATGATAAAGCCGAACACGCCTGGAACAGTATCATCAAAGATTATCAAATAGCCGCCGTTTATACAAATCACGATTATGAGCCTTACGCCACTAGGCGTGACGATGCCGTAAAAGCAAAACTACACAAACACGGCATCGAGTTTAAAACCTTTAAAGACCAGGTAATATTTGAAAAAGATGAGGTGACCAAAGATGACGGCAAACCATACACCGTTTACACTCCTTACCAGCGCAAGTGGTACACCACGTTGAAACCATTTTACCTGAAAGCCTATCCTACCGAAAAGTATTTACAGAATCTCGTAAAAACCAAATCTTTGTCCATCCCATCTCTTAAAGAAATGGGCTTTGAAAAAAGTAAAGCCGGGTTTCCTGATCAAACATATACCGACGTGATTGCTGACTATGCCGAGAAGCGCGATTTCCCGGCTATCAAAGGCACTTCACATATGGGCCTGCACCTGCGCTTTGGCACGGTGAGCATTCGTGAGCTGGCAAAAACGGCGCATGGCTATCAAAATAAAACCTGGTTAAATGAACTCATTTGGCGAGAGTTTTATATGATGATATTATATCATTTTCCGCATACAATGGATCATGCTTTCAGGCCCGAGTACGACCGCATTAAATGGGTTAACGATGAAGAGCAGTTTAAAGCCTGGTGCGAAGGCCAAACCGGCTACCCTATTGTGGATGCCGGCATGCGCGAACTAAACGCTACCGGCTTTATGCATAACCGGGTGCGCATGATAGTAGCCAGCTTTTTAAGTAAGGATTTGCTGATTGACTGGCGCTGGGGCGAACATTACTTTGCGCGCAAACTGTTGGATTACGAAATGGCCAGTAACGTTGGCGGCTGGCAATGGGCTGCCGGCTCCGGTACCGACGCCGCTCCCTACTTCAGGATATTTAACCCCGAATCACAAACCAAAAAGTTTGATCCGGATTTAAAGTACATAAAAAAATGGGTTCCGGAGTATGCCGATTTTGGCAAATATCCTAAACCCATTATTGATCACGCTTTTGCACGTGAGCGTTGTTTAAAAGCTTTTAAAACGGCTTTGGCTAAATAGTAATATATTAATTGGTGATTGTAGCTATGGTATAATCAAAACGAAGACAATCGTTTACCGAAATACCGGTAGTACCTGTTCTACCATAACCATATCGCGATGGCAGCAATAAAGTAACAGCGGTTCCGGCAGTGTAACCGATAAGTCCTTGGGTAACACCAGAAATGTAGCCGCTACCGCCATTGCCCGAAAAGTCAAATGATGTTGCGGTGGTTGCGTTGTTGCTGTCAAACGCGGTACCGGTTAAAAACAAGCCTGTATATGTAGCAGTAAATGCCGAATATTGGCTAATTGGCTCCGTACCGGTGCCTGGCACCGAAACTTTATAGTAATAACCGCCCGCAGCTTTGGTAAAACCAGTTAGGCTATTGGTTGCCATATAATTTTTGATAACCTGATCATCATAAAGGGTTTGATCGGAGTACACGTTAATATAATAATCAAGACACTGGTTACCGGCAATGCGTGTGTTCACGTTGCTTGAACTGCCAGATCCGTATCCGTTAACGCCATAAGCCAAACGCGATGGAATCAAAATCCTGGCGCGTGTTCCTTTGTGTTTGATTACATTATGAATAGCTAACTGCAAACCTATTGGATAGCCATTTTGGTTAATATGACCCAAAAAGCTATCATAGTGGTTGCTTGTTAACGAATCAACAGAGTTGTATTTGCCATCAAATGATTTTAAGGTAAATACATATTTCACCGTATCTGAATAGGCAAAAGGCGCCCCCGCGGTTGAGCCCTGCGAAAGTATCTGGTAATAAATGCCGCTGGTGTCGCCACCGGTAGTGTCGCGCACCATACCGGTAAGGTTGTTAGCTTTAATATAAGCCTGAATGTTACTATTATCGTATTGGGTGATATTGGGATCGTTTGCCGTTTTGTGACATGACAGCAAACCTACCGTAATAAGAACTAAGAGCGTAAAAGAAATTTGTTTCATCATTTATTTATTACCGGCATTAACTTATTAGGTGATTATGCCTCTTTTTTATCGTTAGTTAGTTATATTATATAACTGTATATTAAAATCAAGCACGGAATTTGCCGGCAAATGTATCGAATCCTGCGCATATGGTCCGTATGCATACCTCGATGGCATTAACAGCCTTATTTTACCGCCTTTTTTTATTTGTGGTATTCCTACCTGCCACCCTCTTATCACACTTCCTAATGTGTATGAGGGGTGAAAATTATTAGTTTGCGCAAAAGTATAACCGGTGGTTAGTATCTGCCCGGTAAAGCCTACCGTTATGGTTGTTGAACTGGTAAACAAATCATTACCAGAACCTCCTTCGCCGCTTTTTACAATGTAGTAAACACCGGTTGTATCAATTCGCTTCGCGCTATCTTCCGGATGGGCTGCTACGTAATCCTTAATGATCTTATCATCAATACCGGCCTGTATGTTATATTGTACCAAGGCATCGGCCGACTTTTTACATGCGCCGCAACAAACCAACAATAGCAATAGCAAAACCGGTAACCTATTCATTTTTCAAAAGGCAAATTTATTCTTTTATAATAGAAAAACGGCAGCTTAACATTTTTTAACACATTGATATTAAAAAAGCCGGACCAACACGTGTTTTCAACAGTAATCATCTTAAGCAAAACGCATTATCCACATAAAAATTACTTTGTAGTCATCAGGGCTGCGCCGTCATTGGGTCATTTCGCTGCGCTGTCATTTCACCGCGTGGTCATTATCCTGCCAGCATAAGTTAATGACGCTAAGCAAATGATCTAATGACCAATTAAGGTTTATAATTAAGGGTAAGTTTGTTGATCTTCTTCAGCATATCTGTGAGGTATTGTTTATCGGCTTCGCTGATGTGTGAATCGAGGTAGTTATTGAATTGTTTTACCACCGCACGGGCCTGGTGGCGCTTTTCTTTGCCCAAATCGGTCAGGTAGATTTTTACAGAGCGTTTATCGCCGGCGTTTGACTCCCGGTATATGAGCCCGGTTTTTTCCAGCTGACTAAGCATCCTGGATAAACTGGTTGATTTTAAACCCAGCAAAGCAGCAGCCTGCGACACCGTGGTGCCCTCTTTTTCGTCGATATTGATGAGCAAATAGCCGATAGATTGTGTAATACCAAACTCGGTAACCAACTGATTATATCTGTTAGCTACGGTTTGCCACACGATCTTCAAAAAATAATCGATGGTTTCCTGGTGTTTTACGCTGTTATGCATGCATACCAAACGTAAGAAATGCTAATTGATTACACAAATCTAAATGTTTATGAACGTTCATTCGTTCACTGGTTCATTAGTTCATTAGTCTTGTCAGATGGAATGCTTCATCAATCTTTTGTGGCGACGATAAAAAAGCACTTCCACGTTTTGTTAATGAACTTTTCACCAATAAACTAACGAACCAGTGAACCAATGAACTTAATACCCCATCTTCGTATCATCCCCTCTCGGGTCGGCACCGCCTTCGTAGTAGCCCCATTGGGTTTTAAGGATGGCATCTACGCGACCTATGGCACTTCTGTCGCCTATTTTATAGCCTTTGTTTTGTAGCTTAATGATGGTTGTGGTATCAACGCCCCCTTTTTCAATAGTGACTACATCCGGCAGCCATTGCGAGTGGAAACGTTTAGAGGCTACCGCCTGCTGCATATTTTGGTTAAACTCTATCACGTTCAATATGGTTTGAAAAACCGAGGTGATAATGGTTGATCCTCCCGGCGTGCCTACTACCATAAACAGTTTACCATCTTTTTCAACAATAGTGGGCGTCATGGACGATAGCATGCGTTTGCCCGGCTGTATGCTGTTGGCTTTACCACCAACTAATCCGTACATATTTGGTACGCCGGGTTTTGAGCTAAAATCGTCCATCTCGTTATTCAATAGAAAGCCTGCACCCTTTACAAAAATTTTAGAACCATAGCTATCATTTAAAGTTGTGGTAATGGATACCGCGTTGCCCTCCCTATCTACAATAGAATAATGGGTGGTTTGGTCGCTTTCATAACCCACAAATGTACCCGGTTGAATGCTTGTGCTTGGTGTAGCCGCGTCCCAGCTAAAAGTACTCATGCGTGCTGCTGTGTAGGCCGGTTTAAGCAGGCTATCAACGGGTACTTTAAAAAAATCCGGATCGCCAAGGTATTTTGATCTGTCGGCGTAAACACGACGCTCGGCCTCCACAATCAGCCTAATAGTTGAGTCCTGGTTGTAACCGTATCTTTTTAACGGATATTTTTCAACCGACTGCAGTAATTGCAATAACGCTATGCCCCCGCTTGATGGTGGCGGCATGGTGATAATTTTATATCCTTTATAAGTGCCAATAATAGGGTTGCGCCAAACGGAATGGTAGTTTTTCAGATCTTCTTTGGTAATCAAACCGTCGCCACCTTTCATCTCGGCTACAACTTCATCTGCTACAACGCCATCATAAAAACCATCTCTGCCTTTATCGCGGATGGCCTCAAAAGTTTTGGCAAGATCCTCCTGCACCAGTACATCGCCCTCTTTCCAGCCGCCTTCTTTTAGCAGGTAAGTTTTCCCGGGATTAAGTTTTGTAAACTCGGCTGCATTATGATTTAAATCATTGGCGGCGCGTTTGGTTAGTTTAAAGCCGTTACGGGCAAGGTTTACCGCAGGCTGCACCAGGTCGGCCCATTTAAGTTTGCCATATTTTTGATGTGCTGTAAACATGCCATCAACAGAGCCTGGCACACCGGATGCTTTATGGGTGTACAAACTCATATCCGGAATCACATTACCGGCCGAATCAAGGTACATATTAGCGCTTGCGGCGCCCGGGCCTTTCTCCCTAAAATCGAGCGTATTGGTTTTGCCATCTTTCGACCGGAAAACCATAAAACCACCACCGCCAATATTGCCGGCTTCGGGATATACCACTGCCAACGCGAATTGCACCGCAACGGCAGCATCAACAGCGTTACCACCCTTTTTTAAAATATCAATACCAACCTGCGCCGCGTCGGGGTAAGCGCAAACCACCATACCGTTGCGGTATTGGCCGCTGTTATTAACGCTTAATTGCCCTTGTACGCAGCCGGTTTGTACAAAAAAAGTCGCCGTTAAAAACAGCGTTAAGTATCTTCTATCCTTTATTTTAAAGCTATATCCAGTCATCTAAAACTTTTTATTTTCACTAAAGTAATCTATTTACCTGCATAAAACCAGTAAAAGCAACTCAATATTTCAGGTTGAAAATCAGTAAAATGAATACTAAACAAGGTAGTTTTTTCATTACAAAACCATAAAACCTTAATTCTGGCGTTTATTTACCTGAACATTTGTGCCCAAACGGGGTTAAATCAACGTTAAGCCGGTGTGCCTTTACATTACCTGTTTATTGTTTACTAAAAACTACTACATGAAAAAACTAACTTACCTGCTATTATTTTCGGCCTCATTATTATTTGTCAGCACGCGCTCGCAGGCACAGGATTATAAATTTGCCGCCGGTCTTAAATTTGGCGCTTATGAAATCGGTCCATCCGGAAAATTCTTCCTTGATAAAACTACTGCCATTGAAGGCATCTTAGGCATCCGCGACCACGGCCTGGTGATAACCGGTTTATACGAAATCCATACCCAGGCCTTTAATGTTGATAAGCTGAATTTCTTTTACGGCTTTGGTGGCCATGCCGGCTCAATGGGCAGCGGCTATTACAAACGTTTTGGCAGCGACGCCCAGTATTACAAAGACCGTCACCTGTTATTAGGTGCCGATGGTGTTTTAGGTTTGGAATGGGTAATTCCCAACAGCCCGATAGCCGTAAGCCTTGATCTGAACCCACGCCTTGAAGTAGCTACCGGACCATTTTTTGATATAGCGCCGGGTGTTGGGGTTAAATATACTTTTCAGTAAATCCACTGCCCTTTAAGTAAAAAACTATTAATTTTTCACATTTAGGAGAAGGCCTGTCGCGTTTGCAACAGGCCTTCTCTTTTGGGAAGGATTTAGTAGCTGTTAACATAACCTGCATTATATTTCTTTAACAGAAAACCAGCATTCAAGTATGCCTCACTCATCTGTTAACGTACAGTTATTGTACGCTAACGATACAATAATTCAAAACACTCATTTTTATAATCAACTAATAATCAAATAATAAAAGCTTCGGCACACACTTGGTCTATCCAGTTTTAAATTTGATAATATGATGTTACAGCGTACAAGTTTATCTTCATTTAAAGTCATCACACTATTAGTGTGGGCTTCATTTTACACCACGACTACTGAGGCACAGGTAGCAGATTCGGTCATTATAAGGCTTATGCACGAAAAGCATATTCCGGCATTAGGGTTAAGCTTTATTGATAACGACAAGGTAATATTATCAAAAGTTTATGGCGAACTTAAAGCGGGGGTGCCGGCCCCTGCAAATACAGTATTCAATGTAGCCTCCATTACCAAAACTGTAACCGCTATGATAACGCTGCGGCTTGTTGACGCGGGCAAATGGGATCTGGATGAACCTATTTACCACTACTGGACCGACCCGGATATTGCAGATGACCCCAGGAGTAAAAAACTTACCACCCGGCATATTCTTACACATCAAACAGGGTTTCCCAATTGGCGCTGGCAAACGCCGTCAAAAAAACTGGCCTTTGAGTTTGAACCCGGCTTAAAGTTTCAGTATTCTGGCGAAGGGATGGAATATTTGCGGCACGCGCTTGAAAAGAAATTTAACCGTTCATTAGAACAGCTGGCCGATTCCCTGATCTTTGGCCCCTTACACATGAATGATACGCATTTGGTTTGGAATGCCACCATGCTGAGTCATTTTGCAGTTCCTCACAACAGCAAAAGCGAGGCTTTGGAAATTGTTAAAAACAATGAACCAAGTGCGGCAGATCAAATGAAAACAACGGTGGCAGATTACAGCAGATTTTTAATTTGGATAATCAACGGCGCAGGCCTGTCCCAACCGCTTTATCATAAAATGACCAGCCCGCTATCTAAAATAAAAGACAATAAGTTTATGGGATTGGGTTGGGTAGTTTACCCGGCTTTAGGCGGCCAATTTGGTTTATCGCATAGTGGCATCGACGCGGGAGCAAACACTATTGCGTTTGTTTTGCCACAGTCTAAAAGAGCCCTCCTCATTTTCACCAACTCAGATAACGGACCTCAAATATATTCCGATCTTGTACATGGATTTTTGAAAGCACAAGGAGATGCTATCATATCCACCGAAATGAAAAATTGATAAAACACTATAAAATGAAAACACTCAACAAATATTTTGCCGCGGCACTTTTAATAACCACCGCTTTTTTTATAGATAGCCATGCCCAGGCGCAAACATCGGGGGTATTGTTCAATGAGATTGCGCATGCAGATTCGCTCCAATTTGAGGCCTTTAATGCCCGTAACCTTGACCAACTGATGAACTATTTTGATAACAGCCTTGAATTGTATCAGGACAATACCGGCGTGCGAAACTTTGACCAAACCAAACAGGCTTTCGGCGGCCTGTTTAAAATGAGCTACGTTTTAACCCGAAAACTAATTCCCGGAACAATGGAAGTGTATCCCATTAAAGATTATGGCGCTATTGAAACCGGACAACACACTTTCTCGCATGTAGAAAATGGCCAGCTGCAAACATTTACATTTAAATTTATGCAAATATGGCAAAAAAAAGATGGCGTTTGGAAGGTAACCCGCGAGGTTACCTATGGGCATTAATATGGTGATGGCTGTTTAAAAGCAGCCATCGTTATTTGATAAACCGAATGGCGTTTATATGAAACTACGGTAGTTAAGTCAGACCGGGCCATGCGCCTTAATGTACCACAATCACCTTTTTCCCGTAAGCTTTACTCCCCAACACCACTTTTACCACGTACACGCCCGGCGGCACATTGCTCACGTTAAGCACGGTGCTAAAATCACCAGCGGACAAACTTTGTTTATTGGTGATCACCGTTTGCCCTACCGAATTTACGAGTGACAGGTTCAAATCTGTTGCTGTTTTGGCATTAAATACCACGTATATATTGGTACTTGATGGTACCGGGAATACCGTTAAACCAATATCTGTTGATTTATCTACGTTGGTAGCCGTTCGGGCATAGGCAAATACATCTGATATGGCTACGCAGCCGCTGGCTAAGGTATCCGCCACCTGGTAATTACCGCTTTGCAAAGGATCAAATGTAGGTCCGGTAGCACCCTTTATAGGGTTACCGCCCAACAGCCACTGGTTGCCCGTTGCTATGCTTGAGTTTAGCGTATTGTTGCTTTGTACAATTACGGGCTTTGTTAAAGTAACCGCCTTACGTGCGGCAGATGCGCAGCCCAGGCTTTGCACCTTCATATCATAAAAATAATAGTAAAAGCCTTTATAATAGGTGGTATCTGACGCGTTATCGCCGGTAGCATCGTTCCTGTAAATGCTAAAAACATTGCCTATGCTAAACGGATAGCTGGTTACACCTGCATTGTTGCGGTAAATAGTGGCGTTGGCATCATAATCAATAGCGATGGAATAATTACCTGCGGCAGGTAACTCCAGGTTAAGATCGTACACTTTGCCTTGGTCGGCAGGGTCATCGGCCTGCGCGCCGGGCAATGGTGTGGTACGCGTGGCCTGGGCATTTATAGTAGTGGAGGCTACAATTTGCCCGCTACTGTTACTTACATTAAAAGTTATCTTACCAGAGTTACCAATGTATAAACGCGCGCTTTGTATCACTACCGGCACCTTGGTATTTATTAATACCGATGGCGTAAACTGGTTGTAGCCACCACCTGTAAATACATTTTTGGTAGCCGGGCCAACCGTTCCTTTAAAATCATTTACACCCGCGTAATATGTATTGTTTATCGGTGGCGTTGTGGTATTTGCAGGGCTACCTGCGGCGATAGGCACCGCATCGTTAACATTTTGATACCAAAGTAAAGTACCATCGCCCTGGCCCGATAGCAGGTATTGCTTACTATCGGTACAATAATAAGCGCTCAGATCCCCAATGGCCGATGGTGAGTTGATAACGATGGTAGTACTTAGCGTGTCATTGGTTTTTACAGGATCGCCGGTTAAACTACTAAAGGCAGTAATGGTATAGGTTGCCCCTGCAACGGCGTTAAAGTTTTGGTTAAAAGTAAAATCGTCCTCTTCGCCAGATGCCAGCGTGCCTGTGTAGGTGCCGGTAAAGGTGCTTACTGTATTATCGGTAGCAACAATTTTAACTGTCAACGGAATATTGCTGATAGCCGCGCTGCCAAAGTTTTTAACTTTGATAGTAACCGGCGTACTTGCCGAACAAGCCCCACTTGAACCCGGATTAACTATGGCCGATATCCCCGCATCAATACTAGTTTGTAAAAACTGTACCCTGTAATCCTGGGTTTCGCCTTTGGCATAACTACCACAGGCCTGTATAACAGATGCATCACTGGTTTCGGTTAGTACCACCCGCATCAGGCTAAATGTTCCGGCGGCTACACTGGCCGGTATTTTTATGTTGGCCGTGTAAGTGCCGGTGGCATTAATAATGCCTGTTGTGGCTACCAGTTCATTAGCCTCAAATACTCCGTTTTCGTTATAATCTATAAATACTTTGGCTGCCTTGTTAAAGTTATTGCCGCAGGTACCCAGCGTAATGCTTAAAGGATATGTTTTATCTTGCTCCAGCTGAACGGTTAAATTGGTATAGTCGGAATAACTGGTGCAGCCTGCTGCCGGCGTATTATTGATATTGACCAGCGTAACATTATTTATGCGCGAGTCGGCACTGCTTAGCGGGGCCGATGAGCAATAGGCCGTGCCACCCATGCCGGTAACTATCAGAGAATAAGCCTGCGAACCAGACGATAGCGTACCTTTATGCGATACCGTAATGGTATAAGCCTTACCTGGTACAGCATTGGCTATATACACTTGCTCCACATTATCCCTGATGTTATTGCCCGTAGTAGCCGCCGCCGATGGATGATCGGGATCTAATACCCAGGCGTTATAAGTTGTGGTGCCATCACTCACTTTAATATCCAAATCATTTACCAGTTTTGGTGTACGGCTATTGATGGTACCATCGGGTGATACCGTACCCTGCGGATCTGTCCAGGATATGGTGGCAATCAGCGCATCTGATCCCGAAGCAAGTACATTAAATGTTTGACTTTGGCCCTGGTTAAGTGTATTCTCTTTAATTAAGCTTTTGCTGCCGTTATCTGTAATGGCCTGGGCGGCTTTGGCCATATTTAGCAATCCCCAGCCATAAACATAATCCGGCCCAACATTGCCCCCATCAAAGGCGGTATGGCACACCAATCCCTTTAGGGTGGCTGCCCGCATAAAAGTGCTGTTATTTTGTTTGTAATAATACTCCTGCAACAGGTATAATGAGCCTGTGATGTTGGGCGCAGCCATTGACGTGCCCGACAGCGTAAGATATGCCGAACTATTGGCCACCCCTACCGATGTTACATTTACGCCATCGCCCACAATGTCCGGTTTAACACGGCCGTCATCAGTTGGGCCCCAGCTACTGAAATAAGCAATGCTCAAATCCTCACGCTTTGACGGACCTGACGGTAATGGATTTATCGCCCCAACCGTAAGTATATTTTTGGCGTTACCAGTGGTACTGATGATATCATAACCGCTGTTATCGCTAATGTTTGATGGCCTTGCCCCTTTGTTTACCAGGGTTTGATCGGTGCGGCTCCGGTAGCCATAATAATTAGCCCCTACCGCCGGCCCGTTACTGCTCCTCGCGTTACCTGCCGATTCTACGATCAAATAATTGGGCGCGGTATAAGCTATTTTATCCCATGACTGCGCGCGGGTATCATAAAACCCAAAAGTATAATCAACGGTATCGCCGGGCAGTCCGTACCATTCCCAGCGGTTATCGGTATCGTTATAATCCCATCCGGCTACATCGCCATAAGAGTGGTTGGAAAGTAACAACCCCGATGCGGCGCTGCTCATTTCAGATACATCATTATCAAAATCCAATGAAAGCAATGAGCTTGCGTTAAATGCCATGCCTTTTGCCGGCGCATATACGCCTTTGGCTATCATAGTACCGGCCACGTGGGTAGTATGATCCAATACCGATGCACCGTCTTTTATAGTAATGGTTTTCCCCGCAAATTCCTGGTGAGCCGCATACACCGATCCGCCATCCCAGATAGCCAGCTTACCAACCAAATTGGCGCTTGATCCGGATAAGTTTAACCCCAATGAACCGCCCGGTTGCACGGTATTGGTGCCAGTTGTAGCGGCGGCGGTAGTATTATTATGAGTAATTAAATAAGTAGGAAATCCTAAACTGTTTACACCCTGCAAAGAAAGCAGGTTGCCATTTTTCGACCGCCTTTTTAAGGGCCAGCCGCGCTCGGTTGCCAGGGAAAGCGCTTTTTGCTTACCAGCGGTATAAGCATTGCGTAACTGGGCGGAAAAATTATCCAATTCAGCCTTTTTTGATTCGCTTACCAACGACTGTTGGGCAACTACTTTGCCTGCCGCGCACAGCAAAAAAACAGGAACAAAGATTGCCGCGTATAGTTTATTCATAGGCTTGAAATATAGGCATTTTCAAAAGAAAAAAGAATCGGGAGTCGACAATCAGGAACTAAGAGTCGACTAATTCCCCAAACGCCTCAATTCGCCATTTCAACTATACACATACCCCACAACAATTAACAATTGCAGCCAAAAAAGTCTTGATACTTGATACTACTAAGAAAGGTACTTTCCTACAATCGGCATCCTGCGGCCCATACCAAAAGCCTTTGGCGATACCCTTAATATCGGTGGTGTTTGATAGCGTTTGTGCTCGGCGGAGTTGGTGAGTTTAATCACCCGGCGAACGGTGGCCTCGTCATACCCCATTTTAATGATTTCGGCCGATGAGCGGCGGTATTCAATATACTCTTCTAATATTTTATCCAGCACATCATACTCGGGTAATGAGTCGGTATCTTTTTGATCGGGCCTTAATTCTGCCGACGGCGGTTTCACTATGGAGTTAATCGGTATGATCTCTTTATCCCTGTTAATATAGCGTGCCAGGGCAAACACCTGCGTTTTATAAACATCGCCAATTACAGAAATACCGCCGCACATATCGCCATATAAAGTACCATAACCAACAGAGGCCTCGCTTTTATTGCTGGTATTAAGCAATATATATCCAAATTTATTGCACATAGCCATTAGCAAAATAGCCCTGCTGCGCGATTGGATATTTTCTTCGGCAATGTTAAACGGTAGGTTTTTAAACTGTGGGCTTAGCGAAGTTTCGATAGCCTCGGTAATATCTTTTATGGCGATAGTTTCGCTTTTGCAGCCTAAATTGGCTACCAAATCTTCGGCGTCTTTCAGTGAATGATCTGATGAGAAACGCGACGGCAGCAATACGGCCATCACGTTTTCGGCACCCAAAGCCTCAGCCGCCAAAGCGCAAACCACTGCCGAATCGATACCACCCGATAACCCCAATATAGCTTGCTTAAAGCCCGATTTATAAAAGTAATCACGGATGCCTAAAATAATTCCGTGGTGAATTTGTTCAATATCGCCGGGGCGCTCGGTTTTTAAGGTTGTGGGATGGTCAAACGTAATGGCGTTATCGTCCGTTAAAGTATAGTAAGCCAGGCTTTCTTCAAAGTATGGCATTTCGTCAACCAAGTTACCGGCGTTATCAAACACCAATGATCCGCCATCAAAAATAAGTTCGGTTTGCGCGCCTATATTGTTTACGTATAGCAATGGCAGTTTATACCGGCTGGCATTATCGCTCAAAATAGCAATCCGCTCTTCATCATGATTATACGCAAATGGCGAAGCCGCAATATTAATCATCACATCCGGCTGCTGATGGATCAGGATATCCATTGGCCTGGTGATGTATAGCGGATTTTCAATGGTATTCCATAAATCCTCACAAATGGTAAGCGCTATCTTTTTACCCTTAAATTCAATACAATCAAACTCTGTTGATGGCTCAAAATAACGGTACTCATCAAATACATCGTAATTTGGTAACAAAGCCTTATTTACAACAGCTTTAATTTTTCCATTCTCGATAAAGTAAGCCGAGTTATTCAAATCCTTGCCTTCGGTTTTATTATTAAATGTTGGCAAACCAATAATACAGGCAATATCCTTACAAGCTAAAGCTATTTCCTGCGCCGATTGTTCACACAGACCAATAAATTCATCAAACTCTAAAAAATCGCGCGAGGGGTAACCGCACACACACAGTTCGGCAAATACAACAAGATCAGCACCTTGCTGTTTGGCCTTATTAACATGGTCAATAATTTTAGCGGTATTTGACTCAAAGTTACCTATATGATAGTTAAGCTGGGCTAATGCAATTTTCATGGATGGTATAGTAACGTATTAATGCAAATAAAAATTATTTTTGCTCAAAGGATAAAAATGATAACTAACCGGTATAAAGCAAAGCAAATTTACTTAATTTTTTTTATCGCCTTCGTATTAGTGTCGTGCGGGCGCAATAAAAAGGTGGATGTAAGTAATATTAACCTGGAGGTGAAGATAGAACGGTTCGACCGTGATTTTGACCAGATGCGCACAAAACCGATGGCTGCCGAGGCTATAGCGCTCCACAATAAATACGGTGTATTTTACCAGGATTTTATTGAACGCATCTTACCGGCAGGCAGCCTGCGCGATACGGGCTATTTTAAAACCCTGCACACCATTTTTAGCAATAAAGACTATAAAGACCTTTACCACGATGTAGAAGCCGCCTACCCTAACATGGATAAGCAAAACGCCGAACTTACCCAGGCTTTTAAATACATCAAATATTATTACCCTCAAAAGCGTATTCCGAAGGTTTACGCCTACTTTTCGGGCTTCCAGGCGCAAACCTCTATCGGCGATGGTTACTTCGGTATCGGGCTCGATTTATTTTTGGGCAACTCCCGGTTTTACCCTGCCATAACCAACGCCTTTCCGCATTACCTGTCAAGGCATTTTACTGCCGAGAACATTACACCACGCGTAGTTGAAGGTATTGTACGCGAGGATATGTTCCCCGAGGATGACAACGACAAAACCCTGCTATCTAAAATGATTTACAACGGCAAGATCATGTACTTTATGGATAGCATCCTGCCCGATGTTGGCGACACTACCAAAATGATGTACACTACTGAGCAATTGAAATGGTGTAATGATTTTAAAGCGAAAATATGGGGTTACTTTTTGGAAGAGAACCTGCTATACGAAACTGACTATAACAAGATCCAGAAATTCCTGACCGAAGCGCCGTTTACCCCCGGTCTTGGCGAAAAAAATGAATCGGCTCCCAAACTGGCCGTATGGACAGGCTGGCAAATTGTTAGGGAATACATGGATAAACACCCCGATGTTACCTTACAGCAGCTGATGGTTAATAAAGACGCCCAGAAAATATTGAACGAATCGAAGTATAGGCCTAAGTAGGCGGCGAAGCCCCCCAGCCCCCTGAAGGGGGAGCTTTTTGATTTGCATGGCAGCATGCGTAATTATCCCGAATAACAGAAAAGCCCTGACTATTGCCAGGGCTTTTCTGTTTAATAATATATATTTCCGACACTCTCCCTTTAGGGGGCCGGGGGGCTCTTATTTCATTATGTCAAACACTGCTTTTAAAGCAATGCCGGCACCAACTGCCAGTGCGATGTTACCGATAACTGAAAAATAGGTAGAGTTTTCGTCGCCCGCAAAGCGTATAAATACACCAAAGATGCCTATAACAATTGCTACAACTAATAATTTGTAATGTTTCTCTGCGTTAGCGTTTTCCATTGACTCCATGATACCGATATTTTTTGTACCGCAAAAATAGAAATGTTTAGCGAAAATGCTACTAAAAAATTTATGATTTTATAGTGCCGAAAAATGAAGGGTGTTTCCTTTTATAATATCTGAATAACAACCATAAAGCAATAGCCATCAAAACAAATACCCAAAGGTTTGCAAGCGCCAAAACAAACTCTGTAAACATAAACCATCCGTAAGATAGTGAATTAGCTAAACGTTTTGCAAAAGGCAACTGATAAGCTGATGGATCATCATTAGCGATGGTTTCTTGTAAAATGGTATTACTCTCATAAAAGTTTAAGGTAATCACGCTAAACTTAACTGCGGCATCTATTTTAAGATTGTCTATCTGTCCATCAACCATATCATCTTTTAGAGCCAATACGTTGATTGGATTTTTAATAATGACTTTACCTTTCTTTTGCTGGTCTACCAATTCTTTGCGACTGTTCAGTTTCAACTTTGCTGATAAAAAATCGAGTGATTTATCTTCAATATCCATTTTACTAAACGTAACATGCGTACCCATATGGGCCACCTGGTTCATAAACTCTTCCAATTTATCCGAAGGTACTTTAATAGTCATATCCTCCGAAGTGTTGAATGCAGATACCCGTCGAAGAGAATCATCACTAACACGATAATCCCGGCTCCCTTGATTTGACGATTCCATTTGGTGATGCATTACCATACCATTTGTTTTAACAGCGAGCGCTGTTATTTTTTCAGCTGTTTGCTGCACGCTTTTTACTTTAAACCGCATATCTGCCGATTTTACAAGTTTTGGCGCTACCGATAAAGAAGTATCGGCAAATGCCTTACTATCCACGCTTGTCGAATCGGCGCTACTGCTATTATTAATCGCTTCATACTTTGAACTGCCACCTTTACAAGCTCCCAGCAGCAATACCCCCACCGCAAGGGCAGGTAAAATTTTGATTTTCATGATGTTAATTTGTTTTTTGGTTACTATTTATACCGAAAATGGCGGTTAGGTAACCCTATTGTCTGAATCAGAATTTACAGAATTAAAAAATTAACAGAATTTAAAGCATAGCGTGTAAGTATTCTGAAAATTCTAAAATTCTGTCAATTCTGATTCAGACAAAAAAAGCCCGGCTTTCGCCGGGCTTTCAAATATGGTATAGAAAGAGTAATTAAACTCCTAACAGTAATCTTGCAGGATCTTCCAGTAATTGTTTTACACGTACCAGGAAGCTTACAGACTCGCGACCGTCAATGATGCGGTGATCATATGACAGGGCCAGGTACATCATCGGGCGGATCACTACTTGTCCATTTACGGCAACAGGGCGCTCAATAATGTTGTGCATGCCCAAAATAGCCGATTGTGGCGAATTTAAGATTGGGGTTGACATCATGGAACCAAACACACCACCGTTGGTGATGGTGAATGTACCACCGGTCATTTCGGGGATAGTCAGTTTGTTTTCGCGGGCTTTGCCTGCTAAAACCACAATGGCTTTTTCAATTTCGGCAAGGCTCATGCTATCGGCATTACGAATCACGGGAACAACCAAGCCTTTAGGAGCTGATACGGCGATAGATACATCAGCGTAGTTACTGTAAATGATCTCTTCGCCTTCAATACGGGCATTAACAGCAGGCCAATCTTTCAGCGCCTCGGTAACCGCCTTGGTGAAGAACGACATGAAGCCTAAGCCTACACCGTGTTTCTCTTTAAATTTATCTTTGTATTTACCGCGCAGTTCCATAATTGGCTGCATATCTACCTCGTTAAAGGTAGTTAGCATGGCGGTTTCATTTTTAACAGCTACCAAACGTTTGGCAACTGTTTTACGCAACGAAGTCATTTTCTCGCGTTTTTCGCTACGCTCGCCAGCAGCAACAGGCGCGGCAGCAGGAGTTGGAGCAGCAGCAGGTTTGGCGGCAGGAGCGGCTTGTGCACCAAGCGCATCTCCTTTAGTGATACGACCATCAACACCAGTACCATTTACACCTTTAGGGTCGACACCTTTTTCCGCTAAAATTTTAGCAGCGGCAGGTGACGGTGTGCCCGACGCGTAAGTAACGCCTCCGGCGGCAGTAACAGCGGCACCTCCGCGTGGAGATTCATCAGCAGCGTTAACAACAGCCTGGGTAACCGGGATAGACGCGGCGGTAGCGCCAACACCTTCAATAGTGCAAACAACGGCACCAATTGGCAACACATCGCCTTCTTTGGCTATGGTTTTTAGTACACCGGCTTTTTCGGCGGTAAGTTCAAAAGTAGCTTTGTCTGATTCCAGTTCGGCAATGGCTTCGTCCATTTCAACGGCATCGCCATCTTTTTTAATCCAGCGTGATAAAGTAACCTCTGTGATTGATTCACCTACGGTTGGCACTTTAATTTCTAAAGAAGCACCACCTGCAGCAGGTGCAGGCGTAGCAACCGGCGCAGCGGCAGCAACAGGTGCAGGCGCTGTGGCCGCAACTTCGGCTTGTGGTTGAGCGGCAGGTGCAGATGCAGCAGCGCCGCCTTCTTCAATATTGGCAACTACAGCGCCAATAGCTAAAACATCGCCTTCGTTGGCAACAGTTTTTAAAACACCTGCTTTTTCGGCAGTTAATTCAAAAGTGGCCTTATCCGATTCTAATTCGGCAATAACCTCATCCATTTCCACGTGATCGCCATCCTTTTTTTTCCAGCTCGATAGGGTTACTTCAGTAATTGATTCGCCCACCGGCGGAACTTTGATCGCTAAACTCATATTATAGTGTTGTATATTTTTAAATGGTAATACGTTAAACGTTTTAAGTTGCATGTTTTGCATGGTAACGTATAACGTACCACGTAAAACCTACTACCTTAATCAATCCGCTCCGGCATCAGCCATTTTTTTTGTTGTCTTTTTTATCGCTTCTTTTACCACTTTGCCTGCAGGTGCTTCAAATGCTTTTGAAACAATGTAGGCCTGTTGCGCGGCATGCTGCTTGGCGAAACCAGTTGCAGTACTACTGCCTTCGTTACGTGATATTACATTTAAGTTTATTACCGTATCATTATGGAATTTACGGCATATGTATGGCCATGCCCCCATATTTTCGGGCTCTTCCTGTACCCAGATAAATTCGGTAGCTTTTTCGTATTTGGCTTTTACTTTTAATATCTGTGTAACCGGGGTTGGATACAATTGTTCAATACGTACAATGGCTACATCCTTGCGTTTATCGGTTTGTTGTTTATCCAACAAATCGTAATAAACTTTACCGGTACATAGTAATACGCGTTTTACTTTTTTAGGATCGGCGTAGGTATCATCAATTAGCTCATGGAATTTGCCATTGGTAAAGTCCTCAATAGGCGATACGCATTTAGGGCTACGCAATAAACTCTTTGGTGTAAAGATGATCAATGGCTTGCGGAAGTCGCGGTGCATCTGCCTCCTTAATATATGGAAGAAGTTGGCCGGGGTAGTACAATTTGCTACCTGGATGTTGTCATCGGCACAAAGCTCCATAAAGCGCTCAACACGCGCAGATGAATGCTCCGGTCCCTGGCCTTCATAACCGTGCGGTAATAACATTACCAAACCATTACCACGCTGCCATTTAGTTTCGGCACTGGCAATGTATTGGTCAACTATAATTTGCGCACCGTTAAAGAAATCACCAAACTGGGCTTCCCAAATAGTCAAAGCATTAGGATTAGCCAAAGCGTAACCATATTCAAAACCTAAAACACCATATTCAGATAACAACGAGTTGTAAATACTCAGTTTTGCTTCTGTTTCAATGGTAGCTAAAGGCGTATATTCATCTTCAGAATCGGCAAGGGTTAATACCGCGTGACGGTGCGAGAAAGTACCGCGTTTAACATCCTCTCCACTTAGCCTTATCGGGTGACCATCTTTTAACAAAGTACCATAAGCCAGCAATTCGCCCATGGCCCAGTCAAATACTTTGGTATCATTCACCATGGCTTTGCGGTCTTCAAATAGTTTTTCTATTTTTTTGAAAAACTCTTTACCTGTTGGCAGTATGGTAATACAGTTACCAATAGCCAACAATTCATCTTCGGGAACCGAAGTGTCAATAGCTTTAACAAACTCTTTATGGCTGGCTAAATGCAACCCGCTCCAGGCGCCTTCAAACATGGCGATGGTATCGGTAAATCTGTCTTCAGATTTTGACTCATCCAGTTTTTGCTGCAATTCGTCTTTAAACGCTTTCTCAATTCCTTTAAGGTACTCGCCATCAATACTGCCTTCTGCAATCAATTTCTGGTTGTAGATTTTAAGCGGATTGGGATGCGCTTCAATAGCTTTGTACAACAGGGGCTGGGTGAACTTTGGCTCATCAGCCTCGTTGTGACCATAACGGCGGTAGCACAGGATATCAATAAACACGTCCTCGTTAAATACCTGCCTGTACTCCATAGCCAGGTTAACAACGTAAGCCAAAGCTTCAACGTCGTCACCATTTACGTGGAAAACCGGCGATAATACTGTTTTTGCCACATCGGTACAATAAGTACTTGAACGGGCATCTTTATAGTTGGTGGTAAAACCTATCTGGTTATTGATAACCAGGTGAATGGTGCCGCCTGTGCGGTAGCCATCCAGTTTTTCCATTTGTAAAACTTCGTAAACAATACCCTGGCCTGCAACTGATGCATCACCATGGATCAATATCGGGGCTATTTTAGAATGATCGCCATTGTATTTAAAGTCGATTTTTGAACGGGTGATACCCTCTACAACCGGGTCGACCGCCTCTAAGTGCGATGGGTTAGGACAAAGACTTAAGTGTACTTTTTTACCGTTTGATGTAGTAACGTCGGTAGAAAAACCTAAGTGGTATTTAACGTCGCCACCAAAAGGTGATTCAGAATCAAAGTTTTTGCCTTCAAACTCAGAGAACACCTCTTTATAGGTTTTCTCCATGATGTTGGTAAGCACGTTTAACCTGCCACGGTGAGCCATCCCGATAATGAACTCCTCGATACCCAGATCGGCACCTTTTTTTATAACCGAATCCATAGAAGGGATCAGCGCTTCTGCGCCTTCTAATGAGAAACGTTTCTGGCCCAAAAACTTGGTGCCTAAAAAGTTTTCGAAAGTAACGGCTTCGTTAAGCTTGTTAAGCATTGACTTCTTTTCATCCAGGGTGAAAGAAGGCGTATTGCGTTTGCTTTCCATCCTATCCTCAAACCATTTAATTTTAATGGGATTGCGGATGTATTTGTATTCGGCACCGATGGCCTGGCAATAAGTATCTTCTAACAGCTGGCGTATATCGCGTAATTTGGCCGCGCCCAAACCAACTTCAACACCAGAGTTAAACACGGTATCAAGGTCGGCATCGCTTAAACCAAAAGTATCAAGGTCTTTACCAGGAAAATAGTGACGACGCTCGCGCACAGGGTTAGTTTTGGCAAATAAGTGACCGCGCGACCGGTACCCATCTATCATATTGAGCACTTTAATTTCTTTTAAAAAGTGCTCCTGTGTTTTGCCATCTACAGCTGTGGTAGTTGCAGCCGCCGCGTTTGTGGTTATATTAAATTCAAAGCCTTCAAAAAACTTTTGCCAGCCAAAATCAACCGATTCGGGGTCCTGTTTATAGCTTTCGTATAAGGAATTGATGTAGTCTGCGTTGCCGCTATTGATATAATTAAGACGATCCATGTGAAAATGATCTTTAAAACGGTACAAAAGTAAGCATATAGGTGTATATACTACATAATTAATTGCAAAGAAATTAATTTGAAAAACAGGCGCTAATCTCCAATTTTAACGGAATATTTCATGATTTTAAATACTTAAATTCGATAAACGCAATCGATCGCAATATCTATTATGAATATTTTAGTTTTTGGAGTAAGAAATTATTATTTTTATTAAATAGAGATGAATTTAAGCGTAAACTACCTCTTATTACAAATTAAACGACTTGATAAACGGGATCAAAGGAGGCTTTTCAATCAACTTACGTTAATGATTCAAAAATCGGCAAAGAAAAAAAACTTCAAGCTATCGTCTATATCTGGCTTAGGATCATCAATCTGGAGTGTCGTCAAAATTGACGAATACCTGGATCAGGAAAGGGAGTGGTGATAACTTTGTTTAACTAATTATTCATTCTCACACCCCTACCAAATCCCCTGCCGCATCTTTAGATGCTTGCCAGGTAGCAACAAAATCGCTTTTGGCTTCCTGTTCTTTTGTGGGGATGGCGGCAATGGTGTATTTGCTTTCTTTGGCATCGTTTACGCCGGCTATAAAGGCCCAGTTGCCCCAGTTGCTGGCGGGCGAGTAGTCTATCAGTTTTTCTTCAAAGTAGGCAGCACCTTTTGTCCAGTCAGCTTTAAGCTCATGTACCAGGTAAGTAGCCACAATTTGGCGACATTGGTTACAGATGTAACCTGTAGCATTTAACTCGTGCATACAGGCATCAACAAAGGCTACACCAGTTTTGGCAGCAGCCCAGGTTTCAAAAGCCTCGGAGTTATCGGCTGGTAGCTCTTCAAGTTCGTTTTTGGCTTTGATGAACTTTTGACCATGTTTTTTAAACATGAACCTAAAATAATCGCGCCATAGCAGTTCCAGCTTCAACATGCCACTTTGGGCGTTACCATTTTGGTGTTTAAAAATTTCCCAGTAAACCTGCCTTGGCGAAATACAGCCTACCGCAAGCCAGGGCGATAATTTAGAAGTATTGTTATTGATAACACCATTGCGCCCTTTGCCTTTTACAGCGAGGTCGCCTTTGGAAAAGAAATTGTGTAGTTGCACCAGGGCCGCGGTTTCGCCACCCTGAAAATAGTTTGTGGCCCGCGCATCATCAATAGGGTTGGTTAAACCCAATTGTTCAAGCGTTGGCAGTTCGCCTGCATCGGTAATTGTTGGGGTGATGATCTGCCCGGGTGTCGGCACGCATGGCCTTACATTACTATCCCGCTCTACCTTTTTCTTGAACACCGCGAAACTATCGGGGATATCTTTGATTGGGAAAGGCAAATCTTCTTTATGGTAAAGGGTGTGACCTATAAAATGCTTCAGGTTAAGCCTCATTTTCCAAAGGGCCGCCTCTACCTGTTCAGATATTTCGGTTTCCTCGTAAGCTACCTCCCGGTGATGGTAAACTTCATTTACCTGGTACTGCTCGGCAAGCTGGGGGATAATTTCGGCCGGGCTACCGGTGCGGATGATGAGCTCGGCACCATAGGTCTGCAGGTTTTTACGCAAATCGGCAACGGCTTCTAATAAAAAACGAGCTCTGAAACTTCCTGTTTTGCTTGTGCCAGTTGTAGTTTGCTGAAAATAATAAGGATCAAAACAATATACCGGCAGTACTTTATCAGCTTTACGCACAGCTTCTAACAATATCTCGTTATCATGTATCCGTAAATCATTCCTAAACCAAACCAGAATCGTTCTATCACTCATAGTTAAACAGGGAGTTAACTTTATTAACGCAGATCACAAATTTGCAACTTATTTGCTTCTTCTGCATCGTTCGCTGCAATATTTGACATCATCCCAACACTTTTCCCACTTTTTACGCCAGCTAAAAGGCCTTTGACAAACGGGACATATTTTATGGGGCAAGTTTTTTGCGGGCATCAATTAAATGTCAAATATATACCATAAGTGTCAAAAAAACACAATGGCAGCTATTAAATGCTCAAAGTGCACAGCAAAAACTTACTTATCCGTCTTGATTTTGGCTTTGATAACGGAGTCTTTTTGCGCGTTGGTAAGCTTATAATTAAACTGAAACAGCGCGCCTTCAAAATCGCCGTATGATGGATTCGGGATCACAATATATTTGCTGCCAAATTCTTTTTCCAACTTTTGGGTGGTAGCAATCCTGCTTTCTTCTGATGGGTGATTATCATACAGCACATCAAAATCGGGCAGGTTATCGCCGCAAAGCATAATGATGTTATGCGTTTTTAAAACATTGAGCCTGCGAGCCTCTTTGCTCGATGTGGTAGTTTTTAGCTGCAGGTGCGCGTCGTCGGCAAAGGGCAAACCATACAGTTGCAGATTTTTTAAGGTAGATGCCCGCTCGTTTTCATTGCGATTGGTGATATAAAACACGGTAACGCCTTTTGATGCCGCGTACTTGAAAAATGCCGGCGCGCCAGGCACGGTATCTGCAATGGCCTTGTCCGTCCATTGTTTCCATGTTGCATCTGAGTATTCCAGGTTTTTCATAGCTCGATCTGCATCGTACGGACTATTATCTAACAAAGTTTCATCAATATCCGTCACAATAGCCAATGGTTTATCACCCGGGTTTTTAACCGCTTCATCAACCCGCAGTTTAGCAATATTATAAGCCTGGAAGCATAAAGCTTTATACTCCGCCGCCCGCTGCTGCCAGATGGAAGCCCAGGCTTTACCATTATTGGCGATAGAGGTGGCATTGCTTACCGTTGTGTTTTTTGTTGAGGCGCAGGCGCTGATTAGAAAAACGGGAATTAGGTAGATGAGGCTTTTTTTCATGAGGGGTTAGCATATGATAATAGAGGATTCAAATAGTGTCATGCCGAACTTGTTTCGGCACCGCACAGGACAAGTAACCAACATACTGCAAACCGTACTCATGAGGTGCCGAAACAAGTTCGGCATGACATAAGTAAGTTATTACAACTATCGACTTATCTTTCGCCAAATTTATCCAGTTTTAACCAGATAACAAACACGCGTAGTGTTGATACATGTTATCGTTACAATAACTTATACCATTTCCCGTTCAAAAATCTCCTGGATCATGGCTATCTCTTTGGCGTAGATTGATTTTTTGCGGGTGCCGAAGTACAGGGTGTTTTCGATAATATTAAACCCTTCCCACAGCAACTGAATGTTACCGGTATCGCGCTCCTTTTTGGAAAGGAAATCGGGAATTACCGCTATGCCTGTGCCGCCGCTTAGGCAACGTATAATGGAGCCCATGTTGGGCACTATAAAATTAGGCTTAAAATCGGGGCGTTTACCAAAGTTGATATGCCAAAAGCGCCGCAGATGCTCCATATCGCCCGACGAACCGTACCAGGTTTGGGCTTTTAGCCAGGCTTGTATGCGGGGCAGGTCTTTGGTTTTCAGCAAATCGTTAAATTCCGCTACGGGTGTTTGCGCGCCGGCAAGCACCACCAGGCGCTCCTTTGAAAACGCTTTATACTCCAGGCCTTTGTAATCTCCTTTTTGTGGGGTGATGATCATATCCAGGATGCCGTTATCCAGGTCGGCCAGCATTTCGGGGTATTCTCCAAATTTAATGATCACGTTAAAGGGCAGCGTGGGCAGGTAGGATTCCAGCGTAAACTGGAAAGTTTCAAAACACATGCCTATGCTAATGGTAGGCACGTCCCTTTCGGTACTTTTGTGAAAATGCCGTTCGGCTTCTTCTAATTTGCAGATGGCCTCCTGTACATAATTATACAGGATTTTACCCCGCTCGGTTGATACCATTTTACGCGATGTACGATCAAACAGTTTATACCCCACATAACTTTCTAACGAGCTTAAATGTAGGCTTACTCCCGGTTGCGAAATAAACAGCGATTCGGCAGCGCCGGTTAAGGAGCCGGTTTCATAAATCGCTTTAAATGTGCGGAACCACTCTAAATTCACCATAACAATCTATTATAATTATGATACAAATGTATAAATTATGTTATTTTAATAATGAAACATAGCGCCGTAATTTTGGATCGACTTAAAAAGAAAATTAAAATGAAGAACATATTTGTAATAAACGGCGGACAGATCTTTGCCCATTCCGGCGGACTTTTCAACAAAACTTTATTAGATACTACGGTAAATTATTTTGCTGAAAAGGAAGGTTTTGAAATCCGCTCAACCGATATCAATGATAACTACGACCCTATGCAGGAAGCCGAAAACTATAAATGGGCCGATGTGATTATTTACCACACCCCTATCTGGTGGTTTCAGTTGCCCAACGGCTTTAAAAAGTATATCGACGAGGTTTTTACAGCAGGTTACAACAATGGCATTTACCGCAGCGACGGTCGTACCGCCGAAAACCCGGCCATAAACTATGGTACCGGCGGTTTGATGCATGGCAAAAAATACCTGCTCACCACCTCATGGAACGCGCCCGCGACGGCCTTTACCCTGCCCGGCGAGTTTTTTAATGGACACAGTGTTGATGAAGGCCCGCTGTTTGGCTTTCACCGCATGAACGCCTTTACCGGCATGCAGCCCTTAGAAAGCATTCATTTTTATGATGTAATGAAAAACGCTAACATTGCGCAAAACCTGCAACACTACCAGCAACATTTAAACAAACTATTTATTCAAAACACCCCAAGCCATGAAAATTTACTTAACAGCCTTACTGAAGTTTAAACCAGGCACCACCGCCCAGGCCAAAGGCTACCTTGAAGCTTTGGTAAAAGCATCAAATCAGGAAGAAGCCTGCGAGCAATATGAACTTTACCAATCTGCCGACGACGATACCCAGTTCATTTTCCACGAAACCTGGGCCAGCGCCGATGGCCTGCAACAGCACGAGCAACAGCCCCATTTTAAACTGTTTGTACAACAGATAGGCGATATTGTTGATGGACCGCTTTCCATTTTTAAAACAGATAGGGTGGCATAAACCAAATGCCACCAAACAAAAATGCCCCGACTTTCGCCGGGGCATTTTTATTATTTACTGCACTTCTTAGTGCATTCGCCTGATGCTTTGCAGGTTTTGCCACAGGTATCCAAACAATTGGGCTTGGTACATGCTTTTACGCATTTGTTGCACTGGTTCATTTTTGAGTTGCAGCAAGGTGTATTGGCAAAAGATATATTGCATATGGTAAAAAGAATCACTGTAGTGATGAAAAGAAATTTTTTCATGATTTTAATTTGATTAAAGTTTAATAAAAACGTTGTCTATTGAATCGTCATTGCGGGTTTTAAAATCCAGAGGACTAAAAGTTGGGATGACGTTAATAAAAAGGTGTCATGCTGAGCCTGTCGAAGACTGACCGGCCCACCTACCTCAAAAACGAAATACGTCATGAACAAAAGGACCGACGATCCTTTCTACTTTTATGACGTCTTCTGAAGTAGGCAGATGATTTGATTAAACTTTCGGCGGGTTCCAGCAGTTGATGGTATAACCAGACAGGTTACCCACAAGGTAAGGCGTGGCATTGGTAGCGGCATCCATTGCAACCGGACTGCTCACTTTAACCTGTTCGGTTTTTACAAAGCAGCAGTTATTGCACGACAGTACGGTAACACACATACCACCGCTACATTCTTTTGGGTGATGCTGATTCTTGCCCATGCCGGCCATGTTTTGACAGCAATCCTTTTTTGCCTTAATAACAACAGACTTAGCGTTCCCGGGTATCACCGAAATCACCAGCATGAAAATTAATAATACAAAGGAAATTGCTTTCATTGGGATTAAGAACGGGAGAGTTGGGATAATAGTATGTGGGATGGTTATTTTTTGTATGAACGCATTGTTTAGCGACAATAACGACCGAACCGAAAAGTTGACGAAATCGTTATTAAATAAGCCTGGACGCGCCAAGCTTTGCAAGGGATAGGTAGCACCTACGGCGCATAAAAATCTTTTATGTTTTTTGCTACAAATTGGTAGCCGCGATGCGGCAAAAATAGCGGTGAAGATTACCCGCGTTTTACATTCACGTTATCAGATTTCCCATTCCTTTTTCTTGCCGTGTAACGGCTACCCGTTTGTAGCCCGGCATCCCCCGCCCGAAAGATGCCGCGTAGCGGTTACCTGTTAATATGGACGTTCCTTTGATGTTGCGCGTTGTTAGCATTGTCACCCAAAACCTGTTCTCCGTAGCTTTTGGCATTAAAACATCGCCTTTATCCTACAATGATTACCCAGTTAGTAAACGTTTTAAAATTCACATTTGGGAGCACGAACCTGTTGTTTGGTGACAACACCAACAACGGGCGGAGCCTATGTGTCTTTATCGTTAACATTCTCTTCGGAGTATTTAGCGAGTTTATTATATTCGGTCATAAATCTTATCTCATGCTAAAAACTGCATCTATATTTCTTTTAGGCCTGATGTTAGTGCAATCTACAAAGGCACAAAAGCTCGATACATCGATAGTTTATGTAAAAGCAATTCACTCGCTCAACCCCAACAGTGGTAAAATAGTTAGGACAAGGGATAGTGCAGATTTTTCGGTGCAAATAATAGCCCCTCCAACTAATAATAGCGGTATAAAATTAGGTTACATAAAAAAATATTCTATTTATAATATTCTTCTATTAAGCGGAACAGCGGAAGTGATTATATACAATGCAAACATCGTCCTTAATCTACATGGGCAATGCACAAATTATTACCAGAACGGCTATAAAAAGAATATTATTAACTATCAACACAATAAAGAAGTTGGTGAATTAATTACATATTATCCCAACGGGCAATTATGTGCTAAAGAGAGATACAGACAAATTGGGAGATTATGTTTAGTGGAATATCATGATAATTCGGGTAAGGTATTAACTGCAAATGGAAAAGGCAATTGGGTAAAATGGGATAAAGAATATAAGCACAAAATTGAAGAAGGCAGTGTAATCGACAGTCTGGAAGAAGGTAAATGGAACGGATATGTGAATGATTCTTTAAAATATACCAGGATGTATCACCAAGGTGAAGTATTGCCTACCAGCGATACTTTAGGTCAAGTTTATGTATCGCCCCCAAAGGAACCGGAATTTTATGGAGGTATGGATGCTTTTTTCAATTTCCTGGCTAATAATATAAGATACCCTCTTGAAGCAAGAACAAACCATATTCAGGGCAGAGTATACGTAAGCTTTATTATTGAAAAAGATGGAAGTTTAACAAATGTAAAATCCATTGGTGGTAGTAAGGATAATAGTTTGAAAAATGAGGCAATAAGAGTGGTGAAGTACTCACCGCCGTGGCAACCTGGTATTTATAATGGATTGCCGGTTAGGACACAATATAGTATACCAATAACTTTTAAATTAGGGACCAATTAACTGTAAAAAAAATCCGACAACAATCCCTCATTTCACAACAAAGCCCCCAACTCATCATTGGGGGCTTCACTATTTTATTGTCCACCTTTCCTAGCATCTTGCATCGGGTTACTTCCCGATGTGGCGCCTCTTGGCAGCACCTGTTGTTTAAACAGTTCAAACCGCGATGGGGTGTATTCGCGTGGCCAGCTGTTGTTGGCTTCGTCGATATCGGCGGTTTGGCGGTATGGATCAAGCTTGATGCTTTTTACCTCTTTGGTTTTGGCAAATACCTTGCTTACCTTAAATTCATTTTTGCGCCATATGTAGGCCGGGATGTTGTCTACCTCTTTGGTGCCATCGGTGTAGGTCCACTCAATGATTAGTGGGGTTACCAGGCCGCCTTTGTTGCTGAAGGTAAGTTCGTAAAAATAGCTTTTGCTATCGTAAAACTTCTTTTCGTCGGGGCTTAAGCCGGCGTACATGTCCTGGTAGCTTTTGGTGGTCATCGGGGTGGCACCAAAACGATCCCATTTGCTGTAAAAATCCTGTAATGAGGTATCGGCCTCTACGGCAAACTGCATGCCTGCTGCTTTGTTGCGGGTGGTGCTAATGTTTTCTAAATTATGCTCAAAAGCTGCACGGTCGCCGTTGGCTTCCAGGGCCGGGTTTTTGGTGTTTAAACGGTAGTATTTAACGCTGTCTAATGATACGTCAACAGCTTCGGTTCCGTAAAACCATCCGCGCCAAAACCAATCCAGGTCAACAGCCGATGCATCTTCCATGGTGCGGAACAAATCTTCCGGTGTCGGGTGTTTAAAGGCCCAGCGTTTAGCGTAAGTTTTAAAGGCGTAATCAAACAACTCGCGGCCCATTACGGTTTCGCGCAATACATTTAGCGCGGTTGCCGGTTTGGCGTAGGCGTTAGGACCAAACATCACAATGTTTTCTGAATTGGTCATGATAGGCTCTAACTGGTTTTTAGGCATTTTCATGTAATCAACAATCTTGTATGCCGGTCCGCGTGATGATGGGTATTTAGGGTCCCACTCCTGCTCGGTAAGGTACTGTACAAAAGTGTTCAGGCCTTCATCCATCCACGTCCACTGGCGCTCGTCGGAGTTAACGATCATCGGGAAAAAGTTGTGACCAACCTCGTGGATAATAACCCCGATCATACCATTTTTAGTAGCTTCGCTATACGTACCATCCTTTTCTGCACGACCATAGTTAAAGCAGATCATAGGGTACTCCATGCCGTTTGCAGCCTCTACAGAAATGGCAACCGGGTAAGGGTAAGGGATGGTATGTTTTGAATATGTTTTAATAGTATGCGCAACAACCTTGGTAGAGTACTTGCGGTAAAGCGGGTAAGCCTCGGGGCCGTAGTATGACATGGCCATCGCTTTGCGGCCACCTTCAATCTGGGCGCTCATGGCATCCCACACAATGCGGCGTGAAGTCACCCAGGCAAAGTCGCGCACATTTTCTGCGTGGAAATTCCAGGTTTTGCGGGCAGTGACATGGCCTTTCATGGCGTTTTTCACCTCATCTAAAGTTACAATCTCTACCGGTACTGTCGAAGTCTGGGCTTTATTCCAACGGCTCAACTGCGCCGCGGTTAAGGTCTGCGCATAGTTTGAACACTGACCGGTACCACCAACCAGGTGATCGGCAGGTACGTTCATGCTAACTTTAAAATCGCCAAAGGTTAAGGCAAATTCACCGCTGCCGATGAACTGCTTGTTCTGCCATCCCTGGAAATCGCTGTAAACCGCCATGCGCGGGTACCACTGGGTCATGGTGTACAGGTAATTGTTATCCTCGGGGAAATACTCATAACCGCCGCGGCCGCCAATGGTCATCCTATCGCTGATGTTGTACCACCAGTTTACCTTAAACTTGAATTTTTCGCCATGCTTTAATGGAGCAGGCAGCTCAATCCGCATCATGGTTTCGTTGATGGTGAAAGGTAACGAACCGCCGTTGGCATCCTTTACGCTTTCAATATGGTTACCCAAATCAAGCTCGGTACCCATAATGCCCTGCAACTGGCGGATGCTCATTTTGCTTTGCATCTTGCTTTCGTTGATCTTGGAAGCCTCGCCATCTTTTTTATGCTGATTTTCATCCAGCTGTACCCAGAGATAGGTAAGCGCATCGGGCGAGTTATTGGTGTAGGTGATGGTTTCGCTGCCATCTAAACGCTGCTTATCATCATCTAATTTGGCATAAATATCATAATCGGCCTTTTGCTGCCAGTACTGCGGACCGGGAGCACCCGATGCCGACCTGTAGCCGTTCGGCGTGTTTAACATGGTACCCAATTGTTCAAAACGGTTGCCGTGGTTTGAACCGGGGTTGTTGTCGTGTTGTGCCCACGTTGCCGAAGCCGCAAGCAGGCAAGAAAGTAGAGCAGGGTAAAATTTATTCATCTGAATTTTATTAAGATAAAACGTTCAATACACATGATAAAAGCGATACCAAATATAGCCGAAGACAAGAACATCGTCCAATCGCGCTGTGGCGTACGGGCAAATTTGATGAGCAGCCAGGAGATAAGTAACGCAGATATTACAATTAACACCTGCCCAAATTCCAGCCCAAGATTAAAAGCAAACAACTGAGCGGTAACATTGGTACTGCTGCCCAGCAAACTTTTTAGGTAGTTACTAAAACCCATGCCGTGGATGAGCCCAAAAAACAAAGCCAGCGTATAGTTAAGCCGCATGGTGCCTGTTGTGCGTTTTTTATTAAGCACATTAACCAAACTGGTAAACACAATAGTAACCGGAATAAGAAATTCAATAAGCGAAGTGTTGATGTGAATTACATTTAAAACACTTAAAGCCAGCGTGATAGAATGACCGATGGTGAAGGCGGTAACCAGTACCAATACTTTGCGCCAATCGGCCAGTAAGTAGGTACCGCATAGCACGGTTACAAATAAAATATGGTCGTACCCTTCCCAGTTACAGATGTGTTGCCATCCTAACTGGAAGTACAAATAAAAGTCAGTCATTTACTTAATTCGCTATTGCCAATAAAAATAGCGTTTTTTGTGATAATAACAATTACATAACGCAATTATGTTGCAATTACTTTTAATCAGCTGGTTTAGCATCTTTCACCCCTTTTACGTAAGCGTTACCGAAATTACCCACAATGCCAAAACCCAAAGCCTTGAGGTAAGCAGCCGCATTTTTTATGACGACCTTGAGCGCACCCTCGAAAAACAATACCACACCCCTGTTGATATAGTACACCCCAAGGATAAAACCAAGCTAAACCAGATGGTAAGCGACTACATTAAAAAACACCTCGTTATTAAAGCCGATGGCAAGCTGCTTAGCTTAAGCTATGTTGGTTACGAGGTACAGGAAGACGCCGCCTGGGCCTATTTTGAAGTAAAAGGCATCAGCAAAGTAAAAAAGGTTGAAGTGCATAACGATATCCTTTTTGACGAGCATAAAGAACAGATCAATATGCTGCACGTAACCGTAGCCGGCGAGCGCAAAAGCACCAAGCTGGATAACCCGGATGCGGATGCGGGGTTTGAATTTTAGGGTAGATGTACAGATTTCAGATGTGCGGGTGTGCAGATTTTAAATGTGCAGATGAGGGGGCACGTGATTCAACCGCATAAAAAACAATAGCTAAAGTATTTTATTTCAAAATCCCCTCTTGAGAGCAGGGTTGTTGCATTCTAAATATAATAATGTAACTTGATGCAAAAAAAAGCGGATGGAGAAGAGTCT